>NZ_FMWG01000004.1 GCF_900102795.1 Epibacterium ulvae | reverse complement strand
CTGGCCGTCAGGGTGAGGGCGCTGCCCTCCCCCTCGGGCAACCCGATTAGACAGGGCCGTGTCCTCGGCTGCGCCTGCGGGCCGCACCAACCCTGTCAAATAGCATTGCCTCGCCCCCTCCCGCGTTCGCCACGTGGCAGATCAGCAGGAACAGGCGGCTTGGTCGTCTGATCTGCAAATCAGCCCTGATTTTCCGAAAAGGAAGTCAGATCAAACGAAACCGCTTGCAGGAGCATGAAGTGAGGAAATTGGGTCAGTTTGTGACGCAAAGGTCAAAGTTGTCTGACGTTCAACAGACTGTCGTTCTTGTAAAATGCGGGTTGGTGCGCTCCCCCAGAACCCAACCGGCCTGATGGGGTATTCTTTTAATTGGTCACCAGCAGGTGTCGTGAATGAATATCTCAATGATTGTGAAGTTCTTGAAAATGGTGAAATAAAGTGGGTTTCCCCGATGGAATGGATTGAAAAAATCGTCATCGACGGGATCGAGCTAGAGGCTTTCACCACCTCTGGTGGGCTTGGCACTATGTGTGAGACCTATCACGGTAAGGTGCCAAATATCGACTATAAGACAATGCGGTATCCGGGCCATGTTGAGTTGATGAACTTCTTCTTCCATGAGCTTTTGATGCGGGACCGCAAAGATGAAGCGGGGGAGATCCTTGTCAACGCAAAGCCACCTGTCGAAGATGACATTGTGTATGTCCACGTCGCGGCAGAGGGTAAGCACGAGGGCAAGCTTTAGAGGAAAGAGTTTGTCAAAGGCTATAAGCCGATTGAGATCGCAGGCAAACAGCGCACGGCTATTGCTTGGACAACCGCTTCGTCCGTTGTGGCAATCATTGAAATGGTGCGTGCGGGTATATTGCAGCAATCTGGGTTCCTGAAACAAGAAGACGTACCACTTGACGCATTTTTGGCGACTGAAAGCGGGGTGCGTTATGCTGGATAATATGGGCTTTTAATGCGCAGCCGGATTGTGGCCATCGAAATTTCGGAAATGGCTGCGAACTTGCGCACTGAAGGACGGGATGTTGTGACACCCACAGGTTTGGGTGCTGTCTGATGAGATCTATCAACATCTCAGCTGCGCGTGTTTCAAAGTTTTGCCCAGAATTGAAGAAGCCATGACCCTGGCCGACCAAGATAGCGACGCTAGCCTCTTTGGTGGCCGTAAAAGCCGAGGGTGGCGTTGTGTTCAGTGGGGATATATCTGACAATGGCGTGGCAGGCGGTGCTTATGTTGCGCCAGCCTTGGTGAAAATGCCGGGTCAGACTGCACCTATTGAAACCGAAACCTTCGCGCCAATTCTGTATGTGATCGAATACGAGACACTGGAAGATGCGATTGGGTTGCAAAACGAGGTGCCACAAGGGTTGTCATCTTGCATCTTTACGCTGGATATCCTTAAGGCGGAAACTTTCCTGTCCTCTCTCGGCTCTGATTGCGGTATTGCAAATGTGAACATGGCCCATCCGGTGCCGAAATTGGTGGTGCATTTGGCGGAGAGAAGGAAACTGGAGGCGGGCGCGAACGTGGCTCTGATGCATGGAAAGGCTGCATGCGCCGCCAGACTAGCACCGTGTATTATTCGGCTGAGCTGCCCCTTGCGCAGGGTGTCAAATTCGACATCAGAACTATTGGCCCGCCTGACCAGACGGGCCTCTACCCATTATAGGCGAACGATATGACCCAATTCTTACACCCTGATGATATTCGCACGCTTTTTTCTAGCGCAATGTCAGACATGTATCGGACCGAGGTTCCGCAATACGGCACGTTGGTCCAACTTGTTGAAGACATCAATGCCGAGACATTGAGAGCTTGTCCTGAGCTTGCAGAGAGTATGAAAACAACGGGCGAGATCGGGCGCCTTGACGTTGAGCGCCATGGAGCCATTCGGGTTGGGACTGCGGAAGAGCTTTCTGGTATCCGCCGTATGTTTGCAGTGATGGGCATGTATCCAGTTGGCTATTATGATCTGTCAGTGGCTGGCATCCCTGTCCACTCGACTGCTTTTCGCCCGGTTGATGCGGCCTCTTTGAGCAAGAACCCTTTTCGGGTGTTCACCTCGTTGCTACGCCTTGATCTTCTGGAAGATCAAGAATTGGCAGAACAGGTGGCTCAGATTCTCGCGCGCCGTATGATTTTCACCAACCGTGTGACGGAGTTGATTGATTTGGTCGATACACAGGGGGGGCTGACACAAGAACAGGCCGTGGAATTCGTGGCTGAAGCCCTCAACACCTTCCGGTGGCATCAGAACGCGACCGTCTGCACGAATACATATCAACGTTTGCACGATGCTCACAGACTGATTGCAGATGTGGTCAGTTTCCAAGGCCCCCATATTAACCATCTGACACCTCGCACATTGGATATTGATACTGTGCAAGTTGGCATGCCAGAGCGTGGCATCTTGGCGAAAGCTGTGATCGAAGGCCCACCAACCCGTGAAAACCCGATACTTTTGCGTCAAACGTCGTTTAAAGCTCTGGAAGAAAAGGTCGTTTTCTCCGGACAGGAGGCCGGTGAAAGTGGCACCCATTCTGCGCGCTTTGGCGAGATCGAACAGCGTGGGGCTGCATTGACCAAAGCGGGTCGGGCGCTTTATGATCAAGCACTGGCCAAAACGCGCGCCGCTGCACCAATTGGGGCTGCCGGTGAAGGTGCTGAAGCCTATCAAGATGAATTGGCCAAACAATTCCATGTCATTCCAGATGATTTGGAAGACATGCGAACGCAGGGTCTGGCATATTTCCAATACCGTGCTGCGAAAAATTGCGCGCTCTCAGATTATGCGTCGATTGAGGCGCTCATCAAAGACGGCCATTTGATTGCGTCGCCTTTGACCTATGAAGACTTTTTACCGGTCTCTGCCGCAGGTATTTTCCAATCAAATTTAGGTTCAGATGAACAGTCCAACTATAGCGCGTCTGCAAACCAATCGGCTTTTGAAGAGGCCTTGGGCGCCAGTGTGCGAGATCCTTTTGCGATGTATGCAGCATCAGAGCGCGAGAGCCTTTTGACGGCTTTGAAAAACCTTGGCCAAGCTCGGCTGATCAGCGGTCTTAAGGGTGCGTGACGCCGATGGTTTCGGTAGATGATGGTGGTTTTGATGGTCTCATCCCAGCTCTAGACGGGCTGGGGTGCACTGGCGAGAGTTCAGAGGAGATTATGCGACGCGAAGCCAGCCGTATTTACGAGTGACGTCCGCGCGCGTGTCGTCTGACCTCTTTGATATGTTGCGGTCTGAAAAGCTTGAAAAGATGCCATTGATGACTGGGTTTGTGCAACAAAGCCAGTCTGGGGCTTAAGCCGGGAGGCCTATGTTCTTGGATGCAAAGACATTTGCGAATGACGAATGTCTGCCACTGATTGGCGAATGCGTTCGATCTGTGCAGAAATTTCTGGTCGTTCAATAAATTGCTGTGCAATAAGCGTGTCTTCGACCGCCTCCAGCCAACAGTCAAAATACTGTAGATCTATCTGTTCCGGGTCACGGGCTGGGGCGTCCTTTTGTTGTGCAGCAAGCCGTTCTACAAGTTGCGTTTGAAAGGTCGCCCAGGGCAGGTCACTGTCTTTGACTAAGGTAACAATCAAAGCAAAGGCGCGTGCATGCCAAGCGCGGCGAAACAAAGGGTCCCCTTCGGGCCGATCGGGGATGATGCGTTGTGCTTGCAGCAGTACATTGTCGTCGACGTTACATTGGCTCAAGGTAACTCTCCGCCAGGTTCAGAAGAATGTCGTCATCGGCCTGTTCTACGCTGGATCCCCAGAGTTCTGCGGCGCTGAAAGAAACCAGATAGCAATGCTGCGGGTTGCGTCCTTGCCCTGCGGCGACACTGTCGGCGTGTTGAAACACACCTTCAGTGGCCAGAACTGTGCCGAATTTTCCGCGCACATACCGCGGCACGCGGGTGTGCCCCTGCGGACTGTCGGAACGCACGCGTACGCGGGTGCCGATGGCAAAACCCTGTGGCTGACTGTTGGTTGGAAATTGGTAATCCGCGCCGATTTTCATCGCGCTCAGCAGATCGTCAGCGCTTACGGCGGGGTGGTTTACCAGATCAACGTCGAATTCTTTCTGACCCGTCGCCAGCTCCTGGTCATTTACAAGGCGAGCGTCTTTCAACAGCGCCGAGGTCGCTGTGATCCATTTTTCAAAATAATCTAGCGTCAGGTAGTCTGTCGCTGAAAGTTGCTCGATCTTATATCGGTGCTGGTCCGCCACATAGGGTGTGTTGCCGGCAACGGCCTGCACGATGCCAAAGGCGCGTCGCTGCCAGTCGTGTTTAAAACGGTAATCCTGTGATTCAATCGGGATTGGGCCAAATCCATGCATGCCACCAAGGTCGTGAATTCCATCCATTGCCAGTTACCTTTGCCGTTTGATCATATCAAAGCACTGCCGTCCCGATCATGCTGTCGCGGGTCACAAGATCAGCCAGTTCGGCCTGCGAAAGATTGCCGGTGTTTGGGGGGCGCTGTGGTAAGACCATAAAGCGGATTTCAGCCGTGCTGTCCCAAACGCGGACTTTTTGAGACGCGGGCAGATCTAACCCAAATTCGGCCAGCACCGCGCGCGGTTCGCGGACAACGCGGGCACGATAGGCGGCGCCTTTGTACCAAGCTGGAGGCAGGCCCAACACCGGCCACGGATAGCAAGAGCAAAGAGTACAGACGATGATATTATGGGTGTCGTTGGTGTTTTCGACCACTCGCATATGTTCGCCCTGATAGCCTTTGAACCCCATCGAGTGGATCGCGGCGGTGCCGTCTTTCAACAGCCATGCTTTGAAATCTGGGTCACACCATGCGCGCGCGACCACCTGCGCCCCGTTCCGGGGGCCGGTTTCTTTTTCGTAGTATTCGACCACTGCATCGATGGCTTCGGCTTTGACAAGGCCCTTTGCGATCAACAGTTCCTCAAGGGCGCGCACGCGCAGGGCGGCACCCTCTTCGATTGGGTCGTGATGGTGATCGTCTGAGAGATTATCTTGCATCTACAGCGTCTCCATGTGTTGCTTTCCCGGTTTCTTTGGGCGCATTTGTCCTAAAGTCTTGCAGATCAGCATAGTTCAGGTCGAGAGCCAATATCGTTTCAATCCGTTTTGCGATGGCCAACAAGGCGCGATCTTGGGCGTGAGCGCCCACCAATTGTATGCTTTGTGCGCGCCCGTCCGCTTGTCTGGTTGCGGGCATGGACACCACCGGGTGGCCGGTCTGATTGAAAAGGCAGGTATAGCGGATGGTTGCCGCCAAACGGGATCGTTCTTGTTGAGCAAGAGTAATGCTGTGTTCGCTTCGTTTTGGTGCATCCACCGGCATGGTGGGCAAGATTAAGGCTCGCACCTGCGTGAGGGCTTGATCAGCCTGATCGCGGGCGGCTTTGCATTGCTTTTGGGCGGTTGCTAATTGCGTGGCCGAAATGCTGTGTCCGGTTTCAATTGTGCCACGGGCAATGGGCGGATAGTTTGGCCAGTCGCGTGGAAAATGTTTCAGATGATAGGTGGCGGCCTGTTGCGGCAGATTGACCATATGAAAGTTTAGCACTGTGTCGGGATAGGGCAGGGTGACTTCAATCAAATCCACACCCTGATCGACGAGCCTGTCTAGGGTCTCGGCAAAGCCATTTCGTATTTCGGTTTGGGCATCGGCGAAATAGGCGTGTGGCACGCCCAGCGTAAGGGGGCCGTTTTGTGGTGCATTGCTTTGCCCCATAAAGCCGGGGTCAATGATCTGCTGAACAAGGGCAAGGTCCGCAATGCTGCGGGCCAGCGGACCTATATGATCAAGGGATTGCGCCAGGGGGCGCACACCGGTTGTATCCACGGTTCCCCAGGTGGGTTTGAACCCGTAGATCGAACTGCAACTTGCCGGAATACGAATGCTGCCGCCGGTGTCTGTGCCAATCGCTGCAAATGCCATGCCAGCAGCCACCGCCGCAGCGGACCCACCGCTAGAGCCACCGACGATTCGATCTGCCGCCAAGGGGTTGGTGACCCGCAAAGTGTCAGTTGAAAACGCGCCAGGGTCGGTTTCGGTCACACCCAGAATAACGGCACCTGCATCGCGCAGTGTTTTGACGACTGGCGCATCGATGGCGGGGATGTAGTTTGCAAGATGGGCGAGCCCTGCAGAGCAGCGGGCTGGGGTTGTATCAATCAGGTCTTTGACTGCAATCGGGATGCCATCCAGCGCGCTTTTTGCCTGCCCTTCGGCATGGCGCGCATCTGCTGCGCGCGCCTCGTGCATGGCTGTGTCAAACAACAGGTCGCTATAAGCGCAAATCAACGGATTGCGGGCTGTGATGCTTTGCATCAAAGCGGCTGTTAAAGCCTGTGATGTCACCTCGCCTGCTTTAAGCTGCGCAGAAACCGTTTCTATCGTTTCAAAGTTCATCAAAGCAGTCCTACACCTGTGGTTTGGCTTGCGGCCAGCATGTCTTTGCCAATGTCAGATTGCGCGCGCTGTATCGCTGGCTTTGCGAGACCGCTGTCTGCTGATCCGCTGAGCCAGCTGAGACGTCGCACCGGCCAGCCCTTTGGGGAAGATCAAGACAAACACCACGAGGACAAAGCCGATCAGGGTGTTTTGCACATCACCCATTTCTTTGGCGAATTCGACCAGAACCATCATCAGCGCGGCGCCAAAGATCGGGCCCCATGTGGATTTCAGCCCACCGATCACGATCATCGCGAGAATGAAAACAAGTGTCGGAAATTCAAACAGACTGGGCCCTGCAAAGCGGAAATGGGCAGCATAAACAGCCCCGGTGAGACCGGTAAAAAAGGCCGTGATAACAAATGCGATGATATGGAAACGGGTTCTGTTCATACCGCGTGCCGCGGCGTAGATGCGACTGTCGCCAAGCGCCCTGAACGCCAGCCCCAAGCGGCCGTGAATGACACAGATAGATGCCAGCAAGGATAGAGCCAGAACGCCAAGCACTACAAAGTAGTTGCCCACAACCCATTGGCCTTTCAGTAGTTTTCGAAAGCCCAGATCATCAAAGCCAGAAAACCCATTGCCGCCTCCGAACAGTGGGGTGCACAAGCCACCTTTGGTGATGAAACATTCCGCATCCGTTCTGATCAGTGTGCTGACCATAAAGACAATTGCAAAGGTCAACAGTGCCACATAAGCGGTTTCGAGCCGCAGACAGGCCAGACCAATTACCAGCGCCGCACTTGCGGCAACAATCGCGCCGATTGGCATGGCAAGCCAAGGTGAGACATCAAAATACGTGCCCATCATCCCCACCGCGTAGGCGCCAATCGCAAAGAACAGCATCTGCCCCAGTGAAAAGACCCCTGCGTGCCCCAGCAACACGTTCCATTGTGTCGCCACCGAGGCCCAGATCATGAACAGGATGATCTCGCCCAGAAAATACCGTTGAGTGATGAACACTGGCAGGATCGCGATCACTGCAAGCACAGCGACAAGTGCGGTGAGGTGTCGGTAAAGTGCAGTATTGCCGTTCATGCGCGCACAACCCCCTGTTTGCCGAACAGACCTGCTGGCTTAAAGATAAGAACAAGGATCACGAGGCCCAGCATTGTTGGAAAGCCAAAGCGCACCCCGATGTAATAGCCAATCGCTGCCTCCATGACGCCCAGCACAATCGCAGTGATGCCTGCGCCGGTGACGCTGCCCAGACCGGCCACAACGCAGATTACAAAAGCGCGGATCAACGGATTGGTGCCCATGTCGGGTGACAGGCTGGCCAGTGACGAAATCAAAATGCCTGCAGCAGCGGCTAGAACCCCGGCGATTAGTAAGACCTGCAGATAGGTTTGCTCTGTCTTGACCCCCATCAACTCGGCGGCGTCTTGGTTCATTGCGGTTGCCCGGATCGCCAGGCCAAACCGTGTGTTTGTCAGTAGCCACGCCATCAGACCGATCAGCGCGGCGGCAAAGGTCATGATCGCGATCGATTGGTAAGTCACAACAACACTTGCGACGGTCAGCTGGCCCTCGATCTGGGCGGGCTGTTTGAACGGGTAAGCGCCGTATTGTTTCAGGATCAGATCCTGCAACAAGATCGCGACACCTGCGGTGGCCACCATAATTGTGGTCTGAAAGTCAGCTCGGTGCAGCATGAATTTGACGATCAGCAGGTGCATCGCCATGCCCACAACGCCGCCTGCAGCAATACCGATCAGAACTGCAAACGAGAGCGGCATGCCGAACACGATAAAGGCGGAATAGCAGACATAGGCGCCGATGGTCATAAACAGACCATGGGCCATATTAAACATGCCCATCGTGCCATAGGTCAGCGCCAAACCAACCGAGGCCAAGGCATACATAGAGCCAAGCGTCAGCCCGGTTACTAAGATTTGAAGTATCGCATCCATCGCTTTAGCCCCCTAGGTATGTCTTAAGCAGGTCGCTTGAATTCGCGAGGTCGTTGGTATTGCCTGACCACGCGATGCGGCCGCCGTCCATCAGGTGAAAAGCGCTGGCCACATTGGCGACACGGCTTGGGTTTTCTTCGACCACCAGAATCGATCGGTCTTGGTTGGCAAGGTGCCCAAGGGCTTCGTAAATCTGTTCGATGATCAAAGGTGCAAGCCCCAGAGAGGGTTCATCAATCATCATCATTTTTCCGTTTGCCATCATCCCACGCCCGATGCCCACCATGCGGCGTTCTCCGCCAGACAGGCTTTCGGCGCGTTGGCCACGCCGTTCTTTGAGGCGGGGGAATAGAGTAAAGACAGTTTCCAAACTGTCTTGGACTGCGTCGCGGTCTTTGCGAGCGAAGGTCCCCATCATCAGGTTTTCTTCGACCGTCATGCCGCCAAACAACTGATCGCCCTGCGGGACCAGGATCAACCCGGCACGCGCACGATCTGGAGCGTTGTTCCCCAGCGCTTTTCCAAGAAATTGCGTGTCGCCTTTCCAGGTCGGGATTAATCCGGACAAAGTTTTCAGCAGCGTTGATTTCCCATGCCCATTGGGGCCAATCAACGCGGTGACAGAGCCTTCTTCGATCTCAAGATCAATGTCGGTCAGTACCTGTTGATTGCGGTAGCCAGAGCACAGACCCTGAATGCTAAGAATAGAAGCCATGGTTCAATGTGCCCCCATCGCGTCAGCGGCAGAGCCGAGATAGACCGACTTAACGGTTTCATCTGCCGCGATGCCTTTGGGCGCGCCATCATAGATCAGTTTACCTTGATGCATGATCAAGGCGCGGTCTGCCACCGCGAGCAAAAACCGCATTACATGTTCGATGAATACAATTGTTATGCCGGTTTTGCGCAGGCCTAAAATCAGCTCGATAAAGGCATCCACCTCAGAAGGAGCAAGGCCGCCAACAGGTTCGTCCAACAGCAATATTTGCGGCTTATGGACAACGGCGGTCGCGACCATCAGCTTTTTTCTGTCGAGCGCGGGCAGATCCGAGACAAGGTCATCTGCAGAGTTCAACAGCCCATAATCTGCCAGCACAGCACAGGCCAAGTCGCGGTGTTTTCGTGTGATAAACAGCCCCGGACGTTCTGCGCCACCGCCGTTGATGATCGAGGCCAGCATGTTCTGCATTACGGTTAGGCTGCCAAAGCCATCGGTTACCTGAAACGTGCGGGCCATGCCTTGGTGAAACAGCTGGTGAGGAGAAACCCCTGTGATGGTCTTTCCATTATACAGAATCTGACCACCGCTGACTGCGGTCAATCCCGAGATCAGGTCAAAAAAGGTGGTTTTGCCAGCCCCGTTGGGGCCACCTATGCCAACGGTTTCGCCTGCAGAGATCGCTAAATCAATGCCATCCACAGCTGCCAGGGCACCATAGTGCCGCGATACGCCTCTGCATTCGAGAATAGATTCAACGGGACTGTTCACAGAGCCACCCTTTTAACCGTTTATGCTTTGATCCAGTGTGGCTTGCGGAACTCCGCGACGCTGTATGGAACGGGAGAGATGATCTTGCCATTCTCTTCCTTTTTCGCGATCTGGCTGAAGATATGCGACATGCCCAGCGATGGATCGTTGGTCTGCACCGGATAAGAAAACGCTTGCTGGGTTTGCTTATCAAAGCGAATGGCTCCGGTTGGCCCGCGATAGATCAGGTTGCGCAGACGATCGGCGACCTTTTTGTTTTGCCCATCGTCATAAGCTTCGCCGACGCCACCTGCCAACGCTGCCGCCTGAGCGAACATATGCAGGGCCTCGTAAGTTTGCGCGCCGCCGTTCGGAGATGCTTTGTCACCATACTTTGCAAGATAGCGCGCAGTGAAGTCCGCTCCAATGTCGCCAGACAGCACACCGATGTTCGTAGCATAAAGAACATCTTTAGATGCATCGCCAGCAATGTCACGGAATGCCGCCAGAGAGGCACCGTATTGCAGATAAACAAGGCTGTTGGTTGGGTTGGTCAGGAATTGCTTCATGAACTGCGCCTGATCCCCGGGGAAGAAATGGGTGACTACGATAAAGCCCGGCTCGTCTTCGCGGAGCTTGGCCAGTGTCGGGCCCCAATCGTTGGTCGGTGCTTCGACCGTTTCATAAAGCGAGATCTCATAGCCGTATTTCGCGGCTTCTTCCTGAATGGAGTTGGCGATGTTGATGGAATATTGGATTGGGCCTGTTACAATCGCGATCTTTTTGTTGACAGGGATGAACTGGCCAGAGTCTTCAAGGGTTTTGATATAGTTCAGATAGGCAAAGCCATAATAAACTTCGGAAGGGCAATACATAAAGGATTGCCAGTATTTTTCGGGATCACTTCCGACAAGCGCAGTGTGGGCGCGGGCGGTATCAGCATGCATATAAACGACTGAGGCATCTGCCGCGACGTTTTGCAACGCGATTTGCGAGCCAAAATTATAGCCGGTGATCAGTGCACTGGCGTTGTCACGGTCGATCAGGCGTTGGCCAGCGCTGGTGATTTTATCGTCCCCTCCAGATTCCGTATCCGCGACAACGATTTCGACGGGGCGCCCCAGAATACCACCTGCTGCATTGATTTCTTCGGCTGCCATCTCAAGGCCGCGTTTGAATTCGATGCCATCCGCGGCACCGCCGCCTGTCATTTGGATTGGTCCACCGATCACAATTGGCTCGCCAGATTGTGCCTGTGCCGCTGTGTTCGTTCCAGTTAGTACGGCAGCACCGCCAACAGTGCTTAGACCTGCCGTCTGAAGAAAACTACGCCGCGATGTACCAGATTTCATTGAAATATCAGTCATGTTCATTCCCCTGTTCTGTGGGATCATTGCGCGGATCCCAATCCGACTTGCGCTGGCCTAGCCAGCGATGGCGGGCTTATGCGGGCCCCCAGTGTGTCCAAATACCGAAGGTTCGGGCCGGAACAATTTAAGTGTTCCACAAGGGCTCATCTTAAGGCATTCGAATGTAATAATGTTTAGTTTGATACTGGTCTAAGTAACAAAGCGATGATGCCCGTATAATGAGCGCATGTCTGAATATTTGGGCAAACATATAAGATTCACCCTATGCATTCTAGCGTGTGGGCACATCTGGGTGCACCAGATCGTGTTCGATTGATTCTGAGATCAGCAGTTCGTGGAATTTGCGTTCCGCTGGGGTACGCGCCGCAGATTTGCGCCGGATAATTTCATAACACGACGTATAGCTGTAGGTGTCGCTTAGTAGTGGGCGGACCTTGCCGTTTCGTTCGAACTGATCCGCATAGTGAACAGGCAAAAACGCCAGATATTGCCCAGACAAAACCAGATGCGCTAAGCCTTCGATATTTTGGGCGCGGGCGGCATAGTTGAATTGTCTTTCGTTCTCGGGCAGCTGATCATAGGATACATAACCCCGCTGCGCGTGATCCGCATTTTCAACATCACTAACGGATATATCAGGATCGTCGCGATCAAACAGCGGGTGGTCTTGCCCGCAATACAGCTGCATTTCGGACATATATAATGGGTCATAGTCAAGTTGTGCCAGCCGTCTTGGGAAATAGCCGATACCGATATGCGCCTGCCCGCCCAGTACCATTTGTTCTAGAGAATTGGGTGGGGAGACATGCACTGACAGATCGACACTGTGATCAAGTTGCCCAAAATTCCGGATAACGTTCGCAAGTTGAAACTCCGGGTGAAAGACGGAGTTGTCAATGATAGCGATTTGCAATTCACCCACAAGCGTTTCAAAACCCAGCACCAGACTTCGGAAATCTTCGAGGTGATTGAACAGCGCATTTGAGGCGTCATATACCCGTTGCCCGTCGTCGGTCAGGGCAAAACCGCCGCGTCCGCGCTGACATAAGGTCAATCCCAGACGAGTTTCTAGGTTCTTTATGTGTATGCTGATGGTGGCTTGGCTGACGTTCAGTTCAGCCTGTGCCAAAGAAAACCCACCGCATTGCGCCACCGTGCGAAACACGCTGAGCAGCTTTAGATCGACATTACTGACCGAGGTAAGTGCCATAGCCGCCTCTTACTTTGATAACTCTCTAAGCAAACATAGTTACATCAAGATACCCGTGGCAACTGCCCGCTGCTAGCAGAGAAACATAGACGGTTATTGCAACCCATCCCAAGCCGCAACAAATTTGGAGCGCCCGTGTTGAACACCAAAGCGAATAAACTGGAAATTAATGCGGAGCGTCTTTGGGATACACTTGAGGTATCGGCCCGTATTGGGGTTGGCAAATCCACAGGGCTGAGCAGGCTTGCGCTGAGCGATGATGATAAAGCCATGCGCGATCAATTTGTGCAATGGTGTACGGCGGCTGGGTGTGTGCTGCGCGTTGATGGTGCAGGTAATATCTTTGCCCGCCGAGAGGGCAAAGACCCCAGTTTGCCTGCCGTGGTGATGGGCTCGCATCTGGATACACAAGTTGCGGGCGGGCGGTATGACGGAATTCTAGGGGTGTTGTCAGGACTAGAGGTCATTCGTACCTTAAACGATCAAAATGTCGACACCCGGCGGGCTGTTGAAGTGGTCTGTTGGACCAACGAAGAAGGTGTGCGCTTTCAGCCGCCCATGATGGGGGCAGGGTTTTTTTGCGGTGTGCATGCTCTGGATTGGGTCTTGGGGCAGCAGGATGAAAATGGCTGTGCCTTTGGACAAGAACTGAAACGCATTGGCTATGCCGGGTCCGCGCCGCGTGATCCTTCCGCGATTGATGCTTATTTTGAGCTGCACATTGAACAGGGGCCCATTCTAGACGCAGAAGGCCTGCACGTGGGCATTGTTATCGGAGGCTATACGTCTTTTGGGGCGGAAGTGCAGATCACCGGCGAAAACGCGCATTCTGGGCCGACGCCCATGCGCAAGCGTAAAGACGCATTGGTAGCCGCATCGGTGATCGTGGCCGAGGTCAATAAAATTGGCTGGGAATATGAACCCGAAGGGCGCTCCACTTGTGCCCGGATTGAGGTGTCTCCGAATAAATATGGGATCATCGCAGACCATGCCAAGGTGACGATTGATGTGCGACATCCAGACCCTGCGCTGGCCAAAGAGATGTACGACAAAGTGATTGCAGTGTTGCCCGTGGCCCAAAAGCAATCAAACACTGCGCTTGGGATCATCAAAGAATGGGTTTTCGGTGATGTGGCCTTTGACCAAAATTTGACAGACCTTGTCGAAGAGGTCGCTGTGGATTTGGACGT
This sequence comes from Epibacterium ulvae, assembly GCF_900102795.1. Taxonomy (GTDB): domain Bacteria; phylum Pseudomonadota; class Alphaproteobacteria; order Rhodobacterales; family Rhodobacteraceae; genus Epibacterium; species Epibacterium ulvae. The sequence goes on along the minus strand of NZ_FMWG01000004.1, from coordinate 363,347 downwards.
CAGTCACAAACATATGCTGAGCGCAGCAGGACATGATGCCTATCATCTGGCAAAAGTCGTGCCAACGGCACTGATTTTTACCCCTTGCCACGATGGCATCACCCATAACGAAAGCGAACATATCGAGCCGCGCTATACAGCCCCGGGCGTCAATGTTTTGCTCAACGCAGTTCTGCGACGCGCAAATGCGTAAGACGCGGCAATGTGCCAAAGGTTGGACTGAAAGATCCGGCTCACCCCTTGGGTGAGGGAACCGCGTTCGCGATTTCATTGCCGTGGAATTGATGCGTGAATATATAGGCCGAGCCATTGAAAGTTCGATTGTCACCAAATGTGCGATTGTGATGGATGTCTTGTCTGATGCACGCCAGCCTCTTGCTTTTTTAGAGGATGTGCGAAGCAAGGAATTGGTGAAAAGTTCCTGCCATTCCGTCCTTACTGTGCCTTCAGGGCGAAGGGCTGATCGGGTATTATAAATCCTCTCGGACATACCGTACCGGACGCCGTTTGCACCAGTGGGTCCGGATGATCTGGCGACCATGTCCCTTGCATTGCAATGCCACTGGCAAAGTATTTCTTTACCATCCGTCAGAACCGCGTAAGCAAGAATTTCTTGAGACGTTAGAGTTTGAAGAATTTACCAAATTCACGCTGACCTCCGCCGCTTAATTGAAGTGCTTTTTTGTGGGATGTTAAAATTGATGGCTTTGCCAAGTCGGTGAAAGAAGAATTCTTGCAGGTCACAGAAATAGCGGCACCTATTTTTGATTAATAAGACAAAGTCGGGGCCAGTCTTTCGTTTTGGGCCCTGGATCAGCACGCAAAGGCAGACAAAGTCATCTCGCAATCAGATCACATGATCGAAGCGGCACAACTGATTTCGAAAGCGATCGGGTGGCGTCCAAATTAAAATCTATCTTGACCAACTTCGCGTCAGGCTCGCATATTAATAGATAAATTCTGTATTGTGGTGTGTTATGATTTCGACACCACATTTGGTATTTTATCCCGCCGCATATCCATGAAGCCTGTGCGGGATACTGGCTGGGATGGCCACGGTGTGGCGATATCGTTGAGTGTAGGCTGGCCGCGTGTGTTCTGGGGGCTGGGCTAGAGGCTTGGTACGGCTTGTCAGCCAAATAAAACTGGTTCCGTTCAGACGCAGTAAGATGTTTGGCATGGATACCGCAATCTGGTTCATGCGCCTGTTTGATTATTTTGAAACGCGTTAAGCTGATTTCATTTCAACGGTGATTGATATCCCCTCAAGGGACGGCTCAGGTTCCTTTCGCGGAAGCGAAAGAGGCATCAAGCACGCCCATCGCGCCTTCAATCGTCCAAGGTGCCCAAAAGCGAATGACATTTCCATAAACGCCGCAGATCAATAGAACCAAACCGTGTGACAGCGCCTCGGTACGCACGGCATTCGCGAACTCTGGGTTGGCCTGGGTCCATCCATCCTGTTGAATTCTGGGGCAATTATGAACCCCGGCCCGCGCACGTCGATCAGCTCAGTTGCGCGGGCGCATAAGCCTTCTTCTTCGATCACATCAGCACGCCCGGTGAACGCAACCAAAGGCGATCATCGCAGGACGGCCGGTGGCTGTGCGGGCGATTTTAACGGCGTTTTCGATAGCTGCGGCCCCGGTGGTCACAAAGAGATCGATTTTGGGGCCGCCAGTTGGTCTGCATCGCTGGCACCACCGGAGGATGACGATGGCTAGTGTTCACTACAGGAACCCCAACCGTAAAACCGATGAAACGGTTTTCTCCAATTCACCAGCCACCAGTGCCGACCTTTCCAACCGTTGATCAGGATGCCCCTTCAATCAAATGCCGTTCGTGATCTCGTACCGGGTGAAGTCCCAGCTGCGCATGTCTGGCGGCCGTCTATTGGGTTATGTTTGAACCAGGTGGTGAGGAAATCCACAAAAACGCGAGTCTTGGCTGCTGTGTAGCGAGTGCTGTGAAACATCGCATATAAGCCTGAGCCTTCTGTGGCATCTTGATCAAAGAGGGGCTGGAGCTGGCCCGACTGCAGTTCTTTTTGAATGAAGATATCAGGACACATCAGCACGCCGCCACCTGCCCGCCCGAGTTCAATCGCAGCACTGGCTGAGTTGACCGTATAACACCCGTTGATGGCCACGGTGGTGAGGCTTCCGTTGAACATAAAGGACCAGCGCCGGGGCGTTCGGCGGTTTGTATCGATAATGCAGTTCAGTGTTTCTATGTCGGCTGGCGTTTTGGGCCTGCCCACACGTTCAAGGTAGCTGGGGGCGGCGCAAACAATGGCTTTTGTATCAAGGATCTTCTTTGCGATTACCGAGGAATCTGTGAGTTTTCCTATCCGCAGGGCAAGATCGATATTGTCATCCAGCAAATCTGAGAAGTCATCGCACAGCCGCATCTCGACCGAAATGTCTGGGTAAATTTGAGAAAACCCGACAAGGATCCGTGACATGTATATTTCAGCAAATGTGACCGGAACGGTAAGCTTTAAAATGCCACGTGGTTCGGTGTGCTCTTTGCGAACGTCGCTGATGATATCTTTGAACTCATCTAGAAAGGTTGCGCATCTACGGGCAAAACGATCGCCAACTTCGGTCTGATTGAGCGATCGGGTTGTCCGGTTGAGAAGCTGAACACCAAGGTCTTTTTCAAGGGCTTGAATATGTTTGCTCACCACTTGTGGGGTGATGCCAAGCCGTTGGGAGGCGGCAATAAAGGAACCTTCTTCAACCACGGAGAGATAGGTCCGCATGGTTACTAGATAGTCCATTATTCTCTCCTCAAAGGCGTTTCTGTGCTCTAGTATCTTCCATTTAAGCTACAAATGACGCAACTAGTGTCGGTCCGCAAATTTCAAGAACACAACAGTGGTTTCGGTGCTGATCCCAAAGCCGACCTTTGATTGCTAAAGCGGCACAAGCTGGGATTTAAAGCGGTCCTTGTTCCAGCGGTATTTTTAGCGGATTTCAAAAACCGCTCTGTTTTGGTTTCTCTGAGGCTACGTTTGACCTTTGCAGGTGTGCTGATGACCAAAGAGCCATCCGGTATTTCGGCATTTTCTGTAATTAAGTGCGTCTGGCTTATCAAACACCTGCAGCCGTGTAGCATGGCCTTATGCCCGATCGTGCAGTTTGCGCCAATTGTCAGCAGGAAGCCGGAATCAACATGCAGGACACAATGTTCCTAAATATTGCTGCCATGGGCCAGAAGGATGGGTTCATTGTCGCCGCGCAGGACAGAGCCCTACAGATGACACGCCTTCACCCAGCTTGACCTGACCGATGACACGGGCATCTGGCGCGATCCAATAATCGTCATTTGAGGGCAGACTGGGAGAAAACTCTCCCAGTTTATAGAGATTGGCTGCGGTCTTCATTCGAAAAACGTTGCATTGCGCCCGCCAACGACGATGTCAAAGCGGAAACCTTGCTCAACATCGATGTTTGGGGTCTCGTAAGAGGTACCAACATTGCGTTCAAAGGCATCCCCCATCAGTATGGCCATTGGGTCGGAGTGATTGTTTGGCTCGTCTGGGAAATACATCTGCGTGATCAGACGCGAAGATCCGCCGCTGACAGAGATATGGATATGTTTTGGACGCCAGCGGCCGATATCAGGACGGGCCAGATAGGCACCGGGGCTGATGGTCCAGAATTTGTATTGGCCATTTTCGTCAGTTACCACGCGGCCCATCCCAAAGAAGTTTTCATCCAACTGCAGGCCAGAGTGATCTTCTATGTGGCGATAGCGACCGTAGTGATTGGCATTCCAGATTTCCAGCAAGCCATGACGCAGAGGGGCTCCGCTTTGAGTGCGCACGGTGCCGGTGATTTCGATCGCTTCGCCATGTGCGCGGGGGCGGTCGGGGGAAATACGGGTGAGATCCCATTCATGTGTCCGGCTGACATAACGTGCGGGCACATAGGGGACAAAGCTCTTGCGGGCTGTTTCGGGGATCAATTTCAGGCGTTGGCGCGGCGTGCGCTGGTCTGAGGTGTTATCGGTTGGGCCAATGCTCAGTTGGCGTCCTAGGGTGGTCATTCGGGACTCCTCTCAGCTTTGCAGATCATCAAAAAATGGGGTCTCACCGTCGCCGGCCATGATGATATCAAACAGGTAAACTTCGGCACCATCAGCGGTACGGCCATCATGTTTGGCAATCAGGCGGTGGCGTTCACTTTCAGTGAGTACATTCAATACCGGATCGGCGTCATTGGCGCTTTGATCTGGGAAAAAGACCTGTGTTACAATACGGTTTATCCCATCTGAGAATATTGTAACGGTGATATTGGGCGCGCGGTTGTCGCTGGTGCCTGGCATGATGCTGCGAAAACTGTATGCGCCGCTGGCTGAGCGCAGGCGGCCATAGCCGTTGAACCAGGGATCGATATCTGTGTGGCCTTCGGTTTCAGGCGTGCGATAAAGACCTTTCGCATTGGCCTGCCAGAATTCCAGCAACACACCATTGGCGAGATTGCCGTGGCGATCAAACACACGACCGCGTAAGATAATAGGGGTGCCTTTAGCCTGACCAACAACACCGGCATCAACCCGTGTGAGATCTTCCAGGCTTTCATCTCGAAAATAAATCGGGAAGTAAGGTCCGGTGGTATCTTCGTTCGTCGGCAAGAGGGTCTTTTGCCCAGTCTCTTGCGTCATTTCGTTTCCTCCATTGCAACAAGTTTGTTTTGCATGTAAAACGCTTTTGCATTTCTGTAGAGAGACTGAGCCACGAATGACCGAATCTCCCAATCATAGCGTTTATTTTGTTCCCGGCCTGCAGCGGGGATTGCGGGTTCTGGAAATTTTGGGTGCAGCTGCGGGTCCCATGTCGCTGAGTGAGATCGGGCGCGCGATGGAGCTGAGCCGCTCGTCTGCGTTTCGTCTGATCTATACGCTGCGGCACATGGATTTCATCAAAGAGGCGGAACAAAAAAACACCTACACACTGGGTGCACGGGTGCTGAATTTGGGGTTTGCCTATTTGAATCAACAGCCTGTGACGTCGATTTCGCGCCCTTATCTTGCGGCGCTGCGCGACAAAATCGAGGTAAGCACTCACCTTAGTGTTCTGGAAGGTGAAGAGGTTCTGTACCTTGGCAGCCATCAGGCGCGCAGTGGGTTTGTGTCGAATATGGCGACGGGCACACGCACGCAGGCTTATGCCTCGGCAATTGGCTGGTGTCTTCTGAGTGATCTGAGCGACGAAGAGCTTTCGCTGTTCTGCGAAGACCTGGACATGGTGGCATTTACCGATCACACGCCAACCACATTTGAAGCCCTGAAGGTGCGAGTGCAGGCGGTACGTGAGGCAGGATATGTTTTTTCTCAAGGGTTTCGTGACCCCGGTGGTTCCAGCGTGGCTGTGCCCGTGCGAGACAACAGTGGTAACGTTGTTGCTTGTGTGAACATTTCCGGGCCTGACAGCGGGTTTGACTTTGACCGGGTTGACACATTCTACGTGCCAGAAACCAAAGCCGCCGCGTTGAAAATCTCGCGCGAGCTGGGATATGCAGGCCCTGCCTGACATCAGGTTGTAGCCAGACCCAGAATGGCACGCGCCTCGTCCGGGTTTGCCATTGAACCGCCAAGATCTTCGATAATGCCAACGGCTTTTGTCACCAGTTGGGCATTGGATTTGCAATGCTCACCCTTGCGGATATAGGCTGTATCTTCCATGCCAATCCGACAGTGTCCGCCTAGCAAATAAGCCTGTGCAAGCATGGGGAAGGCCATCCGGCCGATGCCGAACCCGGCCCATTGCGTTTCCGGGGGCAGCTGGCTGGCAAGAAAAGCCATGGTTTCGGGATTTGCTACCGCGCCAAAGCGCACGCCAAGGACTATTTGCAGCATCAGGGGACCGGACAGGACGTCGCGGGCTAGAAAGTCTTTGACCATATGCAAATCGCCACTGTCGAAGATCTCGATCTCAGGTTTAACCCCTGCAGTATAAATGCGATCTGCCATGATTTCGATATTATGCGGGCTATTGATCACACTGGCCTGACCTGACCACATGGTATTGAAATCCAGAGTGCATACCTCTGGCTTCAGTATTTCAACATGAGCGACGCGCTGTTCCGGCGCACATAGGGTAGAGCCCTCCGCCGCGATTTGTGGATTGTCCGGCGACGGGAGAAACCGACCGCCTTCTCCGGTGGTCAGGTTCAAGATAACGTTTTCGTTTTTCTCGCGGATGCGTTCCACCAGCTCGCGGTAGAGATCCATCCGCATCGAGCCTTTTGTGGTTTCCGGATCGCGCACATGCAAGTGGACAATGGCGGCTCCGGCTTTGGCGGCATCAAGGGCTTGTTCGGCAATTTCCTGGGGGGTAACGGGCAGGTGTGGGCTGATCTTGGGGGTCATCAGATTGCCTGTGATCGCCGCTGTCAGGATTGTTTTCTTGGACATGAGTCAGGTCTCCAGCACGTGTGCAACGGCTTGGGTCAGTTCGGATACGATCAACTCGATCTCTTCAACTGTAGAGGTGTAAGAGGGTGCCAGAAGCATATGGTCTCCATTGGTGCCATCAATGCAGCCCTGTGAGGGATATGTAATGATCCCGCGTGCGAGCATGTCTGTTTTCAGGCGCGGGGCAATGGCGCGTGCGGGGGGAAAGGGTTTTTTGGTGGTGCGGTCTGCGACGAATTCAATGCTCCAGAACAGACCCCGACCGCGGATGTTGCCCACATTTTCATGGGTGTCAAAAGCGGAGATCAAAGCGGTTTCCAACTGCGCGCCCCGTTCCTGCACGTTTGCCAGGAGATTGTCGTTTTCGATGACCTGTTGCACGGCAAGTGCGCCCGCAGTGGCGATGGCGTGTGACATATAGGTATGGCCGTTCCACAGCGTACCACTGCCTGCCTGCATCTGCGATATGACTTTTTCTGAAGCTAGCACTGCTGCAATTGGTTGATAACCGGCGCCAAGACCTTTGGCCATGGTCGTGATATCTGCACAAATTCCTTCGTGTTCGAGGGCGAACAAAGTTCCGGTGCGCCCCATGCCTGACATGACTTCATCTGCGATCAGCAGCACGCCGTAGGTGTCGCAGATTTCACGAATCCGTTTGAAATACCCTTTGGGGGCGGGTTGGGTGCCCAGCGAGGCACCAACGATAGGTTCCGCCACAAAGGCCATAACCTCGTCTTTGCCCAATTCAAGGATGCGTTCTTCGAGCAGGTTGGCGGCCCGTAGGGCAAATTGCGCCTCGCTTTCACCGTCTTTTTGCATACGGTATGCATATGCAGCGTCGATATGGCTGACATCCATCAGCAAGGGCTGGAAAGGTGCGCGGCGACCGGTGTGACCGCCTGTGGCCAGCGCGCCCAGTGTGTTTCCGTGATACGAGGGCATGCGTGCAATGACTTTGGAGCGCGCAGGTTCGCCTCGTTCCAAATAGTATTGGCGCGCCAGTTTAAGCGCGGCTTCCATCGCTTCTGAGCCGCTGCCTAGATACATGACGCGACCGTCGCCCGTACCTTTGGGCGCGTGTTTGACCAGAAATTCAGCCAATGTTTCAGCTGGTTGATTGGTGAACAACCCCGTGTGCGCGAAGGCGATTTTATCAACCTGTTCCTTTATTGCGGCGCGCACTTTGGGGTTGTCGTGGCCAAGGCAGGATACTGCTGCGCCTCCGCAGGCGTCCAGATAACGACGGCCCGTTTCATCGATCAGATAGTTGCCATCGCCCGACACGATTGCGGGCAATTCAGCGGTCAGGTTGCGGTGCAGAACATAGCTCATAATTTTTCCGTATTGCATATGGAACAATGTTTTGCATATTAGACATATAGGAATTGCGCAAGGTGATTTTGCGCTGCTGATTGGAATGGCGAATGGGTATGAGCGGAGCTCTGAATAATATCAAAGTGTTAGACATTACTCATGTCTTGGCCGGGCCATTCTGTGCGTATCAGTTGGGTTTGCTGGGTGCGGATGTTCTGAAGATAGAATCGCCAACCGACCCGGATTGTGCACGAGGGCGGGGCCCAGATGATGCCGCAAATGCCGAAGGGTTGGGTCTGAATTATTTAGTGCAGGGCGGCAATAAACGTGCACTTGCAATCGATCTGGCTACCCCCGAAGGAAAAGCTATCTTGCTTCGCCTTGTGAGGAATGCAGATGTTTTAGTGGAAAACTACGCCACGGATGCCTTGGCCGGCCTTGGTCTGGGCTATGATGTTCTGGCGCAGAAAAATCCAAACCTGATACATTGTTCAATCACCGGATATGGGGATACCGGGCCGAATGCAAAAATGGGGGCGTATGACAACGTCATTCAGGCTGTTAGCGGCACGATTGCGCAATGTAGCGGTGTTAAGCCGGGTGTGTCCTTTGTCGATTATAGCACCGGATACTGCGCTGCCTTTGCGGTAAGTGCTGCACTGATACAGCGTATGAACACGGGTAAGGGCTGCCATATCAGCGTGTCCATGTTGGAAGTCGCGATGCAAATAATGTCACCAGAGGTGGCGGCGGTACAACACCCGGTTCAGGCTGATCGTGGTAAAGAAGCGGGTATTTCAGCCTACGATACGTCTGATGGGCGATTGATGCTTGGGGCTTTTCGGGCGCAGCAATACAAGGCGCTATATCAGGTTCTGGCTGGTTTGGGTCATGAGGTTGCCGAGATCGCCGATATCCAGAATTGGCCGGATATTTGGGCGATTTCAGACGTGGCAAAAAACCGACTTGCCGCGGTCTTTGCAGAGCAGACGACAGACGAATGGATCACGGTCCTTAGGCGGGTAGGGTTGCCGGTAGAGCCAGTGAAAACGCTGCAAGACGCGGTGCAAAATCCCCAGCTTGCAGCGCGTCGCTATTTTGTCCCCAGCTCGCGCGATCCCCAGGTGACATTGCCGCAGGCCGCATATCACATGAGCGAAGGCGGGCCTGCGTTGGTAACAGACGCGCCCAAGCACGGCGAACACAGCGTCGCAGTGCTGAGCGAGCTGGGGCTGTCTGATCAAGAGATTTCCGATCTTGTCAAAAACGGGATTGTTGTCGCGTGATGTTCCCCGTTCGCATAACCGCCACGCGTTTCACCCAGTTGCCAGATGAGCTGAGACATAAAGGAGAGCCTTCAGCCTGGGCCAAGATGACGCGTCCAGGACAGCCGATGCACTCATTTCTGGAAGGGGCCTTTTTTGATGAGGATTGCAATCTGTGGCTGTCGGACGTGCCTTATGGGCGAGTGTTTCGTATTGATCGCAAGGGTGCGTGGCAGGTCATGCATCACATCGATGGTGAGCCGCATTCGATGCGGATTGCGCCGGATGGAAGTCGTATTGCCGTTGATTATCGCCATGGGCTTATTGAACTAACCGGGCGTGACAGCTTTCAGGTTCTGTCCACGGGGCATGCGAATATGCCCTTTTTGGGGCTGTCAGATATGATCTACGGAACGGATGGTCGACTGTGGTTTACCGACAGTGGACGTAGTTCATTGAGCGACCCAGTGGGGCGCGTGTATTGCCGCACCGCTGAGGGGGCGCTGCGTTTGGTGGCAAATTCTGTACCGTATTCCAATGGCATATGCCTTTCTCCGGATGGCACATGGCTTTATGTGGCAGCCACGCGCTCTAATCAGGTTCTGAGGTTGTCCACGGCTTTACCTGAGACCGGTTTGCCAATGCTTGGCACATTTCTACAACTGTCTGGTGGTTTGGGGCCGGATGGGCTGGCGACAAATGCGCAGGGCCAGATTGCGGTAGCGCAGGCACAAGCGGGGCGCGCGTATGTGTTTGATGCGCTTGGGGATCCGATTGCTGATGTGCGTTTGCCCGAAGGACTGTGGACCACTTCGGTGGCGTTTCATCCAGACGATGATTCATTGCTCTATATCACCGATGCCCAGTTTGGCGCGGTGTTCACCTGTAGAATACCTGACTGACGAGGATCTATCATCATGATGACCAAAGATAATTTGCGCGGTTACGTGCCGGCAATTGCGACACCTTTCAATGAAAAAGGTGAAATTATGGAAGACGCTTTTGTCGACTTGTTTGAATTTCTTCTCAGCCGGGGGGCAACCTGCGTCTGTATTGCAGGCGATAATGGTGAAAGCTGGGCTTTGTCTGCGCAAGAGCGCGGCCGTTTGGTGCGTTTGGCGAAAGATACTGCAAAAGGCCGCGTGCCCATTATGATGGGTATTTCTGCACCAACGATTGAGGCCTCTTTGGGCTATGTGCGGGCGGCAGAGGATAACGGTGCGGATGTGTTGCTTTCGATGCCGCAGACCTATGTTTTAAAGGCCTCTGAGGCTGAGCTGATGGCGCGTTTTGACAAGGTTTCGGCGGCAACAGATAAGCCGCTCGTGCTATATAATTCACCCCGTCGCATGGGGTTTTCCCTCACCGTGGATCAGACCGAACGCCTGCTGAATACACATAATGTGATTGGCATTAAAGAAAGCCAGCGTGATTTCTTTTATCACACGCATTTGCTTCAACGTCTGGGCGATAAAATGTCCATCATGACAGGCCCCTGTCACTATATCATGCCTGCATTCGGTTTGGGTGCTGCAGGTTTTATTGCGACCGGTCCAGAGTTTACGGATCTCATGCCATCTGAAATGGCACAGGTTGGGGCAGGTGTGCCGGATGAGACATATCGCAAAGCCCATTACCAGCTGACAGTTCTGTATGAACTGTTGATGGGCACCGGCACATGGCCTGCGTCGTTTAAAGCGGCGTTGAATTTGATCGGCCAGCCTGCAGGTGTTCCGCGGGATCCGGTTTTGCCTGCGACACAAGCCGATATTGATAAGATCAAACGCGCTTTTGATCAGCTTGGCATTCGTTACAGATGATCCGGCTTGTCCCCAACCATGCAGCGCGCGTTCAGCGGGCGCGGTCCGTGACCTTCACTTTTGATGATGAAGCTATATCGGGTTTTGTCGGTGAAACCGTGGCAACTGCGTTGCAGCGAGGAGGGCATCGCCTGCTCAGGCATGCGCCCGAAGATGGCGGTGCGCGCGGGGCCTTTTGCTGCATGGGCCTGTGTCAGGAATGTCTGGTGCAGGTGGGGGGGCGTCCTGTTGAAAGCTGTCGTTTGCTTGTCAGTGCCGACTTGACCGTGACCTCGTTAAAACGGGGCGCGCAGAGTCAATGAGCCAGATATTTGACATCGTTGTGATCGGTGCGGGGCCTGCAGGGGCGAATGCGGCGCTGACGGCAGCGTGGGCCGGATGTCGTGTTGCGATGGTGGATGAACAGCGCAAACCCGGTGGTCAGGTTTGGCGGGCAAAGAACCCTGTTGTTTTAGAGGCTCCGACAACGCCGGAAAGCCGATCCGGTGACGCCCTGCGGCAAGAGGTAGCCTGCAGCACGGTCCTGACGTTTGCGCAGAGCCGGGTGTGGCAGATTGAATCTGCCGCCAGTGGTTGGGAAATCTATGTTTTGAAAGAAGGCAAGGTTGTGACGCTTGTGGCAAAAGCACTGATCCTTGCAACAGGCGCGCGCGAATATGTGCAGCCGGTTCCGGGCTGGACAACGCCCGGTGTGATTGGCCTTGCAGGGGCGACTGCGATGTTCAAGCAGGATCTGGCTCTTCCAGGGCAGCGTACGGTGGTCAGCGGTACTGGCCCCTTAGTGTTCTTTGTGGCGAGCGAAATTCGCAGGCTGGGCGGTGAGGTCGCGGCCGTTGTTACTCCAAATTCTAAAAGAGAATGGCTGCGTGCCTTCCCTGCGATGGTCCGACGTCCGGATCTTCTGGTGCGCGGAGCCCTCTGGGTCGCGGATCTGTATCTTGCCGGTGTCCCGATTTATTGGCGCCATGCGGTTGCTGAAATTGATGGAGAGACAGACGTGAGCGGTGTCACGATACGTCGTCTGACGCGGGACTGGGCTCCTGACGGGGAACCAGAATTCCTCGGCGCAGACAGTCTTTGCCTTGGGAATGGATTAACTCCAGCGGCTGAGGCGGCGCAATTAGCGGGTCTTGAACTGCGGTATCGTGCAGACCTTGGTGGCTGGTGCCCTGAGGTGGACGCCTCTGGCGAAACCGAGAGAGAAGGCCTGTTTCTGTGCGGAGATGGAGCAGGTATCCGCGGTGCGGCTGCAGCAGAAATTCATGGCAAGCTAACCGGTGAGACAGCCTCGGCATATGTGCGTGGTGTGGCACCCGGTGAAAATCATCTGTTGCAACAGGCCTATCAGCGTGCCGCGCGTTTTGGTATGGCGATGACCGCCCTAAGCGTGCCGCGTAAGGGGCTACAGACTTTGATGTGTGCGGATACTGTGGTGTGTCGCTGCGAAAGCTTGACCCGAAGCGATATTGTGGCGGAGATCAATGCCGGGGCACAGAGCACGCTGTCTGTGAAGTCAGGCTTGCGGGCGGGCATGGGCCCTTGTGGTGGCAAATTTTGCCAAGGCACGATTTCTCAGCTAATCGCGCAGGCCAAGGGGGGAGAGGTATCCGACGTGCCTCCTCCAACCGCCCGCCCGCCCTTGCGCCCGATCCCTGTGGCGGCTTTGGCAGGTGATTTCGAATATGATGATCTTCCTATTCCAAAACCGGCGCCGCTATGACGATTGTTTATGATATTGCCGTTGTCGGTGGAGGCATCATGGGCTGTGCTGCTGCGCTGGAGATGGCTGCCGGTGGCATGCGCCCGATTGTTCTGGAGCAAAGCGACATTGGTCAGGGCGCATCGGGTGTGAATGCCGGCACTTTGTCGCTGCAGATCAAGCGTGTCAAACTTATGCCTTATGCCTTGAAGGGGCACCATGCTTGGGCGCGCATGGGAGCGGCTGTTGGATTTAAGAAAACAGGTGGTTTCACGCTGGCGTTTACAGAACGCGAAGCTGAGTTGCTGACTGAACGTCAAACGCTGAAAGCAAAGGCGGGTGCTCCGATTGAATTTGTGTCCACCAAACGGTTGCGTAATGTAGAACCCAATCTGGCACAAAAGGTGGTGGCGGCAAGCTATTGTGCGGAAGATGGGTATGCGAATTCCTCGCTGACGGGTCAGTATTTTCGTGGTCGATTGTGCGATGAGGCTATTGAGTATCAAGAGCGTTGTCAGATTCTGGCGATTGATCGGGGTGCCTCCTATCAACTGACCACCAGCCGAGGTGTGATTTACGCAAAACGTTTGCTTTTGGCTGCCGGTGCGTGGATCAAGACTGCGGCGGCCCTGTTGGATGTTCATCTGCCGGTCGATGCCCGCATTAATACGGTTTCGGTCACAGAGCGCATGCCTGCGTTGATCTCAAGCGTGATAGGCCACGCGACGGGTCTGCTGACCATGAAGCAAAAGGCAAACGGCACTGTTTTGGTTGGCGGCGGCTGGCAAGGGCGGGGCAGGCCGCAAGAGGGACGAGGGCAGGTGATGGCGTCTTCTGTGATGCCCAATATCGCGCTGGCCCAATTTGCTATGCCTGGATTGTCCAAGGCGCGGATCTTGCGCAGCTGGACAGGGTTTGAAGCCAATGTTCCTGATTTCTATCCGCTCGCCGGAGCTTTGCCGGGCTTTGATGATGCCTTTGTTTTGGGCTGCGTGCGCGGCGGATACACCATTGGGCCTTATATCGGCCAGTTGATGGGCGATTTTATTCTTGGGCGAGAGCCCGAACTGCCTCTGTTTGATCCGGGGCGTGACTTTGATGAGGACATGCTATGAGCCTGATTTCGATTGATACCTGCCGTCTGGATGGAAAAGTGGCTGTGGTCACAGGGGGGGGCAGTGGCATTGGTGAAGCAACGGCCAAGGTGTTTGCAGATGCTGGCGCAATGGTGATCGTGACTGGGAGACGATTGGCGCCCTTGCAACGGGTTGCAGCAGAAATCGGTGGCCATGCAATTGCTTGTGACGTCTCGGATCAGGCACAGGTACGGGCAATGTTCAAAGAGGCGCTCAAATTTGGACGTAAGATCGATATTTTGCTCAACAACGCGGGCGGCCCTGGTCCGATTGCTCCGGTCGCCGACGTGGATATGAGCGCTTGGGTTGAGTGTATGAATATCAATCTGGTTGGTGCGATGTATTGCCTGCAAGAAGCAGCGAAAATCATGTCTGCGCAGAATTCTGGTTCGATCATCAACATGTCGTCGCTTATGGGTATACAAGGTTATCCAATGCGGTCTGCCTATGTGGCTTCCAAGTTTGCGCTGATCGGCATCACGGAAACCATGGCGCGTGAGCTGGGGCCGGTGAATGTGCGTGTGAACGCGTTGATGCCCGGTGCCGTCTCTGGTGAAAACATGGATCGCATTCTGCAGCGCCGCTCTGAGCAGGAAGGGCGGTCCGCCGAACAGATCGAACGCGAGAATTACACGGATGTTGCTGCGTTGAAGCGCTGGGTTGCGCCAGAAGAAGTTGGACGAGCAGCGCTTTATTATGCGTCTGATCTGTCGTCAGCTATCACTGGGGACAAAATGAAAGTCGACTGCGGTCGTTTCTAGGAGGAATTAATGTTTGAAACGACGCAAAGCCGTGGCATCGATCAGTTACTTGCCCTGATGCAAGCCTACCAGGCGGACCCACGGGACAACAAAGTTGATCTGGTTGTGGGCGTTTATAAGGATGCGGAAGGAAATATTCCCGTGATGCGGGCGGTCAAGGCCGCAGAAAAGCAATTGTACAAGACTGAAACTACTAAGACATATGTGGGCATTTCTGGGGCTGCAGATTATCGCGCGCTGGTGCCGGCCCTGCTTTTGGGGGCGGATTCACAACAGGTCGCCGCAGCCCGGGTGACCAGCGTTCAGACGCCGGGTGGATCTGGAGCGTTGAAAGTGGCATGTGATTACCTGAACATGTTGGAGGCTGGTAAGACGCTTTGGGTCAGCTCACCCACCTGGGCAAACCATATTCCGGTCGCGCAGGATGCGGGGCTCTCTATTTCTGAATATCCCTATTTTCGTGCCTCTGATCGCGGGTTGGATTTTGAAGGCATGGTGTCTCATCTGAAATCCAATGCCAAACCGGGGGATGCTATTCTTTTGCATGCTTGCTGCCACAATCCAACCGGTGTGGATCCAAGCTTTGAACAATGGCAGATTCTGGCAGACCTGGTTCTTGATCTACAGCTTCTTCCGTTTCTTGATTGCGCCTATCAGGGGTTGGGTGAAAGCATGACAGCGGATGTCGCGGGTTTGCGCCATATGGCTGGTCTGGTGCCTGAAATGTTGATCGCGTCTTCGTTCTCGAAAAACTTTGGCATTTATCGTGAACGCACCGGAGCGTTGACGGTAATTGCCGCGGATCAGGACGATTTGCAAAAGGCCCATGGCGGGATCGAGACGGTGGTGCGGTCAAACTATTCTATGCCACCCAGCCATGGTGCACGCATTGTAAGCACGGTTTTTGAAAATGCTGACCAAAAGCTGGATTGGGAGCAGGAACTGAGAGAGATGCGGGATCGCATTGCCTCTATGCGCCATGCTCTAAAAAGCAGGGTGGATGCATTGGGTATTACAGCAGATACGTCGTTTTTGACCGCTCAGAAAGGCATGTTTTCCTACACCGGTTTTGGACCAGATGCTGTGGCGCGGCTGAAAACCGAATTTGGCGTCTACATGGCGGGTGACGGGCGCATCAATGTTGCCGGGCTGACCCGTGAGAATATTGATGTTGTTGCTCATGCCTTTTCAGCGATTCTGAAGGAAGACGCCTAGGGCGTGTTTAGGAAATGAGCGGCAAGTTTGGTGAAATGTGTGTGAAGGTCGCGAATAGCAGCTTCACCAAGCAGGTCTTCGACAGCGGCACGGCGGGCTTTAAAAACAGGGGCGAGTTTTGCCATCAGTTCAATGCCTGCCGGGGCCAGAACCACAAGCTTTCGACGTTTGTTTGTGGGATCAACCTGAAATTCAACGAGATCACGTTTGCCAAGTTCCGTCGCGGTTCTGCTGATTTGCGCGCTGTCTGTCACCATATGTCTGCTGAGATCTGCAATCGACATGGTTTCAAAGGTCTCAACGGTTTTCAGTAACCGGTAAGAGGTCAGATTGAGGCCGGTGCCTTCAAGTTTGGCGAGCGCGTCCATGTCCATCAGCTTGGCAATCATAGAAAATTGATAGGTGACGTTGTTTTCTAGAATACGTACGCGCTCTAGCCGTTTTTCTAGTTCGATCGATTGAAATACCATTTATTTGCTCCATTAATCATGCGTATGCAACATTAATGTTGTTAAAGCTGCAAATATACATTACTTTATCGTTAAAGTATGCACCATCAGTTAATTCACAGCGTAGGCGAGGTTTAAGGGGCGTAGTGAGAACGTAACATCGAAAAGGGTCATATGCGTTTGTTCTAAAAGACAAAGAATACGGATCAAATTCTGCGAATTTTCAAAATTGATAATGTTTCAGGAGGAGGAAACATGAAACTTGGAACTCTGAAAGCAGCGCTTGTCGGTGCGACTCTTATGGTGAGTACGACCACTTCAGCTTTGGCTGAATGGCAGCCCAGTGGACCAATTAAGCTTATGATTGCATTTCGTGCAGGTGGTGGCGTTGATACGTCGGCGCGGTTGCTGGCCGAAGAATTAACTGCACGTCATGGGTGGGAAATCATACCTGAAAATGTTGCAGGTCGTGGTGGTGCTGCCATGGCGGCGAAGCTGAAAGATGAGCCCGCAGACGGTCTTACCATTGGTATGACCACGACCGATAGTCTAGCTTATGGTATTCTCGCGGCCAAAAATCCTGGTTTTGCGCTGGAGGATTTTGAAAATCTAACCACCATTACGGGATCGCAAACAGGCCTTATTTCAAAAACCGATCGCGGCTGGAGGACGCTTTCGGATGTGATTGAAGCGGCCAAGGGTGGTCAGACGATTGCGGCCGGCGCCATGAGCGCGAAGCTTGCTGACGCTTTGTATTACATCGGTCTAAAGAATGGTGTCGATTTTAAAATCGTTATGGTTCAGGGCGGGAAGGGCGGCTTGAACGGTGTGGTTGCAGATGATCTGGACATCGCCTGGGCTGCGGGGCCTCAGACCAAAGGTGTGCAGGCTGGTGATCTGATCAATCTGGTGTCTGCTGAAGCAGAGCCTTTGGCAGTTTCTCCCGATGCACCAATGCTGACAGAATATGGCATCGATCTGACGTTTGGAACAAAATTTGGCGTTTTCTCGCCTGCGGGTATACCTTCAGAGGCCGAAGAGGCGATTACCGCTGCGATCGTTGACATCGTGAATGATCCATCCAGCAAGTTGAACGAGTTTATCAGCAAAGCTTTTGCGGGGCCTCAGGCCATTGCTGGTGCTGATTTTGATACCTTCATGGAAACCGCACAGGCCAGCGCGTTCGAGCTGTTGGCAGCGGTGGAATAAAATCCAGTCAAGACATAGCATCTAGCCCCTTTAGGCTCGGTGCTCTTTGGGGGGAGGGGTAACGTATGCTTGCACGCAAACCAGATCTGGTCTTCGCAGCACTTTGTTTGATCTTTGCATTGGTTTGCGTCTTGTTTTGGCTCCCACGGGACACCGAAACCGCAATGATCGAGGTCTTTCGGCGCCAGATATCGATGGGAGACGCCTTTGTACCGATTGTAGCCGGAACGCTCATGGGGATATGCGCAGCCATTCATCTGGTGATGACAGCCTTGCGTAAAGATTTATACGATACCGAATCTGCGCCGGTTGACAGCGCCGCAATGGCATTTCTGATCCAGCTGACCCTTGTTGTTGCGTTGTCTTTGGCAGTGATGTTCTGGGCGGGCCCGCTTGCTGTGGAGCTATTTGTCGTATCAGGCAGCGAAGATATCACCTATCGCCAGATGCGCGCCACTTATCCTTATAAACTGATTGGCTTTGTACTGGGGGGCTTTGCGCTGGTTTTTGGTCTGAGCGCTTTGATCGAAGGTCAGATACGCGCATCACGTGCTATTCTTGCACTGATCACGGTTGCGATTTTGGTCGCGATCTTTGATCTGCCCTTGGATTCAGTGCTGTTACCGCCGAACGGAGATTGGTAATGGGTGTTTTTGAGTACGTTTGGGCCGGTGTTCTCGCAGTTTTTCTAGGGCCAGAGGCTTTCTCCCTGTTTGGCATTGGTGTGCCGATCACCTTAGTGATGGTGGTGTTTGGGTTTTTATTGGGAATTGTGATTGGCGCAACGCCGGGTTTGGGCGGTCCGTTTGTGATGGCCGTTTCACTGCCAATTCTAATTTCGTTCTTTGGCTTCACGCCGGATGCCTTATTGCCCGTTATGGGCTTCCTGGTCGGAGTTATGAAGGGCGCGACAGTGGGCGGCGCAGTGCCGGCGATCTTGTTTAATACACCGGGAACGCCGGATGCGTTGATGACAACGCTTGATGGGTATCCAATGACAAAGCGCGGAAACGCGGGCAAGGCGTTACGTACCGCACACTTCGCTTCGGTGTCGGGGGATACGTTTTCAGATCTGGTGCTGTTCACCACTGCGCCCTTTCTGGCCATTATCGTGGAATCCTATCTTGGATTTGCGGAAAAGGCGGCGCTGATCGTCCTCTCACTCAGCTTTGTGGCCGCGGTGGTGGGCGCGTCTCCGATGAAGGGACTGATGGCGGCGTTTTTTGGCATTTTACTGGCCTCTGTTGGCACGGGTGAAGACCTGTATCCGCGTATGACCATGGGCACCGAGTTTTTGGCGAACGGTTTCCCACTGATCACCGCTGTCCTTGGAGTCTTAATCATGGGCGAAGTCATCACGTCGTTTGAGGAAACCTGGCGTGATCGCAGGGCAGCGCGAGTGCAAAACCAGATCCCGCAATCAGACGACAATTCGTTAAGCTGGTCAGAGCGTAAGGCGCTGCTGCCCTATATCAGTGTTTCAGCGGCTGTCGGGACATTGATTGGCGCATTGCCAGGGATTGGATCAACCCTTGCTGCGACTCTGGGCTATGCGACGGGGCAGAAAATGCACAAAGGTCCGGTGAAATTTGGCGATGGCACACCGGAGGGCGTGGCGGCAACAGAGGCTGCCAATAGCTCTGTCTCGGGTGCGAATCTGATCCCGGTCTTGTCCTTGGGCATACCGGGCAATGTTTCGGCTGTTTTTCTGATCCTGGCGGCGGAATCCATCGGGGGCTTCAACCCTGGTCCCAGTGTTTTTCGGTTCACCACATCAGAAGTAAACCCGGAACTGGTGATCGCTTTTGGTTTGTTCACCACGATGATGTGCGCGAACATTCTGAATTGGACCATTGGCGGGCAGTTTATGCGCTGGGTTGGCGTGATGTCCAAAGTGCCAAAGCAGGTTCTGATGCCTATGGTGTTCTTGCTGACCATCACGGCGGTTTATGTGCAGGAAACAAGCTTTGATGCGATCTTCTTTTTGCTGGGCTTTGGGCTGCTGGGTTTTTTCATGCGTAAGCTGCGCGTTCCGATCCTGCCCTTTGTGATCGCCTTTATTCTGGCCAGTAATCTGGAAACCGCATTGAGACAGGCCTTTGCCGTATCTGGTGGCGATCCGTTCTTTCTGTTCCGCAGTCCGATATCCATAGTGTTTCTTGTGTTGTCGGTTGTTGTCATCGTGTTCTTCATGTGCGGCAAAAAGG
Source organism: Epibacterium ulvae (assembly GCF_900102795.1). Classification (GTDB taxonomy): domain Bacteria; phylum Pseudomonadota; class Alphaproteobacteria; order Rhodobacterales; family Rhodobacteraceae; genus Epibacterium; species Epibacterium ulvae. Next base: position 343,846 of record NZ_FMWG01000004.1, on the reverse strand, counting down.
ACGAGGCCGCTTTGTCATCTGAAGTGTCTTAGGAGGCTGAAATGGCGATTAAAAATATCCTCGTGGCTTTTAACGGTACACAAAGCAGTGAAGCGGCCGTGAGCGCTGCGGTCCTGATGCACAAGAAATACAATTGCCATGTGACTGGTATTCTTGTGCATTCCGGCCAGCGTGAACAGCTTAGTGCAAACAGCTGGGTGCCAGAGAATGTGCGTGAAACCATCACGGCGAAAGTCAAAGAGATGGAAGAAACGGTTCATGATCAATTCATTGCCTTTGCGGGTAATGATATTGCCGCCGATCAAGTGCATTGGATTTCCTTGTTTGGGAATGCGGATGCGACCGTGGCCTCTTATGCTCGGATGTATGATCTGACAGTGGTGGGGCGTTATGACGCTATTCACGGGCAAGAGCACCTTGAATTGCATCCCGAAGCGATTGCGCTGAAAAGTGGTCGGCCGGTGTTGGTTGTGCCACGTGGACATCACCCCGGGCAGATCCGCGAAACGGCGGTTGTGGCGTGGGATGGGCGTCGTGCTGCCGCACGCGCAGTGATGGATGCAATGCAGCTTTTGGAAACAAAGCAAAAAGTGTCTGTTGTCAGCGTCTCTGATGGCACTTTGCGAGATGCGCTTGAAGGTATTGATATAAAAACCGCGCTGACCCGACATGGCATTGATGTGGCGCGCGTGAAGAAGCCGCAATCCAAGCAAAAGACCGCACAGGACATATTGCAGCATTGTGAGGATGTCTCGGCGGGGCTGCTGGTCATGGGGGCTTATGAACACAGTCCATTTCGTGAACGTATCTTTGGTTGCAACACCCACTACATTCTGAAGAACGCGCAATTGCCTGTTCTGATCGCACATTAATTTCGGAGACACGCTTTGAGCCGTCCTAATTTTATATTTATCACTGCAGATCAACACCGTGGCGACTGTTTGGGCGTCGAAGGGCGCAACGTGAAAACGCCAAACCTGGATCAGATGGCAAAGGAGGGGACACGGTTTACCTCTGCAATCTGTCCGTCACCAGTGTGTCAGCCATCACGCGCCTCAATATTGACTGGTCAACTCTGTCGCACCAACGGGGTGCATGATAATGGGATTGATCTGGATTATGAGACCGGCGAAAAAGGGTTCGCGGGCACGCTGAGGGATGCGGGATACGACACAGCTTATTTCGGTAAGGGACATTTTTCCTCGTATGATGCCCGCGTTGAAACAGGCCGCCCCGAAGCGGTCATTTCCTCACATGCATTTGGTGAGGATTGGTATGGCCCATATATGGGCTTCAACCATGTGGAAATGATGATCCACGGGCACAATTATTTCACACCGCAAAAACCGCCAAAAGGATTGCATTTTGAACGGTTTTATTATGGTTCTGGGCGCGGAGATGAGCTGAACGCGCTTTATAAGCAAAATGGCGGGGATACGAAAGGCGCAGCACAGACCTGGCACAGCCAATTGCCCCTTATTTATCACAATACGCCCTGGACCGCGGATCGTGCTCTTGAATGGATCAAATTCAAGCGGGATCAGGACAAGCCTTTTGTGACCTGGATCAGCTTTCCCGATCCGCACCATCCTTTTGACTGTCCTGAGCCCTGGTCGCGTCTGCATGATCCAAAAGAGGTTGATTTGCCCAAAAACCGATCGCGCGATTTTGAAAAGCGCCCCAGTTGGCATAAAGCTGTGGTTGAGAACACACCGCAGGGAGACCCGGAGTCTGTGCGCATCCGTCAGGAATATTCGCGCATTGAACCTCAAACCGATGATCAGCTTCGTGAAATTATTGCCAATACCTATGGGCAGATCTCATTTATTGATGATCAGGTTGGCCGGATTATGAACACCTTGCGCGAGCTTGGATTGGATGAGAACACCTATATCATCTATTCCGCTGACCACGGCGATTGGCTGGGCGATCATGGGCTCGTTCTAAAGGGGCCGATGTTCTACGACGGGCTGCTTCGTATTCCATTGCTGGTAAAGGGTCCGGGCGTGCCAGAGGGGCAGGTGGTGGATGAACCTGTTTCAAACATTGATGTTGGCCCAACCTTGTTTGATCTTGCCGGGGTTGCCCCACAGCTGTGCCAGCATGGGGAAAGCCTACGCCCTTTTCTGGAAGGGAAAAGCGCCACCCGAGATTACGCAATGAGCGAATGGGAACTCTTGGCGAACCGTGCCGGTATTGCCCTGTCGATGCGTGTCGTGCGGACCAAAACCGATAAGCTATCGATGAATATGGAGACAGGAGAGGGTGAGATGTATGATCTGGTGAACGATCCTGATGAAATGATCAACGTTTTTGAAGACCCGTCTTATGCGGCGCGTCGTGCCGAGTTGGAAGAGTTTTTGGCCCAGAGACCAGATGATATTACGCCAAATCGCGTACCGGTTGGACCTGCGTGACGATGGATTATCAAAATCAACTTCCTTCAATCTGGCACATGGCAGAGCGGGCAAAGCGGCGCATCCCATATTTTGCCTGGGAGTATCTGGACAGTGGCACCGGCATGGAACGGTTGGTTGACCGCAACCGTGTCGCGCTGGATGAAGTCGAGTTATTGCCCCGCGCTTTGGGAGGGCGTTTCACACCTGACCTGAGCACCACACTTTTTGGGCAGACCTATTCTGTGCCGTTTGGCGCTGCTCCGGTTGGCATGTCGGGCCTTATGTGGCCCGGTGCGGAGCTGGCTTTGGCAAAGACAGCACATACCAAGAATATGCCCTATGGTTTAAGCATGGTTGCGAATGAATCCATCGAGGCAACGGCAGCATTGGCCCCTGATCATCTGTGGATGCAGATCTATTGCCCAAAAGAGCCAGAGGTCTTGGACGATCTTATTGCGCGCAGCAAAGCGGCAGGGGTGAAAACACTGATCATTACGGTTGATGTTCCGGTGGGCAGCCGACGTGAACGCCAACTTGCTGCGGGATTGACGGTGCCGCCTAAAATGGATCTCATAACTTTGTGGCGGGTGGTAAAACGTCCGCATTGGGCCTTGGCAACCGCGCGGTATGGGCAGCCGCGTTTCAAAACCATCGAAACGTATTTTCCGCAGGATCAGATGCGCGAAGGGGCCAAACTGATTGGTAACATCGTGGATGGTCGCCCGGACTGGGAGTATTTTGACCGTATCCGAGAAAAGTGGGCGGGAACCCTTGTGATTAAGGGTATTATGCACAGTGTTGATGCCGAAGATGCTATTGAACATGGCGCGGATGCTGTGTGGGTATCCAACCATGGTGGCCGTCAGTTTGATGGTGCTCCTGCGGCTATTACGGTGCTGCCCAAGATTGCTGAAATTGTGGCAAAACGTGTGCCAGTCTTGTTTGACAGTGGTATTCGTGGAGGCCTTGATATTGCGCGTGCCCTCTCGCTGGGAGCGGATTTCTGCTTTGCAGGGCGCGGTTTTCTTTATGCGATTGGCGCATTGGGCGCAGTAGGGGGGGATCATGCCTATGAGGTGTTACGCGGCGACTTGGAAAATAACATGATCCAGTTGGGAGCAAAAACTATCCCTAATCTCAGAACGACAAACGTCTAACGAAAGAGACAGCCTAATGACAAAAAATGTGTTGTTCATTATGTGTGATCAATTGCGGTTTGACTATTTGGGCTGCGCTGGCCACCCAACCATCCGCACACCGAATATTGATGCCCTGGCCAAGCGTGGCGTGCGCTTTAGCCGGTCTTATGTACAATCTCCGATCTGTGGACCTAGCCGGATGAGCACCTATACGGGTCGCTATCCAAGAAGTCATGGATCTGACTATAATAACGTCCCGCTCCGGGTGGGAGAATGGACGCTTGGCGATCATCTGAACAGTTTTGGTGCAAAAGCGGTCTTATGCGGTAAAACCCATGCTCGCGCTGACATTGAAGGGATGGTGCGTCTTGGGATCGATCCCAAAAGCGAAAAAGGCGAGCATATTGCTGAGGCCGGATTCGAAGTTTGGGATCGGCTGGATGGGCTGCACCCAAGCAAAGGAAAGAAACCGAGCCACTATAATGAGTACCTGCGTTCGAAGGGGTTCGAGGGGGAAAACCCTTGGGAAGAGTGGGCCGCATCTGTTGTTGATCATGACGGATCCATCAAAAACGGCTGGTTGAATCAATATGCGGATCGTCCTGCCCGGATCCCCGAAGAACACAGTGAAACGGCCTATTCTACAAACAGGGCCATGTCGTTTATTGAACAGGCAGGTGACACGTCCTGGTGTCTGCACCTTAGCTATATCAAACCCCATTGGCCTATTGTTGCGCCGGCGCCCTACCATAATATGTATGGGCCTCAAGATGTAATCCCAGTGGTGCGATCCGATGAGGAGCAAGGTCACGAACACCCGGTTTATAAAACCAAACGCAGCGTTAGATACTCGACGATATATAAACGACCGGGCGCGCGTGAGAAGATGATTGCCACCTATATGGGGCTGATCACGCAGATCGACGATCACATCGGGCGTTTGACCAAATGGCTGGATGAGAGCGGACGTGCCGAAGACACAATGATCATCTTTACCTCTGATCACGGCGATTATCTGGGGGATCACTGGATGGGGGAGAAACAGTACTTCCACGATCCCTCCGTCAAAGTTCCATTGATTGTGGTAGACCCCTCGCCAGAGGCAAATGAAACTCGTGGAACCGTAGACGATCATCTAAGTGAAGCCATCGATCTGGTACCAACAATTATCGAATACATGGGGGGCGAGCTGCGGGAGAATATTTTGGAAGGTCGCTCCTTACTACCTTTGCTGCGCGGACAAAAGACGCCTTGGCGTGAGTGTGTTTTTGCAGAGGCCGATTACAGCCGGTCGGCAACACGAGCAGCTTTGGGTCGCACACCACAAGAGTGTAAAATGGTCATGGCCTTTGATGGGCGCTGGAAATACATCCACACGCAAGACCTCCCCCCCATGTTGTTTGACCTCAAAGAAGATCCGGATGAGCTGATCGATCTGGGGCAGCGGAATGGGTACGAACAGATCCGGGCAAGCATGGATGCTAAGATACGGGATTGGGCGGTTGGCAGCAAAATGCGGATCACACAGAGTGATGCGTTCATCACAGCAAAGGGGCCTGAATTTACCAAGGGTATTCTGATTGGGTTTTGGGACGAGCCAGAGCTGGAGCAAGCTTTGCAAGAAGTGGCGATATCAAAGACCTGATCTCGTTAAAGTAGCAGCACGGAGTAATGCAAGACCCGTGCTGCGACACGTATCCTGCTGACCCAGCCCAAGCCTGATGGCCACTGCGCTATACCAGAAAATCCTGCGCCAACATGGCCCCCAATTTTCAATGTCAGACAAAGGAAATTTCTGGAGTACAAAAGCCGATTGGCTTTCGAAAGAAAGGCAGCTTAAATGCGCACGCGGATCGGAACTTAATCGTGACAAGTCCAAAGTGCCAAAACTGTGACTTTGATTTTTCACGGCACGTGCTCGCAACATAGTTTTGCTGAGCGGGCTTAGCGGTCATTGCCTAGTGGTTTTGGGGTCTCTACAACACCGCACTTTCGCCACGCCGCTCATCGTTTCGAAAGACGCTGATCTGGCCGACAATACATTGACGATTAAACCGGGCCACCGGATGAGGATCTTCCAAGAGGCCTTGGTTTAGTCAACCGGAAGTTTTGAGATTACACCCTCAGCATCTTCTAGGATCGTGGCAACCAACGTGCATAGCTGGTCGAATTCAGACTTTGAAAGCGATTGAAATAACCGATCGTTCACGTCACGTAAGGTAGGTGCCAAATCATCGATCATGACGAATCCTCGCTCCGATACCCGTAAGAGAACGCTGCGACCATCATCGGGGTTTGGACTCTTCTCTATCAAGTTGACTCGCACGAGTTGATTCACCTCTTGGACAACATGTGGACTGGACACACGAAGTGCCGTCGCAACCTGACCAGTTGTCAAACCAACGTCTCGCTGATGTTGAGCTATATAAAAAAGAATGTTGTACTGCGGCCGTGTGATTCCGAAGTGCCTTGCGAATGTCGCACGCATGGTTTCGACCCGATCAGCCAAAGCTGTGATTTCATACAGAAGTTTGCGGAACTTCGCGTCAGAATCCTCAAACAGTAGTTCCTGTCTTGTCACCGTTTTTGGAAACTGATGATCCATTGGCTTATTTCCCTTCTGTTTCTGCATTTTGTCTATCGCAACGTCAGTCTAGGCGCGTGCACAATAGTGCTCGTCTCGTTCAAGTAAACTTGATTACGTGTGACTAGACGCAATATAGATAATAAACTTACATAATTTTATTATCAAAATACAGCTAACCATAAACACTAACTTCTAGGAACTTCTCATGTACAAAACGATCACAAAAGCTGTTCTCGCACTCCTGCTTTCCTCGACACTTGCTTTCGCTCATGATGGCGAACGCCCAACGGAACACAAAGGCGTTTCCGTGAGTGATAGAAATGCATTGGAGCTTGGGGCCCAAATCCCAGCGATGGAAGGGTTTCAAGTGCGAATTCGCACAGTAACCGTCGAGCCGGGCGGCATTGTAGCCGCACATGACCACTCGACCCGTCCCGGTGCATATTTTGTTGTTCGTGGTGATGGGATTAATGAGTATCGCGCTGATGGCACAAAGGTACTTGTCCCAGCAGGTACTGCTGTACTTGAGGGACGAGAAGTCGACCACTGGATCGTCAACGAAGGCGGTGAGGCAGTGTTTTTCGTATTTGACATCGTACCAGTGGAATAGACGCCCACCAGTGATGGCGACGAGTGAAGTTCGTTGTCATCACGGATCAATTGTAACAGCACAAAGCCTTGGCTGTGACAAACATAAAGGACAAGAGAATGCGAGCTCTCCTTGCAATCGCCACGGTAAGTCAATTCGTGGCATCTTCCCCGGTTGTTGCGTGCGGAACTGATACCGACTGTCACATCGGAGATCGGCACTATCGAGTACGAATGCCTGTAGACCATGCTGTTGACGAGAGGATTGGTGCGATTGTGTTCGCGCATGGTTTCGGGGGATCGGCAAGTGGCATATTGAGAAACCGTAGGATGATTGAACTTGCCGATGAACTCGGAGTCGCGATCATCGCTACAAAGTCAGCGGCGAAGGACTGGTCAATACCCGGCGCGCCTTCGGCAGTCACTCAAGAAGGCGTAGACGAGTTGGCTTACTTTGATACGGTTATCAGAGATGCCACGGAGAAGTTTCTTATCGATGAGAACCGTCTAATGATGTCTGGCTTTTCCGCGGGCGCAATGATGGTTTGGAACTTGGCATGTTATCGAAGCGATATGTTTGCTGCATTTGCGCCCATTGCTGGAACCTTTTGGAGGCCCGAACCCCTAGCATGTGACACGCCGCCAGCAAGCATTGTTCATATTCATGGCGAGAGTGACAAAACCGTTCCTCTGGAGGGTCGACCAGTGCTGGACACGCACCAGGGCAATGTCGCAACTGTGATCGATTGGTATAGTAACTATGGAAGTTACGCACCAACGGCACCGTTTGAAGTTGCCGATCTACGTTGCAAAAATAGTCGTAACGCAGCTGGGAGAATTCTTGGCTTTTGCCTATTTTCAGGTGGCCACTCGTTCAATCCCGATCATGTGGGTGAGGCTTGGAAAATGTTTGAAATATCTGGACAGCTATGAAGGCATTCATTGGGTCGATCGCGGAAGCACACGATTGTTTGCTACATACAGGTGCGTATACTGAGCGCATTGGGAACTTTCTCACGAATTTTATGGGTTAAGATATTGTTTTAATGATAACATTTATGGCATCTTTGGAATTTTGGCTATTGTTCCGTGATCCAAATTGTCTCGGTACCCGAACGTAAATAACGACACTTTGGGACAAGGAACAGGACGAGTCATGTTACCAACATTCAGGGCTGGTGCTGGCCAAAATCATTCCGCTATCAACTGCGTCACCAACCTTTTCAAAGGACGTACCATCTAGTGTTGATGGCGAAGCATAAGCACAGATTGATATTTCAGGCGAGTCGTCGATCACTACCGAGCAAGCATTGCTTTTCGCTCCGTCTGAAGGTCGTACGCCAAACGCCGCTACCGTCAAGATAGAGAGCATCAGAGCACAATCCTCAGTACGTGGAAATTATTGGGAACCCTCTTCCGAAATGAAGAAAAAACCTATGTGGCAACGCTCCTTCAGGACCGCAGCTTTGACCTCTACAAAGAGTTTGATGAAAACGGAGAGAATCCGGCCTTTTGGGCGACTTTACAGCCCCTCAGGATGTTGAGTTTCCTGAAATCTATTTGGGGAATATCATGACAGTCGTTGAGACTTTCAATCCAGCTGATACGGCCAAACCGCGTGCCATTGTTGAATACGAAGTCTGTGACCCACCTGAGCAAAGCACTGAAAGCGCGATTTTCCACCATGCCGGGCATCCCATCCAGCGGATTGATCAGCCCCATCTAAGTGGCCCAATTTGATTGTTGTTTCATGATAGGCCTTCGATCCATCGGGATTATGGTTTCCGTAGTTGGTGGGTGATAGCCCAACGCATTGTGTGGGCGTTTTCCGTTCACACGGATCGTCAAACATTCTCGACTATATTCATCGATAATATTGTGCGTTCGGAGTGCTTTCCTATCATCCGTATGACAATGCAACGTAATCATACAATCGGACGTGATTGCGGGGCTCGGAGCGCAGTCGGACACAGGATCCGGCGTTTAGCCAGAACTGCTCTTTCTTGGGTTGTTTCATTAAGCCCCTCACGTTGCCAAAGCCGTTCGACGCGTTTGTCATTGGCTTGCCAGCCAGCATTTTACAGCACGGTCTGCACGGCATTTTGAACTCTTCAGCTTCGATCGCGCTAGATTAATCAAGCTCGACGACGTGCAGAGCTTAGAAATTTTCCTTGGCTGCCGCCGCAAGGATCAACCGATCCGCAGCCATGCCACCATACTTTTTCTTACAGCGGTAATAGGTTTGTTCAATGACACGGATGTGCCTGATCGCATCCAGATACGGGACATGCCCGGCCCCATTAGACCTTCAACCTACTGCAACGTTAAGATAATCTCTTCCGGTTGTGGTCGCTTCTGTGACATTCTTGGTCTTCCGTTTCCTATACATAGCGGTGGAGCACTTAGATGCGGGAGGATCACAAAGCAGCGGAAAAATCGGATTTCGAACTCATTTTAACCAAAGCTGCGCTTTGTATGTACGTCCGCTTTTAGAGTGCAGCGCATAATAAGGGCCGGGTAGGTTGACACAGGGAGGACAACCTAAAGAACATATTCTGTTCGCTTTACGGACGCCGCGCAGCGGCAGATTCAAGCATGCAGGAAATTTGCACCTCCGGCCTTCAGACTTGCGTCCAGCAAACGTAGACCATTGGAACACTTGCGCCGTAGATCAGGCAACTACAATTGACGCAATCCAAGTTAACGATCTAAATCGCCAACTTATGGACGAATATCGCTGATCGCAAAGCACTTTTTGATGTAAACTGGAACGTACCATTCGGTACGTAGACCCGCTTCCATCACAAAAGAATCCCCAGCTCGAATGATACGCGTGGAGCGATCTGCTAAGTTCGTGACCTCTGCTTCACCTTCTAGGATGTGGCAAAACTCGGTGATGCCATCCATCGTTGCTCGGAAACGGCCGGCATTGCATTCCCAGATGCCAAATTTGGATCCACTTTGTGTATCATTACTGTAAAGCCAAACGCCTTGTTCTGCCTTACCAGAGATCAGATTTGCACTGTCATCCTTGATTGTACGGGGCACTTCTGGAGCACCAAACAAAATAAAGCTGGGTTGCGTCTGGGTGTGAATGAAGTTCTCAGCATTCATGTGGATTATTCCGAATTGTTGAAGGAAAGGGACCGGGCTTTAAAGAAAGCCCGGCCTAGTGAAAGCCAATTCATTACAGGTGAGATCAGCTTTGTATGTAGACCATGTGTGTTTGGGTAAATTCATAGAGCCCATGTTTCCCGTCAGCTCCACCGATGCCTGACTTACGGACACCCGCGTGGTAGCCTTGCATGGCTTCGAAATTGTTGCGGTTGATATAAGTCTCACCGAATTTCAGCTCGCGGCAAGCTTGCATCGCAGAATTGATGTCGCGGGTGTAAATCGATGAGGTCAGGCCAAATTCGCTGTCATTGGCACGGGTGATGGCTTCGTCGATGTCTTTGACTGCGTTGACCGGGAGCACAGGGCCAAAGACCTCTTTCTGCATGATCTCGCTGTCTTGAGCGCAACCTGTTAGAATCGTTGGCTGGAAGTAGTTGCCTTGCCCCAGATCAGCCACTTCACCACCTGTCACAACTGAAGCGCCGACCGCTTTTGCGCGATCAACCATACCTGCAACTTTATCTAGACCGGCTTTGTTGATCATTGGCCCATAAGCCACGCTGAAGTCTTCAGCAGGGTTGCCGAACTTTTGTTCAGACATTTTCTGCGACAGTTTCGCGACCAATTCGTCTTCGACGCTGGCTTCCACATAAACGCGCTCGGCGCAATTGCAGACCTGACCCGAGTTGATGACGCGAGAAGCGACAATCGCTTCTGCCGCCAGATCCAGATCGGCGTCTTTCAGCACAATGGCTGGAGCCTTGCCGCCCAGTTCCAAGTTTACCTTTGTGATGTTTTTTGCCGCGGCGCCCATGATCCGAGAACCTGTTTCCACCGAACCGGTGAAGCTGAGAAGGCCCACATCGGGATTTTCGCAGAGCGCAGCACCTGCGACAGCACCACGGCCATAAACCATGTTAACAACACCTTTGGGCATGTCCGTTTCTGCAAGCAGATCCATAAACATCGCTGCGTTGTTTGGCGTTTCTTCTGAGGGCTTCAGAACGATGGTGTTGCCAGTCAAAAGCGCAGGCGCAAGTTTGCGAGCGATCAAGAAAAACGGGAAGTTCCAAGGTAAGATGCCACCTACAACGCCAATGGCTTGGCGGAATAGGAAGATGCTTTCGTTCGGGTTGTCAGACGTTACGATCTCACCTTCGAGACGACGCGCCCATTCCGCCATGTAGTCGATATAATCGGCAGTGAAGTTCACTTCGACTTCAGCTAGACCCATGGTTTTGCCTTGTTCTGCCACAATAGTTTTGGCGAGTGCAGGCACGTTTTGACGAATCTTCGCTGAGATTTGACGTAGGTAACCCGCACGTTCGATTGGCGCTTTTGCTTCCCAGCCTTTTTGAGCTGTTTTTGCCGCCGCGATAGCATCAGCAACCGCTTCAGGTGACGTTTCTGGAATTTCAGACAAGACCGCACCAGTCGCGGGATTAAGCACAGGAATAATACCCTGCGCCTTTGTATCGACAAATCCGCCGTTGATGAAATTTCGGTGTTGAATCGTCATTCTTTCCTCCCGATTTATTTAAAGTTCTGACTTGCAGAACTAAGCTATTGTAATACGATATTTGATTTCGATTTCGATTCTGTCAACTACTTGCGATGCACAAATAAAAAAGGCGCGGTAAAACCGCGCCTTACACAGGAAGTGAGACCTCTTATCGAGTCTCAAGATAGTCTAGTAGCCGCATGAACCAGATGGCCGTTCCCATCCCAAACATCTTACTGCGCCGGAATGGCACAGTTTTGATCTTTGAAACCGGAAGGGACAAAGCATCGGGGCTCGCACCTAAAACCCGTTCGGAAAGGACGCGGCCAACAACCATCGACATCGCGACACCGCGGCCATTATAACCAAGCCCAGCCAGTAGGCCCGGTTGAGGCTCGTGAAGGTGAGGCAAGTGATCATCAGTGATCGCGATCCGCCCGCCCCATTGATGGGACCATTCAGCGCCTTGTAACTGAGGGTAGATACGCTCTGCGTCTTTTCGCAGCCAATTGAAACCAGACAGAGTTTCCCCTGGTCCTGGGCGCCCCAACCCACCGTAGACCAGCCGATTATCCGGCTCTCGGCGCGCATACATGATGACGCGCCGACTGTCAGAGATCGTATGGCCTTCCGGAAGGATTGAATTGATCACGGCCTCCGGCAGGGGAGCTGTTGCAATCTGGATAGGGGTCAAAGGTACAATGCTTTTTGATAACCCCGGCAGAAGGTCGTCGGAATAGGCGTTGGTTGCCACAACAACCCAATCAGATTGGACAGATCCTGTTGGTGTCTTTGCGACCCACTTTTGTCCATTCTTTGTTAGCGACAGCACGGGGCTTTCGCCAAAAAACTGCGCGCCGCGTTCTGACGCGGCCTTTGCCAACCCTTGTGCGAACATCTTTGGATGAACTGCGCCACCTTTATGCGCAATGACGCCAGACAGATACGCTTTGGTTCCAGCAAGACGATTTAGTTCGTCTCCCTCTACCACTTCGGCGGTGGACCCATGCGCTCGCCAGTTCTCAATGTCTTTAAGCGACGCGTTATGCGCTTTGGTACTATGATTGACGCGTAACCAACCGTTTTGCCGCGCCTGACACTCGATTTGGTAGGTCTGTACCAATTCGAAAAGCTCATCTGCCGAATTCAATGACGCTTCTGTGACTCTCTCGAAATAGGTATCGCCAAGCAGGCGATGCAGACGTTGTGGCGAATTGAATGGCAGCAATGGGTTGACCTGTCCTCCGGTCCGTCCCGAGGCACCCCAGGCCACATCGGCAGCATCCAGAACGACAACTTTTGTACCTGCCGCGGCCAAGTTCAGCGCAGTTCTTAATCCCGTGAACCCGGCCCCGATAATTGTGACATCGGCCGTTATCGCATCCTCTAAAGGTGCGTGAGGTCCATCGGGCGGCGCCGTTGCCTGCCATAACGATTGTGGGACCATTGGTGCAGGCGGAGTATTTTGAATCATATTAGTCTCATATTGCAGAACGCAACTATTAATATGTGGGACTACATGCTGGTTAGTCAAGCCACCGATTAACTCGGTCGCCAACCTATGATCTTGGACACTTCCTCTGCAGCCGCGATCACCTGTTCAGATTTCGCAATGACTTCAGCAGAGGTCGCAGCCTGCTCGAGTGACCAAAGAGACATGCAGGCGACCACATCGTCTTGTTCGTTGAAAATAGGCGCAGCGATACCAGTGACTTGCAACACCTCTTCTTTGACTGCACGCCCGTAGCCGTTGGTTTTGGTCGCCCAGAGTTCTCTTTTGAGTTCCTCTGGAGAGGTCAGTGTGAATTCGGTGAATTTCTCATATTCCAGTTGCTCAAGCAGATCGTGTCTTTTCTGTTCTGACATAAACGCAAGAAAGACCTTTCCTGCTGCGGTGCTATGCAAAGGAGCATGATCTCCGGAGTGTGCGGCATAACGGACGGGGACATAATCTGCCGTGCGCAAGTAAAGAATTGTCTGACCATCCAAGATCGACAGCGCCGCATTCATTTTTGTCATTTCGCTTAAGCGGTTCATTGGTTCAGCAGCGACTTGCTGCAAGTCGATTCTCCGCCAAGCAGACCGCGCCCATTGATGTAACCTCGCCCCGGTTCGATAAGTTCTAGAGGGTTTGTCGTAAGAAATAAGTTCTTCCCCCAGCAGGACCGCAAGAATGCGGTGGCAAGAACTCTTCACAAAGCCTGTGCGATCCACAATCTCTGAAAAAGCAAGGGGTTGGCGCGCTTCAGACAAAACATCCATCACGATAGCGCATTTTGTGACAATCGAACTTTCTGTGGGTCGGCCCATAATTTCCTGCCTTCAACTACTGCATTGTAGAACTATCGATACCTTTGCTCATTGGCAAGAATGCTAGCTTTTCCAGAAAAAATAAATTTATTGACGCCACTTCGTACATCTTAATACTATCGTTATGCAGAACATTTGTTCTGATATACAATAGATTATATAAGCTGCGCCTTGCAGCAGTGACCTAACAGGAGATGAAACATGAAAAAGTTGATGACAGCGCTGGTCACAGGAACCGCCCTAAGCGCATCTATGGTGCCTGCGCAGGCAATGGATGAGATTACGATCGCATACTTCCTCGAATGGCCGCTTCCTATGATGGAAGCGAAAGCGTCCGGCGCATACGATGAAGCGCTCGGCATGAAAGTGAACTGGGTTAGCTTCGACACGGGTACGGCGATGAGCGCGGCCATGGCATCTGGCGATGTTCAGATCGCGGTAAGCCAGGGCATTCCACCATTTGTTGTTGCGGCGTCTTCTGGTCAGGATTTGCAAGTCGTGGATGTGGCTGTAACCTATTCCGAAAACGACAACTGTGTTGTCTCCAGCGGTTTGGAAATCGACAAAACCAACGCTTCTGAATTGGCTGGTAAAAAAGTCGCTATTCCGCTCGGCACAGCCGCTCACTATGGTTTCCTTCGTCAGATGGATCACTTCGGTGTAGAGATTTCAAGCTTAGAAGTTGTCGATATGGCGCCACCAGAAGGTGCTGTAGCACTGGCACAGGGCGCGATTGATTTTGCATGTGGTTACGGCGGTGGCCTGACCCGTATGAAAGACTACGGAAACGTACTTCTGACTGGTGCTGAAAAGGAAGATCTCGGTATTCTCGTATTTGACGTCACGTCCACCCCTTCTGCTTTTGCTGCACAAAACCCAGACGTGGTTGCAACCTTCCTAAAGGTAACGGCAGAAGCGAATGCCCGCTGGACCTCAGGCGAAGGTGGCGAAGAAATGCTCGCCGTTCTTGCGAAAGAATCCGGTTTGGATCTGGAAGCGGCGCGTGACGCGATCAGCACCATGGGCTTCCCTAGTTTGGAAGAACAGCTCTCCGCAAAATGGATGGACGGCGGCATCCAGTCCTTCATGAAAGGTGTGGCAGACGTCTTCGTAAATGCGGGTAGCATTGGTGCTTCGCAGCCAAGCTATGAAACCAACGTGAACATCGAGACCATGCGGATCGCCAACGAAGGCTGATTTGTCTTACCAGCAGAGCCGACTGATCCGGCTCTGCTAACTCTCATTCATAGACTTTATTCGATACCTTTTAGGGTCTGCATCTATCTTTTCTGGGAGAAGATATGAAGGGACCATCGATCCAGAATATCTAGTTGTGTATTGACTTGCCAAATTGCGGGTGGACCTGTCTCGTATTCGTGTCGCCGCAGATGCTCGCTTAGGCCACTTTCCGTTCGAAGGCGACTGGGCTTTTCGAACCCAATGCTGAATGACGGCGGTGTGGATTGTAGAAGCTGTTGGCGTATTCGAAGATAGCGATTTCAACATCCCGCTGCGTTTGCCATGACTCTGGCCAGATCAGTTCTGCCTTAATCGTTTTGAAGAACGTCTCGACGGCGGAGTTGTCATAACAATTGCCTTTGCCGCTCATCGACACCTTGAACCCGTGCTGGCGCAATATTTTCTGGTAATCATGCGAGTAATATTGCACCCCACGATCCGTGCGGTGGATGCAGCCCTTGGGCGGTTGCTGTAGCGCGATAGCCATCTTCGAAGCCCGGATCGCGAGATCACGCTTCATCCTTTTGCTGACAGCCCAGCCAATGACACGCCGAGAGTGTAGATCAAGGATCACAGCAAGATAAAGCCATCCCTCACGCGTCCAGACGTAGCTGATATCGCCCGCCCATTTCTGGTTTGGCAGCTCTGCATGGAAGTCTCGGTTCAATAAGTTAGGTGCGATGTTGAAGGTATGGTTGCTGTCGGTTGTCACCTTGTATTTCTTGGAGCGTTCGACACGGATACCATTCTTACGCATCAATCGGCCGACGCGCCGATGGCCGATGTTCAGACCCAATTCCTCGGTCATCCGTGGGCGGCCGTAGCTGCCCAGCCAATCAAAGACAGCGATCTGACATGGTGGTCCTAGCGCACATCAAGGAACAGTTTAACCAATATAGGTCATCATGTCCTTCCTTGTGATGCAACAAAGTAGCAGGTTTGTCGCTACTCTAATTAGAGTGCATGGAGTATTGTAATGTGCATTATGTTAAATTGTTTGAATCGGAGTTGGTATAGAACTCTGTCGAAGTTGACGCCACGCGTGTCGACGTGACACCCCGGATTCTATAACCCGCTCCGCTCCATTACCAACCGCTAATAATATGTCACAACTGGCTCATCTTCCAACGAAAGCAAGCAACACGGCCGTCACGCTGACCTCCTGAATGAACGCCAGATAAGCCAGGTGATGCTGTCGACTGGCCCATTTTTCCTGCAAAAAAGCCGAGAGTTCCTCAAATGCGCTGTCTTTTGCCTATTGACCTCACGCTGCCGCAGAATCTCGGCGGCTGCGAGTGTGGCGGATCTGGGTTGCTGCATCTGCGGATTGATGCACCGGGGTCCAGGCCGAGGGTGAATCAAACGCTCGCAAGCATAGCAGAAGTAAAAAGCGCCTGTGGTGAACGCTTCACTTTGGGGTGGATGAAAAATACTGGGATTCAGCGGGGTCGAGATCACGACAAGCAACGTCGGCGACGCCCCAACACTGCCCGACCTGTTGGCGCAAATTCCACCGGATCAAAAGATCGCCCCGACCACCGGCATTGGGGCCTATGACACGCGCAGATGCCATTATTCCTCCGCGTAAGAATGCGCAGCTTTGGCAAGCCAGCGACAGCTGGCGCTGTTGCGCCAAACTAAGCCTTAAGAGCCTGCAAATATCTAGAGCAGGCTTTGTGGCGAAAACTAACCGGTTATCACCGTCCAAGCCACGCAGAGAAAAAGGTGAACTGCGTCAAACTTCTTGGCCTTTTTTGGTCAGTCCCAATCGCCGCGAGCGGTCATCTGTTTCCTCGAAACTTTGCTCAATCAACCCGTCATTGCGCACTTGGAGCAGTAGCAGCGATGTGGCTTGCCTTGTGATGCCAATGTGATCAGCGATACCACTCGGTGTACAGATGTGTTTCAAGCCGACTCCCGACAGAGCACACGAGTCAAGACGTGAGACCCCTAGTGGGGCTAGATTCATGTCTAACCGGGCTTTCATAAGGTTTGAAAGACGCCTCAATCGATAGCCAAGCCGTTGATGCAAGGCGTATGCGCCATGGATATAAATTTTCGACATCATTTTTGAATATAAAATAAGTATCTGTAATCGTTTAACTAATGTGGGTGATCTTTGGCTTTTGTGCGCAGGTCTTACCAAACATTGAGGCGAGTGTAACTGCCATTAGTTGCGAATGTAAATAATTTCTTGACGTAACTAATCTCTCTAGAGATAGTTGCGTATGATAACTATATGACCTGGAAACCAGGCACTCCCCTCGCTTGAAACCAACAGTTGGAGTACTGAAGATGAAAAGAGTGATGAGAACAGCGGCACTTGTGACGGCCGTTCTAGCAGCGCCTCTTGCGCAAGCAGACACGCTTTCTATGGCTTATTTCATGGGGACCAATCACCCGATGGCAAAAGCCTTCCTGACACCTTTCAGTGAAATGGTTGAAACGGAAACTGGTGGGTCTTTGAAGGTGCAGCATTTTCCGGGGGGTGCATTGAATGCCAGCCCTCCTGCGCAATATTCTGTTCTGCTGGATGGGGTAGCGGATGTTGTGTTTATGTTACCAAACTTTTCAAACCGTTTGTTTCAGAAGACATCTGTGATAGGCCTTCCGAACCTATGCGAGACGGCAGAAGAATGTACAAATGCGGTACGTTCCGCCCGCGATGAACTCGAAGCGGAATTCAAAGGCAAGGTCTTAGGTTTCTGGACGAATTCGCCACCTGTCTTGATCACACGTGACAAAGCGGTGCGTTCGGTTGAGGACGTGAAAGGCATGAAAATTCGCGTTTCTGACCCGACCGCAATTCCATTTGTCGAAGCGCTTGGCGC
The DNA here is from genome assembly GCF_900102795.1 of Epibacterium ulvae. Classification (GTDB taxonomy): domain Bacteria; phylum Pseudomonadota; class Alphaproteobacteria; order Rhodobacterales; family Rhodobacteraceae; genus Epibacterium; species Epibacterium ulvae. The sequence continues at coordinate 326,135 of NZ_FMWG01000004.1, read as the reverse complement.
CTCCACAGTTGCAATCCCGGTGACCGAAGTGAACCAAGCTCTTGCAAATGGGATTGCAGACGGCGTGATGATTGATCCATCAGGCATTCTGTCGTTCAAACTGGACGAGCCCGGAGAGTTTGTAACCACTTGGTTCCCAGGCGGGCCGTCTACTTTCGTCGTATTGATGAATCAAGATGTCTATGATGGTCTGAGCGATGACGAGCGCGCAGCGATCGATAAGATCGCGGATTCGGATCTGTCAATGAAGGCGGCCAAGACATATGCGGCCATCGGTCAAAAGGCTCTGAAGCATGCGACAGAAAAAGGTCTTGAAGTGATCACCCTGTCTGATGACGAGCGCAGCAAGATGGATGCAATCGTTGCAGAGGTTATGGAGGCGGTGAAAGCCAACCCAGCGGGTGACACAACCATTGGTGATGTGATCGCCAAACTGGGCAAGGACTAAGCCCATGTCAGGCCACGATACGGAAAAACTGCCGCTTGCAGGCATAATGAACAAACTGGGTGCTATCGCCTGCTTCATTGGAGGTCTGGGCATCTTTTTCATGATGGTCCTGACTGTCGTCAGCGTCTTCTGGAGGTATGTTCTGAACGATGCCTTGTTTGGTATCGAAGACTTGCAGGTGCTGGGAGCTTCTGTGGTCGTGGCCTGCGCAATCTTTTACGGGGCCCTCCATGGGGCCCACGTAACAATCGAACTCATAGAACGGCACGTATCGGCACGCTTTCTGCGTTATTCGGATATTGCTGTGCACTTTCTCTCTTTTGCCATTCTGGCAACGGCGGTCCGTGCCCTGGTCAAAAAGGGTGGCTGCGGATTGGAGTGTGGTGCAATTACGTCGAACCTCGGGATCGAGCATACGCCGTTCTATTATATCCTTGCCGTCGCCTGCGCCCTAACTGCGCTTTTCTTTGCGCTGCGCACACTACAATTTCTCTTAGGAAAAGGCGCTTGATCATGGATCTTATTACGCTTGCTATACTCGGGTTCGTGTCGCTTCTGATCCTGCTTTACTTACGAATGCCTGTAGGCATCGCCATGATGTTGGTGGGAACGGTTGGAATTTATATGGTTCGTCCGGCTGCTGCTTTGCCAAAACTCGCGGGAGAGATTTTCTCTGAGGCCACGTCTTATCCCCTAACAATCATTCCCCTGTTCGTGCTTATGGGTAATTTGGCCGGGGTGTCTGGGATGAGCCGAGAAATCTATGGCGCAGCCCATGCCTGGCTTGGGCGCTTTCGTGGTGGGTTGGCCTCTGCAGCGGTTGTGGGCTGTGCTGGTTTTTCTGCTTTGTCAGGATCGTCTTTGGCCTCGGCGATGACGATGGGACGTGTGTCGCTGCCTGAAATGAAACGGTTTAACTATCATGATGGGCTGGCGACAGGTGCGATTGCAGCGGGCGGCACGCTTGGGATTTTGATCCCTCCCTCTGCTGGGTTCGTTGTCTATGCGATCCTGACGGAAGAAAGCATTGGACGGCTATTTCTCGCGGGTGTTGTGCCAGGGCTATTGCTGACCCTGCTTTTCATTGCCGCAATTTGGATTACCGTCACGCTTGACCGCTCGAAGGCACCTGCGACAGATGACACGATGAGCGCCTTGGAAAAATGGAAGGCTCTTTGGGCTTCATCTACCATTGTCGGGATCATATTCCTGACCATTGGTGGAATCTATACCGGTGTGTTCTCCGCAACCGAAGCCGCCGGGTTTGGAGCGTTTCTGGCCTTTCTGGTGACTGTCTATCGCCGCAGAATGACTCGCGAGAACATTGTGCAGGTTTTTGGCCAAACTTTACGCGCTACAGGCACGGTTTACTTGATCCTGTTTGGTGCGTTTGTGTTCAAAACCTTTGTAGGGTTCACAGGTGTTACCTATGCGCTGTCGCTATGGGTAAACGAACTCGGTTTGACAGGCACGCAGGTCGTAATCGCATTTCTCTTAATGTTCATCATTCTGGGTATGTTCCTGGATGGGTTTGCGATGCTGGTGCTGACTATCCCGTTGGTGCAACCTATCCTTGAGCCTTTGGGTGTAGATATGATCCTGTTTGGCGTCCTTGCTGTGATCGCCCTTGAGATGGGTTTGATATCACCACCTGTTGGGATGAATGTGTTTATCGTAAAAAGTATTGCACCCGACGTACCAATCAATCAAATTTTCCGCGGGATCTGGCCATTCTGGATTGCGATGTTTGCGACGCTAATCATCTTGTTGGTCTTTCCGTCCCTCGCGCTTTATTTGCCCAATTCAATGTTTGGAAGCTAAAGATTTTTCAAAATGGGAGTGACGTTTTGATTTGCCAGAAGTGCCTGCATTTGAACTGCTGATTGTTCAGCGTCCAGATGCAGGAGAGATCATCATGAATACTATGGGTGATCATCGCGCAATGTTCGATGCTATTTAAGGTGGTTTGGTCAACAAATCAGTCGCCGCTGCAACTGGTGTTGCCAAAATGGACGGTTCATCTTGCGGCAACTGGATCACGATTACGATGTATATGTGCGTCTACTTCCGCTTGGCCTGATTGCTGCGATGTTAGTTGAGGTTCTGGAAACGGGTATGGCACATTTTGATAACAGGCAAGACTATGCAAAAAAGGCTTACCGCAATCCATAAAACCATGATGCGGTCGAACCAAAAACATCCTCAACGTCTGCTTGAGGAACGAGCGTGCGATAGTTTTCCATCAGCACATCGTAGTTTGCATTTAGTGAATCCACAGGAAAGTTAGAACCGACCATGCAGCGCTTAGGAGAGAACTGCGAAAGGATCGTTTCAACAATCGGTGCAACGCTTTGCGCGTTCCAGTGCGGCTCAAACATGCCAAGTCCGGACAGTTTGCACGCCACATTCGGCAGCTCAGACAGGTAGGACAGCTGCTGCGCCCAATAGCTCAAGCCTTCTGGGCTGCGATCATGTGGGGATCCCGCGTGGCACAGAGCAACCTGAGTATCAGTTGCGCGGGCCATCACCGCTGCGGTTTGCTGCATCAGCTCAGGAAGCAATTGTAGATCAAAGCTCAACCCGCGCTTTGCCAAACCTTGCAATCGCGCTAAGAACATAGGGTTGTCTAGCAACGCATTGGTGCCCGTCACCGCGTCTTCGCCGGGGGCACGTCCGATAATTTGGCGCACGCCGCGCACTGTTGGTAAATCCTGAAGCGCGTCCAACTGCGCTTCGGCGTCTGGCGCCGTGAGATCACAAAACGCAACCTGTACCATCGGCCAGTCTGGATTGGCGTCGGCAACCGATTGTACCCACTGCGCCTCGGCCAATGGATCGGCAGAGCCAACCTGAATATGAACGGATCCTTCAAACCCTTGCGCTTTGGCATCCCGTGTAAATTCTTCCAGTAAGTAATCGCGTTGAATTGGCGCTGGGTCGCCAAAAAATCGCGGCTCGCCTTTTGCCATCAACCATGGGTAATGGACGGCGTTCAGATCCCAAAGGTGGTGATGCGCATCAATTTTCATATCGTTGAAATCCCCGTTGTGCGTTCCAAAATATCGACACCCTGTGATTTCCAAAAATGTAGCAGATCTATGAATACCCAGTTCTCTTTCAGCTTATCTCCTTCGCGCCGATAGATGTCGATGACGCGGAACTCGCCGGGCTTTTCCGTGGCCGGCATGCCCATGAACCCACCTGTGGGCACTGCAGTGAAATTGGGCCAGCCAAAGAATCCTCCGTAGTGGCCTTCGGCAATTCGGCAGATATGCCCGGTTCCTGATCGATCTTTGAACCCGGAACGAAACGGACCTGCATGCTGTCGCGCGTATCGCGGAATGGTGTAGGTTGCGCCAATGCCGGTCGGTCCCCACCACAGCATGTCGGGGTGCCATGTGCGCGCCAGCTCTTCCTCCAATGGCAGACCCGATTGCCATTGGCCAAGATCTGAGACCATCGCATTGATAATCGCCAGCGTTTTCTCAGCTTCGTGCTGAGGCTGGTTATCAAACATCAATCCATCATGGGTGGCAGGACCAGGCTGCACCAATTGTGCTGCAGTTTGTACCGGGAACGGCAGCAATCCCGCCTGCTCCATCAGATGTGGCAGATCGAAATACATAGCCGTTTCGACAATCTTATCGCCGTCAACCCGGTGAAACGCACAAAACCGGAGAAAAGCCAGTTTGCCCGTGGCAGGAATGCCCAGCCACGGTTGATCAAACAAGCCCATCAAATGGCCCATGGTCACCACCCAAGTACCCCCGGGTGTTTCATACATGTTTTCGCCGGACATAAACACGTCCAAGCGGTGTGTCAGTCCCGTGAAGCTTGCCTTTAAGGGGCGCCAAAACTGTTCCGATACCGTCTGAATATCGCGAATCTCGTTGAACGGATGATACCCGCGCCAGTGAATATTCTGCGCACAAGACGCTTTACAAACGGCGTCCACGTCTTTGAGTTGAGCCTGATCCATTTGCTGGATAAAGGCCCGCACAATTTTTTTGCTTTCCTGAACGGACACCTATTTTTCCTTTCGTCTCAGCACCTAGCCCTCCACCAGATATGCTGGAGACTCATCTTTTCCAGACTATTTTTGCATACGTATGCAAAAATGTCTTGCCTGAAGTGTTGCTAGCACATTAGCATTTTGCAAACGTATGCAAAAATACCGTCAGGGAGACGACATGGCTGAAATTCAACTGCGCAACGTGGGAAAGCGTTGGGGATCTTTTGTTGGTGTCGAAAACTTTGATCTGACGATTGCAGATAAAGAGTTTCTGGTTCTGCTTGGCCCATCCGGTTGCGGCAAGACAACGACGATGCGGATGATTGCCGGGCTTGAGGATGTGACCGAAGGTGAGATCTTAATCGATGGCACTACCGTAAATGATCTGGAACCTAAAGACCGCGATGTGGCGATGGTGTTCCAGTCTTATGCGCTTTATCCCAATATGAACGTTTATGAGAACATTCGCTTTCCACTCAAAGTGCGCGGGATCGACCCAGCCACGCACGATGCCAAAGTACGCCGTGCCTCAGCCATGGTTGAGCTGGACGAATTTTTGCACCGCAAACCCGCTGAACTGTCTGGCGGTCAGCGACAGCGTGTGGCCCTGGCACGTGCGATTGTCCGTGAGCCAAATGTGTTCTTGATGGATGAACCGCTGTCGAATCTTGATGCCAAGCTTCGCGTATCTACGCGTGCGCAAATTAAGAACCTGAGCCATGAACTGGCGGTTACCACGATCTATGTGACCCACGATCAGATTGAAGCGATGACATTGGCGGATCGTGTGGTTGTCATGAAAGGTGGCGTGGTTCAGCAAGTGGGGTCTCCGACTGAAATCTATGATCGCCCCGCCAATGCTTTTGTGGCCAGCTTCATCGGTTCACCCGCCATGAATTTGATGAAGGGGACCGTTAGTGCCGGAACCTTTATCGCAGAACATGTTGAAATCACCGGATTGAACGCGCCAGATGGGCCGCTCACGCTGGGCTTCCGCGCCGAGGATGCATCTTTGGCGGGAGAAGCGCAGGGGCAGATCAATGCTCCAATTTACACGCTGGAACTTTTGGGCGATGCCACCATGGTGTCGGTCCGTGTTGGCGAAGCGCTGGTGTCGGTTAAAGCGGATAAAACCTTCCGTGCGGCCATTGGCGACACTGTTTCGATCCGTATTCCGAGTGAGATTTGCCATCTCTTCAACGCAGAGGATGGCGCGCGATTGGGGGGTTAACACCCCAAACAAAAGTCTTCGTGTGTACAGCGAAGGCCAACCGGGTCATTTGTGCAAATTTTGATCCAGAACAGGGAGACAGAAATGTCTATTCAAAAAGTTTCAATGATAAGCGCTGCAGCTATTCTGATGGGTACAACCGCCTTTGCAGGCTGTGGAATTTCAAATGGTAATGTCAGCATCCTTGGCAACGAATTTGCAGCAATCCAAGCTGTTACCGATGGCGCAAAGGCCTGCGCAGACGATGGTGTTACCGTTGAAAGCAACCTGAACAAAGATTATCGCGAACTCCAGGTTGCCGCCTTAACAGCAAATCCCGCGCAATACAGTGCTGTCACCACCACAAACGCCGCAATCGTACCTCTGCTGAGCGACAATCTGATCCGGCCGCTGGACGATTTGATCGCGAAGCACGGCCAGCACCTGAGCAAAAACCAATTGATCACGGTTGATGGTAAAGTCATGGCGATTGCCTTTATGGCAAACGCGCAGCACCTGTTTGTACGCGATGATATTCTTGAAAAGGTCGGCCTGGACGCGCCTGAAACCTATGAAGAAGTCATTGCTGCGGGCAAGGCCATCAAAGACGCAGGCCTGATGGACCATCCCTTTGCCACCACCAGCCAAACGGGTTGGAACCTGGGCGAAGAATTCGTAAATATGTACTTGGGCCACGGTGGTCAATTCTTCAAATCGGGCACTGCTGAACCTACAGTTAACAACGAAGCCGGTGTTGCAGCGCTGAATACATTAAAAGCGCTGACCGAACTGTCCAACCCCGACTATTTGACCTTTGATTCCAATGCGGTTCAAGCGTCATGGGAAGCAGGTGAGATCGCAATGGCACATCTCTGGGGCTCACGCGGGACTGGAATTCTGGACGATGAAGGATCGTCCGAAGATATCGTCAGCAACACCTCGTTGATTGCATCCCCAACTGTTGGAGGCGGTGACATTCCTGCATCAACCCTATGGTGGGATGGGTTTGCGATTGCGAGTAACGCCAGCGATGAAGACGCTGAAGCCAGCTTTGTTGCGATGCTGAACGGCATCAGCACCGAAGTGGTCAAGGCCAATAACGACGCAGCGGTTTGGCTCGTCGAAGGTTATGAGCCCGCGCCTGCGTCTGCCGGTGTGTTCGCAACAGCCGCAGGCAAAACAAAACCTTACCCAATGATCCCTTTCATGGGGCTGATGCACACCGCATTGGGAGATGAGCTGACAGACTTCCTGCAAGGGAAAGAGACTGCGGAACAGGCGTTGGCAGATGTTGAAGCGTCATACATCGCTGCTGCGAAAGAAAAAGGCTTCCTGAACTAAGCGAAGCTCAACGGGCAAAGCGCCACAGCGTGCTTTGTCCAATTCACACGCGAACCGGACGGATCTTTCATGCGACATAAAACCTTCTTTTGGTTTATTCTGCCCAGTCTGGCAGCAATGATCCTTTTTATTGCGCTGCCCCTTGTGTCGGTGGTGGTGCAGTCCCTGCACATCGAACATGAGCAGGTCATTGTCGTGACCGAAAACTGTGGTCCGTTTGGTTGTACTGAAGAAAGCTCAGTCGATACCGAGGCCACTGCGCAACTGCGTGCAGAACAACCCTTGGGCCGGTTTGCTGGTCTTAGCACCTATTTTGATCGTGGCCATCTGGCGACCGCCGAAATCGCCGAGGCCTGGCGCAACCGTGATGGGTTTGGCGGTTTTCTGTCAGAACTTTACAATCTGCCTTTCTACAAGGCGCTGGCCTTTACGTTGACCTATACGTTCCTAGTCACGCCTTTGGTGATCCTGCTGGGGCTGCTGATCGCACTGGGGGTCAACCGCCTGCCCAGCCTGCTCAAAGGTCCCACGATTTTTGTATCCTTGTTGCCGATGATCATCACGCCGCTGATTGGCTCGCTGATCCTATTCTGGATGATAGACGCACAAGGGGTCATTGGTAAAACACTGCAATGGGTGTTTGACGATCCAGAATTGTCCCTCAAAGCTTCACCAGCTCTGACGTGGATCACCCTGATGGTATATGGGGTCTGGAGTTCTGCGCCTTTTGCCTTTGTGGTATTTTACGCAGGCCTACAGACTGTCAACTCAGATTCCCTAGAAGCCGCTATGATTGATGGCGCCACCCGCTGGCAGCAAATACGCTATGTGGTAATCCCACATCTGATGCCGCTGGTGGTCTTTATCTCACTGATCCAGCTGATGGATAACTTCCGCGTCTTTGAAGCCATCGTCGGCTTTTCGGCACAGGCCAATGCGACCTCGCTCTCTTACATCATCTACGCTGACATGCGCAGTGACCTCACCCGGTTCAATTCAGCTGCCGCGACCTCGGTCCTGACCGTGATTGGTGTTGCCATCCTGTTAACCCCGGTTCTGCTGCGCACCTGGCGCGATTTCAAAGGAAAGGCTGTCTGATGTCCTCTGCACTCGACCGGTCACCCCGTTCTGTCATTATCCTCTCCTCTGCTTTTGTGCTGCTTTGGGTTGCTGTCGCCTCTTTTCCCTTCATTTGGACCCTTTGGGGCTCGTTCAAAGTGCAGGGGGATTTCTTCTCCAAAGCCGATTGGCGCAATGCTTTGTGGGGCACCCGCACTTTGATCGAAACCGGCAGCACATTCACGGGGGCCGGCTATGATGGAGCCTGGGTGCAGGAAGAGTTCTGGCGCGCGGCCATCAATACGCTGATCGTTGTGTTTTTTACCGTAATCATTTCGCTGACTTTTGGCACACTTGGCGGTTATGCGCTGGCGCGGTCTGGGCGCAAATATGCTTTTGGGCTGTTGATGATCGCCCTCGTATTCCGTGCCATGCCACATATCACCTTGGTATCTGGCTATCTGCTGCCGTTCTTTGAATGGAACCTGTGGGGGCATTTGCCGACCTCGATCATTGTGCTGGTGGCGATCAATCAACCCTTTACACTATGGATGCTGCACTCGTTCTTTTTGAATATTCCAAAAGATCTGGACGAAAGTGCCAAGGTTGACGGCTGCACCCAATTTCAAGCCTTCCGCCATGTGATCATCCCCGTGATGTGGCCTGGTGTGATCACCACTGGTTTGTTCAGCTTCTTGTTGGCCTATAACGACTTTGCCGTTACATCGATGCTGCTAAGCGAAGAAAACCGCACCATGGTTCCAGCGATCGCAGGCTTCCTTGGCTCCACGCTGGAAGAGGGCAATGTTATGTTCGCCGTCGCCGCCGTGGTCTCGGCTACTGCTCCGTTGTTTGTGTTGGTTATGTTCTTCCAGCGCCAGATTGTGTCTGGCCTGACCGCCGGAGCCGTCAAAGGATGAGCGCAAATGCACGACATGGCGCGATAGCTCGCCATCCAGCCCTGAACAGGATGCCGCGGGATTTTCTGACCTAAAAGGGAAACCTTCTTCCCCATTGTTAGAAAGTCCGCAACACCTGAAAGGAATAACGACATGAAAGGCTCACGCCCTGAACAGGCCGTCCTGACCAAGGATACCGACCTAAGCAAAACAGACGAAACTCGCGCCGTGATCGAAAACATGGTCGATGGGTTGAACGACCACCGCATCACTGACATTGGCGAATTCTTCTCGCAAGGATTTCGCTGGATGGGCAATCAGGGCTGCGGTACCAAAACCGGGCTGAAAGAGTTTCAGGACAATTGGCAACGCCCCTTTCAGGCGGCGTTTTCCGACAAGGTATGCATCGACGAAGCCCGGCTTTATATGGGCGAATGGGCGGCTGCCTTTGGCCGCCAGGAAGCCACCCACACGGGCGAGTTTCTGGGTATAGCCCCCACCGGCAAGCGGGTTGAAATTCGCTATATGGACTTTTGGAAAGTGGTCGACGGCAAGATCGTCGACAATTGGGTGAACGTCGATTTCGCCCATGTTGCGGCCCAGCTGGGTGTCGACCTTTTCAACGGCCAGGGCTGGGAAGCATTTGACCGCGGAGAGAAATCGCCTCCGCGCCCCGACAACTAAGGATCCTTGCAATGACCATCGATTATCTCAAACGCGGTAAATCCGACGCTGATCGCGCCGAGGACGATGCCAAGACCCGCGCCGTGGTGGAAGCCACACTGAAAGACATTGAAACCCGCGGCGACGCAGCGGTTCGTGAATTGTCGGAGAAATTCGACAGCTATTCGCCTGCCTCTTTCCGACTGAGCCAGCAAGAAATAGATGATCTCATTGCACAGCTGTCTGAGCGTGAGCTAGCTGATATCAAATTTGCACAGGAGCAAGTGCGCAACTTTGCACAGGCGCAACGGGACTCGATGCTGGATATCGAAGTGGAAACTATGCCGGGTGTGATCCTTGGTCATAAAAACATCCCCGTACAATCGGTAGGCTGTTATGTGCCGGGTGGTAAATTCCCTATGGTCGCCTCGGCACATATGTCAGTGGCCACTGCATCAGTTGCTGGTGTCCCCCGCATCATCGCCTGCACGCCCCCGTTCAAGGGTAAACCTAACCCCGCGGTGATTGCAGCTATGCATCTGGGTGGCGCACATGAGATATACGTCATGGGCGGCATTCAGGCGATTGGCGCTATGGCACTGGGGACAGAAACCATTGATCCCGTGCACATGCTGGTTGGCCCCGGCAACGCCTTTGTAGCTGAAGCAAAACGTCAGCTGTTTGGCCGTGTGGGTATCGATCTCTTTGCGGGCCCCACCGAAACCATGGTCATCGCAGATGAAACCGCGGCTGACGGCGAACTCTGTGCGACCGATCTGCTAGGGCAAGCGGAACATGGCTACAATAGCCCATGCGTTCTGCTGACCAACTCCAAGAAACTCGCCGAGGACACTCTCTCAGAAATCGATCGTATTCTCGGCATTTTGCCGACGGCTGACACCGCGCGCGTCAGTTGGGAGGAATACGGCGAGATTATCGTTTGTGACACTTATGATGAGATGCTGCAGGTTGCAGATGATATTGCCTCAGAGCACGTTCAGGTCATGACCGACCGGGATGATTGGTTCTTGGAACATATGACCTGTTATGGCGCGTTGTTCCTTGGGCCGCGTACGAATGTCTCAAACGGGGACAAGGTGATCGGTACCAACCATACACTACCAACCAAGAAGGCAGGACGATACACGGGTGGTCTGTGGGTTGGTAAGTATCTGAAGACCCACAGCTATCAAAAAGTCACAACGGATGAAGCAGCAACGCTGATTGGCGAATACGGCTCTCGCCTGTGTATGCTTGAAGGTTTTGTTGGTCACGCAGAACAGTGCAACGTTCGGGTCCGGCGCTATGGGGGGATCAATGTCCCCTACGGCACCGGTGCGCCTTACCGTGACCCCTTAGATTAACATAAGTTGAGAGCCCTATTAGGGGCTCTCCTTTCCTCTAATCGACCGAACTCTATGGATCAACACAGCCAACATAAAACCCTGATCGCCCCTCTCCAGGCAGCGATGTATGACTTTGCCGAAAGCCCGGTTCGTGCGGCTTTGGAGCGGATTTTTACCGGTGATGCGATTGCTCATCTGTGTCACCCATTCGGTGATTTGACCGGTCCAAAAGCACTGTATGAAACGGCTTATAAACCATTATTTGCAGCCCTGCCCGATCTGGAGCGGCGGGACTACATCGTCATGTCTGGCCCCGACGAACAGGGCAATGATTGGGTTGGCTGTTGCGGCTACTACACCGGCGTATTCACGGCACCCTGGCTGAACATTCCCCCCACAGGCCATCAAGTCGCTATGCGGTTTCACGAATTCTTTCGGTTCGAAGATAATCGCATTGTTGAAATGCAAGCCATCTGGGACATTCCCGAAATGATGATGCAGGCCAAGGCTTGGCCATTGGCTCCATCGCTAGGGCGAGAATGGCTTGCGCCGGCGCCTGCCCCCCAAAACGGCCTGATTACAGGCCCGCGTGACGTTGAACAAAGCACAACATCTTGTGGTCTGATCATCGACATGCTGAACCACCTGATCCGCCATCCGGCCCAGGGCGGTCCCGAGGTGATGGAACTTGACAAGTTCTGGCATCCTCGAATGAACTGGTATGGTCCAGCAGGGATTGGCACGGCGCGCGGCATTTCTGGGTTTCGCAATTGGCACCAAATACCGTTTTTGAACGCTATGCCAGATCGTGGCCAATTCCCAGACGAAAGCACCCATCACTTTTTTGGCGATGGCCCTTATGCTGCGGTTACGGGTTGGCCCAACATGGTTCAAACTCTATCCCAAGCAGGCTGGCTGGGACTGCCACCTACGAACCAGAAAATTTCTCTACGGTCGCTCGATTTCTGGCGTGTCGAGGGTGGTAGAATTCGGGAAAACTGGGTGCTTGTGGATCTCTTACACGTGTATGATCAACTGGGCATCGATGTCTTTACCCGCCTCAATGAATTCAACAAGGCTCGCACGATTGTGCCCTTGTCTTTACCAGATGGCCTGAAATGATGACAAATCTGCCGCGCACCCCTTCGTTTGACTTAACCGGGAAGAAAGCGTTGGTCACCGGCGCCTCATCTGGCATTGGGCTTGGGTGTGCCATTGCCTTAGCCGAAACAGGTGCTCATGTGGTCTGTGCCGCGCGCGGAGCCGAGCGACTAAATGCGGCGGTGGAAGCTATGAAAGCTGAGGGCTGGAGCGTCAGTGCCCTGCCGTTAGATCAAGGCGATATAACCGCTGTGGCAAATGTAATGGCGCGCGAGGCCTTTGATGTGGTTGTCAATTCCGCAGGCGTTGCCCGCCACAGTGCCGCCGTGGACACCACGCTTGACGATTTTGACACCGTGATGCATGTGAATCTGCGCTCGGCTTATTTTCTATCCGCTGAAGCTGCCAAAACGATGATGGCTGCGGGTAAGCCCGGATCAATCATCCATATCTCCAGCCAGATGGGTCATACAGGTGGTGTTGATCGGGCGCTATATTGCGCCTCAAAACACGGGCTAGAGGGCATGATCAAATCCATGGCGATGGAATGGGGCAAATCCCGCATTCGTATCAACTCGATCTGCCCAACCTTCATCCGCACGCCTTTTACAGAAGCGACATTCGACAATCCTGAACGGCTGGCGTGGATCCTGAGCAAAATCAAACTGGACCGTGTCGGTGAAGTCGAAGACATCATGGGGGCCGTGCAGTTTCTGGCCTCGGATGCCTCAGCCATGGTAACAGGAACCTCTATGTTGATAGATGGGGGTTGGACAGCCGGTTGATGGCAGCAAAGATCACATCCCTACAGGTCGCTCAAAAGGCTGGGGTCAGCCAGTCTGCCGTATCGCGCGTGTTTACACCGGGTGCGTCGGTTTCGCAGAAAACTGCCGACAAAGTACGCGCTGCAGCGCGTGAACTGGGCTATCGGCCCAACGTGTTGGCGCGCGCCATGGTCAAAGGTAAAAGCCGGATCATCGGGCTTGTAGTCGCCTATTTGGAAAACTTCTTTTACCCAGAAACGCTGGAGCTCCTGTCAAATGCTTTGCAGGAACAGGGCTATCACGTGCTTGTTTTCATGACCAAGCAGACCGCCGACAACATTGATGATGTGATGGAAGAGATTCTGGATTATCAGGTGGATGGCATTGTCATGGCCTCGGTTGCCATGTCATCTGACATTTCCGCGCGATGCCAGCAAGCTGGAGTGCCAGTGGTTCTTTTCAACCGGGGCCAAGATATCGAAGGCATCACCGCGGTGTCGTCAGACAACCATGCAGGTGGGCGCACAGTGGCCGAATTTCTCATCGCGGGAGAGCATCAACGGATCGCCTATATTGCGGGCTGGGAAGGTGCATCCACTCAACGCGACCGCGAAGCCGGGTTTCGTGCGGGCCTTGCAGCGGCGGGGCATAAGCTTCATGCCTATGCCGTGGGAGACTTCAATACTGAACTGGCCCGACAAGCTGCGCGCGACTTGTTTGATAAACCTGCCAACCTGCGGCCCGATGCGGTGTTCGTCGCCAACGACCACATGGCGTTTGCCGTGATGGATGTATTGCGGTTTGAGCTGAACCTGCAGGTGCCAGAGGATGTATCGGTCATCGGCTATGACGATGTGCCTCCTGCTGCATGGCTTGCGTATAACCTAACCACAATGCGTCAACGCGCCAATCTGATGGTGGCAGAGACAGTAGACGCATTGATGGATCTCATTTCAACCCCAGATACGGCCATGCCCAGGCGTGTGGCTATAGACAGCCCTTTGGTTGTGCGCACCTCTGCGCGCATGCCGAAAGGATGGAATACCAAAGGATCTACCAATGAAGGGTTTTAACCCCAAATTCCGCGACTTCCCCGACTATATCGTTGGGATCACCAAAGAAATCTGGGAAGATCGCGGCCTTGCAACCCTGCACGAATACTACGCACCAGATATCGTCGTACGTATGCCGGGATCGGTATCGACTGGTAATAAAGGGGTGATCGGCGCCACTATGGCGACGCTGGCAGAATTTTCCGACCGCACCCTCTTTGGTGAAGATGTAATCTGGTCAGGGACACCCGAAGACGGGATGCTAAGCTCGCACCGGATTCTATCAACTGCGACCCACACAGGCGACGGTGCCTTTGGGAAAGCCACAGGTGCCAAACTAACCTATCGCATTTTGGCGGACTGCCATGCCATCGACAATGCCATCAACGACGAATGGCTGATCCGTGACAATTCCGCTGTGGTGCGGCAGATGGGCTGGGACGCAAAAGAGTTTGCGCGTGATCAGATCCTTCGCGAGGGTGGGCCCGAAGCCTGCATCAAACCGCTGACACCTGCCAATGATCTTGAAGGTCCCTACAAAGGGCGCGGCAATGATAACGAATGGGGTGCGCGCTACGCTGAGGTGCTCAATCGGATCATGACAGCGGATCTTGCTGTGATCCCAGAAGCATATGATCGCGCCGTCCAAAGCGAATATCCAGGCGGTGAAACCGGCCACAGCTGGCAGCCAGTAGATACTTTCTGGATGAGCCTGCGCGCCGCCTTTCCAAATGCTGAATTCACCATCGAACATCAGATTGGACGCGATGATCCCATGATGCCGCCTCGCGCTGCGATCCGCTGGAGCCTGAAGGGCAAACACGAAGGCTGGGGCGCCTTTGGTGCGCCGACCGGTGCCGATGTGTATGTGCTGGGCATCAGCCATGCCGAATACGGCGCGCTGGTTGCGGGTGAGCCGAAGATCCGCCGCGAATACACCCTGTTTGATGAAATCGCAGTGTGGAAACAAATCCTCTTGCAGACCGAGACGTTTTGACATGTCGACCTGCACCCCAAAGCCCGTCGCGCGCGTCGGGCTGTATGAAACGCAAGCGATGCGCCGCTATCACGCGCATCGTCAAAGCCTGCGCGCGCGCAGGCTTAACCTGCATCCGCCGGGGATGATGTGACGTTTCCAAACTTGGACCCAACACATCATTTCTACGCTTAGGACAAACACCATGACCACATCTTCCATTTCCTCTCGCATCGTTCGCTATGGCGAACTGCGCCCCTGCAAAACCGCCTTTATCGACGCCCACACGCCGGGCAGCGATCAAAAGGAAAACTTTACCATTATCGGTGGAGGTGTCTCTGAAAGCCCCGACCAGCACGTACATCTGACCGATAAGATCGGTTTTAACATTGGTGCCGCAGGCCAGCCTCCGAAATGCCGAAACTCCCTGCACAGCCACACCACAGCCGAGGTGTTCTTTGTTCTTAAAGGCCGCTGGCGTTTTTTCTGGGGTCGTTATGGCGATGCGGGAGAATTTGTGGCCGAAGAAGGCGATATTTTCAACATCCCCACCGGGATTTTCCGGGGTTTTGAAAACATCGGCACTGACTATGGTATGATCATGGCCATTCTGGGCGGTGATGACGCAGGGGGCGGTGTCACTTGGGCGCCGCAAGTGATTGAAGAAGCACAATCCCACGGCCTGATGCTGGGCGAAAACGGTGTGCTTTATGACAGTAAAAAAGGTCAGAAGCTGCCCCATAACGTTGGTCCCATGCCGTTGTTGAGCGAAGAGCAGTTGAAAGCTTTTCCTGAGACCCCGGTTGAAGACGTGGTGCCCTACTATGTTGCGCGCTACTGGGACATGATGGCGATGGCTGGGAAAAAGCCTGCCAAAGTGATCGGCGCTGATGCTATGCTGCGTGACAAACCGGGATTTGAGGTCGACTTCCTGACACGTGGCTCCCTTGGTGCTGAGATGATCACAGCGATCCAACCGACTGTGTTGATGCCCATGCGCGGCCATTGGCATCTACGTTGGGACGGGGGATCCGAAATTCTCAACCCTGGCGACACCAGTCTAATCCACGCAGCCGAGGCCTATAGCCTTGAACCGGCAATGACTGGTGAATGCAGCCTGTACCGTGTAACTGCAACTGACGACGTCCCCGGCATGACCTGGACCGGCAACTGACCAAGCGGAGAGCCCAGATGACAAAAATCAAGACAACCCATGTGGGCTCTCTGCCCCGCACGCAGGACGTGGTGGATTTCATTTTTGCGCGCGAGAATGCGCAGCCCTATGACATGGGCGCCTCTGACAGCTGCATGACAGCTGCGGTTGCAGCAACCGTCCGCAAACAGGCCGAGGTTGGCGTAGACATTATCAGCGACGGCGAGACTTCAAAAATCTCATACGCGACCTACGTCAAAGACCGCTATACAGGGTTTTCCGGTGATAGCCCGCGCAATGCGCCCGCGGATTTGAAGATGTTTCCAAGCTTCCTGAAACGTCTGGCTGACGGCGGCGGCACCCCGCAATATGCCCGCCCCATGTGCACGGGCGAGGTGCGCTCCAAAGGGCAAGATGATCTGAACAAGGACATCAACAATCTGAAATCCGCCATGGCGGATCAGGGTCTGGAGCATGGTTTTATGAATGCGGCCTCACCAGGGGTGGTTTCGCTCTTCCTTCAAAACGACTTCTACCCAACGCGCGATGCTTATCTGGCCGCATTGGCGGATGCGATGAAGGAAGAATATGAAACCATCGTTGACGCAGGTCTGGATTTGCAACTGGATTGTCCTGATCTGGCTTTGTCTCGACATATGTTGTTCAACGATTTGTCGGAAGCCGAGTTCTTGAAGATTGCCGATATGCACGTTGAGGCGCTGAACCATGCGCTGCAAAATGTACCGGCTGAAAAAGTGCGCGTGCATATCTGCTGGGGCAACTACGAAGGCCCGCATTGCTGCGACATTCCAATGGACAGCGTGTTTACGACATTGATGAATACGAAGGCACAGTACCTGCTGTTTGAGACTTCAAACCCACGCCACGCGCATGAATGGACAGTGTTCCGGGATCGCAAAAGCCAAATCCCCGACGACAAGATACTGGTGCCCGGAGTTGTCGACACTACTACTAATTTTGTTGAGCACCCCGATCTGGTCGCACAGCGCATTGAACGCTTTTCAGGAATTGTCGGCGCAGACCGCGTGGTCGCGGGCAGTGATTGTGGTTTTGGCACGTTTGCCGGTTTTGGCGCGGTTGACCCAGACATCGCTTATGCCAAGCTGAAATCCCTGTCAGAGGGCGCAGCCCTAGCCTCCAAACGCCTATGATGCCCCTCCTTCTGTTGCCGGGCATGATGTGTGACGCACGGCTGTTTTCCCCCCAGATCGCCTCGTTGTCGGGGCGTGTGCCTCTTGTGTCCTATCCGCTGGTTGGGCACGACAGTGTTGCAGGGCTGGCAGCGCAGATCCTAGCCACCGCACCGCCGCAGTTCGCCCTCGCAGGTTTGTCGATGGGGGGAATAGTGGCCATGGAGATACTGCGGCAAGCGCCTGAGCGCGTAGAAAAACTGGCCCTGCTCGATACCAACCCATTGGCTGAAAAGGAAGAGATCAAAGCCCGTCGCGACCCACAGATGCAAGCCGCGCGAAACGGTGATCTACGCCGTGTTATGCGTGATGAGATGAAGCCCAACTATCTGGCAGAGGGCCCCAATATGGGAAGCATTCTGGATCTGTGTATGGCTATGGCAATGGATCTGGGCCCTAAAGTTTTCTTGTCCCAGTCGATCGCTTTGCGAGACCGGCCAGATCAATGCGACACCCTGCGCGCCTTTGAACGCCCCGCGCTTGTCCTCTGCGGGCGCGACGACACGCTGTGCCCGATCGAACGTCATCACTTGATGCATGATCTTCTGCCCAATAGCACATTGCATATTATTGACGGCGCAGGCCATTTGCCGACGCTTGAACAACCGGAACAAATAACCGCCGCGCTGCTGCGCTGGCTTGAGAGCTGACATGACCCCATCCTTGATGAAACTGCTTCAATCTGTCGATACCCCCACTGTCTGCAATGCTATCGAAGTGGCGCAGGGCAAACGCGGGTTCAATGATTTCACCCGTGGCACCATGCTGTGTTCTGCCCCTGATGAAGGGGCGATCGTTGGCTATGCACGCACCGCAAAAATTGCTGCGGTTCATGCGCCAACTGAACCTGCTGATGTTATCAAGGCGCGGCGCATGTCCTATTATAAACACATGGCAGAAGGCCCGCGCCCGGCAGTGACTGTGATCGAAGATCTCGATTTTCCGGATTGCATCGGTGCGTTTTGGGGTGAGATCAATACAACCATTCATAAGGGATTTGGGATCTCTGGAACCCTGACCAATGGTGTGATGCGCGATTTGGGAGATGTCCCTGAGGGCTATCCGGTGATTGCAGGCTCGATCGGTCCAAGCCACGGATTTGTACATGTAAAAGAAATTGGCACAGCGGTTGAAATCTTTGGCATGACAGTTCGGGATGGCGACCTTGTGCATGCTGACCAACATGGTGCCATTGTGGTGCCTGATGATGTGATCCCAGCGTTAGAAGCCGCCATCACAAAACTATTAGACACAGAAAGCATCATTTTAGATGTCGCTCGGGAAGAGGGCTTTGACTTTGCAAGCTTCGAAAAGGCCTGGGGCAAGTTTGAACAAGCGCGCACATGACAGACCGATTGATATCTGGTCGTGGAGGATCCTGATTAGCATCGGGTTCCGTTGCCCCAGATCGCCCGGTTTTCTGAACAAAAGCCTAGAGTGTACAACGATCCATGCGACGGCCACATGGATCGTAAATCCCATATGACTTTTTTGAATAGAGGTCTTGTGGCATCACGCTGCGACAACATTAGGGAAAGTAACTAGGACATGAGTGCAGTCGATAAAATTGTGCTGTGATCAAGGCTGACACGGTGTTCGACGATCTTGGTCTCAAGGTTGCAACGGCCGACGCCGTAACGGCAATACCAGCAGGCAGATCAGCGCCTTGACCTCACCAATGAGATGACGCGGCTTGAAATCAATCATGACTGTCGCTCTCACGACAGATCAAGTTCCAAAGTGCCCTCATGCAGTAATCTATGCAACAGAGCCTTAGAAACTACTTATAAACAAAATTTATCTGAATTTTCGACAAACTCGATCTAATTTTTCTAGTGTTATTCCTTTTACATTTCTCACCCTTGAGGCAGCTTTTATGGACGCGACACAGAATATTGCAAGATCCGATAGTCGAACATCTTCAGTGGGCAGCGCCGTGGATTCTCCAAATCCAAGTACCGCGCCTCGTCTTTCGCTGGAATTGCCAGCGGCACCGCTTCCTCCATCCGCCGATCTCGCTCCTGTGACGTATCAACAGCTTCAAGCTGAAGCCGCTGCTGCTGATCAGGCTCAGGGTCAAACGCAAAGTTTGTCGCCTTTGCCTCAGCAGGCTCAAGATGTTCAAAATGCTGTTCAGGCTGAAACCGCGGAACTTCAACCGCTTGATGAAACTGAAGCGCAGGAAGAGATTGTTTCTGAAAGCGATGCAGGTGAGCAAGAGACCGTCAGTGAACCAACGAATAACACACCTGCTGGCCTATCCGTTGCCGAACGGCGCACGCAGCTTGAAAAAGCGATTAAGGGTGCCAACCCAAACGTTTTTGAAGGGGCCCAAAAAACAACATCCGAGTTGCGATCTGTTTTTGAGGGCACTGCTGCGAGCCAAAAATCAGAAGTGCCTGCGACACCGCTGCATTCTGTGACTGATCGGCGCACAACGTTTCAGGATGCTGGTCCTTCAAACAATGAAAATGTTCTCCGGGAACCGCAAAAAACAGCGTCGGAATTGAAGTCGGTTTTTGAAGCTGGCGATGGAGCAACCGGCGCGAAAAGTGAGGATGCGTCTGCCAGTGCCAGCGTGCCAGAAAGACGTGTGCGTTTTCAGGATAATGTGCAAACAAACGGTGGTGCTGTGGTGCAAGAGCAGCAAAAACCTGTTTCAGAATTGCACAGTGTGTTTTCACGACAAGACCAAACACGCCCGGCATCCGTTGAAAGTACCACCCCAGC
Source organism: Epibacterium ulvae (assembly GCF_900102795.1). GTDB lineage: Bacteria > Pseudomonadota > Alphaproteobacteria > Rhodobacterales > Rhodobacteraceae > Epibacterium > Epibacterium ulvae. Next base: position 306,170 of record NZ_FMWG01000004.1, on the reverse strand, counting down.
CGTGAGAGATGAAGCTGCGCAGGCGGCGCCAACTAATGAGGCTCAGGCCACACGGGCTGAGCCCTCACAAGCGGCCCCGACAGATGAGATCCGGCCAGCTGGCAATCAAGCGGTGCAAACGCAAACGGCAGAAGATACTGAGCCAGAGACAGATACATCTGAAATACAGCCTCAATCGGGTTTGCGTCGCAGCCCTAGTTATACAGAACGTCTAAATGTAGCAAAGTCTGATGAGGGCTCGGCTGAATTGCCGGCGAGTAAGACACGCGCTCCAGATGAGATGACCAAGCCGCTTGTAAAAGATGCAGATATCGCGCCGATGTCGTTACCTGTCCAAAAGGCGGCGGATAAGTTAGATTCTGTTATCGTGTGGGCGCGTCCCGACGATACGCATCAATATCATATGAAGCAGGGTCGTCCCGCTGCAGACACCCGTATCATTAGTGCTGCGGAATCGACTGCTGGGCCAACGAAGGCTTTGTTTCTGACTGACCCTACTTTGGGCTCTGGAACCGTTCCGATTGAACAGCAGAAAGCCAACATTGGTGCATCAACCGGCGAAGGAGCCGGGACGGTACAGGTACAGATTGATCTGGAGCGGCTGACAGATCTTGAAAAAGAGTCTGAGATTAAATTGGCGCAAGGAAGTTCTCTTAAGGTGGAAGAGAATGTTGAGAAACCGCCGATCACCTTTACAGCAACTTACCCCAATCGCAAAGACGATGTTACGTTTGTTGCTAAGCATGATCAAAACACGGGCCAATATCGTCTGTACGAGAAGGCGACTGAAGCATCGCTTTTGCGTGATGACAAACCGATCATGGCATTGACCAATATTCCCGGTGATTATCAGGCGCTTTCTCATAAAGACGCAGCATTTTCTGGGCCTGGTTTGTTATCGGCCTCTCCTCACAGTGATCACATGAAAACGGATGAGAGTGGCCGACAGGAAATTTCGCTACAAAATGCAAAAGGTGAGCAAGAAAGCTTTAGCCTTGAACGCCCACGACCATTTGTGACACGCCATGCTGGACCGGCGACTGTCACGACTCTTGAAACAGAGGCTCGGGATGCACGTACAGCACATGCAGAACACTTGGGCAGTACGACAGTTGGGACGCCTGCGCAGAAAAATCTGACAGAATTTGAAGTCCATGTAGGGCAAACTTTATCTAAAGCTGCAGAACAGATTTCCGAAGACGGAAATGAGTTAGGGTTCAAGGCTTTTGTTCCTGATGGGCAAATGGATAGTGCGAATGAAGCCAGTAAAACGGCGTATTTTCCCATTGCGGCAACTATCCCGTCCGATCGTGTCGCTGCATTTGCCGGTGAATTTGTGCCGCAGGTTTCAGAAAATGGTGCCTATTTGCTTGAAATTCCAGATTTGGAGGCGCTCAAACGATTTGATGCAGCTGCCAAAGAAGCTGGTTTTGAGACCAATATGATCAACCCTGCTTGGTTGAATGCAGCAGGTGAAGCGGTCGCTACCAAAAATGATGATATCTTGGTTGATGTTGCGCCCGCTGACCTTGGCATGGATACAAATGATGTCACCATGCAGCATATTGAACGGCTTGATCTTGCATTGGCGCGTGTGGATGGCGCGATCCGACAGAACGATTTTGTTCGAAAACCTGAGGCGGATTTGCCCGTGGTTGTGGATGGTATCGACACCGAACCAGGTGAACGTACCTTTCGCGACGAAAAGATTTCTGAACTTACCAAGAATGCCGAAGATCTTGAACGTGCTCTACCTGCACTTGAGACTGTGGCACGTGCTGCGTTACACGCTTCTAAAAATACGGATATTGGCACAGCGATGTTGGGAAAGCTGGACCGCATACACGCCATTCTCACGGATGTGGTATTGGACAAGATGCTGTCGTCAGAAGTTCCCAAGATGCGTGAAGTTGGTCAAAAAATTGATGCGCAGATAGCCACCTATGAGAAAGAGATACGTGCCAATATGCGGGATGTCAGCGAAGATATCACGCAAATGCAGGACAAAGGGTATACTCTTGCCACCGAAGGCAAGACAAACCAGCGTGCGCGTCGTGCCGCCCAGGCAAATCTGCGTAACAACGAGCCCCTGCAGCAAACCGAAGGGCGTAAATCGACGCAACAAAAAGCAATGCGGCTTAGAAATCTGGCGACTGGTTTCCTCAACTTTGAACAGGGTCAGCACAAGCCAGTGCTGACCGTTGAGCTAATTCGCGAAACAGATGCGACTGAACAAAAACGCAGCCGGTTACGAGGATTGAAAAATCGGATGAAACCGAACATTCAGTTTGGCCAACAGGGTGTGAAGACCCGGCAGCCAACACAAGCGGAGCTTGGCCAGCTGCTCAAGGATCAGCTGGTGGAACTGGGGTTCAAAGCAGAGGCTGAAGAGATTCCCGATGACGGGGTACTGACGTCTGTTTCGGATGCACAAGATCTCCTAACTCGCATCGAAAAGCTGGGCAAAAACCTGTTGGGTGCGGGTGTTGCTGCTGCAGGGTTGAGCACTGCTGTAGATGATAAGAAAAAGAAAGAAACCGAAGAGCTAGATCAGAAAAAGCAATATCAGGCAGCTCATGCCGCAATGGAGATTTTAGGTCTTGCACGTTATGGAAAACTGTTGCGTGCATCTGACAAACAGGTCCGTGATCTTGTTCAGGCCAAATTGCCTCAGACCGAAATAAAAGCGATTTTACAGAAGGCGATCGAGCACAAAGTTGCGCCAGATTTGTTGCCGGCAGACACTAAATTGGACGATATGTCCAAACATAAGGCTGAGGAGATTTTGAAACAGCTGGTTGTCAATATGACTGACAAGATGCTGGAAGACAAAACCTTGGGTGTGAAGGTCGATGAACTTGAATTGAAGAAGGATTATACCACGCAAAAACGGGGTAAGGTGCTTTGGCATCGTCGCATTAAAGCTCAGCAAGCTAAGCAGGAAGAGACACCTGCGCAGACTGCACAGCGTCAAGAGAACCGTGCGATCCTTGCTTTGCAAAAACTGGGCTCCCGTATGAAAACGGTAGAGCGCAATGCAAAAATTCGTGCTCCTCAAAATGATGCGGAAAAACTGCAAAAGCTCTCTGAGCAGATTGATCAACAGGTACAAAAGGGTCTGAATATCCCGTTCAAGCGCTGGCCGGCGGATCTTCAGCAACGCGCACGTGATATCATTCCTGCTGCGCTGATACCTGACACTGAAATTGGTGGGTTCTTTGATAGAAACGTCCCACGTGACGGGGATACGGGGGCACTCCGTGAACAATCGGAGTGGCCTGAAACATTGAAGCAATTTGTTGCTCAAACAAATGTATCGGCTGATGATTTGCAGACTTTGCTCCAAGATGTCGCTGTTGAAGAGAAAGATGGAGAGATCCAACCTCGCAGTAAGAACATACCGCGTGAGGAATGGCCGCGTGAACTTCGTGTAGCTGCGGATAAAGCGATGCCAATTCCTGGGGCAGCTACAAAAGCGCGCATTGGACTGCGGGCCGCATATAACGCCACGTTTAAGCCAGTGGATTCTGATGCACGCGTTCGTGGTCTTGTTCAAGGCGCTGCGGGCAATGTCGCGAATAGTTCAGCGCTCACCGGTCAAACCGTAAATGTTGTTGCCACCAATCTGGGCCAGAACGCTGATACTTCGTCACTGACATATGCACGTCGTGGTGCCCAACTCGCAGGTGCTGGACCTGCTGCTGCGACGCGCAATTTCAACGTGGCTGAAAAGTATCAAAATGCTGGTCTTGAAGTTCGCAACGTTGCGCAAGCCGAAGCGCGGGATAAAGCCACAGATCTTGAACGGGAATATCAAAACATCGAAGGTACCGTGGCTAAAGAGCGTTCGAAAGTTATGCATTTTTTGAGCGAACGCTTGCTGGACAAGGCAGAAGGGCGAGCCAAGGAAAAAGTGTCTAAGACCATGGCACCTATCAACAATGTTGTAGGCAATGTTGGCGCAATACAAGGCGTTCAACTCGCAATCCGCGGGGTTATAAGAACCAGCAACAATCAGCAGGCCACAGCAGGCATTCTTGAAGATCTGAATGCGGCCCGCCAAGCGTTTGCTGAATCAGGTGCAGGAGCGTTGGTGAATCAAGCTATTCCTGGTGCATTGGGGACGGTATCAGCCTTGGCATCTACTCTCCAGCTCGTTCAGGATGCCCATACGCTTTACAAGACCACGGAATATCGCAACCAAATGCAGGACGGGTATGAGAAAGCTGCAGATCTGGTCGCTCCTGACGAAAAGATGCCGGAGTCTGTAGAGAATGCCAAATACGCTGCGTCGCAAACTTTGGATCGTAAAAAACAAGTCTATGATGGTGTTTCGACTCTTTTGGATACTATTCGGGATGTCTCCGCTACAGTTGGGTTTGTAAGCACAGCGGCTACACCCGGTGGGGCGCCTGCTGCCTTTGTAACGACTATTCTGGCCTACAACGTGGTGAGCGGTACAAACAGTTTGATTAAAACCGGGCTTGAGGCCAATCGCCAACACAGTAAGGACCAGGTCCGTCATGCGCTGCAAAACTATATGAGTGAAAATATCACAGACAAGCAGATGACCCGGTTGCAGAACAAATATAACCTGCCTCCCAACAGCGAACCTGAGAAACAGAAAGAAGCTGTTGTGAAGATGATTATTCAGCGCGAACCTGCATTGGTGGTGGATCAGTTGCTGCAAGATCTCAGGGCTGAAATTCCGCGTGCAACTGCACAGCAAATTAAGGATCGTGTTGAAGCGCAGGAAGAATTGGCAAAATTGCAAGCAAAGCCAGAGAAAACCGCAGAGGACACCGCAAAGATCAAGGAACATGAAACGACCCTACTGGTGGATGCAGGGCGCTGGTTGGGCAAGCCGGTTGCGACCTTCTTGAAAGACGCACTTGGTGTTCCTGCTGAGCATCTCATGGCCATTGTCGATGCCAAGCAAACAAAGGACATGGATAAACACAGCGTTGAATTGCTGATGAGCCAGATTTCGAAACGCATCAAAGCCACAAACTAAATTCTCGGATCCCCCGCCAATTTTGATCTGGCGGGGGCGACTTGACGGTCAAAAATAAGATGAGTGGTCATGACCAAATCAACCCAAGCCGACACTTATACGGATCAAGACCTTATTGAGTTGTGCAACGCAGGTCATTTCGATGAGGTCAAGCGTATTGCTCAATCACATGAGGTCGATCATGAACGAGCCTTTGTGCATCTTATTCTCGGCTATTCTCATGCGGCGACAAATGACCTGAATGCCGCGATTGTATCATATGAAACTGCTGTACATATTCAGCCCGATTATGTTGATGCTTTGAACAATCTTGGTCTCCTGCTTATTGATGTAGGGCGTCCGGCTGATGCGGTTTTAAAGTTTCATCAGGCGCTACAGTATAAGCAGAGTGAGGACATCCTATTTGCGAATATGGCAGTTGCGCTTTGCGCGGTTGAAGAGACGGATGGTTTGGGTGAAGCCAGCGGTTCTTTGGCCCGCCTTATGCAGCAATCTTCTTTGTTTCGTCCTGCTGATGTCAGTTTTGCAGTAGCAAAGATCGCGAAACAGTCTCAAGTTCTGCAACGCTATATTCGAGCTATAAAATCAGGATTTGGTCTGAATTTAGAAGAGGTTTTGCAGGATCTCGGAACAGAAGAGCTGCTGCTAAATTTCATGAAGATCTGCCCTATTCCGGATCTGGAGATTGAAGCGTTGTTGCGGCAGTTGCGCATGCAGTTGTTATTCTCTGATATTCCAAATGCTCTGTCTGAAGTGATGTTTCGCACGGTTGAAGCTATCGCGCTGCAATGTGATGTAAATGAATATGTTTACTTTGAAACGCCCGAAGAGACAGCCCGGCTGACTGAACTTGTAGCAACGATCGATGAAGTGGGAAGTTGTTCAACTTGGCAACTTCATATCTGCGCAAGTTACCGTTCATTGCACTCCCTTGGTTGGGGATCTGAGATTGCTGTGCAGCATGCCGACTGTGAGGTGGTGAAACGGCATGTCCTGCATTTTGAGCACGAGCAGCGCTTATTGCAAGATATACCCTTTACTGGCGAGTTGGAGAATGAAGTTTCCCAAAAAGTTTCAGCGCAGTATGAAGAGAACCCCTACCCTCGTTGGATCAGTACCTATCTACAACCCAACGCATTAACTTTGCCACAAGTCTTTTCCAATCTGGCTATACAAGTACCTTATCTGAATGTGCGGGATGGATCTGCGTTGAAGGTTCTTATCGCAGGGTGCGGCACCGGTCAGCAATCGATCAGCGCTGCGAAAAAATATGCAAACAGTCAGATCACAGCAATAGATATAAGCCGACGCAGTCTTGGCTACGCTATGCGTAAAACAGAAGAATTTGGCATTGATACGATTACTTACAGACATGCAGATATTTTGGATCTCACCAATTTTGAAGAGAGATTTGATGTAATTGAATGTGTTGGTGTTCTGCATCATATGGAAAATCCAGCGCTTGGATGGTCTGTCTTGCGGGAGCTTTTGGTTGAAAATGGACTTATGCGGATTGGGTTATACAGCCGCACTGCACGGTCGGCGATTCATCAAGCCTGGGATAAGATTGAGGGCCAGCGCAAGAACTATAGTAACACGGAGATCGTAAAGTATCGCGACGATCTTGCACGGAGCGAAACGCTGCATGCAAAAGAACTATTTTCTTTCTTAGATGCATATTCCACAAGCGAACTTCGTGATCTTATCTTCAATGTTCACGAACATAATTTCTCTATAGATGAGATCCAATCCATTCTTACTCGATTGAAGCTGGAATTTTGCGGTTTCGAAATTCAAAAAGACACAGTGAAGAGTGATTTTATAAATAGAAATAATAACTTGGAATCTTGGAAGGCATTCGAGGCAGAGAACCCCAATACTTTTTCCGCAATGTATCAATTCTGGTGCCAGGCAAAATCTTAGCAACAGTGTTTCTCGTGGGTGTGTGTGTTTCCCCGAAAATTTAGGGGTGTCTGAAGGTAGAATTTTCTCGAAGATGGAAGAGGAAATTCTGATGAAGAAATCGAAATACAGCGACGCGCAGATTATGGGAATCCTGAAGCAGGCAGAAGGGGGCGTACCGGTTGCCAATCTGGGCCAAGAGCATGGGACGATTGTCTGAGATCAGTCCCTATTAGGTTCCAATAGGGGCCATTTGATAAGAGAGAGTTCTTGGTTCATCGCAACCACTGAGGAGTGGACGATGAGAAAGATAACCAAGAATTCTGGCGAGAAAATCATCAAAGACACAAAGCGGGCGACCCGCAAGCCGCATTCTTCGGGAGAGAAGATGGGGCGCGTCTTGGATGGTTTGTTGGGTGGTTAAGACAGTATTGCTCTGAGCTTTGCGGTCGTGAGGGCGTTTCCTACAAATGCTGAAAAGACTTCATGGAAGCTGACAAGCGGCGTTTATACAGATCACGGTAGTCAGTGTTGTTCTCGTAACTATCAGAAGCTTCTGCGCGAGCATTGCTTCCGGGTATCGACGAGTGGAGCAAGGGATTGCTACAGTAACAACGCGATGGAAACGTGCTTCAAAACCATCAAGGTTGAGCTGCTGGGGCAACGGTTCTGAAATCCATGATGTAGGCCGAGGTTGGAAGAGTCCTTTGGCGTTCGAAAAAGTCGCTCAAGTGAGCAACCGAAGTCGCATCAAATCGCGAGGCGGTCATGTTGTTTATCTCCGACGCTTTTTCTCAAGCGCAAATAGAATACGGGCCATACCCTTTGCGACAGTCGTGTCAGTTATGTATTTTCCGATTTTGGCCACTCGATAAAAATCATGTGCTACCGACGGCAAGTTCACACATTCCGCGCCATGTGATTTAAATTTTTGGACCAGTTTAAGGATGCCCTTCCCTTTCACCTTCATAACAACATATGGCGCAGCACCTTCATAATAAATGACTGCCACAAGGTGCGAATTTGAAAAAACCACATGGGTCACTTCGTTCATTGATGGCATTTCGGCATCTTCACGCGCGATTTGTTTGCGGGTTGACTTGATCATTGGATCACCCTCTTGGCCCTTGTGCTCCCTTTTGACTTCGTCCTTGGTCATCTTCATTTGTTTCATGAACATGGCTGTCTGCGCTTTGAAATCCAGAAATGCGAGTACAACCTGCGTTGATAATATAACGGCTACTGTTGTTAATATGATTGGTATTGCGAACTCTATGATGCACCGCTCTCCGCAATAGCTTGCTTGCACCATGTTAGGTATATTTCGCTTTATCATGAAATATAGGATAAGGCCGCATACTATAAAATAACTGAGTGATCGGCCGAAGTTATAGAGAGTGTTTTTTGAGAACATCCCTTTAAGCCCATTGACGGGATTGAATTTCTCAAATTTTGGTTGGAGTGCTTTTGGTGCGAAGTTAAATTTGTTCAAAAGAAGAGTAACAAATGTGACGAGAATAGCTAAAACAATAGTAAGCGCCATCGTATATGTAAAGGGCCCGGGCGCAGCCTCTAGGATGGCAGTTTTATTTTCTTCAAGACTAAGGTGTATGCCATCAAGGGACGCGTCAAATACGTCAGATAAAGCCCGGCTGGTTCCGTTCCACATAGCGTATATGCCCAAGAAACCGGTGATTAATATCAAAGCTTCAAGGATATTTTTTCTAGGAGCAACTTGGCCCTTTTCTCGTGCGTCGTCGAGCTTTTTCTGAGTTGGTTCTTCTGTCTTCTCACCGCTCATAAGATAAAACATCCTCTAAGTGATTGGTTGCATCCATGAACATTTCAACTAAGCGCGGGAACGCAACATCCAAATAAAAAATCAGCAAGATCGCGGCGACTGCAGATTTAATCGGCATGCCAAATGTAAGGGCGCTTAAAGTTGGTGCGGAGCGTGCGATGTAAGCGATCACAATATCAGTTAAAACCATAAAAAAGGAAATTGGTAAAACAAAGGAAACTGCGGAGAAGATTAATACACCCGCGAGATTTATAAATATGGGAGCGGCCCCTATTTGTAGGTCTGGAAGCGTTTCAGCAAGAGGCCAGATTTCAGCACTCGAAAATAGCACAGTGGCGATGATTTTTGTGCCTCCTACAGCAAAGAAAAAACCGCTAAATAGTTGTAACAAGAGCTGTGCAGTTGGCATCGTTTGTACGCCAAAAATTACGTCCATCCCCATCGCTTGTGTGCTACCACGCTGGGTGTCGATGAGAACACCCGCCAATTCCAAGCTACGGACCGGCAGCCACATCAATACCCCTAGCAGTAACCCAAGTAAGATTTCTTTAAATATTAATGCTACAAATACCTGAGCTTTCTCCGGATCAGTTTGGAATTCAATATAAACTTTAGGCGCGAGCAAAAAGCTTAGGGACAGAATGACACCAAGTCTAACCGTGCGCGTCATCGCTGATTTTCCGAAGAACGGAGATAAATACAAAAAGGCTTGGATTCTTGCGACAATCAAAACAACAGACATTAAAAGCAAAGTCAGGTCGTCGATGTTTTGAAATGCAGTAAGCACGTTTTTTAACCCGGAAACCCGATGCGGAACAGAATTTGATCATAAAAACGCATTAATTCTGCCGACATCCATGAGCTTGTTAGAGCGATCATCGCAATAACCGTCACAAGTTTCGCTGCAAAGCCAAGAGTCTGCTCCTGTAGTTGGATCATTGTCTGCAATAGCGCCACTATAAGGCCGACTGCAGTGGCCGCGGCAATGATTGGCATTGAAAGATAAAAGACGAGCAAGATCGCACTTTTACCAAGATATAGGACTTCACTTGGTGGCATTTTTTCCTCATGCATAACTTAGGATTAGGCCATGCAACAGACGCGCCCATCCATCTACGGAGACAAATAGAAGAATTTTCAAAGGCAAGGATACTAGCATGGGGGGGACCATCATCGCACCCATTGCAAGAAGCACGTTTGATACAACCATATCAATCACGACGAATGGCAAGAACATCATAAATGCGATCTGAAATGCGCGAGTTAGCTCAGATGTTACATGCGCGGGAAGTAGAATAAAGATGTTTTCGCGGTGAATAGAATCGTGCAGGTTTTCTGGCCAAATTTTCCGCGCAGCGTCCATAAAAAAACTAACTTCGTCCTCATCGGCAAACTTCTTCATGTATTCGACAAATCCATTTGAGATCACCTCAAACGTAGCAACGGTAGTTTCCCAATCACGCAATACGAGCTCGCGACTGGATAGTTCAGAGAAAATTCCCTCTAGAACTGGGACAATGATAAATATTGTTAGTGTTAGTGTAATTGAATTGAGAACCAAACCAGAGGGAGCTTGTTGCACGCCCATGGCGTTTCTCAAAAGCATTAGAACGATTGAAATTTTCGTAAATGCGGTGGCCATCACAGTGAAGAAAGGTAAAAAACCTAACGCAGAAACAGCCAGAATAGTTGGTAGAAAGGAGGGGAGATCGTCAAGCACGTCATTCTCCGGACGGCCATTGTTCGACCTGGACACCTATGCGATGACCTATCTGAATAAGGCGTCCTGTACCGTATTTTTTCCCATTTACCTTGATTTCTACTTCTCCATTTAAATCTATATTACTGTCAAGGAAATATCCTTGGGTGACCCGTGCGAATTCCATCATCGAAACTTCTTCAGCGGCCAGGGTAAAGGTAAATTGTACCGGTAGATTTAACATTTCCTCGGGTACAGGTGCTGGCGAGGGTGTTTCCGCTTCCTCATATTCCTGTTCGCCTTCGTATGTTTCTAGATACTCTTCAGTCATCGATCATGGGCTCATCTGTTAATGGGTGAAACTGTCCATCTTGGTTCAAGACGCCTGCTACGCTTTCGCCATAGGCAAGCAATTGAGATGCAATAGTATCTGGATGGGCATTTGGCAGAAAGACAATATCGCCAGCTTCTAGACTCGTTAGTGTGTCGGACTGGAAGTTTAGTGATGCTAATTCAATTTTAGCATTCACAGGTAAAGACCAACAAAGCTCTTGAGAGGGTAGCTCTGTGGGGATGCTATACCTTTCGAATACATCGACTTGACACATCAATATAGACATTTCCCCCGATCCGGTTGCACCACTATGATGCAGATAAAAGCTGAGGGAATCTTCTTTGTGCTCTTGAAGGGCAATAGGTGAAAATTCAAACCTTACATTTTGTGCTACTGCCCAATCTTCCTGTGCGACACGATGCGCCAATGCCAAGCAGCTCCATTTTCCAGTTGCCGCTATGTTCGGTTCTTCGCGCCATCCCGGCAATATTGCATCACATAATATTTCCAAACAGGTTTGGTCCAACGATATTTCAAATGATCCAATGTCGCAGTCTAATCTGAATGTGATTGCCATTTCCGGCAATGCCAGGCCTGCGCGGGGTATAAAGTATGCGGGTTCTGCGGACGTATCGGGGGATATGGAAAATGGGATTTCGCCTGAAAACCTTAATAGGTTGTTGAAAAGAGTGCTGTTCGCCTGATCAATACTCTTTAGGGTGGAGACATCAATCATCAGAAAAATCCGTTGGAAGATGGTGAGAATGAATCCATGAATTCATCTTGTTCGGCATCTTGCAGGCGGTTCATTTCTAATCTGCGTTCATTCTCCATCAAGCGATTTAATTCTGTCACCTTGTTTAACTTCGCCTGAGCCTGAACGCGTTTTGCACGTGTCTGGCTCGCTTCCTTTTCCGTGGCTTCCAGTAGCCTTTGAGCAGCTTGATAGCTCGCCGCAAGTTCTTGTGCTTTTTGTTCGGCTTTCTTTAATTGACCTTCTATGCCGGCGATATCGATAGCACGCAGTTCTGTTTCCAAAAGCTCGTTCAACAAATCAATTTCCAATGTCCGAATTTCTTCGGCATATGCGTTCATCGCAGCAAACGCTTCCTGCGTCCTGTTGCGCGCCACAGCACAGGTAATTTGAATTTCCCGTTCTTCTTCCTTCAAGGCATTCAGTTTGCGATCACGTACCGCAATGATGGGTGAGAAATTATGCATGGCCCACCGCCTGAAACAAATCGGCTAGCGTGTTGGTATAAGTACTGTGTTCATCTGTACGTTGACGTAGGAATGCATCCACGGCTGATTTGCGGCTGATCGCTTCATCAGCTTCTGGATCTGAGCCGTGTGCATATTCACCCATGCGGATCAGCAGTTCATTCTCTTTGTATTTCGCCAATACACGACGCAGTTTGAGCATCGCATCTTGTTGAGATCGGTCGGTAATCGCGTTGAATATTCGACTGGCGCTAGCCGCGACATCAATTGCGGGATAGTGCCCAGATGCTGCAAGGTCACGTGACAAAATGATATGCCCATCCAAGAGGGAGCGTGTTTCATCTGCGACGGGCTCGTTCATATCATCACCTTCGACCAAAACGGTGTACAAAGCCGTAATGGATCCGCTTTCCGTGCGACCACCGCGTTCCAGAAGGCCTGGAAGTTTCTCGAAAACCGAGGGTGGGAAGCCGCGTCGTGTTGGCGGCTCGCCCGAACTTAAGCCGATTTGTCGTTGAGCGCGGGCAAAACGTGTCAAACTATCCATCAACAAAAGGACATTCTTGCCTTGATCGCGAAAATACTCGGCGATCGTGGTTGCGGTATATGCTGCTTTCACCTGTTCAATTGCGGGCCTGTCAGACGTAGCGATGACGAGCGCAGATTTCGCCATCCCTTCTGCGCCTAGGCTGTGTTCAACAAATTCACGCACTTCACGTCCACGTTCGCCAATCAGTGCGATCACACAGACATCACAGGCCGCAAATTTGACCAACATGGACATGAGTGTGGATTTACCACCGCCCGCCGATGCAAAGATACCCATACGTTGTCCGACACCACAGGTCAGGCAGGAGTCTATTGCGCGAATGCCCAAAGGAAGTGGTTCGGTAATGACAGGCCGCGTCATTGGATTTGGAGGGGCCCGCATGGCTGGATATTGTTCAGTGATTCCAGTTAAGGGTTTTCCATCAATTGGGTTCCCGACTGCATCAATAACGCGGCCGATCAAGCCTTCGCCAACGCCAATACTGAATTCAGGTTGATGTGAGGTAATGCCGGACCTATGGGAAACACCATCAAGCACACCATATGGTGCCAAAATGGTTTCCTCGCCCGAAAACCCGACGACTTCAGCCATCAAATTCTGATGACCCGGACGTGAGATCGAACAGATTTCTCCGATACTAAAGTTTCCGCGAGCACGTATCTGTGGTCCAGCAGCAAAGCTTACGCGCCCACTTTTTCGAAACATGGCCGTAGCGACGTGCTCAGGTGTCTCATTGGTCAAAATCCATGTCCTCCTGGCTGAGCGCAGCCTGAACAAGTGCTTCTGTTTGCAAAGTGATATTCAGATCAATGATTTCGGATGCAGTGAATATTTTGCACTCTGATTCCAGTAACTGCGGATCGACTTCCACCAAAAAGTTGCCCTGATGCTGTGGAGCCAACAAAGCGCCAAAGGCTTCGCGGATATCAGCGTCTTTTCCAGGGGCGCAGGTCACTGTGATTTCTGCTTCTTTTTTAAGTTCATCAATCACAGGTCCAAGGCTTGCTTTAATAAGCGCGTCTGCATCGACCGCAGTCAGCAGGTTTTGCACAACGCGCTGTAGAATGACCTGAAAGCGTTGCTCTAACTGATTGATAGATATGTTATACGCTTCGCTTGCATCCCACAGCATATTCAACGCTTCGATGTAGGCGTCTACATATGCGTTGCGTTGAGCTTCCAGAATTTGCACCTGCAGATGAGTAATCTTCTCATTACAGATATTCTCAGTTTGCTTGAGGATATCATTTGATGCACGAATCTGATCAATTTGGGCCCGTTTCATTATCGGTGTGTCATCCAACATCACACCTTCAACCACCTCAATCTTAAGCATGATTTTTAGCTAGATTAGGAGAGATTGCGATAGCGATTTCAATCAATGCGCGAAAATTGTCTTTGTCTGTGGCGTCCCAACTGTCCAACGTATCGATCTTTAAGGTCGAGGCAGGAAACCGAGAAGTGAAATGTGATACATAGCTATGTGGAAGTAACCCTAAGAGGCATGCTTTCAAATAGAGTGTGTAATGGTCAAGAGCATCGTTCTCCAATTCTTCAAAAGAGTTCATAGTCGAGATGGAGGGGACCGTCTTATCAAAGCAGTACTTTACGACATCTCTGGAGCCACAATAGTCAGACACTCGTCTTAGATAGTCTCCTCTCAAAGAACTTTTTATCGCTTGTGCTTGAGTCAAAATACAGACAACTTTTGCCATCTGTTCAAGACCAGTCTGGTCTAATCCAAGAAGGAAGATTTCGACACTGTTGGTTATTTCGTCCAGTTCTTCGAGCTCAGGAAGTTGCTGTTTGATAATTTGAGCGATATCGTTTTGGATTTCTGGAACTTCCAGAAACACCTCTAACATATCGTGGGATACTATACCTACCATCTGGGCTATATGTTCGGTCAAAACATATTCCAAAGGGGTTTCATTGTATGGATCAGGTATCACGTCATGCTACCCTTTTACCACGTGTTTTCAATATGAGAATAAATGCTCCCATTCCGCAAACAGTAAGGAAAAGGGCAACGATTGAGCCAAGTAATGCTTTGATCCAGACTTCGCTGTCGGGGTGAACTAAGATGCCGCCAACGTTCACCACCGGTGGATTAGAACTTGCAACATCTGCCATGGTTGAGACAATTACCCCAACTCTGTCATATTCAACTTCGGGATGAGAGAGAGCAACTAACTGCTTGATTTGTGGAACAAACTCACGTGTCATTATGCCTTCTTGGACTTGAAGTAAGACAGATACGCTTGGTGGAATTGGTTCATCAAATGGGCTGTCAGAGCGGTTCTCTCCAATATGGACATCAGCCTTCACCACTCCGGGAATAGAGCTCAGCGAGGCGGATAGTTCTTGTGATCGCGCATAGTTGAAACGCGCCCATTCTTGCATTGGGCTCGCGACAAGGCCATCGTCATTAAAAAGTTCACCGACGGTATTGTACTTCTTATTTGGCAAACCTTTGCTGTTCAAAAGCTCGACGGCTTCACCAAACATGCGTTCTTTGACCATAATCGCGATGCCATCCTTGCCGGTTTTCTTGGTTGCAGGAATACCTGCCATCAGTAAAGCAGCTGTTACCTCGTTGGCCGCAACTTCATCGAGATTTGTATATAATTCGACCTTACAACCCGCGACTGTAAGGAGCAGACACATCAGGAAAAGAGATCTTACCATAGAACGAAAAAGGAGTGACACGTGCGAGAGCACCTTATTTTTATTGAGCAGACAACAACTGTTGAATGCCTTGAGTGGTTTTGCTCACGGCCTTCATCGCCATTTCAAGTTTCGCTTTTTGGGCGTTATCGATGACTTTCTCTCGAACATAATCTCTATTGGAGTTCGTGAGTTCCAAGACCTGACGTTTTACTTTTTCCACCAATGCTTTGTCTTCGGGGAGGTTGAATGTGTTGTCCCATCGTTCAAACTGCGCCTTGACATGATCGGGCACGCTCATCAACGGGCTATCGTCTGCTAAGCCAACTTCAAAACTCTTACGAATTCGGTTTTCATGGCTTTCAATGCTCTCACCGATGCGCTCAAAAACGTCGGAAACACTTTCTTTTTTGGCTGTAGGATTCCCGGATACAGATTCAATTTCCATATCGATTGCCTTTAACCTTCAATGTCTTGCAAGATCGTGCGGACAGCATAATGTGCACTTTCCGATGTAATCGCGTTCGTTGCCAAATAGTGGTTTCCCAGTTGGCGGATACGCGCGGTTTGACCATCGGCCTGAAGAAGCAGTAGGTGAAATGCGAGAGCTTCGTCGCGATTCTTCTCAGCGCTCAACGCTGGGGATGCTTCAAGGAAAGCGATTGCTTCTTTCACCTTTCCGCTGGAAAAAAGGTGAATAGACTGCATGAGGAAGCCTCCTGCATTGTCTGCGCATTCTGTTTGAATAAACTCTAAAGTCTTTTGAACCTTGTCCCCTAATCCATAGACAACCGCGTGCGCGCCAAGCTGGCTTAATACAAAGATATCATCCAGGGATATGTACTTACGATCACTCATTGTAGTTTCAATTCCTCAGTCTTACCGTGTCTACGGACTTCAAGTAGGTTACTATGTTTTATAGTTACGAGTTCCACACCGGGGGCTAGTTCTTGCCCGGCGCGTATTTTCTTCCCATCAGAAAGCGCAACGTAAGGATGTTGACCAGTCCAAACCCCGATCACGTTTTCCAGCATTGCGAGCTGCTGTTCTTTTGCGGCACCTGTGAACTGAACATCTCGTACGCCGGAAACATCGGCCATCAAGGCCATTTTCAAACGCTCTTGCATGCTTTGATCGTCGGCAAGACCTGAGACTTGGATGACCCCGCGATCAATTTTATCGATCGACGCGTCGGCTTTCATGGCATCAACAACAATGCTGGCAGCGCTCATGATTTCTTGGTCAAGAGTTACCTTAAGTTGGGTTCGCGCTTCTGTGCTTCGAGTTAACCGTTCTAAGATTGCCTTTTCTTCCATATTGCGTACATTAAATTCTGCGCGCAAAATGCCATTATCACTTATTATATTTTCTGGTTTAAAGCCACTTGTTTTGAAGGCGTGTTCGAATTGTTTGGAATCTATTTCCGCCCATGAATATGGATCATCAGAAAGTGTTTTTTCGGTGCTAACAGCAGCCGAGAGAGAACTCGCATGAGCTTCCTGTACTGGCATTGCATGCATAAATGTAAATGCGAGGTATCCCAATATTGCTGCGCTTAAACAAACGCCTGCAATTCGTGCATGCTTTAGTGTCTTCATAAAGGAATATTTTGACTTTTCTCCTTCAATGGTCAATTTATCAGAAATCGAGATATATTTATCGCTCGTTAAAAAAATTTCGACAGGGCCGATAATTAAGGAGCCTCTAAAATTCCACTTAGCACGATCATCCCCAACTAATGGACTTATCTTTTTCGATAAAGAAAACCCTCCTGTGCATCCGGTCGCCATTTGTAGAATGACGTCCTGATCACGGCGTTCCAACAGAAAGTGGTAGGGTGCTACGCCATCGTCCATCAGAGTAACATCTACATCAAAACCACTACCAAAGGTCGTCAGATCTTGATCGATAGAGATGATTTGATCATCTCTATCGTGGCGCTTCACAGTCGCGAGTAACATTAGTTTAGGCCATCACATTTGAGGCTTTATTTGTATTTTCTACAATGTTTTCAAATACATTTAGAACTTCCTGAATGGATTGTATCGCAAGCATAAGTCGCTCATCGTCTTCGGAGGGCAAGTTAGGTCCATTGTGGATCCGCTGCAATTGAGACTTTCTCATTTTCAAATAAGCTTCTAACCCATTCACGCCGCCAAGCTTCTCCTCATTGAGAATTTCGACCAGTCCAACATCTTTTCCGTGATATAGTTCTTCGTTCATGGGTATCCCGCAATTTCACTTTTTCAACATTTTATGATTAGAAGGTTTCTAATTCACGCTAGGATTAGTTAACTTTTATGTCAACGACATTTTAATCACTTTTTTACGACGCCCGCGCATGATTGATGCGTGCATAGTATACAATTAAGTCTTTCATCAAGCATTGTATAGAATATAGCACAACTAGATATACGTCATAAGCACCAATTTGCTCATGAGTTTCTGCTCAGTGATTGGCTATTGCTTCCTACGTGATTAATTTTCCGTCAAAAACTCTTACTAAGTTTATAATAGATCTACACGTAGAGAATCAATTTCTGATGAGAGAAATTTGTTTCCCTAACGTCAATGGAAATTACTTTCCCTTAGGTCAACTACATTAACTTCGAATAATTCAATGCAAGATTCTGACCATTTGGAAATTTGAGTGTTGAGATGATTTACGTTTACATCACTTAGGCGTGCTTAATTTTTGTGCAATGATCTGTTGCCTTAAGATTGAGACTTAAAAAATTTCAATCTTGATGGCTTTCCGGCATAATAAATGCTGTCGGGTAAACTACGGTTTGTGGTGACACTTCCTGATAGGCCAAGACTGGTACATAGTGCCCATGTTCATGTAAGACGTTCCTCAACGGCCGACGAATGTCTTGTTGAGTCAGGATAACGGGATCTGTACCACGCTTGAAAGAATCCCCGTAGAGAGACTTCACTTGCTTGGAGATTGATTTTGATATCTCACTATCGACGATCAAATAGGTTTCGTCTCCAGAGTTTCGAAAGCCCTCACGTATGAAACTCTCCAGAGTCGGAGCGATAACGACAGCAGGAAGGAAGCCATTGGGGGCAAACCGGTTCGTAATGAAATCACCAATGGACACGCGCACATGCTGCAGAACTTGCTGTGGATCCGGTTTTTTGGGCCCCCATTGAAGGATCGCTTCGAAAATACGGTCCTGGCTCGTGATAGGAATACGTTCCTGAACAAATATCTTTATGACTGCGCTGATTTGATTCACAGACAGATTATCTTTGAGATCAGCGACAAGCGCGGGGTTCGCTTTGCTAAAATCATTCAAGATCTTCGTTGTGGCCTCAAACCCAACAAGCATATCAAGATTCACCGAAACGGACCGTTTTACCTCCATGAAAAAGATTTCGAGGTAATCCCAATGCTTTATGCGCTCTTCGCGAATTCGACCAGCTTCTTCGGCGGATATAAGAACACCCTCCTCAAAACCGAAATGCTTTTTATAGGGTATACCCAGCGCATCAATATAAGACACATTTGCCCGCACAAAGACGACGCTTGTATCCAATTCGATTGTGGAGACTTCATCATTGTTTATGATGATTTTGGCGGCGGTTTCAGAAAAGTTGTCGACTTCAAATGCCCAAACCCCCATTGGGATACCAAAATCGCGCTCAAGTGAGTCGCGGACATTATAGAGCATCTCGGTAAAACGAGTGGCCTCATCCTCAAAGACACAAACAGGTAGGCGTATTCTGAGAGTAGGATTCGTTCCACTTCGACTTTTGATGTCATCACAAAGCTGTTTGTTCTGAGTTAGCGCACTCGACCAACTATGGGCGTTCAGGTCGAATTCTCGCTGTTTTTTCCTTTGGTTCCAATACACACCCCCAGCCATTCCAATGCCTACAGCCATGAATATGAATGTTGGGAAACCTGGGATTAGCCCGAAGGCGGCGATAACAAAGCCAGCAATAATAACCGTGCGGCTGTTCTCGGTGACCTGTTCCGCAATCTCTGTGCCAAGATCCACACCTTTTGGGTTTGTGACGCGAGTGACCAAGGTGCCTGCTGAAACGGAGATTAGCAAAGCAGGAATCTGAGCGACCAAACCATCGCCGATGGTCAGGATAGAATACAGCCCAAGAGCTTCACTGAAGGAATATCCCAATTGGAACATCCCAATTGAAACGCCGCCGATAAGGTTGATGGCTGTAATGATTAAACTCGCCATGGCGTCGCCTTTGACGAATTTCATAGCGCCGTCCATAGCGCCAAATAGTTTTGCCTCACGCTCGACCAGTTCGCGTGCCACTTTCGCGTCGACTTGATCCAGATTGCCAGCGCGGACATCTGCATCAACACTCATTTGCTTGCCTGGCATACCGTCAAGAGTGAAGCGAGCGCCAACTTCAGCGACACGGTCTGCGCCTTTAGTGATGACCATGAATTGCACAACGGTGATGATCATAAAGATCACCAAGCCCACGACGAGATTTCCGCCGACTACGACATTGCCGAACGTTTCGACGACTTGCCCGGCATCGCCTTCAATAAGAATCAAGCGTGTTGTCGAGATCGAGATTGCGAGTCGGAAAAGAGTGGTAACCAGCAAAAGTGATGGGAATGTCGAGAATTGTACTGGATTATGAAGCTGTAGTGACATGAGCATGATCATAATAGACATGCTCACATTTAAAGTGATCATCACGTCCATCAGGATCGGCGGCAATGGAAGAATGATCATGATCAAAATCGTTGCAAAAACGATGATCAGCAACAGATCCCGCTGGGTCGCGAGTCTATTCAGAAAACCGACAATAGCGGACACACAAGCCCCCTCACTTAGTTATTTTCCAGACCATCCCGGTCCAAGTTGATTGGAGCTGCTTGATTTGGACCCGCTGAGGGTCCGCGTATTACGCCCGTCTTTGCCCGCTCTGAATTTTCTGCCGCCTCGATCGCATTCCCAACGGTGTCCAGATATTTCGTTGGTCCAAGTGCCAAGAAGGTACGGCTGCGCTCGTCATAGCGATGAGAAAACTTATCTTGAAATATCCCAAGCGCCTTAAGCATTCGTATCGTTTCCGAGCCGCTAAAATCTGATAAGGAATAAATGCGTGTTTCAACATCAGTCTGTGGCGAAATATTGAGCTGAGCGCCGTCAAAGTACCAAACAAAATCAAATTCATTAGCTAAGAAATCGAGAAATTCGATGCGCGATAAAGGGGTCGTCAAGCCCCCCTCAAGGTCTCCTGAGATTCCCTCTTCAACAGCTAGGCCTATGCGTAGGTTACGTGTGTAGAAGTCTAAAATTGTATCCAGAGAAGATCTCTGAGTTGTAAATGGGTAGGGCGTCTCATCAATTGGCGACTCCAAATTTGTTTGCGCCCATGCCCAGCTTTCAACGACACAAAAGGAAGCGAAAATGGTTAAAAGCAGATTTTTCAGTTTATTCATCAGTACTTAAATCCAGCCACTCCGGTGGGAATTCCCGACAGCCAGGCGCCTTTACCGGGCTGTGTTGTCGGGTTTGAAAGGATATATTTGAGGTTATCCACATGCGTATCGATGCGCTCGCGAATATTCAGCTTGGGATCATCAGTGAGATGAGCAGTCACAATAACTACAATCTCTTCTTGTTGTGACTGTGTATTGTCGGTTCCGAATAGGCTGTTTACAACCCGGGACACACGACTCTCCTTCGCTGATCTTAGATCTGCAGATGAGGAATTACGTGACAGACCAGCGATAACAAATGACTGTTTGTCCAGCAGATCAACCTTTGTGCTAAATTCGCGCGTGTTTAAATTTGGAAAACTATCTCCAGAAATCTCTGAGGTGTTTTCCTGAATGGTTGAAAGAGTACTATCAATAGAAAGGCGTAGCTTGTTACCCGCGACAAAGTCTGGTGTAAAGGTCAGCTCTGTTCCAATGAATCTAAAGTCTACTCCGAAAGTTGGAGTGTCATCGTTCTGAACTTCATTGATGAATTGTGGAATAGGAATCTGCGACCCCACCGCGAAACGCGCGGGTTCTCTCGTGACGGTGGTCAAAACAGTCTCTTGAACCAAGGTCGCGATGTTTTCATCCACCAAGAGGTCAACGGTTGCGTTGATCTGGCTCGATCCGCTGCCCTGATCGGTTAGATTCAGTTGACCGCGATTGCTCGTCTCTAGGAACAAACCGTTTGTCGCGAATGTTGCATCCCAGTCCACGCCGAAATCTTCAATTTTTGAGCGGCTTACCTCAAGAACACGCACGCCGATACGCACTTTGTTTGAGCCGGTAACGCTGAGTTCATCAATAACAAGAGTGTCTGGTTGGGCGGCTTGAATGGTTTCAATCGCACGTTGACGTACCTGATCGCTCGAGACAGCACCTGAGACATATAAACTGCCTGTGGAAGAAGAGATTGAAATATCCTCACCAGGAAATCTCTGCCCCAGTGTTCGGCGCATTTCTGACAGGCTGTGAATAATTCGTATCACATACGTAGTGCGTTCTCCGCCACCAAGACCTGTCGCGATTAACGTGGTCCGCCCGGGTGTTTTCCCAAAAAGAAACACCTCATTCCCCGGAGAGATTGTGGCATCAGCGATGGCAGGATCAGCCACAAAAACCGTTCCAATATCATTGGCAGAGGGGAGCAATATGCCCTCGCCAACTTCAATAACGAGAGTCGACTGAGTATATCCTGGCTTCACAGTTACCAATGCAAAGCTAAGCACGATACAACAAAGGCATAGGAAGCGAAAAATATACCTGGTAACTGGCGCGGTATGGTTTGTTTTTATCATTGATATCTGCTCAGACCGATTAGGTTTAATTTTCGGGAATGCCTGATATCTGGTCTGCCATCAGCTTCGTGTGAGCGTCACCAGACCTGTTCCAGAAATTGCCCGACAAGATATCAATAACACGATCAGCTGGGTCCTTGGCAACCATAGTAGAGACTTCTTCGATGCTCATCTGACCACTTTTAATCATAAGATCATCGTGTTTCTTTGTAACTTTTTGCAGATCGACCTTAGAGGAGACCGCCTCCACTTTGTTTTCGTCGATTGCACCAGCAACATTTGCCTGCTTTTCGGGTTCGTTACTATCCTCTGCTTGGGTCGGCCGCTTGGCGTTGACCTTCTCGGTCTCAATTGCACCCTGATTGGGTTGATCATTCGGCTGACGTTTTTGTGTTAACAGAGTCGCCGCTTCTGTAACCTCATCGGTATTGTTTTGAGCGTCTGCAAGCTGCTGAGTATACATATCATCGGGTTTGGGGCCCGAGTTTATGGCTTGCGTAAATGGGGAAGGTCCACCAGGCGTTTGTGGAGGTGGCTGATTTTTCGGCGCAGCTTGATGGTTGTTCTTGACGCGCGGTTTGACAGGTTGTTCGTCATTAACACGGCCAATTCCCGAAAACGGTGTAGAACCGGCGGTATTGATTCTATCTGCCATGTTACAGCCCCTCCCCGTTATGAAATAAATTTATACCACAGGTATACTCATGTAGATCATAAGAACTTCTTCTACTCATATAATTTTTTTTTACTACTTTTGCGCAGGTGGCTCGTCTGACATGAAGGTGAATGTGAAACTAATGCAGCCTACACTTAAGTATTTGATATTAAAAAAATTACGACCTACCTGCGCCTCGCAGTCGGCACCTTCTCGCTGAAACTACGGTCGAGTCAAAAAAAAACGCAACGATGTTTCACCCGTATTTTACCTCCAAATTCGGGTATTTTACTTAGGTATTTTGATTCTTATGACAAAGGTGGGAAATATTCTTGCAGATCAACAGACGTTGATTGCAACACTATGGATCCATTTGTCTTCCGAATAATTTAAATATTGCTCATACAAATGCATGCGTGCGAAGATTGTTGTATAAAAATGGCAAAAAAATCGAGCACAACATCAGGCATGATAAAACAAACTTTTGGCTTCGCTAGTACGCAGCGCTCAAGCCGCGCTTTGATGGTCGCTTTTATGGCCGCGGCCTCTACGTTGCTTCATGGCTGCGACTTTCTGGGTTCTCAGCCTGTCGGTTATCAATCTCAAATTCAGTTGGCTGAAAATTTTCTTCAAGCAGGTGATTTTGACAGAGCATACAATCTGTTTGATCAGGTGGATGAGGCGAATAGCCGGTCTGCAAAAGTTCAGCTGGCACTTGGGCGCGCTTATTTTCGCCAAAATGCTTTTTTAAAAGCGGAACGTGCCTTTGACAACGCATCTGGTCTTGGGGAGATAACAGAAGCACAACTCGGGTTAGGTGCGCTTGAGCTTTCCCGTAACAATGCCGGAAAAGCGATGCGTATTTTTGCCAACATTTTGGTTGAAGATCCCGAAAATCTGCGCGCGCAAAACGGAATTGGCGTGGCACATGATCTCAATGGAGATCACTATCTGGCGCAGGTTGCCTATCGAAATGCCTTGAAAATTGATCCTGGCCATGTCGACGCAGCCAATAATCTTGGCTTGTCTCTCACCCTGTCCGGAAGCGCAGAATCAGGAGCAAGTATCCTGGCTGAACTTGCAAGCTCCCAAATTAACGATGTCACCGTGAGGCAAAATCTTGCTATTTCCTACTATATAATAGGACGGAAAGAGCTTGCGCTAGATATTGCTTCTATTAACTTCAAAAAAACGGAAGCGTTGGCATTATTTGAAGCCGTTTCTAACTATAGGCTGTCTGGATCATGACGAATATCAGCATCAAGAAAATAAGGGTTTTCTTGGCTGCGGTAGAAGAGAAAAGCTTCACTCGCGCGGCGCTCAGGGAAAATATCAGCCAGCCAGCGGCTTCAATCATTATCAACCAGATTGAAGAAGAGTTGAACACTGAACTGTTCATGCGCCAAGGTAACACGCGCAAGTCTCAGTTGACGCCGATCGGTGTCGAAGTCGCTGAAACCTTTAGCCAAATCATGATCTCTTACAATAGTGAAATCGAGAAGGCCTATAATATCCCTCTTGGCAAGACAAAGGCCAAAGAATTATTGATCCAGTCTGCGTACGCAGATGCTATATCGCCTGATTGGTTAGCGGCGTTTTTTGCTATGCACAACGGCGATCATATAAACGTAAGAGTTTTAGATCGCGCTGGGATCATAGAACTTCTGAAAGAAAGAAAAACGAATTATGCAATTGTCGACGGAGCCATCGAAGACAGTAGAGTCGAACAAATTACGTTGTTGCAGACAAATCTACAGTTAGCTGCGTACGACGCTAAGGCGTTGTCGACTGAGCCTGGACATTTAGAAGGTCTAAATGCGGATGTTGTACTATATCACGATATAGATCCCACAGGTCTGCAGCGTGTAAAAGCAGCACTTCGAAAGAGCCCGGCTCCATTTTCAAGCACAGATGTGAAAATTTTACAGGGACAGGCTGCTCTGATTTCGGTCTTGACTTCATCCGAACGCGGTGTCGTATTGCCCGCACCTTTGGCGCAAAAGATTGCAGCGACCAACGAAACAAGATTCGACTCCATTGATATCCAACCCACAATTGGTCTGGATGTCACTTTAGCTTTGCCTTGGGGTGCAGGTAGTCGTCTTGATCAATCAATTTTGCGCGACATATCTCTTTTTTGACCTGAATATGACACTAACTATACTCAAGCTTTGAGGACAGGAGCGTGACAGCGATGAGCACAAGTGACACTCACAGACACATTGAGGATACAGCTGAGCGTTTTCCAGAACAAATGCTGCTGATCAACCATGTGTTCGACTTTGATTTCAATGAGATTGAAAAAGTCGTGGAGCGGATTTCATCTAACATCGATCTGATGCAAGCTTTTGAGCAGACAGCAAAGTATATTGAGCAGAGTGAATTGCCGGATATGGAAAAAGCTCAACTTATGCAGTTAATCGGGGAAGAAACTGAAGTCATCGCCTATGCGCAGACGTCACGTTGCAGCGTAATTGCGATCTAATCAGCAGGTAAGCTTTAGTCGTCCAAATTGACTTGTAGATTCTGCAACAGTGATTTGACAGAGCTTGAAGTATCTGGGTTTTGGCCACCAGACTGCACGTTTGGTAGAGGGATGCTTTGGCTGTTTCCGGTCAGTCCTGACAGGCTTTGCAATATGTAGCGGGCAATATGGCCGCGGAACTCTTCTGTTTCAGTGTCTTCAAAGGTTATGTTTACACTAAACTCATCATCCTCCTCTCCGGAAGATGACACATCTGCTGCAAAAATTTTCCGTGCAACTTCATGATTTAACTCGGATGACGAGACTTCAAAAAGTTGCCCAATCTCTGACAGGTCTGACAAAGGCGGCGCGTAGAGGTCTCCATAATCAATCATGGTAACGTTGGAAATCAGAGACTTTGCTTGAACCTTCTCCAGATGCATATGAAATTTAGATATAGCTTTGAGCAATTCTACAGTGAGATCTGGACGTGCATATGGTCGGCGCTTGAAAGCAAACACCACCTCTATAGCACCACCTGAACAGGATGGGATATCCAAATCACCTTGATTAATTTCTGGGAACAGATGATAGGGAAAATCCTGTCGTTCTTGAGACACAAACGCAGTCGCAACATGTTCAAATTCGGACCGTGATAGGTCCAAATTAACAATAAAAAGCGTTGTTCGATTTTCCGTCATGCTCGCTACACCGTTATGAAGAAAAAGCATTATTATGATTATAGTTGGAATGCTATCGCTTCTCTCATCAATATGCAATGTGTGCGCAATTTGCTTCAGTTTCCCTAGGTATGCAGTTCAATACGCTGAGCATTGATATTCGCGGAAAGAATCCCCTCCTTAAGCACCGGCTGCTTCACGAAGAGTTCTCGCGGTCTCATCAAGCAATTTAAAGGTATCCGCTGTACGAGAGGTTTCCGCTTGTTCTTCAACATTCAATCGCTTTCGTACGCCTTCCGACTCCGCTTCTTCTCGACGCTGAGCTGCCATCAGATTTTGCTGATGCATTTGCATTTCATTGTTCATCAGCATTTGTTGAGCCAAACCTTGTTCACTCGCATGTTTTACAGCGGCTTGAACCTCATTCAAATCCAAAGGTTTGTCTGGATCTGCCGGGTCAGTTGGATCATCACCTCCCTCCTGGGTTTGTGATGTATCTCCTGCAACTTTACCCGACGCAGCACCTGTATCATGGTCTGCTGTCGTTGCACTGGATTGATTCGCTTGACTATTCTGGCTGGGCGCTGCTTCAATTAAGCGTCCTTCCGGAGTAGGTTTGGGACCGTCGTCAAGCTGTTCAATTGTGGTCTCACTAGACGCGGCAGAAATTTTTGGTGCAACAATCATCGCTTGGGCTTGTGCGAATGGGGATTGTGATGATTGTGGTTCGATGCGTCCAAGTGGCATTACTTCTGTATGAATTGAACTATCATCTGGAATTTCAACTGTAACTGTAGGTTCGCTGGTCGAATTTTGTATTGTAGCGGATGCTATAGGTGTACTCGTCGATGGTTGAGCTAGGGCGGCCACATGATTTGGACGCGTAGCGATAAGTTGACTATCGGTCGAAAGTTTCGGTTCTGGTGCCACGGCTTGTGCAAACGGCGACTGACTTACAGGAGCTTCGATCTGCGCAGGCTTACCCGAAACAGGCTCATCATCAGGAAGCTCGACGACAATCGCAGGCTCATTCATGGGATGTGGACGAGCATCTGCCTGAACCAGCTGATTGGGTTTGGTCTCCACCGTAGCAACTTGTTTCCCCGATGAAGGTAGTAAATCCCCGGAAATTTTAGGTTTTGGTACCAAAGCTTGTGCAAAAGGGGATGACTCAGCAGAAGTCTGTTTTTTGCCTGCAGGAACAAGAGCTCCAGAAGACGAATCGTCATCTGGAAGTTCAACCACAGTTGCCGGTTGATTGATGGCCGCTTGTGGCCCTGCCGAACGATTGTCAATTTTAACGGTAAAGTTCGGAGCTTTTACCACCGCCTGAGAAAATGGCGAAGTTTTAGGCTGTTGCTCCTGAGGTTGAGCTGCAGCTTGTAAAGCCCGGTTTTTATTGCGTAAGACAAGTTTATTCTGAGGGGAATCTGCAGCGGGACGGTCTGTGATCTGTAGCGTCTGAGCGTTAGACTTTATTGAACCTACCATTTTATTCCCCTGATCATGTACTGCATCTTCGTTGGTCCCACGCTAACACGCAGCAGCTAAACTATTCATCGTACTCTAGGCGCTTGTAATATCCGACCTGCACCTGATTGAACCCCATACGTTCCATCAAAGGGTGCTCATGCTTGAGGGCACATAATGCATGCGTAGATTTCTTTTCGCGGGCCCAATTTAAATATTCTTTCAATAATCTGATCCCTCGCCGATCAGACTCTTTTCTCGTGTACCAGATCAATTCCTGGGCAACGGGCTGTAGGCTAAACTGTGTTGGCAGCATCATCCCGACTAAAATCCCTTGATCCTCATCCAAGAGCAAAATTAATGCTGCAGGCTGGTCGATTACGGCCTCTACAAGGGATGAAAAATATTCAAAATCATGGGGAAAATCCGGAGTATGATTTTCTCGAAATCCTCTTAAAAGATCTCGTATGACTGGCATATCTTCTTTGGTGGCGCGTCGAACAGCTGGCATATGCTTCCTTTCGCTTTTCAGCCCATACCCTGGATAATTTTTTGAATCAGGCTAAATTTGCTAAACATAGAAGACAGAACGCGATTTGAGTGCTCGTTTGCGAGTGCACGCTGCGTCTGAAATGCTGTTGTTTCAAGCTGTTGCCGTGACATTAACAGGTCTAACCGACGATGACGCTCAGCTTTTTCAAGCGACATTTGTGCTTGCTGCCGTGTCGCGTCGACGCGAATGTTCTGTAAAATCTGTTCCCGTTGCTCATTTGCTTCAGAAACCGAACCTACACCTTCCAACATCACATCCCCACACATTTATAAAGGATTAAGAGCGCTAAATAGCGCTCTTAAAAGTTCTAATGCCTGCGCTTAGGCTGCTGCCGCACCACCAAGTTCTTGCTGAGAGTTTTTGTTCAGCTCGAAGCGGTCCTTGGTCTTTTGATCTTCCGCTTTTTCTTCGCGGTTGGCTTTGTTACGACGACCTTCATCCTCGATGCGCATGCGGCGGTCTTCACCCTGACGGTTTTGTTCGCCAATTTGGGTTTGAGCGTTAAGCATTGTTTGGCGCGCCATGTTTGCTTCCATCGCTGCGTTTGCTGCTGCTGTTGCTGCTGCTGCACTCATGATAGTTCTCCTTTAGGTCAGACTTTATTAAGTTAGTTCACTTTGGGATTTCAGAAAGGGTTGTGTTAACCCTCTTGATTAAGCCTTATGGCATCTTCAACAGCGCATCTTGCAGCAGCTGGTTTTTCATCTTCTCTTTACCTTCATCAGAAAGAGAATTGTTGTTATCGATCTTTTTATTAGTGTCGCCGATTCTGTTTAAGTTGTCATCAACTTTATCGAGATATTTATCAACATCTTCGAGAACTTTATCATCACTCACTTGTTGAGAGTTTTGAGCAGGACGTTTATCGACGGCATCATTGCTATTATCAGGGTCAAGAATTGCCTGCTTTGCTTTTTCTACAGCTGCATCAATTCTATTTTTGATCTTCTCGCCATCTTCGGCTGAAATTTCGCCTGATGCAACTCGCTGATCAACTTCGTTTTTATTCTCTTCCGCTTGCTTCGTAATATCTTGTAATTTATCCAGCTTCCCAGCCATACCTTTGAAGTCTGGAAGTTCCATCTTGTCGAAGGCTTTAGGATTATCGACAAGTTTATCTTCAGCGCGTTGAAATTGGCGCTCCATTTGATTTTTGAGCTTATCGCCTTCAGCTTCAGTCATAACGCCTTGATCTACAAGTTTGTCGACCTTGTTACTTGCATTATCGAGCTGATCTTCAAGTTTGTTCAATGTGTTCAAACGTTGTTCGGCCGCTTTAATCGGATCGTCGGAAACCGGAGGCCGTTCTGGTTTGCCTTCGACAGCACCGCCACCCCCTTGACCTTCAGCTGCGATTGCGTCGTTTTGCGTTTGGTTTACAAGCTCATCCAAAGCTTTGATCATTTCCGCAATCGGACCACCAAATGGCTGCGAAAGCGGGTTTTCGCCTTCGCCTTGCAGCAAGTTTAGACCACCAAATGGCTGATTGAGATCAGGCATGTTGAGATCGCCGCCAGGACCACCGGGCGCACCACCAGTTTGATTCGCGCCACCAGGTGCGCCGCCCGCTTCCTGTTGAGGCTTGGAATCGTTACCTAATCCCAAGTCTTCAAGCTTGTCCATCATCTGCTGCAGCTCTTGATTAATCTTTTGCTGCATCTGCTGTGTTTCTTGCATCTGCTGCTGAGCTTGCTGATTCATCTGGTCTGCTTGCTTTTCAGCTGCAGCTTTAGCAATCGCTGCCTGAATCTGCTGGATGATCATGCTTACAATCATTTCAAATGTCCCTCTGTCATTCTGACCCTAAAGCCATTTACGTCTGTTCTACGTTCACTAAACATTAGGCTTCGATTAATTGGTTATGATTTTTTTTAATAGGTTGAAATTTTTCACTTAATTTTTTCTTATTTCATCACCAGATTTTTTTATGGTCGTAATTGCATCTTTCAAAACATCAGTGATTCTCTTTTGCATCATCGTTCTGACGGCGCGCTCAGCATTTACTTTATGAAGCTCACGATCAACAATCAGGGCGCTTTTATCGCTCCTCATTTGTGTTTGGTGTGTTTTCAAGGTTTGTTCGGTGGCACTTGCAATAACTTGACTATTTGCACTATCTACGGAAGATATCGTCATTTATTCATACCTGTTTTTGTATTTTTCGTGGTCACGCTATTATGCGCATTCCGAGATCAAGATTTGACGGCTGGAAATATTTGTTCTCTCATTTTTTTCGTAATCGCCATAATCTGCTATCACACGAAGTCCAACTTTTTCTAAATACTTCCTTATTTCAAGGTTTGAATAAAAGCGGTTGTCGTAGCTGGAGGTCGCTTTAAGATCCCGTGTCTCATCATCAAATGCGCTCCACTGCACATTCATGATGTTTGTTTTCCGGTCGAACTTCGTTTTCTCTAATACAGTGATATTGCTATCGCTGGTTTTATCTTTGAATTGGGCTCTGATACCTTCAAATTTTTTTGGCATATACTCTAGAGCAACTTGATCAATTGATACGATAACCTTGCCATTCGCACTACAGTGCTCCTTAAAACACGTAAGCGCGGCCAATGCCTGATCTTCAGTGCATAGGTGCATAAACGAATTCAGAGGGCACAAAACCAGATCAAAGGTTTCGTTCAGGTCGAACGCGCACATATCACCTTTGACAAATTCGGCCTCTTTCGTGAGCGATCGCGCCTTCACTAGCATTTCTTCCGAGAGATCAACGCCAACCACACGCCGATCTTGCCTGCACAAGGCTTGCGCAAGAACACCTGATCCTACGGGCACCTCCAAAATCGACTGCGCATTGGATGCTTGTTCTTGGTAGAAGGCAATCTCAAGTGACCGATCACCGTGGATCTGGTCATAAAAATCTGCCAGATGGTTATAAAATTCAACGTTCTGATTCATGTGCGCACCCTTTGCGGGGTACGAAACCAACAGATTGCTAAAATTTGGAATAAATTAAATTTATGATCACATACGAACGTATTTAAGTATCTGTAAAATATAGACTTTTCAAATAAATCTCCCGCAAAATCATTCACCGCTTCATCAAAGTTCCGGTTACGAGAGGCCCATCAGGTGACGACGCAGAGGATTAAGGATTTCATGACAAGATTTAGTTATATGTCAAATGCAACGTTGCTGGAGCAAGACTAAACGACTAAGTGTTCTTTGGGTGGCATATATTGAAATTATCTGTGTTTTAGGCGCAGCATCAGGAGTGCAGGTGTGAGAAAAGCAGCGGATATTCTGTATCTTCTTTCGACCTATGCAATCAAAGGCCAATTTGTTGAAAAAGCTTTGATTTATAGCCAGTCGGGTCACCATTTGTTCCCCCAAGACACGAGGCTGCTTGAGACCTATGTATTCTCACTTCTGTTAAATGGAAATTATGAGAAGGCAGAGGAGGTACTTAAGAGTACGGATATAAGGTCGCAGAATCTGGATTTTTTGCGCCTTCGATTGTCGATGATCTTAAAGAAAACCACTGAAGAAAAAACCCAACTCGCTCGAATGTATCTATCCACATAGGTTGAAACGCCTTAACATTTGCTATCTGCACCGCTTTTTTGCCAAGAAACTGCGGGAGCGTTTGCCTCATCTGGTTAGTGTGATTGGCGGCGCGTTTGCTTTGAAGTAAGCGTCGCGCTTCGAGGGGCTTGCGTTTAATCCTCCCCCTTTGTTTTAGAACGCCTTCTTTACCACATGTGAAGTCAACACCGGCTGGCGCAATGTTGTTCAGGCTCTTGCGATATCGTTGATAGTTGTTGTGATAGACGAAGGCTTCAATCTGGGTTTGAAGGTCACCCGGCAAGAAGGTGTTTTCCAGAAAGATGCGGCTCCTCAAGATTTGGTGCCAACGCTCAATCTTTCCTTGTGCCCGGGGTGATACGGTGCACAGGGCGCATACTTCGTACCTTTGTCTCGAACTATTCCGCCAATCCGCTTGAGACATAGTTGGAGCTGTTCCCGCTCGGCAGCCTTGGCTTGTGGAGGACCTGAACAGGTCAACATCCTGACGCTTGAAACGCCAACTACAAGGTACCACTTAGCCTGTCTTCAGCCCGCATATTGATGCAATACTCCCACGAGGAGATCTAGCGGCTATAATTGTCGAGGATAGTCCTGAGATAGAGCCAGTCAGAACCGAGAACTTTGAGATAGGCAAAGTAGGTCTGCCAAAGCTGGGTTATTGCCATTGTCTTGTCTTTGGCCTCATTTGCAGCCTTTATGACAATAAAGACTGGGCTACTGAGATATTAGTAATCCGTCCAAGCCAAGGAAAGACCATGAAACGTAGATTTTGAGATGAACAGATATCATTGGAATGGTCAGAGGATATGAGCTGGTGTGAAGGCGCAGCAGCTGTGAACTGCCCGGGTCTTGCGGGTGACTGTTGAGTTCGTCTTTCAAGCTGTGATTTTGTCTGATTTCGAGATTTGTTGGTATCATTCATTCGCTTCGATGGGCATGCCGCAGCAGGCGCTCTTATTTGAACCAGTCTACCCATCCATTCGACCTGCTCTTTGGACGTCCTTTGAACAGGCCGATGGTCGTCTCGGCCGGGGCGTTCTGCGCCTTCAAATGATCCCCCGATCATCTGGATTACCTATTCCAGTGCGTCTAAGACAAACTGCGTGCCCTGTGTCGTCGATGCTGTCCAGCCGATGATCCCGTTCGCGAAGCCAATAACACTCTCTTATTAAATTGCTCTGTTGGAGCCTATTTGTGCTGCCGTCAGGCATCTACTGTCGATTGGCTGGTGCCATGGAAACTCCGTGGCTGCTAAGGTTCAGTTGGGATTTGCGACATAGCCTTTGACATAGGTTTTGTTAGTGAGGCGCGTCGATAGGTCATAAGTTGATCAGTTGAAGACCCTTATGCCTCCAATTTGTAGCCTATAAGAAATTTAAATTACCTAATATCTCGCGAAAAATTGATGATCGAGGATGAGCTTTTGTTAATGCGAGATTCCAATGCCCTCAACTCCGAACATCGGTGAGATTGCCTCATCCTCACGTCCTTCAGCAGAATTTGACGCTAAACCTTCTGCGCCATCGCGCAACAATACCGCTCAAAACTCTGCAAAGCCTGACTCATCCTCTGCTGCTTCTGCGCCCAAAGAGTGGTCAACCATGTTGTCTTCAGCTTGCGAAGATAACACCCGGACAGAAGTTAAAGTTCCAAAGTTACGTGAGACGGCAGGCACCGATGAAATTCCGGAAGCCTGGATGCGCAATAACAGCGAGATAGAGACCAATGCCAAGCGTCATAAGGCAACCGCACAGAAAGTCATGGTCGCGATCAAAGGGACGCCTGAGCAAAAGTATCATGATCCCGACCCGAAGCGTGGTTTTCCTGAACAAGAGCGATTGCATCGGGGACGCCCGTTTCCAGCCAACAGAGATTTCTTCCAAAAACCTCAATATGATCCAGACTCTGAGGGCAAATCAAAAGCTGAAGTTCTGAAGCAGAACAAAAGATCAGCGAATAATGCCCATTGGGATATTGAGAATATGCAACAGACATTCAAAATAGAGTTGGAACGCAAGTATCCGAATATCACACCGTTATTAAGGTCTGGCCGTGGAGGTGAAGATCCGGGCAAATCTATGCGCCGTCTGGAGGCGATGAGAACGCTGGCGATTGAAGACTCCCAGAACTTCAGTGTGAAAAGGGAAGAGAGAAATATCGATGCCAGCGATAAGATGTTTAAAAAGGGCAACTATTCAGAAACACCCCTGACAGATCAGGAAAAGGCACAAAAAGAAGTTACAGATAAAGCCAAGTTGGCAGCGGCAAGGTTCGACGGGATGCGTGGGGCGACTTGTGATGCGCAGACTGCTCTGGCATTTCTAGAGTTCAAGAAAGACGATCCTGAGGCGAAGCTTGAAGTCTTTGACTTGCGAAAAGGCAGTCGTCGTTTTGTGAGCGTGCCGGATGAAAATGGCGCTATGAAAACACGTGTATTTAACGGTGAACGCGTGACAACGCCAATTACAGGTTCGGTGTTTGATCTGAACGGCGGGCCCCAGCATCGGTTCCTTGTCATCAATCGTGACACCGGCACTGATGAAAGTGATCCACGAACCTGGAACCCCGACGCCGTCATTCTGGATGCATTCGCAGAACGCATTTATCAAGTGCCGGAAATCATGAGCGAAGTGGACTTGCTGGCGCGTTTCAGCGGCGGTGAGTTCCGCACGCAGCTTGCCTATGATGATAATGATGTGGCGGAGCTGACCGATGTGATTGCGTCAGAGGAAGACAAACTGCAAACAGCTGCAGAAGAGGCTAAAAAAGCCGCAGCGGAAGCGGAGCAGGCTCCTCAGCGGACGCGGAAAAGGGATAAATTCGCCAAAATGTTTGGCATGAATCGCCACTGATTAAAAAAAATTCAGAACACTGTTACATCCCACCGTTCGGCTGCGAACGGTGGGTTTTTATTCATAGGCTGAAGACACTTCTGGTTTGAAAATAGGGAAGCCGTGCGCGGTCTCAATAGTATCGGCGTTTTCAGGGGTCTGTTGCAGCGATTTCTGTAGACGACCACTTTGGGGCATGGTCTGGCGTGATCGCGGTTGTCATGAATGATTTCAGGGGGTGTCTTTTCACTGGCAAGGTCGTTCTTTGAGCAGCAGTTTGATAGCACTTACCACGCCCAAGGAGACTGAATGATCTGGCTTTGATATGTTGCCGGTTTTTTAACGCCCTGCAAACAGTCATCTCCCCAACCACTAACCTAGCATGAAGATGCAAACCTATCGCTCTTCAGAAGGTTTGCATCATCTGGCGGTCTCATCACAAAAAGGCCGCCGGATCGTTTCCGCATTAAAACTCAACAGTGATTTCTTCACCAGCAGCGCGGGACACACAAGGCATAATTGCCGTATGTCGCTCTTCATCTGATAGCACGATGTCGCGATGTGCAACTTCACCTGCGGTCAGTGTCATCCGGCAGGTGCCGCATGTACCACTTTCACAAGAGCTCTCATAGGCGATACCGTTTTCACGCAGAACATCCAGAATGCTCTTATCTGCAGGTACGTCAAACAGCTCATCCGTCGCCGCGCGCCGCAGACGAAATGGGTGTGCCGTACCGCTATGTGCAACGATACCTGCAAAATCTTCAGAATGAACTTGCGACCGCGGCCAGTGGATCGAGTTCAGATAAATCGCCTGCATCAACCCCGCCGGGCCGCAATAATACAAATGGCAGTCTTCTGGGGTCTGAAGATATGGCCAAAGATCAATAATCTGCTCGGGATCACCATTGTCATGATGCACTATGACACAAGCCGCATCTTGAGCGGTGAGAGCATCTAGATATGCTGTATCTTCAGCGCTGCGTGTCAGATAGATCAATTGCACCGGTTTGCACTCTTTGCGCAATGCAAAAAACATAGACAAAATCGGTGTAATTCCAATCCCGCCGGCAATCAGTAAATACCGGGGTGCTGTTTCAAGAGAAAATGCATTCTTCGGCACGCGCGCCTCAATTAGATTTCCGATAGAAAGATCCGCATGCATTGAATTGGAGCCGCCCTGCCCGCCCTCTTCTCGCTTCACTGCAATCACGTAACGATCCGCGGAAGTGTTGACACCGGTCAACGAATAGCTTCTCCAATTTCCAGAAGGGGTATTCAACGTCAGATGGGCGCCCGGTTCATATGGAGGAAGCGGGGCGTCACCTGAGGACGCAAATGTAAACTCTGTAATCTCAGAGGTCAGATCGCGACGCGCCTCAAGGCGGAGTTTCAACGTTTCGTTCATCTCACACTCCTTCACAACGGATAGGGGTACCGGGTTCAATCTCTGCCCCGGTTTCAATTTCGGCATAAACACCCATATCCGCATGCCCATAGTGCTGCACCAGCAGGCGAGGCAGGGGCAGATCGCGTTTGACGGTCTTAGGGTTTACTTCAGTTGCGGCACACCGGCGCGTGCGCAATGTGATTTTGGCCCGGGCATCACCAATTCGAATTTCCTTACCGACAAGATCCAGTTCAGAAAAAGGTGGCCACCCATCAAACAGGATATTGCCGCGAAACCGCATAGGATCGATCTCTTGGCCAATCTTTTCACCAAAAGCTTTCACACTGTTGGTATTGATCAGCGACACTGCATTCATCAAGGCTTCAGAAGCAACGGATACATCTGTAAACCGATGCGGGGCGGCATGAACAAAACGCGGCATCTCGTCCGCGGTCATATCAAACATGCGTGCAAAAAAAGTTTCGGTTTCCTGTCGGCCCTTTTGGGTTGAAAGATCCGCCGCCATCAAAGGCTTGCCTTGCACATGTAACGACAACTGCCAGGTTTCAGTGTCAAAGTGGCTCTCTAACCCCGCAAGACGTTCGTCCATCATCAACATCAAGAACCGCGTTTTGGGAAGCGGTTTATAGGCGTTTGGGTCATATCCACTGTCATGACGCGCAAAGCCAAATTCGCGATCAAACGGAAAGCCTTGCGCAGGGTTCAAGCGCACATGATCAATACGTTGCGCGGTCAACCCTTTCACAGGGTAATGGTAAAGAGCTTGAATATTTCCTGTCAGCATACGGCCTCTCTCAAAACACATGGCAGCTCCGCCATTTAAAGACCCTGCCAGTACATGTCCTCGTTGTTATCAAATCCATGATGGAATTCTATCCATAGTTTTGGGGATAAGCAGACGGGTAATTGATCGTGAGGAGTGTCACTATCCCCAAAATGTGATCCCTTCACAGTGGAATTCTAGATCGTATACGCGGTGTCCTAACGTGATCTGGAAGAGATCACTATGACGAAACCAAGGCTTTGCGCAGTTCGCCAACCTCGCAGCATAGGCGCGTCTTCATAACGACTATTGCTCTAAAGCTCTGCGACACATTCCTTAAACCTTCAACAAGTTCGAGATTTCGTTTCGCAACTCTGGCCCATTCGCAGTCTCGTGGATGATCGCCCCATGATCCATCACAATCACCCGATCTGCAATTGCCTCGATTAACGATAGGTTTTGCTCCACTACAATCACAGAATGCCTCGCCTGGAGTGTCGATCTTATGACGGTTGCCATGTGATCAATATTTTCCGGCGCCACACCCTCTGTTGGTTCATCCAGTAGAACGACTTGTGCATCTTCAGCCATAACGCGCGTGAAAGAGAGTATTTTGCGCTCGCCACCTGATAGGCTACCAGCAGATTGCTCCAACCGTTCGCGTATCCTGGGAAACAGAGCAAACAGATGTTCATATCGCTCAAGATTTTGGTCTTGATAATGAAGCGTTAGATTCTCTTTCACGCTCAGCGGTGCAAAAGTCACGCTGTCTTGTGGTCCGTAACTCAGGCCCAAGCCATGGCGGCGATTGGTCGGCAGCGCTGAAATTTCTGTTCCTTGCATCTGAATCCCACCTGATATGAGCGGTAACTCTCCAGAGAGCGCACGCATTAATGTGGTTTTGCCCACACCATTGCGACCAGCAATACAAAGACATTCGCCAGCACCGACATCAAAGCTGATATCTTGCAGAACCTGTAGGTCGCCGTATCCGGTTGCAAGGTTTTGAACAGTGAACTGTTGCATGCTCATTTGCGCCCTCCTGCATAGACTGCCTGCACTGTGGTATCGGCGCGAATGTCTTCTAAACTGCCCTCTGACAGCGCAGCACCTTGGTGTAATACGTAAACATGGTCAGACAGACTTTCGATGACCGAGAAATCATGCTCAATGATAAGGGCTGAGATTTCGAATTTCCGACAAATCTGGCGAATAGCTGCGGTCAGCTCTGCGGTTTCCTCCGTTGACAGTCCCGCGCAAGGCTCATCCAATAACACCAAATTAGGCCGAGCAATCACGGACAGTGCAAACTCCAAGACCTGCCGATGACCCAGCGACAGGCTGCCCGCCCGTTTGCTCTCATCTCCCAAAACAGGGAACAAATCATGGAGCACATCTAAAATCTCATTGCGGCGACGAAAGGCGCGTTGGCCCAGCATTTCCGAAACCGTCAGACCCGTTGACCACAGACCGATATCGATGTGTTGGCCAATGGTCATATCAGGGAAAATCGCAGGTACCTGAAGCTTACGTGCAATGCCAAGGCGCGCAACGCGGTGCGGCGGTAAGTTGGTAATTTCACGCTCTTTCCAATGGATTTGGCCACCTGTCACCGGCAAACGTCCTGTCATAGCATTAAAGGCTGACGTTTTGCCCGCACCATTTGGCCCAATCACACAATGCAGCCCTGTTTTTTTCACATCTAAGGTTAAACCGCGCAAAATGTTTACGGCGCCAACCGAAACGTTCACATCCTTAAACCTTAACGAAGCGGGAACTAGTGGCCTATCCACTGTGCGAAGGTCGTCTCTGTCGGTTTTGGTTTTTTGGGCAAAGGGAGCTAAAAACCGTTCCGTCAATCCGGCAAGACCGCGTGGCGCAAAAAGAACTGTTCCAATAAACAACAGCGCCATGATGATTTCCCAGGACTGCACCGTATTGCGCAGTTCAGATGTCAGCATTCCAACCAGAACAGCACCGACGACCGGGCCGATAAGACTGTTGCGCCCGCCAAGCGCCGTCCAGATCAACAGCTCACCAGCCAGAAGGTAGCTGAGCGATTGTGGCGTTACGATCCCTTGCTGAGCCGCAAACAAAGCACCGGCCATGCCCGCAAGACCTGCTGAGATGGCAAAGGCCAGCGCCTTGAGCTTTGCTGTGTCATAACCAAGGAAGGACATGCGCAGCTCGTTTTCGGATACCGCCTGAAACAACTGCCCCAGCGGGCTGCGTGTGATCCACAGTAAAACTGTCGTTGATAAAATCAGCGCCAGAACAATAACCCAGTACAAATTGGTCCAAGGGTCTGTGCCGGGCAAGGACGGGATGCCGGACAGACCGTTGAAACCGCCCGTCAACCAGTCCGTACTGAGCGCCACCTGATAGGCCAGCATCGTCAACGCCAGCGTGATCAGCGAAAAATAAGGGCCAGACCCGACCTGCCGGCGAAACACCAAAAAGCCAATTCCTCCCGCTAGCGCTGCCGGCACTAAGATGGCACCTAATAGTGCGGGATAAAGGACCACAGGCTGCGTTTCATATGCAATCAGTGCACTACCGCCAAGATACGCCCCCAAGCCAAAGAACAACGATTGTCCAAGGGGCAGGATGCCCACTTTGCCCCAGCACAATGCGATCCCCTGTGCGACGATCCCGTAAAGTAAAAAGAGGCCCAATTGATGAGCGGTAAACTCGCCCATCGTAAAGGGCACGGCGCAGATCAGCGCCAGAACCACTGGAAAAGACAAATCAGCGACGCGCATGAAGACCCTCAGGTTTGAGCCACAAAAATAGGATGGAGATCAGAAGAACGGTTACATACCCCGCAGTGCCTCCCATCAGGGTTGATCCTGCGCTTTCTGCGCCACCGATAAGGCTTGAACCGATAAACAACCCTTCAAGGCTGCCAAGACCGCCGACAACCAGAACGAAAAAGGACTGCAGCAGGAAATCGATGCCCATAAAGGGTTCAATCCGCACCAAAGGCGCAAGCATTGCGCCGGCCAAACCCGCTGAGGCAGCACCAGCCGCAAACGCCAGACGCGCCAGCTTCTGAGTGTCGATTCCGACAATCGTTGCAAGCTGTGGATTCGCGATCATTGCGCGCACCCGCACACCAGCATTGGAGCGACGATACCAAACATAAAGCGCGGCGAAGCCGATTAACAGCGCAACCATCAGCATGATGCGATAGATGGGATAATCCACACCCAAAAGGCGCACACTGCCGCTCACAGGTTCAGACACCGACCGGTATTCAAGCCCAAATGCCAATTCGATCCCTTCGCGTAAAAGGATCGAAAGCCCCCATGTCGCCAAAAGCGTATCAAAGGGCCGCTTATACAGATGGCGGATAACGGAAGCTTCGATCAGCCACCCGACAGCCCCCGTCGTTATGATCGCAAGTGGCAATGACAGGATCAATGGTAAACCCGCGGATTGCACCGCAAATGCGCAATAGGCACCGATGGCGACAAATTCACCATGGGCCATATTCAGCACGCCCAGGAGGCCAAAGATAATCGCCAGGCCCAATACCACCAATGCAAGCGTTAGCACCGCATAGCTGGTATTGAGAAGGAACAGAACTGATGACTCCATGAGATTAGATTGAACAGGTCGTGCCGGAAGCGATGCCTCCAAAGTTTTCGATAATTTTGAACTCCGTACCTTCAGCCTTGGCCAGATAGATATTGGCGTTCACAAAGCGACCCGACATGGTGACATCTCCGCGTGGTCCGCTGTAGCTGATGCCTTCGGAGGCTGCTGTGATGGCATCAATGCTGGTCTCGCCGGCCTTTTCGATCACAGCCTGCAAAAACAACACTGCTTCAAAACAGCTTTGCCCAAGCGTGTTTAAAACCGGCGCATCGACCCCAAAAGTGTCATAGTATGTTTTGCGGAATGCAAGCGCTGCAGGCGTGTCCAATGCATCAAAGTAACCTGAAACAGAATAAAGATCCCCGCTGTTTTCCGCCCCAATCCCAGCCAATGTGTTTTCTTCGATTAATGTGCCAAGGCGCAATGCTTGTTTGTCTAACCCAAAGGACGCGTAAGCCCGGTTAAAGACAACAGAGGCTCCACCCACCAAATTGATCAACACAGCCTCGGCGCCGCTGTCGCGGATATTGGCAAGCGAACTGTCAAAATTGTCAGTGGTAAACGGATGATATTCTTCCCCAACCACTTCACCGCCTGAGTCTTCAATAAATTCTTTTGCAGCTGCATTGGTGATGCGGGGCCAGCTGTAATCATTGCCGATCAAATACCAGCGTTTTATACTACGTTCCTTGGCCAGATATGGAATAGCAGGTGCCAGCTGCTGGCTTGGCGTTTCGCCTGTCGTGAAGACACCGTCAGTACAATATCCCCCTTCATTCACAGGAGAATAGACATATGGCAACTGGCCACGTAGCGCACCTGCAACCGCTTCGCGAGAGGCGCTGCCATGTTCACCGACAATGGCCTCGACACCGTCGCGACGCCACATACGCTGTGCAGCTTGCACAGTGTCGCTTGGCGCGCCACCCGCATCCCCAAGCAAGGCTTCAATCGGGCGACCAAGAATGCCGCCTTCTGCATTGATCTTATTGACCGCCAGTTCGATGCAGGCTTCAGATGAGGGGCCAAACAATCCTGCAGTCCCAGATCGGGGTATAAGAAAACCCAGTTTTAATGGTTTACCTACCGGAGTCGCTTGTGCAGTTGCTACGCGAGGCAGTTGGCTCGCAGCCAGCGCCATAGCACTGGAACTTAAAAAAGCTCTTCTATCCATCTCAAAGTGTCTCCCAGTTGGTGGAATAGGGCTTTGCCCCTTTTTTCTGTTCGCTGAAGCCTAATGAGAGGTACCGATCCGGGGTATCGACATTATTGACGATAGGGTGATGTACATGCGCTCCTTAAGATCAAGCCGTCTCGTTTGATCTTCTCCAAAGGCTCAATATGCCCAAAGCTTCAGCTCACTTTACACCTTCAGATCACACCTTATCGCTGTCTCAGGCACGTCAGATACGGGATCAGCGCGGCGCACAGGCGTTGACGGATTCTGTCTTGTCACGCGCCGCAGCAGATCAGAGGAATGCAGTTCTTGCCCATTCAAATTCTGTTGCGCCACAGGCCGAAGGACCCTTGGCGGGTATTCCGTTTGCGGTGAAAGACAATATTGATTGCCTACCTTTCCCAACGACGGGGGGTAGCCCTGCATTACTTGACAATCAGCCCAAAGCGGATGCGCCAGCCGTCGCCAAATTAAAAGCAGCCGGCGCGCATGCTCCACTCAAGCTGAATCTGCACGAACTGGCTTTTGGGGTGACCAACAACAATGCGCATTTTGGTGCCGTGCCAACCCCGTTTGATAGAACACGGGTGTCTGGAGGATCCTCCGGTGGGTCTGCCGCTGCGGTTGCCTCTGGGATTGTGCCTTTTGCCCTTGGAACAGATACGGGCGGCTCTACCCGCATTCCTGCAGCATTTTGTGGGATTGTTGGCTTTCGCCCCTCAACGGGGCGCTACCCCGATGGGGGTGTTTTGACGCTCAGCACCACGCGTGACACCATCGGACCAATGGCAAGCAGTGTGACAGATATCATCGAGGTTGATGCGTTGATCTGTGACGAAATAGACCCGGTGCCTACGACCCAGCGGCCCCTGCGGATCGGGCTGTTTTATCACAAACAAGGTCTCTCTGTTTCACTGGATGTACAATTTCAAAAAGCAGTGGACCGTCTTCAATCCGAAGGGCTGGTTGAAATTGTCGAGGTAGATGAAACGCCTTTTACCGATTTAGAACAGAACTACGGACATATTGTCGTGACCCATGAGGCTGCGACGATCTGGACACAGTTTTGTGCAGAAGTTCGAAACCAATCCATTGAAGATTTCGCCGCATCTCTTGGCAGTCCTCAAGTCAAAGCGATATTTGATCTGTTGCCAGAGCGCGGATCAAGCAATGAAGCAAAAGCCGCTTACGAAAAAGCAATAAAAGGCATTGCAAACCTTCGCCAGGCCTATGAGCAGCTTTTTGTTACACATAGTTTGGACTTGATCGCTATGCCAACAGTGCCAGTGCCCCCGCCCTTGATTGGGGATGAAGATATGATCGATACAGATCTTGGACCACAACCAACTTTTCCCACGGTGGTTCGAAATGCCTCTCTGGCCAGCCTGACAGGCGCCCCGTCCCTGTCTATTCCAGCAGGTACAGACACAACAGGCCTGCCGGTTGGTTTCATGATTGAAACACGCCGCAACGAGGATCGGTTTTTGTTGGCCGCGGGCGTTGTTCTGGAGCGCGGCTTGCAAATGCTCTGATATTGTGCGGCGATTACGCAGTCTGGGTTTTGAAAGCGAAAGTTACAAATAAAACCACAGACCCTCTTGCTGGGTGGCGCAGGCTGCTCCTACAATCGTGCAAGGAAGGGTGTTATGGAACGTCAGATCAGAGATATGTCAGGTGCAGATATCCAATTGTTTGCCGAGTTGATCCATGGTTTTTCAACATCCCATGGATCACATGACCCGCGCGAGCAGGCCGCCGAAGGGATTTTGAAATTGCTGGGCGGCGATACTTTGGCCTCTTATGTCTGGGACGATCAGGCGAACCAGTATGCAAACCCTGTATCTGTAAACCGTGACGATGCTGCAGTTCAAAAATACCTGACTGCGTTTCAATACGACGACCCGCTAACCGCGCGTATGCGGGCCTTTCGTGGTGCGACATTGGTTGAACAGGTGTTTCCCATTGCCGACCTGGCAAAAACGGATTTCTATCATCAATACTTGCGCGGGGATGGCATGTACCACGGTATGAACATCTTCCATGATGCCGGAAATGGCAAAGTGGTTGATCTTCGAATATGGCGTCAAAAAAGCAG
Source organism: Epibacterium ulvae (assembly GCF_900102795.1). Lineage (GTDB taxonomy): Bacteria > Pseudomonadota > Alphaproteobacteria > Rhodobacterales > Rhodobacteraceae > Epibacterium > Epibacterium ulvae. Next base: position 262,963 of record NZ_FMWG01000004.1, on the reverse strand, counting down.
GCAACCATTTGAGCGGCGTGAAATTGATTTATTGGACACGCTTATGGCTTACCTTGGCCCGGCCTTTGCCTATCATAATGAGACATCAGGGCAAGTTTCTGCAGAGTTGGACAGCCTTGCACTGCTTTCTCCACGAGAGCGAGAGATTGCACAATTTGTCGCTCGTGGCTGCACCGATCGCGATATTTCAGAGATGCTGGGTATCAGCTTTTCAACTGTACGGACACATGTAAACCGCTGTTTTGATAAGCTAGGGTGCGCCAATCGCGCAGAATTAAGCGCACGCTTCTGTGCATCTTTAAGCAAGCAGTTAACGTGACAACACCCAATGCGGCTCTTAAAGCTTGCCTCAAACCCAACACAAAAGGGTGAGCCCCTACCCTGCCCGCCTTCATCAAACTGCTCCAGACCCACCAAACAGTTTTACTAGCGCTCATTTATAACCACCCATTCCATGTCCGCACCCCCTCAATAATTTTGAGATCGGAACGACATTTCTGAATGGCCGACGGGTGACATCTTAGCATCCCGGCTACAACAGATTTACCGAATATATGTGTTAATTATTTCCTACAGACATAGTTTGAAATGTCTTCTAACTTGGTGGCCACTGGGTGTTGCAGGTGTCGAAAACACCCAGTGACGATGTGTGTAGAGGTTAAGCCCAGCTTTTGATGTGATCTGCTACAGCTGTCAGCTTTACGTTGAACGTGGTTTCAAGGGCATCTGTATCAACCGCCATGTCTTCGCCGTTCAGTTTGGCAATTGCACCATAAAGATCGCCAAGCGCAAAGGCCGCTCCTGGACTTCCAATAGCATCCCCAACCCGAGTGCCAAATTCATCGGGGGTCATGGGGTCAAAGGTAACATCGCGTCCAACCCATACCTGAATCAGTTCAGCAAGATCGGCACCAGTGAGCGCTTGTGGTGAGCCGATTTCAAAGGCGTTGCCTGCAAGATCCGGTCGAGACAGTGCGGCCACAGCCAGCGTTGCCTGATCTTTATGTGAGGTCCATTGCATCTTTAACCCATGCGGGATTGGGGGATAGTCCAGTCTGCCTTTAGAGCGCAGATCTGGAAGGAAAATTTCTGGTTGCAGGTTTTCGAGGTAGACGGCGGATTGAAGGACAATCGAAGGAACGCCAGAGCCTAACACGGCGTTCATGCCTTGCGTTGTGGCATCAACAATTACAGATGAAGGGAAACGATCGCCAGAGGGACCGCCAGTGACGTACACAAGAAGCGGCAGATTGACCTTATGTGCAGCGGAAAAGAACGCAGCCGCCCAGTTTTGGCTATCGTCGGGGCCACTTGGCATCGGGAAATGCAGGAAGGCGGCATCAACACCCTCTAGAGCTTTGGCCACTGCGTCTTCATCTGAAAGATCGGCGGCGACCGCAATTGCATCGGGATGATGGGAGGCGATTTTTGCGGCGTCCCGCGCGATGGCACGGACCGTGTGCCCTTTTGCCAAGGCTTCCTTCACAACCGGTGATCCTTGGGCGCCAGTTGCACCGAAAATAGCGAAGGTTTTAGAGGTTGCAGACGTCATGTCGTGCTCCTTTTATGTGGGATTAAATAGATGTGAATTCGGCAGGATTTGCGGGTACAGTTTCGGGGCGACCGTAGAAGGTTTGGTGATCGACTTGTGTTACGTGATCCCCGCTGACTTTCAGCACGGTGGGCACACCGCGGGATCCGACGGCAGCCATCAAAACTTTTGCGCGCTCTGCATATGCAGTGGCTTTTGCTTCTAGTTCGGGTGTGCCAATACGTTCCGCCTGATCCGGCGCGACCCCTTCGGCGATGAGCGCATCAACGATAGCCTGCCGATCAGTTGAGGACATACCTTCGCCAAAATGAAGCGTTTCAAGACGATGGCGCAGTGCAAATTCTTTTTCTGGACCTTGATCATGAACAAGAGCCGCGGCCTGTGCGGAAAGTCCTGAGGCCAGCACTTCAGTTTCTGATCGCGCGATATTGTCTTTGAAGGCCTCGGAAAAAATTTGCCCGGTCAGCCCTTCAACATGTGGGATAAGCTTTAGGATCTGAGCGCCTTTTCCCTCGCTCATTTTGGGAGCGTATGGGCCGTCAAACAAGTGCCGGTGCAGGACCTCAACTTTGGCATCTGTGTCGACAATTGCGTCAAAGACAGGAGCGGCACCATAGCACCAGCCGCAAAAGGTATCATAAATGACGATAAGTTTCTCTTCAGACATTGGGATCTCCTAAAGGCTTTCTATTCGCTTGCGAACAAAGGTAGAGCGTCACACAAGTCAGTAAAAGAGAGATTATCCAGACTGTATGTCAGCTTTAAACTGACGAAATTTTCCCATATCCCAAACAAAAAGCGATGCGTCACTTTCAAAAAAAAGCAAATCTAGCTGTCAGCTGAAACCAAACAGATTTGCACTATTATCAATTTAAACTATACTTAAAGAATGAGCAGACGCCCCAACTTCAATCGCCTCGCCCACTTCATTGCTACGGTCGAAGCAGGCACCATTACAGGTGCTGCGCAAGTGCTTGGCATCAGTAAAGCGGTTGTCAGCAAGCAACTTCAACTTCTTGAAGAAGATGTTGGCACGCCACTTCTGCTGCGCAACACGCGGCATTTGCAGCCAACAGAAGCGGGGCGCATCTTTTATGAGGACGCCAAGTCTGCGCAGACACAAGCCAACAATGCTTATGAACGCATTCTAGACCGTGACAAGACACCCAAGGGAAAGTTAAGAGTGACCGCCCCTGTCGATTTTGGTGTTTCATATGTAGCGCCATTTGTGGCGCAATTTCAGGAAGCCTACCCAGACGTCGGCGTCGATCTCCATCTGACAGATGGGGTCATTGACATCATTGAAGACCGATATGATCTGGCTTTCCGAATAGGCTGGTTGTCAGACTCCAGCAACCTTGCCCGCAAACTTATGGATTTTAATGTGATCGTGGTCTGTTCACCGCAGACAGCGAAACGTCTCAATGTAAAAGAGCCGCGTGATTTGGCCTCGGTTCCATTTGTGCGCAGTGATGCGTTTCCTGAAAAGATGGAATGGGTGCTTGAGAAAGGCAAACAACGCGAGGTGCTGACCACGCAAGTTGTATCGACGATGAACATGACTTTAGCTATGCGTGCCTATGTGGCTGAGGGGTTTTGCTACACAGTTCTGCCAGATTTCTTAATGCAAGATGATGTGAAACAAGGGCGATTGACCCGGCTATTAAGCGAGTGGTCGTTGCGCTCTGGTGGGGTTTATACGGTGACACCGCCCAGCCATGTGCGGTCAAATGCCCTTGAGCGGTTTTTGGATTTGGCACATCAGAAGATCAAACCGCGGTGAGATTGAAGGCCCTTAAGTGGATGCGGCACAGCACAAACGGTATATTGCGCTGACAAATGATGTGCATTCAACTCCGTAGGGAACACAAACAGAGGCGTGCCCGTTTGGAACGGGGACAACAAGCTGCTGGAAGTTACCATACCCGACAACCAAGAACTTCAAACCGCCACAATCAATATTTCCACGCGCAGCCGCGAGGGTGAGCAGCGTTGGGTTGACCAATATTTCTTCGTAGTGGTCACTTTCTGAAGCAGATGCATCACTTAGACCGTCCCGCTGTTTCATCGAAAGATTGCCATCAAGTCGCACCGCGACATACCGTATGTCTGAAGACAACTCAAGAATTGCATCAACAGTGTCCGTGGTCTGAATATCCGATGTCATCAGGTTTTCCCCTACTAAGATGATCAACCCTAATCTTGAATGGATCCAGCTCTATCTTACGAGCGGCATGGATCAATCTTAGAGCGGGCTTTCTACGAACCACTCCATTTGATTGAGCACCCTATGCTGGGCGTTTGGCCTTCTGGGCCCTTTCCAGTTTCAGCAATCATACGCGCGGCATTCACCAGCTCTGGGACACGGTTCTTGGGAGTGCCTCGTGCCGCGTCGTCCAGACGGCCACGGTATTGCAACGCGCCCTCTTTGTTCAAACCAAAGAAATCCGGGGTGCAAACGGCGCCATAGGCTTTTCCAACAGCCTGATTTTGGTCAATAAGATACAAAAATGGAAAATTAAATTTCTTGGCAAACAGCTTCATATTTTCAGGATTGTCCTGAGGGACATACCGGTAGTCGTTTGACATAATGGCAACGACATTAATGCCTTCGGCCATAAGGGTCCTGGCATCCTGCGCTAAACGATCCCCAATGGTTTGAACGTATGGACAGTGATTGCAGATGAAAGCAATCATCAGGCCTTTCGCTCCCAGATTGTCTAACATTGTAAAGGATGTGCCATAGGGGTCGCGCAGGGTGAAATCGGGGGCTTTCCAACCAAAATCGCAGGTGGGGGTATCAAGTAGCATGGATATTCCTTGAATATTTGATGATGCTTGCCACGTTCGGAGATATGGTCATCCGCTCTTTGGAAAACAACTCTTACTTTGTCTGGCATTCATAAGTTATGACTTCGACTGCGCAAAACCTGCAAAGTGCGGCTCGGCATGGATCATCGGTTGTGTCAGTTCAACAGGTTGAAGAGTGCCCATAGGGTTGCGACGTGATACGACAAAACTGCCTAGGTTAAATAGGTCATTCTGGCCCCATGAAAGTAAAAACTCTACTGTCGTGATATCGGTCAGAATTGGTTCTCTGTCTGCATTTCGGAAATTGTTTCAAAAATTTGTTTCTCCAGTTCTCTTGCCGCAGGAGAGGCCGGCGAATCTGCATTCCGCAACATATGAATTCGGCGCGGTGGGGGAGAATCAGGCAGTGTTAAAAATGCAAAATCATTGTTTTCGACCGTCTTGAGAGTCATCTCCGGAAGAATTGTTACACCAAGATCAGCGCGCACCATCGCCAATAAAGATGTGATGTTATGGACGCTTAAAAGAGCCTCCGCGTGCAACCGCTGAAAGGCTGGGTCTGTCACCAAACGAGATAGGTTGTTAGCTATGAACTTGTATTGCGCGATCATATCCCATGTTAGATTTGGCTCTTCTTTTATCAGCGGATGATTGGCTGCGCAGATCAATCCAAACCTATCTGAAAGCAGCTCTTCGCAATGGAGTGCTCCACTGCTTAGATCAGCGGATGCAATTCCGATATCCAGTCTGCTACGCGAAAGTTCGTGCAAGATCGTCGTAGAGTCCATGTCTCGCAATTCGATCTCTACACCTGGGAAATTATTGATAAACTTAGTGATTGCGCGGGGTAAAACAGTGGCAGCAACAGATGGAACAGCGGCTACGCGTACACGCCCATGGCGGGCATTTGCAAAGCTTTCGATAGCGTGAATCGTTTGGTCAAATTGGTAAAGCTCTCTTTCGGCCTGTTCCAAGACAAAACTGCCCAAAGCCGTCAGTCGGTTCTTGCGATCGGTTTTGAAAAGAGGCTCTCCAAGGTGTTCTTCGAGTTGCTTTAACATCATAGAAACAGCCGATGGCGTCCGGTTCAGCTGATGTGCAGCTTCTGAAAGCTTGCCTGTCCGTGCGACAGCGGCAAAACAACGAAGCATTTCAATTTTGAGCGCCATAATTCAGAATTCCTGAAATTAAATTCATTTATTTAAGTTTGACTGAATTTTTATCGAGTGTCCATATAGTCTCGCACTTGCACGCACAACACAGCGGAGACGACCCCAGATGACCGAAACCAAATTGAACCTTATCGCAGGCTCCTGGACAGTAGGTGTTGATGAGATTGAGAACAGAAATCCATCCGACCTTTCCGATTTGGTAGGAATGTTTGCACAGGCGTCATCTGATCAGCTGGACGCGACACTTGACCAAGCCAAAATTGCGCAAGCTGAATGGGCGGCTTATGGGATCGAGCGCAAGTACAATGTTTTGATGGCGATCGGCAACGAAATGATGGCGCGTGCTGAAGAGCTTGGCACACTACTATCTCGCGAAGAAGGTAAGCCTCTGGCAGAAGGAAAAGGTGAAGTTTATCGCGCTGGTCAGTTTTTCACCTACTATGCCGCTGAAACGCTGCGTCAAATTGGTGAGAATGCTGACTCGGTGCGCGAGGGGATCGAAATCGATGTGCGCCGAGAAGCAGTAGGTACGGTTGCAATTATCAGCCCTTGGAACTTCCCGACAGCCACAGCGTCTTGGAAAATAGCGCCAGCGCTTTGCTACGGAAACGCCGTTGTCTGGAAACCTGCAAACGCGACTCCTGCGTCTGCCGTGGCCCTCACTGAAATTATCGAACGCCAAGACATTCCAAAAGGGTTGTTCAGCTTGGTTATGGGCGCAGGCCGTGAAATTGGACAACGCCTTGTCGAAAGCTCCAAAGTGGATGCGATTTCGTTCACTGGCTCGGTTCCTGTGGGTAAAGGGATTGCAAGCGCAGCCATCCAAAATTTAACAAAAGTTCAGATGGAAATGGGGTCCAAGAACGCCCTGGCTGTTATGGATGACGCGGACATTGATCTGGCCGTTAGCTTGGCACTGGGTGGCGCCTTCGGCGGCACCGGTCAAAAGTGTACAGCTTCCTCTCGATTGGTTGTACATTCGGCCGTTCACGATGAATTTGTTTCCAAACTGGTTGCTGGCGCAAAGGCGATGAAAGTGGGCCATGCTTTGGAAGCTGGAACACAAATCGGTCCTGTCGTGACTGAGCAGCAGCTGAATGAAAACCTTGCCTATGTTGATCTTGGGAAATCTGAGGGTGCAGAGCTGCTCTGTGGTGGCCAACGTCTAGAGATGCCGCATCAGGGTTATTACATGAACCCAGGCATTTTTATTGGCACAACCAATGACATGCGTATCAACCGTGAAGAAATGTTTGCGCCGCTGGCAGCCGTGATCAAAGTTAGCGGCTACGACGAGGCTCTATCTGTTGTGAACGATACGAATTTTGGTTTGACCTCTGGTATCGTGACCAAATCCTTGGCGCGTGCAAATCACTTCCGCCGTAATGCACAAACAGGCTGTGTCATGGTCAACTTGCCCACCGCAGGCACCGATTACCATGTGCCATTCGGAGGGCGTGGCGATAGCTCTTACGGTCCACGTGAGCAGGGCAAGGCAGCGGCTGAATTTTATACAACCGTGAAAACCGCCTATATCTCTAGCGGTTCGCCTTTCTAATGCGGATTGATAACCTTCAATACGCCAATTGGTCAGAGAAAATCTTTCGACAACTGCGCGAAGGCGGCGTGGATGCAATCCACGTCACTATCGCCTACCATGAAAATTTTCGTGAAACGGTTTTGAACTTTGAAAAGTGGAACCGTTGGTTTGAACAATACCCTGACCTGATCATGAAGGGGCAGTGGGCGGCAGACATCGATGCCGCCCGCAAAACAGGCCGCACGGCGATCTTCTTTGGTTTTCAAAATCCAAGCCCGATCGAAGATGACATTGGTCTGGTGGAAATTGTGCATACCCTTGGTGCACGATTTATGCAGCTGACTTACAACAATCAGTCCTTGTTGGCGACAGGCTGTTATGAGGCCGAAGACATCGGCATCACCCGTATGGGCAAGCACGTCATCAAAGAGATGAACCGTGTGGGCCTAGTTGTAGATATGAGCCATTCAGCAGATCGGTCTACGATTGAGGCGGCGGAGATTTCTGAACGCCCAATTGCTATAACACATGCCAACCCGTACTCTTGGGCTCCGGCGCTGCGTAACAAGAAAGACGATGTGATCCGCGCCGTGACTGATAATGGCGGCATGCTTGGTTTTTCAGTCTATCCGCATCATCTGAAAGACAAATCGGACTGCACGCTGGAAAGCTTCTGTGAAATGATCGCCCGTACGGCGGACAAGTTCGGTACATGTAATTTAGGGATTGGGACAGATCTTTGTCAGGATCAGCCCGATACCATCGTAGAATGGATGCGTGTCGGACGCTGGACGAAAGAAATTGACTATGGCGAAGGCTCTGCCAGTGCCCCGGGCTTCCCAGAAATGCCCAACTGGTTCCGCGACAATCGTGACTTTGGAAACATAGAAAACGGTCTGAAAGCTGTTGGCTTCTCGGAAGAAGAAGTTGCCGGAATCATGGGGCGCAATTGGTACAACTTTTACGCCGAAAACTTCACGCCTGCCTCGTGAGCTACGCAAGATAGCACCAAATTTCTCGGGGCCGTTTCCGTTATCAGGGAGATAACCATGACAGACCAAACTCTCACGCAAGAGAGACGGGTTCAAAAGCCGCTCTTTTATATTTCGGGGGGATTTATTGCCCTCTTCGGCATTCTAGCTTTGGTCAGCATTGATACGCTGAATGCTATTGTCGATTGGGGTTTTAAAGTCTCTGCAACATACTTCGGCCTTTATTGGCAGGTGCTTCTCCTTGGAACCTTTCTTATCGGTATTGTGCTCTGTGTGCTGCCAGGTGGCAAAGCCATTATGGGAGGGTTAAGCGTACCAGAATTCACCACCTTCCAGTGGGGTGCGATGATCATGTGTACGCTTTTGGCTGGTGGGGGTGTTTTCTGGGCCGCAGGTGAGCCAATCGCTCATTTCCTGTACTCTCCACCGCTTTATGGCGCGGAAGGTGCAACCGAAGCAGCTGTAAATGGCGCGATTGCGCAAAGTTTCATGCATTGGGGTTTCTTGGCCTGGGCTATTCTTGGTTCACTAACGACGGTCATGCTGATGCATTATCATTACGAAAAGGGCTTGCCATTGGCCCCGCGCACTTTGCTTTATCCAGTCTTTGGTGACAAGGCGATCAACGGACCAATTGGCTTGATCGCAGATGCGTCTTCCATCATTGCCGTTGTTGCGGGCACGGTCGGTCCCATTGGTTTTCTGGGTTTGCAGGTTAGTTATGGTCTGTCTGAACTCTTTGGCATCCCCGACGTATTCTTCACTCAGGCGCTGGTGATCCTGGGCCTTGTTGCGATTTATACAATTTCTGCGATGACGGGCCTGTCCCGCGGTATTCAGGTTTTGTCCCGTATCAACGTTATCCTCGCGGCTGTGCTACTGGTGTTCGTTTTGCTGGCAGGTCCAACGGGCTTTATCTTTGGTTCTTTCTTTTCGGGTTTTGCCACATATATCGGAAATTTTTTCCAGATGGCGCTCTATCGTGGCGAAGCCGGTGTGTTCGGCGATCCAGGTTGGCTGGGTTGGTGGACAGTGTTCTTTTGGGGCTGGTTCATGGGATACGGTCCGTTGATGGCGATGTTTATCGCGCGGATTTCGCGTGGACGTTCCATCCGAGCTATCATCATTATGCTGTCCATCGTGGCGCCAATCGTGACGAACTTCTGGTTCACAATTATTGGCGGCACTGGCATTGCGATGGAATTGGCGGAACCAGGCACAATTTCTACTGCGTTTGAAGGCTTTAACCTGCCAGCCGCGCTTTTGGCGATCACTGGAAATCTGCCAATGGGCTTCCTCGTATCCATCCTGTTCCTCATCTTGACCACAATCTTTGTGGCTACAACCGGGGACTCCATGAGCTACGTTATTGCTGCGACCATGTCCAACGGTGACAACCCACCGGCTGGCTTACGCGTCTTTTGGGGTATCGCGATGGGTTTGATGGCGATCATCCTAATCTCTATCGGTTCTGGCGGCGTATCCAAACTACAAAGCTTTATCGTGGTGACAGCGGTTCCAGTGTCGCTGATCTTATTGCCCTCCTTGTGGGATGCTTTGCGCATCACACTGCAAAAAGGCAGCAAACAATAATCCTAATAGCCGGGCAATTTTTGCCCGGTTGCCCATTTCCGAGGAAGACAGGATGACCCTAGCAGACATGCAAACCACAAAGGTTCCATTACGTGATCCTGCACAGGTTATGCGCCTTGCACGTCTTGGATCTCTGCATCAATCGCGTCTGTCATTTATGCGTATTCTGGTTCGCCGAATGGCACGCGAAGGCTGGACTTTTGATCGTCCTGTATTTGACATTAATGACAGCGGCGTTGGTCAAGCAGTTTTATCAGCGCATGGTCCAGAACGCACGTATTCTCTTGTTGCTTTTGCACATGACCTGCCCGCCGAAAAACGTTCTGACCGCGTGATCGCGGAAGCATGGGATTGCACGTTCACATTATTCGACGGAGTTCCCACATCCGAGGATATCGAGCGTCTTTCAAAAAACGTTCCGCTACAGGAAGCAGGTCGCGTCACTGGCGCTGAACTGTCGGTATCCCGCGCCAATCGCTCTGTTCGCTTATGGGAGCACGTGGTGTCGTCGCTTGCCGATGGTCAACAACCGGATCAGGATAAGATCGACGCTGTTGGCTATCTTATGCGGACAACTGCGGTATATGGCTCTGGTAAACTGGGGGCGGCTGATCGCGAAATGATTGCTGATCGCCCCGAGTTCGCAACTCCGTTTCAGGTTGAGATGCTCTCGGTGTTTCTGACACGCGCTTTTGTGCGTGATCTTGTTCAACATATGGCCAACACCCGTGCAGCATCTATGGGGAAAACTGCCGCTACGCTTGATCCGGGGGTTGCCCGAACCATGGGAATTGGTAATTCAACCGGTCTCGGTATGGCACCGTTTTTGCTGAATCATCCTGTGCTGTTCAGCAACTGGATTACCGCTCGCGAAACAGCAATCGCGCGTGTGCGTAGCGTTGAAACAGCTACCGCGCGGGAGGTTGCCACCTTCAAAGAGCTATTTGCGCGCAGTGTGCAATCGGTCGAAACTTGGCATTCGGAACATCCCATTCAGCTTGAGAAACTTGCACGCTTGCGTGCCGATTTGAAAAAGCTTTCGTCCCATTTGCCGTCTGTTGATTTAACCTTAGACACCCCATGGGACCCTGTTTTTCTTTGGGCACAAGACAACCTTGGCCTTGATGCACAAGAATGGCTCGCCTCCCTTCTTCTTGAACCATACGGCCATTTAGTCGACGATCTTGCGGATAATATGGCTGCGGATAATACGCCAACTTTCCGCATCGCCGGTGCCATGACACTTGGCGGACTGCGCGACATCTTAAAAGACGCTTATGGCTGGGCTTTGGATACGGACTGGCAAGAACCGGATAACAAAGCACGTGCATGGTATGTGTCCGAAGAAAAATTGGAGCCGCGCCTTGGCGAACGTTTTGAAGAGCCAATTGAAGACTATGAGCAACCGCTTGCTCCGGGGTTAGATGCGGCAATTTTAAATCAGGCTATGGCGCATTGGCCCATGAACACCTCTGTCGCCGAATTCCTGCTACGCCACCCAGAGCACAGGCATATTATTCGTCGCGCTCAGATCGTGGGGCGTGCACCCTTTGCGGAAATTAGGGACAACACCATCTCCAAAGACGTACTCCCAATTGATATGCTTCGGTGCAAGTTGGCTTTCTTCGGTGCCATACATTTTGATCCTCGTTCCGATCGTTGGGTCCGGATCTGTATGTACGCAAACGCGCCATTTCCAGATGAAATACAATCCCGTGATGCGGACTTTTGGATCTACCCCGAAGGCAGCGAGGTTTAACTCATGAGCCATTCTCTGAATGAAATTGAGGCGATGAGCAAGCGGGCCGCACGCGGTGCGGGCCTATCTTGGGGGCTGGCGGAAGAGGCCGCAAAAGGTACGCGGTGGCTCGCCGGGTATGGCTATCCGGGGCCTGATCTATTGGCGGACCTGCTTGAGCTAAATGATCGCCTGCCTGCGATTGATTTTTCACCCACCAGCTTAAACGGCCTCTGGCAGGCACCTGCCGGTCGCATGAGCCCATTGATTTCTGGTGCCACTATGTCTGACTGCGCGATACGAATGCAGGAAGGGCAGACAATCACAATAGAGCACGTGACCCAGCCTCTGTTGATTGTACCTTTTGCCTCAGGTGCCGCGCTGCGTTTGGGTAAAGCTGTTGCCTTGGAGTGGGACCAGGTACGCCTAACCACCGATGGCAAACAGCTTTGTGTGCAGGGTGACAAAGAAGGTGTCTTGGCCGCGCAGACATCCATAGTAAGGTGCTCTGCTCCAGCGCAGATGATGACGCCGACGAAACCAGTGATGCGAGCCCATGTCAGCGCCCGTTGCTGGGAACGACTTGGCGCATTTGCGCAGCGCACATACGCCCCCGCAACCGATGCCTCTCGGTTGCGGGGGGCTGGAGCCGGCTTGAACGACAATGACTAATCAAAGCAAAATGAAACGGGACTGTACATGACTGCAACCGAAACCCTAACTTTGGCTGAAATAGAACAGCTGTCATATGACGCGCTTATCGCCGCCGGCACGTCACCCGAAAATGCAGCCCCCTTGGCGAAAGCCACCGCAATGACCGAAGCGGACGGCGTGGCGTCTCATGGCTTGGCATATATTCCTATCTACGCTGAACACGTGCAATGCGGTAAGGTTGACGGTCATGCAAAACCCATTCTGACGCTGCCAAAATCATCGGTGGTTCAGGTTGACGCAGCAACTGGGTTTGCCCATTCCGCAATTGAAGTTGGATTTGAACAGTTGATCCCTGCCGCCAAAGAGCAAGGTGTCGCAGTTTTGGCGATCAAAAACTCTTACAACTGTGGCGTGCTTGGGGTTCACACGCAACGTTTGGCACAGGCAGGTCTGATGGGCATTGGTTTCACAAATGCACCAGCCTCAATTGCACCGACCGGTGGTGCGAAACCGGTTGTGGGGACGAACCCGTTTTCAATTTCAGCTCCTGGACCTAGGGGGCAGGCTGAAGTGCTTATAGACCAATCAGCGTCTACTATCGCCAAAAGTGAAGTGATGAAACACACTCGAGAAGGCAAACCTGTCCCCGAAGGCTGGGTTCTGGACGCAGAAGGCAACCCGACGACAGACCCAACTGCGGGGCTGAAAGGATCTATGGTTCCATCGGGGGGTTATAAAGGTGTTGGTATTGCTTTGATGGTGGAAATGATGGCAGCCGCGATGTCCGGTGCAACACTTGGAAAAGATGCAAGTCCATTCTCAGGTACAAAAGGTGGTCCTCCCAAAACAGGTCAGTTCTTTATTGCTATTGATCCGGTGGCAACATCAGGTGGTGCTTTTGAAGCTCAGCTAGCGACACTGACGAAAGCTGTGCGCGCCCAAAATGGTGTGCGTGTTCCAGGTGATGGACGTGGTACAAAGCGGACGCAAGCGGCAAAAGAAGGGGTGGCTGTGAATGTAGCAACGCTCCAGAAAATTCGCGCATTGCTTTAACCGGCATTAATAAATTCAGTTGCTTGCGCGTCGGCAACTTTCCATCCAGCGGGAGCCCAACAAAGGGACTTTTGCGTTAACTGGATTTTTATTCCTGTAACATGACACGTTCAAAGAGGGCTGATATGGTCGGAAAATTACCAGTCAAGCATTACTAGTTCACATGCGACAAGATCCTGTGCGCATTCCTCCCGTAATTGTGACATCCGCTGTCTTAGGGTCAGGACCCATCGATTTCTGTCCGGTAGCGTGTTTTGCGGTTCAAAGAAATGAGCGGTGGCTATGTCTGATCTTCGCTGGCTAACAGCGTGATGTGGATCAGAAATTGATCCTCACCGGAAAGCGATCACTCTTGACCATAAATTCAAGTAGTTACACAAATGTGTTATCTTTCGTGATTTCAAATTTTAACAATTTTAGGATGTATATTTAATTAGACTTTAAATCTAAGAGGATAATATGCGTCTTTGCCTAAAATGCTTAATTTTAACAACTACAACTGCCTTGATTGGTGTCGCTGCACATGCGACATCGCCCGGTATTTCTCCCGAAAATACTAGAGACATACGCAAGAATGACTTTTGGTGGCCCCAGCAAGTTGACTTGTCTCGCTTGCGCCAGAATGGCTATGATGCGGATCCGATCGGTGATCAATTTGACTATGCGGACGCTTTTTTAAGCTTAGATTTAGAATCTGTAAAAGCAGATATCGAGAATGTATTGACCACATCGCAAGACTGGTGGCCCGCAGATTATGGCAACTACGCTGGTCTGTTTATTCGTATGGCGTGGCATAGTGCTGGAACCTATAGATCGGGCGATGGTCGAGGTGGGGCAAATGGCGGACAAACTAGATTTGAACCGTTGAACAGTTGGCCTGATAACGGCAATCTGGACAAAGCACGTCGGCTTTTATGGCCAGTGAAGCAAAAGTATGGTCACGCAATCTCGTGGTCGGACCTGATTGTGCTCGCCGGGAATGTGGCACTGGAAAATTCTGGTTTTGAAACTTTTGGCTTCGCAGGCGGACGTATCGATGCATGGGAGCCCGAACTTGTTTATTGGGGCCCAGAAACAAAATTCTTAACCTCTGACAAACGGTATTCCGGAGACCGGGAACTGGAGGAACCGCTTGCCGCAGCAGAGCTTGGGTTGATTTACGTTAACCCTCAAGGCCCTGAAGGTAATCCAGATATCTTGGCCTCAGCTAAAGATATTCGTGTCACATTCGGCAGAATGGGCATGAATGATGAAGAAACAGCCGCGTTGATTGTGGGCGGACACACCCTTGGTAAAGCTCATGGGGCTCACAAACCTGAAGAATGTGTTGGAGCAGAACCCGCTGCGGAGGGGGTAGAGGCACAGGGGCTTGGCTGGAAAAACAAATGTGGAGCCGGTCATGGGCCTGACGCGGTCACCAGCGGTTTGGAGGGTGCATGGACTGCAACACCGGTGACTTGGAGCAACAACTTTGTTGATAACCTTTACAACTTTGAGTGGAAGAAGACAAAGAGTCCAGCAGGTGCAATCCAATGGATTCCTACAGATGATGAACTGAAATTTGTGCCTGACGCTTTTGATCCGGACGTACTACACGCGCCGATTATGCTAACAACCGACCTGGCGATGCGATTTGACCCGGAATACGGGAAAGTGACAGCAAAATTCTATGATGATCCTGATTATATGAATGATGCTTTCGCACGTGCGTGGTTCAAGCTGACACATCGCGATATGGGCCCCAAAGCGCGCTACCTTGGATCTGAGGTCCCAGATGAAGATCTGTTGTGGCAAGATCCACTGCCTGCCGCCGAAAGCGAAGGAATTAATTCCAACGATATCGCTGCGCTGAAAGCTGAAATTCGCAATGCGAAGATCCCAGGTTCTGATCTTGTACGGACGGCTTGGGCTTCTGCAGTTACATTTCGCGACACGGATCTGCGCGGAGGTGCAAATGGGGCACGCCTGCGTTTGGCTCCTCAGAAAGACTGGAAGGTCAACGACCCAGCTGTTCTCAGCTCTGTCCTTGAGGAGTTGGAGGCCATTCAGGCGAAGTTCAACACAGGAACGCGAGATGTATCTTTAGCAGATCTGATTGTCTTAGGCGGAGCTGTCGCAATTGAGGATGCTGCAAAAGCGGCCGGTCATGTCATCACTGTTCCATTTCATCCAGGCCGCGTTGATGCAACACAGGAGCAGACAGATACGATTGCATTTGAATTTTTGCGTCCAGCTGCAGATGGTTTCAGAAATTATTACAGCGACCAAGCACGTCTCTCACCTGCTAAGATGTTAATTGATCGGGCTGATATGCTCACCTTAACGGTGCCTGAGATGACAGTTCTGGTTGCAGGCATGCGCGTCCTTGATGCTAACTCTGATAACGCAAAACACGGCGTATTTACGGACCGTCCTGGCACTCTGAGTTCTGATTTCTTTACAAATCTTCTTGACCTGTCTACCGAGTGGACAAAAGAACAAGATGGTTTCTTTACGGGTACAGATCGCACGAGCGGTGCTCAAAAATGGACAGCAACCGAAGTCGATTTGATATTCGGATCCAATGCGGAGCTACGTGCCGTGGCTGAAGTTTATGCGTATAACAGTGGCGAAGATCAGTTTGTCTCAGATTTCGTAGACGCTTGGACTAAGGTGATGATGTTGGATCGCTTTGACCATCGCTAATTGTTATAGAATTACTGGAATAGCCTTCTCAATGAAGGCTGTTTCAATTTAAATCTCTTCGTTGAGGCAATATTTTTCATTGCTCATTGCGGCAGCTTAAAACCTCCCGGTTGAGCAACCTCATTTCTGAAAAGCAGTTGCGATTCAAATTTTGAAGTTTCGATGGTATGTTTTGATAGGGCTCTGTTGCAGCTGCTCGACGATATCACGCCAATCGAAGCAGAGGAACGGTACCAACAACCCTTGGGATCAGACAAAATCGCGACTTGAAAGACGAACGCGACAGTTGCCCGTAAAACCGGGGCGGTTCAGTTAGGTGATACGGTATTCTTCTCAGAACACCCTCGCCTTACAGACGCTTGCCGTCACGCTCTTAAATTGCGAATTTTCGGCTATGGTTGATTAAGTTGTTCCACACAATCCAGAATAGAAAAACGCCTTTGCGAGCGAGGTTTTAGTGATCAGGGACGCGCTTGACATTGAACTGCGTCACACCGGTAGCATTCTTGCGAAGCCAATCATTGACCTGCTTGGAGTTGTATCTGACCCAACGGCTCTGGACGCACGGAGTGATGCTTTCATGGGGATTGGATACGCAGTGATGGAAGCATATGACATTGATAGAAGGCCTTGTTTTCGAAAGGTGAACGGTTTGGGAGCCTACACCCATCACCTACACATCTACGAAACGAAGTCGGCTTATATCAAAAGGTATCTTGCATTTCGAGACTATCTTATCGCCTGTCCGAGCAAGCCGTCTCTACATTAGTATCGATCTTACGCTAGCGTACTATTCCGTCCCTAGTCGGAAGCGCCCCCTCCAACAGGAAGAGAACTCTTTGTCGCCATAAAGATTGGGAATTCGTTGAGAAATCACCTCAAACTCACCTCGCAAACCGGCAGCTTGCGAGATGCGGTTTCAAAACAAGCCAGTTTTATTAACCCAATTGGTACCAAATCATAATGTTCACTCAGCACAGCAATGCTTTGAATTCAAGAACGGTGACAGATCTTACCCCGATCTGTCATTAAATAAACCGCAGGGGAGAATGTTAGTTCGCCCGAAGCAACTACTTAAATCTGACTTGCGCGCCAGTTCTGTAAGGCAAAGCGCGTTTCCGGGCCGATAATTCCGTCAATCGGGCCTTCATAAAACCCTTCTGCCTTCATCCGCTCCTGAATTGAGACACGGATTTCCGGGCTCAGCGACTGACCACGCGCTGAAATCAACATCGCCTCGACTTCGGCGTCGCGGCGCAGCCATGCGTCAAGAATACTGTCTGACGGGCTGGCCTCTTCGGGGTCTTCATCCGGTTCAGTGTCATAGGGAAGCGCGTTCACCTGAAACAGAGACTGCGGAATGTCGAACCCGGAGAAAAAGCCCGGACTAAACGGGTTATAGCGCTGTTGTGCATTGAACTGCAGCGCCGCCGTCCCGCTTTCAAGATCATAAACGCTTTCCGCAAGTCCCAGAGAGGGGTTCAACGCAACCGAACCTTCTTCGGATAGATGGAACCAAGACCAGGGTCCCTGAAACGTTTGGTTCATCACGGCACGGGAGCGGTTGAAAATTCGCAGTGTCAGATCGTTGTCTTGAACGCCGGAGACCGGCCATGTCTGCTCATCCCAGACAATGGGGCCATGGCGAAACTGATGCAGCGTTACACCGGAGGACACCACAAGCCGACTAAAGCCATTAGACATAAATCCCGTGCGCAGACCAAATTCAAGGAACGGCGCGCCATCAACAAAAAGCGTACTGGAAATCCGGCGAAACCGTTCAAAAGCTGTTTTTGCCGATGGTGCCAAATCGGCGTTGCCAGTCAAAAGGAAGGTCGGGCGAGGTACATAAGCCCCACTCTGTGCTTGAAATGGGGTGAGGTACGTCTGCTCAAACATGGGCAGCGCGCCTTCCGCCCCGAATAAATCAGTAAACTCTGTCAGTGGGAAATCGCGATCACTGCCGGAATTGAATGGGAAAGATTGCGTTAGCCCCGCGCCAAAGGTCGCGAGAATCTGCTGCTGCCACTGTGCATCAATAAAATCATAGACATACTGCATCGCCCGTTCGTCAAGCGTGTTAACGATGCTGAGACCAAAGTTACGGATGATCTCCAGCTCGGAGCGGATCACAAAAGCATTCAGCACAGCCAGCGGGTTTTTTGCGTCCCCGTTTTTAAACTGCTCAAACAGATAGGCCCCTGCCCCGTTTGTTGCTGAAGCGGCTTCATCTAGCCACAGGTTGACGTCGCGCGCATAGGCGAGGAAGAGATCAAACTGGCTTTGTTTGTCTGCATCGGCCCGCAATGCGTCCAGATAGGTTCTGAACGCCGTTCTGATATTAAAGGCAGTGGCGGCCTCGGGACTATGGGCGGCCGACGCAAGCTGTGGTTCTGCAGGCGATGCCTCAGCGCCCTCCTCTGCCGTAGCAACAGATTTTGGTAGGTAAATCTTGATGTCGGTATTGGATGCCAGCATCTCAACCAGCTGATCAACCGGATTCTCTGCGGGGCTGGTCAAGGCCTGCATCAGGATCTGCGCATCAGCCCAGTCAGCCGCATCGCGTAGACGCAACGCAGAGACAAAAGCATTCCAGCGGGCAATATAGTCAGCTGTGTAATTCTGCGCCACGCGCCGGATTATTGCATTTTCAACCGCATTGTCTGTTTCTCCGATCACGGCCTCATAGCTTGCAATCATCTCCAACAGCTCTGGCATCTCACCATTGGTAAACAGCTGATCAAATCCGACCCGGGTATAGCCGCGCGGCACCAGGTAGATCTCAGGATCGCCAATAGAATCAAACACCTCAAAGAAACGCGGACCGATCATCTGACGTAGATCTAAACGTTCAGCATAATCTGTGCGTCGCATCAAAGACGCATAAAGCAGATCTGCAGTGTCCAAACCAAGAAGTGTATTTGTCACCACAGCGCGCAAATCCTCATTGCGGGTTGCCGGCGGCTGATTGAGAGAGAAGAGATCGTCCAATGTTGCGCGCAAAGTGTCCTGGAACGCACCAGACACTTCGCCCTCTGCGGCCAGACCACCGGCAAAATAGGAAATCAACTCGGGTTTATATTTCTTCTGGTCCGCAAAGAGTTGCGCCTCGGTTGAGGCCAGCAGGATCAGCTCCACCCCGTCGCCCACACTGTTAAAGGCGAAAATATCCTTTTCGAGAAAGGACACCAGCGAGGTTTGCAGCCCATTGACTAGCTCGTTGTGATAAAGCTCGCGGTAAATACCCTCCATGGACGGGTTCGGCAGCCAGCGGTGATAGAAGCGTTGATCTAATGGTTCATAGGCCATCAGCCCTTCGCGCAGGGGTTGCAGTTTCAACACGCGTTCAACCAAAAAATCAGAATCAGTTGGTACGCCACCGATAGAGGAAAAGTAGGCTTCAAACGTTGCTTCCATCTGGGTATTTACCCGGCTGTAAGCTTTGGAATGTGCCCAGACCGTAAGGCTGAACAGCCCCACTAGCCCGGCCAGAGCAAGCGTCCACAAGCTTGCATTCAGCGATTGTTGAAGGCTGTAACGGCGGTTGGGTGCAACACGGAAGCCTTCTTTATGGTAGGCAGCAGCAGCCAAGCCCGCATTTTCCATCGTAACGCTGTTGAGATGGTCTTCGGCCTGGGTGGCAAGCGTTGGCGCATTGACGAAAAACCGCTGTCCGGTCACCTGACACAGTGGATCCACCGCGGCCATACCATCACGCGCGCCAATAAACACGATACTCTGCAAATTTAGAGTTTTTTGCCGTGGCGGCAGCGCGCGCGTCAGCCCTGTCATGCGGCTGCGCAATTGGGTTTGCAACAAAGCCAGCTGGAACGGCGCATTCAAAAGCGCGGAGCTGAACTCCGGTAAAAGCTGTTTTTGCAAGGCCTGCAACTGCGCTGCATTGAAGCTTTCGATCAACTGCGCAAACAATGTGTCGATGCGGGTCGTTACATCCGCACCTTCGTTGGGCAGAAAGCCCCCAAAAATCACATCTTCGCCCAGATGCCCCGTCAAAAGCGCCGCACGGGCCAGGTCAGGTAGATGATTGAGACCGCTCAAGAGAACGTGAACGGGTACATCAATGCCAAAGTTTTCAACTACAACGTTCAAGATCCGGTTCACCGTCGCAGCATTCGCCGTTTCCACAGATGTGGTCTGCATCAGGCTGGCCAGCTCATATTCGACATAGGCCGCGTTGACCGCGAGGCTTGGGCGCTCCTTAAACAAAAGACGCAATACCGTATTCAGTAGGTCAAAGGACAGATCCGCGCCTGCTTCGATCTCCACCCGGTAGGCGACCGCTGTGGGTGAGGTCCAGGTGGTAAAGGTCAGCCCTTTATCGGACACTGGATTGCCAAACACAACATAGCCCAGCTCTGCCATAACGGTAGCACTGTCTTCCTTCTGCATGGCAAGAAACAGGTACCAGGGGGTATTATTCGGGGACTTGTCAATCGCTTTGGCCCGCTGTCGGGCCTGACGGAACTGTGCCTTAGCGGATTGCGTCAGGACTTTGGCATGTTCGGCCTGTGGATCATGCACCCAGATTTTCTTGCGAAAAACGAGTGTCAACGTGATCGCCAGCAAAGTCACAAAGGCGCTGATCCCAAGCCAGATAAAATGCCCAAGCTGAAAGGCAACACCACTGAGCCAGTGCCAGAGCAGAAAGGAGAACTGCAGCGTCAACACAAGGGACAACACCAACAATCCGATTTTTATCAGGCGCAATCGGTTCATTCTCTTGTTGCCGTTGATAGGATGCCGGTTTCGCTAGAGAAAACGAAATCTACGGCAGTTTCATTCTCTGCGGCAGTCCGTAATCTTTCGAATTTGGAATAGGTGGTTTCGGCCAATTGGTAGCGCCAGCCCCAGACCAGAACAAAGACCATCACAATACAGGTGACAGCAAGGCCAATCTTGCGCGAGGCCCGCATATGGCTGCCGAGTGCTTGGCTGGTTGTGATCGGGCGGCCCATTAGGGTGATGTCACGTTCAACCGGGACCAGATTCATGGCCGTCTCCAGTCGATCAATCAGTCGGTCGCGTTCATGTTCACTGCTTTTGCTGTATTTTCCGCGATAACCAAGCTTCAGAAAAATATAGATGATTTCCAGAAACTCTCGCAGCGCCTTGGGCTGCATCAGCGCACGATCCGCAATGTGATAAAACCTGTCGCCGCCATCACGGAACCCAAAAAGATCCGCGACTAACGTGCGGTTCTCCCAACCGCTTTCGCGTCCCCACTTGCTAACCAGAACAAATTCATCCAGCGCAATAGCAAACAGCAGGCAGAGATTTTCAGCAACGGCCGGTGGGTAATCCAGTTGAGCGACACGATATTTCAGGTCAATGATAGCACGCGATAACTCCAAACGAGTTGGGTTCAAGTCCGCTCCCGGGTTCATTCGCGGTATAGTAGCGCAAACGGCCAACAAATCAGCAGACGCATTGATAAGCGTATTTTGGGAACCCTTATAATGGCTCAGCGTCCGGTCAAGCGTCTGAAGATCACTGCTGGAGACTTCTGCTAGGCGCGCACCTCCCCCTACCGAAACCCCTTTCGGGGTCAGTGTGATGGTAGGAGTATCCGAGCCGCGTTGCATCATGCTTAATCGATCAGATAGAGCGTTGCGTCAACGCGTTGAATGCGGTCATCCACATGCAGCGCCAGCGCTTCGCGTTTGCCCAGATAACTTTGCCAGTGTTCACTGCTTGTATTGATCGTGAAGAAAGCTGCGTCGGATCGGCTGCGCAGCTCCGACGGGGGAACCGGCAATGATGTAAGTTCGACACCAGTTAGTCCGCGTGAGACCAGTTCAGGCATCGCCGAAAGACCCGCCAGTTTACAGGCAAGCGGTGCCAGATCTAAAAGTGCCGGCGCTTCTTCGCTGCCACTCAGTGCCAGAACAAGCCGCCGATTTTCTTTCAGGAGCCGCGGCGGGATCACCAGACGCAACACACGACGTTTTTCAAATAGCTCACTGTTCCAGCTGAGCGCCACAACACTGGCCGGTTTTTCAAGCGTCAGCTTGCTGCGCAGATCACTCCACAATCGATCAAAAGATGTCGCCTGACGGGCTGCATCAAACATCATGTTTTCACTCGTGGCCTTGCCCAGAATGGCATCCAGCTCTACCGACATGCTGGCAAGGCTCAGATACAGGTTGCGCGGGCTCATCATGCCTTCAGCCTGGGCGTTTTGCAGTACCAAAAGCCATTTGTTCAGAACCTGTAACTCCAACCGCTCGCTCATCAGGCTTGCATAACTCCGCGTATCACTCTGCGTAGCGACACGACCAGCCGCATTGCTGGCCCGGACCCGCGACAGCGAAACAATCTCGGCCAACCGTTCCTGTAAAACAGGCGCTGCTGACATGCGCAGGCACTGCGGCAAGAAAGATCGGTCCAGTACCACCTGGCCTTCGGCCGTTTTCTCGAGAATTCGTGCGATCGGGATCGTCGCATAGCCGGAGAAATCCATCTTATCAAGCAAAAGACAGGCCCCCACATCAGCCATTTCCGTCTCGACCGGTTCATTCGTGGGATCATTCAAATCTTGCAGCTCAGAGCGGTATTTTAGCATACGCGCCAAGCCAGTTTCACTGCCGAACTGAGCAGTGCCCTTAATCGCAAGCGGCACTGCGAGATGCACGGTTTCATCCACCAACCCATCTGGGATGTCTATCAACAACTCTTTGCTCAGGCGAAAAAATAGACGGTCTGGGAATACTCCTGCAGCTTCACGTACAGAAAACTTCCCTATTTTTTGCGCGTCCGCGTTCAGCTCAAGCGCGCTCACACCGAAATCGCCAGTACTGAGATCAAGCTGTGCAACTTCGTTCACATAGGTCTGCACCGACACATCCAGATGTTGAAAATGCTGCGGGGCGATGAACATGCCTTCGCTCCAGACGACTGATCCTTTGGTCATTCTCCGCCTCCAAACAACTTGCCAGCCCCGGAAAGCATACGGCCAAAGAAGCCTTTTTTCTTAACCGGCTGCGTTGCTGCAACTTCGTCTTCGGTTGCATTGCGATATTGAATCGAAACACCCGAGGTTGTCACGGAAATCGTCACTCCCTCGTCCAGCGTTTCCACATCAATGGGGACAACGCTGCGAAACTGCTGTGTCTCATAGTCCGCAAATTCGGCAAAAGCACCCAGATAGAACACATCGGGCACCAGATCAAAGGCAACGAGACGTGTTTCATTTGGATAAAGCGGCGACAGGCTGCGTTCGTCCAGAACGGCACCAGCCAGATCCGGTGATGTCTTGTGAAAGATGTCCCAGAAGGTGGCTGCTTCAAATTCACTGCGGCTGCTGAGCTGATAAATGCGCACCACCGTAGGGTTGGATGCATTATTGTATTGGTTCACATTCTGACCAGCCTGAACACTCAGCGTCTTATTCACTGGAACGGGTTCAACTTCTGGTGCGCCACAGGATATGAGCAGGCCAACACAAGCTGTGGCGCTGAGAAGACAGGCACGCTGCCTAGAGCCGAGAGCATTCTTCATTGTTTCCGCATTTCCTCGGCAAATAACGCCAAGAAAGAGCGCTTGAACTCTCCGCTGGCTTTTTTCTTGGCAAACTGTCGGCGATGAATGGCCCAGAACCGTTTCTTTCGCCGCATCAGTGGAGGGATAAACAGTTTGTAGTCATCCTCTAAAATGTTGGGATCTACTTCATCCAGAAAACGTTCCAAGGCGCGCTCTACTGCTTCCAATGCGTTTTCTTGATAATGCTGCCCCCGCAGGAGCGCATCGATCTGTGTCGTACTGGGCAAAGTACGGGGCAGTCTCATAACCTCGACATTTTCGGCGGTCTCTGCCTCAGACATCGGAGTTTGCTGGAAATGACGTTTCGGTTCAACCGGTTCGCGCAATTCAGGCCCTTCGGCAAACGGGTCAAACATCAGGTCCTCATCGAGATCCTTGACCGTGTCAGAAAACCCCCGTTTAGGCTCATTTTCATAGGTCTCAATCTCGGCATTGGCGATCAGCAGTTCCTTAGCCGAAAAATCGGTCGTGGTTTCAAAGGGGTCACCGGCCATCAGATCGTCGGCGGTTTCAACCACTTTACCGCTTTTGGCGATAAGACTAACCAAAAGACGATACCCGAGAATGCCAATCACATCGCCATCATTGAGCCCATGTGCCTCGCCAGATGGCAGATCCTTACCATTCAACTTTGCACCATTGGTGCTCAGATCTGTCACAGTATAGCCACCGTCTGGCAGGCGCATCAGTTGAATATGCCTGCGCGACATCTGTTCAGACATGTCCGGCAGACAGATATCGGCGGCAAAATCCCGGCCGATATCAACCTTAGAACCATCCAAGTAAAACTCGCGCTTTGGCACGGTTTCGGCTTCGGGGATTTGGATCAGCTGTATGCTCAGGGTCATTCGGCAATGTCTCGACAAAGCTGGATCATATTGTCAAAGCGCCTTAGAAATAGCGGGTTGGCATTCACATAATCCTTGGAAAAATGCACGCGCATGTCCTGACGACGGAACGGGATTTTGCGAAACTGCTCTTCACTGAGCCCGCGTTCTTCCATGAAATGCGAAAAGATCAACTCATATTCCAGGGCAACATCGATATCACCCACGACCAACATATTAAGAAGAGAAGCGGCATCCCGCGGTCGCATGATCACATTGTAGCCATTGGATTGCAAATAGCGCCATTTGGAGGTGGCGAATTTCGCACTGTAACGCGCGCTCAGCGCATCTGCCTGATCGTTTGGATCCACGTCTGAACTTAGCTGCATATACCAAGCGAGATCTTCGGACACGACCGGTGAGGATGGCACAGAGTATTGCGCGCGGGATTTATTGGACGAACCCACAAAAAATCCGTCAAAACGGCCCATTTCAGTGCCCAGTTGCGCGCCGGACCAGGCCGTCATATGGAATTCATAAGGTACATTCATACGGTCAAGCGCGCATTTTACGCGCTCAACTGCGATTCCGGTCATCTCGCCGTTTTGGATCATTTGATACGGTGGCAACGATTGCGTCGCCAGACGCAGAACCTGTGAATTCTGCGCCAAAACCTGAGACGTCTGCGAAAGGACAAACCCCATACCTGCTACCGCCATAAGAGACAGGCATCTTCTGACGCGCATCGTTCTACTCCAGCCTTAAGACTACCTCGGTGCCGTTATGTGCAACGGTTATTTTTTCCAAAGGTTTATCTTCAATCACGCGATTAATACACTCTTCCGCGAGCTTTGGCAGGAAGTTTTTGTTAATAATGGCTTCCAAAGCACGTCCTCCAGACAGGGGGTCAGTATTGGCCTTGACCACATAGTCGACAAAATTGTCTTCCCAGGTGAAACTCGCACCATATTGTGCGCTGATACGCTTTTTGATTCGGTTCAGGTGGATCTCAGTCAGCTTTGCCCCAACTTCTGGCGTAAGCGGACGATAAGCGATCAGTTCAGTTCGACCGATAAAGGCAGGGCTGAAGTAATCCAAGAGCAATGGCCGCAGATGATCGTTCAGCTCACCCGGACTGGGCATTCCGTCAGATCCATCGATAAAGTCGCGAATTTCCTCGCCACCTGCATTTGAGGTCATAATGATGATTGTATTGCGAAAATCGACCTCATTGCCCTCGCTATCACTGATGTATCCCTTGTCAAAGATCTGGAAGAACACATCCTGAATTTCGCGATGAGCTTTTTCCATCTCATCCAGCAACAGCACACTATAGGGTTTGCGCCGCACCGCTTCCGTCAAAACGCCACCTTTGCCATATCCGACATAACCGGCCGCTGCACCAAGCAGCATAGAAACCTTATGAGCCTCTTTGAACTCAGTCATATTAATGGTGGTCATCGAATCCTCACCACCAAAAAACTGATCGGCAATCGCCAGCGCAGTTTCGGTTTTCCCGACTCCTGACGGGCCGCACATCATAAAAACGCCAATGGGTTTGCGTGTGTCCGTCAGACCTGCGCGAGAGATTTTCAAGGATTTCGCAATAGCTTCGATTGCTGCATCCTGACCGATGACACGCTCCTTCAGCGTATCTTCAAGCGCTAGAAGGCGTTCCGCTTCCGAGGCGCCAAGGTTTGAAATCGGTACCCCCGTCCAATCAGCAATCACTTCAGCAACAGTATTCTGTGTGACCCAGGGGTGCACGATAATCTCTTCGTCCTCGTCAACAGATGGCGGATCACCGGCCTCTGCCTCGGCATCCTGCGCTGCGCGCGCCGCATCAAGGCGCAGCTTGACCTTCTCCAACTGGTCCTCCCACATGGAGATCCGATCGGCGAGCGTGCTCTTCAGCTCTGTGATGTCGGCATTAAGCGCGCTTGAGTCAAACTCGGGATCACCAAACATACGGGCATCGGCTGCGGATTTCTCCAGTTCGGCCTCAACAAAGCGCAGCTCTTCTTCCAGCGTCTCAATCTGTGCCGGGCGCGAATGCTGCGACAGGGCCACCCGAGCACAAGCCGTGTCCATCAAGCTGATCGCCTTATCCGGCAGTCGACGCGACGGCATGAAACGGATCGAGAGATCCACGGCTGCTTTGATTGCCTCTTCGCGCACAAAAACATCATGGTGTTTACTCAGACCATCGGCGACAGCGCGCAAAATATTCACCGCTGCATCGCGGCCAGGCTCATCAATATTGATCGGTTGGAAGCGACGCGACAAGGCCGGGTCTTTTTCGAAATACTTTTTGTATTCCGCAAAAGTGGTTGCCGCAACAGTGCGAAACTCACCCCGTGCCAGAGCTGGTTTCAGCAGATTCGCCGCATCGTTTTGCCCCTCGGTGCCTCCTGCCCCGATCATCGTGTGGGCCTCATCAATAAAAACAATGATCGGCGTCTCCGAAGCTTGCACCTCTTTGATGACATTTTTCAGACGCTCTTCAAACTCACCTTTGACTGAGGCGCCCGCCTGCAACAGCCCCATATCCAGGCTGACCAGATCTGCGCCTTGTAACTGCTCGGGCACATCGCCAGAAGCAATTTTCTGCGCAAGCCCTTCTACAACAGCGGTTTTACCGACACCGGGCGCGCCCAGAAGAATCGGATTATTCTGCCGTTTGCGCAACAGAACATCAACGGCTTTGGAGACCTCACTGGTGCGACCCAAAACGACATCCAGCTCTCCATCGCGGGCAAGCTGAGTGAGATTCACTGTGTATCTCTGCAAGGCTGTGCCATCGCCCCCAGCGGCCAGGCCAGCGGTGGCACCACCGCCCGTGGAAGGCACAGCAGCGACAGTTTTGCCCCGCTCCGCGCAGAAGGCCTGCAGCGCGTCCGTGGACATGGGTTTGAGCGCTGTGATCGTCTCAGATCGCACACCAAGCGCATTGGGCTGCTGCGTCGCCAGAACAAAAACCTCAGGTGTGATTTGGCCCAGACCCAGCTCGACCGAAGCCAAGAGCCAAGCCTGTTCTATCTGCTTGGTGACTGAACCAGAAATCGTCGGCTGCTTGCCCCCTTCACCGACCCCTATGGGCATGACCTTTTCCAGATCGGACTGGAGGTCATTCATATTGACGCCCTGCCCCTCAAGGAAGCTCTGCAGCTCGGTGTCACCACCAAAAAAAATGTGGTATAGCCAATGAGCGCTTTCCACTGCGGCAGATTTGCGTTTGATGGCTTCACCCACACCACTTTCAAGGGAGTTCCGAAGCTGTGGAGACAGTCGAGCGACAAGTTTGGTCAAGCTGGCCAATGGTTTTTTCCCTTATAAAGTATTAGGCGAGTTTAATAGAAGAGCTGAGCTCAGGTCTGCGTTCTGGTTGCAACAAATGATAAGCCCCAAGCCGTGCGGCCCCTTCAGCCTTGGCAGAGAGCGCCGGAGACTTCAGATATTCGCGGCGGATCTGTGCAAAAAAAATCACCGGGACCGGATCACGCAAATATTGCGTCACAATATCGCGCAGTTCATTAAGAGTGGATTGATCATCGGCAAGAGACTGAAGCGCCTCGTCATTTTCGCAGTCGATAGACAGGGCAATGCGACCAACAGGCGTTTGCCCCTGTCGCCCCAGTAACGCACCCTGCCCCAGAGCATTCGCAAAATGGCGCGCGCCACCCGACCCCGACCCCGACCCCGACCCCGACCCCGACCCCGACCCCGTCAACCGGGTGCGGCAATCAGAGTCAATCGGCAGCATTCGGTTAAAACTTGCCGAGACACGAACATCCCGACCGATCCACCAGGCCACGATATCGCGCAGCCCCTCCAGCGTCCGCGCCCGTGACAGAAGCGGCATCATGAGCTGAACATAGCGCGGATCGCCATTGTCGCGTTTGATGGCACGTGCAAGGCGGTTCAGAATGCTCGCCGCGTTCTGACCTGAGCGATCCTGCGTTGCCACCAGAACCGAAGCCTTGCGGGCACGCAATTCCAACTGCATCAAACGGCGGTCAAATAAAGCCAGAAAAGCCTTCATCCCATCATCATCCGCGTGCAGCCCAGACTGTAGCGCATCCTGAATGTGATCCGGCAAAGCACTGTCAAAACTGGTGAGCGCCCCTCCCGACAACTCCGGTGCAGCGGATCCGCTGTTCTGGGCAAAGCTCCCCTTTCTAGCGTCAGCGCCGACACTGCGGCTGCCATCTGGAAACGGATCAAATTTAGCGCGTTCTAATGCATCGCGAAACACGGTCTGCCCCAACCGCTCTGCCTGTAGAAGTGGTATGTCAACCAGCGACTTCGCCCCACGCTCTTTTACCCGCATGTCTGGCTCCCATGCTGGCGGGGAAAGACTTTGAACGGTTCCGCGCGACCTCTTTCGCGCACGCTCAGCTGGAAAAAGCGATCATAGCTGATCATCGCGGCAAAAACGAAATGCAGCGCGGTCGCAAAAACCGTTCGCGAATAAGGCAGCGCATCAGCGTCCAGAACAACCTCTATCCGACTCCCAGCCGACAAAAGCACGTTTTTGCCAACACTGACGGGCGCGATCGACTGGCTAACCGTAACATCCCAGATCCCATTGGCCGCATCGGCATAGCCAGAGGGCGCACAGAGATGCAACGCCTCTTTCAGCGCTTCACTGGGGTTCTCCGCATCAAAAATTGTAGCAAAATTGCCGTTCAGCATGGACATTACATCCCAAAGTTTTGCAGCAGAAACATCAGGCGACACAGGTGCCGTGGGTTCATCAATCAGCTCAAACGGGCATTTCGCCAACGTGTCATCGTCAAAAAACACCTGTGCACCCGGGCGCGGTGCGCAGGCGGCACTGCCATTGGAACAATAGAGACTGGCCACGAAATCAAGCGGTTCGGGATCTTGACCGAGACCTACATTGACAGAAAAGCTAACTTCCCGGCGAGCGGAATTAAACTCACCAATCTGATAGCGCTCTTGCCAGACTGCGAGCCCGTCATCTGCACGGCGCTGAGGGGAAGTCATCGCAGGCAAAAGTTGTTCACCCTCAGGGGTCAATTGCCGAAGATCCCGTATCTGCAGGCTTTCCACATGCATGTCGGCGCTTGTTGTCGGTAAAACCGGTACTTGCTGGCGGCCATAATCATAGCGCACGGGCCGCGAATGATCGGTATAGAGGTTCACAACAGGAACCACATTAGTGGCCAAATCCGCCACGCCCATATCACTCAGCTGTTTCAGCCCTTCGCCTGAGATAAAAAACCGCAGCTCTATACCGCCCTCTGCCACTTTTGCAAAGCCACCGTCAGTATCCCTGAGGGTGAAAAATGCAGCCTTGTCCGGATAAGCAAGAAAATCTCTGAGCCGGGAAATCGCCGGAACCTGCATACCTTTACGCGGCAAGAATGTCCGATCTTCACCCTGCATGGAGAGACCAAAGCCCGATTTGTCCAAAACATGGGTCGCATGGGCCCCGCGCCCTTCGGTCGCGGCATAACCGAGTCCTATAACATCACCGGCCAGCACCTCGATCAGTCGCTGTTTCCGGCCTCCGGGGGCATTCACATATAGCTCAATCTGATCCGGTGCCAGTTCAGACAAAGACTGTGATGCATCAAGCGGTGAAAGCGTAACGCAAATCGCCGCCTCACAGCCCCGTATGTCTTGGGGCACCTCAAAGGCAAAAGGCGCTTGTTCGATCCGTACTGCGGAAACTGAAACGGGTTTTAACGCCGCATCACGGGCAACCGTAAAGCGGCATGAGGGGGTTTCGCCGTCTACGGCAATCGGCAGGACGCTGCCTGCGGCAAGCTCCAGTGCGTCGCCAAACTCCTCTGCGGTCGCGACCAGTCGCACCGCCGCATAAGAGGGCGCACCAAGGAGAAACGTGGGCGCAAGAATGCGCATAAGATCCAGGGCCGTTTCAGGCAGCGTGTCATCCAGCCGCTTCGACAGACGTGCAGCATGCAGCGCCAGCGCATCGGCAAGGCGCTGTACATTTGGATCGGTGCTGCGCCCGGCGGTAATCCCCAGCGCCTTTGCCTTCTGGGGGTGGCTCTTTTCAAAGTCGGCAAACCCCCGCCGCATATATTCCAGCTCGGTTTCGAAATATTGCAGGATCTGCTCCATACTAGAGCCCTTCTTCTATGTGCTGATCAAGCCGTGAAAGCCGGGTTTCCACCTCAATCGGCTGTGCCATACCCCCATCTTTCACGGTGCCCGACACAAAAAATTTTACTGTGTTCTTCTGGTCATCTTCCTGGAGGTCAATTTCGCTAACGGTTTTCAACCGAGGCTCAAAGGCCATAAGCCGCTCTTTCAGCGTGCTGCGCATTTGCCGACTGTTGCGACCTTCGGCCAAGGCCCAATGCATCGGGATACCATAACACAGGATCGACGCCTGCACATTCGGCAGGTTAACACCCGCTGCACATTCCGGCGAAACCGCCTGCAAAAGTGTGGCGATATTGACCTGAACGTCATGCTCAAGATCGTCATCTCCCTGATCCAGAAACGCGGATGCAAAGCTCATCTATGCCGCCTCACCCAATTTACCAGAACCAATGTCCGTATGCAGGACAATATCCCCCATCACCTCGTCGATCTGATACTGCGGCCGTACCACAACTTCGCATTTGAACCGGGCACTGTCAGAGGGGCTTTCAGAGACCTGAATCCGAGCCCGCTGCAGCGGATAGCGCGCCTGCAATTCGGTTGAGGAACTGGAGGGCGACACATAAGGGTCAAACCAGTTGTTCAATATTGCTTCGCATTCGGCAGCAGTCTTCACCTGCCCGATCAGTGCCCGGATCTGAACCTTGACGAAATGAACGATACGGCACGCAATCAGCACCGATTGCAGCTGGGTCACCACCTCGGCATGGCCAGAGCCTTTGCAATCGGTCACCGTGCGATTGCCAACAAAATACAGCAGGTTGTTTTTTGTGCTTTCAGCCAGTGCGATAAAGCCACTTTCGGAATAATGCTGCGCCAGATTGCGGGTCATACGCACCATCGGCATATGATGGCGCAAACAGGCCTTAGGGATAGGATGATCGGGGGTTTCCAGGACCGCCCCTACACCCGGTTCATTGGTCACAAGCTTGAGAAACCCAAACCAGGCGCAACGGCGATATTCGGCAATCACACTGCGCAGAAAATCATATCCGGCAGAGGCCCAGAGCCCCCGGCTCTGGCTTGGCCATTGATGAAACCGGAACCCTATATCGAGATCCTCATATGCGCCGCGCAGCTGAGTCTGGTTTATCACAAGCCCTAGAAACCGCGCATTCGGCAGCTCACGCAGGGTTTGCCAGCCGCGATACTCTTCTCCATTGAGAACATTGGAAATCCGTCTCGCATCCGTAAACCACGCCGCGTCATTTTCCCCAAAAAAATCCTCACCCACACCCATGACAATCGGGCACATACACGCCTCTCCGAGGCTACAGATAAGCTGCGCTGTAAAGAGATCGTCATATTCCGTATCAAGGCTCATCGACAGACCGTGGTCGATATAAGCAATACCAAAGGGCTCGCCACCCAATGTGTCCAACTCCCGCTGACCCAGTAGATTATACAACACCGCCCGGCGAGTTTCGCTGGTGTAATGGAGATCGCGCGACAACTCGTCCCAGCTCAGATCCAGCAGCTTGATCTTGATCGCGGGTGTACTGTCCTTGGACCAGACAACCGAAGCCAAGCCCATCCATCGCGCTTCCATATCACAGAACTTGGGCGCTTCGATGATTTCGTTGAGCTGAGCGTTCAGTACATCCTCAATATCCAGACACAGTCTGCGGACATGGGATGTCAGGGCCTCGACGGAGGCAAACCGCGCCAGCAAGCGTTCAAGCAGCTGCTCTTCCGCCAAAGTGGTCTGTGGCGCAGTTAGCGCCACAGAGTCCGATATGTCTTGTGTGTCCGAAAGGTTCACACCTGCACCATCAACCGCCCGGGATTTTGGTGACCATACGTACGGAGGTTGTCAGCTCTTCCAGCTGCAACCACGGACGCAGGTAAGCGACGGCAGAATAAGCGCCAGGCTTGCCCGGCTGTTCGATCACATCAATCGTACTTTCAGCCAATGGGGTTTTCGACCGTTCAGCGTTCCCCATGGCTCCGCCATTGGTGTACTGATCAATCCAAGCCTGAAGATCAGCTTTGATATCGCCTGCCTCAAGGTTAGAACCTAGCATATCGCGCCCCATGACCTTCAGGTAATGGGCAATCCGGCTGGCTGCCATGATATAAGGCAGACGTGCGGAAATCGCGGCGTTAGATGTCGCGTCAGGGTCAATATATTCCTTCGGACGCTGTGCAGTCTGTGAGCCGATAAACACAGCATGGCTGGTGTTCTTGTAGTGAACCAGCGGCAGAAAACCGAGATCAGAAAGCTCTTTTTCACGCTCATCCGTCAAGTTCACTTCCACAGGGCAGGCCTGCATCGTGTCGCCAGCGTCGGATTTGTAGATCAGGTTTGGCAGCTGCTCAACCTTACCACCATTGTCCATACCACGGATCGCCGTACACCAGCCAAAGGCGGTGAAGGCGTCGTTCATTTTCTGGCTCATCTGATAAGCCGCGTTGGACCAAACCAGCTCACTATTGTCAGCAGGGCGCTGATTTCCGTCCGCATCCGTTGCCAGTTCGTGATAATCAAAGGTCTTTGCCTTACCGCCATTTGCGCCATAAGGTAGACGCGCTAGCGTAGAGGGCAGGGTAAGAGTGACATAACGGCTTTCGTCGCTATCACGGAACCCGTTCCAAGCCGCATAGGCCGGGCTGTCAAACCCTGCTGCAACCGGGCGACCTTCGGCAAAGGATTCAAAGCTGTTGTACTCGAACATCTCAGGGCTTGCTGCCGCAATAAAAGGCGCATGACAGGCTGCGGCGGTTTCCGCCATATAGGTCATCAGCGCGACATCTTCGTCGCCATACCCAAAGTAATAGTCTCCGATCAGCGAACCATAAGGTTCACCACCAGCGGTGCCGAATTCATCCTGATACAGCGCTTCAAAGAGCGGGCTGCGGTCTACCGCAGGCGCATCTTCGAACTGCTCCAGCAATTCT
This sequence comes from Epibacterium ulvae, assembly GCF_900102795.1. Classification (GTDB taxonomy): domain Bacteria; phylum Pseudomonadota; class Alphaproteobacteria; order Rhodobacterales; family Rhodobacteraceae; genus Epibacterium; species Epibacterium ulvae. The sequence continues at coordinate 229,729 of NZ_FMWG01000004.1, read as the reverse complement.
TCCTTATCGTAGTCAACCAGCTTGATCTTTTGCTGAGTCCCAAGCTCGGTCTCACGCACGATCTTGTTCACGCCGCGCCAGGATCCTTCGAGGCGCTGAAACTTGTCGTTCTGCATGATCGCAGACATCTGCTTGGACATCAGCTTATCAATCTCGGCCACCGTTTTACGAATGGTCATGCCGACATTTTGATCCCACACCAATTGGCCGTCCATTGCCTGAGAGGTGAGAACCGAAAGCAGTTCCTTGGTTGTATCCTCAGGTGTCTGGACCGTGGCTTCAAGCGCACGCTCCAGAAGACTGATTTCTTTTACCTCGGCTGCGCCTGCTGCTTCTTGCTCAGACATTACGCATCTCCCTCGGTGCTTGTTTCAACGCCGAGCTCTTCGCCCAGTGCTTTCACCATATCAGCGTCCTGAAGTATTTCCTTCAGGACTTTCTCTAAATCACGAGAGCGGTCCGCCTTCGCCACCAACGTCATCAGCTTTTCACGCGTTTCAGCCAACTTCTTCAAAGGCTCTACTTTGTCGACGATCGCATCGGGTTCAAAATCCTTCATGGATTTGAAATCGAGGTTCACCTCGAACTCGGAACCATCATCCTGGATCTTGTTCTCGACTGTGTAGGTCAGTTCAGGACCAACACGTGCCATCACATCGTTGAAATTGTCTTTATCAACCTGATAAAAGGTACGATCTTCGATCGCTTCTTTATCCTGACGATCACCAGAGTAGCCACCGATCATCGCCGTGACGAACGGGAGTTCTTTTTTCTGAACAGAACCACCGTCTTCAACATCAAAGGTGATGCTGACCCGGTTTTTGCTAACCCGCTTTTGCTGAGCGTTCAATGCCATAGGCGTTCCTCCTCGGAAGCGTTATTTTTTAGCGGCCTGGTTGCCAGAAACCAGTTCACCGGTACGCAGGTCGAACTTAACGACATCGCCTTTTTCAACCGCACCGGAAGTGGTCTCATAGTAATGAGTCACAGACAGGGTGGTGAACGCAAGGGTCATTTTGCATTTGCCCGGCTCGGTTTTGTAAGAAGACAGGCGCGCTTCTTCCATCGTTATCACACGGACAGGGATCATGCCCGCGCCATCGTTCTTGGTTTTGGTTTCAACCAGCTCAAAGGTTTTACCCTTGTCGCCCGGTGCGAAAAACAATGTCTCAAGGATCGCGGAGGCCGCATCTGGTTCGCGCGCCACTTCGATGTCACTCAGCGCGGGGATGCCGGTTTCCGCATCGCCAGAAGCACCAACCGCAATAGAGATGGAACGGGAGTAACCCATTTTATAATCGGAGATCGGGAAGAAGCCTTTCTTACCTGCGATTTCCTTCACGCTTGCCATACCGTTGAAGCTATCAATTCCATCAACACGCATAAATACGCCAGCCATGATATCACCTTTTGATTTGAGTGAACTTAAGGGATGTAATTACCATTGAAAATCCTCGACTTCACCGGAAACTTCGGCATTTTCTTCTTGAATTTCAATAGGTTCCAAAACAGGCGCAGGAGCGGCCTGAGCGGAAGGCACAGCGGCAGATGCCGCAGCACTCGGGACGGGCACGGCTGGAGCCGGCACCGAATTCAATGGGGTGGCCGCAGGCACAGGCAGCGCCGCAGCATAATTGTCGAGCGTTGGATGCTCCACCCCGCCAGACGCACCTGCACCTGCGGTACCGTATCGGTCAGCGAACCCCTGGCTTTCAAGGCCGGTCATCAACGCCATCTGCGCCATGCCAACGCTTCCCTCAGACAGAATTTCACGGTAGAGTTCTGCCGCACTCAGGTTGCCCCAGCGCACCGCGCGATCCAGCAGCAGACAGATCGGCGAATGAGGCTCAGTTGTCCGGAAATAGGTTGCAAGCTGGGCAATCGCTTTCAGCGCATCCTTCCGGTTGGCCACATTGCCAGTTGGATTAAATCGGCCGCCAGAAGCTGTCGCAGCAGGGGCACGCACTTCGCCTGTGTTGGATTGCTCCTCTGGTTGTACGCTCTCTTCAGCCGCGCCTTCTTCGGCAATCGCCTCTTCGCCTGGCCAAGGAAAACCAAGACCTTCGACCAAACGCTGAATTGCGCTCAGCATATCCGTGATCTGCCGAAGACCATAGCCGATAGAGGGCGGCGTTTGACCATGGGCCGTCGCGTAGGTTTTGACGCGTTTATCAATCCCAGTGATTAAGTCGTGCATGGATTGCAGAGCTTCAATCTTGGAGGTCAGCGCCTGGCCTTCGCCACCGATATGGGCCATAACCTCCGCTTTCAGCTCCTCCAGATTGCCGTCTTTATCCGCCAGCAGGAACTTGCCAAAGGTAACTTCGCCAATGAGGGGCAGGTTCGTGAGCGGCGCATTGAGCAAACCGCTGCCCTCGACCTCACCAAAAAGCTGAACAAAAGATCGCAGACGCAGCTCCGCAATTTCAGCCGCCTTAACCTCATCCGTGTCACCACGCAGCTTTTCAACGGGCGGGTTTGGCTGCAGATTTTCAAAGCCTGTTTCCAAAAGATCCGCCATTGCCGCCAAAGCATCACGGGTCTTCTCAAACGGTTTGTGGCCATGAAGCTTCGAAGCGACATACCAAGACAGGATTTCCAGATCCTTGGATGTCTCGCACAAACAGCTTGCACACTGCTCGGCCAGCGCCTCCCACGCCACCGCATTCGCCGACTGGTTTTCGGAATCCGCGAGCGCATCCGGAGTTTCAGAATATTTACGCCACGCCGCCTGCGCACCATTAAAGGCATTTCGCAATCCACGGTAGATTTGACGTTCACCTTTGAGGAAAACACCATAAGGAGAATCACCCGGTATCGGTGCTAAAATATCAGCCATGACACTCCTCACGATTTTGTGTTCGCATAAACCATCCTATGTACCCATCACAAGTGTTCAAGAGGGATGTTTCCAAACTTTTGCATTTATTTTTATAACCTTGGTCAAGAAATTCTTAACAAACGCATACTGCACACACAAAGAAATTCAATTAAATGACCTCCCGACACTTAAGGGAAACACAAAAACTCCACATCGAGATATCCAAAAAACCGAACATAGCTTAGCGAACAACTTCCGCGACAGATAAAAGCGACAACGGTGGATAAATATTCAGACGCTGCGCCTGCCTCATATTTACGATTACAGAATATCGGCTGAGTGAGGTCACTGGCAGTTCGCCCGGCGCCTCCCCCCCAAGCACGATCTTCTCGGCTTGGACGCCCGCGAGACGGCCAACGTTGGCATAACTGGTGCCCACGGCCATCAAGGCGCCACCTTCTCGGACCATTTTCGTATAGGCACTGAACACCGGCAAACCAAGCTCTGTTGCAGCCGCCACAAACGCGTCCTGATGCTCCAAATTATAGGAGCTGGACCCAACATAGATTGCCTCTGCTCCATGCGCCTTAAGCCGCGCCATCGCCAGCGGGATCTGATCTACATCGACACTGCCGTCCTCTTCAGGTTGGTAGAGCTCTTCGATCAACTCAAACTGCAGATCATCAGCGATCAAACGCAGTTTGCCGGTATTGAGGCTGGAATTCAGCTCATCGGGGTGATTGAGAATCCCCAGCTTGTGGGGATGCTTAAATTCAAACAGTAACCGCAGCTGAACATCCTCGGGCACCCGGTTGCGCACCCCAGAAATCATGGGGCGACCAGTTTCTTCGTAGCTTTGCACAATGTCGGATCCTACTGGGTCTGCAACGATCATAAAAATGGCAGGGATATCCCCCAGCGCCGAGGCTGTTCCATAATCGGAGCGCGTTCCCAGAAGTCCGCGCGACACGCTTGTACCCCAAGTCACCACCAGATCAGGTCGCTCTGCTTTCAACTGCTCTTGGATCTCAGGCAGCAGATCCCGATTGCGGCCGACATCTGTAACCTTCACGTCAACTGGCAGCTCGCGATCCTCGAAATAACGGACAAATGCTTTGCAGGCCTCTTCGCAACCGCGCCAAACGACCATGTGGATATTTGCCACATTCGCCCCGTCGGCCAAAGAAAGTCCAGAGGATACTCCCGCGATGGGCGCGCTCAGCGCCAATACAAACAGGAAATGCTTAAGAAGACGCATGCGCAGCAGAGCTCCCGCGGTTAAAGGACAAGATCGCCATGACAATGCCCAGTACGGCCACTGAAATTCCGAGGATTGCCGCCACTTCTCCATGGTCCAGATAGACCAGCAGCGCCGCCACAATCACTGGACCAATAACCGATCCGATCCGCTCGCTCGTGCGCAGCAGGCTAAGTGCACCAGTGCGTGTGATATCAGCACTTTTTTCGGCAGCCTCCATCGCAGCCACGATAAGCGGTGCCTTCAAGAAACCATGTACAACGCCCAAGGCCGCAACCACGGCCAGAACCATTGCCGCGCTTGTGCTTTGATAAAGACCGAGCAGTACAACACCGGAGGCGATCGTGGCAAAAATCACCATCCAGAGGTTCTTGCCCAACCGATCTGCAAAACCAGAGGCCAGCGGGCTGGTCGGGATAATAATCAGTGAATAAAGCATCATCACACGACCGATTTCAGATTGGGTCGCATCCAGACTCGCAAGATAGATCGGCACAAAGAGATAAAGGAAACCAGTTAGGATCACCTTGGCTGGGATCGCGCAAAACAACACGATGAGCACAAATTGGCTATTGCGCATCAGCGTAGAAATCAGGCTACCGCCTGCTGCAGACTTTTTCTTTTCCGGCTTGGGTAAATCTGTACCAAGCATTTGCCAGCCTAGAAGACCGGCAATCAGGGCAAAAACCGTCGCGACCATAAAGACCATTTTATAGCCCAGCCAATCGGCCAGAATGGCACCAATAGCTGTACCACACATTGTAGCCGCCATCAGGACACCAACAAAGATCGCCATGCCTCGTGCCCGATTTTCTGCGGTGACGACAGCTGCAATATAGGATTGGCAGCTGATCGTAATCACCGCATAGCCCACAGCGGTAATCGACCGACCCAACAGAATATCATTGGCGCTTTGGGCGAGGAAACAGATCAGATAACCAGAAACAGCAGGCAGCAAACCAAAGAGGAACAGTGTCTTATTGCCGAAACGGTCCACCAGTTTCCCGGCAAAAGGCGTAAAAACCGCAATCACAAACATGAAGGCCGAGATTGGCAGACCCATCATGATGTCACGCGCAAAGAGGTCGCTCTCGCTGTGGAACTCAGCTACGAACAGTGGCAAAAAGGATTTCTGCAGTTCTTCGGCGAAACAGAACACAAACAGCGGAATACGCGCATCGATGATCGACGCCTTCTGCGCTGGATCGGTCTTGAGCACGCTGGTCTTTTCACCAAAGACGGTAAGACGGGAGGTTAAAACAGCATCTCGCGCATTGTTGATTGCCTGCGATAACTTGGTGCTCAAGTGCGCATTTTGCTCGTTCATGGTTTCGATAAACCGTGCAAGTCGCCCTTTACCGCGGCCGATTTGATACTGGCGCAAATCTCCACCCGCACGGCCATTCACCGCCCGCTCCACCATATGGAAAGGCCTTGTCAGCTGCGATGTTGACAGCACCACGATGACCTCAAGCGCGACAAGAGACACCGCGATCAGGATCACCAACGTGTCAAAGAAGACCGAAGTCATCTTCCCGTCAAGATATCCCTCATCGATCGTTGCCTCAACCTTACCTAAGACCTGGCCGTCATATACGATATCAACATAGACCATTTCAAATGCAGAGCCGGTTTTAAACACCACACCAGCCACATCGCGCAGAGATTGAACCAACCCAACGCCCAGAGGCTCTTTTGTCACAAAAGTCGCCTGCTCTGCCGACATATCTGTGAGGGCTGCTGCAGCATCAGAGGGCACAACCCGCAGCGCGCTGACCTCAGGGTGCTCTGTGACCAAAGCGGCCATATGTTCATCAAGGCCGCGGATTTCTTCAAATGGAATGCCAACTTCCATGGCATAGGCAACATCATACTGAACGGCGTCCGCAACCGCGCGTGCCTTGTCCAGAAGATAAGGGCGAAGACCCGTGTTAAATGCAACAACCGTAAGCATCAAGCTGAGGCTAGCAGCCACAACCATGGCCAATGTCGTACTAAGGAAGAGGCGGCGTGAAAAGCCAGAAATCAGGGACATTTCACCCGGCTTATCTGTCACGCTCATGCCGGCGTCTCCAAAGTCTCGCGCTTCTTCGAGTCTGCTTCGGCCAAAAGTTCATCCAATTCAATTACTGCTGCGGCATATTCCGCGTTGCCTGCATCAATCGCGCTCTGGACACCGGTGGTGTCAACTGCCACAGCTGCCCTCGCTTTCACACCCAGAAGGCGCGCAGGGTCCAGCGCATGGAAGGCCGAATTCAGGCCAGAGAACTGAAACAGGATAAAAGGTACCAGCACAGCGGTAACGCAACCAAAGATAATCAGTGCGAAAAGATGCATCTTCGCAAATGCGCCCTGTGCCTGTGCCAGGTACTTTTCGGTGGGTGTCGCCAATATAACGGCGCCCATCACCACACCGCTGGAGTCAAACAAAAGACGCCCCGTGTAAAGCCGTTCACCTGCATCAAACACGGTAACCTTATCACGCGTTCCCATAATACGGCGCAGCATGTCCTCGACTTCATCCTGCGGTAAAGTCGCATCACCAGACTGGAAAACGGGCGTGCCAATTGGGGACACAATGGAGATTTTTGCGATGCTGCCATCACGGCTGAGCTCCCGGTCCAAAAGATCGGCGAGCCCTTCCATTTCGTCCATCGCAAGACCCAACCCCTCAGCCCGGACAATAGCGGTTTCAATCGTGGACGCTGAAATCTGCAAGCGCGAAGACGTCGCCTCCGCAGCAAGCGAGCGCAGCTTCAATTGATTTAACGAATTCTGCAGCACCAGCATGGCCGCCACCACAGCAAGCACGGACAAAATGATCTTCAGATAAACCTCGCGGAACACGAGCCAGCTTACGGACATCATAGTGGCATATTACCCTTCATCGGTATTCTCTGTTCTCGCCCTGCCGGATGCTCGGACGGATAAATTAATGTTTGGTTACCGCTCGATTTCGTTTGCGGCAAAAACAGGAGCATCACTCACAAAACTGTGGACAAATGACCTAAAAAGCTACGTTGAGTGGCCGCAACTCGGTCACGGCCCATTCAGAAGGTTAATCTTTAACCTCCAACCAAAACCGTGACGCAGCCCATAACGATTGCGCCACCATGGGCACAGGTATCGCCCATGCGCGCCAAAGGTTTTTTAGAGGCCATAACCGTCGCGCTGCCTTTAACAACCGTATCAGGTGGGCCAGCACACACGGCGATGCTCCCCAAACCTGCAGCGGGCAGTTTGCCGATCAATACCGTTGGCGCAGATGGCGTAGAAATCGGCCCGCCCACATGGGGCACAACGCCTGTGACCATTGGACATACATGTGTATCGGTAATTCGAGCTGCGGGAGGTCCGGCCATCACAGTTTTCCTTCTTCTACAGATAGCGGCCAGCCGCCTTTGGCGACTTCCAAACCCCGGCGATAGGCACTTTCCAGCACCGCCTGATAGCTTTCCTCGGTCTCCCCCGCGAGAAGCGCAATCGCCCCCAGCAGGGCAGACGCATGAAGTCCCGCAGGCGGCAGAACAACAGGACCATCCACCGGCCCCATACTGCCAGACCCGTTCCAAGCCACCGCATTGCAAAGCCAGCTCAGCGGATCGGAACTGTCGCGCTGCTCGCCCTCATGCATCAACTTGATCCGAGTTCCCTCTTGGGGATCACGTACCCATTTTTCAGCCATGGCTAACGTGCTAAGATCATGATGAGTAATATTTTTTTGCAAGTCATGATGTACGGCAATCGCCCAGCACACGCCTTCGCGCGGGGGCATGCCATGAGCGAAAAAATTCACCATGTCAGGCATTTGACCGTTTTGAAACAACGCGGCAATAGCGGCTTCCGGGGACCCCTCTGGCGTCACAACAGCCGCGCCCTCCTCTGTAAGGGTAAAACGTTTGAGGACTTCAACATTGGTATCAAAAGGAAGTTTACGTAGCATCGCTTAACCCTAGTTAATCATTGTCATGGCACCCTTGAGGGTGAGCATGCCACTTCCGGAGATCTCGGCCATTGGGCCTTCAACCTTCACCATAACGCTACCTTTTGCGTTTATGTTCAAACCTTTAAGATCCAGCGCGGTTTTCGCTTCCAGTTTGCTGGTCAGACCGGACAAGGCAAGCGAGGCATTACTTTTGACCTCCACTTTACTCTTACCCGTAACAGACACCTGCGGTGCGTCGATCTTGATCCCGCTGGAGGTCAGCTCAATCTTGGAGGACCCCACCTTCAGCGTGATCTTGCTCGACCCTGACAAGGTAATTTCCTTGGCGCTAACGTCTTCGGCATTGGTGATCTTGGAACTTCGGCTCTTGGCCGAATTTGTCTGTGCATCCGCAACCTTGATGTCCCAGGTCTTGCCAATGTCCAGCTTACAATCCTCACCGATTGTAGTCGTGTCCAGTTTCTTCACATCGCGGGTGACATTTTCCGTCACGATCAGCTCGAAATCCTTAGCCGCCCGTAGGCCGATCAGCTCTGCGCCTTCCTTATCGTCAAACTCCAGCTCATTGGGATCACCCTCAAGCTTAGAGCGCAGCCCGGTTTTGGTGGTATTCTTCTCCGCAAAAGGCGGCTTGTTCTTCTCGGTGTAAAGCTGCCCGGTGATAACCGGCGCATCCGGGTCACCATGGAGGAATGACACCAGAACCTCATGCCCGACCCGCGGCGTGAACTGCGCGCCATAGCCACTGCCCGCATAAGGTTCCGCAACCCGAAGATAACCGCTCGGATTGCTGGATTTGTCCCAGAAAAACCGAACCTGTACCCGTCCCATCGCATCGCAGGCGACATCCCCGGCCTTGGCGCTGCTGCTACCAACAACAATTGCATTGTGCACCCCAGCGATCAACGGCTTGGGCAGGCGCTCAGGGGCTGGGATATGGCTGCTTGGAACGGCCTCAAACCGGCAGGACAGCGCATTGCCGCGCACCATCACATAAGTCAGCCCCACCAGCATATAGCGCCCGGCAATATCAGACGACCCGGTACTGGCCACATCAATTTCCTGGCCAATATACATTGCCGGATGTTCGCACTGCCCGGTCAATGCCAGCTCTGGCCGCTGTTCGGCGCTGGCCAGAACCTTCAGCTCTGCTGCCTTAAGATCGCCAATGGTGACATGCCGGTACTCCATGACATTCGGCGTCTCGGTGGTCTTGGCCTCGCTCGCAATGCTGGGCCCCGCCGTGGCCATATCAGCCTTTTCAGGATCATAATGCGTCAGCTCCACCTTATCGGCGCGCAAGTTACGCCGCAGGTTCAGGCGTTCTGCCGCAACGCGGGATACATCTGAAAGCTCGGTATCGGTCAGCTTCAGCGGCTCGGTTCCTTTAGGAAAGGGCTTTTGCACATCATGGACAACCAGTGTTTCTGCGGATTTGCCATCATGCACGTAAAAGGCCAGACCTTCCTCGGCAAGAATACGGCGCACGAACGAAAGGTCGTTTTCATTGAACTGAATAACTGTATCGCGCTTGGCTTTCCCCTTGGAACCACTCACCGTCACGCGGGACAGACCGTTACGGGCCAGGACTTCCTTCAGGATATCAACCGCATCCTTCTTCTGGTAGATCGCGCTGTGCACGCTCAACCCCAAAACCGCAAGACGCGGCTGGATCAACAAACTCAGCACCGGCGAACCTGAACGATCCACAGCGCGCTCAGCCGACATGATCAGCCCCGCAAAATCCCGCGGCGTTGCATCGGAATAGACATCCTCGACAAACTCAAGCGTGACGGGTTTCCCGACCAGTACATCCAGTGCCGTATCCTGATCATAGACCGTGACGCGATACTCCGGGATCTCAGACAGGACCTCGCGCAGGGTGAAATCGGCAACGTCTAACTCCTGCTTCTTGTCCACGACAAGCTTGATCAAAATCGCTGCTTCGCTCATGTCATGCCCTTCATTCAGCCGCCTATGCGGCATGGCTCCCAAAAACCGGCCTACTCAATACGTTAAACGGGCCCAGTTATTTTTTCCGGCGCTTTTTCTGACGCCCTATACTCATCTTTTTCGTTTGCCCTGCGCCGCATCTGATCGATCGGATAAACATCGAGATCTGTATCAACCACCCCATGCCCCCAAATCAGTCGGGGGTGTGACAAGCCTGGCGTCACCGCACGATGAGGCACCTGATCAATCACCATCCCCAGATGCAAAGCGTGCTCCCAGTCAATCAGGGAAACGGCGCTTTCAGACACGATAATATTGTCCGGCCTAAGATCCCCATGGACAAAACCATAGGCGTGAACACGAACCAAAGCCTCCTCGACCTGATCCAAAACGCGCGTCCAGTATTCGCGCCGCAATTCAGACAGGGGCTGACCCGCAACATAGGCACGCTGCAAAACAGCCCGATCCGGTGAGAACGAAATCAGCTCTGGAACATGAAGTCCGGCCAGCTTCTCAAGCATTCTAGCTTCATGGGCCAGAGCCTGCTGCGCCACCGCCCCGTCCGCTCGCTTTTCAAGGATCTCTCGCCCCTGAAACATCACAATCGAACATCGCCATGCCTGTTGCAAAACCGCTCCACTTTCTTGTTCAAGCCTCGCTATCCAGAGCGCCCGATAGACGCCCTAAATCAGCGCAACGTTTTATTATTCCAAACCCACCACAAAAACAGGTCGCGGCGACGGCATCGGATGGCCAAGACCATATGCGGTCAAAAAATCAGGGTGAGTGTGATAGAAACCCATGAAGTTTTCGAACAGGTTGAACGTGTTGAATTCGCTCATGCCGTAGTTCGGGTCAAAATAGTTCACGCCATCTCCAAGGTGGAAGGACACAACGTGATTGGGCAGAAGAATCTGGAAATAGCCCGGCGCGCGCCCCCAGGCCCATTGGGTCATATTCGCGACTTCGCCAGGCGCACAGCTGAACTCACGTATCGTTTTAATTCTGAGGTGAAAGTTTCTCGACAAGTGGTTGTACATTGCCGTGACCCCATTGAGATCATCCGGATTGCCCATTGTCTCAAAATGCTGCTGAGCGTGATTGGCATACTCAAACAGCGAATGCATGCCAGTTTCTCCGCCACCTTTGAATTTGATGCCCTGTTTCGCCATGCCGGCATGACACAGGCAAAGACCTTGGCAGATGCCCTTGTTGTCCAATTTGTCCAGCCGCTTGAGCAGGTTTTTTTGTTTAAAAGAATACCCATCAACGCCAAAGGCACCAGAAGCTGTTTTGTAAACATTTTTCAAGGACATAGAATTACCTTTTCAGTATCCATGCAGCCACGCTGCAACCCAAGTTTATTCCCATTCGCCAAACCAAAAACCCGGCATGACACCCGCTCCGATACAAACCCATGAGGGCAAGAATGGGGCAGAAACAACTAAACGCGTATCATTCGGCATTCCGTCGATATCACGTTCACTTCACCGAATTGTTACTACATAAAAGTTTCGATGCGCGAAATACGCCTTTGTTGCAAATTGTTATTTTTACAATAGTTTGGGGCCTCATGCGGCAGATCGGCCCCACTTGTGTGGCCCAATTTGATTGGTAGTGCATGACTGGCCTTGGATCCATCTGGATGATGGTATCTGACGCAAGCAAGCGGTAGCCCAGAACACTGCGGCGTCATTTCCTGTTGTCGTGTTTCCACATTGTTCTACCAGGATGTACGCTCTTCCCAAATTGTAAAAGACTTCACCGTTTAAGAACTCATCACGAAAACGCGCTTTGAAACCCTTATAATATCCATTTGGCGACTTGGCGAGCTTGAGTATAATGAAGATTAGTTCTGAAAATTGATATGAAACAAAGGAATAAAGATCTATTGCCTGATATAAGGCAACAGGCGATGCCCCCCGATGCGACAGCGCTCGAAGGTCTTCCTGTCAGCCACCCCACTTACAACAGATGGGATTTATTGCGCTCGATTTCGGCTGCAGAGCCAATTATGTATGATCTTATAAGATAGCGGCGGCAGATAGTGCGGACTAAGGCGCTGGTGTCTACCGCCCAGCAACGCTTAATCTTGGAATTCTATCTGTCTTTGGCGTTTCCTTGAAACTTCTAGCCGAAGCACATCGGGGCGCGCATAATGCCCAGCCTGATCCAGGTTTTGACGTTCGCCGCGAACAAACCCCGCATCGATCTCAGCAACGATCAGAGCCTCTTGATTGAGCACTGGATTGATCAAAAAGCTTCCATCTGGTGCTACAATTGTGGATCCGCCATTGGAGATAATTTCAGCCCCATCAGCCAAAATCATATCCAGATCGGGTGTATCCGAAGGGAAGTCTTCCGCCCGCATCAATCCTGAACAGGCGATGACGTAACTGCGCGATTCCTTCGCAATAAATACCGGCAGATCTGAAGTATTATGCAAACCGCCCGGCCAGACTGAAACATGTAAGCTTTCGCCTTGGGCATAAAGCGCTGAGCGCGCCAAAGGTAACCAATTTTCATAACAATTCAGACCACCGACGCGGAACGGGCCTAAATCATGGACGACCAAACCATGACCGTCGCCCTGCGCCCATGCGAGCCGCTCTTCATAGGTTGGGTGCAGTTTCCGGTGAACAGACGCAATCCGTCCCTGTGCGTTGATATATACCAGCGAACAATAAAGGCTATGGCCGCCGCGATCCGGGGCGCGTTCCATTATGCCAAGATAGACGCCGATCGAATGTCGCTTTGCGGCTGACACAACACCGTTGAGATCGCCGCGTTCGATATTCACACCCTGATCAAGATATCGGGCGTAATGAGTCTTTTGTCTTTGATCATTGAACCGTGCCCCATCTGTACGTTCGATCCAGAAGGGATATCCGGGCACAATTGCTTCGCCAAATGTGACCAGATCGCAGTTTTGCGCTCCAGCTACGGCTATGGTCTTTTCCACCTTGGCCAGAGTTGCCCTGCGATCCAACCAAACGGGGGCAATCTGTGCGACAGCAACGGTTAGTCGATCTTCATCACGTATGCCGTTTCTTTTGGGAGTTTGTAGAATTTTCATTGAGTATCTCACATCGCAAAAAGTGAGGCTTGCTCTGCGAAGCCTTTGAACTCTAGGGCGTTACCTGATGGGTCCCGAACAAACATAGTGACCTGTTCTCCGGGCTCACCTCGCATGCGTTTCTTGGGTCTGAGAATCCAATCCGTATCAGGATTACGGGCCAGCCTATCGGCCAATTTGTCGAAAGTTTCGATGTCTAAAACGACACCGAAATGTGGGATTGGAACACAATCACCAGCGACCTCCCCCAACATTTGATGTGGTTGTGGTGCATCGGTTTGAAGGTGCGCAGACATTTGGTGCCCAAATAGATCAAAATCAAACCAGTGGCCCGCGATTTCTCGCCCCGGCTTGCAACCAAGCACTTCAAAATAAAACACTTTTGCAGCGTCTAAATTCCTTACAGGGAATGCCAGATGGAACGGGCGCATGGTACGATCCTCCGTTTGAGTTAAAACTGGCGTGGGTTATACATGCATAAATTGGGAACAGAATAGAACTTATACATGAGCTAAACGCATGCAAAATGACGGACGTAACATCTTAATCTTCGGCGCTTTGCCTATTTTAGAGGCAGCAGCGCGCCATAACTCTTTCACCAAAGCCGCTTTAGAGTTTGGTATCTCTCAAAGCGCCCTGTCTCGGCGCATTCAGCGATTGGAGCTTGAGACAGGCATCGCGCTTTTTGCGCGCCGGGGACGGACCATTTCGCTCACTGAAGATGGGGCGCGTTTGGCCGAAGCTGCGCGCTTGGCTCTTGATCTTGTCGAGGCCGCGCGCGATAGCGCTACTGTTTCTACAGAAGGCACTTTAACGCTTGGGGTGTTACCCTCGTTGGGATCACGCTGGCTGGCACCGCTGCTGGCTGGTTTTCGTCGAGCCTACCCCGGGGTTTACGTGCGTGTTGAGACCATTGATGCAGACTTTAGGAGTGATCACAAAGATCCAGTTACATGGGACCCTTCCGTCTTGGATATTGTCATCACACGTGGTCATGGCGGCTGGCGTACCCTTGATGCGTACAAACTCTTTGATGAACATATGATTGCTGTGCGTGCAGCTGGTGAACATCTGGAGACACGTATTGGCCATTCGACGCGCAGTGGCGCTTGGCAGGCGTATCTGGACAAAGCGAAGATATCGATTGCGATGGATCGCCCGGGTTTGGTCTTTGAACACTACTACATGGTGTTAGAAGCCGTGCGCTCTGGTGCTGGGATCGGGCTGGTCCCATTGGCAACAGTAAAACAGGACCTACAAGATGGCACCCTTGTGGCCTTTGGCCCTCAGATTGCCACAGGGGCGAGCTATTACGCGGTTACGGCACCACGCAATACCACACGCGCGGCTCCAGCTGCGTTCATCGAGTGGCTAAAAGATATACCTACAGATCAATAGTCTACAAAGTCGCGCAACCCTGAACGCGCTGAAGCTATCGCATTCAGGGTTGCGACGCAGACACTTCATCACGTATCCATTTCGCCAATTTCTGAGCGGCTGTGTTCTGCAGATCACTTTTTTTCTGTATCAAGCCATAATGTGAGCCATCCGCGATGAACCCAAACGGCGCAACAAGCCTATTTCGATCGATATCGTCCATCACGACAAATTGAGGGGCCAATGCAACGCCCAGACCACTCGCCGCAGCTTCAGCCATCAGAAAGTGATGGTCAAACAGTCTGAGCTCCTTTGGGGGCGGGGCGTCAGGATTCAATCTGATCCACTCATCCCATGCATTGGGGCGGGTTTTTGACCCCAAGCCAATAAAATGCCCCGCGCGAAACTCCGCGACCATTTCCGCCTGCATGACAGGGCCCATCCTTTCGTCTGCAAGATAGGTCACATCCAAATCCGGGGCGACAGCAAAGTCCATACGGCGCAACGCCAGTGTTGTGCCTTCGGTTGCAAAATCAAAAGCACCACCCCCCACTGATAAATGGACCCGCACCTCGGGATGTTCGTCTTGAAACTGACTGAGCCTTGGGATCAACCAGCGCATAGCAATGGAGCGTTCACAAGATATCACAACCGCGCCGTCATCCTCCCCTGCTTGCAGACTTGCAAGTGTATCGGAAATGATTGCGAAAGCCCGCACCGTGCTTGTGCCAAGTTCCTTCCC
Source organism: Epibacterium ulvae (assembly GCF_900102795.1). GTDB lineage: Bacteria > Pseudomonadota > Alphaproteobacteria > Rhodobacterales > Rhodobacteraceae > Epibacterium > Epibacterium ulvae. Next base: position 214,556 of record NZ_FMWG01000004.1, on the reverse strand, counting down.
GGCAGGCGTTACTGCGATCCCACGGCCGTCCGCCTCAATTAAGCGAAGACCAAGATCGCGTTGGAGTTTGGCGACACGCCGACTGACAGCGCCATGTGTCAATGCAAGTTCATCTGCAGCGCCGCGTATCGATCCATGCCGCGCCACGGATGCAAAAGCGCGCAAATCATCAAGCGAGGGTATATCTGATCTCTTCATTGGTGACTATTTATCACCATAATTCGTTACAGAATATCGCTTTTTTACACATTTCCGACATCTATGATCACCTTCAGACCGTCATTTGAAGGTATCTCAATGATCTATTCCTCCAAACCTTTGGCCATCACGATGGGCGATCCGTCAGGCATCGGCCCAGAGATTGTCGCCAAGAGTCTCAGCCGACAACCCGACGACCTGCACACTGTTGTGTTTGGCGACGCCGCTGTCATGAAACGTGCCGTTAAAATCGCCAATGTTGATATGTCTGTGCGGTCAGTGCAATCCATCGGAGACGCAAGATTTGCGCCCAATACAATTGAAGTTCTTCAATGCTGTGCATTGGACACTCTGCCTCAATTTGGGGATGTGAGTTCCGCAAGCGGCAAAGCTGCCTACGATGCGATTGTCAAAGCTGTCGCCTGTGCCATGCAAAATGAAGTGAGCGGCATTGTGACGGCCCCTATCCACAAATCTGCACTGTCAGCCGCAGGGATTAAATACCCCGGTCACACAGAAATTCTTGCGGCGTTGAGCGGCGCAGAACGTGTGGCGATGCTGCTCGGCAATGATGTCATTCGCACCGTTTTGGTCACCATTCACGTCTCTCTGTTTGATGCGATTCAGAAGGCAACTTTTGAGGCACAGATGGCGGCCATTCGACTGGCCCACCAAGGCGCAATTGCACTTGGCTTTGAAACCCCGCGTGTTGCCGTCGCAGGGTTAAACCCCCATGCCGGCGAAAGTGGCCTCTTTGGCCGTGAAGAGATTGAAATCATCGCACCTGCGATTAAGGCCGTGTGCAACGAGGGGATCAACGCTTCGGGGCCCTGGCCCGGTGACACTGTATTTATGCGCGCTCGTCAGGGGGAATTTGATATTGTGGTGGCTCAGTATCACGATCAAGGCCTTATCCCAGTCAAATATCTGGGGCTCGAAAACGGCGTGAATATCACGCTTGGACTCCCGTTTGTGCGCACAAGCCCGGATCACGGGACAGCATTCGACATTGCCGGACAAGGCATCGCAGTCTCTACCAGCCTGGAGACAGCCATCACTTACGCCAACCAGCTGATTGCATCAAAACTGAAGGAGGCCTTGTGATGGGACTGCGATTTATTTTTATGCTGACCCGCGATGATAAAACCGTTGACGATGCCGAACAGCGTCTAGAAACGGCGCTTGCTGAGGGCATTCGTCATATAGGCTTCAAAGATGTCGGGCTGCCGATAAGCCGGTTGCAGACGCTGAACCAGAGGATCAAGGACAGCGGCGCCACCAGCTATCTTGAAGTTGTGTCATTGGACAAGGAAAGCGAGGTTCGATCCGCGAAGGTCGCGATTGAGATTGGTGTTGATATCTTGATGGGAGGCACCAATGCGTCTGCAGTGTTGCCACTTTTAGAAGAGACTGGCATTCAATATTATCCATTCCCCGGCAATATTACAGGCCACCCCAGCGTATTAGAGGGTTCGATTGCCGAAATCGTTGCAAGTGCAAAGAAACTTGCCGCTTTGGAGGGTGTGCATGGTCTGGATCTTTTGGCCTATCGTTCAACTGGTGACGTAAAATCACTCATGACTTCGGTTTGTGAGGCCGTTGACAAACCTGTCATCATAGCGGGATCCATCCACAACAAAGGCCGTATCGCTGAGGTACAGGCCGCGGGTTCCTCAGCTTTCACAATCGGCACTGCGGCGCTTGACGGGAATTATCCGGCCACCGGAAAGGATATTCGATCCCAGCTTCGCGCCATCACGCGGGATGTTTCTGAAATCAACGATCATACCCGACGGCTTCAAGGTGAACTTTGACCCACGACAGATTAACCTCAGGCCACCAGCGCCAAAAGCGGTTTGGGGACCTGCATGTTTGCGCAACACAAACGGCCAGTGTCTCTGGCCGCTTGTTCAGTTATCGCGATGCGCTTAAAGGCTTGGCAGATAGGGAAGTTCTTGCCCTAACCATTTGATCGACAGGTCATTCAGAACGCCACCTAGTTTTTTATGCAGAACGAAGACGTTCACCCACTGCAGCATGTTCGCTTCGCCAGATTTCACACCAATAAAAGCCGGAGACTGTCGAACGACAAACTTGGTTTCCAGCGCCTTGTCCGGGTTGCCGGCAGCCAGCTTGGCGGCAACCGTGTTCCCGGTGACCAGCACATCCACCTGACCAGCCAGATAGGCTGACAGTGTTGCTGCATTGTCGCCAAAGTGGATCAGCTCAGCACCTTCTGGCAAGGCTTTGGACAGTTCAGGATCTTCGATGGTTCCACCGGTCACACCTGCCTTCAATCACACGAGGTCTTCAGGCGAAAAAATTTTAATCCCGGGCGCAGCGAATGCGCCGGAAAAGAACGGCCATAAGCGAATGAGAACCAGACTGATTTCGCGCGTTCTGGGTTGGCTCCCATGGAGGAGACGACCAGATCAACAGTACCTGAGGTCAGAAATGGAATACGCTGTTTTGAGGTGATTGGCTTCAGCTCCAGCGTGACACCCAGATCCTCGGCGATCAGCTTGGCAATATCGACATCATAGCCTTCATATGTAAAGCTGGCGCCAACTAAACCAAAGGGTGGGGAATTTTCCGGCACGCCAATTACAATCGTTCCTTTGTCCAGAATTTCTGTCAACTGGTCCGCCATCGATGCAACCGAGGCAAGTCCCATCACGCTGACCGCGCCTGCAAAGAGCGGTAATTCAATTTGCTAAACAGTGTTATCCTTTCTGTTGGACGACAAAAATTGCGATCAGCGGGACTTTCCCAGAGCTTGTTTTCGCTCCATGGATTTGGCCCACTGAGAAAGCGGGAAGCAAAGCACGAAATAAATCAACGCAACGATTGGGAAGACAATAAAGGGCTCTGCCTCAGGCACCTGGCTGTTGGCGATTTTTTTGCCCCAGCGCATCAGGTCAGTAAAATCAATGATATTGGGGCCCATCAAAGAACGCATCGGGTGTATTTTCCTCAACGATCTTCTCGGCGTCCATAAAAATACCCGGTCTGCAACTTCACGGGCAAATCCCATCTCATGGGTCACACACAGCATCGTCATTCCGGTCCGGGCCAGTTGGATCATAGTGTCAAGCACTTTGCCCACCATTTCCGGATCGAGCGCCAAGGTTGGTACATCAAAAGCATCAAGCAGCGTGCGATGGCCACGCGCTGCTGCTGGCCGCCAGACAATTGACCCGGATATTTATCAGCCTGTTCGGGAATGCACACACGGGTAAGGAACTTCAGTCCAATCTCACGCGCCTCTTCCTTGCTGCGTTTCAACACCCTCCGTTGAGGCAAACACGGTCAAATGGGGGAATAGGTTAAAACTCTGAAACACCATGCCTGCATCGCGACGCAGTTTGCCAGCATTCTTCATAGTTTGAGACACCTCAACCCTATCCACGTTGATAGAGCCGGTCTGGTGCGTTTCCAGATAATTGATACAGCGGATCAAGGTGGATTTTCCCGACCCTGAAGGGCCACAAATCACGATGCGCTCACCACGTTTCACCGTAGGATTGATATCCTTCAATACGTGAAAATTGTCATACCACTTGTTGACGCCGCTCAGCGTTACCGCGGTGTCTACACGTTTAGTCCCGGTTTCGGAGGTCGTCATGTTCATGCGAAACACCTTTTCTTGGTGATCGCTTTGGTGGGTAGACGAGGAAAAAAGGTTTTGGAAATATTTTCTCAAAGTAAAAATTTATTGGAAAATTAAGCATTTTGGAAATTTGCGTACGACCTTGCTTGACAGGCAGCGCACAGGATGTTGCGGCTGACGCATGACCAGTTTGAGACAATAGATGATTGCCGCCTATGACGGGCTCACGCGACGAGAGCGACAGATCGCTGACCTGCTATTGGATAATCCGGTGCTAACGCTGCTAAGTTCGGCGTCTGATCTTGCCCAGATGGCAAATGTTTCCAATTCAACGATGACGCGTTTTGTCAAAAGCCTTGACTTTGAAACCTATGATGCCACGCGTCGTGAGACCCGCGATCAATCCGGTCAGGGGTCTCCCTTGAACCTGATCGGGCAAAGGAAACCCCACCAACCTACTGATGTTAATGCAAACTTTTCGCGGAAAGAGGCAGAGATCGTCGAAAATCCTTTTAGCAATCTGGACCGGAATACCATCGAAAACGCTGCCGAGCGTTTGGTGGCTGCACGACAAATCGGGTTCCTTGGCATGCGCAATAGCCATTTTTTTTCGTCATATGCACATTGGCAATTTGTGCAATTTCGTCCCGGCACGCGCCTGATCTCTGGGGCCGGAGAAACCAGTGCCGAACATCTTGCCGGGTTTAACAAAGACGATGAGGTTGTCATCGTTGGCATTCGCCGCATTGTCAGCAAGCTTCGCGCATGTATCGACATTCTTGCTGACAGCGGTGTCGATATTCTTTTAATCGCGGATTCCAGTTCACTTAGCCTGGCCCATCGTGCACGATGGACGACTGTTTGCCCGATCGGAAATGAACATGTTTTTGATAGTTGTTCCAGCGTTTTGGGCGTCTTGCGTCTGCTTGCCTTTATAGCGTTGCAAAAGACAGGAGACGAAGGCCTTGCGTACATGGCCTCGATTGAAAACCATCATGATAGGCTGAACGAACTCTGAACCTGACATTTAATAGCATGACCACACGGGCAGTGCATCATATCATACCAGCAGAAACAACAGCGCCGGTCCGTGTCTCCTCTTCACGGCGCTGAGCTTTCATTTATTCTGCGACCACAAGCTGATCCAAAGTGGGATAATCCGTATAACCCCGACTGTCGCCGCCATAAAAGGTTGCTTCATCCGGCAGATTGAGTTCTGCGTTGCTTTTGAGGCGTGCAATCAAATCTGGGTTGGCGAGGAACAAAAGCCCAAGTGCCACACCTTCAGCGAGGCCGCTGGACAGAAGAGGGGGCACCACTTCGGGACCTGCGGGCCAGGATTGGGCATCTGCATGCGGGTTGACGATCAAAGCCCCTGTCCACAAATCGCGGATCTGTTGTGTCATATCGCGGTTGTTGGCCTCCATGACATGAAGATAAGCCAAATCTGCTGGCAGACTTGGGACCAAAGCGCCATAGATATCAGGTGTATCTCCCTCTGATATGTCATTATAAGGGTTCGCCGGAGATAGTCGGACCCCGATCCGATCAGCGCCGATTTCAGCAACGCAAGCTTTGATCAGCTGCTGTGCCAAGCGAATACGGTTTTCCAAGCTTCCACCAAACTGATCGCTTCTTTGGTTGGTGTTTTGTGACATAAACTGATGGATCAAAAACCCATTGCCGGCGTGGATTTCGATACCGTCAAAACCGGCGTCCATCGCCAGACGCGCGGCTTTAACATGATCTGCTATCGCCTGTTCAATGTCGGCCAGTGTCATTTCTTTGGGGCACGGATACGGCAGCATTCCTTCGGGCGTATAGGTGGTGCCGGCTGCGGCGATGGCCGAAGGCGCCATAGACTCATGCGCTGACGGGTAAAGAGCAGGATGGCCGATGCGTCCCGCATGCATAATCTGTGCGAAAATTTTGCCACCTTTAGCGTGTACCGCTTCGGTAACCGGACGCCAGCTTGCGGCTTGTTCATCGGTAAAAAGACCAGGGGCATTTGCGAAGCCCTGCCCCACCTGACAGGGGTGCATGCCTTCACTGATGATCAAGCCGGCGGTCGCGCGTTGGCCATAATACTTGGCCATAAGCGGAGTCGCATGGCCTTGAACCGTTGCGCGGTTACGCGACATCGGGGCCATGACCAGCCGATTGGCGACATTAATGTTCCCATATGAAGTGGGCTGGAAAAGAAGATCTCTACTCATCTATCTGTCCTAACGTGTTGTGGTGTGAAAAATCGAAGGGCTCTTGGGGGTATCAGCGGCAAGGGCCACGGCAATCTCTGCAGCGGCGCTTGCGGTGCTGATCAACACTGCCGCGTTTGCACGCGCTGTTTGACCACCTGTTGCCTCTTCTAGCTGGCGCATAAGAAATTTGGTCAGACCTGGCCCGACGATGTTTGCGCTCTCAGCGCGCTTCAATGCTGTTGCTAACGCATCTTCGGCGACTTGTGTCGGGATCGCATCCTCGGGACGTGGTGGCACGGTGACCACCACGCCTCCCGGCGCGCCGGATGCAGCGTGCAAATTGATCGCACGGGCAATGCTGTGCGGGTCATCCATGCGTTGGGGACACTTCAAACCGCTCGTTTCACAGAAAAACGCCGGAAAATCATCAGATTTATAAGCGACGAGCGGCACGCAGTGGGTTTCAAGAAACTCTAACGTGAGCGGAAGATCCAAAATCATCTTGGCCCCAGCGCAGACCGTTGTGACCCGGCTGCGAGTGAATTGGATTAAATCAGCCGAAACATCCATGTTGTCCTGGGCACCCCGGTGCACGCCACCAATACCAGCGGACGAAAAGATCGGGATACCGGCCCATTGGGCACAGATCAGAGAGGAGGCAACCGTTGTTGCGCCTGGACTGCGATTGGCAAGCACAAAAGGCAAATCCCGACTGGAGACTTTGGGAATGCCGTCTGAGGTTGCATAGCGTTCAAGGCGCTGAGGGTCTGATCCATATACAATCGCGCCGTCTTCGATGAAGATTGTGGCAGGGACTGCGCCGTTCGCGCGCACGGCAGCTTCGATGTCCTGAGCCGCAGCAATGTTATGCGGATACCGCAGCCCGTGGGTGATGACATTTGATTCCAATGCAACGACTGGCTGGCCTTCGGCCAGCGCATCCGCGACTTCGGTCTGGAACTTAAATGTCAGACCATGATCAGTATCAAAATGTTTCATCTATATGTCTTTCGTCTGATGGGCTGTATCGGGCTTAGGCAAAGGGTAGTCGGGTTGACGGAGCAGGCTGGCAGCGCGGGTCACGATGCGAGGGAGAGCGATTTGGGTGTTCCAGACGTCGGGCGCGACCGGTTCCAACCCGATGGATACAGCTGAGGCTGGGACCTTAAGGCAGGTGCAAATCACCTGTGTTAAATCCTTGTCCAGCTGCGCAAGCTGTGTTTCAGTGAGCTCTTTGTCGAAATAGGCAATGTCAATGTGGGGCATGTGTCAGTCCTGAATTTCCAAAGATGCAGATGGTGATTTGCGCAATGCGGATCGCTGAATCAAACCTGCCAGATCGCGCACATATGGAGTTTGGAGAACCTGATAGTGATCCTGCGGCATAGTCAGTGTCTTGACCGGCTGAGACGCAAAACCTGAGGTGTTTTCCAAAAAGGAATAATCATCGCCTTTGGCCTTGATCACCGTGACTGGCGCGTGAAGGCGTCTCCCCAGAAGCTCGGTAAATGTGTATTCAAATTGATACGTAGTCTGGACGATATCGACGATGCGAGCGGCCATATCGCGAGGTATCTCAGGTTCTTCGCAGGCAAGGTGATCAAGGAAGCTTTGGTGATTGCCTTCCACACACTCAACCAGCAGACGGCGGGTGCGTTTGACATCAATCTGACCTGCAAAAACCGAAAGCAGGATTGCCAGATAGCTGGGATCTTGCAGCGATGCCCGTCGCGGGCGGGCTGTGTTTGGCAAGGTGCCTTTGCTATCCTCCACTGTCGCCAGCTCTGGTGGCAGTGAAGGGTTGCCGGGGCAGATCAGCACCAGTTGATCCAACTCTCTGCCCTGCTGTTCCAGCTGCCATGCCGCTTCAAAGGCCACCCGTGCGCCAAAGGAATACCCCCATAGGGTGATCGGACCGTCGGGGTACTGCACAGTAAGCTCCGCAAGGTCTTCACGGGCCATTTCCGCAATGGTTGATGCGGGGATCTCGCCTTCGTTTAAGCCACGGGCCTGCACACCAAAAGCAGGGCGGTCCAATTCTTGTGCGAGGGCGCGCAACTTCATAGGATAGCCGCCCAGACCGGGCCAAATGAAGATCGGCTGCCCAGTTCCTTGTTGGTTCAGTTTCACCAGACGGCTTTGAGGCGCTTGCTGTCTGTTTGCACAGTTGCGTTCGATTTCCTTTGCGAGCTCACGCAAAACGCTGTGTTCAAAAATAGACTGGGTTGGCAGTTTGCATCCAAAGAGATTTGCAATGCGGTGTAGCAGAGAAATCGCGCCAAGACTGTTGCCACCCAGCAAGAAGAAATCATCATCTTGCGAGATCTCCTCCACGTTCAGCAGCTCAGACCAGAGCGCTGACAACCGGATCTGCGTCTCCCCTTGAGGGGCCAAATAAGGACGCGGCGCAAGCGCTTCGCGCAATTGTGGTGCAGTTTTGACCGCCTTGTGGTCAACCTTGCCATTGGCCGTAATGGGGATTTTATCAAAGATCACCACGTTATTTGGGATCATGTAATCTGGAAGGCTGCGCTTCAACTGTTTGCGGATCATCTCCGCAGGTCCTTCCATGTGCACAGCGTCTTCGTGCATGCCTTGGCTGCTGACCTGAGCGGGATTGACCTGTCCACCCATGAAGAAATACATCGGCCCCGCCTCGATCTCGCAATCGCTCAGAATGCGGTCCAGACGTCTTGCTGCGGGCAAGGGGTGACCGGAATGGGAACTGTAGCCTGAAGACATGAACCCCAAACCCAAGGTGTTGGCCTGGGCGTGGTGCATGGCAAAACCAAGCGCGATATAGTTCAGCGCTTCATCTGTTTCCCGACCAACCAAGGCAATGCCAACTGACGAGCGAGCATAAACCGCCTGATTGATGGCGATGACATCATTTTCCTTGATGATATCAGTAGAAATACGCTTCAGCTGTCCCTGCTCAAGGTGATGCATGCCGTTTTGCAAGCCCGTGATGCCGTAAGGCTGCTGCTGTACAAAAATATCCAGGTTCGGCTGCCAGCGCCGCGCCGCTGGAACAATATCAAAGGCGGCAAGGTTGTGATCTTCGTTTGGCAGGCCTAGACGTGCAATCAAATCTTCACAGCCTTGTGCCGGGGAAACCCCCTGCCCAAACGCGGCAAGATGCTTTGACAGCACGCCAAGCATATGCCCCGTTTCAATCTCCATCACCTCTACTACATTAGTTTTGTAGACGCTTTCAAAAGGCGTGTGGCGTCCGGCGAAGTGCAGGCGGATCCCTCCATCCAATACAGTGCTGTGGGGCGCGCTTTGGGCCACAAAACGCAAGCAATGCTGGGCCGGATCGTAATAATGGAACCCATCCTGCAGCCCTGAAGTGCCCCGCGTTTCGAGGTAAAGCTGCGTGGCATAAAGCGCGCCCGGCGAGGCATAAGCATATTTGGGCAACAGGCGTTCGTCGCTGTGAAATTGCCCCATCCAGCGCAATACCCCCCCCAGACGGTCAAGAGTAAGCGCAGCAAACGTGCCCACAGGACCACCGGCCATTTGCCTTTGCCAGCCCTCAAGAAATTCAGTGATCTGACCAAGATCCAGAGGTTCGCCATCAAAGAACCTATAGGTTTTACGCGCAAATACCTCCTCGCGCATTTCAGCTGTTTCCAGGCGGCCTTGCAGGGCCACCATTGGCTCATTTGGGTTCTTAGGGCGCAGACCCACGTTGGCCAGCTGGGCTTTGACCTGATGTTTGTTCTGTTTGGATCGGTGATGGCTGTCCGCAACGCCCTGATCCATAACCGCAGCCTGACGGGCATTCAGTTCGATACAGGCCGTCAAGCGATCTTCACCACTGCGTTCATCCTGAGTGATCACAACAGAAGCCGTATTGACCCATGGATTGGTTGCAATAGCCGAGGAGATTTCTTCCAACTCCACCCGATACCCGCGCAGCTTGACCTGATGATCCAAGCGCCCCAAGAACCGTAAGGTTCCATCAGAAAGCCAGCAGCATTTATCACCGGTTCGATACATACGCCCGCCCAACTCTTCTGGGCGCTCAATGAAGCGATCTGCGGTCTGTTCTGGTGCATTGCGATAACCGCGCGCAACCTGCGGGCCGGAGATATATAACTCACCCTCTTCGCCAACGGCTGCCGATCCCAAATCGGCATTCAGCACGTCACAGCGCAGGCCGCTGACGGGTCGGCCAATACAAATTATGGCCTCGTCATGCACGAGATCATGTGGGGTGACCTCATAGGCTGTGGCATTGATTGTGGTTTCTGTTGGCCCATAAAGATTGACAAGTTTGAGCCAGGGCATATTAGCCAGAATAGATCCTGCCAGTTTTCTAGACAGCGCTTCGCCGCCAGAGAAAACAGCACGTAGCCCCTTTTGGTCCCGAAAATCATCCCGTTGGATCAGCGCGCTTAACAGTGTGGGAACCGCTTGCAGATGCGTAACACCCGCGTCAGAAATGCGTTCGATAAGCGCGTCAATATCTCGGTACAGGCCGACAGATCCTGCAACGGTGCAGGCCCCTACTGCTGGCGCAAGTATTTCCCATTGCGCCGCGTCGAAGCTGATCGGTGTTTTCTGCAGAATTCGTGTATCCGGCGTGAGGTACTCTTGTTCAGCAAGCCAACGCATCTGATGCACAACCGCTGACTGTTGAACCTCAACGCCCTTTGGGCATCCTGTTGAACCAGAGGTGTAGATGACATAGGCCAGAGTGTCGTTTTTCGGGAGCGGATGTATTTCTTCTGGCGTGCGCGTCTCGTCCTTGATTCCAACCAGCAAATCTTCAAGCCGCAAGATTTCGATATCTAAAGGAGCAAGGTCACGTAATCGATCCACCAGATCCGATTGGACCACCACCTGTTTAAGTCCACTGTGTTCAATGATGTAACTTAGACGATCATCCGGATATTCGGGCGCAAGCGGGACATAACCGTGACCCGACCAGAGACACCCCCATAGCGCCAGACTCATATTGACCGATGGCTCCACAAACAAGCCAACAACATCGACGACAGAAGCATTCTGTGCAGCGTTAAGCGCAGTGGCAATGGAGGCAGCACCTATAGCCAAGTCGGCAAAACTGATGTCATCAGTATCAGCACCGGGCCCCACCACCGCAACATCATGGGGGCGCGCTTGCGAGATCTGATACATCATCGCCGCTAAGGTACCGGGTCTTTCGACAGTGGAGCTGTTATTTTCGGAAAAACGATTAGATACGGAAAAACAAGGAGTTGTGTTAAGTGTCATTGAAAACATCGCATAATATGTGAAAGATCTATATTCGAGGTCCGCACACCGATCCGAAGATCGACGTGCGATCAGGCGAGATCAGGAGAGATCAGAGATCCGCAATTTGCGTGTCAGGGTGGCAAAGCCAAACAAGCGGACCTGCGGCTGAGCGAGATAGACTGAGAAGAGCACAAGTGCGCCGCCAAAGAGCTGTGCCCAGGTCAGATCCTGTCCAAGAAAGACAAACCCCAGAACCGTTGCGGAAAGCGGGCTAAGCAGCGACAGGAAAGAGACCGTAAGTGCAGGCAATCGCGCAATTCCACGGAACCAAAGCGCATAGGTGAGAAGCGCACCAAGCAGACTTAGATAAGCCATACCACCAATATTACGCAGGCTTAACGTCTCGGGCAGAGTTTCCGTTGTCAGCGCAAAGGGCAGAAGAGCAAGACCACCAAACGTCAGCTGCCATCCGGTCAACGCCAAAAGGGGCATATTATCGGGGCGACCGAATTTTTTGGCCAAGACCATACCTGTGGCCATGGAAAATGCACCACATACACCTGCCATCACACCTTTTGCGTTCAGCATCACATCAGGGCGCAGGACGATAAGCGCAACGCCAGTTGCCGCGCAAAGACAGGCCAGTATCTGCGTCGCTCGCACTGGATTACGAAACAACAGAATCCCATAAATTAGGACAATAACCGGCTGGATTGACATAATCAGCGCCGCAATCCCACCGGGCAGGTGATAGGCTGCCAGAAATAGAAAATAAAAAAATGCGCCAATATTCAAAACCCCCAGCAAGGCAGCTTTCCACCACCACTGCCCTTGTGGAATGTACCTTTGAAAGGCCAGCAGGATCAGCCCCGCGGGCAAGGCACGCAGCGCCGCGGCCGTCAGCGGAATATCAGGAGGGAGAAATTCTGTTGTCACCAAATAGGTGCTGCCCCAAATGATGGGTACCAGTGCGGTCAGGAAAACATCAGGCAGGGAGGCGGATTTGTTGACCATTTTGTCCTCCTGATTTGATGGTGCCAAAATAGCGATCCCCAAAATCACCGACGCCGGGGATCATAAACGCCTCTTGATTGAGTTCTTGCTCCACTGACGAGCTGACAATTGTCATCTCCGGATGGCACGCGCGGACGCGCTCTAACCCTTCAGGGGAGGCTAAGATATTGGCGAAGAAAATGCGCTCTTCGTCCACGCCCTGCGCGATGAGTTCAGAAATCGCCATCAGTGCAGAGCCACCGGTGGCCAGCATCGGCTCCATTAGAATCACATGACGCTGTGCAATGTCTTCAGGCAGAGAAGTGAAAAACAGCTTGGCCTGTTTGCTGACTTTGTCGCGCTGGATCAGAATTTTACCTATTGGGAGCGTCGGAAAAATTTTCGACAGTTCAAACTCCATGCTTTCACCTGCACGGACCACCGAAACCGCACAAACATCAACAGCTACCCGCGTGCCAACATATGTGGCACCCACTGGCGTTTTCACCGTGTGTTCGACATAGGGCATCTGCCCTATGCAGGTTTCCAAAACATCGCGAATAATGCGATTGGCATTGGCAACAAATACCTCTCGCGGCGCACCGGCGTCGCGCATCTCCGCATGTAAGGCACGCAGACGATTGGTTTGAGGAAGTTCAATAAAACACATATCGACCCCTCCCTATTGCGCGGCCAGAACAGACATTTCAGAAAAAGCGCGCTTTGCTTCAGCGGAGAACACCCGCATTTTTTCAGCACTTTTTCGTTTGTCTGTGCCTTCCAGCAAAGAATGGGCATCAACCGCCGCGGGGCGCACTTGCATGATTGCATCATATACATTGTCTGGTGACAGCCCCCCGGCCATCATCAAAGGTTTGGGAGAATGACGAACCAGTTCAGCGCTGACATTCCAGTCATGTGTCATCCCGGTTGCCCCCTTCGCACCAGTCTTGGGGTCAAAAGTGTCGGTAATGTACATATCGATATATTCTGCGCTGTCATCGATCAGTTGACGCAATGCGGGGAGGTTATCAGCCGAGACCACCAAGCTTTTGAGCAGATAGAGATCGGGGCGCATCTGCCGCAACTTCGCAAGCTCTTCCATTGAAATATCACCATGCAGCTGCACAGCATCCAGACCCAACTCATCGCAGAATTGCGAGACCTCTGCTGCTGTGGTCATATAGCTGATCAACACAGCCCGTTGCGGGGCCTTCAGGGTTTTGATGATCGCTTTCGCATCTGCCTCGGAAATGTCATCCTTGCCCGAAGGAAGGCGCAAGGGGAAGCCAATCCAATCTGCGCCGTTTGCAAAGCAAAGCTCTGCCTCTTTTGAATCGATAATTCCTGCAACCTGAACGATATTTTTCATGTCGCTCTCCATCCGTGTCTATGTGTTTCTTACTGACGACAAGATGGCGGCACATTGGCACATTCAGAAGTTGGTTTTTGGTAACTTACGATGTGACTGAGGGTAAACAATATGAGATTTCTAGAATATTATTGTTTTATTTTAATATTTTATCATGTTCCCTTGAACGACGAAATAAGAAAGTCAATAAACAGGCGCGTGCGGCGCGGCACAAAATCGCTTTGCGGATAAACCGCATAAACGGACAGGGGCTCCAGGCTCCAGTCTTCAAGTAAGGGTTGCAGGCGCCCCTGTTCAATGTCTTGACGCACATAAGGCAGCGGAATGCGCGCCACGCCCATACCTGCCACCAAAAGACTTCTGAGCGCCTCACTACAATTTGATTTGTGACGCGCTCGGACGCTTACATGACAAGGTGTTTCTTGTTTACTAAAGCACCATTGTTCATCCCCTAAGTTGGCTCCATGAACAATCAACGGGTGATGTAGCAGATCTCCCGGTTGAGTAATTTTTGACGCCTGTTGCAAGTATTGAGGGGCGGCACAGGTCACATAAGGCACACTGCCAATGCGGCGCGAAATCAGGGTAGAATCCTCCAACCGATGGCTGCCCCGCACCGCTACGTCAAAATTGCCTTCCAGCAGTTCCAACTTTTCTTCACTCATACAAATGTCCAGTGACACTTCAGGATTTTCTTGGCTGAATTTCGGCAGCAACGGAACAACCAAGTGCAATCCCAAGGTAACAGGGATGGTGAGACGCAATGTGCCCCGCAACTCTTGGGCGCTTTGCGTGGCAAGATCATCTGCTGCTTCATGACGCCGCAAGAGATCACTCACGGCCTTGTAATAATGCGCGCCCGCTTCACTGGCGGTGACTCCGCGCGTCGTGCGGTTGACCAATCTCACACCCACATGCGCCTCCAGTTCACGGATGTTCTTGCTGATCGCAGATCTGGACAAACCAACATTGGTTGCAGCTTTTGTAAAACTGCGGGCTTCGATGACGGCACAAAAAACCTTTAGAGCGGTAAAGCGGTCCATGACGATATGACTTCCTAAAAAGGATGCGGTTACATCCATAAGGAGAAAAAATCCAGATCAAACCCGAATCCACGGAGAATGCGAATTAGTAGATTATTATCATATGCTTAGAGAAATTTACCAGGTCCGAAAAAGTGTTTACGCTCTCCAAAAAGGCGAGCGTAAACACTTAACAAACCATAATTGGCGAAACTTTGCCTACGCTTGAATGCTCCCTTAAAACGGCGCGTGATTGTCTGGAGCGCTTGTGCTTTCGGACCAGCGGGTGTGTGCGTCAACCTCAGTGTAGGGCGCGCTTTCATGCGGAATTTGCATACGATCACCGTAGAGCCAGAACACAAAATTAGAACGCTGACCTTCAGTAATGGGTTCAGAGGCATGCGGGACGCGACCATGGTGAATCAAGGCCGTGCCCGGTTCGAAGGTAAGTTTTTCAACACGGCGCGTCTCGCTGTCAATAAAGCTTACAGCTGACCCAGAGAAGGCCTCATCAGGGAGATTGAAATTGATGTTCAACGTCACCGAAGATGCATCAGAATGCGGTCGCAGGGATCTGTCAGCTGTGTCAGCGCTCCATTGAATGGAAAACCCAAAGGTCTGCGTGTCAAAGCCGACAATATCGGGAAACAACAGGCGTGATACCGGGCGCATGTATCTGTTCATCAACTCAGCATAGAAATGCTGAAAATTCGGAGCAGCCAGATAGCCTTCAGACCGCGGATCAAGCATCGCACCGCCGCGGTTGAGTGAAATCCCATATGGGGCGCGCAACGGAATGTCAGCCTGTGCGACGGTGTCCATATATCTGCGCAGAACAGAGAGTTTTTCGACGTCGAAAAACTGTGTCTTATAGACACCGGGGAAGACCTCTTCCCAGAGGCTGCGAACAGTGCTTTCTTGACTAGGGTCTTTCCAGGTCTGTTCGATGGCGCTGCGCAGGCGGGGATCAAAAATGGTGCTGTCCAGAATCAGGTCCGAGTCTTTTTCAACTGTTTCCCATTCAGTCCAGGCGTCTTTGAAGAGCCTTGCGTTGTCGTTCCAGAACCGTTGAACCGAAGGGGCACGCTGCAGCATTTCCGCCATCGAGGGGCGCTCTAATGCACGGGCTTGTGTCAAGGCTGTCTGTACCATTGTGATTGCTCCTTTGGCGGGGGAACCGCCGTAAATCTACCTTCGACACAGATTTATTATATAATATTGATAATGAAATGGTCGCATTTTGATATCAGAATTCGTATTTTGAACATAGTTTGCCCGCACTCGTGGCGTCTGAGGCGGCTGTATGGTTTTTTCGATGAGAGTTGTGGACTGTTTTATGATCCTGGCGTGGGTAGGTCGATCAAACCGAAATTAGTCGGTCGATAAATTTAAACCCATCGGGAAATAGAATGACTTATTTAGTTAGCGATTTGTTAACAGATCGCGCTTTTGTCGAAGTCCATGGCCTATGTGCTGCGCGTGTATTTTTGAAAATCGAAGCGCTCAACCCTGCAGGCTCTATTAAAATAAAGGCTGCACGTGGGATGATTTCTGCCCTCGTGCAGGCGGGTCGCATTGGCCCAAACACGCGGCTGATTGAATCCTCTTCGGGTAATTTAGGCGTGGCTTTGGCAATGATTTGTGCCGAAAAAAGCATCCCCTTCACCTGTGTCATTGACCCAAATACAGCTGAAAGCAACAGAAAGACGATCGAAGCATTGGGTGCCGAAGTTGTAGTTGTGTGCAACAAGGACGAAAACGGCGGCTATCTTGGATCGCGCATTTCATATATCAAAGAGCGTGTATCGCGTGAACCCAATACGATTTGGCTGAACCAATACGCCAATCCCGCCAACCCCGGAGAGCATGTACGTACAACTGCCCGTGCTATCAGTGAGGGGTTCGCGCAAATCGATTATCTTTTTGTCGGCGCAGGCACGACCGGAACCCTTATGGGGTGTCGGGACTTCTTCATTGATCATCGCCCGGACACCAAAATCGTAGCTGTCGACAGTGTCGGGTCGGTGACTTTTGGCTTCCCGGCAGGCAAACGTCATATTCCGGGCCTTGGCACCAGCCGCCGGCCTGAGGTGTTTGACCCGCATGGCCTGCATGCGGTTGAGATGATCGAAGAACAAAAGGCCGTGCACATGTGTCGCTGGTTGGCGCGCACCCATGGGCTTTTGGCCGGTGGATCAACCGGCACGGTTCTGGCTGGTATCTATGAATGGCAGGATCGCCTGACGCCTGATGATGTCATTGTGTCAATTTCGCCGGATCTGGGCGACCGGTATCTGGACACGATCTATAACGACGCCTGGGTTACACAACGCTTTGGCGCAGACGCTCTTTCTTCTGACCTAACCTCCAATACTTTCAAAAATTCTGAGGCAGCTTAATGTTTGATAACTCTATTGATACCCCGCCTTTCTATGTGGTGTCCGGCGGCGTGATTGCAGATATCCTTGATCGCAATACCGCAGGGCTGATTGATACGGTTGCAGAAACCTATCTGGCACACGAAAAAGGGCAGACCACGAACCCCGACAGCTATTTTCTGCGCTTCCCCGAGCAAGACCTGCGCCGCATTATCGCGCTGCCCGCAGCACTGCATGGCGATAACGGCATTTCGGGCATCAAATGGATTGCAAGCTATCCCAGCAATCTGGACAAAGGATTGCAGCGCGCTTCTGCTGTCTTGGTGCTGAACGATGCTGAAACCGGGTATCCCATTGCGCTTTTGGAATGCGGGCGTATCAGCGCAGTCCGCACCGCCGCCTCTGCGGTGTTGGGCGCATATTGGCTGAACGGAAAATCCCGCAAGGCTAAAACACTATCGATCATCGGTGGCGGCTATATCGCCCGCAATATCGCAGAAGTCTTTAAGGCAGATGGCTGGAGCTTTGACGAAGTTCTGGTTCATGATCTGGATGAGAATTCAGCGCAGGCGCTATCAGGTTTTACGTCAGACAAGCTTGGCTATGCCTCCAGACAGGTGGATCTGAACACCGCACTTGAGGCAGATGTGGTGGCCTTTGCGACAAATGCAGGTACGCCTTATGTGAACCCGCCCAATGCGTTCAAATCCAGTCAGATCGTTTTGAACATTTCACTGCGTGACATCGCGCCTGAGCTGGTTCTGGAGTGCGACAACTATTTTGATGATGTGTCCCATTGCCTGAAGGCCAACACCTCGCCGCATCTGGCAGAACAGCTTGCCGGACATCAGGACTTTGTAACCGGCACCATAGGCCAAGTCATCCGCGGTGAAGTCTCAGTGGATGTAAACCGCCCTAAAATCTATTCGCCGTTTGGCATGGGGATTTTGGATCTCGCGCTTGGGCAATCCCTGTTACAGACAGCCTTGGATGAAAAGACCGCCATCGAAGTGCCCGGCTTTCTGGGAGATGTGACACGATGGTGACACAGTACTTCCCTGAACCTAAGAAAATAGCAATTATCGGCCTTGGTCCACGCGGTTTGTCAGTGTTTGAACGGCTGCTGCGCGAATTGGAAGCCACGCCTGATATTTTTGCCGAAATTTCCATTTTTGAACCGCGCGTCCCTGGAACAGGGGCGCATTCGGTCAATCAACCTGATCACATGATGTTAAACACTGTGGCAGGCCAAATGGGCGTTTATCCCGATGCCGCAGCGTTGAGAAATGTGCCCGGCAGCTTGCCCCGAAACGGTCCTGATTTTCTGACCTGGTGCCAGCGAAAGGGAATCCGCGTCAATGAACAGGGGCATATTGATGCTGAAAACGGCCGCGAAGTTCAGTATTTTGATTTCTTGCCGCGGCGTCTGGCCGGGGAATATCTGAACGACACCTTTGAGGCTCTGCAGGTGTCGACGCCTTCAAATGTGTCTGTGTCTTTGTATCCAGAACGGGTTGAACGTATCGGTCAGGCGCCATGGACACCAACCTCCCAGGGCGAGGGGTACAGGCTTTTGGGCGACAAGGGCACTCTGGTGGATGTGTCGGACCTGATTGTGACCACAGGACATGATGCAAGTGACGATTTGCACCGACAGATGAATGCGATTGTGGCAACGGATCAGGTTGCTGTGCAAGGGCTTGGCTTGACGGCGATGGATGTTCTTGCCGAGCTGACCCAAGGCCGGGGCGGGCACCATGATCGCAGCGGTCATGGCTGTCGCTATCAGGCGTCTGGAGAGGAGCCGCAGATTTTGGTACAATCGCGTCAGGGCCTGCCATTTCGTGCACGTCCAGAAACGTCGCTGCAGCGTCAACGGCATCGCGCGATTGTTCTGACATCAGAGCGGGTCAAAACACTGCGCAACGCCTTACCCAAGGGGCAGTTTGATTTCGAACGAGATATCCTGCCTTTGATGCGGCTCGAAATGCGCAGCGCTGCCTTGGCTGTTCATATGTCGGCAGGTGATGGCGAAATGGCCGCTGAGGCCTTGCTGAAAATGGCAAAAATCGGCCAGAATCTGAGGACCGGGATTGTTGACCTTTGTCGGTATCTTGAAGAGCAAGAATCAATTTTTGGAACCATTGACCTTGACCAACTTCTCAACCTTCAGATTCCGGAAAACCTGACAGATGCGCTGTACCAAGACTGGCTCATCAAACAGGTGCAATCAGACCTTGAGGCCGCGAAACAGGGCCTGCTGCGCTCTCCCCTAAAAGCTGCGGCAGAGGTCTGGCGCGATCTGCGCGACACTTTGCGAAACATTGTCGATTTTGGCGGGCTGACGATGTCGTCGCACCGTGTGTTCTACCGCGATTGGGTCGGCAAGATTAACCGCATGGTTGCAGGACCGCAAAAAGAGCGCTGCGAAGAGCTTTTGGCCTTGGTTGAGGCAAATATTGTGACACTCAAAGCGCCAAATGCGCGCGTACAGAGTGAGGCAAAAATCCTGCGCGCGCGCGTGCCGCATCGGGGATTGTGCGGCCTCACAGAAGGCATTTTTGCCGATCTCAAACAGATGAACCGCATTTGTGCTGTGGTCGCGGCACCAGGTTTTGATGGTATCAAAGTAGATGCTAACCATCGAGCGCTTGATGCCTATGACCAGCCCTCCCCCTCCCTGTGGGTTCTGGGTCCGCCGACCGAAGGGTCCTCTTATTACAATCACTATATCGCTGCGCCCGGCGCGCCCAACCGCGCGTTTGCCGATGCAGCACGTGTGGCCAAAGCCTGCCTAGCCCCGGAACAAAATATCCCAAGCAGGAGAACGGCATGAGAATGGTTTGTCTGGACGTCGAAGGCGTCCTGTTTCCTGAAATCTGGCAGGCCATTGCAGCCGAGACAGGAATAGATGCATTAAAGCGCACAACACGCGACGAGCCTGATTACACGATCCTTATGGCAGAGCGGCTTGCGGCGTTGAAAGAGGCTGATATCTCGTATCAGACGCTGATTTCGGTGGCAAAAACGATTGAGCCCCTGCCCGGCGCTGCTGCGTTTCTGGATCGGTTGCGGGCAAAATATCAGGTCGCTTTGATTTCAGATTCCTACTACGAATTTTTGCAGCCGCTGAGTGCAAAAATCGGACGCCCTGCGATCTATTGCCATCGCCTTTTTGCGGATGGAGATGGGACCGTTGGCGGGTGGAAACCCAGATTACAGGATCAAAAACCCAAATGTGTAAAAGCCTTTCAGGCCCTTGGGTTTGAAATTTTTGCAGCTGGCGATAGCCACAATGATCTAGGGATGCTGGCCGCTGCGGATCACGCAGCCCTTGTGCATGCCCCTGCGCATATTTGCGACCTGCATCCCGAACTCACCCACTGCGCAGATCACACCGCATTAGAGCACGAAATTGAAACTGCGAACTGGCAGCATCAGGCCGTCGCCTAAGGAGGCACATTCATGTTGACACTTGTGCATATGTCACCGATTTTCTTGACCTTCACCATGCTTATGGTGCTGCGTCGCCCCCCTGTTCAGGCCGCCCTTGCTGCGGTTGTTCTGGTTGCCATCATCTGGGCACTGGGCCTAGGCGTCACATCAGACATGACCGTCTTAAGCGATGTCGCGAAAGACACCGGAGTGTTGTTTGCCAGCACTGCTGCGGTGATTGCACCAGGGCTGGCCTTTGTGGTGTTGGTAGAGCGCAGCGGCGCCAATAAAGCGCTGGCGGATTGGGTGCAAAACCTGGGCTGGAGCAGGGCGCAGCAGGTGGTTTTTATCACTTTGGGCCTTGCGCCACTGCTTGAGGCAATGACAGGGTTTGGCGTATCGCTGATCGCAACCGTGCCGCTGTTGCTGGCATTATTTGCGCGCGAAACGGCCATGCGTGTTGCCCTGTCAGGGATGGTTATCATGCCTTGGGGCACGCTTGGTCTGGCCACTGTTGTTGGCGCGGCTCTGGCTGGGCTTCCGGCCACTGAACTGGGGCAGGCCTCTGCAATTGTAAGCGCGCCCGTGTTCCTCATGGCAAGTGGTATTGCCCTGTGGCTGGTTGGAGAGCGCGGACTGGGAAGCTGGCTACAGCTTATTGTGTCATGGGTTCTTTTTGTCAGCGTCCTTTATGCGGTAAGCGGCGCAATTGGGCCTGAAATTGCCGGTGTCGCAGCGGCCTTGTGTGTGCTGGTTCTGGGTCTTGCGGTTGCATTCCTGCGGGGACGTTTAAATGCCTGGCCAAAAGCCGCCTGGCCGTATCTGACCTTGCTAGTGACCATTGTTGCGCTGAAAGTAATCCTGTTTTTCATACCAGTTGGTCAGACATTTACACTCACGGGGACCGATGTCTCATGGCAGCCCTTGTCGTCGCCCGGTGTGGCCCTGCTCCTGGTGATTGTCATGATTGCGATGATCGGCCGGGCATCAGGCATTGCCGATGGGCTGATGGGCACATGGCGTGCGCGCAGCGTTAAACCCCTACTGACCATCTTCTTCTTTCTGATGCTCTCACAGGCGCTTTTGAAAGGCGGTTTCCTTGCCTCTTTCCAAGCGGCATTGGGACAACTTTCAGATGCAGCCCTTGCCCCAGTCAGTGCAGGCCTCGCCGGGCTGAGCGGCTATCTGACCGGATCAAATGTTGGCGGCAATGCGATCTTTATGCCAACAATTGCGACGCTGCCGCTTGAAGGCAATACAACATTTTGGCTGTCCGCCATCCAAAACAGCGGCGCAGGGCATGGCGCCATGGGTGCTCTGTCTATTCTGGCGCTCATCGCGGGTCTGACCGATGTGGGCAAAGCAGAAGAAGAACGGCTTGTTCGATATGGGGCTCTACTGGCAGTTTTGAATGCAATTTTAATTGCAGCGGTCGGCAGCCTGTTAATTTATCTGGGAGTGTAAGCGTGACGAACCCATTTGAAACACCCTCAGGGCCTGACATCGCACGGCTTATCTTTATCGGAGCCTCAACCACCGAAGGCATGGGCGACAACGACCGCATAGGCTGGCCCCTTCGCATAGCACAGGATCTGCCCTACACCACCGGAATTTATAACCTCGGTATCCGTGGGCAGACCATTTTCCAAATCGCAAAGCGGGTCAAGTCTGAGATTGGCGACCGTGTTTTGTCTTATGACCAAAGCCGTATCGTTCTGGGCGCTGCCCTGAATGAAATCGCACGATATGGCAATGACACCCGCGATCCCCGATTTGATCCCGATGATATCCTGCACAGCTACCGCAATGTAATCGACAGACTTGTGCAGATGGCCCCCCTTTTGGTGGTGGGACCGCCACCGGTGCGGGCTGCCCAGATGCCTTTCTTTTCGCAACTAAATCAATGCTGGTTTGATTATCAAGCCAAAGACATTTCCTGGCTTGACGATGAATTGCATAAAATATGTAAGGAAAAAGAGCTTCCCTATATTTCCATACTGGGCCCACTTGGCGCAGATCAGGCCTATATGTCAGGCCTGAAACAGCGCGATGGGCTTCACAGTAATGCGGCAGGTTATGTGAGCCTTGCCAATATCGTTGGGGCAAATAAACAATGGAAGCAATTTATTTGTCCATGAGGCCTGCAATTTACAAAGGTTTGCGGTTGTTCTTTTCTAGTCGCCTCTATAGGTGACGGCGTCATTGTGAAACACCACCCTGAGATGTTTGGACACACCCAGACTCTCTCAGGATGGTTCACGTATTGATTGAATACTCTGATGACGCCTCAAAAGACTTCTAAGAAGAAATTCCGCTGGCAAATCCTTGTGGATTGGGTGACGAAACAAATTGACTCTGGAGGCTTGAAAAACGGCGATATTTTGCCCTCGCTGCGCAAATTGGCAGAGCAGTTTGATGTAAGTCTGGCCACTGCACAGCGTGCGGTCTGGCAGCTTGAACAGTTGGGCGTTTTACAGACAATTCCACGGGTCGGCTCCATGATTGTGGCGAAACCCTCGCAAGAAGCGGCATTCAACTTCTCGGGCCTTGATGTAGATGTCGATATGGATGTCGCAGCGATGCTTGCGAAAGCGTCATTGCCATCAATGGTCACGCTTGGCTCAGCTGTTTTAGACAAAAGCCTCTCGGCAGATCCTGTGTTGCGGCGATGTTTGACCTCTGTGGCAAAGAACAGCGATGTCATCTCGAAATTTGTGCCACCGCCCGGCGATATCAGGTTGCGGCAGGTGATTGCGGGCCAGATGGTGACACGTGGGGTGATTTGCGCCCCAGATGATATTATCATCACAGCAGGGGATACGGTTGCGCTTGAGCTAAGCCTGACAGCACTTGGCAAACCCAAAGGCATCGTCATTGTTGAAGACCCGACCTATTTCGGAATTTTGCAGGCCATTGAACACACAGGCATGAAGGCACTGCCCGTGAAAACCGATCCCAAGACCGGCATTGATACCGAGGTTGTGGCCGCCGCTTTGGAACAAAAGGGCGTGGCGGCTATTTTCCTGAATCCGACATTGCAGAACCCGCGTGGATTTACGATGCCCCGTGAAAAACGTGAATTTCTGGCAGAGCTTTCACAAAAACACGATGTGCCAATTATCGAAGACGATGTTTTTGCGGATTTGGTCGAACGTGAACACAGAGTTGATGCAATCAAGTCTTTTGCCGCGGAAAATGTGATTTATTGCTCCTCTTTTACCAAAACGATTGCGCCGGGCTTTCGCGTGGGCTGGTGTATTCCGGGGAAATATAAATCCTCGATTTTGGCGCAGATGTTTGGCCGCAATCTTTCTGTTTCCAGCCTGCCTCAGGCGGTATTGGTCGATTTTTTCCTAAAAGGGTACCATAAAAACCACCTCGAAACCCTGAGACAGAATATTGCAACCTCTGCCAACAAATTTGCACACCTTGTGAACGAGGCATTTCCCAAGGGCACGGTCTATCACCCTCCTGCAGGAGGGTTTGTGCATTGGGTTGAATTGCCAAACTCTATTGATTTAGCTGAATTTCATACAGAAATAGAACGCAGCGGCATTGTGATGGCCCCTGCCCGAATTTTTTCTTTGACCGGCCAATATAATAGCGGCCTGCGTTTTTGTCTGACCTCAAAAATGACGCCCGCGCTTGTGCGCAATATTACGCGTCTGGGAGAACTGGCTAAAAAGTTTGATCGTAACACCTGATGAAAATTCAGGGCGTGTCCGTATTATTTTGCAATTTTTCAGTGAGGAAATCGATGAACACTCTGACTTTATGCGCTAGGTTTCTGCCACTTGGATAAACTGCACTAATTGGCGTTGCGGGCGGCTCTAAAGGGAACTTCCCTAAGACAGGCAACAGCTTGCCCGCGCTCAGATCCTCTCGCAGAATCCAGATTGGCAGCATCGCAATGCCAAAACCCGCTTTTGCGGTTTCTTTCAAAAAAGCCAGACTGCCAACCTGAACGCGCCCCGAAACCGGAACCTTCAACACTTTATCCGCAGATTTAAAACGCCAGGTGGTTTGATCACTCTCCACTCTGAAAGACAGGCAGGACAAATGCATCAGATCTTCTGGGTGCTGAGGCATGCCATGTTGTTCCAAATACTCAGGACTTGCCACAAGGACAGAACGACTCATGGTAAGACGCTTTGCCATAAGGCTGGATGTTTCCAGATGCCCCACTCGGATGGCGACATCAATGCCCCGCCCGACCAGATCTTCCATTGTGGCAGATGTGTGCAATTGCAGGCGCAGATTGGGATAAGCTGATAAGAATTCGGGCAAAATCGGGTTCAGAAGCGTTTGCGCAAGATCAGCTTCCATTGTCACGCGTAAAACCCCGGAAGGCGTGTTGCTCAGTTCAGAGACCGCGCGTCGTGCCGTGTCCATATCTTCGATGATCTGCCGGGCATGATGCAGATAGACTTCGCCCGCTTCAGTCAGCACCTGCTGGCGCGTGGTACGTTGCAAAAGCCGAGTACCCAGATGTTCCTCAAGGCGCGAGATCTGTCGAGAAACCGCTGACGGCGTTGTGTGCAAGCTGCGCGCAACCGAAGAAAAGCTTCCCTGATCCGTGACCTGCACAAAAAGGCGCAGCAACGATAAGTCGTCCATTTGTGCATATCTCGCAAAGAATATGTTCTCAAAGGCATACTTACGACTATTTTAGCACAAATGATAGAGCAGACACAGCTGAGGGTCGAAAAGCCCTTGGAGACTCTAACCATTGAAAAGTGAGCATCTCATGCCCAAAATAATCCTTGTTACCGGTGCCTCCAGCGGATTTGGACGCTTGATCTGTGAAACTCTTGCGGGGTCAGGCCACACGGTTTTTGCCTCGATGCGCAACACCAAAGGTAAAAACAAAGAGCACGCAGACAGCTTGCGCAACCGGGGTTTGCAGGTTGTGGATCTGGATGTGATAAAATCATCCTCTGTTGAAACCGCTGTCGCAGAAATCCTGTCCGCACAGGGCCATATTGATGTCCTGATCAACAATGCGGGCGTCGCCTCCGCTGGCGTATCTGAAGCGTTTTCAGATCAACAAGTTGCTGAGCTTTTTGATGTAAACGTTACGGGGGTGCACCGCGTGACCCGCGCCGTGTTGCCCTCGATGCGGAAAAACGGCGAAGGTCTTATTGTAAACATTGGGTCCATTCTGGGCCGGGTCACCTTTCCGTTTTTTGGCATTTATGGTGCCAGCAAATTCGCTGTAGAAGCTCTGAGCGAAAGTTACCGTTACGAGCTGTCACAGCTTGGAATTGATGTCTGCCTGGTACAACCCAGCGCCTATCCGACCCAAATGTATGCAAGTGCGTCCCATCCCGTGGATCAAAACACAGTGGCTGCCTACGGAGAGGTTGGAGAAATCCCGGCCGCTATGTTTGATCATTTTATGACCATGCTCTCTGGTGCAGATGCACCAAACCCGCAAGACATCGCCGACGCGGTTTCAGATCTCGTGTCACAAGCCGCGGGTAAACGTGCCGCCCGTGTTGTGGTTGGTGCAGGGTTTGGGGCAGATGCGATCAATACAAGCGCAGCACCGGTACAAGCTGAAACCGTCAAAGCACTGGGTCTTGGGCATCTGGACAGCACAAAGATCGCGTAGCGTGCAAGAGTTGGTCCACACACCTTGGTCCTCTCAGGCCAAGGTGTGTTCTTTTTAGGGGAGTTTGGCTGTAACCTTAATCTCTAAAAGCAAAGCCGGATCAGCAAGGTTTACGACGCCAACGGCAGTCCAGTTGGGAAACGGAGGCTCCGGGAAAATCTTTGCCTTCACAGCCCCAAAAGTTTCAAAATGCTCATACATGTTCACATGGAATGTGGTGACATCAACAATGTCATCAAAACAGCACCCCGCCGCATCCAGCACCTCAGCAAGATTGGCGAAAGCCTGTGTGAATTGCGCTGAGGGCTCGGCAATTGCCGCACCAGCAGCGTCCGCTCCAACTTGCCCAGATACAAAGAGAAACCCACCGCTTTTGACTGCAGCGGAATATCCATAGGCGTCATAACTTGCTTGTTTAGCCGTTGGGAAAACCACATCTCTCATCTCAAACTCAATTTCTATACAGTTGCATTGAAATAATAACTATGCGACCGTATTGAAACAGTCAAATGGATTAAGTCATGCCCCGTCCCAAAAGCTACAACCGCGAAGACGCTGTCAAAAAAGCCTGTGTTGCCTTTTGGGAGCATGGTTTCCAAACCTTGGGTGTCCGGGAGTTGGAGCAACATGTCGGGATCAACCAATTTGCCATACGATCAGAATTTGGCGGCAAAGAAGGTCTTTTTCTTGAGGCGTTGAATTTCTATGGCGCGGCTGCAATGGCAAATGAAATGGCCCCGATGAAGGTGGGCGGGATTTCAGATATTATTTCATTTTTACAAGGGCTTGTGACGCCTGGCTCCATGACTTCAAGCGCTTTTGGCTGCTTGATGGTGAACACCGGGATTGAAAATGTCCGCTTCAAAAGCCCTAAACTGGAAGCTGTGACCCAGGCCTATTGGGCAGAGTTGCAAGCCCATTTTGTGCAAGCGCTCAGGAACGATGCGCAGAAATCATACGATACAGATAGTTTTGAAGCGGAGTCGCTTGCAGCCTCTTTGGTTACAGCCGTCATGGGCGTACACGTGCAAAATCGCACACAAAAAGACTCTACCGCTGGGCGGCCTCTTATCGATCTTATGTGTGATATGCTGATGCAGTTCAGCACAAAGCACTGCGAAGCACATCATCCAGAGGCATGACCTTGAAATCGCCCAGAACCTAGATCAGAGAAGACGTGATCGGTGCTCCAAAGATACCGTATTTCATTCAGCTCCCAGACAAGCGCGCAGACCGGGGCTGTGACTTTGAACACCCACCAAGGGAACTGAACGCATTTCACCTCACGCTCCTGAATACGTTCAATTTCAGATTTGATCGTAAGCGTTGTAAGCGTGTGCCCAGCAAAAGGCACATCCTCAAATTGGGGCAGCCCTTTTCGTTTTTGCGCCAAAGCAACAGCTGCACGCGACCAGGCGGACAGATAACACATGGCCTGCCGCGTTTCAGCCAGACCCGGCAGCGTAAGTTTACCCCGCTGAATGTTGCACAGATAAATTGCGGACATCACACAGGCCTGACGGTTGGGATCAATAAAATTCCTGGCCCGCAACACGATGGTCTGTATCCCGCTCTCTGCGTAGGCCCGCTCCATTGCAGCCGCATGTATCGCCCCACTCAGTTGGATATTGTCACGCGCAAGATCGCTGAAAAGCCTTTGGCGGTCTATGCCTCAACGGACTTGTCAGAGCATCTTGGCCAGCCAACCTGCTTTGAAGAGCTGGCGGCGCTCACGTTTGTTGGGTTTGACCAGTCGGATGTGATAACTCGCACCATGAGCAATCTTGGCTTTCGCGTGAACCGACAGTCCTTTGGCGTTCGCCGCGACAATCAAGCAACCGATTGGGAGCTTGTGCGTACTGGCTGTGGTACGGACGCGATCCACAGAGCCATTGCTGATGGCGCCCCCAAGGTCCGGCGGCTTGAGTTTCAGCCTGAACTGCCTTCCCTGCAGATTGGGCTTGCAGCGCACGAACACGTATATCGTACCCAAAAAGTCAAACGAGTGTGGATCTATATGGTCAAGCGCCTGAAACAAAAATTTGTGCAAAGTGAAATATGAAAAGAGATCGTATACACCGAACTTGGCAAACGCTTTGACTGTCGGAGAAACAGCCGTGTCCTTATCACATTTTACACAGCGTCATCGCATCAACAGAGTCATCAACTATGCTCGTAGACATATCGCGGACGGGCTGACGCTCGAGCAGATGTCAGATGTCGCATGTCTGTCCAAATATCATTTCTCACGTGTTTTTGCGGCCCACATGATGGAGACCCCGGCTCAATTTGTGGCGCGGCTTCGATTGGAACGCGCAGCGGGTGCACTGGTCCGGACCAAAACGACACCAGTTACTGAGATTGCCTTAACCAATGGTTTTTCCAGATCAGATATCTTTGCGCGCGCCTTTCGCAAACGATTTGGTGTTGCACCACAGCAATTTCGAAAGCTGCGATGGTCCGGCCTTGACGCGCTTGACCAGCGCCTTGCCATCCGGGCGCAAATTTATACGCCCGGCCAAAATGTCTTTTCAACGCCAACCCAGCCGTTTGACGTACAGATCGAACGGCGTCCAGAATATCACGTGGCATATATTCGCCACATGGGCCCTTACGGGGACGTAAGTTCGAGCATCACAAAGACATTTCAGCGGTTGCAACAATGGGCGAAATCAAAAGCGCTTTTGACGGCCAAGACCTCCTTTCTTGGTCGGGGTGCCGATGATTGCAGCATCACGCCGGCCCGATTTTGCACCTATGATGCATGTTTGATCCTGTCCGATTTCATACTTGAGGATGA
The DNA here is from genome assembly GCF_900102795.1 of Epibacterium ulvae. Taxonomy (GTDB): domain Bacteria; phylum Pseudomonadota; class Alphaproteobacteria; order Rhodobacterales; family Rhodobacteraceae; genus Epibacterium; species Epibacterium ulvae. The sequence continues at coordinate 185,710 of NZ_FMWG01000004.1, read as the reverse complement.
TATCGTCGGTGTTCAGACCATTCCAGCTGGCGAATTTGCCGTCTTGCGGGTCCTATGTGGGGCAGAACAGGCCAATCGGTATTGGGATTGGCTTATTGGACAGTGGCTGCCTACCAGTGAAAGAACACTAGCCCCTCAACCCAGCTATGAATTTTTCCCAGAAAAAGGCGCGGACACCGTGAACCCTGAGGGCGGATTAGAGATCTGTTTGCCCGTGTCAAAACGCAGACCACAAACCAAATTCCGCCTCTGACAGATTCTGTTTCTCGTTTTGTCAGAAAGGCTGCACAAGACCGCAAGAATTGCCAAGTTATACGCGGGCAAGTTCGCTAACGCTTCTTTTTACAAGATTTATGGAGTGAGAGATGGCGAGACAACGTTGCGCAATTTTAAATTCATTGGCCGCAGCCCTGATACTATCATTTAACGCACAGCACAGTATTGCGGGCGAAACCTATGTGACCGATCAAGGCCACAGTGAAGTCCGGTTTTCCTGGGATCGCGGGATATCGGTTCAAACGGCTGAGTTTACCAATTTCGAGGGTGTCTTGGATTTCGATGCCCAGAATGTTGAAAACTCTTCTCTTGAGGTTGTGATTGATGTGAGCAGTCTTGCCTCGGGGTACGCCCCGTTGGATAAGGCCTTGCTAGGAGAGAGTTTTTTTGCGGGCCAGCAAAATCCACAGATTGTATTTAAGAGTACAGATGTCAAAATAACCGGAGATAGCACGGCTAATGTCACCGGCGATCTTACCATACTGGGTGTCACCAAACCCGTGACCTTGCAAACGCAACTGATGCACCGCGGGCCACATCCTTACGCACCTTATGTTGACATTTATAGCGGCAACTGGCTCGCCTTTGAGGCAAGCACAACAATTGATCATCTGGCCTTCAATGTTGGCAGCTACTCTGCAGGCCCCATTGCGGTGACAATCGTGACGGAGATGAAAGAACGCAATTAGCGCAAGTTCAGCGCTCCATTGGCACGGTCGCGCGCTTCGAATTGAAACAACGGCCCAAAGAACTCGCTTTAAATCCCAAGATCTTCAATCAGGAAGGGGCGCAGGACGTTAAACATGGCGTCTGGCGCCTCTTCGGGGATGAAATGGCCGCTTGGCATCGCCGCATAACGCGCATCTACGCACCAACCGTCCCAGATGTTCTTCAGATCAAAATGCCGCGCAATCACCCCTTTGTCCCCCCAAAGAACCAGAGTCGGGCAGGTAATTTTGCGATTTTCAGCCCGATCTATCGCATCATGATCCCGATCAATTCCATAGCCCGCACGAAAACAATCACACATCGCAAAAATGGCTGCGGGATCCGTAGAACACTCCAAATACGATGCTAAGGCATCCCTGTCATAAGGCACAGTCTGATCGCCCAGGCCAAAAAGGATCTGGCGCTGGAAGGCTTCCGCATCCCCTTCAATAAGCCGTTCAGGCTGAGGATGGGGCTGTGTCAGGAAAAAGAAATAGAAATATTCCTGAGCAAGTGCCGCACTGGTGTTTTCATAAAAATCGAGCGCCGGGACAATATCCATGACACACAGGCGCTTGACCGCTTCAGGATGATCCAACGCCATACGACGGGCAACACGCGCACCGCGATCATGGGCGACCAGCGAAAACTGACTGAATCCAAGCTTCTGCATAACCGCAACTTGTTCAGCCGCCATTGTGCGCTTTGCAAAAGGATGAACTCCCTGGCCAACTCGTGGCTTGTGGCTCTCACCGCGACCTCGCAGGTCCGTCAGCACAACGGTGAACCGATCCGTTAGATGCGGCGCAACCTTATGCCAGCAAAGATGTGTCTGCGGATCGCCATGCAGCATCAGCAAAGGAGGGCCAGATCCTGCGGTCAAAGCCAGAATATCGTTCCCATCAATTGTAACAAATTGCCGTTTGAAACCGGGTAAAAGCCGGGCATCAGCCTGTTCACAAATGTTCATTCAACCACTCTTTATAATCGGAAATACCAACCTCATTGCGTTTAAAGAACGCCCAGCGACCAATTTTTCTAACGCTCAAAAACTCAGCCCGCCGCAACAGTTCAAGATGGCGGCTGACGGTGGGTTGCGCCATGTCAAGCTTCTCCGTGATCAAGGTCACACAGACGCCGATCTCATGAGGGTCCCCCGTTTCCTGATGCAAGAAGTGTTCAGGCCGGCGCAACCAATCAAGGATCGCGATGCGTGTCTCACTAGAGAGGGCTTTGGATTGTTCAAGTCGATCTGCCATGTGTCTTTATGCATTTATATATAGCTAAATAACTATGCATATACTGAAATGGTTATGTAAACCCCTCTTGCGAAAAACATTGCCCAGCCAACCTCTATGCGAATGTTTACGATGTTTTTGATATATGGGTGATGTTGGACGTTTTGGTTCTGGTAGATTGCCATTGGCTTGGACGTAGGCCTGTTTCGCGCAGAAATTCTCTGTTGAAGTTGGACTTGGTGTTAAATCCACTGTCCAACATCGCCTCCGTCACGCTGGCCCCCTCTTCAATTCGCGTGCAGGCGTGGCGAATGCGCCAGGCATTGATATAGCGCGAAACATTGCTATCGGTTGTGCGATTCACAGCCCGAGACAGCCGCTTTTCAGGCAGTTGCAGACGACGCGCCAAGCGCAACAAGGTCAGATTTGGATCAAGATGCAATGCGTCCCGCGCCAAAAGCGCTTCGAGCTTTTTGACAATCTCACGATCTTCCTTCTCAGTGTCTTCTGGCAAAGGCGGCAACACGGTTTGTGCCACCTCCTCTGTTGGGCTCATAGCTGATGGGCTGCCGCTCAACATCCCCAACAGCAGCAATACAAGCGAGGACGAAAGCGTAATAAGCCAGCCGATCCAACTGTCGTTTCCGGTCAAAAAGGCCAGCGTAATCAATACATCGCATAGCGCAGAACCAACAAGCGCCCAGCCAAGCCCCTGCCAAAGGACCGCAGGAACCCGCCCGGCTTCTAATCTGGCAAGCGGCATATCAGAGGCATTCTGCACCTGTAGAAGGATCGCACAACCATAGCCCAAGAAGACAAGCGGCACGATTATATCAATGGTCTCAGGGGCAAAGACGCGACAGAATAACGTAAAGACGGGGGCCGCAATCTGCCAAACAAACCTGTGCGATTGTCTTCGGCTGACCAAAGCATCCTGAAAGGTGATCCATGCAAGCGGTGGCACCATTGTTGCGCTCACCGGGAGGAGCGGGCGTAGTTCGCCAATGTTGTACCCGTTGACCAAAGTCACCAACACAGATTGAATCGCACAAGAAACAAGAAACAAGACAAGAAAAGGCCTGCCTTCTGACAGAAAGGCGCGCAGCGCGAGATAGGACAGCACAAGGGCAACAAAGGCGGGGATCGGAAGCATAGGCATACCGCGACTATGGTCCAAAAACCGGATTGTGACGACCTGAATCCCGAAAACAGGACGCAGGAATACGCAATTTTCCGCATTCATTGGACAGCTTTTAAAATGGAGCCCCTTATGAAACGTCTTGCTTTTCTTTCACTGATTGCCCTGACGGCGGCGGTCCCAGCGGCGGCTGATATGTTGCCCGGATATGACCGATTTGATCTCCAGGCAGATCACCGCGCCCGGCCTATTGCAGCTTCGATCTGGTATCCAGCTGCCAACGCCACCTACCCTGCACCCGTCGGGGATGGTCCAATTTTTGAACCAGGCTTTGCTTTTATCGGTCCAGCTGTCGCGGCTGGAAAACACCCACTTGTTATTTTGTCGCACGGGTCTGGTGGCAATGCGGATGCATTGGCCTGGCTGTCGAGTGGCCTTGTGGCACAGGGTGCGATTGTGCTTGCGGTCAACCATCCGGGATCAACCAGCGGGGATAGCTCTCCTCGCCGGTCTGTCGACCTTTCTGCGCGCGCCACTGATCTATCTGCCGCGCTGGACATGATCCTGACTGATCCGGCCTTTGTACCATTCATTGATCAAAAGCATATTGGCGTTGTTGGCTTCTCGTTGGGGGGCGCAACCGCGCTTGGCCTTGCAGGTGTGCGCTTTGAAGGGGCAAAGCAAGATGAAAACTGCACAACAGGTCCCGAAGCTGCGGATTGCGCTTTTTTTCATCTGGGCGGCGTGCAGTTTTCAGACCACCCCGGCTTTGACAAAAATGCCCGTGATGCGCGCATCACAAAGGCTGTTGTTATCGACCCGGGATTCGGGCGGGCTGCTGATCCCGCAAGTTTCAAAGACGCCATACCCGGCATCACGTTGATCAATCTTGGACAGGAAGACCGGTTGAACGCGGCAGATGTTGGTCCGAATGGAAATCAGCTGGCCAGCCACCTGCCCGACACCACCTATGTTGAGATTGCTCCAGCAAACCACTTTACCTTTCTGGGCACCTGCAAAGAGGGAGCCGCCCAAATGCTTGAAGATTATGGCGATGATCCAATTTGCACCGACCCCAAAGGCACCAATCGCGCCGCCGTCCATATAGAGCTGATCAATACAATCGCCTCAGGACTTGGGCTTTAAAGGGCCCTCAGCAAAGCCACCCCCCAGATAAGGGGGTGGCGCACAAAAGCAATTGCTCCAACTGATGGCACATACGGTTCACACTCCAAACAACCCGTATCACCGCGATATGGATATTGGCGATTGGCCAACCTAACGGACATTGAATGCCTTATGCACAGCCAAGTTGACTGCATGTGATCCTGCACCGCTTTGCTATCCCTCTTACACGCAGCCGTGCTTTTGAAAACGTGTTCATATCACAAGGACAAAGCTGCAAAAAGCCAGTCGCGAAACGCTTTGACATGGGGCGGGCGGCGCACGCCTTTTGGCTCTACAAACCAATAGGCTACCTCGGTTGGGAACCGCCCCGGCAAAGCTGGCACCAACTGCCCCATGTCAATGGCATCGCGGGCCAAAGTCTCCAGCGCAAGAAAAACACCCTGTCCAGCTGAAGCTGCATCAAGACACAAAGATGCATCTGAAAATACAGGCCCCTCGCCCAACATATTTTCAGCCATACCATTTGGAGCCAGCCAGACATCCCAACCAAACAGTGTATTAGACCGTTGGCGAATGATAGGAACTGTGGTCAACGCAGCTAAATCTGGAACCTGCTCTGCAAAACCGGGGGCGCAGACTGGAAAAACGCGCTGCGGTAAAATGCGCTCTGCTGCCACACCAGCCCAGTCACCGCGACCCACACGAATACAAACATCCACATCACCGGGGCGCGGCATAACATGCGCGCCACTGGCATCGATGCGCACACGAATATCAGGCTCTAACTTGGCGAATTCTCCCAAGCGACGCACCAGCCATTTCGCGGCAAAAACCGGAGCCACAGAAACTGTCATGCTGTCTTCGATTTTGCTTTGCGCCACAGAAACGCCCCGCAACAGAGCCTCAAAACCCTCTGTCAAATGCGAGGCAATCTCTCGCCCGATCGGGGTGAGCACCATACCTTTGGGCGTACGTCGAAAAAGCGTGACCCCCATTTGTGCTTCCGCCTTAAGCACCTGCTGACTAATCGCGCCAGATGTCACTCCAAGCGCATCCGCCGCCGCCTTTAAGGTGCCAAGCCGGGCCACAGCCTCAACCGCACGAAGGGCGGCCAGATGAATATTAGAGAGATCCTGCATATAGAAAATCTATATACCTATTGAGAAGAAATCGATCTTTTTTATGATCTACAAGCGCTAGCACAGGATCATGTCATATAGATTTATTAAAATACTCGCTCGCGGTTTCAAACATCTGTTCTGGGACACTCAAACGCCAAATTGCCTTGAGCGACGGAAATGGCACAACGATCCACTTGCACATCCCGCGATCCGTGCAATGACCGAACGCGAGCGCGCAGATCTGCCATTCTCGTCACATGTTTTCCATGACGAAGAGTAAACAGACTGGCTCATTACCGCATATCGGGTTTTGGCGACATGGCGCGCCAAAGTACCCTGTTCCCTGTATTGTTTTTTTAAATCCAACTGTGCCTTATCTCGACAATAGAACGCGGTATTGAGGGTCAGCGACGGAATACCCCACCCCACCTAAAAACCCGTTTCGGTTAGATTTTGGACAAACCTGTTTGGGCAATCCGACCCATATTTTACGAAACCAATTTGGTGTCGCACAATACATTTAAGGAATTAAATACATGAAGATTTTATCTTATAAAGCAGGCCATGATGGACATGTTGCCTATCTTGATAAGAGTAAATTACAATTTTCCATCGAAGCCGAAAAAGATTCTTGGCCGCGCTACGAAGTTGTAACCCCAAGCCTAAACCTACGGGCGATGGAATATGTCGACACGATTCCAGATGTCGTAGCCATTTCGGGTTGGGTTAAAGGTTTTCACTCTGTTAACGATCCTGTTGAAGGCGGCTACTACGGCGAAGGTGTCAACACAATCGTTGACCGGACTCAAAATTTCTTAGGCAAAGAGGTTCGCCTTTTCTCTTCCTCGCATGAACGCTCTCATATTCTGGGCGCTTACGGCATGTCCCCGTTTCCGCAAGGCCAGGCCTGTTATGCGCTAATCTGGGAAGGGTCGTTGGGGTGTTTTTATCACATTGACGAAAACGTACATGTTACGAAAATCGGCAGTGTGATGGCTGATCCGGGCAATAAATACGCCTTCCTTTATGCTTTGGCTGACCCGTCGTTTCCAATTCACAAAGGGTTTTTCCGGTATTCTGACGCTGGCAAACTGATGGCATTGGTCAGCTATGGAAAACCCAACAGCGCATCTGACAGTGATAAAGAGCTCATTGATTTCATCTTATCCCAAAAAGCCATTTTGCTTGATGTAGACAAGGGCCAGCTGCGGGATTCTCCTTATTTCAACATTGGCGTTGAATCAGAACAATTTAAAAACTTGGCCCGTAATTTTTCCGATACTCTTTTCCAACGCTTCCACGATTTTGCCAAAGAACATCTGACAGAGAAGCTCCCTTTGTTGATTGCGGGCGGATGCGGTCTGAATTGTGACTGGAACAGCGAATGGCACAATACAGGCCTGTTCTCTGACATCTTTATTCCACCTTGTACAAATGATTCCGGCTCAGCCATTGGTACAGCCATCGATGCGCAACGCCACTATACAGGCGAGGCCAAAATAAATTGGTCAGTCTATGCCGGTGAAGCCTTCGTCCACGACAAAGCCGACCTGTCAGAATATGACGCCTTTGATCTGGATTACGCGCAGGTCTCCGATTTCCTTAAAAACCAGAATGTTATAGCCTGGGTTCAAGGAAAATATGAAATCGGGCCGCGCGCACTTGGCAATCGATCCCTTATTGCAGCTCCTTTCACCAAAGAGATGCATGCGCGCCTGAATAAGATAAAAAACAGGGAAGGGTTCCGGCCAATTGCACCGATTTGTCTGGAAACGGACATGGACGCGTATTTCGAAAACCACGGTCCAAGCCCTTATATGCTCCACTTTCAAAAGGTCAAAACAGACGCACTTAAAACAATTACCCATGTCGATGGCTCTGCACGGGCACAAACGGTATCTGATGCAACCAATCCTGAAATGACAAAACTGCTCATGCAATTCAAATCAGATACTGGCTACGGCGTTTTGTGCAATACATCGCTGAACTTCAACGGCACGGGTTTTATCAACCGTATGTCTGATCTGGTGAAATACGCTACAAACGCCGGATTGGACGGCTTTGTCGTTGAAGATAAATTCTACAAAAAGAAATAAAATCAGAGGTGTATGAAAATACACCTCTTCCACATTCGCACCCTCAGGGCCTGGCGAATGACAACGGGGAAGGATTAATTTAGTATGATACAATTATGGATCGCAATGGCGAGCTTTTCATCGGCGCTGATTATCAGTCCCGGTCCGGGCAATGCGCTTCTGGCAGCCAACGGCGCAAGTTTCGGGTATAGGCGCACTCTCCCGTTCCTATTTGGGTTCGACACAGCCAATCTTGTATTATCCTTGATTTATGGGTTTGGTCTGGTCAATATTTTTGAACGCTATCCCAGCAGCTATCAGGTTTTTAAGATAGCCGGCGTTCTGTATATATTTTATCTGGCATATAAGTTCTTTACCGCTTCTACCTCCTCTTCCTCTGAAGCGCAAAAGGCAGAACCTATGGGATATCGTGATGGGTTTTTCGTTGTCATGTTAAACCCGAAGATTCACGCGATGTTTCCTCTTATTTATTCGCAATTTCTTGATCCAAATGGCAGCCTTACAGCACAAGTCTTTATCCTGACCGCGATATTTGTTGTACTTTGCCTGATTTGCCACTCTATTTGGATTGCAGGTGGGGATCTCATATTCCGTCGTTTTCAATCCGCCGGACAACAGCGCGCGCAGAATATCTTTTTTGGTGTGATGGTTGCCGCAGTTGGGGTCTATATCTTCCTAACCTGATATCAGCCGGTCTGCTGATGCTTTCTCTGGGCTGTGCCTGCAATCACTAGCCCAGAGAACCGATATGTAACGCAAGCTTGATTTCATACGGTCTGCCTCTGGAGCGATATCGCACGTACTGATGGCCTGCTTTGATGTCTACAGCAACCCCGACGGCGTGGGGTACAAAACGCATATTCAACCAGCATGGTTTGCAAAATCGGTCCCTGATCCGCCAGCCCTGTTGTCTCAATCACCACGCGATCAAAATCAAAGGCCACCGCATTCTGGCGTGACCTAAGATCCATCATAGGGTTCGCCAACGCTCCGCGGATTGTACAGCATAGACAGCCAGATGCCATCAGCACGATATCATCACTGGCTGTTTCAATCAGGTCATGAGCAAGACCTGCCTCGCCAAATTCATTTACGATAACAGCCATGCGTTCTTGGGGCTGTTAGTCAAAATTACATTCAAAAACATGGCCTTGCCTGCTCCCCCCCCAAAAAACCATGTGAGCACTGTGACCGGGATGCGATTATCTTCCAGTGCAATCTCCAAAGCCATCAGATATGACATAGTACATGTAATAAGATAACATTAGCTCAACCAGGCTCTTTATGCTACGCAACCTGACAGGATCTTACGAAACCACCACCAAACTGTTTCTACCTCAACTGAACAAAGACCCACGATATGCTGAAACTCTATTATGCCCCAGACAATGCATCGCTGATTTTGCGGCTGGCGCTGGAAGAAATGCAATTGGATTATGAAACGGTTCTTGTAGATCGTGGCGAACAGGAACAGCACTCTCCCGCTTATCTGGCAATCAACCCAATGGGGCAAATACCTGCATTAGATACGCCTGATGGTATCCTGACCGAAACAGCCGCCTGCCTGTTGTGGCTTTGTGATGCCCACCCGGCAGCCAACCTTGGCGCACCGGTTCAAAGTCAAAAGCGTGGTGTTTTTCTGCGCTGGATGTTTTTTCTTTCAAACACCCTGCATTCAGATCTGGCTCGCACCTTTTACCCAGATCGATATGTCCCAAAAGCAACCCTGAGCGCCCATCATCAGATCATGACCAAGCGCCTGAAAAAGCATTTTTCTATTCTGGACAGCACGCTTGCGGCGCATCCTTCATTGTTTCATGCAGGGTCTGCGCTCAGCCTCTATATCTGTCCGCTCTTGCGATGGTCCGCGCTTTATCCCACAGATCAAGAGCCGTGGTTTGCCCTGACACAGTATCCAAATTTGGCCAGACTGGCGCAGCAGATGGAACAGCGTGACAGCGTTCATGCAGCCGTAAAAGCAGAAGGCCTGGGCGTCAATCCTTTCACAAGGCCCAGACTGCCAATGCCACCAGAAGGGTCGGCGATCTGATCTTTTGCGCTTTGAAATGACGGGCTATTTCTGATCCTGATCAGATCGGACCTTGGGCGGCACGGGATCAAAACCAGATCCGCCCCAAGGATTGCAGCGCACCAAGCGCACGATCGTAAGCCACAGACCCCGTATCGGCCCATGTCTTTCCAATGCGTCTATAGCATAGGTCGAACAGGTCGGCTGAAACCGGCATGAATGCCCAACCCAAGGCGACAGCAACAGCTTATAGCCCCGAATGGGTAAAATCAGCAGCCAGATGAAAAACGCTCTCATGGTTGCATGCGCCAGAGGCTGCCACAGCAACCATTTTCTATTTCCACACCAATCGTCAAAAGCTCATCCCCAATCACGTCTTCTGGTTCTGTTCTCAACACACTCATATACGCTCCGCAATAGACGGTTGATACGTAGACATACTGACGCGCACAAAACACATCGAAATTGAAGAACCAAAATTACCGCATATCTTGAAAACGATACAAGATTTAGCCCTGACCTCAGTCGCCATTAAGGATGACCTGTGGCAAAAGGTACAAGAACACACTGGCCTCCGCCTTAGACAGGCCATTTGCGTCCATAACCTGGACACTTCTCTTCGGCAAACAACACAGTCCCTTTAGCTATCTGCAACGGGTCAACCGATTGGGCAGCGCAGCGCGATGTTTGGCAACCCTGCGGAAAAGCTTCTGCACAGACCCCAGGTGCGAGGGATCGATGACCGAAATTCAGATCGTCACGCTCAGCTTTCCGAAGGTACGCAGGCGTATCGACAAACCCGTATCCAAGATAACAGAACAGGATATTCGCGAACTATCTTAAGGTATTGAAATCGCATTCCGGATCAGGACGCAAGCTTTGCCACAGGTGCTCTTGGTTTGCGTTCCAGCGCCGCAAAGGCGGCCCCTGCCAGAATAAGAGGGGCAGCAATCAAAAACGTAGAAGACAAGCCAACCCGAAACAGGAAGAGATCCGCAAGCAGCGGCCATAAAAGCGCGATATACTCAAAAGGTGCAAGACGAGAGGCCTCAGCATATCTAAACGACAGCGTCAGCGCGATATGGGAAAAGCCACCAAATAGGCCTGCACTGATCAGCAAGGCAAGGGTTGCCCCATCCGGCATGATCCAGCCCCATGGCAAAGTGAAAAGCGCGCCGATCATTGAGGCAATGACAAAATAAAAGGCAATTGCACCGGGGCTTTCCGTTTTGTTGAGATTGCGCACCATGACCATGGCAAAGGCAGACAACACAGCCGAACAAAGCGCAAAGCCAAACCCCAAAAGGCGTACTCCGTCCAGATCCGCGTTCAGCTCTGGCCAGACCATGACAAGAACACCTGCAAACCCGACACCCAATCCAACAATACGCCACGGATTCAGCCGTTCAGACAGAAACACAACCGCACCAATGGCCATCAGCATGGGCGACAGTTGCGCCATCAGGATCACCTCTGCCAGATTAAGCCGCGCAACCCCCGCAAAAGAGGTGAACAACGCCAAAGCCCCAAGACCCGACCGCATCAAATGTCCAAAGGGGCGTTTCGTCGCCAGCCCTTGCGGGAATTCGCGCCGGATCCACAGAAAAATAACGAGCGGGATAATGGCAAAGAAGGAACGGAAAAAAACCACCTCCCCCAAAGGCACTGACGTCTCCAGCGCCTTCACACTCACAAACATGCCTGCAGCCAAGAGGCCCGCAACAATACGCAGGTTTATGCCCAGCAAAGGCCGGTCAAACGTGGTTGTGGTCATCTCTTAGGCATCTTTCGCAATGGCATCTCGCAACGCATCGCCTGACAGATTGATGGCCAGCACACAAGTCACAACAACCAGACCCGGCCAGATCATCAGCAAAGGTGTGGATCGCATATGAACCCGGGCATCCAGCAGCATAGACCCCCATTCCGGGTTGGGCGGCTGCACGCCAAAGCCCAGGAACCCAAGCGCGGAAATGCCAAGGATGGCCCGCGCAAACGCCCCCGTCCAGACCACAGTCAGCGACGGCAACAAGGCGGGCAGGTAATGCCACCGCGCAATAGACCATGCAGGCATTCCAGCCAGTTGCGCCTGCACAACATAGCCTCGTGTTTTAACAGAAAGCCCCGTGCCGCGGGCCACGCGCGCAAACCGCATCCAGCCGGTCAGGCTAAGCGCAAAGATCAAACTCCAGGTCCCCGCCCCCAAAAGCCCGGCAATCACAACCGCAGCCACCAGTTCTGGAAAGGCAAGAAAGGTATCTGTTACCCTCATCATCACCCAATCGGCAATTTTACCGCCCTGTGCTGCAATCAACCCAGCACATGTCCCAATCGCAAGGCTGATCAGCGAAACCACAAAGGCAAGGCCAAGAGACCAGCGCGCGCCATGCAGCAGGCGTGACAGCACATCTCGCCCCAAGGCATCAGTTCCCAAAAGGAATTCAGTGCTGGGCGGCGACAAGCGTTTGGGAATATTCAGCGCATTAGGATCATGCGGTGCCAGAGCGGCCCCAAACACAATAAGCAACGCAAAAAAGACAGCGAGGATCAGAACACTACGCATCCCGTTCTCCAATCCGAGGATCAATAAGGCGATACAGCAGATCGATGATCAGATTTGACACAACAAAAACCAGCGCGGTCAAAAGAACAACCGCCTGCACTTGTGGAAAATCACGCGCTGCAATCGCAGACACCAAAAAGGTGCCCAGCCCCGGTCGCCCAAAGATCACCTCAACCAGCACAGCCCCTTCCAGCAGAAACGCCAGTTCAAGACCAAACACAGTGATGACAGGGATCGCCGCATGAGGCGCGATATGATCCCGGCCAATAGCCGCCTCAGGTACGCCGCGTCGCTGGATCGCCGGTAAAAACGCTTGTCCCCGCGCTTCCAAAATCCCCGACCTGATAATGCGCGTCAAAGAGGCCGCAACGCCAAGGCCAAGGGTCAGCGCAGGCAAAATAGCATGTGCAGGGGTCCGCGCGCCCATGGCAGGCAACCAACCAAGCTGCACCGCAAAGAGCAAAATCAACAACAACCCCAGCCAATAGGCCGGGATCGCCGCGCCAAGTGATGCAATCGCAACCGCAATGCGATCACTCAGACGTCCGGGGCGTTTCGCCGCAAAGATCGCCAAGGGAAGCGCCACGCCAAGACCAATCATCAATCCTGCAAAGGCCAAAGGAAACGTATAGGTCATCGCCCCCCAAAGATCCGGCCAAACCGGCCGCCCCGTGACTGCGGAATTGCCAAAATCAAAGCACAACAAAGGCCCCAACCATGACCAGAACGCGGGCCAAAACGAGGTGTTCAAACCCACCTCTTCGCGCACCTGATCAATCACCTCCTGCGACAAAAGCGCATCAAAACGGGCCATCGCAATCGCCGCTGCCGGATCACCGGGCGCGTTCCACAGCAGCGCAAAGGTCAAAAAGGCGGTGCCTGCCAAAACCACAAGGGTTCTCAGCAACAGCCCAAACAGTGTCTTGCTCATGCTGCAGCCTCCAAGCCGCCAAGGGCAATGGCCGCATCCCGCAAGGCTTGACAATAGCCCGCTTTGGGCGCCGTCACAAATTGCTGCGGTGTCGAAATTTCCTCAATCTGGCCCGCTCTGAGCACCGCAATTTCATCACTATGCGCCACTGCATAGCCAAGATCGTGGGTCACAATCAAAGCGGCGAACCCTTCTTCGGCCTGCAAATCTCGGATCAATCTTGCGGTGTGTTTCTGGGTCACCGCGTCCAAAGCCGACAGCGGCTCATCAAACAAAACCAAAGGTGGAGCCGCAATCAAAGCTCGCAAAATCCCCACACGCTGCGCCTGCCCAATTGACACTTCATTTGGTCGTCGTTCAAGGATCTCTTCCTTAATCTCCAATCCATCACACAGGCGTTTGATCCGCGCCTCTGGCACCGACTGACCCGCCGCAACCACAGGTTCCAGCACCGAACGGCGCAACGGCAAAACGGGGTTAAACGCGGCGCGCGGCTCTTGCATCACAAGTGCCGGACGACAGCTGCGCACGGGTTGCCCAGACCATGCAATCTGGCCCTGTATTGGCTTCAAAAACCCCAAGATTGCCGCAATCAAGGTTGATTTACCTGCCCCACTTTCCCCCACAACAGCCAGTGTTTTCCCGGCCGCCAAAGTGAAGGCGATATTTTGAAGTGCAAGCTTAGAGCCGCGTTTTACGGCGATCGTGTCAACAGTCAGCATGGAAGTGCCATCCAGTTGCGGTGCGCCACAAGGGATTGCGCCGCTTTTGTCTGAGGGGTGTTTAAAATATCCTGCGTCGCGGCTTCCTCAACCAGATGACCATCCTGCATCACTGCCAGTTTTGACACCCATTTAGAAGCCAGACCCAAATCATGGGTAATCAACACCATCGCAATGTTTTGCTCCGTCAGATGTTGATCCAGCAATTGCATTGTGGCGGCCGCAACCACAGGATCTAAAGCCGAAGTGGGTTCATCCAGCACAATCAAATCCGGCGCGCCAATCAACGCCATCGCAATAACAAAGCGCTGCTGCATCCCGCGGCTCCAACCCCAAGGGCGTTTGCGCATGTCCCCTTTTTCGATTTTCAACGTCGCAAACAGCGCCTCGCGGTCCGCCGTTCCGGGTTTCAATCCCAAAGCACGCTCTGCTTCTTGCCAGTGAAACGCCATGCTGCGCAGCGGGTCCAAGGCTTCATCAGGGCTTTGCGGCACTTGCGCGACACTATGGCCCTGACGACGCAGATCATCAATCAGCGCATGTCCAAAAGTGGATTTCCCGGATCCCGACGACCCGACGATCCCAATTCGTTCAGCTGGAGCAATGTTCAAAGAGGTTGGATACAATATGGTGCGCCCGGAACGCATGGCGCTCAGATCACTTACGCGCAGCGCCAGTTTTGTGACGGTTGAGCCGCTTACCATAGGCAGACCTTAATTAAATAGAAAAACACAGACCGCTCCTGAGCCAAAAACTGGCTCAGGAACACATCACAATTTACTCAGCGAGTTTTGTCTCATGGGTCAACCAATAGGTCTCGGTTGGGTGCACCTGATACCCTGTTAGACCTGCTTTGGCGACATTCACCTGACTGACATGGAAAACAGGGATCAAGGCCGCATCCGCAGCGATGATCTGTTGCACGTCATCATAGATCGCCTCGCGTTTATCCTGATCAAATGTCAGACGCCCAGCCTCCAGCAGTTTGTCCAATTCAGCATTGGCATAACGCCCTGAATTAGATCCGCCATCAGATTTCAGCAGCGCTTCCAGAACGGAACCGGGATCGCCTTGCGGGGTGGCCACCCAAGCTTGCAGGAACAAATCCGCTTCGCCCGCTGCAATCTGATCATTGCTTGCGCCCCATTCGCCAACCTTTACAGAGGCTTTGATCCCAATCGCTGACAGGAAAGCTTGTGTGATTTCTGCAGTCGGCGACAAGGCCGCGCGGGACGAATAGGTTACGATATCGATCTCTAGGGGCGCGCCATCCAGCATCCACTGACCACCTGTTTTCACAGCCCCTGCTTCCGCCAAAAGCGCCTCTGCTTTCGCAGGATCATACTCCGCCGCAATATCTGCAGCCCAATTTTTACCAGCCGGGAACACAGTGCCTGCAGCAACACCGCCGACACCTGACAAAACAGCATCAACAACACCGTTGCGATCAATGGCAAAAGAAACGGCCTTACGGATCAGCGGGTTAGACATTGGCCCACTGGCCGCATTCACCGTGTAGAAGTAAAGACGCGATGTCGGCGCAGAAAATCCCTGTGCCTCGCCTGCGCTGATGCGCGCAAAATCAGCCTCAGGATAGTTGATCACCATATCAACTTCACCCGCCTCAAAGGCAAGTGCCGCAGAGCTTGGATTGGCAATGCCAACAACCCGAACTTCTTCAAAACCGGGCACGCCAAGACGGTAATCTGAATTCGCCTCTACGCGGTATTCTTGATTGGGAACCGCGTCGCGAAAAATATAAGGACCCGTGCCATTAATCGGGAACGCATCTGAAGGCGCCCCCAGAATGGCTAGGCCGGGCTCGGACAACGACCATGGGAAAGCCGCATTTGGGCTGTTGGTCTCAAACACCACAACACGGTCACCGTCTGTGGACATACCTGCCAGATCAAGCAATTTCACAATCCGTGCATTGCTTGCGGGATGGCCTTCTTCTGACATCGGACTAATCGAGTCGATCACCGCCTGCGCGGTCAAAGCGGACCCATCATGAAACGTTACACCTTCGCGCAACGTCACACGCCATGTGGTGGGCGCGGATTGTTCAATCGCCTCCGCCAGACGCGGATAAAGCTTCATATCGTAATCCAAACCCATAAGGGTTTCGGTGACACCGGTCTGGTTTGACATCCAACCATTATAGCTGGCGCGCGGGTCAGGAATTTCTGACTCAGAAATAAACCCCACCGAAATGGTAAGACTGCCCTCTTGCGCAACAGCAGGTGCCGCAAATGCGCCAACCGCCAGAACCCCAGCAAAAGCCAGCCGTGACATCAATGACATGGCAGTTTCCTTTATTCCTAAGACAAATTTAAACGGAGACGATCAATTACAGTGGACATGGCCCGGTCATCATCGCAAAGGTGTTCTGATCCAAAACCCAGTGCACGATCACCAACAGCGAAGCAGAGCATCATGATATCCTGACTAAAACAATCAATCTCGAGTCACGCAACTAACAACGTTACGAATGTTTCGCAACATCAAAAGTTACAGACCTTATTGATCAAGGGATCTGGAGAAACACCATGAAGCAAAATAGCCGACTTTGGTTGGCCCTTCATACATTGGGCCATATCGCAAACGAGCCTGACAGAATGCACACGTCTGCGGAAATTGCAGACCATGCAGGGACCAATCCAGTTGTTGTCCGTCGTGTACTGGGCCGATTGCGAGAGGCTGGCCTGCTGGTTTCAGAAAAAGGCCATGCTGGCGGTTGGCGTCTGGCCTCTGCGCCAAAGGATATTACACTGGCGGATATATATTCTGCGCTGGATGAAAACATCGTCGCTCCACCTCCGGCTGACTATGCCCGCTCTTGTGCCGTTGAAAGCGAACTGCATAAGCATGTGACTTCTGTACTTTTAGAGGCCGAAAGAAGCCTGGTAGAACGGCTGGGGGAAACAACGCTTGCACAATTTCAAGAAGTCTAGCGCAAATCTGTTTTCAAACGCGCACATCTAAATCGACAACAGACCGCTCGGTATCGGTGCGCCCCATGGGCGAACCCTGAAATCCATGTGCTGGTTCATTGCGGCATCCTAAGATTGGCGACAGCCTCTCAATTAACCTACCATTTTTATTTGCTTTAAATCACATCTCATAGCTCTCAAAAAAGACTTTAGGTTGATTTAGAATTATTCTAATTTGCTTAGAACGATTCTAAGTGGCTACTGATGTGGATGCAACATCACTGGCAAAGACCAAAGGTAAGACTTCCATGGACCCCATTTTTTACGTTTTTCTGGCAGCTCTTGTCACCGCTCTCGCAACAGGGCTGGGTCCCCTGCCCTTTGCAATCTGGCGCGGCATGTCCCCTCGGGCGGTCTCAATCTGCAACGGCGTTGCAGCTGGATTGATGATCGCTGCCAGTTTCAGCTTGCTGCAGGAAGGCGTTGAACTGAACCCCTTGCACACCATCCTTGGGCTTGTCGGTGGCTTTGTCTTTATCGCAATCAGCCACTCAATCATGGAACGTTTTGATAATTTTCACATCGGCAATATCCAAGGCGCAGATGCTATGAAAATGTTGATGATTGTTGGCATTATGACCCTCCATTCTGCCGCAGAAGGCATTGGCGTGGGCGTTGCTTATGCAGGGGAAGGAAATCTGGGCACCTTCATCACAGCAGCAATTGCCATCCACAATATCCCCGAAGGTCTGGCCATCGCGCTTGTGCTGGTACCACGCGGCGCAAAGGTCTGGCAGGCTATGGGGTGGAGCGTGTTTTCAAGCCTGCCCCAACCCCTTTTGGCCGTACCGGCCTTCCTGTTTGTGACGTTTTTTGCCCCTTTCCTACCCATAGGGTTGGGTCTCGCCGCAGGGGCTATGATCTGGATGACCTTATCCGAACTCATCCCCGAAGCCTTAGAAAACGCCACAAGCCCCAAAATCGCAAGTGCCGTAACACTGTCCATTGCCGGAATGCTGATGTTTGAACTGCTTCTGGTCACGCTCTAGGCCCGCAGGTTTTCCTCAACCCCTGTGGTCAGACCGGCCCAGTCCGATAAATGTTGCGGTATCTTTCTGTAATGGCGCGAACGTTCTAATTCTGAAGTTTTTCCTTGACGTGATACTAAATGGTTTCATAATTAAATGATACCATTTAGTATCACGATTGGAGATCTTATGAAGAAACCGCTCGC
Source organism: Epibacterium ulvae (assembly GCF_900102795.1). GTDB lineage: Bacteria > Pseudomonadota > Alphaproteobacteria > Rhodobacterales > Rhodobacteraceae > Epibacterium > Epibacterium ulvae. The sequence continues at coordinate 167,593 of NZ_FMWG01000004.1, read as the reverse complement.
TATCACCCTGCTGCTGATGGCTGGGGCCGCCATCGCAGAAACCACAGACATTCAGTTGCTCAGCACCGATGATTTAGACTGGACACAGACGTCGGAAGGAGTCGCATTTGCCGCCCTCAAAGGCGATCGTTTCGCAGAACCCTATCAGGCAATGGTGCGCCTCCCCGCAGGAACAGTCAGCCCTCCACATGTGAAAACCGCCAACATGTACGGCGTGCTGCTCCAAGGAGAGATGATCCATTATGCGATCAATGAAGACCCCGAAACGGTACGCAAAATAGGCCCCGGCTCATTTTATGCCATCGCAGGCGGTCTTGCGCACACTTCTGCATGTGTGTCTGAAACACCCTGTCTGGCCTACCTCTATCAGGATGGCGCCTTTGATTTTAATCTGATCTCAAACTGATGGAACAGGAACAACTAGGCTTTCGGGCCCTCGCAGATGTCACCCGGCGCGATATCCTGCGGCTGCTCGCCGAAAAAGACATGACAATCGCCGAAGTTGCCGAAAACTTCGACATGACACGCGCGGCTGTCAAAAAACACCTGACGATCCTCCAAGAAGGCGATCTGATCTCGGTTCACGTCAGCGGCCGCTCTCGCGTGAACGCCCTAAATCCAATCGGCCTCAAACAGATGTTCGATTGGTTCAGCTATTTTGATGCCTTCTGGGAGGATCGCCTCTCCACCCTGAAATCTGAAATCGAGAAAGACCTGCAATGACCCACACAACCCTTGAAAAATCCATCTACCTTAAAGCGACCCCTGCCAAAGTATGGGACTATCTAACCAACCCCGAAAAGCTTGCGCTCTGGTTTCACAAACCACAGGCCCCTCTGGTGGCAGGCAGCTATGAGATGTTTGGCGTTGAAAGCGGCGACAAGTTGATGTGGGGAGAGGTCCTTGTAGCAGAGCCCTTTACGCGTCTTGAATACAGCTTCTCAATTGCGCCTATGGCCGGGCAATCCAGCACCGTTAAATGGACCCTTCAAGAGGTCGCAGGGGGAACAAAACTGTCCCTGCGCCATGAAGGACTGCCAGCCGGAACAGACGCCTTTGGCCTAATTCTGGCTCTGGACAAAGGTTGGGACGATCATTTGGCAAGATTGCGTACCTCTACCCATGAAGTAGCGTAAACAGACGGACCTCTTTACCCACAAAAGAGGTCCCTCACACCCCAGCCTGTGGCAGCACAAAATGCAAATCACGTGGCGCAAGCCTGTTTGGAAAAACCGGATAATCATAGGCCTGTGAAAGGACCTCGGGCACATAGGTCGCCTGCACATTGCCAGCAATCGAAATCTCTCCCTCTTTCATGACCAGCACTTGATCGGCCACCATCGCAGTCAGGTTCAGATCATGCATCACAGCCACAACACCGCCACCCTCACCTGCAAACCGGCGCATGCGGTCCATGACAGTGCGCTGATGTTTGATGTCCAGACTGGACACAGGTTCATCCAGAAACAACCAGCGCGGGCCTTGTGTTTCAACCTCTGCCCCCACCGGCTGCGCCACCTGCGCCAAAGCGCGGGCGAGCTGCACGCGCTGTTGCTCTCCGCCCGAGAGTTCATGATAAGGCCGCTCGCCGTATCCCGCCAGATCCACCTCTTGCAGCATACGGTCTGGCAAGTGCGGATCTTTGGCATTCACCCCAGCGCTTTGGCCAAGTTCAATAATTTCACGCACCGTAAAGGGAAACGCCACTTCGGCAAATTGCTGCAACACACCCCGAACAGGGGCCAGCTCATAAGGCCGATACGCCCCAAGCGCGCGCCCGTTCAGATCGATCTGCCCCGTGCTTTGTAATTCCCCGGTCAGGGCGCGCAGCAAGGTTGACTTGCCAGAGCCATTGGGCCCGATGATACAGGTCACCTCTCCGGCCTGCGCAGACAGTGTGACGCCATGCAAAATCTCTTTGCGCCCCAGTTTGACCCGCAGATCCGTAACATTCAGCGTCATAGGCCCATGCTCCTTTTGGATTTGAGCAGAATATAAAGAAACACAGGGGCCCCCAGCACCGCAGTGATGATCCCAATGGGCAATTCACTTGGCGCGACAATCACGCGGCTGATCATATCCGCCCCAATCAACACAATCGCCCCCAACAGGGTCGCATTGGGCAACAAAGGCCGATGATCTGGCCCCGTGGCCAGACGCAACAGATGCGGCACAACGATGCCAATAAAACCGATGCCACCAGACACGGCCACCGCTGCTCCCGTCGCCGCCGCAACAGACAGAATTGCCCCGTTTTTCACACGCTGAACCGAAACACCCATATGGGTTGCGGCCGCTTCACCAAGGCTGAGCGCGTTCAGCCCCCGCGCCAGATACGGCGTGGCCACAAGCCCCAGCACGATCACAGGGGCCGCCGCCGCCAGTTTCGCCCATGTGGCCCCGGCCAAGGATCCCAAACCCCAAAAGTTAAGTTCGCGCAGCTGTGCGTCATCAGCGATATAGATCATCAATCCCGCCAAAGCCCCGCCAAGCGCGCCGATTGCTATGCCTGCCAAAAGCATCGTCGCAACCGAAGTCTGCCCCCGCCGCGTCGCCACCGTATATAATAGCAATGTCGTGCCCCAGGCCCCCAAAAAGGCCGCAACAGGCACCAGCCACGCGCCAAGCAGGCTCTGCAACGCAAGGGGCAAAAAACCACCCAGAACAATGGCAAGGATCGCGCCAAGCCCGGCACCTGAACTCACCCCAACAATCCCCGGATCGGCCAGCGGGTTGCGAAACAACCCCTGCATCAAAACACCAGACACCGCCAGCGCCGCCCCCACCAAAAGCCCCATCACAAGACGGGGCAGACGAATGTTCAGCAATACAATCTGATCCACCTGTGACACGGGCGTACCAGTCCACAGGCCCTGCAGCACACCAGACAGGCTGGTGTCCGTCGCCCCAACAGAAAGCGATGCAAAAGACACCAGCAAAAGAACAAAGACCAAAACAGCCGTCAGCCGATAGGCGCGTTCTACCCGATTGCGCGGCCGGGTCGGCGCAACATCTACCGTTAATGTCATGATTTTTCCGGCATCTCTGTTACGCCATGAAACAGCTTCGCCAAATCAGACACCGCTTTGGCCGCGCGTGGCCCAAACTGCAGCATCAACGCACCATCAAGCCGCACAATCCGGCCCTGTTGTCCTGCAGGCGTCAACGCGATAGCAGGCAATGCCAACACCTCTTCATCGCTAATCGCGTGGTTACTACGTGACGACATCATCAAAACCACATCCGGCGCAGCCTGAATAATGGCCTCATCCGTCACCGGTTTATAGCCGGGGAAAGCTGTCATTGCGTTCTTGGCCCCGGCCATCTGCAAAATACCATCTGCGGCGGTATCACGCCCGGCCGCCATAATGCGCCCGCTTGCAGCACTTAATACAAACAAGACCTTGGGCGGGTTTGGGTTGGCCGTAGCAAGCGCCACAGCCTGTGCAAGCTCTTGCGCGACCTTTTCGCGCAGCGCCTGTGCGGCCTCTTCGGCCTCGATCGCGGTCCCGACGGCCGTGATCTTATCCGCCACACCTTCTGCCGTATAGATTTCCGAAATGATCACCATCTTAACCCCGGCGGCGCGCAGAACATCCATGGTTTCCGGCGGGCCAGCACCTTCGGTGGCAAGGATCAGATCCGGTTTCACCGAAAGAACTCCCTCCGCCGCCAAAGCGCGCGCATAGCCAACATCTGGCAAATCCTCGACCACCTCAGGATGGGTTGACGTGCTGTCGCGCGCCACCAGCCGATGTTCTTGGCCCAACGCAAAAACAATCTCTGTCAGCGCGCCCCCCACCGTAACAATCCGCGCAGCCGTGTCAGACAGCGCAGGTGTGGCGATCAAAACAGACAACGCCGCTGCAAAGACAGACTGCCGCATCACGCCAGCTCCTGTTCTGTGCGCAATGCAGGCAGGCTTGCCACCAGATCATTCCAAGCGCCCCGGCTGTCCGCCTCTTCGGTTTTGCGGCCAAAGATCTGAAAGATCAGCCCACCGTCTTTGTCAAAGGTTTCAACCGAAATTGCATCCCCGCGCTGGGTGGGTTTATTCACCGCCCAGACCTCAGCGATATGGTCCAGACGCAGATGCACGTTAAATCCGGGATCTAGGATATTCTGCCATGGCCCCATGGGTTTCAACGTCTCAAACGCCCCGCCATGGATTTCAATACAGCCGCGATTGCCGACAAAGAACATAATTTCAACGCCGCTGCCCGCAAGGCGCTCCAGCATCTGATTGACCGCTGCCACATCCAAAGCCCGCGCCATCGGCGCACCCACCATGCGATAGGCACCCAGACGGTTCATTTTCAGCTTTGAGGTCAGGCGCATAAATTGATGGGTGTCGGTCATCTTGGCCCATTCTGCGCGCAAGATATCCACCTTGGCAGGATCACCCTTTGGCGTTTCGGTTGGCTGGCGCGGCGCAACCTCAAGCGTATCAGATTGCTCTGCATGGCGCAGCTCAGCCACTAAATTGTCCCAATGCCCAAGGTTGGACGTGGCCCGCAGGTGGATTTTGTGAACCGCATCCCCGGCCGCATCAAACACCTGAATGCTGCGCCGCACGCCATTATCAGCCGCAGTTTCCACCGCAAAGGCCGTGATCCAATGGCTGGGGAACATGCGCATATCAATTGCGTCATTCAACACCATCGAGGCATGTTTGCCCGAATGGTAGTTATCGTAAACACCCACTTTTTCGATCACGCAGCTTTCATTACGGGTCAGTGCCATAACCTCCCCTAATCCGGTAAGCTGCGGAAATAACAAATCAAGATCAGCCTGAAGGCGCACAGCGCCATGTCCCACTTGCGCCGCCACAAGCTGGGCTTCGGACAGGCCCAGTTTATGGGCCAGATCGCGGCTTCTCAGGTTCGGGCTCTCTGCAATTTCCGCACGGATTTCGGCTCCACTGGGGAAGGATATTTCGGTTTCAGCCATTTTTTATCACCTGCTGCTACGTTTCGGGCGCTGGCTTGTGTGGCGCGTCAGAACAGCGTCACCTTGGCTGGTTGTTCCTCTTAACTAATAGTTGACTAAATCACTAGGTCAATATACAAGCCGCGTTATTGAAGCGAAAAAACGCCTCAAACCAGATTAAAGTACCGGTGCCAGCGCCCTCCCCTGCCAGCCCTTCGGATGAAGACACATGAAGGGACAGCGCATGACTGCACGCGCACTTAAACCGCTTTTGATGCGGTCCGTTTCAGCACTTGTTTTAACAAGCATTCCAGCCCTCGCACTTGCGCAATCCGTTGAAGAAGACGCAGGTGATTACTTGGGCGAAGTGATCCTTGAAACAGGAAAACGCGAGGTTCAGACCCAGACAGCGGTTCCAGTCACCACCATCAATCAAGAAGAAATTGATGACAGGCAAGCCTCAACCGTGGCGCAACTGATCGATTCCGTGCCCGGTGTCACATTGGTCAACGGCACAACGCCGCAATCCTCAGGCATCAACATCCGCGGCTTTGGTGCCAATGGCACCTATGGCTCCTCTCCCCGCGTTCTGATCACAATTGATGGCGCCACAACCGGCGGCGAGGAAATCTACCGGATCGGCAACCAGCTTTTCACCGATCCTGCGCTTTATAAACATGTCAACGTGATCCGTGGCACTGTGGGCTCTTTTGAATATGGTTCCGGCGCTGTGGGTGGCGTTGTGCAACTGGAAACCAAAGACGCTTCTGATTTCACCGGCGGCGAAATTGGCCTGCGTCTGCGCCAGATGGTCGAGGCGCAATCAAACGGCACTGGCTTTGCCACCTCCACAATCCTCGCTTGGCAGCCAACCGAAAATTTTGAACTTCTGGCCAACTATACGCTGCGCGACGCAGACCCATTTGACAGCGGCGATGGCAGTGAAAGCACAGTTGCAGGTTTTCGCAATGATACGGTCCTGCTGAAAGGGCGCTATACATTTGGCGATGATCAACAGCACGCCATTTCCGGCTGGTACAATTCTACCCATTCCGAAGACAACAGCGTGCCCTACGATATTCTGGGTCTCTCGTCCGGGTTCTATTTCGGTGATGTGGACCGTGTCGTTGACAGCCGAACCGCAGGTCTTCGCTATGAATTTAATCCCATCGGCAATGACCTGATCGATTTCAGCGCAACTCTGACCTATGCACAACAAGAGATCGACAGCACCTATATTCCTGGCTCCTGCGCCGGATTTGATGGTTGTGATTTTGCAGTTGCAGATCTGTTGAATGCCGATCACGACTATGAAACCACCAAGCTGACCCTGAAAAACAACAGCTATTTCACCACAGGCGCGGCGTCTCATGATCTACGTTTTGGGCTGGAATATATCAATCGCGAACGCCTCGATGCAAATGCCGCCCCCGGTGGATCAGACGATCGCTGGGCCGTCTTTGCGGTGGATGATATCCAGATCGGCAATGCCCTGACACTAACGCCTGCCCTGCGCTATGAAAGCCAGCGCGTGCGTGGCACCGATATCATCTCTCCCGGTGCAACCGACCCCTTTAATGGTAGCTTCAACAACAGCGCCCTCACCGGTGGGTTTTCAGCCCGCTACGAATTCGACAGCGGCTTTGCAGCCTTCGCAAGCGCCGCCTACACCGAAGTCAACCCGATCATCGACCGCCTTGATAAAGCCCCCTCTGTCTGGGTTCCTGAAAAGGGTCGCACCTATGAGGCAGGGTTTTCCTACAACGGCTCAGACCTGTTTTCAGAAGGCGATCAATTTGCCTTCAAGGCCAACGTTTATCAAACCAACCTGCGCGATGTCCGCGTGCCTGGCGATATCCTGACCACAGTCGAAGTCGAAGGCGTGGAAATAGAAGCAGGCTATGGCCACCAAAGCGGCTTTTACATGGATCTAAACGCGACCTTTGCAGATGGCGATCAGTACAATCCCGTTGCCAATACAACCACCGACTGGGCGCTTGCCCCAGAACCCACAGCCTCACTGACCCTTGGCAAACGCTTTGGTGATACATGGGATCTCAGCTGGGAACTGGTGGCAGCAAAAGGCGCAGAAGCGCTCAACGGCACCGGTGAGCTGGGCGGCTATGGCATCAGCAACCTGCGCGCGACCTACACCGTTCCGCAGGGAGCCCTGAAAGGGACAGAGGTGCGCCTTGGCATCGAAAACGCCTTTGACAAACAGTTCCAAACCCAGCTCTCCAGCCGCCCGGCAGCGGGTCGTAACGTCAAGCTGAGCCTCGCAAAAACCTTCTAAACATCCTGTGAAAAGGACGCCCCATGACAGATCTGTTCTCAAAAGTCGCAGCCCTTTTATGTGCACTCACCCTCGGCCAGCCGCTTTTGGCTGCAGATGGCACAACGCCCAAATCCGCAACCGGGCATCTGTCTATTGAACTCAGCGCTGCCGAGGATATCGGCAGCGCTTGCCGCATCAGTTTTCTGGCGCAAAACAAACTGCAGCACGATATTCAGCACGCTGTCTATGAAATGGTGCTGTTCAATACTCAAGGCAGCGTCGCCCAGATGACCCTGCTTGATTTTCAGGATCTCCCCACAGATCGCCCCCGCGTGCGCCAATTTGCATTCGAAGGTCAGCCCTGTAATGATATTTCCCGCATTCTGATCAATGGCGCATCGACCTGTGAGGCCGCAGATCAAAACGCTTGCATCAAAACGCTTGATTTAACCAGCCGCGCCAAAATGGAGCTGTTGGGATGATTTCTTTTACAAATCTCAGCGCCTCCCTGGCGCAAATCATCAAAACCGGCGGCCCAGTGGTTGTCCTCTTGCTGATTGTCTCGATTCTAACGCTCAGCCTTGTTCTTTATAAAACCTGGCAGTTTCGCGCGGCCCACGTGGGGCGGCATCGCCAGTTGCGCGCAGCGCTTGCCGCTTGGGACACCGGCGAACGCGCCGCCGCCCGCGCACATCTGCACCAAAGCCGCAGCTACCTTGCCCCCTTGCTGACACAGGCCTTTGATGACCGCGACAGCGACCGCATTGAAGCAGAGACCGAAGCGGATTTTGCAACCCTTGAACGCGGGCTTGGCGCGCTTGACATGATCGCCCAGCTTGCACCCCTGCTGGGCCTGTTTGGCACAGTTCTGGGCATGATCGAAGCCTTTCAAACCCTGCAATCTGCAGGCAGTTCCGTTGATCCATCGCTGCTTGCCGGTGGCATCTGGGTGGCTCTGCTGACCACCGCAGCCGGTCTTGCCGTGGCCATGCCAACGGCGCTTTTTTTGAACTGGTTCGAAGGCCGCATGCAACGCGAACGGGTGTTTGCCAATCAGGCCTTGCGTATTGCCTTTGCCCCCGCAGCCCCACCCCAGACACCGGTGCAGGCGGCCTGATCCATGGCGCTCGCCCTTACACGAAACCGCAGGAAACGCTTGTCGATGACCTCTTTAATTGATGTCATCTTCCTCTTGCTCCTGTTTTTTATGCTGACCTCCACATTTTCAAAATTCACCGAGATCGAACTGACCGCCGCCACACCCGGCGCCTCAGGTGCCGCAGACCGTGATCGCCTGTTTCTATCCCTTGAAGAAAAGCGTCTTTTGCTCAATGGGCGCGTGGTCCCTCTCGCAGACCTCGCCGCAGCCCTCCCGCAACAGCCGCAAGACACAAAACCGCTTGTTCTGATCAGCCTGTCTGCGGATGCCAGTGCCCAGCGATTGGTGGACATCCTCACCCAATTGCGCCGCCTCAACCTGTCCGCACAGGTGCTTGAATGATCCAGATAAAGCGCAAGAAAAACAGCGGCAAAGAGCCTACCATTGCTCTGATCAACATTGTGTTTCTGATGCTGGTCTTTTTCATGATCGCAGGCACATTGGCCCCGCCTCTTGATCCAGATCTGAAACTGGTCCAGACGGATCAGCTGAACCCGCAAAACCCGCCAGATACATTGGTCATCCACGCCGATGGCAGCCTCTGGCTGCGCAATATCAAACTGACCTCGATTGCCGCATATATGGAGCGCCTCAGCGATGAAGACCGCGACACCGTGCGCATCGTACCCGACCGCGCACTGCCTGCAAAACAGCTCATATCTCATGTCGGGCAAATGCGGCGTGAAGGGGCCAACCACGTTCTTTTGGTGACGGAAAAGGCGCTCAGATGATTGCAAAATCCCGCCTCATGGCAGCGCTCTGCGGGCTTGGTGCGCTGTCTCTTCACGCCGCGCCTACGCTTTATAGCGCGGGTGAGGACACGCCAGATCTGCAAGGCAGCACAGCTGAGATTTCACAAGCCGCCATTGGCAGCACATTTGCGGATATGGTGGCCGGTGAACACGCGCCGGTTTCACCCACACACACCGCACACTCCCAAACGCCACACATTACTCAGCCCGTTGCAGCCCAAACCACGCAAGCCCTCAGACCCGCAACGCAGCAAACGGCCCCAACTGCGCCCCCAGCACAGACCCTCACCGCAAAAACAACCCCCGCGTTGAAACCAATCGTGCAACAGGCGGCGGCGCCAAAACCGGTACAGCCCACCTCCTCGGTTAAACCAAATGCGCAGCCCCCTGCCCGGCCTGTGGCGGCATTAACGCCAATCCCTCAACCCAAGCCGCAGCAAAAGCCAGCGCAGCAACCTCGCACCAAAACACCACCAAAACCACAAGACGCACAGGAAAAACCGCGCCCGGCCAAACCCGCTGGCAATGCGCCCAAAACAGCCCGCAAGGGCACATCAGACGGCACAGTTGCCGCCAAAGGTGCAAACACCAATCTGCATAAATCAACAGGCACCAACGCCGGAAATGCGCCAATCGACAGCTATAAAGGCAAGGTGCTGCGCAAAATTCGCCGCGCCAAAGGCGGGCGTGTCAACGCACGCGGCAAAACCCTTGTATCCCTAACCATTGCACCCAACGGGCAGCTTGCAACCCTGCGCATCGCCCGCAGTTCCGGCTCAAAAAAGCTTGATGCGATCGCCCTACAACGGGTGCGCCGTGCAGCGCCTTTTGCAACTCCTCCGGGAGGCAACAGTCTGAAATTTAGCGTCAACGTTTCCGCAGGTGGCTGAGGCTTCATTGATTTTTTCAAAACTTAAAATACCACAAAATCAACCCTCTACAGGCGCGGATACCGCCAACACGGCACCGATCAATTTTATGTGAGTTTAGAGGCAGTTGTCACCGTGTTTTCAAAAAGTTAGGTAAGCAACGCGACGCTTTAAACAGCGCCATGTCCTTATTCGTCAACTCTTAATTGATCGCATTCCCATCAATCTGTTACCAAGGAAACTCCATGAAAAAGATATTATTCGCCCTAGCATTGCTTATCCCCAATCTCGGCACAGCGCAAAATTTCACCAAAGATTTTGTGGTCGTCGGAAATTGCAATCCACAATCTGTAATAGAATATAGAGATCACCTGAATGCCCTCATTGACGAAGGGAAAATTAAAGAAAAAGAAGCTGAAGCCATCACGGAACGCGAAATTGGGGAATTGAAACGAAGTGACAATGTTGATGACCATTTTTGCGTTATCTTAAAAGCCGTGTATGACGAATTTGGTCTGACGTTTAAATAACCCTCTCCGATACCAAACCAACCTGCTTGCTAAAAACATAGCGCTAGCAGCTGTTCATTTTCGGCAAGCAGGCAGGTTCGATGAAATGTCAAAAGAAATGACAGAATTAGCCTATCTCTGTTCAAATAGATGATCTTAAACAGAATTGGGATAGAAGCACCGCACAAGGCGATGTGCAGCGCGTTGCTCCAAAGGTGGACGCGATCTATTGCACGCAGCCTGCGCTTTTATGCAGCGCGATGCAAAGGGGCAGCCCTTTGGCGGTGCCAGCGGGCTTGGCAGATCCCCCTGTAGCAATATACGCTCTTTGCGACCTCGTCGTACGATATCAGGACGTGGGATCGCGCTTAGCAATGCTTGTGTATAAGGATGCTGAGGCCGTGCAAAAACCTCTGCGGTCGGGCCTTCCTCGACAATCACACCCAGATACATCACGCACACCCGATCTGCGATATGGCGCACAACGCTCAGATCATGGGAAATGAACAGATAGCTCAACCCCAATTCACGCTGCAGCCGCAACAGCAGATTGAGGATCTGACTCTGAATGGAAACATCCAACGCGGAAACTGGTTCATCACAGATGACCAAACGTGGAGAGAGCGCAAGCGCACGGGCGATCACCACCCGCTGTCGTTGCCCGCCAGAGAGAGCCATCGGGCGACGGTCCCGCTGATCCGCATTCAAACCGACCAGCGCCATCAGCTCATCCACGCGCTTGGCCACATGTGCTGCAGACCAGCCATGGATCACAAGCGGTTCGGCAATCGCACGCGCAACCGTCAGACGTGGGTTCAGTGCCGCCACAGGATCCTGAAAAACAACCTGCATTTCTTGCCACAGATCCCGGCGTTCCTGTTTCGACAAAAGACTAAGGTCACGACCATCAAAAAAGATTTTGCCATCTGTGATTGGGGCCAAACCCAAGGCCGCATTGCCCGTGGTCGATTTCCCGCATCCAGACTCACCCACAACAGCGACAGTTTCACCGACCTGAATTGTCAGGCTGACCCCATCAACCGCACGCGTCACCGGCACCGCGTTTCCCCATCCAGCGCCCCGTCCCGGCCAGTGCACTTTAAGATCCTGCAATTCAAGCAATGCGGTCATTTCACATCTCTGACAAAGGGTGGAAACAGGCGGTACGATGGTGATAATCCCCAGTCAGCACAGGTGCGATATCACAGGCGGTGCTTTGGCGATCACAGCGGGTTTTAAACCGGCAGCCTTGTGGCCAGTTCTTTGGGCTTGGCACGTTTCCGAGGATGGCAAACAGTTCTTGCTTTGGAGGATGATCCAGCCGGGGAATGGTGCGCAGCAACATGCTCGTGTAGGGATGGCGCGGGGCGGAAAAAATGGCATCAACTGCGCCTTGCTCGACAACCCGTCCGCCATACATCACACACACCCGGTCTGCCATTTCAGCAACAATCCCCATATCATGAGTGATCATCAAAACGGCTGTGCCATCTTCTTGGGCAAGATCAGCAATCAAATCCAGAATCTGCGCCTGAATGGTCACATCCAGCGCAGTTGTCGGCTCATCCGCAATCAACAGACGCGGTTGCGAAATCAACGCTGCGGCAATCATCACTCGCTGACACATGCCACCAGACAATTCCGCAGGCAGCTGCTCGGCGCGCCGCTTGGGGTCGGGAATACCAACTCGGTCCAGCATGTCAATCGCAGCATCTTTGGCCGCGGAAGCTGACGTGACACCATGCGCAATCAGGCTCTCTGCCACTTGTGCACCAATGGGCATCAAAGGGTTGAGAGAAGACACCGGCTCCTGAAAGATCATGGAAAGATCACGCCCCCGTATCCGAGCCATATCCTGAGCCTCCGCCCCAAGATATGTCGCCCCGTCAAATCGGATTTGGCCACGGGTAATATCCAGCCCTTCGCCCAACAGGCCAATCACTGACAGCGCCGTCAAAGACTTACCCGAACCACTTTCTCCAACCAGCGCAACAATTTCCCCCGCTTGGATATCAAGCGTCACACCATCAACCAAAGGCAGATCGCCAGCCGAAATTGCAAGATCGGTGATCTCCAGAAGGCTCATTTGGCCGCCCCTGCCGCAGCGGCCCAAGGGCTCATCGGATGCGAAGCCGCAGCCGCCAATGCGCTTTTGCTATCTGCCTGAACCAAGGAAGGAATGGCAAATTGCACGGGGTAAACTGTATTATCCGTCAGCTGTACGGCATAGTGTTCGCTGATTGCAGTTGCCACATCTGGTGCAGCCTTGCGATCTACCAGAATAGTTGCCGTGCTTGCATCAATACGGGGGCGATGTAACGCCGCTTCAGGCGTGTCGCCTGCATCGATCAGATACGACAGGATCTGCAAAACCGCCGGGAAAATTTGCCGACCGCCCGCTGCGCCCAAGGCAATTTCAGGCCTACCATTTCGCAGCGCAATCACAGGAGTCATATTGGCCAAAGGCTTTACCCCCGGCGCAATAGAATTTGGCTGGCCGGGGCGGGGATCAAACCACATCATCCCATTGTTCATAACAATCTGACTTTGCGGCAGAACCACTTTCGACCCGAAACGTGACAAAAGCGTATTGGTCAGGGACACCATATTGCCTGCCTTATCAATCACGGACAGATGGCTGGTACAATCCTCACTGGCAGCGGCATGGCCAAGATGTTTCAACCGGTATTCATATGCACCACGGCAGGCCTGCGCGTAGGCTGCGGCCCTTTCTGCATCAGGTAAGGCGCGAATGTCGTGTTCTGACAACGCGCGCATAGCCCGCAACAGGCTTGGCCCACCAGACAGCCCCGGAATTACGCAAATCTCGCGATCTCGATAAGTGTCTTGGCTGGGTTTCAGCCATGTAACTTTATAATCGCGAAAATCCTTTGCCGAAAGGCAAGAGCCCGCCGCAGAAAGATCATCCAGGATCAGCTGGGCCGTTTCACCTTCATAAAAATCACGCGCACCGGCCTGCGCCAAACGCCGCAAAATGGCCGCCTTCTTGGGCATGGGAAGCCGCTTTGAAGCCGCGGTTTGGGGGTGCGCTTGCTGCGTGGCAGGGTCCAAAAACAGCGCAGTCGCAGCCGCGTTTTGTAAAAGGTTCGGGCGATCCACAGCAAAGGCAAGATCTGCAAACCAATCAACCGTCATGCCGCGTTCGGCAATTTCAATCGCGGGGGCTAAAACCTCTTCCCATGACAGCGTGCCAAAGCGCTCCAGCGCAGCAGCAAGCCCCGCAACCGCTCCCGGCGTGCAAATAGAACTTCCCCCAATCAGATTGCGGTTTCCCTCCACAGCAGGCCAGTCAAACCAATCGCCATCGGTCCCCCCCGCCAAAGGATAATTAGCTGGATCAAGGGCTTGCGGCGAAACCAAATTGAAATCCAGCGCATCCACTGCGCCATCAGCCGCCGCATGGAGCAAAAACCCGCCGCCCCCAATACCCGACAGCCAAGGCTCCACAACAGAAAGAACAAGGGCCGCCGCCACCGCAGCATCCATCGCATTGCCGCCTTCGGACAATATCTGTGCCCCAACCTCTGCCGCCTCATAATGCTGCGCCGCGACCAGCCCATTTGCTCCGGTCACTTGTGGTTTGTGTAAAGACCAGGTTGATGCATCCATCTGGTTCGCGTTTTGATCAATCATCTCAGAAATTCCTGGTCATTCTGTGCAAGGCCTCGCGTCATTTTATGATGCACCGCCAGATCACCGCAGGTCGCACACCAAAATGCATCATTTTCCACAATGGGTCGCCACAAAGCCTCTAACATCTCAAGACGTGCAGGACGGGTACAGATCCAGTCATGAACCGTCATCATAAAAAGCGTATGATGACGCAACGCCGCCGCTGCCTCGCTTTGCCACTGTGCGCCCACCTCCAGATGAGAGCGTGGAGGCGCTTCTCCACCACCTAAAAACTTAAAATAAATCGCATCATCAATATCCCATCTAACGGGGATTTCAGTTATGTTTTGAACCGTATAGGGAACATCGTCCCCCATCAGTGAGGAATCCCACAGGTTCAACCGGTCAAGCTCCGCCAACATATGTGGCGTCATCTCCCAGGCCGGTGATCTGAACCCCACTGGACGCTCGCCAGTTTGCGCCACAAACAGGTCAATCGACCGCTCCAGCGCCTCGGTAAACTGCTGATCTGAAATGTCATTGACCAGCTCATGCATATATCCATGCAACGCGACTTCATGGCCACGCACCACAAGCCCCGGCAAAAGATCAGGATGCGTCTCGGCAACGATGCCAGGAACAAAAAAACTGGCTTTCAGATCCAACCGGTCAAGCAGATCTACAAGCCGCGCCATCCCGCGGCGCATGCCATAAGACCGATGTTCTGGTACCGCAATGGTATCGGGCCGCCCCGCACGCGTGGCCCACAGATAGGGCGCATCCGCATCCACATCGATACTGAAACAGGCCGCAGCCCGTTTGCCCTTGGGCCATGGATATTCCGGCAAAGACCAATTCATAGCGGCGATTTCTTATCTTGATAGACGTCAAGACTGCCCGCCGAATTGCCCCCATCCACCGAAAGCGTGGCGCCTGTCACATTGCGCGCCGCATCAGACGCCAGATAAAGGGCCGCATTGCCGACATCCTCAGCCGTTGTTTCGGCCCCCAGCGGAATGGCTGCCATAACCCGATCCACATGTTCCTGTGGCAATTCTGAAACCGCGCTGCCAGCGGCAAATCCAGGCTCCAGCGCGTTGACGCGAATGCCAAACTCCGCAAGTTCCAGCGCAAAACCCTTGGTCAGGCGGTCCAGCGCAGTTTTAGACATGCAATAGGTCACCATGGTGCGCCGCATTTTGCGCGCGGCCCCGGATGAGATGTTGATCACATTACCACGCACCTCATTCTGGATCATCTGAAGCGCAAAGCCACGCGTCAACACAAAGGGCGCACGCAGGTTCACCGACATGATGCGATCCCAGTCCGACACCTCCATATCCAGCATAAAAGCCGATGGATAAAGCGCTGCATTGTTAATGACCACATCTGGCGCGCCCCATTCCCTGGCCACCTCTGACAGCAGATGATCAAGCCCCTTATCCTGTGTCAGATCCGCCGACACAGAAAATCCCGACAGGCCTGCAGCATCAACATCCGTCCGGCACAGCATGGCACCCCGCGCTTCAAACTGATCCGCCAACGCCCGCCCCATAATGCCCGCCGCGCCCGTCACAACAACGCATTTGCCTTTGAAAGCCTCTTCAAAGTTCATATGTCAGCGTCCTTTTCCAATAGTATCACTCAACCGGTCACCGATCAGATTGGCCGATAAAACCAGTAAAAACAGCGCAAGCCCCGGAAATGTGGCGATCCACCACGCCGTGGCAACGTAATTGCGCCCCGTTGACAGCATCGCGCCCCAGCTTGCCGTGGGCGGCTGCACGCCCAGCCCCAGAAACGACAGGCCCGCTTCAAACAGCACCATCAGTCCAAATTCCAGTGTCGCAACCACCAAAACAGGACCAATGATATTTGGCAGGATATGCACCCAAAGCACCCGCGGTACAGACCCGCCCATGGCCTGCGACAAGGCTACAAACGGACGTTTGGCCACTGACAGGGTCTGACCATAGGCCACCCGCGCGTATCGGGGCCACCGGGTGAGGGTCAGCACAATGATCACATTGAAAAAACCCGGCCCAAGGACCGCAACCGTGATAATCGCCAACAGGATCGCAGGGATCGATAGAAAGATATCGACCAAGCGCATCAAGACGGTCTCCCACCATCCACGCAGATATCCCGCCAGCATGCCAACCGTGACCCCTACAATGCCGGACAACAGCACCGATAAAACCGCAACTGAAATCGAGATCCGCGCGCCATAAATCAGACGGCTGAAAATATCACGCCCCAGTTCATCCGTACCCAGCCAGTATGTCACACCCCGGCTTTCAAAGCCGGGTACTTTCAGGCGCCCCAACAGGTTTTGTCGATCAGGATCAAGCGGCGCCAGAACCGGTGCAAGGATCGCAGCGCACATCAGCGCCGCCAACAAAACAGCAGGCCACCATGCCAACGCATTGCGCAACGAGAGGTGAGGCAAAACAGGTCTCAAGAAGACGACCCCAATCTGACGCGGGGATCGATGATGGAATACAGAATATCCGCCAGCAGATTGGCAAAAATCGTGACCAAAGCCCCCAATAGAACCACCGCCTGAACAACCGCAAAATCCCGCGCCGCAACCGATTGTACAGTCAGTTGCCCGAGCCCCGGCCAGGCAAAAACCGTCTCGACGATCACCGCGCCCGCCAAGAGTTGCGAGATTTCTAGCGCCGTGATCGAGATCACCGGAATAGCCGAATTGCGCAGCAGGTGTTTGCTCACAAGCCGGGGCATTTTCACGCCGCGCGCCCGCGCAGAGCGGATATAATCACGCCCCAGCTCATCCACCACAGCAGATCGTGTGATCCGCGCATAAGTCGCCAAAGACAGCAACCCCAGCGCAATGGATGGCATTATCAAATGCGCAAAACTGCCGGTACCAGAGGGGGGCAGCCATTTCAGCCAGACCCCAAAGACCATGATCATCATGATCCCGCTCCAAAAGGTCGGCATCGATTGGCAGGCCAGCACAAACCCCATTATCCAGCGCGAAAGCCACCTGCCACGCATCAGCGCCATCACCCCGCCCAAAGGCAGGCCAATGGCAAAGGCCACAAACAGCGCACCTGCAGCCAGCTGCAGGGTTTGCGGAATACGGCTCGCCAGAATTTCGGAAACAGGCGCGTTCTGGACAAAGGATTTCCCCAGATCAAAGCGCAGCATATCGCCAAGAAAGGCAAAATACTGCTCGATCAACGGACGATCAAAGCCAAGCGTTCTCCGCATGGCTTCAAAGTCCTCCTGCGTGGCGGTTTCAGGCAGCAACAAAGCCGTCGGATCACCGGTCAGACGCTGGATAAAGAACACCAGCGTCAACACCCCAAAGGCTGTGATGAGCGCCTGAAAAAGCCGGTTCAGGAGGAAGATTAGCATCACTCAGACCAGGCCATCCGATTCAGGAACATGCTTTCATTTGCTGTCGGCGCAAAGGTCAGATCAGAAGACGCCCCATAAAGCACCGCTGCCTGATACATCGGCAAGACATAGTAATTGTCACGCACGATCTTATGCGCCTCGGCATAAGCTGCTTGGCGACTTTCCGGATCAAGCGACACCCGCGCTGTGTCCAACAAGACATCCAGCTTTTCATCGCTCACCCGGCTCCAGGCACTGTCAGAGTGCAGCAAAGGATAGGTGATGCCATCGGCATCCTGACAGGCACAGGACCAGCGGCCAAAGCTCAGCTCTGCGTTTTCCTCTGGCGCTGAACGCACAATATTCAGATAGGTCGGCATATCCGTCACGCTGATTGAGATATTGAACCCAACATCGTTCAACATCTGCTGCAATGCTTGCACGATCCGCTGATCAAACACCGGCGCGGTTGCAAAAGTTGCAGGTGTTGCCGCCAGATCCGCCTTGGCCGATACGATCTCTTTTGCGCCTTCAGGATCAAAGATCCAAGGATCAATCTTTTCCTCATAGCCAAAATGCGCAGGCGAGGCCAATTGCGCCATCGGGATTTCACCTGCACCCAGCAACCCTTCGGTGATGCCAAAATTGTCAATCGCCATGCTGGCCGCTTTGCGCAATTCAACATCGTTAAATGGGGGTTTGTCGAGATTGAGACCCAGATAAGCCACGCGTTCAGTCGGTGCAGACAGCACCTGAACACTGCCCTGCCCCGCCAATTGCGCCGCCCCGTCACTGTCGAGACCAACCACCAGATCAGCTGTGCCCGCCTGCAGGTTCGCCAATCGGGTTGCGGCATCCGGCACCGCACGGAACGTCGCACTGTCAAACGGACCTGCGGCACCCCAATAAGCATCATTTTGCACAAGGCTCACAGAAATTCCGCGATCCCAAGCCTCAAATTTATAGGGGCCAGATCCAACAGGGGCAGCATTAAACGCCTCATTTCCAACCGCCTCGACCACATGTTTTGGCACGATTGACAATTTGACCAGCTGCGCCATCAACGCAGGATAAGGCCCATCTGTTGTCAGCTTTACAGTGACATCATCCAAGGCTTCTGCGCCCGAAATCTGGTTGAATTGCCCCAACTGAGGCGAGCCAAATTCAGGGTTCGTGATACGCTGTACCGAAAACACCACATCTTCGGCCGTTAGCTTTTCACCATCGTGAAAAACAACATCATCGCGCAGGGAGAAAACGGTTTCCGTGTCGCTGATCCGCTCCCAACTGACAGCGATTTGTGGCACAATTTCACCCGCATTGTCGCGCGTCAGAAGATTGTCAAAGATATTGCGATAGACATAGTAGCTGTCCGGATTCCACTGCAATTGCGGATCAAGCGAGGACGGTTCTCCAGACAGATCCACCGTCAGATCCTTGGCAAACACTGGTGCAGACAGGGCCACCGCTGCGACACTGGCCAATAAAACATTGAATTTCATAGTCATGAGGGTCTCCTGTTGGGGGCAGCGTTTTCTTGTGGGCCACGCGCCGCCAACCCGCTGCCTGGCAGCAACGGCGCATCGTTCTTTAAAAGCTGATGGAGGAAATAGCGCTCTTGCGCCGCTATCAGGGCCAATCGGGCACTTTCTATGCCAGCCCTATCACCCGCCAAGACCGCATGGATAAGGTCAAACACGTCATCGCGGCGAAACAGCGTGCCACTGCCCCCTTCAAGGTAATGCGTAATACGCGCCGAATGGTGCCACAATTTGCGCAAATGGCGCGCCGTCAGCGGGTTCATAGCGCCCAGCAAAAGTCCATCAATACGGTCCACATGATGGCGAATAGAGCCAAGCGCAGTCTGATCCCCTCCCCGCATCAAAGCCGTCAAAATGATCTCAATCTGCGCAATCTCCGCCCGCGCACTCTCTGAAAGCAGCACATGTGCCAATCCCGGTTCTACGATACGGCGTGCCTCTAAAACGTCACCAATCAATTGACCGGTCACAGGCAGGATTTCCCACCCCATACGGGCCTTAGAGGTCGCCCATCCATCAAACCCCAACCGGGTCAATCCGGATCGTGCCGCCGCGCGCGAAAGACCAAAACGCTCCATGATATCAGCCTCAGTGACAATCTCACCGGGGCGCAATTCACACCAGATGGTCGCGGCAAGCATTCGATCCTCAGCAAAGCGCGACTTGGCATCAGGACTTGGCAAACCACCTTCGGCAAGGCCGGAACGGAGCATAGGGGAACTTGGATCATACATGAAATTTTAGATTGACCTTTCTGACATGTCAGACATGGTTATCTAACATATTCATTCTGACAAGAGAAAATTCACGGACGCACCCGATGGCCATAAAACTGTCTATATTTGGAGCATTAGGACTGCTGGGGCAGCATCTGATTGATCAGTTGCTGCCCGATCCAGACTTTGAAATCATAAGCCTGCACGATCATCGACACAGAGAATCACACACAGATTTGCCGTGGTTCGCGGGGCCTGAAGCGCGTCAGTTCGCACTAAAAACGCCTATTTTTTCACCAAGTGATGCTGCGAAGGGCGATCTCATTTTATCTTTTTTGCCTGATGAAGGTGCCGAAGACATCGAAAAGCAGCACTTGCAGAACGGCGCGCGCGTGATCTCTCACTGCGAATATGCGCGTTTTCAAGGAGCGCTGTTGATGCCAGATGTGCGCAGTACTGTATCAAACGAAGAAACCTTGTGGTCCACCCCAAACTGCACAACCGCCATGTGTGCCTTGCCCCTTGCTCTGATCCATAAGGAATTTGGTGTAGAAGCGGTCCACGCGACAACCCTGCAAGCCATCAGCGGAACAGATCTGCCAGGCATGCCCGCCTATCTGGCACACGATCACGTTATTTCACCTTTAGAGGGAGAAGCGCGCGCGCTGGAACGCGAACTGGCTCTGTTGTTTGATAAGGCATTTCCGGTCTCCTGCGCCGCAACCCGCGTACCGGTCTGGCGCAGTCATACGATATCATTGATGATCAAACTGGGCACCGCTTCCGTACACGCCGAAGATCTGGCGCGCATACTTAGCCATGATCCCAAAATCCTTGTCGCCTCCAAAGCACCCTTGCTGCCGCCTTGGCAAATCGAATGTGTCCGGGATGATCTGATGTGCACCATCGACGCCATTCAACCTATGCCTGACGGATGGTTTAAAATGTCACTGCGTGGCGACAATCTTGGTCAGGCAACCACGGGCCTCATGGCGTCTCTGGCAAAAACCCTCGGGAAAGGCCAGCAAGGGCAGATCCCTAATTCCCCCCATGCCCCTCAATAGACAAAAGGATATTCATCGGCCCCCAACCACCAACACCCGAATACAGCTGCCGTGCCAAATCCACGAGAAAACTTGGCATCAATCCAAGAGTCCTTTTGAGATTTGTTCATAAAATAAGCCAGTTAGGCAGAAAAATCTCCAAAATCGTGTAAACGATGGCAGATCCGCTCTAATAACGTGTAATCTAACCATACCCCCGCACAAAAGGGGGAATCTGGGAGACCAAATATGAGAAAAACACTAGCAGCCACCGCTGTGGCCCTGCTGTCCGTCCAAGCCGCAAGCGCGGAAACCTTCCGCTGGGCAGGCACCACAGATCCACAAACCATGGACCCGCACGCAGTAAATTCGGCACCGGTTCTTGGCTTTTTGAACAATGTTTACGAAGGCCTGATGCGCCGCAATCAGCAGATGCAGATTGAACCTGCATTGGCCACCGGCTGGGAGCCCATTGGCACCGAAGGCTGGCGCTTCCATCTGCGCAAAGATGTAAAATTCCACGATGGCTCTGATTTCACAGCCGAAGATGTGGTTTTCTCGTATGAGCGCGCAACGCGCCCTGAATCAGACGTCTCCAGCTGGTTTGCTTCCGTTTCCGGAATCAAAGCCGTGGATGATTATACCGTCGAATTCTACACCGCTGCTCCCAATCCGATTTTCCCCGATACGATCACCAACTTCATGATCATGGACAAGGGCTGGACCGAAGCAAACAGCTCAGCCGTGCCTGCAAAAGACGCGGAAAATTTTGCCACCCGCAACACCAACGGCACCGGCGCCTTTAAAGTTGTGGAACGTCAACCCGACCTGAAAACCGTTGTTGAACCTTTTGGCGGCTGGTGGGATGAAGCCACCCACAATATCACAAGCGCCGAATACACGCCGATCCAAAACCCCGCCACCGCAGTTGCAGCCCTGCTTTCTGGCGAAGTTGACATGATCAACCCCGTGCCAACGCAAGACGTCGCGCGCCTGTCAAACAGCCCTGATGTTAAAGTTCTTGAAGACATCGAAGCCCGCGTGATCATGTTTGGCTTTGCCAATCAGGCAGACACACTGAAATATTCCGCAGATGCTGGCAAACCCAACCCGTTTAAAGATGCCCGCGTGCGTCAGGCTGTAAACCACGCCATCAATGTGGATGCGATCGTGCAAACCATCATGCGTGGATCTGCGCAGCCCGTGTCGCAATTGGTCAGCCCCGCCATGCGCGGCTATTCCGAAAGCCTCGCGGAACGCCCGGCCTATGATCTGGACAAGGCCCGTGCCCTGCTGGCCGAAGCAGGCTATGCGGATGGCTTCAGCTTTGGCATGAAATGCCCAAACAACCGTTACATCAACGATGAAGCGGTCTGTCAGGCCGCTGTCGGCATGCTCGCGCAAATCGGGCTGGATGTTGAACTGGAAACCATGCCAGTCAGCAACTACTGGCCAGAACTGCGTGCCCAGAACTTTGATATGTATATGCTCGGCTGGTCACCCGGTTCTTTTGACGCAGAACACCCCATTCGCTTCCTTGTGACCACGCCAAACCCAGAGAAGAAACTGGGCAGCTGGAACTTTGGTGCGTTTTCAAACGACCGCGTGGACGAATTACTGCCGCAGATCCAGTCTGAAATTGACGATGACAAACGTCAGGCGCTGTTGGATGAAAGCACCAAGATCCTGCAGGATGAAGCAGGCTATGTGCCTATGTATGTGCAGGCGCTTCTTTGGGGCGCGCGCAGCAATGTGGATCTGACCCAGCGGGCTGACAACTTCTTTATGCTGCGTTGGGTCACCGTAAACTGATCTGACCAAAACCAAATCGCGTTTCGCCAGCTGATGCCATGGCGGAACGCTTACCGTTTTCTGGATACCACATGTTTTCTTTCCTCATTCGCCGCGTCTTGCAGGCTGGGCTTGTCTTGCTGATCGTGGGCTTTGTCGCCTTTTCGATGTTCAACTTCGTCGGCGACCCGATCGACAATATGCTCGGCACCGAACGCACACAGGCTGATATTGATCGCCTGCGCACCCAGCTTGGCCTCGATCAGCCCTTTGTTGTGCAATATTGGAAATTCCTGGCCAACGCGGTTGAGGGCAATCTGGGCGTCAGCTACCGTCAAGGCCGTCCCGTGGCCGAAATCATCGCCGAACGCGCCCCTGCAACGCTGGAACTGGCCACGGTCTCTGCCCTCTTCGCAGTCGGAGTGGGCGTCTTGCTTGGGATTTATACCGCCATCCGCCGCGATGGTCTGGTCTCTCATATTATCATGTCCGTCAGCCTGATCGGCGTCTCCCTACCAACCTTCCTGATCGGCATCCTGCTGATTTACCTGTTCTCGGTCGAACTGGACTGGTTGCCCAGCTTTGGCCGCGGCGAAGTGACGGATCTGGGCGGCTGGACCACCGGTTTTCTGACCACAAGCGGTTTAAAAGCCCTGATCCTGCCCGGTATTACGCTTGGCCTCTTCCAGATGACACTGATCATGCGCTTGGTGCGCTCTGAAATGCTCGAAGTGCTGCGCCAAGACTATATCCGCTTTGCCCGCGCACGTGGGCTGTCTGAAAAAGCAATCAACTTTCGCCACGCGCTCAAAAATACGCTGGTGCCTGTGATCACCGTCACCGGCCTGCAGCTGGGCAGTATCATCGCCTTTGCCATCATCACCGAAACCGTCTTTCAATGGCCGGGCGTGGGCCTGTTATTCATCAACGCGGTGCAATTTGTCGATATTCCCGTGATGGCCGCCTACCTGATGCTGATTTCCGTGATGTTTGTCGCGATCAACCTGATCGTTGACATCCTTTATGTAGCAATTGATCCAAGGCTACGGTCATGAGCGAACTTCAAAACACCCTCTCCTTTGGCAATCGCCTGAAACGTACCTGGAACAGTGATCTGTGCTGGCGGTTCCGTCACAGCCCCGTTGCCATCATCTCATTTGCGGTGACGCTGCTTTTGGTGCTTTCGGCGGTCTTTGCCCCGATTGTAGCGCCCTATAATCCCTTTGATCCGGGCAGCCTGAACCTGATGAACGGGTTTACGCCGCCCTCCACCCCCAATGCCTTTACCGGCGATCAATTCCTGCTGGGAACCGATGATCAGGGCCGCGATATTCTGTCCACCATCCTTTACGGGATGCGGATTTCCCTATTTGTCGGCTTTGCCGCTGTCTCTCTTGGCATGTTCATCGGTGTAACGCTTGGCCTGATTGCCGGGTATTTCGGCGGCATTATTGATGCAATCATCATGCGGATTGCCGATATTCAGCTGACCTTCCCCTCCATTCTGGTTGCCCTTCTCATCTTTGGTGTCGCCAAAGGCTTCACACCCGTTGAATATCGCGACGAGGTCGCGCTTTGGGTGCTGATCATCGCCATTGGCCTCTCGGACTGGGTGCAATTTGCCCGCGTTGTGCGCGGTGCAACCTTGGTTGAGAAAAACAAAGAATACGTCCAAGCCGCCCGCCTGATCGGACGCAGTTCGGGATCAATCATCTTTGGCCATATCCTGCGCAATGTCATGTCACCGGTTCTGGTCATCGCCACAATCTCACTCGCACTGGCCATCATCGCTGAGGCCACACTGTCCTTCCTCGGCGTCGGCGTGCCGCCCACCCAGCCCTCGCTGGGCACGCTTATT
The DNA here is from genome assembly GCF_900102795.1 of Epibacterium ulvae. GTDB lineage: Bacteria > Pseudomonadota > Alphaproteobacteria > Rhodobacterales > Rhodobacteraceae > Epibacterium > Epibacterium ulvae. Next base: position 143,152 of record NZ_FMWG01000004.1, on the reverse strand, counting down.
CGCATTGGGCAGGGGTTCTTGTTCTCAGGCGAATGGTGGATCCTTTTGTTTCCTGCAGTGACGCTACTGTCGCTTGCATTGGCCGTGAATTTAATGGGGGATTGGCTGCGTGATGCGCTCAATCCAAAGCTAAAATGACCTTACTTGACATCCAAAACCTCACGGTCGAATACCCCTCACGCCATGGGGTGTTCAAAGCCGTCTCCGGCGCCAGCCTCACGGTTGAACCGGGTGAAATCCACGGGCTGGTGGGCGAGTCTGGGGCTGGAAAATCCACCATCGGCGCCGCCATCATGGGGCTGTTAGAGCGCCCCGGCCATATCGCAGGGGGCACCATTGCGTTCAAATCCGACCTCATCAGCGGGTTGGATGCGGTGGCCATGCAGGACTTGCGCGGCAAAAAGATCTCAATGATCTTTCAGGATCCGCTCACTTCGCTCAACCCGCTGCTGACCGTTGGGGAACAGCTGATGGAAACCATCAGCCTGCACCTTGGCCTATCCCAAAACGCCGCCCAACAGCGCGCAACCGCGCTGTTAGAACGGGTTGGCATTCCCGACCCCGCCCTGCGCCTGCGCCAGTATCCGCATCAATACTCCGGCGGCATGCGCCAGCGGGTGGTGATTGCGCTCGCGCTCTGTTCAGAACCAGATGTGATCATCGCAGATGAACCCACAACCGCACTGGATGTGGCAGTACAGGCGCAAATCCTTGATCTGATCAAAGATCTTGCCCGCGAACGTCAGGTGGGCGTCATCCTTGTGACCCATGATATGGGCGTGATCGCAGATACCACAGACCGCGTGACCGTGATGTATCGCGGCGAAGTCGTTGAAAGCGGCACAACCGCGCAGGTCATGGGCGCGCCAAACCACGCTTACACAAAATCCCTGATTGCTGCAGTGCCCCGCCCGCAAGTCAAACTGAAACGATTTTCCCAGATCAGCTATGGCGGACGTGAGACACGCTTTGCCATCGAAGACATCGCGCGCAACTGGACACGGGTGGAAACACAGGCAGACACCCCATTGCTGAGCGTGCGAAACCTTGAAAAGCGGTTTCCGATCGCCAAAAGCATCTTCCCCGGTCACAGCACCTATCTGACGGCGGTGGATGATGTCTCATTTGATATCATGCCGGGCGAGGTCTTTGGCGTTGTTGGTGAAAGCGGATCTGGCAAATCTACCGTCGCGCGCCTCATCAGCGGGCTTTATCCTCTGGACAAAGGCACGGTGGAATTTGCAGGCCAGATTGTCAGCGATCCGCGCGATAAGGCCGCCGTGATGCAATTTCGCCGGGACATCCAGATGATCTTTCAGGATCCTTATTCCTCGCTCAATCCGCGCATGCGCGTTCTGGACATAATCGCCGAACCCATCCGCCATCATAAAATCCTAAGCGGCAGCGCGCTCACAAAACGCGTGCATGAACTCTTGGAACAGGTGGGCCTTGGCGCAGCCGCGGCCGCCAAATTCCCGCATGAATTCTCCGGCGGGCAAAGGCAGCGGATTTCAATTGCACGCGCCCTTGCGACCCAGCCGCGTTTTTTGATCTGTGACGAGCCAACATCGGCGCTGGATGTCTCCATTCAAGCGCAGATCCTAAACATTCTCAAAGACCTGCAAGACCATCTGGGCCTGACCATGTTGTTCATCAGCCATGATCTGCCCGTGGTGCGCCAGATGTGTGATCGGGTCGCTGTCATGCAAAAAGGGCGCCTGCTGGAGCTACAGGACACTGAAACGCTGTTTGCCGCCCCGCAAACCGATTACACAAAAGAGCTGCTCACCCTCATGCCACATCTTGAGGGCCTCTCGGACGAAGGACTGGACATCTGATGATCACCTTTTACGGCTACAACACCATCAATTCGCTCAAGGTTATGATGTTCTTGATGGAAACGGATTTGCCGCATGACTTTGTACCCATCAATATCCGTGGCGGCGATCAGCACACGCCCGATTTTCGCGCGGTGAATCCTGCTGGCAAAATCCCGGTGATTGTCCAAGACGGTAAAGCGCTGACAGAATCCAACGCTATCCTGATGCATCTGGCCCGCAAAACAGGCTGGGGCCTGCCAGAAGGCGTAGAAGACCAATTGCTATCACTCTTGTTTTATCAAGCCTCCACCCAAGGCCCCTATTTTGGACAGGTCGAATACTGGTCCGGCCTCGCCCCCAAACCAAACCCGGACGCTTTGGCTCAATATAAGGGCATCGCAAACCGGGTGATTACGGTGCTTGATGAACAGCTCGCCAATCAGGATTATCTCTGTGGCGACGGCTATAGCATTGCAGACATTTCATTTTTCCCGTGGCTCGATCACCACGAAGAACTTAATCTATCGCTGGCAGAGGCACCTCATGTCCAAGCCTGGCTGGCCCGCGTAAAAGCGCGCCCCGCGACCCAAAAAGCCTGCAAATTGCTTGAAGCTTACCATCTGGCTCCGCCTAAAAAGCCCGATTGAACAGTATGGCCGCACGCAGGCAAGCCGCTCAATACCCTCACCGACACGGCAGTTTGAACCCACCATGGCGACAGCCCTTGGTGGGTTTTTTGCAGCCTTCCTTTGTTTATGGTCATCAGTTTTATCGATATCCAATATCCAGCTCATCTAATTTCTCACGTTCCAAAGACAGTCTAAAATCCGGGCAAATCAATACATCGGAGTAGAACATGACTCATCTTTCCCGCCGCACGTTCATGTGCACCAGCCTCGCAGGCATGGCCGCCGCGATCGCAACCCCCGGCTTTGCTGCAGGCAGCCTAGATTTCGGCAAAGGCACATTGATCGCCCTCTCAGACGGAACATTGACCGTCCCAAACCAAATGTGGACCGGAGCAAGTGAGGCTGAACAAGCAGATCTGGGCGCGGCGGTTGTCATCGGTGCAAATGTGTTTCTGGTGCGCCAAGAGGGTCGCCTTATCCTGATCGATGGCGGTGCCGGGGACGGTGCCTTTGTCACCCAGCGTTTTGACGATCTCGGACGCTTGCCCGCTGCTCTGGCTGATGCCGGGATCAAGCCATCCGACATCACAGATATTGTTATCACACATATGCATATCGATCACTCAGGCGGTTTGATCTCTAACGGTAAGCCCGCGTTTGAAAATGCAACCATTCATATGGATCAGGCAGAATGGGGTTTCTGGACGCGCGAGGGTTTTGCGGATCAGGCGCCAGAAGCGCTGCGCCCAATGGTGATCGAAATTCAGGCCATTGCGAACATCATCAAAGATCAGGTCGAAACCCATGATGGGACAAAAGATTTTGGCAACGGCTTGCGCGCGATCCAAACCTATGGCCACACCCCCGGCCACAACAGCTTTGAACTGGATCTGGGTGACGAAAAACTGTTGATCATGGGTGATATCGTCGTGTCCGACCACATTCATTTCCAAAACCCAGACGTCGGTTGGGCTCTGGACGGCATTCCAGATGCAGCGATTGCAACCCGGCGCACAATTCTGGGCCGCGCCGCAGACGAGGGGCTTGTGATTGCAGGCAGCCACCTGACCGCACCCGGCCTTGGCCGCGTCACACGCAACGGCGATGCATTTGAATTTAAGGCGCTCTAAAAGTGTAAAGCGCGTCGGGTGTCCCCGGCGCGCTTTTACTTAGAATGACAGAATCATCTGAATGCGATGATCCAGATCGCGTTTCAGCTCTTCTGCAGTCCACCCGGCACGCCCGCGAAACATATAGCCCTGTCGGATATCATATAAGAGAGCCGCGCGCTGCAGCGATGGAAAATCCGGTGGCAAAGTTCCTTTTTGCTTTTCGCGCTCAAACCGCTGCGCAAGCCGCTGATCCGTGTCATCAATTGCTTTGCGAACACGTTCATCAACCCCGTCGACCTGCCCGATATTGGTCGAAACAGATGAAGCTAAAAAGCACCCCTTAGCCCCATAACCACTATCTGTTGCGTATTGGATCACCTCTTCCAAAAAACCCCGCACAGCTTTTTGAATGTCTTCTTCCGCTTCAAAATCAACAACTGGCTTGCAGCCATCAACATCTGCGTATTGGTCTATCGTCTTGAGAAAAAGCTCTCTTTTATCACCAAAGGCCGCATACATGCTGGGGCCTGTGATCCCCATCGCCTTGGTCAAATCTCGCAGCGATGCACCATCATAGCCCTTCGCCCAGAACACGGACATCGCGCTCAGCAAAGCTTCGTCATAATCGAATTTCCTGGGTCGCCCCATTTTTTTTGTATCGCTCAATATAAAACCCTTGACGTACTGCGCTCAGCCTCAATATAAATATCAATCGATACATAAATCAAGGGTTCGCTCACATGACTCATAAACTCGCCGCTGGAAAAGCCTTCCCAGCGATCACTCTCCCTTTGCTTGGTGGTGGCCAAGCTGATCTCGCCACCCCAGCGCTGGGGCACGATTGGAAACTAATCGTTGTCTATCGCGGCAAACATTGCCCACTTTGTACCAGCTATCTCAAACAGCTTGAACAGCTTCGTGAAGGATATTCCAAAATTGGTATCGATATCATTGCTGTTTCCACCGACAGTGAGACCCGCGCCACAGAACAGATCAGTGAAGTCAATCCAAGCTACCCTGTTGGCTATGGTCTGACCCTCGATCAAGCCCGCATGCTTGGCCTTTACATTTCGGGTGTTCGCAACGGAATGAATGTGGAAGCCCCCTTTGCAGAACCTGGTTTCTTCATCGTCAACGAAGACGGAAACCTGCAGCTGGTCGATACCTCAAACGTGCCTTTTGCACGCCCTGATCTGCAATCGGTTCTGAACGGTCTGACCTGGCTGCGCAGTCAAACAACCAAATTTCCCGTCAACGGTAGCCACGAATAAAGGAACATCGCCATGACAGTAGAAGCTATTCGCAACACAATGGACGCCCTGATCCAAGCCGGATCAAACTTTGATATCGACGCACTGGATCGGCTGTATCACACCGATATGCAGATCCAGATGATCGATATGGAAGGCAACCTGAACAAAGCTGACAAACAAGGCTTTATGGCCATGTTTAAAGGCATGGCTGAAAGCGCCACAGGCCCGATGAACACATGGGCTCAATTCAACGACATTACTGCAGATGGCAATAATGGCCATGTGCTGATCACCCGTAAGAACGAACTGGGCGGCAGCCCTTCTTTGCTAGTGCTCAGCATTGATCTCGCCTTTGAAGACAACCGCTGGCAAGTGATACGTGAAGTGATCTTCATTCGTCCCGACACCGGTGACTACCCCGGCGAAGAAAACTAACCCATGGAACAGGGAAAGTTAAAACTGGCTCTGGTTCTTGGTCTGTTGACCTGCCTCGGCCCCTTGGCGATTGATATGTACCTTCCAGCCCTGCCGACCATTGCGCAGGATCTTAACACCGAGATTGGAACAGTGCAGCTGACACTCACCGCGTATTTCCTTGGGTTTGGACTAGCACAATTGATTTATGGTCCAATTGCAGACCAATTTGGCCGGAAACTTCCCCTGTTCATCGGTGTCGCCATTTTTGCAGCAGGCTCTGTGCTTGCTGCATTTGCGCCCAGCATCGAGATTCTGATCGCAGCCCGTCTGCTTCAGGCTTTGGGCGGCGCCGCTTTGATGGTTGTTCCCCGCGCCGTGGTTCGGGATCGCTATACCGGCACGGATGGCGCGCAATTGATGGGGTTCATGATGATGATCGTCAGCGTATCTCCCATGCTGGCACCGCTTGCGGGCAGTGGTGTCTTGCGCTTTGCCGGGTGGCAGGGAATTTTTGGCACGCTTGCAGCGCTGGCAGGTTTGGGCCTTCTCATGATCCTTGCACTGTTTCAGGAAACATTGCCAACAGACAAGCGTGTGGCTTTCAATCGAAACAGCTTTGTCTCCGGGTGTAAAACGCTTCTCGCGGACCCGGAATATCTCAGCCTGACCTTCATTGGCGGCTTCGCAATGTCCAGCTTCTTTGTCTTCATCGCCTCAGCCTCCTTTGTCTACACAGGCGAATTTGGCCTGACTCCCACAGGGTTTGGTCTGGCTTTTGCTTTGAACGGCATCGGGTTTTTCATCGCCACCATGATATCGGGCAAAGCAGGCGCGGCACTCGGCATGCACCGTCTGGTGCGTCTGGCGGTTGCCGGTTTTGTCAGCTTGATGCTGTTCCTTGGGGCATGCACTCTTGCCGGAGTGACCACGCTTTATCTCCTGGCAGGCGTTCTGTTCCTTGGCTTCTTTTGCCTTGGTCTGGTTGTCCCAACCGTCATGGTTCTCTCTCTTGAAAACCACGGCGCTATCGCTGGTCTGGCCTCTTCACTCGGCGGTACACTGCAAATGCTGACCGGCGCGCTGATGATTGCCCTGGGCAGTCCGTTTTTTGATGGCTCGTCCCTGCCAATGGTCACCGCGATGACCATTTCAGGTGTCTTGGGCTTTGCACTCACTCAAACCAAATCTATCCGGCTTCCTAACCCGGTAAAGACCTAAGAAAGGACAACGCACATGCGTTTTATCTCAACCGTGGCCGCTCTGGCCCTGTCAGCGGGCATGGCTCTTGCTGATGCAAAACAGGACGTGATCGACAGCCTGAATGCCTTTAACGATCTCTTCAACGAATACACCGTTGCAAAAAATGTTGAGGGTCTCGTCAGCCTTTACGCAGAAGACGCCCTGTGGATTGAACAGAATAAACCCCTGGCCCAGGGCCACGACGCAATTCGCCCGACCTTTGCTTTCCTGGCGTCCAAAAACGGAGTCAATGATCACTCCATTGACAAGCTGGTTGTCGCGGATGACGGGTCTCTTGCCGTTATGGTGGGCACCGCCATCGTCAAAGTGGAAGAGTTCAATCTCGACACCACAGGCACGTTTCTTTTTGTCATGAAACCTGAAGGTGACAGCTGGAAAATCGTTACAGACATGTGGCACCAGCACCAGCCGCAAGAGCAGCAATAAGAAAGGTCTAACCTATGCGTTTTCTCACATCTCTCGCCCTTCTCGCTGCAACAGCTCTGCCAGTATCTGCACAGGACGCCACAACAGAATTGAACGCCGTAAATGACGCATTCAACACTGGTATCGTGGAAAAAGACGTCAAAGGTCTGGTAGATCTTTATGGCCCAGACGTCATGTGGATCGCCCCTGGCACGCCGATGAACCTAAACGGCCTTGCAGAAGCTGAACAACTGTTCTCTTTTGTGACCGGCAATGACGGGGATGTCACCCATGACATCGATCATCTGTTTATTTCAGACGATGAAACCCTCGCCGTTATGATCGGAGATGTCATTGCAAAAGTGCCTTCAATTGGCGTCGATGGCGCTGGCACCTATCTTTATGTGATGGACAAGATCGACGGTGAATGGAAAATCGTTGGCGATATGTGGAACCAAGTCCCCACAGAATAATCAAGGATCTGCACCTTGATCCTTTCAACCCGTTGAACCCCAAGGTTCAACGGGTTGAAGATATCATATTACCCCATGCGCTCACTGGAAAAGGATCCAGAGGATGCGGGAAAGACCACTGTTTTGGTCCCATTCAAAAAGGCCCGGTGGTGGGCATGCGCGTGAATCGCACGCGCCAGAACCTGGCTTTCAACATCCCGCCCCAACGAGACATAATCCGATGCAGACTGCGCATGGCTGATCCGCACGATATCCTGTTCAATGATCGGACCTTCATCCAAATCCGCCGTCACATAATGCGAGGTCGCTCCAATCAATTTTACGCCTTTTTCAAAAGCTTGCTTGTAAGGATTCGCCCCTTTGAAAGACGGCAGGAAGGAATGGTGAATGTTGATGATACGGCCAGACATCTTCTGGCACATTTCATCCGATAGAATCTGCATGTAGCGGGCCAGCACGACAAGCTCAGCGCCCGTCTCTTCCACAACACGCATAATCGCCGCTTCAGCTTCAGGTTTGTTCTCTTTTGTCACTTTAATGCGGTGGAATGGAATATCCTGATTTACCACAACTTTTTGATAATCCATATGATTTGAAATCACCGCCACAACCTCGATCGGCAGCGCCCCAATCCGCGCGCGATACAGAAGATCATTCAGACAATGGCCAAACCGGCTGACCATGATGATAACCTTCATCTTCTCCTGTTCATCATGAAAAGAGAAACTCATATCAAAACGATCCGCGATATCGACAAAAGCCGCATCCAGATCCTGCAGAGCAGCACCCGTTTCCGGCGCAAAACTCACCCGCATGAAAAATTGACCGGTCTCATTGTCATCGAATTGCGATGCATCGGAAATATTGCAGCCGTTTTTCGCAAGGAACGTAGCGACAGCAGCCACCACCCCGCGGGTCGATCGGCAAGTTACGGTGAGGCAGAATTTCTGCATGATATCCTCAATATTTAGGAGCAACACAGGGGAGCGTCTCTCCTATGTTTCCAAACGTTTAATAACAGTTTCCAAAGCATGCCAAAGGGTCGCAGCCAGGCTGCGCATGCCAATGACAGAAAGATGTGTATCAGAACGGCGGATGACAAAAACACTCATGTGGTCAAACCCGGTACGCACCGCGCCCCCCGGTGCAAGCGCGCTTTGTGGCAGGTTGACGATCCGCGCCAACAAAGGTGCCATCTGCGCCCCCTCTTCCACCAGAATATCAAAGGCCACCCAGCCATCCGTTTGCTCTGTCACGCGCGCCTCAGCGGTTTCAGCGCGCAGGGCTTGCGCAAAATCGGTCTCCGCCAGCCCCGCGCCTTCGATCATCCATTGATTGGGTCCGGTCCAGAACGCCGCATAAGCCCCTTGCGTTGAAAAGCCTCCTGCTTCGGGCAAATCCAAACCAAAGGGCGCAGGTACAACATCCCCTTGCGCCACCGCAAATGAGGCAAGCGCCAAACCACTGTTTTCACGTAACCTATAGGCCCCAAAAGTGTGATGGCAGGGCGTCGAAGACCCCAGCGCGGTTATCGAAATGAGATCAGTCACCGCAAACGCTCCCCTTTTGGATCAATAAAATGAGCTGACACAACACGAACCGGAATATTTTGCCCCTCCAACGGGTTCGCCGCGATCAGCTCTTCCCCCATGCGCTGGTCGCCCTCTTCCAGATAGCCAATCCCAATGGCGGACCCGACATGAGGAGAGTACGCCGCCGAGGTAATCCAGCCCTGATCATGTGCAAGATCCATTGCCTCTCCCGGCTTGATCAAATGTGCACCCGCTGTGATCGGATCAGCGGCATCGATCGGTTCAAACCCCACCAAACGGCGTTTATCAGCCGCCAGACCTTCGCGGCGCGACATAACTGCTCCGATAGAATCCTTTTTGACAGAAACCATCTTCCCCAGCCCCAACATGGCCGCCGTGGTTTGGCCCGTCAGTTCATTGCCGGTGGCATGCCCTTTTTCGATCCGCAAAACACCCAGTGTTTCCGTGCCATAAGGCGTCACTCCCAGATCCTGCCCCTGTTCCATCAAACGCTCCATCAAGGCATTGCCATAGCGGGCAGGCACCGCCAGCTCGTAGGCCAATTCCCCCGAAAATGAGATCCGGAACAATCGCGCGCGCAGCCCGTTGCACACCGTCACCTCTTGGCACGCCATAAACGGAAACGCTTCATTTGAGATGTCAGCGTCATCCACAAGACGCTCCAGCAACGCCCGCGATTTAGGCCCAGCAACCGCAATCTGCGCCCATGCATCTGTCGTAGAGATGAGGGTCACATCCAACTCTGGCCACAGACACTGACGTGCAAATTCCATACGTTGATACACAATCCCCGCATTGGCCGTGGTTGTGGTGACAACATAGTGCTGTTCTGCAAGCCGCGCGCAGGTGCCATCATCGTACAAATGCCCGTCCTCGCGCAGCATCAGCCCGTAGCGCACCATGCCCACTTTCAGCGTGCCCATCATATTGGCGTAGACCCGATTCAGAAACTCACCTGCATCCGCCCCCTGAACATCGATCTTGCCAAGCGTGGTCACATCGCAGATCCCAACCCCAGAACGCACCGCCAATGCTTCGCGATCAACGGTTTGGCGCCAATGGGTTTCCCCTGAACGCGGGAAATACTGCGCCCGCATCCACTGTCCAGCTTCAACAAACACCGCGCCCTGCGTTTTGGCCCATGTATCACTCGGCGTCAGCCGACGCGGGCGAAAATGCGCTCCGGTGTCTCCACCGCCCAAAACCCCCATGCTCACTGGTGTATAAGGAGGGCGGAAAATTGTTGTGCCCGTCTCAGGGAGGGTTTGCCCCGTCAGCTCCGCCATCACGGCAAGCGCCGTCACATTAGAGGTTTTCCCCTGATCGGTTGCCATACCCAATGTGGTCCACCGCTTTAGATGTTCAACCGGCCGCATATTCTCCTGATGTGCCAGCTTGATATCCTTAACCGTCACATCGTTTTGAAAATCAACCCAGGCCCGTTTTGACGAGGGCACATGCCAGATCGGTGCAATGTCGCCTGCCTCGTCTTCTGCAACCGGCAGCGGTACATTGACAGGTCCAAAGCCAAGCTGATCCAGCACAGTCATGGCAATGCGTTGACCATCTGCCAAAGCCTCTTTTGTGCTGCCCTGCCCCCGCGCTGCACCAGCAATGAACATCCCCTTTGGTGCATTTTCATCCGGCACAAAAGCAAGCTTGGCCTCATCCCATCGCGGCCGTCCCCGGTGGTGCGAGGCCAGATGGACGTTGGGGTTCCAGCCGCCGGAAACCGCAAGCCCACCACATGGCAACCAGTTGCGTTGCCCATTGTGGGCGATCTGAACAGCCCTGATTCCTTTGCGCCCACGGGTCCCGGTTACGGTTGCTCCCGAAAAGGTTTTGTAATCTCCATGACTTTCAGCATCTGATCGGGCATCAACCACGCCCAATAGCGGCACGTCTTTCTGCAACAGGCTTTGCGCGGTACGATGACCATCGTCGTTGTTGGTAAAAATCGCTATAGGCGCGTCATTACGTCGGTGCGGTACAACCGCCCATCGATTGGCATAAGCCCGCACAGCTCCAGACAGCAAAATGCCCGGCCGGTCATTATCTGCAAAAGGAATATGACGCTCGGTTGCACCGGTTGCAAGGATGCTTGCTTTTGCCGTTATCCGCCACAAGGTCTGGCGCACACGATCTTCTGGAGTGGCCAAGTGATCCGCAACCCGTTCGACCGCACCGAAAATCCCGTGGTCATAAGCACCAAACACTGTGGTGCGTGGCATCATGCGCACATTTGGCAATGATCCAAGTTCCGCCAAAACGGTTTCAACCCAGTCAACCGCAGGCGCGTCATCAATCAGGCCACCCTCAGCCAAAAGGCGGCCGCCCATACGGCTGTCGTCATCGGCAACCACAACTTCAGCACCCGCCCGTGCTGCCATTAAAGCCGCCATCAAACCCGCAGCGCCTGCACCGATCACCAAAAGATCTGGATGCAGATATCCCCGATCATAGGCATCCGGATCTGCCTCCATCGACAGGCTGCCCAAGCCCGCCGCACGCCGGATCGCGGGTTCATAAACCTTCTCCCAAAACGCCCGCGGCCACATAAAGGTTTTATAATAAAACCCGGCCGACAAAAACGGCGAAAACAGATCATTCAGTGCCAGCACATCATGATCAAGAGATCCGACATGGTTCTGGCTTTTGGCACTCAGCCCCTCAAATAGCTCAACCACCGTCGCGCGCGTGTTGGGTTCCTGTCGGGCGCCACTGCGCAATTCAACCAAGGCGTTGGGTTCCTCAGATCCAGCTGAATAAATCCCACGCGGACGGTGATATTTAAAACTGCGCCCAATCAATTGCACATCATTTGCCCATAGGGCAGAGGCCAGCGTATCGCCCTCAAATCCCCGGAACGATTTGCCATTGAACGTGAAATTCAGTGGTTTATCGCGGTTGATAAGACCGCCTTGGATACGGCTCATGTGCCCCTCCGCGCCACATCTGTGGCAAGTTCAACATCCAAAATTTCATGGGTCAGCGTATTGCGCGTCACAACCAGCCAGGACCGGTCCCCCTGCTCATGAAACCACAACTCGCAGTGCACACCTGCAGGGTTATCGCGCAAGAACACATAGTCACAAAACGCCTCTAGAGCGTTTGGCGCATCGGGATCGGGCCTGTTCAACAAGCTGGCATCGCCAAGATAGGTAAATTCCTGCGCATCGCGCGGACCAAGAAGCGGGTGCGGGATCAGCATATCAAATCCTCAATGCAAATTGGGCTGGGCACCAACGCCCTTTTCATCGATCACATAGCCACGGGCAAAACGATCAAACCGGAACGCTGAGGCCACCTCATGCGGGGTATCTGTTGCAAGTAAATGCGCAAATACATAGCCGCTGGCTGGCGTGGCCTTAAAGCCGCCATAACACCACCCACCATTGAAATAGAGCCCCTCGATCCCGGTTTTGTCGATGATGGGCGATCCATCCATGGACATATCCATCACCCCACCCCAACTGCGCAGCAAGCGCGCGCGCCCTAGCATCGGCATCAAGGCCATTCCGCCTTCGATCACGTCTTCAACCACCGGCAAATTCCCACGCTGCGCATAGGTGTTATACCCGTCGATATCACCGCCAAAGACCAGCCCTCCCTTGTCCGACTGGCTCACATAAAAATGACCCGCACCAAAGGTAATCACCCCCGGCAAGGTGGGTTTTAATCCTTCCGTCACAAAGGCTTGCAAAACGTGGCTCTCCATCGGAAGCCGCATCTCTGCAGCCGCCATGACCCGCGACGAAGACCCTGCAACCGCCACGCCAACCTTTTTTGCTCCGATAAAGCCGCGGCTGGTTTCTACGCCGACCACTTTGCCAGCCTCACGCCGAAACCCTGTCACCTCACAATTCTGGATCAGATCAACACCCAGCTGATCCGCCGCCCGCGCATAGCCCCAGGCCACCCCATCATGGCGCGCAGTGCCGGCGCGCTCTTGGCGTAAACCGCCTTTGATCGGGAAACGTGCGTTATCAAAATTCAAAAACGGTGCAATTTCACGCAGCTCATCCGCAGACAAAAGCGTTCCGCCTGCACCAGACAGATGCATCGCGTTGCCCCGACGTCGATACGCATCCCGCTGGCCGTCGCTGTGAAACAGGTTGATGATACTGCGCTGCGACATCATCGCATTAAAGTTCAGATCCTGCTCCATATTTTCCCAGAGCTTCATCGAAAACTCATAAAAGGGCTGGTTGCCCGGCAACAAATAATTTGAGCGTACAATGGTCGTGTTCCGGCCGATATTGCCCGACCCCAGCCAGCTTTTTTCCAAGACAGCAATCCGGCTTTTGCGAAAGACCTTCGCCAGATAATAGGCCGTCGCCAAGCCATGGCCGCCACCGCCAACAATGATAAAATCATACGCAGGCTGGGGCGTACAGTTTCGCCACAACTTGCCCCATCCCTTGTGCCCCGTAAGAGCTTCCTTGATCACTCGGAACCCCGAGAAACGCATCACATCACTCCGTGTTTGCTTCCTCACTGGATAACACCCTCAAAACATCGTATCTCAATATAAAGAGACGTATAGTTTCGATTAAAGGACATCACATGGCACAAAGGATTGGGTTCTTTTTACTCGAAGGATATGCCCTGATGAGCACAGCCGCCGCGATGGAACCCCTACGGGCTGCAAACCTGTTCAACCCAGACCCCCTCTATGAAATCATTCCGATCTCACGTCACGGCGGACCCATAAATGCCTCTCTTCCCGGGCACATCGATACGATCCCGCTTGCACAGGCCGGACATCGATTTGATCTGGTTTTTGTGGTTGCAGGTGGCAATCCGCTCCGTGTTCACGATGCAAATCTGTTTACATGGTTGCGACAGCTGGACCGGGCAGACGTCCCTCTTGGCGGCATTTCCGGTGGCTCTGCCCTTCTCGCCCGGGCTGGATTGATGCAGAACCGCCGCTTTACCATCCACTGGCACCATCTAGAGGATATGCGCGCGCAATCTGCAGATTACCTTTTGGAACGCCGCCTTTATGTTATCGACCGGGACCGATACACCTGCGCAGGTGGCGCAGCCCCTTTGGATATGATGTATGCCATGATCTCTGCCAGACACGGCAGCAGCTTTGCCCGCAAAATCAGCGATTGGTTTATCCAAACAGAAATCCGCGTTTCAAATGCGCCGCAACAAGCCAGCGTTGCCGCACGCTACGGCCCCTTGCCTCATGCAGTTCAAGAAGCCGTCGAAATGATGGAAAGCCATATCGCCGATCCGCTTGATCTGTCACAAATCGCTGATCTCGTGGCGCTTTCTCCACGTCAACTGCAACGACAATTTTCCAATGCCCTGTCGCAATCCGTTATGCAAACTTATCGTATCATTCGGCTGGAAACGGCGAAAGACTTATTGACCAACACCAGAATGCCGGTGGCGGATATTGCACATATGACGGGGTTTGCATCCCACACCAGCTTTACCAATGCCTACCACACGCATTTTCACGAAACGCCCGCAGCAACACGAAATAACGCATTTACTTCTGCCTCAAAGAGGAGGGCGGCACCGAATAATAATCTGAAAAACAATAGGAAAAATAAGATCCAGACCGAAATCCCGTGATCACAGCGATATCAACCACCGGCAGATTGCTGTGCAACAACAGATCCCGCGCCCGTTCCAGACGCTGAATTTTGCAAAACTTTGACGGAGTCATACCCGTATATTTCACAAACAACCGTTCAAGCGTCCGACGGCTGGACCCAACAACCACCGCCAGATCTTTTGGCGAAATCGGATGTTCCATATTTTCGGCCAAAATTACCACCGCACGGCGCAATTGTTTTGGCGCGGTTTCAGGAATATGTTCGCTGCCCGGCGACTGAACCGCCACGCTCGAGCGAATACGGTCCAGCTGAAGCTGATTGGCAATAGATCGCAATATCCGCTCATCATGATCCTGCGAAATAATCTCCATCATCATATCAAATGATGACATTCCCCCCGCACAGGTGATGATATTGCCATCAATCTCATAGATGGAATTCGTCAGCTCGATCTCAGGAAACTGATCCTTAAATGCCGCCAGCCCCTCCCAATGAACCGTACATCGCACCCCATTCAGCAGCCCCGCACGCGCAAGGAAAATACTCCCCATTGAAATCGCACCCAGTTTGACACCTGCTGCCAACCTGCGGTTTAAAAAAGCCGACAGGCGCGTCGGATGTTCCGCCTCAAGGCTGAGCCCCGCACAGACAAACGTGTAATCCGGCACAGAGGCCTCACCAATGCGCCCCTGGCTTTCCAGAACAAATCCATTTGAGGCGTGAATGGGCGCGCCATTTTCACTGACAATAGACCATTCATAACAAGTGTAACCCGCCATACGATTGGCAACTCGTAGCGGTTCGATCGCCGCAGTCACAGACAACATTGAAAAATCACCAATGAGCACAAATTCAAACATCACAGCCCGGCGGGGTCTTGTCTCCGACGGCTTCACATCGGACCTCTGGAAGCTGGGCATTGGCAAACTTTCATGAACGTCTGGTATCAGTATAACCACGGATCTGCGACGTCACCATATCCTCTCGGGCCTACCTCGAAAAGGCAGGGAACAGACGCAGCTTTGCCCGGCAGTTTCAACTAGGCAGGGTCTTCCAGTGCGATTGCACCTTTCGGTGTTGAACAACAGGCCAAAATGTAGCCTTGCGCTTCTTCAAACGCGCTCAGCCCCCCATTGTGCGCCATCTCAACACGCCCTACGGTCAGCTTCAATCGGCAGGTTCCACATTGGCCCGCACCACATCCCGTCGGAACCCGCAGCCCCTGCCCCGCCAAAGAGACGTTCAATCGTTGATTTGGGTCCACATCAACAGTCCGGCCCCGAAACGACACTGCAATCCGATCTCCCTCAGCCTTCACGCTCTCGCCTTCCGCCTCTGTCACGACAGGCGCAGTCCCAAAGCTTTCGGTATAAAACCGGGCCGGGTCCATCCCTTCAGCACGCAAAACCCGCGAAACATGCTCCATGAACCCGCCGGGCCCACAGCAAAACACGCTGCGATGCCTCACATCTGGCACCATGGCGCGGATCATCGCCCGATCCACAAAGCCGCGATACCCCGCCCAGGCTTCCCCGGCCTGAGGGTCGCTCACCACCTCATACAGCTGAAGAGACGGCATTTCAGCGCTGATTGTTGCCAGCTCTGACCGAAAGAGCAGATCGCAAACACGCCGGGCCGATTGCACGACAACCACATCACTTGTCTCCCTGCGCTCATAAAGCCAGCGCAGCATCGACATCATCGGAGTAAAACCGCTGCCCCCTCCAATCAGCAGCAAAGGCGTTCCCGGATGGGTGACAAGCGAAAACTGCCCAAAAGGACCACGCGCATCCAGTTCATCCCCCACATTCAGGTGATCATGCATCCAACGCGTTGCATAGGCCGTGGGTCCAGCTTTCACTGTAAAAACCACCTGCCTACCATCCAAGCCATTGGAACATATCGTAAATGTTCGCGTCGCAACGCCCGAGGCCATGGGCAAATTCAGCGCCAGTGCTTGCCCCGGATAATGCCGTATCGGCTGTGACAGAACATCAAAAAAGAAACTTACAGTGTCTTCAGTCTCCTGAACCCGCTGTACCAGACGCAAGGACACAAAAGCGGACGGCAGCACCGGTACAGCCGCTTTGGGAAAGGGCTGCACGTCTATTTCAAACGCGCTCATATCACTCAGCCGCCTCACTCAGCCAGCTTTCAAGCGTGTTGCGATACCATTTGGTAAAGTTAATCACCATAAATTCGGACATTTCCGAATAGGGGCCGGGGACATACCCAGGAGAGCGTGACCCTTTTTGATTTTCCTCCGCCAGCGTTTTGTCTTGGGCATTGGTTTCGACCCAGACACGTGACAGGTGCTCAACATCATAGTCCCAACCTTCAAGCGCTTCTTCATGCACACACCAAGTGGTTCGCACCTCGGTTTTATCTGGTCCCAGCGGCAAAACCCGGAAATGAAGTGTCATCTCTGATAGGAAGTGATGCCAATTGTTTGGAATGCGAAACGCCCGCACTGATCCCAGATCCTGCTCAACCAGATCACCCAACAATTTTTTACAAGCAGGCTTACCATCCAACGTCATGGAAAATGCACCTTCGCGAAAAGGCAGACGGATACAGCGATATTCAAGCCCACCATCGACCGGCGCATGCGGCAGACCCAATGCATCCCAATCGCGCGCTTTCTGGTCCATAATCGCCAACTCATCCGCAAACCGCGCATCATTTGGCAAAGCCATCTCCACCAAAGACACCAGCAATTCCGGATGTGCCCCCGCGCAGTGATAACATTCGCGATTGTTTTCAATCACCAGCTTCCAATTGGCGTCTTCAACAATCGTGGATTCATGTACAATCTTTGTACGCCGCGGATCATGTGGTTGAATATAAGGCGTTATATCTGCTCGAAATTTCTCAAGATCAGGGGGCGTTTGCGCCAGACAAATATAAACCAACCCCTCAACCGATGTCACATGCACCGGGCGCAGCGGAAACTTGTCCGCTTCAAAATCCTCCCCCATAAAGCGGGTCGAAATCAGCTTTCCTGTCAGCTCATAGGTCCATTGATGATAGGGGCATACCAACCGCGCCGTATGTCCGCGTGGGCTTTTACACAACCGTGATCCACGATGGCGGCAAGAGTTATAAAACGCACGAATGATCCCATCCTGATCGCGCAAAATAATGATTGGCGCGTCATGAACCGTCAGCGTCACAAAATCTCCGGGGTTGGGCAATTCACACTCTGGTGCAGCAAACAACCACTCCCGGTAAAAGATCCCCTCCATATCGGACTGAAAAATCGCTGGGTCATTGTAGAACGCACGCGGCAGCGAATGCCCCTCTTGGCATGTGTCCAGGGCAACACGCAGGCTGTTGTTGGCATCGATGGCTGACATTGGAAAACCCTATTGGATAGTGTTGTTTTCAAACGCCTAGCACGGGTCCAAATCATCCTACTTTCGATATTGCGCCATTCTCCATCACTCCTTCCCCAAACTTGCCCATGCACGTTCCGATTGACCATAAGACACAGCCAAGAAACAAGTTGAACAAATCCACAGTTTCGACGTGCGGCTGACGCAATTTCAAAAATATACGGCAAGATTTCTTGAAAGCAGGGGCCCGCGACATCCCATTCTAGCCGTCAGATCGGCCCTGGGCCGGAACAGCAAACGGAGCCCCCAATGTCCTTCCCTCAAAACGTGCCTTATCTGATCATTGGCGCGGGTATTCACGGCCTTTCGACTGCATTGCATCTGGCAAAATCGCTCAAATCCAGCGGAAAAGGCACAGGTGAAGATATCGTTGTGATCGATAAATCCGGTATCGCAGCCGGAGCCTCTGGCATCGCGTGCGGTGTTGTGCGCAACAACTATTACCAACCTGCCATGCGGGAATTGATGGCTCATTCGGTCACCCATTGGGAAGCCAATGCCGAAGCGTTTCAATATAATCCTGTTGGCTATCTACAGATCTCTGCAGAATCCATGCATGAAGACGTGGCTCAAATCTACAAAGAGCAACAAGCGATCGGATACACCTCTGACTTCATCGAAGGCGAAGCCGAGTGCACCGCCTACATGAAAGAAATCTTTTCGGATTGGCGCGCCCAAAACATCACTTCTGTCCTGCATGAGAAAAAAGGCGGCTACGCGCACAATGCAGCCGCGATCTATGCTTTGGCAAAAATGGCCGAAGAGGAGGGCGTGCGCATTGTCACAGGCGTGACCGTCACCGGGCTAAAAGGCGCAAATCGCTCCAGCTCTGCCATCACCGGTGTTGACACGGATAAAGGCCACATTGCCTGTGACTATCTGGTGGTTGCCGCAGGCCCTTGGGTGCGTGATTTCTGGACCATGGCCGAACTGCCCGACAGTGTCAGCATCAAAGGAGCGGACGGCGCTGTACATAACGGCATTCCCATGTGGACCTTCTGGCAGCTGGAGGAAGGCGTTTTGCGCGTCGACCCTGAAAGTTTCAAAACCAACGACGGGAAATTGCCCCCGGTTGTTCACGTCGATACCGACGCGCCTCTTCTGTCTGACGTAGACGGCAGTGTTCTCACCGAAGACATGTGGGGTATCTATTATAAACCCGATTTCAACTTTGGTGGCATTCAGGGCGGCGCTATGCCTTATCCCGTTGAAAAGGCTGCAAATGATGTCGCAATCGATCCTTACGGCCCGTCCTCCCCGGAATTTGTCTCTTCCCCGGAGTTCGCCCATATGTGGGTCTCTGCGCTAGCCCATTGCAACGAACGCTTCTCAGGCACCATGCCAAAATATCACAAAGAAGCCTCAGGCGGCGTAGGCTGCTTCACACCGGACAGTTTCCCCGTCTTCGACGTGTTTCGCGAAAACTGCTATATTATCGCCGATTCAAACCACGGGTATAAAATGATCGGTGTCGGAGAGCTTGTGGCCAAGGAGATCACCGGCGAAACATCCGCACTGCTGCAGCCTTTCCGGTTCAGCCGCTATGCAGAGGGCAAACTGCATCCTGTTTCCAACAGCCCCTATCCCTGGAGCTGACAACAAGACCCATTTGAACACACAAAAGAGGAGGCATTCTGCCTCCCTTCGTGTTTTAGGCTTCATACACGACAAGGCGCCCTAAAAATCAGATCACACAATCTCTGAAATGAGACCGTTGTGCCATCAAGCGCAAAAACTGCCGCTTCTATCTCTTTTAGATGATCTGCGGCGCAAACGGCGCGCCCCAAATGATGGAATTTCACGATGATCTCTTCACGCGTCAACTGCGTTTCGGGATCGCCTTTGGCCGTCGTCGGCCCGCCAGATAACACGGTGCCGGACTGCAGCTTCACAGAAATATCTGCCCAACGTTCTGCGGGAAACTTGGCGTCATACTCAGCTGTTGCCTCAAATCGTGTCGCGTCCAGCACCGCGCGCAATTCAGGGTCCGCAAAAGCCTGTTCTGAAATTTCAGGCAATCCAACCTCCCCTCGAACCAAAGCCGCTGCAACAGGAAACCCAATCGCATATTGCGCCTGCTCCGTTGTCTCTGGAATACCAGTCCATAACCGCGTGCCTTCGCTAAAGGTTTTGACCTGAACTCCGGCAATATCAGACGCCGCAAAATTATAACGTTTCTGAAGATCGAGCGCCGCTTGAACTGCCGGTTGCGCCCAACGACAAACCGGAAAAGCTTTCAGATACTGATGCATGGTCTCCCAATCTTGCCCAAGAGTAGACCAATGAGATTGCACCTCATCCTCCATCACAGACACAGCAGGAGCGCCCGTAAACCCCTCTGCAGCAAGATAGGCTGCAGCAACACCCGCCATGCTCCCCCAACCAGACCCATCCTTCAACATCGTAGGGTGATCAATCACCCGCATCATTTGACTGCGCGGGCCATGATATTCCGCAATTCCAATCGCATGGGCAAAAGCTGTCTCTGACAAGCCCATAACATGGGCAGAAAGCGCCGCCGCCGTAATCGCATTCCACGCCCCACTTGTATGATAGTCACAAGCCGTTTGGTGCAACGCCATCCCCGCACGTGATCCAATTTCATACCCTGCGACCAACAATGTTAGAAAATGATGCCCCGAAAGCGGAACCTCACAATCGCTCACAGCAGCCAAAAGCGCTGGCAGTACCGCACAGCCCACATGCCCCTTTGTCAACCGATGGCCATCATGGGCATCAATTGCATCGATGGTCATTGCGCCAAGCAATGCGGCCCCTTCTGGTGAAAGCGAAGCATCGCAGAATAAAACGGAACACGCTCCACGCAGATTGCGACTGGCGTAGCGTTGCACGATTTTGTGCAGATCCGTCCCTGTGCCCGCAAGACCAACCCCTAAGAGATCCAACAGCAAAAGCCGCGCAAAGTCTTGCACATCAGCAGGAATGTCCTCCCACACCAGATCCTGTAAAAAAGAGAAAGGGTCAGGGATCGCCATAATCATGCTCCATAAGGCCCTGAATCTCAGCCCTCAAAATCGCAGGCGACAGATCCCGGATCGTTGGCAAGCGCCGTCGCGCGGCTTCAGTGTCTGCCAACGCAATATCCGCCAGGATCAAATCTGGTTCCCGACCCGCGCAGGCGGCGATATCCCCTTTGGCATCGACAATGGCCGAACCGCCCCAAAACCGCATATCGCCAAACGCACCTGTCCAATTGCTGGCCACAACGGGCATGCCGTAGACCAACGCATGATTGCGCAGAATTTGCAGCCATCCGTCTGCATTGGAAAACCCGTCGCCCACAGCTTCCTCGGTAGAGGCAAATGGCACCGCCAACACCGCATCCCGCGCCAGTGCCGAAAGATATGCAAGGCCAGGATCCCAGAAATCGGCGCAGATCAATCCTCCACATTGCCACCCATTGGGCAGATGAATCCGCGTTGTGCCTGTCCCCGGCGCAAAAATTTCGCCCTCAACAAGACGCCCATAGGTTGGCAGATTTATCTTACGATGCACCGCCATCACCGCACCACGAAACACCCATGCCATCGCGTTATAAAGGCTGTCATCCGCCCCACGCTCGACAAAGCCAATCACGCTCACCATCTCTGAACTAGCCTCTGCCAGTTGCAGGATTTGTGCATCATCTGCGGGCAATGCCATTGCCGCAGCCTGCTGTAAATCTGCAGGGTAGCCTGTCAGTGAGCATTCCGGAAACACCAGAAAACCAACACCCTTTTGTGCGGCGCTTGCGATCATATCCAGATGTGCATTCAACAATGCATCCCCCGCAAACGGGCGATGCGCGATCTGCGCGGCGCCGCAGCGCAGTAAATCTTGGTTATCCATGCGATCCATCCAAAAAGCCGACCTCACGACAGAGGTCGGCTCAGACAAAAGGAGAGTTTTTATGCGCTTAGATCAATCCTTGCGCTGTCAGGAACTCGGTTGCGACGTCTTCGATGGTGACCTTTTCCACATCCACACGCGCATTCAGGCTGCGCATCAGATCATCCGTGATCAAGGTCGACAATGCGTTCAATTGCTCACTCAGTTCCGGGTTTGCCTCCAGAACTTCGGTGCGCACCGTTGGAGTCAGCGCATAATCCGGGAAAAACCCCTTATCATCTGCCAAAACCTTAAATCCAAATGCAGCAATCCGCCCATCGGTGGCAAACACCAGCCCGGCATCAATTTCACCTTCATTCAGCGCCTGATAGATCAAACCACCCTGCATCGGTGTGATGTCCCGGCGGCCAATGTCAAACCCATAGGCTTTTTCCAAACCGGGCAAACCATCTGGACGTTTTGGAAATTCAGCGTTCACGCCCAGATTGACCTTTTTACCGGCATTATAAGCCGTTGCGAGATCAGACAGGCTTGACAGGCCCTTATCATCACTTTCGCGCACAGCAAGGGCATAGGTATTGTTGGCCGCTGACGGTGCAAGCCAGGTGATACCCTTCTCTGCGTCCAGCTCTTTGACCTTGGCATAAGTTGCTTCACGGTCCAGTTTTTCTTCAACTTTGTTGAAGGTAATCAAAGACGTACCCGTATATTCCCAATACAGATCCACCTGCCCATTTTCCAATGCTGCCCGCACAACGGATGTGCCCATACCATCGATTTTCTCGACGCTATGCCCCTTAGCTTCCAGATATTGCGTGGTAATTTCTGCAATCAACAACTGTTCTGTGAAACCTTTCCCGCCGACTTTAAGGTCAGCAGCCTGTGCGGCACCTGCCAGCACTGCAGTCGCTGCAACAGCAGCTTTTGCGATGGATTTGAACATGATCATCCTCCGTTGGGTTGATTGATTATTGTTTATTTGAGTCAGTTGCGCAGCGGGTTCACGCCGCGCGGGATCAGCCAGTATTGCGCCTTTGCCAGGATCCAATCCGCAGCAATCGAAAGCAAAGCAACAGGGATCGCGCCCGCCATCAGCATTTGCATTTCGTTCAAATCGATGCCGGTGAAAATCAGCTCTCCCAGCCCCCCTCCGCCGATCAAAAAGGCCAGCGGAACCGTACCCACATTCACCGCAACTGCGGTGCGAATACCCGCAAAAATCACAAACAACGCATTCGGTAATTCAACGCTGCGCAAGATATGTAACGGGGTCATCCCCATACCGGTGGCCGCCTCTTTCAGGTAGTCCGGCACACTCCGCAATCCTTGAAACACATTGCGCACAATCGGCAAAAGCGTTGCCGCCCACAGCCCAAAAACCGCCGGGACAAATCCAATCCCCAAAAGCGTGATCGACAAGGCCAAAAGCGCAAGCGTTGGGATGGTGGTTCCAATATTAAACACTTGCAAAACGGCTTCTGAATACCGCTGCATCCGGGGTCTGCTTAACATGATGCCAACAGGCACCCCAACAAGGATCGCAAGCCCAGAAGAGACAAGAACCAGCTGGATATGCTGGACCGTCAAAAACAGGATATCTTCGGAATAAAGCCGCCATGTGTCTCCGATATAGCCGCGCTCGCCAATCATCAGGCCAATCCCAAGAATAGCCCCCAACCCAAAGGCTATGCGACTGCGAAAGCGCTCTTGGTGAGGCAGAATCTGCATCTTCATAAAGCTTCCGCAGCGGCGCCCGTGGCCACATCACTGTCCCGATAGGTTGCACCCAACGCATGTGAAATGGCCCGCTGCGTGATAGAGCCTTTGAAGAAACCTTCGTCGTCAACACAGACCAACCAGGTCGTATCGTGTCGGAACATCTTTGAAACGGCTGACCGCAAGTCGTCGCGAATGTTCACCGTTGCGGGCAAACCTTGATAATGCTCTTCCACCTTACCCGTACTGTCCAGAATATCATTCAGGTGCAGATACCCCCGCGCCCGTCCACGCGGCCCGACCATAACGATATTCTTGTGCCCCACCTCCCGCATCAGGCCACGGGCCTTCTCCAGATCATCACGCGCCATTACTCTGACCTGATCACCAAACATCACATCCTGAACCTGCAACAGGCTAAGCCGTTTCAAAGTCCGATCCTGCCCTAAAAAGCTTGCAATGAAATCATTTGCAGGGCGGGCCAACAGATCATCTGGACTGTCGTATTGTTCTAAAACGCCATCTTTGAAAATCGCGATCTTATCCGCCATTTTAATCGCCTCGTCGATGTCATGGCTGACAAAGGCAATCGTTTTGCGGAGTTCTGTTTGCATTTTCAGGAACTCATCCTGAATAACAGCCCGGTTGATCGGATCAATCGCACCAAAGGGTTCATCCATCAGCAAAACCGGCGGATCGGCGGCCAGTGCCCGGATTACGCCAACCCGTTGCTGTTGCCCCCCCGACAACTCTTTTGGATAGCGTTTCAGAAAGATCCCCGGATCAAGGTTCACAAGCTCTAGCAGCTCACCTGCACGCCGACGCGACTTTGTTTTATCCCACCCCAACAGATCGGGAACAACGCAGATATTGTCTTCGATTGTCATATTGGGAAACAGGCCAATCTGCTGGATCACATAGCCAATGCTGCGCCGCAATTGCACCGGATCCTGCTCGTCTGTGTCGCAACCTGCCACCCAGATTTTGCCGCTGGTCTTTTGGATCAATCCGTTGATCATCTTCAGCGTTGTGGTCTTACCACACCCCGAAGGTCCCAACAAAACACAGATCTCGCCTTCCGGCACCTCCATCGAAACCTGATCAGCGGCAATCACCGACCCGCCGCCGGGTGTTTCAAAGACTTTGGAGAGTTTTTCGAGTTTTATCATAGATCTATCCGAGTTCTGAGGGACCAGCAGCGCGAGAGGAGGAAGAGGCCGGTGTCAGCCTGCGCTGCAGCCACATCAGGAAATAATCACTGACAATCGCAAGCAGTGACACAAACAAAGCACCCGTAATCAGCTGACGTGGATCTGATTGCGAAATACCGCGTGCGATAAACACGCCAAGGCCACCCGCTCCGATATAGGCGGCAATGGCCGTAATGCCGATGTTCATGACCACCGCAATGCGAACTCCAGCCATAACCACCGGGATCGCCAAAGGAATTTCGACACGCCGCAACCGCTGGCTCGGCGTCATCCCCAACCCCCGCGCCGCCTCACGCAGAGCAGGATCAACATTAGAAATCGCCGTATAGGTGTTTCGAATAATTGGGAGCTGCGAATACAACAACACGGCAATCACCGCAGGCAGATAACCCACGCCCTGACCAATCAACGACAGGATCGGGATCATAAGACCAAACAACGCAATGGATGGAATGGTGATGATGATCGCGGCAACATAAAGCACAATGCTGGCCGCGCGTGCATTCAACGTGATCAGGATACCAATCGGAACACCCGTCAGAATGGCAAGCCCGATTGCAACACCCACAATGCTCACATGCTGAACAGTCCGTTCGGCGATCACGTCAAGATTTTGCCCAATGAAAACGAGTGTTTCCACAAAAATGTCCTTTTCAATTGATGATCACTTGTTCAGCACAACGAGGGTCTTAGGTTAGACACCAGCCTGAGAATATCTGCAGGCCTTCGCTTGTGGCTTTCCGTCACTAATTTTAGATCGCACGCCAGATAAACCAACTCAGGCAGCCCCACCACCCACCAGTATCTCTCCAATAGACCAAGTGAGAGCTATGCACTGCACGTGTCGCAAAACTGATTTTAAAGAAATTAATCTATAGGTTGAATAGCAAGAGGCGGCACCTTTTGAAGGTGCCGCCTCAGACGCTGTGCTTTATGTGTAAACTTCTTTAGCCGACACGCGGCCGCAGATGGCGCAGAAAACGTTTTTCAGCCGCTTTGAATGCGATTGTGATAAGAAAAACAATCGCCATATAAAACAGCATCGCTGTCACAAACCCTTCATACGCAAGGTAATATCGCCCGTTCAACCAGCGCCCCACCCCCAAAAGATCCTGAAGCGTGACTGTGCTGGCAATCACCGATCCGTGCAGAGTGAAAATCACCTCGTTGGAATAGGCAGGCAATGCCCGCCGAAAGGCGTTTGGCAATACAATCAGCCGTGTACGCAACCAAGGCGACATCCCCGCCGCGACAGAGGCTTCAATTTCACCCCGCGGGGTGGTCTCGATCGCGCCGCGCAGAAATTCTGTTGTATAGGCGGCAGTGTTCAGCGTGAAGGCGATCAACACACACCACCAAGGATCACTTAAAATGGGTGACCACAAAAAGCTCTCCCGAACGGCTTCAAACTGCCCCAGCCCAAAATAAAACAAATAGGTCTGCACCAACAAAGGCGTCCCGCGAAAGGCATAGGTATAAACCCAGATGATCGGGTTCAAAACACTGATCTTATTGGCACGGGCCAGCGCCATAGGAATGGCCATCAGCCCACCAATCAAAAGCGCAAGAAAGGTCAATTGCAAGGTGACAAGCGCACCCTCAAAAAATTTGTCGAGATTGTCATAAATCAAGACAAAATCCAGCGGCGATTGCGTTTCACTAAACGCACTTAAATACGCCCAAAAGCTCTGTTCAGCTTCCATAAATCACGCCTTTCTTGTGCCCGCGTTGTATTTCCGCTCAACCCAACGCAAAGCCAGATCCGACAGAGCTGTGATGACAAGATAAATCGCCAAGACCGCAATCATGAACGTGAAAAGCTTGTGGTTCGAACGCCCTGCAGAAAACGCGTTCCACACCAGATCGTGCAGCCCAATCACCGAAACAAGCGCCGTTGCCTTGACCAGCACCAACCAGTTGTTCGTAAAACTGGGCAGGGCATAGCGCACCATTTGTGGCCAAGTCACAAGCGTAAAGACCTGTCGGGCGGACATGCCAACAGATTTTGCGGCCTCAATCTGCCCAACCGGGATCGCAAGGATTGCGCCCCGGAAAGTCTCGGCCATATAGGCCCCAAAAATAAAGCCAAGCGTCAGAACCCCTGCAAAAAACTGGTTCACATCCACATAGCCCCAAAGGCCTGTTATATGTCCGATATCATTGATCAAAAGCTGACCGCCGAAAAAGATCAGCATCATCAGAACCAGTTCAGGCACACCGCGCACAAACATCGTATAAAACCCGCCCAGTCGGCGCAGAGCAACCGCTTCAGACAGCTGGGCAAAAGCCCCCAAAAGACCAAAGACAATCGAAAGGCACAACGACAGAACAGCCAGGGAGACTGTCACAATCGTTCCATCAATCAGAACTTGCCTATATTGAATAATTGTTTCCATACGACCGCCGCTCAAACAGGTTTCACACATCGCGAAAGGCTGCGAAGGCCGCACAGCCCCCGCAGCAAAACCGGCTTTATTTGCCGTAGATATCGATCTCGAAATATTTGTCGTTGATGGTTTTATAGGTGCCGTTTGCACGGATCGCCAAAATCGCTGCATTCAACTCAGCTGAAAGCCCATCTCCTTTGCGGACCGCAATCCCGGTGCCTTCTCCCAAGCAGGAAACATCGTCCAGATTTTCGCCCAAGAATGCAAAACCCGCGCCCTGATCGGTGTTCAAGAACCCATCCAGCGCCTGCAATGTATTGTTCAGCTGCATGTCCAAACGTCCCGCCACAAGATCTGCAAACACATCTTCCTGCGTATTATAAAGCTTCAAATCTGCCTCCGGGAAATGCTTTTCAACGTAACATTGCATCGTTGTTCCGCGCAAAAGACCAATCTTCAGCCCAGCTGTTCCCTCTTTGGTCAGATCAAAAGCGGCCCCCTCTTTGGCAATAAAGCGGGTCGGCGTATCATAGTATTTTTCAGTGAAATCGACCTTCTTCTTCCGGTCCTCTGTGATCGACATAGACGCAACGATTGCGTCATATTTGCGCGCCAAAAGCGCAGGGATCATACCGTCCCATTCCTGCTCAACCAGCTCACACTCACGGTTCAGCTCCGCACAAAGCGCTTGGGCAATCTCGATATCAAACCCCGACAAAGATCCATCCGCTTCTTTCTTTGAAAACGGAGGATAGGCGCCCTCAACCCCAATACGCAGGGTTTCTGCCGCAGCGATCCCACCTGTCATGAATGTAGCAACAGCAAAAGCTGAAGCCAAAAAGGTCTTTGTCAGTTTCATCTCTTTATCTCCCTGTGAGGAATTTATGGATTTAGGATGCGGCGTTGGGCACCGCTTTTAGTCGCGGGTATTCGCAAGAAAATCGTGGAAACGCTGGGTTTTTGGCGCTTCAAACATCTCATCAGGATGGCCTTGCTCCTCGATGAGCCCCTGATGCAGGAAAATCACCTTGTTTGAGACGTCGCGCGCAAACCCCATCTCGTGGGTCACAACAACCATGGTGCGGCCTTCTTCCGCCAGCGACCGGATGACCTTCAAAACCTCACCCACCAGTTCCGGGTCAAGCGCAGAGGTCGGTTCATCAAACAGCATCACCTCAGGGTCCATCGCAAGAGCACGGGCAATCGCCGCGCGCTGTTGCTGGCCTCCTGAAATATGGCTGGGATAATAATCGCGGCGCTCATACATGCCGACGCGCTCAAGCACGGCCTTTGCCTTTTCAATCGCCTCCGCTTTTGGCTGCTTCAGCACATGAACCGGTCCCGCAATGACATTTTCCAAAACGGTCATGTGGGACCACAGATTGAACGATTGAAAAACCATCGCCAACCGGGCGCGAATGCGTTCCACCTGACGTTTGTCTTTGGGGCGAAAGGCACCGTGTTTGTTGTGACCCAACTCGATTTCTTCACCATGCACGATGATCGATCCCGCATTGGGTGTTTCAAGCAGGTTGATGCATCTCAAAAAGGTGCTTTTGCCGGATCCAGACGAACCCAACATGGAAATCACATCCCCTTGTCGCGCCTCCAGCGACACGCCTTTCAACACCTCCAAAGAACCATAAGATTTGTGAAGATCGCGAACCTCAAGCGATAGGTTGGCATCGATATTTGTGTCAAATGCGGCCATGCGATGCTTTCTCAATTGTTGGGGTTAATCCGATGTCCAACAGGGTAGCGACGCTGATAATTTTAGAAAAACAGGAAAAACTGGCTCTCAGTGATGGTTTTCGCTACGCTGTATTCATGACAACATCTCTTCGCCATCTGAACGCTTTGCGCGCTTTCGAAGCGGCCGCACGATACGAAAGCATCTCCAAAGCTGCGGCTGAACTCAACGTCAGCCATTCGGTGGTCAGCCAGCATATCAAGAATTTGGAAGCCTGGTTCGACACCCGCCTTTTCCTGCGCACAGGCAATCGGATCACCCTCAGCGACGATGGCCGCTCTTTGTTGCCACGCGTCTCAGCAGGTCTGCAGACCTTAAAAGACGCTTGCGCAGACCTTCTCAGAACCACTCAAAAGGGCACGCTTGTGGTCAGCGCCGAACCTGCCCTCGCAGCGCTTTGGCTGCGCAAACATATCGCGGCCTTCTGTGATGAGTTTCCGAATATCGACATCGAATTACGCCCCGCTTGGCAGCCCCCGCAATTGGGCGAAGATCATGCCGATCTCATACTTCATTTTGAAACACGGCTGCCGCAGAAAGGTATTAAAAAACAGCGTCTTTTTCCAATTCAAGGCTATCCCGCCTGTGCCCCGGAGCTGGCAGAAAAATTGCCAAGACGCGATGGTCGCATCGATTGGGCAAACGCACCCCTTGTTCATGACAACGGGCGCGAGATCTGGCACAAATGGTATGCAACCCATGAACCCGAAAGCCAGACATGGGAAAAAGGGCGTGTCTATTCAGACCTGTTATTGGCCATTCACGCTGCAACCGATGCCGAGGGCATCATCCTCGCAGACGATACCCTCTGTGAACAAGCCATACGCAATGGCACCTTGCTGCGTTTGGATGATCGCGACATCCACTGTGTCTGGTATGCGATCGCAAGCCCCAAAACAGATCAGACCAAACCCGCAGCCAGCACCTTCACCGAATGGCTGCTGACACGGCATGCGCATCTGTCAGCAAACGCCCCATCAGCTCTTTTGTGATCTTGGCGGCGACCATTGCCGTGATATCAGCCGGGTCACGATGCGGGTTCAATTCCACCACATCCGCCCCAACTAGCTGGCCTTTGAAGCTGTGAACAATATTCAAAACGGCGCGCGTTGACAGGCCCCCTGGTTCATAATGGGACACGCCCGGCGCAAAGGCCGGGTCCAGAGCGTCCAAATCAAAAGACAGGTACACCGGCCCTTCAAAAGCAATCTCTGACACACCGCTAAGATCCCGCATCTCGTGTATCTCAACGCCAAAACGCTCAGCCTGCTCCCTTTGGTGCCCATTCAGAGTGCGAATACCAACTTGCACAAGCCTTTTGATCCTGCCACTTTCCATCAATCGCGCAAAAGGAGACGCATGGCTGAAAGGATTGCTCTGCATCTCATCATAGAGGTCCGGGTGGGCATCAATATGCAAAACATTCAAATCGCCGTAATGTTCCGCATGGGCTGCAATCACCGGAAAGGCGACCGAATGATCACCACCAAGGCACAGCAGCTGGTGCCCGTCCTTTAACGTCATCAAAACCGCATCATGGATCGCAGCAAAAGCCTCGCTACCACCTTTTGCGCCAAGATCCACATCCCCCAGATCCTGCCACAGGGTTTTATCCCCCAGATCAAATCCGGTTTCGGTCCACATATTAGCAGAGTCGCAAACAAACGCCTCCCGAATGCGCGCAGGACCCAAGGCGGGCCCTGTCATATAGCTGCTGTTATTGTCTTGCGGCAAACCCAGTAGTTTTATCATGATCGCACTCCTGCGTTAGCGCTCTGCACGCCCCAAAAGATCACGGGTGATGCGTTCAAAAATCGCTCCGCCTACGGGGATCAAATCATCGGGGAAATCATAGTCGGGGTTGTGCAATGCCGCATAGTCATCTCCGGGCCCAAGACATAGCATCGCTGCTTTGGCCCCCCAGCCAAAGACACCAAAATCCTCAGAAGCACGCATCGGCAAACCATAATCACCGCTCTCGACGTCGATAGCGGTCATCGCGCCAACCGCAATCTCCGTAGCCTCAGGATCATTGATCGAGGCTGCGAAGGCATCAAAAACCTCAAACGAAACATCAAGACCGTGTTTTTCCGCCTCAGCCATCGCCAAAGCGCGTGCATCTTGGTCAATCTGATCCATCGCGCTGTCCTGCGCCGTGCGTAAGGTGGCATAGATAACAGCCTCCCCCGGTGCCACGCCAAAGGTTGGCGCGCCAATTTGCGCATGAGTGATCGTTACCAAACGAAAATCATCATCCAAACGCCCCCCCTGCCCCAAACCATCCAGTGCAGGCACCAAAGCCGCTACGGCCTGCGCCGGGGAAACACCATCTTCAGGATCAGCCGCATGGGCTGTTTTACCGGTTAAGTTGATCTTTAAACCCTGAGACGCACAATTTACCAAACCGGTTTTGGTGGAAACATATCCAAATGGGCGCCCCGGTTCGATATGAATGGCAAAGGCCCAATCTGCTGCAATCTCTTGATAGGCCGGGTCCGCCACCACAGCTTTGGCCCCGCTGCCATCTTCTTCAGCGGGTTGGAACATCAAAACCACGCGCCCTTTTGCAACCGGCTCCCGCGCGATCTGACGCCCCAAGGCCAACAACATCGTCATATGCCCGTCATGGCCGCACAGATGGCCTTTGCCATCGATTTCAGATTTCCACGGGTTGTCTGATATTTCCTGAATAGGCAGCGCGTCCAATTCCGCGCGAAACAACACCGTTGGCCCCTCAACACCGCTGTCAAACACCGCCGCAACCCCATGGCCCCCAAGACCTTTTAAAACACGGTCTGGGTTCAAAGGTTTCAACGCCTCCACAATCGCAGCTGCGGTTTCAACCTCTTCACCTGACAGCTCAGGCCGTTTGTGAAGCGCGCGCCGAAACTCTGTCAGTTCAGCAATATCGGAATTTGTCAGCATTTTTTATCCTTTGATCACAAAATCTTAGGCAGGTGCCTTGGGTTCAGCACCACTATCGCATAAGCCGCGCAATGCGCAGCTTGCGAATAACTGTCGCTCAGCAATCGATTTTCCGTCAGTGACGCCGCGAAAATCAGGAAGACGGCAGCACCTTCAACGACAAGACCCCCAAAAGGATCAACCCAATCGACATCAGTCGCCAAATGCTTGCAGGTTCTGCAAGATAGAAAATACCAAACAGCACCGCCCCGGCGGTCCCGATCCCAGTCCAGA
Source organism: Epibacterium ulvae (assembly GCF_900102795.1). Lineage (GTDB taxonomy): Bacteria > Pseudomonadota > Alphaproteobacteria > Rhodobacterales > Rhodobacteraceae > Epibacterium > Epibacterium ulvae. Next base: position 111,148 of record NZ_FMWG01000004.1, on the reverse strand, counting down.
TGGCATACCCGGTGCCCAAGGGAATATCGCGCAAGGCAATCGAAAGCAGGGTGACGCTGACGATCATACAAAATGCCGTCACCACAAGCGGCAAAGGTTTCGAGAACCCATCCACATATTTAAGCCCAACAGCCCAACCGATTTCAAAGACACCGGCCATCATCAAAATAAACCAAGCCATCTTCAGCTCTGTGCATCCGCGCAAAGATCCTCAACCAATCGGGTCATAAAATCCGCCCCTTTTGAGACCTGCTCCAAAGTGATGAATTCATTGGGTTGATGCGCCTGCGCGATATCGCCGGGGCCACAAACGACGGTGGGATATCCGCGCTGCTGAAACAGGCCAGCCTCGGTCAGAAAGCTCACCACACGTCCGGTCTGGGAAGACGACAAACGCCGGGCCAGTGCCACCGCGGCATTGTCTGGCTCCCCCATAAATCCGGGCACATGGAAGTCCAGATCAAGACTGATACCCGCTTCTGGCCGCACCGCCTTCATCGCGGCATCAAGCCGGGCAACTTCGGCTTCAAACGCCTTCATCAAAACGGTGTAGTCATCACCCGGCACAATGCGAAAATCGGTGATGAATTCACAATCTTTGGCCGTGATATTCAACGCTGTTCCACCGGAAATCACCCCGACATGAACGGTCGAGTAATGCGGATCAAAGGTCTTGTTAATCCCTTCTGGCGGGCGCGCGGCCGCCTTTTCGTTCACTTGATTGGCCCATTCAATCAGTCGTGCCGCCATCATAACCGCACTCACCCCTTTGTGCATGATAGAGGAATGCACCTCATATCCATGCACATGGACCCTGTAGCCAAATCCACCATTATGGGCGGTGACCAGATCCATGGATGTCGGCTCTCCCACAATCACCGCGCCGCCACGCGGCACACCATGCTTCTCCATGTGGTCCAGCATGACTGGCGCACCGGTCATGCCAACCTCTTCGTCAAAGCTCAGCGCGATTTGCAAAGGCCGTTTCAAATCCGCCTTCACCGCATGGGGAACCGTCGCCAGCGCAAGGGCGACAAACCCCTTCATATCACAGGTTCCGCGCCCAAACAGTTTGCCCTCTCGCTCGGTCAGTTGAAACGGATCGCTGTCCCAGTTCTGACCTGCGACCGGCACAACATCACTATGCCCCGACAGAACCACGGCGCCCTCAATGACAGGTCCGATATGGGCATAAAGCGCGTCCTTTGGCGCGCTGCCATGCGGCACCCGCACAGGGGCTACACCGTATGAGCGCAGATAAGCATCGACATAGTCCACCAGCGCTGTATTGCTGTCATCACTGACCGTTGGAAAGGCAATCAAACGGTCAAGAATGATTTGCGCCTGTGAATATATCTCTGCTTGCATCTGCATGGTTCAGCTCAACATCCCATATAGGTTGCGCGGGTCTTTTGGATCTGCAAGCATATCAAGATGCTCAAAGAAATCCGTTCCCTCGATCTTTGCACGAACATATTTTAACGCGCTGAAATCTTCGACCGCAAAGCCCACACTGTCAAAAAAGGTGATCTGGCGCGCATGGGTGCGCCCTTCGGCTTCACCCCGCATCACGCGCCACAGTTCCGTCACCGGATAATCCTCAGGCAATTGCTGAATATCACCCTCGACACGTGTTTGCGGTGGATATTCCACAAAAATCTCGGATCGACGCAAGACCGCTTCGGCCACCTCGGTCTTACCGGGGCAATCACCACCAATTGCGTTAATATGCACCCCATCGCCAACCATGTTATCGGTCAAGATGGTCGCATATTGCTTGTCTGCGGTGCAGGTGGTGATGATCTGTGCGCCCTCAATCGCCTCTTCAGCTGTTTTGCAGGACACCACATTCACTCCGGCTTTCTCCAGGTTTTCTGCACATTTCGCAGTTGCCGCCGGGTCGATATCATAAAGACGCACCGTCTCGATGCCGCACACAGCCTTGAAGGCCAGACATTGGAACTCTGATTGCGCGCCATTGCCAATCATCGCCATGGTTTTTGATCCCTTTGGCGCCAAATGACGTCCCACCAGCGCAGACATCGCAGCCGTGCGCAGCGCCGTCAGCAAGGTCATCTCTGTCAACAGTTTTGGATACCCGCTGTCCACCTCTGCCAATAAACCAAAGGCGGTAACGGTCTGCAGCCCCTCTTTGGTGTTCTTGGGATGACCATTTACATATTTAAACCCGTACATATCACCATCAGAGGTCGGCATCAGCTCGATCACACCCACATCTGAATGGCTCGCCACCCGCGGCGTCTTGTCAAACAGCTCCCAACGTTTGAAATCCGCTTCAATCGCATCGGCCAACTCCGACATAAAGACCTCAACCCCAATCGAATTGACCAGCTTGATCATATTTTCAACAGAGACAAAGGGCACATAGGCCAGTGGTGAGAATTTAAAGTCCATCGTATATCCTAGTTATTGAGTGAGTTTGATTACCGGATCTGACGATCACGACTGGCAGCGTTGCGATCCAAAATGAACATGACCGTGCCTGAAATCAGAATGGTCACGATCCCGATCTGCGCCAAAAAATCGGTTGTTTGTCCCCACAAAACAAAAGACCAGACAGCGGCGAACACCAGAAAGGAATATTCACAAACCGCGACAAAATCGGTTTCCCCTGCCCTGTAGGCCTGGGCAATCACCGACACAGCCACCGTTGCTCCAACCGCCTGGCCAAAGGTCAGTATCAGAAACTGCGCACTGATCCCCTCCCAGCCTCGGCTGAAAAATTGTTGTTGTTCAACAGGCAGCGGATAAAGCGTGAAAAAGCTCAACAGCCCCAGACTGGCCAGCCCCATGGTGACAAACACCCCCAGTGCCAGAACCGGCGCGCTTTCAGCTTCACAAAAGTGTTTGGTGAACAAGGCCCCCAGCCCATAAAGCGCCCCCGCAAGAAGCGGCAAGACAGACAGCGCCGTCAGATTGCTCAAATCAGGCTGCAACAACAGCAAGACACCAATAAACCCGGCCGCCATGGCCACCACACGACGGCGACCAATCCGCTTCCCTAGTCCCGTCACCGAAAACAACATCACCCAAATCGGCGCGCTGAACAGACCGGCACCGGCTTGTGAAACGGGCAACAATCCCAATGTGGCAAAATAAACCAGCAAAGCGCCCGCAACGGTCACGCTTCGCAAAATCAAAGCCCCGGGCTGGCGCGGTCTTAGGGAAATCCCAAAGAGCATCGCAACGATGACAATCATGGGCACCGCAAACAGCGTGCGAACCACCTGAAACTGCCAAAGCCCGGAAATCTCAGAAAGTGCCGCCACAAAATTATCTGAAAAGCTCAGGATGGCCGAGGCCAACAGGGCCAGAAAAGCGGCCGCCAGATTGGAATTTAAGATCGCCATAGGAACGCTCTGATCCGCAATGTGCTAAACAGCGCGTTTGGCTGCATAAGCATCCATCGCCTCAAGCGTTTCACTCAAGCTGCGCACACCGCCCGCTTGCAGATATTCCATCTGCGCCAATGCGGCATCATGCGCTTGGGTGCTGGATGCGGCCACACAATCTTCAATGGTCCGGCAAAAATAGTCACCCTGATGTCCATCCGCAAAGGTGTAATGCACACAGACATTGGTCAAACCGCCGACCATCAAAAGGGTTTCAACCTTCAACCCCTTCAGCAAAATTTCAAGATCCGTCCCATAAAACGCGGAATAGCGGCGTTTCTGGATCAGATAATCATCATCCCGAAATCCAGTTTCAGCACGCGCAATCCCCGTGTTTGGGGTGTTGTCCAAACAGTGCACATCCTCTTCCCCATCCAGTTCACGACCGAAATCGACCAGATTGGCCCGGTGGATTTCTTGAATAAAGATAACGGGAATGTCGCTTTCACGGGCTTTGTCGATGGCAATCCGGGCCTTGCGCAGCCGATCCGTGTGCCCCGGCATGTGATCGATACTGCGCTGATCATCATCAGCTCCAATGAAAATGCCGGCTTGAATATCAATCACCAGCAACGCAGCATTGCCTTCGATCAGATCTCGACGCACTTGGTTTGGATTGGCCATGCTCATATCCTCCGGTTAAGCTTTAAATTGCACGCAAATTATGCAATCTCGAAGAATTGAGATGACAAAATGTGCAAACTTCGGCCAAGCCTACGATTTAGCTAGACATTTCAAAATTAGATTTAACTTGCACTCAGCGAAGCTAAAACCTACGGTCGATCCATGTTCAACTCTCTTCGTCACCTAAACGCCCTGCGCGCATTTGAATCTGCGGCACGCAATCGCAGCATTGCAAAGGCCGCAGCAGAGCTGCACGTCAGCCACAGCGTCGTCAGCCAACATGTCAGAAACCTTGAAGATTGGCTGCAGGTTCCCCTGTTTGAACGGCACAGCAACCGAATTGAGTTGAGCGAAGACGGCAAACATCTGGAACCCCAGATCGCCTATGGATTGCAGATCCTCAGCGATGCCTGCGACAATATCCTGCGCCTGTCCCAATCTGGAACGGTCAACATCTCCGCCGAACCCGCAATTGCCTCTCGCTGGCTCAGGAAAAAAATCACCGATTTTTGCGAACAACACCCCAAAATCGAATGCAACCTACGGTCGGAATGGCGCACACCCTCTATTGACGAAGATCAGGTCGATCTCATTGTTCATTTCGAGGAACGGCTGTTAAGAAGCCGCACCGACAATGAACGCCTGTTCCCCATTGATGGCTTTCCTGCTGCAGCAAAGTTCAAAGTTCCAGAAGACTTTGTCGCCAATCACACCAAAGCTTTGGTAGATATCCCCCTGATCCACGACAATGGGCGCCACATCTGGCAACACTGGTTCACCGAATTTAATCAAGACAGCACGCGTTGGAACACCGGCAAGGTACATTCTGATCTGTCCCTTGCAATCGAAGCGGCCATTGATGGTGAAGGCATGGTGCTGGCAGACGCTATCATTTGCGCCCGCGAACTGGCATCAGGCCAATTGGTCAAAACAGACGAACGCACCATCCGGTGCACTTGGTATCGCGTCGCCATTGATGAAAACACACCTTCAAATTCTGCCTCTATCGTGCTGCGGGACTGGTTGATCGCGGAAGCGCAAAAAGAGAATTTTACAGCCTGACACTGCGCATCACCACATAGAAACGGTTTATCCACCGCTGAGCGAACGTTATTCGCGTTCCCTGATTTTTTGGGCTTGTGACACATTGATGAACAGATCTGACCTGCCTTGCAGGATCAATCTGAACATAACATCGACCACGCTCAAAAACCCGCGCCGCAATCCTTCCTGCGGATGCTTCACTTCGGGGCCCTTCGACGGGTTGGTCGCTCCAACTCGGGACACCGCTATGGGAACAGACACTCACTCCCCTCAAAAATCCAGCCAGGTCTGGATCAAGATGATCATAGGATCCTTTTTCGGGTTCGCGTTTTTTATGATCCCGTTCAAATGGGACGGCGAACTCACCATCCTGATCTCATTACTTCAGGAAAAAATCAGCGCCCCTGTCGAAGATCAGCTTCCGCTTGTCATCGTGGCGCTGATGGTGGTCTCCGCCCTTGGCTCTCTTCTGGGCACGCTCACCGGTGGGGCCGGTATGAACAAATATTTCAGATCCATATTCGTAACCTCATGGGCTTCTGTCCTGTTCCGCGCAGCCGCTGCGGTTTTATCCATCATGGCGTATTGGAAAATCGGTCACGAGGCGATCTGGAACGAATACACCGGCGAAATTATCATCATCTATCTGATGCCTTCGCTTTTGGTGATCTTCTTTCTCGCAACAACCCTATTGCCGCTTTTGCTGGATTTCGGCGGCGTCGAATTCATCGGCGTCTACCTGCAACCTCTGTTCAAACGGCTGTTTCGCCTACCAGGCCGGGCGTCCGTTTTGACCGCGACCTCGTGGATTGGCTCTGGCACCAATGGCATTATCGCTGCAGATATAGACTATAAAAAAGGCATGTATTCCGCACGCGAAGTCAGCATTCTGTGCCTTGGATTTGGCACCATTTCCATGCCCGCTGTCTTTATCTACAGCACCAGCATTGGCGGGTTGGATGTGGGCACATTCCTCTACTTTTTCTTTACCCTGTTTGTGGTTGGCGTGATTTCAACAATGGTCATCGCACGTGTTCCGCCCCTTTCGCTCAAATCTGACGACTTCTATCAGGGCCAGAAGAACCCGCTGCTGAACGAACAACAGGACGACAGTCAAACCAAACTGCAACAAGCCCGAGACATCGCGTACAAGAAGGCAGAGCAAGCCCCCGGTCTGGGCAAAATCCTGAAAGACGGTGTGCTCACAACCTTTGAACTTTACATGTCGGTCTTTCCCCTCATCGTGGTCATCGGCATTCTGGCGCTTGTCGCAACCGAATTCACGCCGATCTTCACCTTTATCGCAATTCCGGTAGAACCTTTGCTTTCTGCAATCGGAATGCCCGAAGCCAGCGAAGCCGCACCCGCCTTTCTAGTTGGCTTTGCAGATCTCTTGCTGCCTTTCCTCGCCGCAGAAAGCATTGACTCGCAACTGACCAAATTCGTGATCTGCATCACTGGTACAGTCACCGTCATCTGCATGAGCGAAACTGGCGCGATCTTGCTGAAATCAGCAATCCCGCTGCGGTTCATTGATCTGGTGTTGGTCTTTTTGCTGAAAACAGCGGTGGCCGTCCCGATCGCTCTCATCATGGGCAGACTTTACGGTCTGACCTAATCTGAAATATACCGCCAGCCTCATACAACAAAGGCTGGCGGCCCTAATCAGACGCGGCAAATGTGACAGCGGCCCCCCCTTGCCGGGATGACGTTTGGCAGGCATCAATAAACCTCATGCCCTCTAAACCATCTTCGATGCCCACCACCGTTTCACAGGCTTCGCCGCGCAGCACAGATGCGGCCTCGGCGTAGAGCGTAGCAAATGCTTCAAGGTAGCCCTCGGGGTGGCCATTCGGAACCCGCGTCACGGCCCGCGCCGCAGCATTTGCGCCCGCTCCGCCGCGCGTCAGGATCTGTCGCGGCGCGCCAAACTCTGTGTAGATCAGCTGATCAGGTCGCTCCTGGTGCCACTCCAGCGCGGCAGCCTCCCCATAGATCTTCAATGACAAATTGTTTTCATTGCCCACAGCCACCTGACTGGCCCACAGCTGGCCATAGGTCTCTCCCGCAAACGCCAGGGTCGCACGCACATCGTCGTCCACCGCGCGCCCGGGCACAAAACTGCGCAGCTGCGCCGAAACTGTTTCGGGCCTTAACCCTGTCACAAATCGCAGCAGATTATAGGCATGGCTGCCGATATCCCCAATGGCGCCGCCCCCTGACAGATCAGGATTGATGCGCCAGCTTGCCTGCTTGTGCGCGGGGTCCGTTGGCCGCGTCAGCCAATCCTGCAGGTATGCGACATCAATCAGACGCAACGCACCAAGCGCACCCTGTGCAATCATATCGCGGGCCTGCCGGACCATGGGGTATCCCGTATAATTATGGGTCAGAAAAAACGGGGTCTTTGTGCGCTTTGCAACCGCAGTCAAGGCCTCGGCCTGTTCCAATGTCGCTGTCATCGGCTTGTCACATATCACCGCGATCCCAGCCTCCAGAAAGGCCATCGCGATTTCACCATGCAAATGGTTCGGCGTCACAATAGACACCGCATCAATCCCACCCGCGCGCGCCGCCTCTGCTTTGGCCATCTCGCGAAAATCTGCATAGCTGCGCGCAGCTTCAACCCCAAGATCCCGCGCGGATTGATGCGCCCGTTCAGCATCTGACGAAAACGCACCCGCCACCAGATCAAAATGCCCATCCAGTCGCGCGGCAATGCGATGCACCTCCCCAATAAAGGCGCCCTCACCGCCCCCCACCATACCAAGCTGAAGCCGCCTCATGAAATCCCCATCATCTGGTGAAAGGTGGCGGCATCCATATCAGTGGCCGCAAAATCATCAAACGCTGTTGGTGTGACACGGATGATATGATCCTTGATAAATTGCGCCCCTTCGACCGCACCATCTTCGGGATGTTTCAAACAGCATTCCCACTCCAACACCGCCCAGCGATCATAGCCATGGGCGGCCAGCCGGGAAAACACGCCTTTGAAATCCACCTGCCCATCGCCAAGCGAGCGAAACCGCCCGGCGCGATTGGTCCAGGTTTCATAGCCGGAATACACCCCCTGCCGCCCGGTTGGGTTAAATTCAGCATCTTTGACGTGAAAGGCACTGATGCGGCTGTGATAGATATCGATGAACTCCAGATAGTCGAGCTGCTGCAGCACAAAATGCGAAGGATCATAATTGATCATACAGCGCGGGTGGTCCCCCACCGCCGCTAAAAACCGTTCAAACGTTGCGCCATCAAACACATCTTCGCCCGGATGCAGTTCAAACCCCACATCCACGCCTGCGGCATCATGGGCCTCCAAAATCGGCGTCCACCTGCGCGCAAGTTCCGCAAACGCCTCATCGATCAGCCCGGCCGGGCGCTGGGGCCAGGGGTAGAGATATGGAAACGCAAGCGAGCCGGTAAAGCTGACAGATCCTGACAGCCCCAGATTGGCAGAGGCCTTGGCCACCAGCATCAACTGCTCCGCAGCCCATTCCTGTTGCGCTTTTGGCTTACCCCGCAGCGCGACCGGCGCAAAAGCATCCATCTGCTGCGCATAGGCCGGGTGCACCGCCAGCAGCTGACCTTGGATGTGGCTGGAGAGTTCTGATATTTCAACGCCATGTACCGCGCAAATGCCCTTCACCTCATCACAATAGGTCTGGCTGCTTGCGGCGCGTTCCAAATCAAACACGCGCGCATCCCCGCTGGGGATCTGAACCGCCTTATATCCCAAATCAGCTGCCCATTTTACAATATTGGGCAGTGAATCAAACGGGGCAACATCCCCCAAAAACTGCGCCAAAAACAGGCCAGGGCCTTTCATCGTTTTCGCCATAACAGCCTCCTTTTCGGGTTACGCCAACAACTGCGCTGCAGCCTCGGGGCCAATCGGTTCAGGACGGTCACATCTGGTTGTCAGATCGATCACCTGCCCGGTTTCACCGGCCTGCAAGATAGCCGTCATCACCTCAACGACATGCAGTGCAAACTCCAACGAACAGCGATGCGCGCCCCCTTCGACCAAAGCGCGCGCCATATCCGCCAGACCTGCCCCACGATAATTTGCCTGTTCGGCATCATTTGGCACTGAAAACGGATGCGTCCATTGCGTCAGGTCACGCGCCTGATCCCGCGCAGTCACCCGCACCTCGCCGCCAAAAAAGTTGGGATCCGGCACAAAAACGGTCCCCTCAGACCCGTAAAGCTCCATCTTGGAATGGCCATGCGCATAGACATCCCAGCTGGCAATCAAGGTAATCACTGCACCACTATGGAATTCCAAAACCGCATGCAGGGTGGTTGGGGTGCCGACCCGGATCTCTTCGCCATTGCGCGGCCCGCAGGCAATCGTGCGCGTGGTGCGCGCAGATTTCGCAAACCCCGTCACCCGTTTCACCGGCCCAATCAGCTGCACCAGATTTGAAATGTAATACGGCCCGATATCCAGAACAGGGCCCGCTCCCGGTTGATAAAAGAAATCGGGATTGGGATGCCAATGCTCCATCCCAAAAGACTGCACCATGGCGGTGCCAGAGGTAATCTCACCCACCGTGCCCGCATCGATCAGGTTGCGCACAAATTGATGCGCGCCGCCCATAAACGTATCTGGCGCAGACCCGACCCGCAGGCCCTTTTCTGCTGCCAGCGTGGCCAATGCCCGCCCTTCCTCTACAGACAGCACAAAGGGTTTTTCGGAATAAACATGCTTGCCCGCGTTCAGAATGCTTTTCGACACTTCCGCATGGACCGCAGGAATTGTCAGATTGACCACCAGATCAATATCCGCACTGGCCAGCAGCCCTTCAACAGTATCCGCCCGCACGCCAAATTCTTTTGCCCGCGCTTCCGCCGCACTTGCATCGATGTCAGCGACAGTGGTGATCTTGTAGCCGTTAAACATAGGCGCAAGCCGCAGATAGGCCGCTGAAATATTTCCACATCCAATCAGACCAACATTCAAATCAGCCATGGTCTCCTCCTAAAATTGATGAAAGCGCCGCGGCCGAAGTCACCGCATACCGTATTGGATCACTTGGGTTATCATGTTCCAAAACCAGATCCGCATCCGGACAAAGCCTTTGACAGGTTGCAATCAATGCGGCCCAATCTAGGGTGCCTGCCCCCAGATCTGCCCAACCGTCTTCGTCCAGATTTTCACCCTCTGCAGCGATGTCTTTGATGTGGAATGCCTGTATTTGACCCGCATATCGATTGAGCCAAAGCACAGGATCCGCACCTGAGCGCAGCAACCACCCCAGATCCACCTCCCAATGTAACGAAGGCTCCGCCTCTAACATCACCTCCATGGGGATGGAGCCATCCGCCAGCGGCACAAATTCAAAATCGTGATTGTGCCAGCCGTAGATCACCCCATATGGCGCAAGCGCCTGCGCGCACGCCACCAGTTTACCTGCAAACGCCGCATACCCTTCTTTTGTGGTGGGACGCTCCGCTTCATCCAGATAAGGCGCAAAGGCTTTTTTGATCCCAAGCGTTTGCGTCAGCGCAACAACAGATTCAACGCCCCCCTCAAACAGCTGCACACCCAGATGCGCCGTCGGCATCGTAATCCCCGCCGCATCCATTGCCCTGCGGTAGCTTTCAGGCTCTGCAAAAACGCCGCCATACCCTTCCACTTGGGTGATCCCCATCTCGGCCAGCTGCTGCAGCAGGGCGAGCTGATCAGGAACCGCGCGAAGTGAATAAAGTTGAATAGAAAATGACATCCGAAATCCCCTTATATCTATGGTTCAAAGCCGCATCTCGCTGGTGGCATCAAACAGATGCGCCTGCGCAGCGTTAAACCCCAATTTGATCCGATCACCGGATTTGATCTTACTTTGCCCCTCGGTGCGAACGCGCATCTGCTGGCCCGCAGAGTGCACCCATAACAATGTGTCAGATCCCATGGGTTCAACGATATCGACCAAGGCCTCAGTCTGAACTGTGGCCCCCTCACAAGCCTGACCCAGTAAAATATGCTCAGGACGTATGCCCATCCATGCTGCTCCCCCGGTGACAGGGCGTTCAAAGCCATAGCCCGCAAGACCCGTGTTGATCCCATTCGCCACGAAACCGGGGGTGTCACCGGTCACGATTTCCCCCTTGAACAGGTTCATCGCTGGAGAGCCGATAAAATCCGCCACATATTTATTGCAGGGCTTCAAATAGATCTCTTCCGGACTATCAAGCTGCTGCACAATCCCATCTTTCATGATGGCAATGCGGTCTGCCAGCGTCATCGCTTCCACCTGATCATGGGTGACATAGATCATTGTATTGCCAAGCTGCTGATGAAGACGCTTCAACTCGACCCGCAGGTCCGTGCGCAATTTTGCATCCAGATTGGACAGAGGTTCATCAAACAAAAACACATCGACATCACGCACCAAAGCGCGCCCAATGGCCACGCGCTGTCGCTGCCCCCCTGACAAAGCGGCTGGTTTACGTTTCAAAAGCGGTTCGATCTGCAAAATCTTTGCTGCCCGCGCCACCCGTTCCTGAATTTCTGCGCGCGCCATCTTCTGGTTCTTCAGACCAAAGGACAGGTTCCCCTCAACCGTCATCTGCGGATAAAGCGCATATGATTGGAACACCATGCCGATGCCGCGTTCGCTTGGCTCTGCCCAGGTGACATTGCGCCCGGAAATATGGATCTGACCGGCGGAAATATCCAACAGGCCTGCGATGCAATTCAACAAGGTTGACTTGCCACAGCCCGATGCCCCCAACAGGACAAGAAATTCGCCTTGCTCAATCTCAAGGTTCAGATTTTTCAGCACATTTATCGCGCCAAAATTCAGATCCAGATTGCGAATGGATACAGAAGTCATGGATTAGCCTTTCACCGCGCCTGCAGCAATGCCGCGCACAAACAGTTTGCCAGAAGCGAAGTAGATGATCAGCGGCACAAGCCCCGTCAGCAGGGTTGCCGCCATATTGACGTTATATTCTTTGACGCCCTGCACCGAATTCACGATGTTGTTCAGCTGCACAGTCATCGGATAGATTTCCGGCTTGGTGTAGATCACGCCAAACAGGAAATCGTTCCAGATCCCTGTGACCTGCAAAATAATCGCCACCACAAAAATCGGCAGGGACATGGGCACCATGATCCGAAAGTAAATGCCCCAAAATCCCGCCCCGTCCACGCGCGCAGCCTTAAACAATTCATCAGGCAATGAGGCAAAATAGTTGCGAAACAGCAAGGTCAGGATGGGCATGCCAAAAATCGTATGCACAAAGACAAGCCCGCTCAACGATCCCATGATCCGCACCTTGCCAAAGGGCTCCAGCCCCAACAGTTCCAGCGCCGGGTTTGCCGATTGCGCAATCGGCGTGACAAGATCACCGGCTTCACGCAGCAAAATCACAATCGGGTAAATCATCACCTGATAGGGAATGAAGGCGCCAAAAATCAAAATCGTGAAAAAGGTCTCAGACCCTTTAAAACGCCAATTCGTCAGCGCATAGCCCGACACCGAGGCCACGCCGATAGACACGAGCACCGAAGGGATCAAAATTCGCACAGAATTCCAGAATCCCCGGCTTAACCCATCACAATTGATGCCGGTGCAGGCCTCAGACCAGGCCTTCACCCAAGGTTCAAACGTCACCTCCATCGGTGGGCTGAACAGATGGCCCATACGGATTTCAGGCATGCCCTTTAACGAGGTCACAACCATCACATAAAGCGGCAGTAGGTAATACAGGCTCACCAGCAGCAAAATGCCATACAGCATGATGTTTGCCCGGCTCAGCCGTACGCGCGGCTTTGGCCCCGAAGGTTCCATCGGCAGATCAACCACGGCGCGATCCTCCCAATTGCAGGTAGATATAAGGGATCAACACCACCAGAACCGATACCAGCATCATGGTGGAGGCCGCAAAACCCTGACCCAGATTTTGCGCTTCAAACATCTTCTCAATAACGTATTTCGCGGGCACCTCTGATGCGATCCCCGGCCCGCCAGAGGTCTGCGCCACCACAAGGTCATAGACCTTGATAATCCCCGACGCGATCATCACCAATGCGGTGATAAACACAGGTTTCATCATCGGGATCACGATAAAAATATAGGTCTTCCAGGCGGGGATCCCATCCACACGCGCCGCCTTCCAGATCTCTTGATCAATGCCGCGCAGCCCCGCCAGCATAATCACCATAATAAATCCGGATCCCTGCCAGATCCCGGCAATCAAAATACCATAGATCACAATCTGCCCATTGTTCAGGGGATCAAAGGCAAAGCGCTCCCAGCCCAAAGACTGCACAATCGACTGGATCCCAAATTCAGGGTTTAAAATCCACTGCCAGACCAGCCCGGTCACGATAAAGCTCAACGCAAAAGGGTATAGGATGATGGTGCGGAATATGTTTTCACCGCGGATTTTACGATCCAGAAGCGCCGCCAAGGTAAAGCCAATCACAAGGCTCAACACGAGCGTGCAGGCTCCGTAGATCACCAGATTTTCAATCGAAACCAGCCATCTCCGGGTGCTCCACAAACGTTCATACTGATCCAGCCCCACCCATTTTTCCGGCGCCGGCAGCAATCTGGATTTGGTGAACGAATGATAGATGGTCCACAGCGTACACCCGATGAAAATAACCAAAGCGGTAAAAATCATCGGCAGCGCTGCAACTTTGGCATTTAAGTTGCGAAACAGACGAATGGGCTTTTTCGCACCGCGATCCTGCCTGTGCATAGCTTCTGTCTCTGTCGAGATGAGCGACATATATTCAGCCTTCATGAGCGTGTGTTCATCCACCGTTCAGGCCGGGCACCCCAACACCCGACCCAAACGCCGCCGATCAATCTGCGTTTGCGATAATATCGGCGTAACGCTCTTGTGCCGCCGAGGCTGAAATCGTGCTGTCGTTCCAGAACTCCACCATCAGATCTTTGATTTCTGATTGCGTATCAGGTGAAAACGCCTGATCAGACCCCGGCAGGATTGCACCCGAGGCCAGAATTTCCAGCCCCTTTTGCATACAGTCATTTGCCGTCGATAGATCCACATCCCCCCGCACCGGCAAAGATCCTTTCTTCAGGTTAAACGCCACCTGCACCTCAGGAGACAGCAACAACGCCGCCAGCTCTTTTTGCGCGGCCTCAATTGCGGGATCATCCTGTTTTGGGAAATAAAACGCATCACCCCCGGTTGAAATCACCTGATTAACGCCCAGCCCCGGCAGACAGGTGTAATCCACGCCTGCTGTCTTTCCAGCCAAGGCAAATTCACCCTGTGCCCAATCGCCCATGATCTGGCCCCCGGCCTGCCCGGTGATCACCAGATTGGTGGCAAGGTTCCAATCCTGCACATTTGAGTTTGCCGCAAGCGTGCGCGCGGTGGCGGCGGCTTCAAAGACTTCCGTATAGGCTGCCCCCTGAACCGCATCGGCATTTTTGTTCATCACAACATCGGTCCAGACCTCGGGCCCTGCCAACGCTATGGTCATCACATCAAAGGCACCCGCCGTCTGCCAGGGCTGCTGCCCCATCGCCAGCGGCACCTTCCCCGCAGCCTCCAGCGCGGGTGCGGCGGCAATAAATTCATTCCAGTTGCCGGGCACCTCAACACCTGCATCCGCAAAAGCTTTGTGGCTCAACCAGATCCATTGCCAAGAATGGATGTTGACCGGCGCGCAGTAAATGCGGCCATCAACCGTGCAACTGTCCAAAAGGGACGACGGATTTACAATCTCTTTCCACCCTTCAGCCTCGGCCACATCTGTCAGGTCCAGCATCAAACCGGCTTCCACCAGCTCTTCAGCCTGGCGACCATGGTTCAACTGGGTTGCATGCATTGGATCACCACCCAGAATACGGCTGATGATAATCGGACGCGCCGTCCCCCCCGACCCCGCAATCGCACCATCAACCCAGGTGTTGCCTGTGGCATTAAACGCATTGGCAAATTCCACCACCGCTGCCGCCTCTCCGCCTGAGGTCCACCAATGGGTCACCTCCAGCTCTACCGCTGATGAAACAGACGCAACGGTGGTCAACACCGTGGACGCCAAAAATCCCTTCAAAAGAGTTGTCATTTTGTCCTCCCAGACCGGGCATCACCTGACACCCTTTCTCCGATTTTGATTGCGTTACTCCCGCGATCGTCACTTCATGCAATCGATTACATTCTTGGTCTGAGTCAAATAAGCTTGTCAACAACAAAGGTAATCGATTACATCCAAGATCAAATTCAAGGAAAGCTCGTGTCAGAAAAAGCCACTACAGTTCAGGACGTTGCACGCACGGCAGGGGTATCAACTGCAACCGTGTCCCGCGCGCTCTCTACCCCCGACAAGGTCTCTGAACGCACCAGAGAAGTGGTTTTCAAGGCGGTTGAGCAGACCGGATACCGGGTGAATCGCGCCGCACGCAACCTGCGCACCCAGCGATCCAACACAGCGCTTGTGATCCTGCCAGACCTGTCCAATCCCTTCTTTTCTGAAATCCTTGAAGGCATCTCTGACCATCTCAGCGGCACTGGCTATTCCATGCTGGTGGCAGGCATGACCCAGATCCGCGACTCTGGCGAACGCCTGATCGATTACCTCAATGACGGGCGCGCAGATGGCATGATCGTGCTGGATGGCAGCCTGCCACAAGACGCCATTTCCTCTCTCACCGCCCCGACCCATCGTGACAAGATCGTCTTTGCCTGCGAATGGACCAATCAGGCTGATTTTCCCTCGGTGCGCTCACGCAATCGACAAGGGGCGCGCGACGCTATTCGTCATCTTTATGATCTGGGCCATCGAAAAATCGGTCATATCACCGGTCCCGAAGGCAATGTACTAAGCCTTGAACGCCGCGACGGCGCGGTCGCTGAACTCACCGGGCTTGGCATTGCGCCCCGCGCCGAATGGGTGATCCCGGCAGGATTTTCCCTGCCCGACGGCCGCAAAGCTGCCCAAAGGTTCCTCAAGCTAAAAGACCGCCCCACTGCGATTTTCTGCGCCTCAGACATTCAAGCCATCGCCCTGATTTCAGAATTGCAACGTCATGACATCCGCGTGCCAAACGACCTTAGCGTTGTGGGCTTTGATGACATTGAAATGGCTGAATTTGTTACCCCTGCCCTCACCACCATTCGCCAGGACCGCTTTCAATTGGGCTATGCCGCTGCGGTCTTGCTGATGGAGTGCATCTCCAAAGACAGCAGCCGTGATTACGCACAAATTCACCAGATCCCAACCAATCTAGTGCCCCGCGACAGCACCGCCCCCCTGCTGCCCTAACGCTTTGGCTCGGAAAACACCTCTGGCACAGCCCGATAAGCGCAGCCCCAGAACCCCGCACCAAAGAAAACGCCAAACGTCAGCACCAATACATACTGATCCCTTAGAAAATCTATGTACGAACAGGTGATCAGTGCAATCAGCGCTCCTGTCACGGTCGCAACCAGCCACCCACCGTATCCATAAGTAAAAGCCAAAGCCGCCAAAATCGCAGCAGGTCCAATCGCCATGGCGGTTATAACCGCAGATCCGGCCAGAACCATTCCCGCAACAAACCCCAGCATGAACACCGGTTCCGGCAGTATCTGCTCCATGAAACCAAAGACAAAAAGCAAGATAAACCCCAGCGCCAAAGGCAGCAACAAAACGGCAAGCGCACCGAACCAGATCGCCCGCAAAATCAAGGCAAACGGCGGATAAGGTTGGGTGCGCAGGACAGGCAAATGCCGCGGGACGCGCCCTTTTGATCTAATCTCTGCCATATGAACAGGGTCACTCAATACATTGGCTTCAAACTGCTGCAGAACAGCCCGAAACCAGATTAAAGGCAAGGGACTTCCAGATCAGATCGGATTGCGCTCTGCAAATTTTCGGAAAAACGCCAAATAGGCTTTGTCTGGTTCGCGCGGCGCCTCTTTGTCAGCCATCCACTGGCGCCATTCAGACTCCACATGATAGATATCATAGCCCGGAAAACGCAGTTTCGCGGTTTCATAGGTTTCCGTGCGCAACGCCTCTCCGGCCCGATCCAGCCAGGCGGGGCGCGGTTTCAACTTTGGTTGTTCAATCACAGGCTCCACGCGGCCTTCAATCCGCGCCTTGCGCCCCACTTTGGAATATTCCAGCTCTCGGTCCGCAGCCGATTGTCCCGCCGCAGACTTCCGCGTCCACTCCAGCATGACCCCGGCAACCCGCCTACCCTCTTTATAGGGTTTCAGGCTCACCTCATAATCAGACAGTGCATTCACCTCATCCACCGCCGGAGACAAGGCCCGCAAATTCAGATTTGACCAAGTTGTCAGCTTGCCCTTGGGCACACCCATAATGCCACGGATTTCTTCAAGGGTGAATTTCTCATAAGATTTAAACCGCAGATTTCCCCGCTTCTGCACCATCTCATAAAGCGTCAGCGCATATTTTGAAGACAGGGCAAACATCACCTCTTTCTGCAACCGCGCAAATACGGTCGAATTCTTGATGATCCGCCGCAGCGCGCGCGGGATCTCATAATAAAGCATCCCGTCGGGCTGTTCCAATTCGATGTTGCCCCCCAAAAGCTGCACCCGCTCGATGGCCGGTTCGCCATCTTTCAAAACAGAGACTTTCACAATCGCCCGCATCAGCCGTTCAACAGACTCTCCAATGCGGTCGTTGGAATTATGGCTCCCCCGCAAAACCGCTTTGGACACATGATGCACCACAGGTTTGTCGATCTCATCCCATGCGTGTTCAAGCATCAGGTTATAAATCCGCCGATCGTTCAACGTCAGCGGCGTCACCTCGACCAGATCCACCAATTCCCCAGGTTTAATCAGCGAGTCTGCATTTGGCTTTGCATCTAAGCTGCTATAGGGTTTCTTTGTCTCTTCGCCCATCTCAACTGCTTACGCCCAACTCTTACTTTTTGTTTTTTTCAGTGTAAGAAAACTAAAGCACGGGGTCAATCCACGATAAGTGAGTCTGCCAAGACACACCCAATTTGTAAGATTAAGAGGATATCGACTGCACCCAATCTGTAAGATTTGAATCCGTAAAAGACTCAAAATACAGCGAAAAACCCCTGAAATTCAGCACCTTCCCGAATCGTAAGGTTTCCCCACCCGATTTGTAAGAATAAACCACCCAATCCGTAAGATTTAGCACCCAATTTGTAAGCTCAAACCTATTTTATTATTTAAAAGCAATGCATTGAAAGCCACGAACACTTGAACACAAAGAATCAGAACAAGCTTTAAGGGGCAAAATAAGCCAGATTTCAGCGTCTTTATCGCCGCTATCTTGAAAATATAGCCACGACACGGTTGCGATATCGGTCATCTTTTGAAAAAAAGAAAACGTAGCTGAGAGTTTTGCTTTTCAGACAAAATTCCCAAAAAAACGAAAAGTGGTGATACCTCATGGATAGCCCTATCCTCCCCTCTGTCTCATTAGATGAGCTTAATCTCCTCTCAAATCGAGCAACCTCCGTCATTGACCGTCTTCGTGACCAAGTCTTTGCCCCTGATACCCAGAAACAGCTTGATCTCCGCTTTAACGTGCGCACAGCCGCACAGATGGTCGGTCGGTCTGAAACCCTCATCCGGGAAGCTGAGAAAGAAGGCCGCCTCCCTGAACCCGAAAAGGATGAACGCACAGGTCGTCGCAAAGGATACGCTTTGCATGAAATAAACAACATGCGAGAGATCTTTGGCACCCTTCCTCATCGATCTGCAGAAGATGATGCGCTTGTTTTAGCGGTTCAGAATTTCAAAGGCGGCGTCGGGAAATCAACACTGGTCACGCATCTGTCGCAATACCTGGCACTGCAGGGATATCGTGTCTGCGTTATTGATTGTGACAGTCAGGCGTCAACCACATCCATCTTTGGCCTGAACCCCGATATTGACATCGATGAAGACGAAGAAACCCTGTACCCATTTTTCCGCCATGGTGGCCCACAGGATTTGCGCTATGCGCTGCGCGCCACCTACTGGCCTGGCATTGCGATGGTGGCCGCGAACTTAGGTCTGTATGACGCGGAATATGAACTGGCCGGGCGCATGGCCCGTGAATCCGGTTTTGTGCTGGATCGTCTGCGGGATGGGATCAATTCGATCCGTGACCATTTTGATGTGATCCTCCTCGATCCCCCCCCTGCCCTTGGTATGATTTCTTTGTCAGTTCTGCGTGCTGCAGATGCCATTCTGGTGCCAACGCCACCCAATAACGTGGACTTTGGATCAACCGTGCATTTCCTGAAAATGATGAACAGCACGCTGGCCGAGCTGGAAAAAATCGGGGGGGCGCATCAGTATAAATTTATTAAGATCCTTGCGACAAAAATGAATGACAGCAAATCCGCCCATGTGGCGATCAAACGTATGATGGATGCTGTTTTCGCCGGAGACATGCTGCAATCGGTTTTGAAAGACTCCGCTGAAATCGACAATGCAACAGCAAATCTGATGACTGTCTATGAACTCACCGGGGGGGCAACCCGCAGTGAAACCCACAAACGATGCCGCGCCTATCTGGATTCCATTGGCCGCGAAGTCGAAGTTCTGATGCGCAAAACATGGCCCAGTCAACGGGACGCGCTTAGCCAGGAGGGTCTCCTATGACCAAGAAGCATGATGCCATTTTTGACGCGGTGCTCAGCGGGATTGGCACCACAGAACCCAGCGCCAAAAAGGATCGGGGCGCGGGGCGGTTTCTGAAACGCGGCAATGCCATCGGCGACAAGCTGAACGGCGAAGTGGATGAAAAAACCCTGCATTGGGTGGACCCGGCCCGCTGCAAGATGTGGGAGCGCCACAATCGGGACTACGAATTGCTGACGCCTGAAAACTGCGCCGATCTGATCGAAGGCATTCAGCAGCAAAATCGGCAAGAGTTCCCGGCAGTAGTGCGTCGTCTCCAAGGCGAAAAGGATTTCGATTACGAAGTCATCTGCGGCGCGCGACGTCACTTTGCCATCACCTGGCTGCGCGCGAATAATTATCCGCAATTCAAATATCTGATCGAAGTGCGGGATATGTCAGACGAAGAAGCCTTCCGTCTGGCCGATATCGAAAACCGCGACCGCGCGGATATTTCGGACTATGAACGTGCCAAAGACTATGCTGCGGCGGTAAAGCTTTATTATGGGGGCAAACAGAAAACGATGGCGCAGCGGTTGCAGGTTTCTGAGGCTTGGCTGTCGCGCTATTTGTTTCTGGCGAAATTGCCAGACGAAATTGTCGCAGCTTTTCCCAGCTCAAACGACATCAAAGAACTGCATGCTCGCGCTTTGAAACCTTTCCTTGCGCAGCCCAAAGCCCGTGAAGAGATGCTCTCGCGGGCGGATTGGCTGGCCTCGATGCGGGCGGCTGGTGCGACGTCTTATGGTATGCCGTGGAACGATGCAGTAAAAGTGGTTGCAGAGCTCAAGAAAGCGGGGCAGGGACACGCTCCTAAGAAAGCCCCTGCGAAAGAACGCAAACATCGCTACACTGCGCAAGGCACCTCTTTTTCCATGGAGCGTCTGGATAAAGCCCGTGAAATCACGCTGAAATTTGATCGCGATGCGTCGGTTGAAGACCTGCGTCGCCTGATGGAAAAGTTTTTTCTCGATCACAAAGAGGGGTTGTGACAAGAAAAATTGCCAATTGGCAATTTTTTCTCAAGCCGCTGACAAATTGATGAATTTCAAAGTGCGGTGAGCTCTTGCCTGATGTGGTAATTTCGATCAGCGCCGTCTCCAAACCATGGGAGGCGGCGCTTTTTTTGTCTGAGATAAACCGACGTTTATACCAAACACGCGAAAACGGAGCTGGTGCATTCATGGCCTGAGGACAAGACCAGCCGTACTAAGTTTGTTGTATCATGCGCGCGCCGTTGGTTGAGGTACGTGATTTGGATCAGAGCCTTTGACTGTTTGCGATTTGCATGATCGTGCTTGCACGTTTTGATCGTCTTGATCCGATCCGTGCAGAGGGGTCATCAACCCAGTATCGCATCGGCAATGGGTCAAGTTCCGCGGATCGGAATACCCTGTCGAGGCATAGCCAGGGGCCTAGGATATTTGGGCATAAATGTGACCTAACCGAGTAATAGGTCGAACAGTGCGTTTGCGGCGGTACGAGCGTTCAGGTTTTGGGCTCTGGCGATTTTGGTATGGGTCTGTGCATCGCTGCTGCGTTCTAAGTAACGCTATGTGCTGCCAGCCGCTGCCTCAGATCACTCTGCGTTCATGCAGGTATTCTAACAAAGCGCGAGTGTGAGGCGGTACATCGAATGCGGTTTGATCGTGTGTGGATAATTTGAAACATAGGTTCTGCCGGTCGGTTAAGCCTACTAAGGTACTCACATCGGATCTGATTGCAGGTGAGGATCGCTGAGCAGGTCAAAATGGTCGAAACCAGATTGATGCACTGATCTGCTAAGAGCGGCGAACATGGTGCGAGGGAGATACCTTCGAGATGTGCTTTGAGGTGGACTCTTCTGACGCGCTATTTGGTGAAAAAGGCTTGAGGGGTGAGCGCGTTGGCATCTGGAATATCGGCGCCACGCACTATGTTCCGGCGGATATCGCGAAGGCCCTGCGCGACCAGTTTGTCGGGATTTGGTGTCGTCGATATCTAAGGTGATGACGGCGATGCCTGCACAGCGGTTGCGATTTAATTTGCCAAGTGCTGTGCACCGTTCAGAATTGTGGGTGCCTGAAAAAGTGACCTGTACAACGACGTCATCCTTGATGTTGTGACGCTGCAGAATTTCAAGCCTATTGTTTAATCGAACAAAAGCGGTCGCGCGCGTACCGGGCGTCAGCGATCAACATCATCTTTTAATCAACATGCACGTGGTACGCCAAATTGTTCAACTATCTATTTTTTCAAATTCATATATATAACTAGTTGACTGTATAGATAACGGGTCATACCTCTGAGATGAGGAGGTATGTTATGGTTAGAAAGACTCTGGTGCTGGATGAGCGGCTGCCGGCCTATGTGCGCCTTCGGGATACGCTTGCGGCGCAGATCGCCAGAGGCGTCTGGATCGCCGAACATCCTATTCCTTCTGAAGCGGCTCTTGCGCGTGAATTTGGCGTGTCTGTGGGGACCGTCCGCAAAGGCGTTGACGGTTTGGTCCAGGAAGGCGTGTTAGACCGTCGGCAGGGATCAGGCACGTTTGTGCGTGCGCCATCGTTTGATGCGACGTTGTTTCGATTCTTTCAATTGCGCGAAGCCGACGGCGCGCAGCTTTCGATCCCGACAAGCAAGCTTATTCTACGCGGCAAAAGCTCGGCTCCTGCAGAGGCTATTCAGGCGTTGGGGACAGATGATTTGATCAAGATCGTGCGTTTGCGTAGTCTTTCCGATCAGCCTGTTCTGTTTGAAGAGATTTACATCCCGAATGAGATTTTTGACGGCTTCGAACATCTTCCAGAGCCAGAACTTGGGCCACTTTTGTATCCCATTTATTTTGAGCGCTTTGGTGTACGGGTCAAGCGTGCCACCGACGAGCTGTCCTTTGGGCTGGCCTCGGCTGGCGTCGCACAACACTTGCATTTGGCGGAGGGGGACGCGCTTGCGGTGATCAAGCGCACGGCCTTTGACATTGAGGGCAAACCAATCGAGTGGAGGATCGCACGCGGGAGCGCGATGCTGTTTCGTTATCGCAGCGACATCGGTTGAACATTACGTCGAACCCTTGGGGGAGGGGCGATGAATATCAAGACCAAACTGTTGGGCATCAGTGCGGTTGCGATCCGAGCGGCACCAACCTTGGCCGACTGCAAGAGTGCGCGCCTGCGCTGACAGATGTGAAGCTGTGCATCCCCAAAACACAATGGAACATGTTGCCGTGGGAAGAATATCTCTTCCCTTTGGGATATCGGCGTTTTTGTCTTTTGGGAGAGATCGTCACCGTATCAGCGAATTGCGCGGATTCATGAAGCCATATTGCTTTGTCGCTTATATGTGAAAAATAATCGACAATTTGTGAAATATCGTGCTATGAATTTGAAAGGTGGCTGATTTCTATCAGCGTAGATCACGAGTGAGGGCGTGAACTTGGCCGGGATGCTGTTGGGAAAGCGGTGCTAAAGCCTTGAAAAATATATCTAGGTTGGAGGAGAAGCGGATGAATTCAACAAAGAGACTCCTGTGCTGCGGTGCAGCGGCGTTTGCCTTGCACGCGGGCCCGGCATTGGCAGAGCCTGTGACACTGGATGTGACCGCGTGGAAGGGCAACGAGGCAGAGCCTGCAGGCCTGCCTGAGTTGATTCAAAAGTTTGAATCTGAGCACCCTGATATCAAGGTAGAGCTAAGCTACATCGGGCGTTTGGATACTGATACGGTTATTCCGCCCCGTTTGCAGGGGGGCGACGCGCCAGATGTTATGATGACGGATATGCCTCTGGTGAAAATCTGGGGGGGTGCCGGATTGTTGAAGTCTTTGGGGCAGGACAATGATTGGTACGGCCGTATTCCGGCAGATCTCAGTTCTGCGCTGGCATTGGGGGACGCGAATTACATCATGCCGTTGGAGGTGATCGGCATGGGGAATTTTGTGAACATGAGTTTGTTAAATCAGGTTGGTGTTTCTGAGGCCCCGACAACCATTGATGCGCTTAAGACCACCTGTGGCGCATTGGCGGATGCGGGTATTAATCCAATGATCTTTACCGGCGGGTTTTCGGCACCTTTGTTTCTGATTGCCAATGGCATTGAACAATCAGAGGCCGCGCCTGCGGATTTGGGGGTCGGGGATGAAACCTTTGAGGCGAATGCCTCTTTCAACGCGGGCATCGACCTTATTCGCGAGTTGCAAGAGGCGCGTTGCTTTGATCCAGACCAGCAGGCGGGGCTGGACCCTTGGAGTTCTGCGCTGAACGAATTTACCGGTGGCAATTTCGCGATGATGCCGCAGGGGGCGTGGAATATTTCTGCTTTTAGTCAGGTAGAGGGGCTTGATTATGTTTTTGCGCCAATCCCGTCGTCGAAAGATACGGGTGTCGCGCTGGATCTGTTTGCGATTGGCTGGTCGATTGCCGCCCGCAGCACGCTTCAGGAAGAGGCGCAGGTGTTTGTGGATTGGTTTGCAAAGCCAGAAAACCTGCAAGTGATGCTGGACGCAGAGGCTGCTTATTCGCCGTTTGATGATGGCGCCAGCGGTTCGCCAGATCTGGCCGCCCCATATGATGCGGCGCGGGCCAATGGTGGTATCATCAATTACCCTTTTGCTTTGTTGCAGTGGCCAAAATCATTGGAAGGCGAGATCTGGGATAGTCTGACAGGTTTTTTGCTAGATACGTCTAAGTCAAACAAAGACGTTCTGGAGCGTTGGGATTGGGCCGTTGAAGACGCGCGATAAGCGCAGCGAAAGAAAGATCAAAGCCCTTTTGGGGGCTTTGATCCGCGCCAAGGCCTAAGAGGTAAGACTATGACATCCCGCCGGTCGATGTTTCTGTTTACGTTGCCAGCACTGATCGTGCTTGGTTTGTTTTTTGTTTATCCGATTTTGCTGACATTTCAGATGAGCTTTACCAGCTTTGCTGGCGTCGGTGAGGCAGAGCCGGTTGGGCTGAAGAATTATGACCGGATTGTCAGCCGAAGCCGGTACCTGAATGCGCTGTGGATCACGGCCAAGTTCACGATTGTTGTTGTGGTGTTGCAGACGATTGCGGGCCTGTGTTTTGCGGCGTTGTTGCATCGATTGCCTGCGGTGCGTAATTTTGCACGGGCGGCTTTGTTTACTCCGGCGATGATGTCGTTTGTTGTGGTTGGATATGTCTGGCAATTCATCTATTCGCCGTTTTCGGGCGGATTGAATGCCCTGCTGCGTGGGGCGGGGCTGGATTGGTTGGCCAGAGGGTGGCTGGGCGACCCGGATACTGCGCTTTATGCCATTGCGATTGCGCATATCTGGATGTTCACGGGGTATACCACCGCAATTTTTTTGGCCGGATACGCCAATATTCCGTCGGATGTTGACGAGGCGGGCCGGTTGGATGGCGCGTCCAGCTGGCAGCGGTTTCGGTACCTTGAAATACCGCTTTTGGCGCCGTCTTTTACGATCAACATCATGTTGTCGACGATTGGGACGTTAAAGACTTTTGAGCTGCCATTTATCATGACGCGGGGCGGGCCAGATGGGGCGACACGCACGCTGAGCCTGGAGATTATCGAGCAGCTGTTTGGCCGCTATAAATTCGGTTTTGCGTCGGCTTTGTCGATTGTGATGCTGGTGATTGTGATCATGGTGGCTGTGTTTCAGAACTGGTATCTGCGCCGTCGGGAGGACATATAATGCGGGGCTTCAAACTGCGCATGGTTTTGTTGAACGCATTGGTTCTGGTGTTGGTGGCGGCGATGTTGATGCCGCTGCTGTATATGATCACGATGTCTTTTCGGACTGCGACAGAGATTGCGCAGGCCCCGTTAGGGGTGCCAGAGCGGTTTGCCTGGGAAAACTACCTGCGTGCCTTTGGCGGGATGAATTATGTCCGCGCGGTGCTGAATTCGGTGTTCATCACGATTTCGGTCACGGGGTTGACGGCCTTGCTGGGGTCGATGGCGGCCTTCCCGCTGGCGCGAAACACCAGCCGTTTGGCGCGCATATTTGTGTTGTTGGTGGCGTTGGGGCTGGCGACCCCAAACTTTGTGACGATCACACCGATTTATGTGATTTTTCGCGACTTGGGTTTGCTGGACACGTATCTGGGTATCATCCTTGCTTTTAGTGCGCTGAATCTTCCTTTGGCTGTGTTCTTTTATGTCGGCTTTATCGGTGCGATCCCGCAGGATCTGGTAGATGCGGCCAAGCTGGACAATTGTTCGGACTGGCAGGTGTTCTGGTATGTGATCCGCCCCTTGCTGGTGCCGGCAACGGCGACGCTGTCGTTGTTTGTGATGCTGATGGTCTGGAATGATTTTACCTACCCGTTGCTGTTGTTGACCGATAAAGACAAGTTCACCGTGACGATCTCTGTCTATCGCTTTGTGGGGAACACCAACATTCAGCCTGATATGTTGTTTCCAGCCGCGGTGTTGGGATCGCTGCCATTGCTGGTTTTGTTTGTGATCTTTCAGCGCCGCATTGTGGCTGGGGTAACTGCGGGAGCGGTGAAATGAGTGCATCTTTGTGTGGGCGGACAATTGTTGTTACCGGGGCTGGGTCGGGCATTGGTCTGGGTGTTCTAAAGGCAGCACAGGCGGCTGGGGCGACGGTGGTTGGAATTGATTATACTGAGGCAGCTAAAGAGGTGATCGCAGGGCAGGGCGCATGTGCCGTATCGGCGGATGTGCGAGAGCCGGATGCGTTGCGCGCGGCTATTCACGAGGCGCGGGACCGGACCGGGCGGCTGGATGGGGTGGTGAACAATGCGGGTTTGACACTGACAGCCCCGTTTCTGGAGGCGGATGTTGAGATGTGGGATCAGCTTTGGCTGACCAACCAACGGTCTGTTTTGATCGGGTGCCAGACTGCGGCGCAGATTATGGTCAAAGATCAGACGCGTGGCAGTCTGGTCAATATAGCTTCGGTGCATGCGACGGCATCGGATCATACCTATGAGGCCTACGCAGGCACCAAGGGTGCGATCCGTGCAATGGGACAATCGATGGCCTGGAGCCTTGGGCCGCATGGTATTCGGGTGAACACTTTGTCGCCGGGGCTGACCCTGACAGAGGCGGTTGCGAAAGCGGCCAAGGATCCGGCGCTGGATACGCTGTTTCAGTCATGGCACGCAGATGCCACGGTGCCAAAGGTCGAAGAGCTGGCGCAGGTTGCGGTGTTTTTGTTGTCTGATCAATCGGTTGTTTTGAACGGCACTGAAATTGTTGCCGATAAGGGCACCGTCGCACGGCTGTGCAACGTTGGCGGTTAGAGCTGAATTTGCCGCTTTGATCACACCAAGATAATACTTTAGTCTCTTGAAAAACTGTTATGGTTCGAATTTCGTGCAATTTTATTGACTCATTTTAGATTTTGCGGGATGTTCCCTTTAGTTTTGGTATGACAAAAATAGCATCTGGGAGGGTCTCTGTTTTTGTCCGGATAGGGCGCGCTGTCTGCGGCGTTGCTGAACACAGAACTTGGGCAAAGACCCAGACCATTTAGGGAGGATTTAATGGTTCACTTCGGAAATTGGATTAAAACGACAGCCATCACAACAACTGTGACGGCAATGATGGCTGCTGCTGGTGCAGCGGACACGTTGAAATTTGCACATGTTTATGAGGTTAGCCATCCGTTGCACAAAGCGGCAGAAATGGTTGCTGAGCAGGTTGCTGAAAAAACAGAGGGCCGTCTTCAGGTCGAAGTGTTCCCAGCGTCGTCTTTGGGCAAAGAGGTGGATCTGAACGAGGGGCTGAGTCTGGGCACTGTTGATATCATCTACACCGGTGCTGGTTTTGCGGGTACGCTTTATGGTCCGGCATCTATGACAGATTTTCCATTTACCCTGCGCAACCTGAAACATTGGGAAGCCTATTTCGATTCTGATATCTTTGATGGCGTGTCTCAGGGCTATTCCGATGCAACCGGGGGCAACGAGATTGCGGCGGTCAGCTATTATGGCTCGCGCCACGTGACGGCGAATAAGCCGATTTTGACGCCTGACGATATGGCCGATCTGAAAATCCGCGTTCCAAATGCGCCAGCTTATGTTTTGTTCCCTCAGGCGATTGGCGCAAACCCAACCCCGATGGCGTTCTCTGAGGTGTATCTGGCGCTGCAACAGGGCGTTGTTGATGCGCAGGAAAACCCTTTGACCACCATTCAGGCCAAAAAGTTTCATGAGGTTCAGACCAACATTAACCTGACGGGTCACATTACCAACTCGATCTATACCGTTGTATCCAGCATCCGTGCCGCGCAGTTGAGCGAAGAAGACAAGGCCATTCTATATGGCGCGTTGGACGAAACTGCTGATTGGGTCACGGATGAGATCGTTGCCGCGGAGGGTGAGTTGGCGGATTGGTTCCGTGCGGAAGGCATCACCGTGAATGAAGTGGACCGCGCGCCATTCATTAAGGCGGTTGCACCAGCGCTGACTTCTGGCGATCTGCCATTTCCGGGTGACCTGTATGAAAGCCTGCAGGCGCTTAAAGACGCTGAGTAAACAAAGATGCCCGATAGCTTAGGTTGTCGGGCCTATTTCGATTGGGGGCAGGGTATGGACCGTTCAGAGTTTGATCGTGTGGGTGCCATCGTCGGTGATCTGGAAGAGATCACGGATGATATTTCAGATGTAAAGGTTTGGGATATTCCTGCGCTTTTCATCTTTGCATGTTTGTTTGCGATTGTCGCGTTGCAGTTTTTTACGCGCTACGTTTTGAACGATAGTCTGGGCTGGACCGAAGAGATTGCGCGGTATTTTCTGATCATGTTGGGTTTTGTCGGGGGCGTTACCTGTGTGCGTCGTGGCAGCCATATCTTTCTTGAATTTGCCTATCGGTATTTCCCCCAGACTTTGCTTAAACCGATTTCGGGTTTTGTGGATCTGCTGTCCACGGCCTTTTGGGGGTATGCGGGGATTTTGGCCATTGAGCTGGCGCAAAAGACCCGGTCAAATATGGTGTCAATCGATTTGCCGAAATCTGTACTGTATTACGTGGTTTCGGTGGCGTGTTTTTGTGCGGCGGCGGTGGCGCTTTGGCATTTGATCGTCACTTTGCGCAAATCCCCTGAGCAGATCATTCAAGAAAAACGCGACCTCAGCACGACAGGCGTCTGACCTATGGCACTTACGTTTCTTTTTATTCTGTTGTTTGTGTTTCTGTTGCTGGGCGTTCCAGTGGCGATTGCATTGGGCGGGGCGTCGTTGGGGTATATTCTGGTTGCGGGTCTGCCAGATGTTTTGCTGATTCATCGTATGATTGGCGGCATCGATAGTTTTCCGCTGTTGGCTATTCCGTTCTTTATTCTGGCCGGGCATCTGATGAACACGGGCGGGATCACCACTAAGATTTTTGCCTTTGCGCGGTCGCTTGTGGGCTGGTTGCCCGGCGGTTTGGGGCATGTGAATGTTGGCGCCAGCGTGATTTTTGCGGGCATGTCTGGCGCGGCTGTTGCAGATGCGGGGGGGCTGGGCAACGTCGAGATCAAGGCCATGCGCGATGCGGGGTATGATACGGATTTTTCGGTGGGCGTCACAGCTGCGTCGTCGACGATTGGACCGATTATCCCACCGTCGTTGCCGCTGGTGATCTATGGCGTGATGGCCTCGGTCTCGATTGGAGAGCTGTTTACGGCAGGGTTGATTCCGGGTTTGTTGATGGCCGTCGCGTTGATGATCATGGTGGCCTATTATTCAAAGGTGCGGAACTATCCGCGGGATCAGCGGATGCAGGTGTCGTATATTTTCAAGACCTTTCAAAGCGCCTTTTTACCCTTGCTGACGCCGGTCATTATTGTGGGTGGTATTGCCAGCGGGGTGTTCACTCCAACCGAAGCGGCGGTGGCTGCGGTGTGCTATGCGCTGTTTCTGGGTGTGTGTGTCTATCGTTCGCTGACATGGCGCCATCTGGTGCGGGTGTCGATTGATACCATCGAAACCTCTGCGGCGATCCTGATGATTGTCGCCAGCGCGGCTGTGTTTGCCTGGATTTTAACGGCCAATCAGGTGGCGACCATTCTGGGAGAAAACCTGCTGGGGCTGACATCAAACAAGCATCTGGTCCTGATCATCATGTTGTGCATTGTGTTGGTGATTGGTCTGTTCATGGAGACCATCGCCGCGATCACGATTTTGGTGCCTGTGCTGCTGCCCATCGCGCATCAGGTTGGCATTGATCCGGTGCATTTGGGCATTCTGCTGATCCTGAACCTGATGCTGGGCCTGCTGACCCCGCCGGTGGGCATGGTGCTGTTTGTTCTGGCGGAGGTGTCGGGTGTAAAATTCGAGCGCTGTGTGCGCGCAACGATGCCGTTTTTGGTGCCGCTGATCATTGTCTTACTGCTGGTGACATTCTTTCCGGCGCTGGCGCTGTGGTTGCCGCAGATGCTGTATGGCTAATTTTGTGAGGGGCTGTTGCAACAGTGCGGCCCCGGCGTGCCCTTAGGCAGAGCGCCGGGGTCTTTATTTCTGATTGCGGAACTCTGTTGGGGTCTGTCCAAAGCGCGCTTTGAATATGCGCGTAAAATGTGAGAAATTATCCATGCCCCATTTCACCGCGATTTCGCTGATGGACTGGCTGGCGCACAATGGATTTCGCAGATCTTCCGCCGCCTTGTCCAAGCGCGCATCCCGTAAATATCCGCTAAGGCTATCGCCACTTTCCGCAAACAATCGGCGCAAAGACCGGCGCGACAGGCCTGTTGCCTGGGCAACGCGTGTGGGATCCAGATCATGATCCTGTAAATTTCCACGGATGAACTGTTTTGCACGCATCAATGACAGGGTTTGTGGTCGGCTGAGTTCATAGTCAGCTGTATGGAGCGTTGCCAAAGAGGCGGCGATCAAATCAAGCATAATGTCTTGCAAGAGATGTTGGACTTCTGGTGTCTGCTCTTCGAGAACCGCTGCGTATTGGCGCAAATGGGCATAGGCCATTCGATTCAATGCATTGGTTCCGTCGACTCGGCGGGCGGTCAGAGTTTCAGCATTTGGCAGGCGAGAGCGCAGTTTTTCGTATGGCAGTTGGATCACCATCTGGTCCACCCCGTCCGAGCAATCGAGGCGGTACGGTTGATCCGTCGCATAAATCGCAAAATCACCAGGTCTAAGATGGGCTTCACGGGTGTCTTGATGCAAACGGCAGTCTGCGCCAATCGGGACGCTTACCATGAAGAACCGATCCGCATTGCGGGCAATCATGCGCCGATCCCGAGAGACGGTTTGTTGGCTGGCATTGATGATCGACAGGTTCAACCGGCTTAAACGTGAAAGGGCAATTTTGCCTTCGAAACTTGTCCCGGCTTTTGAATCGCAAGCAATTGGCAAATAGGCATCACACGCCGATTCCTGCCAATAGGACAGACGTTCGGATCGCGCCACATGCGTGGTATCAAACATCGTTTGCATGCCGACCTCCCCATAATTTCAGCTTTCTTGTCCGCCAAGCGCAAGCTTTTTGTCCGGCAGAGACAAGAAATACCTATGCCTTCCTATCACAATTACAAATGAAACTAAATCCAACAGGGAATATAAAAATGGATATGGAGCAAGATCTGGTCAAAGTGGCGGCTGTTCAGGCAGCGCCGGTTTGGATCGACCTAAAAGGTGGCATTGAGAAAACGGTAAAATTGATCGACGAAGCGGGCGCACAGGGGGTAAAGCTGATCAACTTCCCTGAAACATGGCTACCGGGGTATCCTTGGCAGATTTGGATGGGTCCACCGGCCTTTGCGATTAAGTATTTCGCGCGCTATGTAAAAAACTCGATTGAAGCGGGCAGCGACGAAGAGAAAGCGATTTGTGCGGCGGCCCGTCGGAACAATATTCACGTTGTGATGGGGGTTTCCGAGCGAGATGGTGGCAGCCTTTATATGGCGCAATGGCATATTGGCCCAGATGGTCAGGTCATTTCGCGTCGTCGTAAGTTGAAGCCAACCCATGTTGAACGCTCTGTCTTTGGGGAAGGCGATGGGTCCGACATGATCGTGAATGATACCGAACTTGGTAAAATCGGCGCGCTTTGCTGCTGGGAGCATTTCCAACCGTTGAGCAAATATAGCCTGTTTGCCCAAGGTGAACAAATTCATTGTGCAGCGTGGCCTGCGTTCAGCTTGTATGATCAGTTGACCCATGGGTTCTCGGCTGAGGTGAACACCAATGCGAACCAAACCTACGCGATGGAAGGTCAATGTTTTGTTCTGCAATCCTGCGCCATGATTTCTCAGGAAATCTATGATGAGTTGGTGACCACAGAACAGCAGAAAATGTTCATGGAAGTGGGCGGCGGTTACTCTCGTGTGTTTGGCCCGGATGGGGCGACCTATGGTGAAAATCTTGCCCCAACCGAAGAAGGTTTGGTGATTGCTGACATCGACATGAACAAAATCATCATGGCCAAGGTCGCAGCTGACCCTGCGGGGCATTATTCCCGCCCAGATGCGCTGGCGCTGGTGCACAATAAATCCAAACTCCGTCGCGTTCTCTCTCCCCAGGAAGCGGCAGAGCAAGTGCGATCAAGCGACGCATCCGATGCGGATGCGGATGAGATCGCCGCTCAATAACGAGCGAGTGGGTCGGCCTTGTGCCGGCCCAACTTTTATTTCGAAAAAGGAAACACATCATGGAGATGTTTGGGGAGGGCAGCCGCACGCTGCAAGATCGGTATAACGCGCGCAAAGTCGCTGATCTGATCAACAAAGCCACTAAGGTGACCAACTTTGACGATGATCAATTCGGGTATCGTGATTTTATTGCAGAATCGACATATTTTTTTCTCGCAACATCCGCGGGCGAAAACACGGATTGCTCATTTAAGGGGGGGCCGAAAGGGTTTGTCAAAATCACCGGGTCGAACACACTTGTTTTCCCGGATTTTGATGGCAACCGGATGTATAAGTCGCTGGGCAATATCGAGGACAATCCAAACATTGGCATGTTGTTCATGCGATTTGAGGCTGAGGAAGGCAAACGGTACTTACGTGTGCGGATTAACGGCACAGCACAGGTGCATGATGATCATCCACGGCTGACAGAATTTCCCGGTGCAAAACGTTTGGTCGAGGTGACGACCCATCACATCTATCTGAATTGCCCGCGCTACATTCCTGAGATGAAACTGGTCGAAGCCTCTGCACATATCCCCAAAGAGGGGGAAGATCAGCCGGTGCCCGCGTGGAAAAGCAAACCAGGTATTAAAGAAGCGCTTGAGGGGTCATCTTGATCTGGCCAGAATAAGCACCGGTGGCGGCTATAACGCGATCCGCTCTCCTTGCGTGGGGGGTTGCCAAGCGCCAGCCTTTTTTGTTTTTCTCCTGCGCCCATGGTGAGGGCACTTGTACGCAAAATTTCAAGAGCGGGGTAAAAAAATCACGATTTTGAACTCTGTGAATTAGAAGTTCTGAAAGATCTATTAAGGGATCAAATTTGATGCTATAACGTCTGATATGTGATTTAAGAGGTCATATATGAAACTTCTTGCAGGGCTGCAAACCGCTAGTGATGTGCAACAGACCATTGCCCAATCCGCCAAAGCCCGGCGGCTGTCCTTGAACATCACCCAGCAGGACGTTGCGGCGCGTAGCGGGGTTTCAATCGCCACGTTGAAGCGGTTCGAAAAGGATGGCTCTACCAGTCTCGCCAACCTTCTGGCAATTGCCGAAGCTCTTGATGCACTCGACGGGTTTCACACGCTTTTCCCCGCTCCGGATTATACCAGCCTAGAAGAGCTTGAACAAAGCACCACAGCACGGCGACGCGCGCGGAGGACATCATGATCGATCGTCTGAATGTGACGCTGGCCTTTGACGACAGCTCCCATGCCACTCCGATTGGACAGCTTGGCCGTGATCCCACCCGCCGGGGATTTGCGTTTGAATGGGATAGCGAATTTGCCAATTCTCCGCTGCTGATCTGGCCCGTAAAAGCGCGGCGGATGGTGGGGCTTTTACGTGGTGCGCGTGGTCTGCCGGGGGTTTTTGAAGATAGCTTGCCCGATGGTTGGGGGCGGTTGCTGCTGGACCGCGAGATCCGCGCGACGGGGGCCTCTACGACTGAGCTGGATGATATGCAGCGGCTTGCCTTTGTTGGATGTCATGGCATGGGGGCGCTGACGTATCGCCCAAGCACCACACCCGCTGAGCGTTCTGATATTGATCTTGGCTGGTTTGAACACAATGTCGCGCGGATCGAAGAGATCAGCGATATCGATGTGCTGCAACGCCTGCGCGCGCTGAGTGGTGGCAGCCAGGGTGCGCGACCAAAGTTCATGGCGCAGATTGCAGAGGATGGTGTGACGCTGAGAGATCACCGCTGCAGCTGGGAGCAGGGCTGGACGCCTGTGTTGATCAAGGGCCGGGGATCGATGGATGCAAAGGGTTCCATCGAAGTGGAACTTGCCTATGGGGAGATGATGCGTGTGGCGGGGATCACCTCCCGGCCGATGTTTGCGCTTGAGGGAAAACAGGAGCGTTTCTTTGGGACACAACGGTTTGACCGGGAAGCGGGCAGGCGGGTGCATATGGCCTCTGTTGCGGGGCTGTTGGACACCGGGTTGCAGCACGGCGTGTTCGACTATCTGGAGTTGATGCGATTGGCCAAGGGGATCTGCCGCAACAAGGCGGACACCGCCGAAGAACTGTTCCGTCGAATGGTGTTTAACGTGCGTGCCATAAGCCGGGATGACCATATTCGCAATCATGCGTTTTTGATGGATATGAGCGGCAGCTGGCAGCTTGCCCCCGCTTTTGACGTCACCTTTGATTTGGGACCCGGGGGAGAGCATTCCATGGCTATTGCCGGGGAAGGGCGGTTCCCCGGGCGGGCGGCGTTTTCGAAAGTGGCAGAGGTTGGGGGTATCCGCGCCAAGCGACGTGATGAAATCATTGACGCGGTGGATGCCGCCCTGAGCTGCTGGCCGGAAATGGCGGCAAAACATCAGGTGCCTGAGCGGCTGCTGCAGGATATTTATAGCAAAATGGCAGAGGCCAGAGGCTGGGAATAGTATTTGTGCCTGAATGCGCGCTGAAATCTCTTTAATACATTGATTTTAAAATGTTATATGTTTGAAGTGCACTGATTTATGTCTGAACTAGAGTAGGGGATGTCAGGCCCCGCTGATTTGTCTGATCAGTTATGGATGCCTGACTTTCATTTGTGTTCACTTGGGCGTGGTCCACGGTATGGTCTTAGGACCAATGGCGGCTTAATCCGTCACCTTGTTCCTACCATGCGCCAGAGATCAGCCCCATCTGCTCAAGCTTGAGCACCACCTGATGGGCGCAATTGTCGACATCAGTGCCTTCGGTTTCCAAGCGTAGCTCTGGCGTTTGTGGCACATCATATGGGTCGGAAATACCTGTGAACTCTTTGATTTTTCCGGCACGGGCGAGTTTATAAAGGCCTTTCCGGTCGCGCCGTTCGCATTCTTCGATTGTGGTTGCAATATGGACTTCGACAAAGGCGCCAAAGGCTTCAATGTCTTCGCGCACAGCGCGGCGCGTTGTGGCATAGGGTGCAATTGGGGCGCAGATGGCGATGCCGCCATTTTTGGTAATTTCGGATGCAACATAACCAATGCGACGAATATTCAGATCGCGATGCTCTTTTGAAAACCCGAGTTCGGAAGAGAGGTTTTTGCGTACAAGATCGCCATCCAGCAATGTCACCGGTCGCCCCCCCATTTCCATGAGTTTCATCATAAGCGCATTTGCAATGGTCGATTTTCCCGATCCCGAAAACCCGGTGAAAAAGACGGTAAACCCTTGTTTCGCGCGCGGTGGCTTGGTTTTTCTGAGTTCTGTAACAACTTCAGGAAAACTGAACCATTCTGGAATTTCCAGCCCTTCCGCCAACCTGCGGCGCAGTTCAGTTCCTGAAATATTCAGAATTGTCACCTTGTCCTTATCTGTGATTTCATCAGCTGGTTCATATTGCGCGCGTTCCTGCACGTAGACCATGTGTTTGAAATCGACCATTTCGATGCCGATTTCTTCCTTATGAGCATTAAACAGATCCTGCGCGTCATAAGGGCCATAGAAATCATCGCCCTGGCTGTTTTTCCCTGGGCCAGCGTGATCGCGACCAATGATAATATGGGTACAGCCATGGTTGCGTCGAATAAGCCCATGCCAGACCGCCTCTCGTGGGCCGGCCATACGCATCGCGAGATTAAGAAGTGACATGGAAGTGGTTGAGGCGGGGTACTTGTCCAACACAGCTTCGTAGCAGCGGACACGGGTAAAGTGATCCACATCACCTGGCTTTGTCATGCCCACCACTGGATGGATCAACAGGTTTGCTTCTGCTTCCTTTGCGGCACGAAATGTCAATTCTTGATGCGCGCGATGCAATGGATTTCTTGTTTGAAAGGCCACGATTTTGCGCCATCCGACTTTGCGGAAAAAGGCCCGCAGTTCGTTGGGGGTATCGCGGCGGGCTTTGAAATCATAGTGGACCGGGGTTTGAATGCCTGTGACTGGTCCACCCAGATATACTTTGCCAGCTTCATGATGGAGGTAGTTCACCGCAGGATGCGCCTGATCGTCGGCTCCGAATACCTTTTCTGCCTCGCGCGCCTTATCCGGGGTCCAGCGGTCGGTGACCGTCATCGTTGCAAGAATGACGCCTTCCTGATCGCGCAGGGCAATATCTTGGCCCAGCTCAATGGCATCGGCAAAGCCTTCGGACACATCAAGGGTAATGGGCATGGGCCACAGGCGGCCATCTGCCAGTCGCATGTCGTCAACGACACCATTATAATCAGCTTCGGACAGAAATCCCTTTAGCGGGTAAAATCCGCCGTTCATCAGGAGTTCCAGATCACAAATCTGGCGCGGCGTGAGGGTATGGCTTGTGAGTTCTGCGGCCTCTACTTTCAGCTTTTGGGCTGACTCATAAGAGACATAAAGTTCGGGTATCGGGCCGTAAGGTGGGTAATCAAGTTTATAAGACTTTGAGTTACTTTGAATTTTCTTGTTCATTGGGGCCTTCTTTCAAACGGTTTCAGACACGCGAAGGCGGTGTTGGAACAGATGGTCGTAATGGGGTTTCATTCGATGATGCACACGGCGTACGCGTTCTGGTGTCTTGTCCAGATCGATATATTTGCGCTTTTGTGGGGTGAGCCCGGTTGATTTCGCCAAGTTTGAATGGAATGAGCCGCCATCCCACCAGCTGTGCGCGGAGGGATCGCCACCCGGCTGCCAGCTCAAGGCGCTTTCGATGAAGGGGATGCCTACAGAGTCACAGAACGCTTCTGTCATTTCATTGGGATTTTCCAACAAATCATCACTGTCGATCACCGGAGGAGGGGTGCCGTGTAGCGCAGTCAGCAGGTCAAATAACGCGCGTTGTTCGGGAAATCCGACCTCGAGTTCGTCGAAATCCGGCCATTTGTTGTACAATGATGTGATCGTTTTCGCCGGATCGCGGATCAGGAAGGCGTGGGTGAAGTTCGACAGAAATTCAGGATCCCACATATGATTGATATAGTGAGGAAAATCCTTAATGAACACAGGGCCTTTTTCGGCGCGGGCTTTGATGTCGTCCCAGACGCTTTCCAAGGTCAGCCCCGCTGTTGTTTTCGCACCGGTTGTAAACCGTGGCCACATGGGGTTTTCACCCTGATACCACGCTTCGCCGAAGGGTTCATGCAGGCAATCCAGATCGCCGCGCTGGCGCATCATCCATTCGAAAGCGGTAGAGGTTGAGCGTGGGATGCCCCACAGAGCTACAATCTTATGCATGATTAACCTTTCAAAGAAGAGAGCAAGCTGCCCTGTTGTGTTGCTGGGGCAATGCCCAAGCTTTTGTAAATGCGCCAGTAAAGGGCGGTGTCGTGGCCGATGACCGGAGTGCCAAGACGTTTTTCGAGTTCGACTTCGTAGTGAACTGGACGCTGGGCAATGCCGTCACTTTCGCGGCGATAATTGCTCATACCGTTGATCAGATAGGCGTCCACATTTGGCGCTTTTTCGGCGGTATAATCAAAGGACTTCCAGATGAGTTCTTCGTCAAAACACCAGATGCACTCATCGACTTGGTCTTGTGTGGCAAACCAGCCCTGATCCAAGAAGTTGCCGGCCCAAACGACATCAAACCCAGCTTCTTTCAAAAAGTTAACAGTGCCCTGGTACCAGGTATCGCGGTGGTAGCAGGCGTTTAGGGCCACCTTTTCAACGTTCCGGTCGCGTAGGGCTTCGACCATTGCGTAGCCAGACATGTGAAATGGTGTTTGGTATTTGTCGCTCAGCATTTCGCAATGCTGTCGAATACCTTCGACACCCAGCCCACTGGCATGGACCCAGTTTGATCCAACTTGACCGCAGACGTCGACGCCATTGTTGGCCATGCATTCGACGAATTCTTCCAGCAGACCAAAGTTCTTTTTCCTCTGATCTAACCGGTGGGCGTAGTCCGGTACGTGTAGCATCCGGCCATGCACGCCCACGCTGCGCGGCGACATGCGCAAGAAATCTGATGGTGCCGCGTCGTAATCATGGGGTGGGCAGGTGAAACCCACCTGATGGGGGAACAGTTTGACCTTGGGGTTCGCCCATTTGGTCGGCTTCTCGTATTTGGTCATGAAACATCTCTGTTCGTTTGGTTACTGCGCCAGAGAATGATTGTTTGCGTTTCGTGTTTCTATTGCTTTTTCGTACGGCCAAGCATATCAAAAATGATATGTCATCTCGAAAGTATAATCTTCCCTCACTCAGCCCTCTTGTTGCCTTTGAAGCGGCAGCACGATTGCAAGGGTTTGCGCGCGCAGCAGAAGAATTGAATACGTCTCAGCCCGCAGTGAGCCGACATATCCGAAATTTAGAAATCCGATACGGGACGGAATTGTTTTATCGGGACAAATCGCCGATTTGCCTGACACCAAAAGGCAGTCAGTTTTATACGAGCGTGGTACAGAGCCTTGAAGCATTACAAACAGCGGTTCAGTCGCTTCGGCAGGTTGAAGAGCGGGTGACGATTGTTTGCTCTCATTCCGTATCACATTTGTTGTTGATGCCGCTATATGCCACCCTGCGTCAAAAAATGGGGCGGGATGTGGAGCTGCGCATTATGACCGTTGAATATAACCTGCTTCAAGCAGCAGTTGAAACCGGGGCGGATATTGTCTTTCAATATTCCGCTGAGCCACCTGAACGGAAACACGTCGTTGTATGCGACGAAGAAATTAAACCGGTT
Organism: Epibacterium ulvae; assembly: GCF_900102795.1. Classification (GTDB taxonomy): domain Bacteria; phylum Pseudomonadota; class Alphaproteobacteria; order Rhodobacterales; family Rhodobacteraceae; genus Epibacterium; species Epibacterium ulvae. The sequence goes on along the minus strand of NZ_FMWG01000004.1, from coordinate 72,318 downwards.
GGCAGCGCCGAAATAGTTGAGCAGGCGCAACGCGCTTTGGAAGGGCGATGTGATCCGCCCATGTTGTTGAAGTTACAAAAAGAAAACTATGGTTGGATGGATTGGGATGATTGGAGTTCAGCGCATCCTGAATATAATGGCTGGCAAGTCTCTGAAGAATTTGACAGCTATGTCTATCTGCTTCAGGCCGCAGTTTCAGGCCAAGGACTTGGGTTAGGGTGGCGCAGATTTGTGGATGACTATTTAAACCGCGGCGATCTCATTGAGTTACCTGTGTCATGGCATTCGAAAAACACCAAACTATTTGCCCGCCTGACGCGGTATGGGGCGCAAAACGCGCTTGCTGAGAAATGTTTGGCTTTGTTGGAAAACCTACAGCGAAAATAGCCTGTGGCTTGCAAGCAGCTTTGGCAAATGATTGTTGGTCCTCTGACAACGCGCATGCCAGGTTATATCGTCCGCCAAGAAAACCGGCATGTTTTAGAGAGACTACATTTCTGAACATGCCGGATTGCAGCCAGTGTTAGTTGGTTTCTTCACTAGGGCGACGCGGGACTAGAGATTTGAAAACGTGTCGCATATTCAAGCTGCCCTGTGTGGAATTCCCTTCTGAGACAGAAAAGATTACGTCAGGGTTGCCCTTTGCGCGCTCGATCGCATCTTCGAGCGTTGCCGTTGCTGATATGGTTTCTGATCCGGCAGGGGCTGGATCACTCGATTGGATAGAGCGCACGCGGAGTACGCGCGCGCGGTTGATATCGCCAACGAATGTCTCAATGTAGGCATCTTCGGGATTGAGAATAATCCCTTGCGGTTCTCCTTGCTGCACGACGCGGCCATCCTTTAGAACCACGAGGTGATCCGCGAGGCGCAGAGCTTCGTCCAGATCATGTGTGATGAAGATAATCGTCTTATGCAGCTCTTCCTGAAGTTCAAGAAGCAGGCTTTGCATGTCCGTGCGAATGATGGGGTCCAGCGCCGAAAAGGCTTCGTCCATCAACATGATTTCAGCTTCAGAACATAGGGCGCGTGCAATGCCGACCCTTTGTTGCATGCCGCCGGACAGTTGATGCGGATAGTTCGCCTCATAGCCTGCAAGGCCGACCCGTTCGAGCCAACGTTTGGCGTTTTCCTTTGCAGGGCCTGCGGGTTCGCCCCGCACAATCGGTCCCAGTGCTGCATTTTCCAGAACGGTCCGGTGTGGCAAGAGTGCAAATTTTTGAAACACCATCGACATCTTCTTGTGACGCAGTTGTTGAAGCCCTGAGGCTGAGAGCTGCGTGACGTCTTCGCCATCTAATAGAACCTGACCATCGGTGGGTTCGATCAGGCGGTTCAAGTGACGGATCAATGTAGATTTACCAGATCCCGAAAGCCCCATAATGACTGTGATTTCCCCGGCCATCATGTCGATATTGATATCGTCCAAACCCAGCACGTGTTGGTGCTGTTTCAGCATTTCAGGTTTCGCCATTCCAGACTTGGCAAGATCAACCATTGTTTCTGGACTGGTTCCAAAAATCTTGTACAGATTGCGGATTGCGATTTTTGGGGTTTTCGAGCTTTGTTGATCAAACATGATTAGCTCTCCATTGAACGGTTAACGCGTGCCATTGCGGTTTTGGTGACGCGGTCCAGAAGAATGGCGAGGATCACGATGCCTAGACCAGCCACCAGTCCCACACCGAGTTCGAGTTTATTGATGCCGCGCAGCACCAGCGTTCCAAGGCCGGGAGCCGACACGAGAGACGCAATCACAACCATCGCGAGGGACATCATGATGGTTTGGTTCACACCCGCCATAATATTCGGCATGGCGAGCGGTATTTCGACCCCCATGAGACGCTGGCGAGAGCTCATGCCAAAGCTATCCACCGCTTCCAAAACATCTTTGTCCACAAGGCGGATGCCCAAGTCTGTCAGGCGGATGACCGGTACAATCGCATAAAGAATAATCGCGATGCCATAAAGCTTGGCTTCGGTAACACTGAAGAGGAAAATCAGAGGGATCAAATAGACGAAGGTTGGGAGGGTTTGAAGTAGATCCAAAATCGGCAGCGATACACGCTGAAGTCGATCACTGCGCGACATTGCGATCCCGATGGGAATGCCAAACAGAACCGAAATAACAGTGCACACCATTATGATCGCAAGGGTTTGCATTGCATAGGTATAGTGATCAATGAGTGAGAGAACCAAAAGACCTCCGAAAACCATAAATGTGGTTTTCAAAGATCGGGTCGCATAAAAGACCAACAGCATGATCAGAGGGATGGTGACCATCCAAGGTAGGGCCAATATGCCTGCCAATGCCCCATCTAAGGCCCAGCTTAGGGGTTGCGTTATCGGATCAAGAACAGCCTTGAGCGGGGCTTTGACTGCTAAAAAGAGGTCTTCGATTCCAGCCGTCATGTCGCGTGTTCTGGGGATGGCGCCACAAGCATTGTGAAGCACATCCAAGGATGGAAATGGGGTCGACAAAAAGCCTTTGTCATCTGTGGCAGTGCCGTTGGTTGCATTGAGCAGCTGCTCCATTGTCATCGGACCGCCAGCCTCGACACCCCCATCGCACCATTCTCTTAGCCCGAGCGCGTCAATTGTACCTGAATAATCCGTCATTCCGCCTAGTCCCGCCGTTCGAAAATATCAAAAGCGAGCAGTAATTTCTGCTCGCTTGGTCGCTGCTTCACTTGATAAGTGCTGCAAGCTTGGATTTTGCCTCATCGTTCAGCCAGTCGGCCCAGATGTCCTGATGATTGGTGAGGAAAAACACTGCGGTTTCTTCTGAAGATGCGTTGTTTTCCTCCTGCCATGCCAGCAGTTGAGACATCACTTGGTTGGGGAACACCACATTGCTCATGAATTCGACGACTTCTGGCTCTCGCTTTTGCAGGGAGGGGGTTACGCCAGTGACAACCGGTGCCGGTGCATCACCCGTCGGTTGTGGATTGGCACAATCTTCTGTGGTCGCGCAGGTGAAGGCTTCTTCGTTGTATGGGCCACGGTCCACTTTAACCATCGGGTATTTGCCAAGAATGGATGTTGGCCCCCAGTAGTAGCCGAACCAAGGCTCTTTGCTTTCATAGGCGGATGCGATGGACGCCGCGAGTGTTTCACCGGAGCCATGGTTGAAGATTTCAATGCCAGCTTCTTCGACGCCATAGACTGGCAATAGATTATCCCAACGAATACGGCAGCCCCAGCCTTCTGGGCAGTTGTTGAACCGCGCGCCAACGAGTTCCGGGTTTGCCAAAACACCTTCTAATTTTGCGAGTTCTGGATGTTCATCGACAAGGTATTTGGGCACCCACCACCCTTCTTCGCCACCGTCCTCTAGAACATTTGCAACGGTGATGATTTTGCCCTCTTTCTCCAGATCGCTATAGGCAGGTGTTGCTTGCAGCCATATTTCGGTCAGAATGTCGGGCTGTCCGGTTTCTGCAACGGAGGTCACCGCGGGTACCGTGGAGGATGGCAGGGCTGTCACCTCGCATCCATAGCCTTGCTCTAGAAAGAACTTTGATACGGCCGTGACCATGGCGGCAGAGGACCAGTTCATTTCGGTGATCGTGACCTCGCCACAATCTGCGGCAGCTGCAGAGGCAGAGATGCCCAAAGCGAGGGATGCAGCAGTGAGTTTCAAATAAGTATTCAAAGGTTTTCTCCTTGGTGGACTATTGAGTTGGCCCCTTTTCGAGGCACTTTTTTTGGTTTTGGAGAGAGGCCGGTTTTAGGTCTTGTCAGTCTTCAATGTAGACACCCAAGGCCCGGCGTTGCGCGTGGTATTCCTGAATCGAGTTGACCACGTCTTCGCCAGCTTCTGCGATGATGAAACCCACAAGCACTTCAAAAAACGCTGTCAATGCAAGGGTCGAGACAAAGAACTGCGGCGTCGAAGTGGGGACCACAAACTTGTGGGCGGCTCCGCTTAGAAGCGGGCTGGATGGGCGATCCGAGATCGAAATGACTTTTAGGCCCTTTTGAAGCGCTGCTGAAATCGCTTCGCTGACTTCCCGCCGGTAGGGGTGAAAGCTCGTGGCGATCAGCAGGTCGTTTTCATCGGCGCGTGTCAGCGCATCAACCGGTAGACTGCCACCGCTGGGCAGCGCACGGATACCGTCCACCGCCATGTTTGCCAGATAGGCAAAATTTTGAACAATTGCGTTGTTGACGCCAACACCCAGCGCATAAACCCGTCGGGCCGCAACGATATCCTTTGCGGCTTCTTGCATCGCCAGATGATCGGTTTCCGTGAAAAACGTTTCGATATTTTGAAGCGCGTTCTCCGCGCTGGCAGCATATAGAAAATCCATCTCGTCGCGGTCAGAGAGGCTTTGCAGCCATTTGGCGCGATCCGGGTATGAAGCCGCGCTTTTGCGTATGTCTTCGCGAAATATTTCGCGAAAGGCATCATAACTGGTCAATCCAAGATGTTGTGATAGACGGACCGGCGTGTTTGGTTTGACCTGCGCGTTTTTGGCAACTTTTCGAATTGACGAAATGCAAATTTCATTTGGATTATCAAGAAGGTAACCTGCAAATTTCCGCAGTTCAGGAGTCAGGTTTTTGATGTCCGACTGTAGCTGGTCGAGCAGTTTTTCAGCGGTCGAGTTTTTCGTTTTCCAAACATTTGAATCATTCATGTGAAAAATTAGAACATTTGTTTGGTGATCTGTCTACTAAAACAAACTCGAGAATTTGGATGAATTTTGAACCATGTCGAGGTGGGGTAAAAAAGTGTCGACTTTGAATGCTGCTGTGCAGAAAATAGGCTCATCGAACGGCGGAGCCCCCAATTTTTCAGCAGTTTTTGAGGAACGACTCACCTTAATTTTGGGTGAGTCGCCCCGTTTCTCAGAGTTGCGGTTCGGGACGGTACACAATCGAACCATTCAGTTCTGATGTGATTTTCCATTGGCGCGTTAGACGAGACGTCATCAGGTCTGGCTTGAAGGTAAAGTCGCGCATGTCTTCCTCGATCTCAGATTTTGACGGAAGACGATCTGACCAAGCCTTGTCTATATAAACGTGACTTCTGGCGCAGATGCCTTTGCAGCCGGCGTCAATACCTTTGATGGTATTGTCGCGGGCGCTTTTCATGCCTGTCGACCCAACAGCCATATCGAATTTGTGAGAGGTGCCATCAAATTCGATATCGGTGATCTGAGCCACCGAATCCTTAGTCCAACAGGCCACGTTCGGTCAGCACTTTGCGTGCGACACGGAAACATTCCAATGACTGAGGAACACCACAATAGATGCCAATCACATGGATGATGGATTGGACTTCTTCTTTGGTGACGCCATTGTTGAGCGCGCCTTTTAAGTGGATTTCCCACTCATGCATTTTCCCGAGCGCGCCGATCATAGAGAGATTCATCATCGAACGTGTTTTTGCGTCGATCGTGTCATCACCCCAGCCAAAGCCCCAGCACCATGCGGTCATCGCTTCTTGAAATGGGCGTGTGAAATCGTCCGCAGCGGCCAGGTTTTTTTCAACATATTGGGCGCCAAGCGTTGCTTTGCGTTGCTCCAGGCCATGTTCAAAAAGGTCATTGTTCATTTTCTGTTTCTCCTTCGGAAAACGTTTGTACTTCTTCAAAAAACCGACCCATGCGGACGCGATCGCATGTACCGATCTCTTCATTCCTGTTGCGACGATCCAGCTCTGCAATGCGCAGGGCTTGGTCATGGGCATAGATCACTGAACCAGCGGAGTTCATGCCGCGCAGCCGTGCGGCCAGTGCGTGTTTTTTATTCACCTGATGAGGCTGATAGGCGTCGAATTCGCGCGGGGTGATCGCAGCCCCTGTGAGAAGGTCACCTGCACGGCAAGCGGACTGGTACAGAGCCTCGCCCGCCGATGTACGCGTGATCACACCGTTAAATCCGTCATCTTCGCCTTCTGGTACAGCGCCCGGCCAAATATCTGCTGCGGCAATATCGGCGGCTTCTCCCAGTGCATCGGGGCAGACTTTACAGCGGCTTTGGATGCGCCAGCCACTCTCGTCCGCCCACATTTCCGGATAGTTCTTTTCAAAACTGCGGCCATCGCGGGTTTCGATCCGTGTGGGCCCCGGATTGCCATAACCGCGATAGCGAAAAAGCGTCAGCTCATCTTCGGCTAATTCATATTCGTCTAAAACGGCAGTGGATTTACCAAGATCAGACGCGCCGCCACAGACCAAAGCCAGAAGTGCGACGAGGTTTTGGTTTAATCGCTGATCAATCTTGGCGCGCGCACGGACGGCGCCTGCGTCACAGGGTTTTGCAATAATTGCAAAGGGTTCGTTTCTGGCAAGTGCGATTTCTAGGCCTGCAAGCGTGTCGCTTGGCCCATACCGAGACCCTGCGCGAGAGACGAGTTGGCTTGGGGTTTCACTGATACACCATTTTGTCCTCATCGGGGCGTCGGGGTCTGCGGCGCAATGTAGAATAAATTTGGCTTTGTCAGTGTGCAGAAGGTGGCTTGCTAAGGCTGTTAACACACCACCGGTTGCCGCGCGGTAACGGCTCTCGGGATCACCGGCCCAAGCCTCCTCCATCCGGTGATAATGTCCCCAGATGGGGTCAAGGTTTTTAGCGGTTTCCCGATTAGGTACCGCAACTGCACCGGGACAGGCCTTCAATATCTCCGCATCTGAACCCGGCCCAACCAAAGCAGGGCGCAAACGCCCCGCATCGGTATAGGCCATCTTCCAACGACGTGGAGCCAACGCCTCGCACAGGCCGCAACCGATGCAAAGCCCGGCATTCACAACGTCTTTTACTGATTGCGGATGCTTCATGGATGATTAGGCTAATTTGATTGCGATGTTTTTGGTCTGTACATAGTTCCAAAGCGCTTCGCGCCCTTTTTCCCGGCCATAACCAGATTTGCCATAGCCCCCAAACGGCGTTTCGACCCCGCCAGCATACCATTCGTTTACAAAAATCTGACCAGCGCGCATGTCACGCGCAACTTTGGTTGCCCGGTTGATATCTTTGGTGAAGACGCCGCCGACCAACCCATATGGGGTGCCGTTTGCAATCCTTATGGCCTCTTCATCGCTCTGAAATTTCAGAACAGATAGAACAGGTGCAAAGGCTTCTTCCTGTGCGATGGTTACATCTGGGGCAACGTCCAGAATTGTTGGCTCTAGGAAGGCACCTGGTCTGTTCAGCTTGTTTCCACCAATCACGGCTTTGCCGCCCTGATGAATTGCCTGATCGACCATTTTAAAAGCGCGATCACGCTGCGCTTCGCTGACCATAGCACCCATGTTTGATCCGAATTCCGGGCTTTCGATACCTGGCTGAACCACCAGATCAGATGCCATGGCAGACAATCGTTCAAGCAATTCGGAATGAACGCTTTCGTGTACGATCACGCGAGACATTGCTGAGCAAACTTGCCCTGCGTTGAAGAAAATTCCCCAGCGCACATCATTGGTGAAGGCGTCTAGGTCGGCATCATCATAAACCACCGCAGCAGATTTGCCGCCCAGTTCTAAAACACATGGGACCACGTTTTGCGCCGCTGCAGTCGCGATTGCGATCCCCGTTGGGACGGATCCTGTAAAGACGATCTGATTGACCAATGGGTGCGCCGATAGTGCAGCACCGGCTGTATGGCCCAAGCCGCATAGGATATTCACGGTACCTTTTGGCAGGCCAACGGATTCAGCGGCATGGGCAAACCATGCGTTGGTCAGTGGGGTGAGCTCTGGCGTTTTGATCACAACCGTGTTGCCTGTCGCGAGAGCTGCTGACAAAGAACGGGCCGTCATTTCAACTGGATAATTCCACGGGATAATCTGTGCCGAAACGCCGTATGGTTCGTAGGTCGTAAAGTCGAAGTAATCTGCGCCCAATGGGATTGAACGACCTTCAACGGTTTCCGCTTGATTGCCATAATATTCAAAATATCGGGCCGCGCCTTCGATTTCGATCCGGCTTTCCCAAAGAGGTTTGCCCTGTTCGAGTGTGAGTACCTCGGCGATTTCGTCGATATGAGTCAGCAAAAACCGACCCATGGCTTGCACCATGCGGCCACGTTCAACCGGTCTAAGGCCCGAAAGAGCACCAGATATATGAACGCGTTGAGCGGCTTGAACCGCACGATCGACATCGGCGGCATCTGCCGCTGCCTGTTCTGCCAGCTTTTCACCAGTGCCAGGGTTGATGACATCTATCCGGCCTGCGCCGCCGTCGACCCATTCACCATCGATATAATTCGGCCAGAAGGCCTTTATAGAACTCATGAATTTCTCCTGCCGAGGGTAAATCATCTGTGCTCGGCTGCTTTTGACTGATTTGAATTAGGACGCGGGTTGGTCTACGGCTTCGCGCATCCATTGCTGGAGCCTTGCGACGGAATGTTCGCTCAAGACGCCACAATTCGGGTCCAGAACCAGGGGACCGGGGACATAGCCTTTGGATTTCAATCCGCGGTGAACGGATTCCACCAGACGGATGTCTTCTTCCACGGTGGTTTCCCGGTCCTGAATGGCGAGATTGCGGATCACATCGCTTTCGTGCCCGTTTTCAGTGAACCAGCCACGCCAGACGGTGCAAGTGTCAACCGTATTTGCACGCCAGTGATAGGTATTTAGGACATTGCCCGGGTAACACTGGAAGCTGAACATCGGCCATAGAAACCAACTTTGATAATCGCCGGCATGTGCGTTGCTTTCGAGATCAACCGGATAGGTCATCTTTTCCAAAGACTGACATTCGGTTGTGTGGCGCAGCACATAACCGTCTTTGGCAGGCTGAATGTCATAGGTTTCCGGTTTGACCACCCCTTCGGCGAAGGTCGGGTGGTTGGAGGGGCAATGGTAACACTCTGAATAGTTTTCGATGGAGCATTTCCAATTGCAGTTTTCTGGAATTTCCACCCATTCAAGCGGGGCCAAGGTGTCGATGTGCGGCACGAATTCAGAGATTTCTTCGCGCACACCTGGATACCATTCGTCCATTGGGGCGGCTTCATTGTCCAGATTGACGAAGATAAAACCCAAAAAATCTTCGGTCCGTACTTCGGTCAGGCAAATCTTGCTACGATCAAACCCTGGAACATTCTTGATATTTGGTCCGGCTCGTAGACCGCCCGTTAGCTCATATGTCCATTGATGATAAGGGCACACGACGACGCGCGTGTTACCTGTGCCAGACACCATCTCATGGGCCCGGTGCTGGCAGACGTTGAAGAAAGTGCGAATAACATTGTCACGGCCACGAATTGCAAAGAGGCTTTGTCCTGCAACTTCAAAGGCAAAATAATCGCCCACATTCGGGATGTCTGCAGAATGGCCAGCGAACTGCCACGTTCGCGCCAAAAGACCGTTCAGTTCTTTCTGAAAAATGTCATCAGAAGTATAGTAATGCGCATCCAGTGAATGTGTAACAGCTACGTTCATTTATTTTCCTCTTCATAGTAGCCAAGTTGCAGACGGCGTTGGTGAAATTTTTCGACCCGCTCCACGACTCGATCCGTCGATGTTGCGATCACAAAGCTGAGCAATGTTTCGAGCAAGGCGATGATGCTTACGGAGGACGGGAAAAACTGAGGCGTTTCGACGGACAGCTGGAAGGTGTGATCCGCCATCCGTGCAATAGGCGAAGCGGGGCTATCGGACAGAGCGATGATCTTGACGCCTTGTTGTTTGGCCTCTTTCACGGCTTGGACGACATCGCTGCGATAGGGCTTGCATGTAATTGCGATCAGCACATCTCTTTCATCAGCCCATGCGAGGTCATCTGTGGCATTCGACCCGGCTCTTGGGACGGCATAAAACTGAACCATCCCGGTGCGGGCGAGATATGTGAAGTTGCTGGCATTGGAGTGATTGACGCCGACGCCATAGGTATACACATTTCGGCAATTCCAAATCGTAGAAGCTGCGGCCTGTAGATCGCCTTCGGTAATGCCTGCAAAAGTTTCTTCGATATTTTTAATCGCACCTGAAATCATATCAGCGTACAAATGTCCCATTTCGCCTTTTTTCTGCACATCTTGCAGCCAGCGAACGCGATCTGGGAAAGAGGCTTCGCCATTTCGAATCGCTTCGCGGAAGGGTTCACGGAAGTCGTCATAGCCATCGAAGCCGACTTGGCGCGCCATTCTCACCACTGTGTTAGGCTTTACATTTGCCGCATCTGCGATTTCTCGCACAGTTGAAACCCCAACATCTCTTGGGTTTTCAAGCACATAGCGCGCAGCTTTTTGCGCTTCGGGTGTCAGCTCATCCAATTCCTTAGACAATCGGTCTAGCACTTTTGTTGAAACGTTCTGGTTCATAGGTCTTCCCCTGGTACGATCATTTGTACCATCTGTTGTTGACAGTGGTACAAATGATCCTTAATCGTGTCTACAGATTTTATCCGACATTAAACGGGAACCTAAAGATGTCTCAGAAGCAATTCCCAACACGGGCGAAAGTTGTCATCGTTGGTGGTGGTGTTATGGGCTGCGGTCTGGCTTATCACTTGGGTCACGAAGGCTGGGGTGAGGAGACGGTCCTTTTGGAAAAGGCCGAGCTGACTTCAGGGTCGACATGGCATGCTGCGGGGCAAATCACCCATTCAACCAGCTCATATGGATTGGGTCGAATGGTGGATTACAACATTGGCCTATATTCTAAGACACTCGAGGAAGAGACCGGTCAGGCTGTGACCTGGCACGGCTGCGGTTCGTTCCGCCTTGCCTACACGGAAGACGAAATGGACTGGTTGCGCCACACGCTGTCAGTCGGTCGCACGCTGGGTTTCAATATTGAACTTGTTGGCCCAGAGTTTATTGCCGAAAAACACCCGTTTTATAATCTCGAAGGCGTATTGGGTGCGCTTTACACGCCGGATGATGGCCATGTTGATCCCTCCAACGTGACCATGGCGATGGCGGCAGGGGCCCGCCAGAAGGGTGTAAAGATTTTCCGTCATTGCCGGGCAACCAATATCACCCAAAACGATGCTGGTGAGTGGGTTGTGGAAACCGAAAAAGGCACCATCATTTGTGAGCATGTTGTGAATGCTGGCGGGACTTATGCGCGTCAGATGGGGGAATGGTCTGGCCTTCAACTGCCGATGACCTCTATGACCCACCATTATTTCGTCACCGAAGATGTGCCTGAGTTTCAGAATTTAAAAGAAGAGTTGCCGGTGATCCGGGATGACAAACTTGTTTCTGGCTACATCCGGATGGAGCAGAAAAAGGGTTTGATCGGGATCTACGAAAAAGACAACGTAAATTCGGTCTGGCACGATGAATGCCCCTGGGACTACGAAAACTGGCTATTTGAAGCGGATTATGACCGTATCATGCCTTGGCTGGAAAACTCTCTGGAGCGGATGCCGATCTTTTCAGAGTTGGGTATCACGCGTGAAGTGCACGGCGCAATTTCCCACCCGCCAGATGGCAACCCAATGGTTGGTCCAGCGCCGGGTGTGAAGAATTACTGGTGCTGCTGTGGAACCCAAATCGGCATCGGTTGGGGCCCCGGTCTAACCCGTGAACTGGCAAAGTGGATGGTACGCGGATCGGCTGACATCTCTATGCGTGACTATGATCCGCGCCGTTTCGGCAGCTACGCCAACAAAGAATGGCAAGTTGTCAAAGCCCACGAGGATTACAAACTACGCCACGAAATTCCATTCCCACATTTCAATCGCCTTGACGGACGTCCAATCAAGCCCTCGCCGCTTTATGAAATCCTAAAGGAAAAGGGTGCGGTCTACGAAGAGGTTTATGGCTTTGAGCGCGCGCGTTGGTTTGCACCTGAAGGTGTCGAACAGTGTGATCACTACAGCTTCCGTCGCAATGTGGTGCATGATGTGGTGGGTGCCGAAGTTAAAGCCGTGCGTGAAAAAGTCGGCATTATGGATGTAACAGCCTTCACCAAGGTTGAAGTGTCTGGCCCAGATGCTTATGCGCTTTTGGACCGTTTGACGGCAAATAAAATGCCGCAGAAAACCGGTTCCATTACGTTGACCCACATGCTGAACCGTCGCGGTCGTATCGAGTTGGAAACAACAATGGTGCGGATGGCGGATGATAAATTTTATCTGGTCTGCGCGGCCTTCTTTGAGCAACGTTTGTTGGACCACCTGAACCACAATCGTGCGGCGGAAGACGTTACAATCAAGGCGCTTTCTGCAGAATGGTCTGCACTTTCTCTAAATGGACCGCAGTCTCGCGAAGTTTTGGAGCAATGTACGGACGCAGATCTCACGAATGCGGGATTCCGTTGGTTGTCAGCGCAGGAAATCACAGTCGCAGGTCACAAAATCTGGGCGTTCCGTATGTCTTATGCAGGTGAGCTGGGATGGGAATTCCACATGCCAGACGCGGCTTGTGTTGATGTCTACAATGCGCTTTGGGCCGCAGGCGAGGCACATGGCATCGTGAACTACGGATCCTTCGCAATGAATTCGATGCGGATGGAAAAAGCCTTCCCTGGCGCGGGTGAGTTGACCAATGAGGTGACCCTGCCGGAAGCCAACGTAAGCCGTTTCTTCAAGCTCGATAAAGAGTATCTGGGGGCGGATAAAACCCGTGAGTCTGCCGATGAAATGGAGGCAGGAACGTCGCCATGGATCTGTGCATATCTTGAGATCGAACCGGACGGGATCGAAGATGGCCATGGCGGAGAACCTGTGATGGTGAACGGCAAGGTTATGGGCGCAACGGCCTCGGTCGCATATGGCTATACCTACGGCAAAATCCTAGCTTTTGCCTATATCAAGCCAGAAGCAAACGTTCCGGGCCAAGAGATCGAAGTCATTGTTGCAGGCGAAACGCGCAAAGGCAAAATCCTTGACGGTGCGGTCTATGACCCAATGTCCAAACTGCCTCGCACGGATGCTCAGGTCGTGGAGACCGCATGACCACTCTGCCCGACAAAATGAAAGCCATGCTCTTGATGGGGCATGGCGGTCTGGATCAGCTGGTTTATGCCGATGCTGATACCCCGCGCCCCAAGGAAGGTGAGGTGGTCATCAAAGTTGGCGCTTGTGGTCTGAATAACACGGACATCAACACACGCACGGCATGGTATTCCAAAGCAAACAACGAAGCTTTGGGCGACGGCGCGGAGAGCGGATTTGACTCGATCGATGATGCAGACGGGACTTGGGGGGCCGGTGCAATTCGGTTTCCGCTGATCCAGGGGGCTGATGCGGTCGGAGTGATCGTTGCGGTTGGCGCAGGTGTCGACCCGGCACGTGTCGGTGAACGGGTTATGGTGGATCCTTGGCTGTTGTCTCACGGCGATTGGCTGAACCCAGAAAATTCAGGGTATTTCGGCTCTGAGTTGGATGGGGGCTTTGCGGAATACACTAAGGTGCGCAGCTCAAACGCCATCCGCGTGCAATCAGATCTGTCTGACGCTGAATTGGCAACTTTTGCCTGTGCCTATACCACGGCGGAAAATCTCGTTCAGCGCACTCTTCCGCGGCCTGGGGAAACGGTTGTGATCACTGGCGCATCAGGGGGGGTCGGATCGGCAGCTATCCAATTGTGTCGCCTTCGCGGTTGCCGCGTTATCGCAGTTGCAAGCGAATCCAAGGCGTCATTGCTGCTTGAGCTGGGTGCAAGTCGGGTGATTGATCGCAATACCGAAGATCTGGAAGGGGCTATTCGTGAAGCAGCAGCTGGCCCTGTAGATATCGCCCTTGATGTCGTTGGCGGAAAGAGTTTCATGCCGCTTATCAACGCATTGAGACAGGGCGGGCGGTATTCCACTTCGGGCTGTATCGGTGGTCAGTTTGCCCAATTTGATCTGCGACAGCTGGTTTACAAAGATCTGCAATTGACCGGAGCAACCATTTGCCCGGCCGGCACCATGCAGCGTGTGGTGTCGATGATTGAAACCGGTGCATTGAAACCGCTTCTGGCAGCAACCTATCCGCTTGCAGATATGGCACAGGCGCAAGAGGCTTTTATCGCGAAACAACATTTCGGAAATATTGTGGTGACGCCATGAAAATAACGCGTATTCGTGTCTATCAGACAGATCTTCCCTACGTTGGGGGTACCTATGTTTGGGGTGCAAACAACCCTCTGAGTGCCTCTCGCAGCAGCGTTGTTGTCGTTGATACGGATGCAGGACTGTCTGGTTGCGGAGAGTTCGCACCATGTGGCGAGAACTACATGATTGCGCATTCTGAAGGCGTGGCCGCTCTCGCTAAGCTTGCAGCACCACAGTTGCTTGGACAAGACCCAAGACAACTTTCACGTATGGAACGCCTTCTAGACAATGTTACGCAGGGGCATGGGTATGCCAAGGCTCCGTTTGATGCGGCCTTTTGGGATATTCTTGGGAAGGCGACCGATCAACCTGTCTGGATGTTAATGGGTGGCAAACTTACGGACGGCGCGCCGATGTATCGAGTTGCGCCGCAAAAAGAGCTGTCTGAAACCATCGCCGAGATGAACCGTTATCGCGATGATGGCTATCGCCAGTTTCAAATCAAAGTTGGTGGAGATTGGTTCTCTGACATCGACCGTATCCGTGAGACAGTGCCACTGTTGCAAGCGGGTGAAAATGCACTGGCTGATGCCAATCAGGGCTGGCGGGTAGACAACGCGATCCGGGTTGCGCGTGCCACACAGGATCTGGATTTTATTCTGGAGCAGCCCTGTAAAACCTATGACGAATGTCAGCAGGTCCGCCGTGTTGCACAGCAACCTATGAAGCTTGATGAATGTGTCACTGACATCAACATCGCCCGGCGTATCGTGAATGACCGTGGTGCGGAAATATGTTGCCTGAAAATTTCCAATCTGGGCGGTCTGTCCAAAGCGCGACGCGTGCGTGATTTCCTGATCGATCACGGGATTTCAGTGGTTTCCGAAGATACTTGGGGTGGTCAGATTACCAGCTCTGCTGTTGCCCATTTTGCGACCTCTACGCCAGAAGAGATGCTGCAGAACACCACAGATCTGATGAATTACAACACCCGCAACACCGGGATCGGTGGGCCCAGCGTGTCAAAAGGCAAGCTTTATGCACCGGATGAACCGGGCCTTGGAGTGACCCCTGACTTTGACAGTTTGGGCGATCCGGTGGCCGACTACCGTTTGGATGCAGCATGAAAATAACCCAGATCTCCGTTTTCCAGCTGGATATGCCTCTGACTGAGCCCTATTGGCTCTCTGGTGGGCGTTTGAAGTTTGAAAAGCTGGATAGCACATTCGTGCGTATCGATACAGACGAGGGGATCTCGGGTTGGGGTGAGGGATGCCCTTGGGGGCATACATACCTTCCAGCACATGGGGCGGGCATTCGCGCGGGGCTTGAGACACTGGCGCCCTTTCTGATTGGCGAAGATCCACGCAGCCTGCAGCATATAAACCGTGTGATGGACGTGCAACTCCCCGGCCATCCTTATGTAAAATCCGCAATTGATATCGCCTGTTGGGATATTCTTGGTCAATTCAGCGGTCTGCCGTTGTGGCAGTTGATGGGGGGCGCAAGCGCTGAACCCGTTTTGGTGAATTCGTCCATTTCAACCGGGACACCTGACGAAATGATGGCCACGATTATGAAGGCCGCTGAGAAGGGGTATTCGGTGCATTCCGCCAAGGTTGGGGGAACTGATATCGGTCTGGATATTGACCGCATCGAGGCGATTTCGGCTGGTCTTCCAAAAGGTCACAAGGTGACTTTTGATGTCAATAGGGCCTGGCAGCCTGCTGTTGCGATTGAGGTTTTGAATTCGGTTCGCGCCCGTGACTGGGTCGAACAACCTTGCCAGACCCTTGAGCAATGCGCCCATGTTGCGGGTCGTGTCGCCAATCCGATCATGCTGGATGAGTGCATGCACGGTTTTCAGGATCATTTGGATGCTTGGAGCCGACGCGCTTGCGAAGGTGTCAAAGTTAAACCCAATCGCGTTGGTGGGCTCACCAAAGCCCTGCAAATTAGGGATTTTGGTGTTTCGGTAGGCTGGCAGATGCACATTGAAGATTTGGGTGGCTCTGCTTTGGCAGATACCGCAGCGATACATCTCGCCTCCTCCACACCTGCAGCCAATCGCCTGGCAAGCTGGCTTTGCCACTATCATCTGGCCGTCGATCCGGTGCCCGGACAAGGGGCGCGTAATGAGAACGGTACAACCACGCCTCCACAGACCCCCGGTTTGGGCGTCGTTCCTGATTTAGACATTCTGGGAGGACCAGTGGGGGTCTATTCATGAAGATCACGAGCCTATCCCTTTGGCAGTTTCCTTTAATCAGCCATGAAACCTATTATATGGCGGATGGCAAAACCTGTGATCAGGTTTTGACTACTATATTGCGTATCAGCACCGATATCGGGCTGGAGGGATGGGGAGAGGTATGCCCAATTCCGCACTACCTTCCTGCATATTCAGGTGGTGTTATCCCTGCGGTGGGGGAGCTCTCTGATCTTCTTTTGGGGACGTCTCCAATTGGTCCAGAAGCGCTGATGGAGCGGTTGGATGCTCACTTGTTGGGGCATCCATATGCCAAATCCATGATTGATATGGCCTTGTGGGACTTGATGGGCAAAGCCACCAACCGCCCGCTTTTCGATCTCATTGGGGGGCGTCGTCAGCAGAACTTGCCGCTTTACCATTCGATCACCTGTACTGATCCTGAAAAGATGGCAGGAATTGCGACCGGGGCCGCGGCTGAGGGCATGCGCCAATTTCAGGTCAAACTCGGAGCGGATAGCAATTGGGAGGCCGATGTCGCGCGCGTCCGTCTGGTGCGCGAAGCCGTGGGCGCCGGGCCTCTTGTCTATTGTGATTGGAATTGCGGTGTAGATGCGCTTGAAGCGATCCGGGTCGCGCGCGCAGTTCAAGACACGGATGTGATGCTGGAGCAACCTTGCCGGACCATCGCGGAATGTGCCGCGGTGCAAAAGGCAAGCGGATTGCCGATGAAGTTGGACGAAAGCATCACGGATATCGCTGCGATACTAGAGGCATATGAAAAGGGCTGCCTTCAGGCAGCGGCGCTTAAGCAAAGTAAGAACGGTGGGATCAGCCGCCTGCGTGCGATGCGTGATCTCTGCGCCTCTCTTGGTGTGCGCATGTGTGTCGAAGATACTTGGGGCGGGGATATCACCACCGCTGCCAACCTTCATCTGGCCGCTTCAACGCCGGTTCGTAACTTGATGAACACCTGTGATTTGGGAAGCTACGTTGCGCCGCAAATCGCGCCAGATACGCCACAACGCCGACACGGGCGGATATCTCCGCCCGCAGGGGCTGGGCTTGGCATCACCCCTGATCTTGAACTCTTCGGCAGCCCTGCTGCGCAATTCAACTGACCGGAGCCTCTTATGAGCGAACTCTCCAACGAATACCCGACACATGATCCAGAGTGGGTCAAAGACATGCATGCAGATCACTATCTGCAAAGTTGGTCAAAACAGGGAGGGCGCCCGCGTGTCATCACTGGCGCCAGTGGCAGCTGGTTCTGGGATAGCGATGGAAAACGATATCTCGATTTTCAGTCTCAATTGGTCAATGCCAATATGGGGCATCAGCATCCGAAAATCGTTCAGGCGATCAAAGATCAGGCAGATAAACTTTGCTATATCGGGCCTGCGATGGGGTCTGATGTGCGCTCTGAGCTGGCAGCGATTATGAATGAAATCACGCCACCCAATATCACATCGACGTTCTTCACAACCGGGGGTTCTGCAGCAAATGAAATTGCCATCCGTCTGGCGCGGCACAAAACCGGGCGCACGAAGATCATTGCGCGCTATCGTAGTTATCATGGTGCGACCGGCGGAACTTTGAGTTTGACCGGCGACCCACGTCACCATCTGACCCGTGCTGATATGCCCGGCGTTGTGCGGATGCTGGACCCCTACACCTATCGTTTGCCAACAGGTCATACTGATCCTGCACATTGCCCGGTCGCGCAGGGTGGTCCGCATCTTGAAGAACTCTTGATGTATGAAAATCCAAATACCGTTGCTGCGGTTATTCTTGAAACGGTGGTGGGGACCAACGGGATTATCGTGCCGCCTGATGGCTATCTGCAATCCATCCGTGAGACTTGTAATAAGTATGGTATTCTTCTGATTTGCGATGAGGTCATGGCTGGCTTTGGCCGCACTGGCAAATGGTTTGCTGTCGATCACTGGGGTGTTGAGCCTGATATCATTACATCGGCGAAGGGCATCAATTCAGGCTATGTGCCTTTGGGAACGATGTCGGTGTCTCAGGAACTGCATGACTGGCTGCGCGAAACGCCTCTGCCTGGTGGTTTGACCTATGCCGGCCACCCGCTGGCCTGTGCATCAGGTATTGCCGCTATTCGGGCAATGCAGGAGGAGGATACGCTGAACTATGCGACCCAAATGGGTGCAAGAATGCGTGAAGAATTGGCGAAGCTAGCCGAAAAACACCCGTCTATTGGCGATATTCGCGGCCTTGGGATGTTTAACGGTATTGAGTTGGTGAAAAACCGTGAAACGCGTGAGCCTCTGGTGCCATTCGCCGCCAAGGGCGCTGATGCTAAACCAATGTCCGATATGATGGCATTTGCAATGAACGAAGGGCTTTATCTGTCTTTCTATTCAAACGTGATCCGCCTTACGCCACCTCTGAACATCAGCGAAGAAGACATGATGCATGGTCTCGAAATTCTGGACCGTACATTGGAAATCGCAGATCGCGAATGTGTCTAATAGCATATGAATAAGGGAAGACTCTGATGAAGGTGCTCGTACCTGTTAAGCGTGTGAACGTGAACGCAGCCAGCGGCCAATTGGTGTTGGATGCAACCGCAAAGGTCACGCCAATTTTCCAGGTCGCAGACTTCGGGCGCGCCGGGCACCTCTTTGATGCGGTGCCAGAAGTGAGGGTAAAGCTGTGATGAACGAAGCGGGTGTTGTCATTGTTGGAGCGGGGCAGGCGGGATTCTCCGCCGCCTCTAAACTGCGATCTCTGGGATATCAGGGATCAATTACAATGTTCGGGAACGAAGGTCAGTATCCTTACCAACGCCCACCGCTGTCCAAGTCATATCTCTTAAACGAGATGCCCTTGGAGCGTTTATACCTGCGTCCTGCGTCGTTTTATGAAGAGCAGTCGATTTCGATGCGAATGGATGTTGAAGTCACAAAGATTCTGCCCGAAACACAGCATGTGCTCACCACTTCTGGCGAATACCCCTATACGAACCTTATTCTTGCGACCGGTGCAACACCGCGGCGCTTGCCACGTTCGTTAGGAGGCCATCTGGAGGGCACCTATACGATCCGCAATATTGGCGACATCGATACGATATCGCCCGAATTTGTGGCGGGTCGAAAGCTTGTCATTGTTGGTGGTGGCTATATTGGCCTTGAGGTTGCGGCCGTTGCGCGCAGCCTTGGTCTGGACGTCACATTGATTGAAGCCGAAGACCGTATTTTGAAACGCGTTGCTGCTCAGGAAACGTCTGCTTTCTTTAGCAGCTATCACAGATCAAAGGGTGTCGACCTCAGGGAAAACACAAAGATCAAAGGCGTTGTTGGCAAGGATCGTGTCTCAGGTATTCAGCTTTCTGACGGTTCTATTTTGGCAGCTGATTTCGTGGTGTTCGGCGTCGGGGTGAGCGCCAATACCGAACTTGCTGAAGCAGCAGGTCTTAAAACCGATACGGGCGTTGCGACAGATGCTTATGGGCGCTGTTCAAAAGCAAACATCTGGGCTGCAGGTGACTGCGCCTCATTGCCTTTTGATGGGGAACAAATACGCATCGAAAGTGTAGGAAATGCGATTGATCAGGCCGAACTGGTGGCGCAGAATATTATGGGTGCAGGGTTGGAATATAACGTCAAACCCTGGTTTTGGTCCGATCAATACGATGTCAAACTTCAAATCTGCGGTTTGAACACTGGTTTTGACAGGGTTGAGAGCCGCATCACGTCTGAGACGAGCCAATCTTTTTGGTATTACCGGGCGGAACAACTGATCGCCGTCGATGCGATCAACGATCCCCGTGCATATATGACAGCCAAAAGGCTCATCGAATCTGGAAAATCTGCGGATCCGAAGATTGTTTGCGATCCCGCATCAAATCTGAAGGAGTTGTTTGCCGTTTCTTGAAACGGCAGGACGGGAATGGACATGCGGCAAGCCTATTCTTCTTTTACACAATCCTATCAGAGCGCGGATGTGCGCATGGTTACTGCGCTGACCAATCCAGCCTGCGGACAGATCCGGCATTTCCACATCTTGTTGCTAGATGGCGCAAGTTTGCGGGATCTGGGATCTGTAATCGATCCGTTGAAGACCGCCAATCAGCTGTCCGGACGATCTTTGTACACGTGGTCTTTGGTCAGTGCGACGGGTCAGCCTGTGAAAAGCGCTGAAGGTGTTCAGATGCCCGTGGATCATCCAATGTCTCCGACCAGAAAGTCGGATTGTATCGTGGTATGTTCCGGAGATACTGGTTTTCAGGCTGCTGAGGCGGAGATCTTAAGCTGGCTTCGCCGGCATGACAGCAAAGGCGGCTTAATTGCAGCGGCGTCGACCGGTGCTTATACGCTCTTGCGCGCTGGTATTTTAAGAGACCATGAGTTTACTGTTCATTACGCTGCACATGCCGCTGTTGAGGAACAGTATCCCGACCATCCTCCCTCTGACAGAATGTACCAGAAATCCGGTCGTATCCTGACCAGTGCTGGTGGGGCGGGAATACTGGAGATGATGTTACTTCTCATCCTGGAAGATAAAGGGAGTGACGCTGCAAACAAAGTCTCACGCGCTTGTTTGCATGTCTATGATCCCGAAGCAACGCAGTCGTTGCAAAACACCTATCGCCCAAAGCCTCGCAATGCTGTTCTGGCTCGTATCATCGATCGTATGTTGGGATCTATCGAAGACCCGGAATCGATTTCTAATCTTATTAAGGCAGAGCCCATTTCATTGCGTCAGGTGGAGCGTTTGTTTAATGAGCATTTTCAAACCAGTCCGGGTAAATACTATAAGTCTCTCAGACTGGAGCGTGCGCGAAGCCTGTTAAATTCTACAAACATGACAGTGCTTGAAATTGCTGTAGCAACCGGGTTCTCTGGAACAACATCATTTCGCAAAGCTTATCGCGACAAATATAGCGGACCGCTTCCGAGATAGAGCAAGAGCTTAACGCGCTTCAGAGGCTATCGCCCTTATCGAACAGCCGTTTTCTGGATGAGACCGTCCAAAGGCAGGGCCAGTCTGCCTTTAACAACAGTCTGCAAAAGCACCGCGCTGTAAGCAATGCAGAAGCAGAGTGGCTTATTCACCAGATCGATAGGATTTTGGCGACCGGCCTTGTGTGTTGCGGAACAGGGTTGAAAAATGTTGCAGGTTTGAAAACCCATTCCGTATTGCGATCTCGCTAATCGACAAATGGGCGTATCTATCGTCACGCAGTTCGATTGCCACGCGTTTCAGGCGCTCTGAGCGGATATACTCTGCAATCGAATAATTCTCTTTGGCAAAAACCGCATTTAAACGGCGCACCGACATGCCGATTTCTGCAGCGACGCGGTTTCGATCCAGTTCAGGTAGACCAAGGTTTGAGCGGATAAAGCTTTTGGCGCGCATCAGTACATGTTGTTCGGGGGACGACAGCTCTGCTTTTTGGCCAATCTCATTGGCGAGGCCCGTTGCGATGAGATCGATGAGTGTTGCCTGAACCATGCTTTGCAACGTTGGATTTTTATCGTCCGCAAAGCGCGCAAATTCTTGGATGTTTTCTCGGACCAAACGGCCGATGCCCGATTGCCCGTCAATGCGATGGGCGACAAGCATTTGTGCATTTGGCAAACGGGCCAATAATTTCTCTCGTGGTAATTGTAGGACCGTTTTTTCAAAGTTGTTGCTTAAATTTAACTCATAAGGGTCGGAGCTGGAGTAAAGTGCCATGTCTCCGGGGTGTAAAATCGCGGATTTGCCAAATTGTTTGATTCGAGACGTTTCACGCCGTTGCAGGCTCAATAGGAAATATTCATCGGTGGAGGCGCTGATGTCTTGTTTGCGCCGCTCGGCGGTATGGGCCATGGCCGATACCTCTGAAATGGACAGGACAGAATGATGTTTAATTTTGATTGAGCCTTTGAATCGGCTCATATTTTTGGCATCGCACCCCAAGCGCACATAGCTATTGCAGATCGCATCACTCCAATAGGAAAAGCGATTAGCTGGTGCGATTTGCGATGTGTCATACTGGCTTTGCGCGTTCATATAGAATTGATCCCGTTTTTAACTATTGTGGCCAAAGTGCACAAAAACGCAAGTTTTTCGGCTCATATGCAAAAGCATCGCCTGTTGGGATTGGGCAATGTTTCCTGCATCCAAGTGGGAGAAAAACAATGTCTCAACAATTCAAAGTTGCAGCAGTTCAAGCAGCACCTGTGTTTCTGGACCTTCAAGCCAGCGTGACTAAAGCGATCCAATACATCGAAGAAGCCGCCGCAAACGGCGCCAAGCTTGTTGCGTTCAGCGAAACATGGCTGCCGGGTTATCCAAACCACATCTGGCTGGGTCCGGTTGCGTGGCAGATGCAATTTGTCGGCCGCTATTTTGACAATTCAATCGAAGCAGGTTCCGAAGAAGAAGCACGTCTGTCTGCGGCATGCCGTGACAATAACATCCAGCTGTCTATTGGCGTTTCCGAACGCGATGGTGGGTCTTTGTATATTGCGCAGTGGCATTTTGACGAGAACGGTGAGGTCATTAACCGCCGTCGCAAGCTGAAGCCGACACATGTTGAGCGCACTGTTTATGGGGAAGGGGATGGATCTGATCTGAACGTGGTCGACACATCGATTGGTCGCGTTGGTCAGTTGGCGTGCTGGGAACACATGCAACCGCTGTCGAAATACGCGATGTATTCGCAAAATGAACAGATCCACGTCGCCGCATGGCCAAATCTGGCGCTGTATGAAGGCACGGCTTATGCGCTGGGTCATCAGGTCAACAATGGTGCAAGCATGATGTACGCGGTTGAAGGCAGCTGTTTCGTTGTTGCGCCTTGTTCCTTGGTCACCAAAGAAAATCAGGACAATGTCTGCCAGGGAGATCCCGAGAAGGAAAAGCTTTGCCCTGTTGGCGGTGGCTACACTAAAATCTATGCGCCAGACGGGTCGTCCATTGGGACCGATATTGCGCATGACGAGGAAGGCATCGTTTACGCGGACATCGACCTGCATATGATCGGTTATGCGAAAGCTGCAGCTGATCCGGCGGGCCACTATTCTAAGGCTGACAGCACACGTTTGCTTTTGAACAAAAGAAAACAGCGCGCCGTCATGTATTTTGATGAATCCAACGGGTTGGAAATCAGCGCAACCTCCAACGCTGAAAATGCAGACCTCGAGCCAGCCGCCGAGTAACGCATCTGGCCCCCAATCGCTGCGTTGGGGGCCAATTAACTACAGTAAAATGCGCCCAACGGAGGATGATATGCCAACGCCCGAAGAATTCTATACCGACGCTCAGCGCGCCCTTCAGGAAGAGGGTCAGCAGGAAAAGCTAGCGCAGGTCGTTGTTCATGCCATCGTGCGTGACGAACTTGAAGAAATACACACCGATTACATCACCAGCCGGGATTACTTCTTTCTCTCCAGCGTGAACTCAAAAGGCGAACCAACGGTTTCCTACAAGGGGGGCGATGTTGGCTTTGTAAAGGTTCTGTCCAACACCAGGCTGATCTTTCCAAACTATGATGGCAATGGCATGTGGTATTCGCTGGGCAATATCGATGAAACGGCCAAGGTTGGCATGTTGTTCATGGATATGGTCACGCCATGGCGTATTCGCGTGCAAGGGACTGCGAAACTGAACCGTGATCCGGAATTGATCGCGCAGTTCCCGGGTGCGAATATGGTTGTCGACATCGAGGTCGACAGAGTGTTCCAGAACTGTGCGCGATATATCCATAAACACACGCGCGTTGAACAATCGCCTTATGTGCCCGATGCCGAGGGCAACGCGCCCTATCCGGCATGGAAGCGTATCGAACCTTTGCAGCCATTTTTGCATCCTGACGATCAAGGACGGGCTGACCAAGAAGGGGGCACAATTTCCGAAGAGGAATACCTTGAGAAGGTCCAGAAGGGCACCTCTTAAGAGGGAACGGGCCGCCGTGCGGCGGTTGTAACCAAACATTTGGTTTGGGGGTGATCTTCCAGACCACAGTTTTGGTGCGCGTGCAGTTTGGGTCTGGCGAAAGATGGTCCAGCCGTTGTTGCACTGAGTTTTACGGGTGAAAACCTAAATCGCTTGGACCGCAGCGATCGCCTGACCGTTTCGGATGGAAATCCGACTGTGACTCTCAAATAGGCCGCGACATTGCTGTTTCTGGCGCCATCACTGTGCACTGCAGGTGGTGGTGGCCAAAGATCGTGGCCCGCAAAGAGCCGCAACGCCAGCGCCTCCTGTCTGGTCTGGTCGGGTCGAGCGGTGCTGCAATGAAAGCGCGACCAATAACGCCGCGCATCCGTGGCGAACCGCGTCACGGCACATACTCCGGCGGCGGCACGTTGTGTGCTGGTGATGAGAACGAGCAGACTACTGCGTTGTTCAATGCAGTTTTCAACGTTTAAACAACTGGGAGAAAGAGAATGAAGACAAGTTTAATACTTGCGACTGCTGCCACACTGGGCCTGAGCCTGATGGGCGAAGATGCGAAAGCAGACGGCCATGCCCCTGTGTGCGGATTGAACACGGGGCAAGCCGCCACAGGAGAGCCAATTAAAGTTGGTGGTATCAATGGCAACGCGCCTCCGGGGGATTTTTCTGGCGGAACTGATGGTGCGGCTGCGTATTTCGACTGTGTGAATGCCAATGGCGGGATCAACGGACGTCCGATTGACTATCTCGTTGAAAATGACCAGTGGAATCCAGAGCTGGCCGGTCAAGTGGCGACCAAACTTGTGAAAGACGAGGGCGTTGTGGCGCTTGTTGGCAATGGTTCGGTTGTGGAAATGGCGGTGAACGCGCCGTTGTATGCCGCCGAAGATGTGATGGTCATGGCGTCTGGCTGTGCGATCTCAGAATGCTATGAAAGCAGTCATATCGTTTCCACCAATCAAGGTCCGCTGCCATCTGGAATTGGTGCGCTTAAGTTTGCAATTGAAGAGCTGGGCGCAACAAATGCCGCCTGTATCGGGTTTAACATCCCAAACAATGGTGGCTGGGCCTGCGACTGGATGAATGAATACATGTCCAGCAAAGGTTTGCAGGGCACGTCTATTCTGATGGATCCAACTGCGGTTGATCTCAACTCGGTCTATTTGCAAGCCCTTGCCGAAGGGGTTGATACCATTTTGTTGATGTTGCCCGCTGGTCCTGCGATTGGTTTGCTGAAGGTCGCAGAAGAGCAGGGCGGGCGCGAGATGTTCAAATGGGTGTCTCCGACCCCATTGTATGAACCCGGCGTTGGCGAAGTTCTGGGCGATTACTGGTCTGATCATTTGTACATCAACATCGAGCTGAACACGTTCGACAGTGATGGCGCAGACAATCAGAACTGGGTCAAAGTGATGGACACCTACGGCAAGGACGACGATCGTCGCGACACCTTTAGCCAGTCTGGCTATATCTCTGCCAAGTTCTTTGTCGATGCGCTGCTTGACCTAGATGCCGATCGCATTGATCGCCCAAGCGTCACCAAAGCCATTCAGAACATTGTTGGCGTTGAATCAGATCTGCTGTGTGATCCGTATTATGTAGGTGTTGCGGACCGCCATATGCCGAACCATTCCGGGCGGATGGTCGTGTTTAAAGATGGCGGTTTTGAGCTGATGCGTGATTGCTACGACATCGACACCAACTACCTCGAGCCCATTCTGGCCCAAGAGACTGCTCTGGGCTTGGACTAACCTCCCCGCGAGGGGCGGCGTGGTCGAATGCCACCCGCCCCGAAAGGAATATCTTATGCTGAAAGTCTATGGTCTCTTTCTTGTCTCTGGCCTTGCCGTTGGCTCTTTGTATGCTTTGGCGGGCATTGGTCTGGTCATCCTGCGTCGCTCGACGGGGTTTCTGAATTTTGCTTACGGTGCCCTTGCCGCTGCTGCCGCTATGGTGGCGTGGCAGGTGGCTGATTGGGGGGCCTGGCCCCCTCTATCCTGGTTTGCAGCCTTGGTGGCGGGCGTTGTTTTGAGTGTCGCATATGGGCGTCTTGTTGCTCCTGCGCTGGCATGGCGTGAACCGGCCGTTAAGGCGGTTGCGACGTTAGGGTATATGTTGATCTTGTTGGGCGTGATGGGCCTGATCTGGGATGACGAACTGCGCAAGCTGAGCCTGCCTACCGACAAAATCGCAGTGACCCTGTTGGGGGTCCGCGTGACCGTCACCCGTCTGATTGCGCTTGGTGTTGCGGTTGCTGCTGTGATTGCGATGATCCTATATCTTGATCGGTCGCGTATGGGGCTGAACATGCGTGCCTTGGCTGATGATCGTGATCACGCGGCCTTGCTGGGCATTCCTATCATCAAAGTCGAAACTTTGGCCTGGGGCATCTCTGGTGCTTTGGCGGGCGGCACCGGGTTGCTGTTTGGCTCCCTGGTGCGCCTAGAGCCGACCGTGATCACATTTATGGTGATCCCAGCCACCGCAGCGGCCATCGTCGGGCGGCTGACGTCTTTACCGATGACATTGCTGGGTGGGCTTTTCATCGGTGTGATTGAGGCGATGTTGACGTTGTACAAACCTCTCGCGCCGCTGCGTGCGATGACGCCGTTTGTTATTGCTGGGTTGATGATCCTTTGGATGCAGCGTGGCACCAGCCTGACCTTTGCGAGCAAGGACTGATCCGATGGACCCTTTACAGAAAACTTCAACTTGGATTGGCGTCGCTTTGCTGGCGCTGACGGTATTGATTTTGCCGATGGTGCTTGGTGCGCTTTGGATCAAAGTATTAACATCTGCTGCGATCTTTGCTTTGGCGGCATCCGGCGTTGCGCTTGTTTATGCGCAGCTTGGTTTGATTAATCTGGCACAGATTGCCCTGATTGGCGTTGGGGGATGGATCGCGTTGCGCTTGAACTATGCGACGGATTTGCCGGTGACGCTGCTTGTCATCATTGCGGGTGGGTTGACCGGCGTAATAGGCGCGCTTTTTGCGCTGCCTGCGCTGCGGATGCGTGGGCTGTATCTTGCTCTTGTGACCCTAATGGTGGCAGCGCTTGCGCAGATCTTTTTCAACGCCTTCCAGTTTCCAAATGGTGGCGAAGGCTTTTGGGGGGTGGCGCAAAAATCGGCTGATGCTGTGCGTCGTCCAGGTTTCGCGCAGAGCGACACAGCCTATTTTCGCTATGTCATGATTGCGCTTGGAGTGGCGTTTATGCTGATCGGGCTGCACAAATCCAGCGCGCCGGGGCGGGCCTGGGCGATGATCCGGCAATCCGAAGCCAATGCGATGGCGGCTGGGATCAACGTAACCTTCTTTAAGCTCTGGGCCTTTGCCCTGTCGGGTTTTTTGGCGGGTACATCCGGTGCCTTACTGGCGGGGGCGTTGGGGCAACTGGATGCGCGCAGTTTTCTGGCTGGAGAGGGTATTTTGCTTTTCGCGCTTGCGGTTGTCGGTGGCGTTTTCAGTTGGCTTGGGGCGATCGTTGCGGGCCTGCTTTATAAGCTATTGCCTGCGATATTTAACGATCTCGGGCTGAGCGCTGACATTGCGATGATCATCTTTGGTGCAGCTTTGATGCACGCCATCATGACCGCGCCCGAAGGGATCGCCGGTCAGATCATGGGCGCATTCAAAAAGGGAGGCTCTGATGATTGAAATCACAGATGTTACCGTAAAATACGGGGGCGTGGTGGCGCTGGACAGTGTGTCGTTGAAAATCGCGGAGGATGTCGTTGGCCTGATCGGACCCAACGGCGCGGGCAAGACCACGTTGACGAATGCGTTTTCTGGCTTTGCGCCGGTGACCGATGGATCAATCGTGGTGAATGGCACCAATTTGTTTGACCTTGCCCCCCATAAACGCACGCGTTGGGGATTGGCCCGTAGTTTTCAAAAGGTTCAGATCGTGCCCGATCTGACGGTCGAAGAGCACCTGAAGGCCGTTCTGGATGGCAAAGGCATTGGCAAGGCGCAACGTGTGGGAGCTATCTCTAAAGCGCTAGATTTTGTGGGCATCGGAGACATTCGTCTGAAACAGGGTCGCGCGTTGAACCCTTACCAGCGCCGCATGACAGAAATAGCAAAATGCCTGATTGGCGGGCCACGGGTCGTATTGCTGGACGAGCCCGGCGGTGGGCTATCGGAAGCAGAGATGCAGCACCTGCGCGACATCATTCGTGGCATTCATCCTGAATTCGGGGCGCAAATCTTGTTGGTGGATCACGATGTAGATCTTATCCGTGATGTCTGCGCCGCGACCGCTGTATTGGATTTTGGCAAACTCATCGCCTTTGGGCCGACCGAAGAGGTCTTGGCGGATGAAGTTGTAAAAACCGCCTATTTGGGCCGGTAAGGAGGCACCATGTTGGAAATCAAAGATGTGACCGTTCAAGGGGCCACCCGCCGTGTGATTGATGGTGTCTCTTTATCGGTGAATGAGGGTGAGATCGTGGCCTTGTTGGGCCCGAACGGCGCAGGTAAGTCAGAGCTGGTGCTAGGGATCGCAGGCGTTATGCCGCTGATGGGAGAGGTGATCATTCAAGGTAAGGATATTGCGGGTACGAGTCCTCAGAATGTGCGGGCGCATGGGATCGCGGCAATTCCTGAGGGTCATCATACGCTTGGGCGTTTGTCCGTCTTGGATAATCTGCGCGCGGCCGGGCCGGAGCTGGATGATGACACGTTGAATGCATCAGTTGAACAGGCGTTTGACGTCTTTCCAGAGCTGCGTGACAAAGCCGGGCAGGCGGCCGGGTCGCTCTCTGGGGGACAACAGCAAATGGTTGCGATTGCGCAGGCGCTGGTTTCGCATCCAAAGGTCATGCTATTGGATGAGATGTCGCTTGGGCTTGCTCCGGTGATCATCGAACGATTGGTGGGTGTTGTCCGCAATCTGCGGGAAAAGGGCATGGGTATTTTGCTGATCGAGCAGTTTACGCATCTCGCGCTGGATGTTGCCGACCGTGCGCATGTGCTGACACACGGCAAGCTTAGCTATTCTGGTACGCCAGATGAACTCAAGAAAGATCGCTCGATCCTTGAACGCGCCTATCTGGGCTGATCGTCAATGAACGTCTGAAGAAGCTTGCGCACCAGCTGGTTTTCTTCAGACATGAACTGGAGCCGGCCGCAGATTTCTTTCGCTGTCATATTGCCAAAGCTGAGCGCATCTGCGGCCTGCGGTGTGGGAAAATTCATGGAGTTTACCGCTATCTGTTTTTGCCACAAATGACAGAGTATCGGGCCATTATCAGTGGGGTGAATTGTCGGGATGGGCACTCGCAAATGCAGGGAGTTTCTCAAGTTGAGACACAACACTGCGAATTTTTGGCATAGGGCCTAAATCAACATCCCATCTATTTGCGTTATAAATTTGAGGCATCAGGCAAATGTCGGCCAATGTAACACTCTCTCCGTAGGAGTATGTTCCGTTTGGCATCAATTGTTCATATGCAAGCAGGCCTTTGGTAATAAAATGCTGCATCCATTGTTTGTTTTCGATTGCGCCTTGAGACGTTTGCACCGCAAATTTGGCGACGTTCAGGTTGCAGATCGGATGGATTTCCATGGCGATGGCATAGGCCAAAGCGCGCACTTTTGCCTTTTCCATTGGGGATTTGGGCAGGAGGCCCAAGTCACGCGTTTCATCCAGATATTCGATGATCGCAATGGATTGCGCCATCATTTGCCCATCAAGGTCTAACGTGGGAACCAAACCCTGGGGATTGCGCGTCAAATGGGTGTCGCTGCGATGGTCCGCATTCAGCAAGTCGACAATTTCTGTGTTCCATTGCATGTCTGCAAGGCCAAGCGCGATGCGCACACGGTAGCTCGCGGAAGACCGCCAGTAATCATACAGAGTTGTCATCGAGTATTTCCTTCATGAGGGTATTTAAGGCTTGGCTGAGAGAGGCAAACTGAGGCCCAAGCTGCGCGCGAAGTTTGTCTTGAAAGTCTTCGGCCAGCGGAACGAGATCTCTAACCAGCTGATAGCCTTCTTCTGTCAGGGAAAGTTGCAGCAACCTGCGGTCATTGGGATTGACGGCTTTTGTGAGATGCCCCGCAGCTTCTAGCCGAGACACGGCGCGGCTTACTTTGGATTTGTCCATTCCCACACGCCACTGAATGTCTCGTATGGATCGACTATCGGAGTAAGAAAGGTTCACCAACACACGCCATTCTGCCACCGTGATCGCGTATTTGTCGCGGTATCGATTGGCGAGATTCGCACTGAGCTGGGCGGTAATCACGGCAAATTGGTACGGCAGATATTGTTCCAGATCGAAATCCGGCAATGCTTGCGTCATGACCCCTCCAAAAAAACACAGTGTTCTTGAAATTTTGGCGCTAAATTGGTTACGTTTGCAACAAATATCTTGACTTCGTTTCATTTGCAACCAATTTTAAGCGCAAGACGTTGGCTGACTCGGCATGGCTGAGGTAGCAAAGGGTGAAGAGGAATATCATGACTGAAACTGCATTGATCAGGTCTGAAAACACGATGGGAACGACCCCCGGTTATATGCCCGGGTTTGGCAATGATTTTGAAACCGAGGCCCTACCGGGTGCTCTGCCGCAGGGCATGAACAGCCCTCAGAAATGCGCTTATGGTCTTTATGGTGAACAGCTCTCCGGCACCGCATTCACGGCACCCAGCCACCAGAATGAACGTACATGGTGCTATCGTATTCGTCCGTCGGTCAAACACGTTGGTCGCTTTGAAAAGATTGAAATGCCGGATTGGAAATCTGCACCACATGTTTTGGAAGATGTGACGTCTTTGGGGCAGTATCGCTGGAGCCCGATCCCGCATACCGGTGATAAGCTGACTTGGGTTACTGGCATGAAAACCATGACGACTGCGGGGGACGTTTACACGCAGGTTGGTATGGCGAGCCATGTGTATCTGGTCACCGAAAGCATGGAAGACGAGTATTTCTATTCCGCTGATTCAGAGCTTTTGGTGGTTCCTCAAGAAGGCCGTCTACGGTTCTGCACCGAGTTGGGTGTGATTGATCTGGAACCAAAAGAAATCGCCATCCTGCCGCGGGGTCTGGTTTATCGGGTTGAGGTGATTGATGGTCCGGCGCGCGGATTTGTATGCGAAAATTACGGACAGAAACTGGATCTGCCCGGCCGTGGGCCAATTGGTGCAAACGGCATGGCAAACCGCCGTGATTTCAAAACTCCGGTTGCTGCTTTTGAAGATCGTGAAGTCCGTTCGCGGGTTGTGATCAAATGGCAGGGTCAGTTCCACGAAACCTTTATTGACCATTCACCATTGGATGTGGTCGCATGGCACGGGAATTACGCGCCCTGTAAATATAATCTGCGTGATTATTGCCCGATCGGCGCGATCCTGTTTGATCACCCTGATCCTTCGATCTTTACCGTTTTGACAGCGCCATCTGGCGTGCCGGGTACGGCAAACATCGATTTTGTCCTGTTCCGTGAACGCTGGATGACAATGGAAGATACCTTCCGCCCACCATGGTACCACAAGAACGTTATGTCTGAACTGATGGGCAATATTTATGGCGAATATGATGCCAAACCAGGAGGCTTTGAGCCGGGGGCGATCAGCTTGCACAATATGATGCTGCCGCATGGCCCTGATAAACAGGCCTTTGACAAAGCAACCCACAGCAACCTTGGGCCTGAAAAGCTGGACAATACCATGTCCTTTATGTTCGAGACCCGCTTCCCGCAGCATCTGACGCAATTTGCGGCCCAAGAAGCGCCTCTACAAGATGACTATATTGATTGCTGGGACAGCCTCGAAAAGAACTTTGATGGCACCCCTGAAGGCAATTGGAAACGATAAGGAACACACATGACTTTGCTCAAAAGCTGGGTCGAGAGCGCGAACACCTCTGAGACCGATTTCCCCCTGAACAACTTGCCTTATGGTGTGTTTTCTACAGATGGCACCGCACGCTGTGGCGTTGCCATTGGCGATCAAATCCTTGATCTGACCGCGCTTGAAGCCGAGGGTGCATTGACATTGGAGGGTGGCGCATTGCTGCAATCCGGCGTCTGGAACGATGTTATGTCTGCCGGGCCAATAGTCTGGGCGGCGCTGCGCGATCAGCTGCAACAGGGTTTAACCGCAGGGGCCGCACAAGAGGCCGCCTTTGCCGCGCATCTGGTGGCACAGGCGGATGTGACTATGCATATGCCGTTCACTGTTGCGGAATACACGGACTTTTATGCAGGTAAAAACCACGCCATCAACGTTGGTTCAATGTTCCGCGATCCGGCAAACGCCCTGCCGCCAAATTGGTTGTCTATTCCAATTGGCTACAATGGTCGCGCCTCTTCTGTTGTGGTTTCGGGTACCGATGTTGTGCGTCCGAACGGCCAGTTGAAAGGCCCAAACGATGAGCTGCCGCGTTTTGCGGCCTGTGCCCGGTTTGATCTAGAGCTGGAAATGGGGGCCATTGTTGGCCAGCCTTCTGATGGCATGGTATCGGTGCAGCAGGCCGATGATATGATTTTTGGCTATGTGCTGCTGAACGATTGGTCCGCGCGTGATATTCAGGCCTGGGAATACCAGCCGCTTGGCCCGTTTCAGGCCAAAGCAACGGCGACTTCGATCAGCCCCTGGATTGTGACCAAAGCGGCCTTGGAGCCTTTCCGCACCTCTACCCCAGAGCGTGAACGCCCGCAGTTGGCGTATCTGACGGAACCCGGCCCGATGCTGTATGATATCGACCTTGAGGTTGGTCTGGCCCCAGACGGCCAGAACGAAAGCATCATCGCCCGCACGAATTACAACGAGATGTACTATTCTGCGGCACAGCAACTGTGCCACCACACCACATCTGGCTGTTCCATGCGCACCGGCGACCTGCTGGGGTCTGGCACGATTTCTGGTGCTGAAAAGGAAAATCGCGGCTCAATGCTGGAACTCAGCTGGGGCGGCAAAGAGCCGATGACGCTGGCCACCGGCGAAACGCGTTCGTTCCTTGAAGATGGCGACACATTGACCTTGCGGGGGGCCGCCAAAGGGGACGGCTATCGTGTCGGCTTTGGAGAATGTACGGGCACCGTTTTGCCTGCACCAGCCGTGCCTGACTGGGCCAAATAATCGCAGCACGCCCCGGCGTGAGCAGGGGCAGCCATAAGAAACACACGTAACTCGGAACGCGCTTTCCGAGAAGGAGAGAGTTATGTCTAAAGCCTTTGCCTCAGCTGGCGATATGGAAGAAAAAAACATCAGTTTTACCAAAGTAGGTGAGGGGCTTTATGCCTTTACCGCGGAAGGTGACCCAAACACTGGTGTTATCATTGGTGACGAAAGCGTCATGATCGTCGAAGCACAGGCGACCCCACGTCTGGCGCGTAAAGTGATTGAATGCGTACGTTCCGTTACAGATAAGCCGATCAGCCATGTGGTGTTGACCCACTATCACGCGGTGCGTGTTCTGGGGGCGTCGGCCTATGGTGCGGGTGAAATCATCATGTCTGATACCGCCCGATCAATGGTTGCTGAACGGGGCCAAGAAGATTGGGACTCTGAATTCGATCGTTTCCCGCGTTTGTTTCAGGGCCATGAAGAAATTCCCGGTCTGACCTGGCCGACCACCACCTTTAGCGACAGCCTGACTGTGTATCTGGGCAAGCGCCGCGTTGACATTATGCATCTGGGCCGCGCGCACACTGCAGGTGACGCTGTGGTTTGGGTTCCAGATCAAGAAGTTATGTTCACCGGCGACATCGTGGAATACCACTCTGCTTGCTATTGTGGCGACGGTCACTTTGGCGATTGGGCGGATACGCTGGCGAACATCGCGGCGTTTGAACCAAAATCCATTGCTCCGGGCCGCGGTGATGCGCTGGTGGGTGAAGACATGGTCGCAAAAGCGCTGGCCGCAACCGAAGATTTTGTCACCTCGACCTATAAGCCTGTTGAGCGTGTTGTTGCGCGCGGTGGCAGCCTGAAAGAAGCATGGGATGCGGTGCGTGAATCTTGCGATGAAAAGTTCAAAGACTATGCGATCTATGAGCACTGCCTGCCGTTCAATGTAGCACGTGCCTACGACGAAGCCCGTGGCATCGATACCCCACGTGTTTGGACCGCGCAGCGTGACAAAGATATGTGGAACGCTCTGCAGAACTAAGCACTTACGATTAGGGAGGACCTGCTATGTTTCAGGATCGCTATCCACTTGCGTTCAAACTGTACCCCTATGAACGGTCAGCGGACCAGGATCAGGATGCCGTGGTACGCCACCCCGTCGTTGTGATGGGGGGCGGCCCTGTGGGGTTGGGCATTGCGCTTGACCTTGGTCGCCAAGGCGTGCCGGTGGTTGTTTTGGATGACCACGAAGGCATTGGCATGGGCAGCCGCGCCATCTGTTTTGCCAAGCGAACGCTTGAAATCGCAGATCGATATGGCTGCGGGGATGTGATGGTCGACAAAGGGGTCGTCTGGAACATTGGTAAGGTCTTCCACGATGATCGCCAGGTCTTTGAATTCAACCTCTTACCCGAGGAGGGGCACAAGAACCCGGCGTTCATCAACCTGCAACAGCCCTATTTCGAACGCTTTTTGTTTGAACAAATTCAGGAAGAAATCAAAAAGGGTGCCCCCATCGACGTGCGCGGAAAGAACCGGGTTGAGGCGGTTGAAACCTTTGATGATCATGTCGCGCTGACCGTGCTGACGCCAGATGGCACCTACAGGCTTGAGGCGGATTGGCTGATTGGTTGCGATGGCGCCAGCTCGCCTTTGCGGGGCATGATGGGGCTTGAGTTTGATGGCCGGGTTTTTCAAGACAGTTTCTTGATCGCTGACATTCGCATGAAAGCGGAATACCCAACGGAACGCTGGTTCTGGTTTGAACCCCATTTCAAATCCGGGGCCTCTGCTTTGCTGCACAAACAGCCAGATGATGTCTGGCGTATCGATTTCCAGATCGGCTGGGATGTTGACCGCAAAGAAGAGATGAAAGAAGAAAACATCCGCAAGCGTCTGGATGCCATGCTGGGGGAGAAGATCGAGTATGACATGGTCTGGTCGTCGATCTACACTTTTCAATGCAAACGCATGGAAGAGTTTCGCCATGGGCGCGTGATCTTTGCCGGTGATAGTGCGCATCAGGTTTCACCCTTTGGGGCACGCGGTGCAAATTCTGGGATGCAAGATGTCGATAATCTGGGCTGGAAACTGGGGCTTGTTGTAAACGGGAAAGCGCCAGAAAGCCTGATCGACAGCTATTCTGAAGAACGGATCTATGGTGCGGATGAAAACATTCGGAATTCTACCCGCGCCACAGATTTTATTACGCCAAAGTCCAAGGTCAGCCATCAGTTCCGCAACGCGGTCTTGGATTTGTCGCAAGACTACGAATTTGCACGCCCTTTGGTGAATTCTGGCCGTCTGTCGATGCCATGCACCTATGATGGGCTCTCGTTGAATGGCGCGGATGTTTTAAACGGCCCGGCGCGTACGCGTGTTGGCAGCCCTTGTCCGGATGCGCCTATGAATGATGGGTTCCTTCTGGATCATCTGGGGGATGCGTTTATTTTGCTGGGCCTTAATCAAGATGTTCCGGAGATATTGGACGTTGATGGTATCCCTATCAAAGGCATGCGGATTGATACAAGCTCTGCCGCGCATGAGTTGTTGCGTGCGCGGTATTTGGGATCAGAACACTCTGGGGTCTATTTGATCCGTCCAGACCAGCACATCGCCGCGCGTTGGGAAACCTATGACCAAGCGCAAACCGTACACGCGTTGCGCAAAGCCTGCGGAAAGGATTGAGCCATGGGTGAATTGATTACAAAAGCCAATATCGCAGATGCGGATCAGTTCTATGAAGATTTGATCGAGGCCCACGCGGATTTGTCAGAGGATGAAAGTCAGGCGCTCAACTCGCGACTGATTTTAATCCTGGCCAATCATGTGGGGGATATGCATGTCTTGGCGCAGGCGCTTCACGCAGCGCGGGCTAAGGCCAGATAAGAGAAATACGGCCCGCTTTGCGCGGGCCATTTTGAATAGGTGGCTTGCCCAGCAGAGAGATCGAAAACAGCCCCCTTTATAAACGAGTTCTCGGCAGATGCGATCACAACACCATGCTTGCGATTTCTTCTACGGTCAAAAGCGCCCGCGCGGATTTTTTGCAGCATGAACTCTATGACCTCTTTAGACACCTGATCAAAAATGCGGGTTTTGGCCGCTGCAGGCGTGACGCAGTTCACAGTGATGTTTTTCTCGGTCAGTTCTTTGCCCATGGATTTGATCATCTCAATCGCCTTAGATCTGGAATAGGCGGATGCGTTCGGGTTCCCCTTTTTCCCTGCACCCACACCCGGAGGTGGGCCTGCGCAGATCAGATCGCCCGGTTCTAGGCGGGTAAATGCTGACATATAGCTGACGATGATTGCTGTATCAAAAATCATCGTGCAGGTTTGCATGCGTTGGCCGTTCACATCCAGCCAGCCGCCCAACATGTCGATCATGGCGTTGCTGTCCATTTCACGTTGACCAAAGCATTGGATACGTTCACGCCTTGTAGCGTTGTGCCGCCAATTCCTTCGCGCGACCCTCGTGAGGCACCTGCAGGCGCAATGGCGCGGCCCAAAGTCCCGTTTTTGAGTTGGACATCAACTTTCACAGTGGGGCGACTGCGGGAATCCCAGACGCGGCGACCGATGATGTCTGATATGACCGTCATGTTATATGTCCTTTAATCCAGCTTTTATACGTGCGCACGCGCTTTTGTTCGTTTACAGACAGGTATTCCACTGGGGATTTGCCTTCGACACGCGCCAACATCAGCGCGGCCAAAAGATGACAGCTGCGGCCTCTCCTTTAGGGTGCGCAACGTTTTCAAGCCGATCAAAACGGGCTTGCGGCCGCTGGGTTGCAGGCCGATAAGACCTTGATATATATATTGTAAAATCCTCATCTGGCATGGGGGGCAATGCCAGCCAACTGATTGATGCACAGGTTGCGATGGCCATTCTTTGTGGAGGCTTTGAAACCTCGAACGGCGCGCTTAGCGCCTTTGTGCAGAGGCGGGCTCCGTACGATCAGGGTTTGGCCTTTATCGGCTATGGCGATCCCTCGTCTTATTCCTGGGTTTCGAGCCGCATTTCCACAATTCACGTGCCGTTAGATGATCTGATCCAGTGCGCTATATACTTGGTCTGCAATATAGCAGAGGTGGCGACACAGTCCGCGTTGTCGTATCCAGCAAAGCTTATGTTGCGGGGGCCTTGAATTTATCAGCCCTCTAAATGCCGATGGCCCGCATTTGTTGTGACATTTGATGGAACGAGCCATTCACGTGCTGGGTAATTATTTCAAGCGCAGCCTTTGAATCATTTGCTTTGCATGCCGCAATTAAAAGCGCATGTTCTTCGATGATGGTCTGAATGCGTTGAGGGCTGATCCGCAGTCTAGAGGCGTGCACGCTTAATGCGGTCCGAAGGCGTTTCCATGTATCTGCTGCGGCATCATTATAATGATGCTTGCAGATGACATAGTGGAACTCGGTGTCGAGTTTACGGAACAAGTACAGATCATCCTTGGGTGCATCCAGAATTTTCTGATGTACTGCGTCGAGTTCCTCTAGCATTTCAGGCAAAGCATATTCTGCGAACCAGCTTACAAAGTACGGTTCCAGCAATTGCAGGACTTCAAAGATATTTTGAATGGTCAAAGCGTCCGCAGCGACGATGACTGCACCTTTGTTGTGGAGGATTTTGACAAAGCCTTCGCCCTGCATGCGGCGCAGCACTTCACGGATCGGGCTTGCGCTTTGACCATATTGCTTGGCTAACGCCGAGACTTTTAGCCGATCACCGCCTTTTAAGTTGCCTCTAGCAATATCCTCTAGGATGGCCTCGTACAGAGTTGTCTCTGCCTCAAGTGCTTTGCCGCCTGCTTGCATCGGTGTTCCTTAGTTTGTGGTGCGCCGCACCATTTTTTGCCCTCTATATAAGACAATTTCAATTGGAAACAGAATGGAAATATTCGTTTAGCGGTGTTGTTGTATTTTATATCTTGAATATAATCGACGATATTAAGATAATAATATTATGACCAACCCAAGAATGACGATTCGGAGCTCCTAATGTCGGACGATATGCACGTGCCTTCTGTCGGGGTATCTAACGTTACTGGGTTGTCTAAAGGCGCTGCGCGTGCCGTACGCATTGCAGATATCAGTACTTTTGTTGTGCGTGTTGGTGCGCGCAATCAGTTACTGGTTAAAGTGACAAGTGAAGACGGCCTGTTCGGTTGGGGAGAGAGCGGCATGTCCGGGCGAGAAAAGTCTGTGGCAGCGACAATTGCGCATTTTTCGACCTTTCTTATTGGTCAGGATTCACGCCAAATCGGTCGTATCTGGCAGGAATCCTATCGCAGCCAATATTTTGAAGGCGGCCGGGTTCTGACCGCTGCTATTTCTGCGATTGATATCGCCTTGCATGATTTGCTTGGCAAACGCCTTGGATTGCCGGTTTATCAACTGTTGGGCGGTCGGCAGCGCGATGAAGTTCCAAGCTTTGCCAGCTCGATGGCGAAAACCACCGAAGGCTTGTTGGCCGATATTCATACATTGGTTGATGCAGGCTGGTCTTGTGTGCGTACGTATCCGGGTAGCTTTGGTGAAGGTGACATATTTGATCCTTGGGCGTCGTTGTCCAAAACCGCAGCCGAATTGATTGCCATCCGCGAAGAGTTTGGCCCATCTCTGTGTCTGGGTGTGGACATGCACCACCGCTACACCGTGGCGGAGGCCGCAAGTTTTTGCGCAATGCTGCCAAAGGGTACGTTGAACTTTATCGAAGAACCTATTCGTTCTGAAACACCTGAGGCTTACGTCTCATTGCGTCGAATGACTGATATTCCCTTTGCGGTAGGCGAGGAGTTTTCGTCCAAATGGGAAGCTGCACGGTTTTTGGATGCGGGTGTGACGCAATTTATGCGCCTGGATATCTGCAATATCGGTGGGTTTACTGAGGCGATGAAAGTCGCCGCGATGAGTGAGCGACACTATGTCGATCTGATGCCGCATAACCCTTTGGGGCCAGTATGCACCGCTGCGACTGTACATATGTCGGCGGCAATACCAAACCTGAGTTGGCTTGAGAATCGACAAAGCCCTGTCGAGGCTCTTGGCTTCCATGACCACGAAATTTTCCCGGTACAAATTCAAACAAATGGCCCGGTTTATCTTGTTCCCGACGCTCCCGGATTGGGTGTTGAGGTTGATGAGACAAGGCTTGTTGATCAAACCGTTGAATACATTGAAGCGCCCCATCTTAAGCGCCCAGACGGATCCGTCACCAACTGGTAGGCCCGCGCCAAACCGTTCGGATGGAATCGAAAAGAGTTCGCAATTCCAGAATGATACGAGGATTGTGAACAGCTGCCACCTTTACGCTTGAGCGATGTCGACGCATGAAATGCGCTGATGCTGCACTGTTCACCGCATCCACGCTTTTTGTATGTGCAAGGTGAGCCCAAGAACAGGCCTGCCTTTTCTTTATTCTGGAATGATAGCACCCGGATGGGTGATCACTTTGGCGGCCAGATTGTGGCCGCGTTCTAACTGGGATTTTGAGGTCTCCCCCAAAACGTAAGACGCAAGATAACCCGCATTGAAGCTGTCGCCTGCTGCGGTGCTGTCGATCACGTGTGATACCTGTGTTAAGTTCTCTGCAACAGCGTGTTGAATGCCCAGATCCAGAGGCCCCTCGGCCCCCTGCTTCAAGGCACCATAGGTTACGCCAAGGGATTGCAAGCGCGCGACAACTTCGGCCTGAGTGCTTTCGGAAAATAGCTCCATTTCATCATCGACTGACGGGAGAGCAATGTCTGCTAGCTGCCAAAGCTGTGTGTTGATGTCTTGGGCGACTGCCTGATTTTCCCAAAGTTTTGGACGATAGTTGCTATCATAGGCGACTGTTCCACCGCCCGCCTTGAAGGTGTGGACAAAATCTATCAAGGCAGCGCGAATGTCAGGGGGCAGGATCGCCATCGTGATACCCGACAGATAAATCAGATCGAAACCTGCAAGAGTTTTAAAACTGATTTTATTCGGGGGTTGAAACAACGTGCGCGCAGCCGCATCAGAGCGCCAGTAGGTAAAGCTCCGTTCTCCGTCAGCGTCGGTATCCACTGCGTACAGACCGGGGATTTTATCTGTACGGATTTCTATACAAGAGGTGTCGATGTTGTAGTTATGCAAAGCCTCTTTGATCTTGGCAGAATAGGGGTCTGTTCCCAAAGCCGTGCAATAGGCAACGGTGTGTTTCTGCTGCAGCATCCGCTTTAAATAAACAGCTGTGTTATAGGTGTCGCCTGCAACGCCTAGGGTGATATTGCCATGGCGCCCATTCACCAGCTCGATCATGACTTCGCCAATACAGCAAATTTTGCTGATGGGTCGTTTGCCTGATAGCATTTACAGCTCTCCAAATGTTTCGCGCACCTGTTTCCAGGCGCTTTGCAGATGACAGCGCAGGGCTTCTTCGGCGGCGTCAGGGTCACGCATCAACACAGCTTCATAGATTTCTTTATGGGCTTCGAAATTGCGACGATTTCGATCAGGCAGACGGGGCATCTGCGACCAATGCGGTGCAAGCCATGTCGTATACGCCTTGTTGATCGCAGGCAATACAGGGTTGCGGGGAATGCCGTACAGGACTTGGTGAAAACCTATGTCGGTTTGGTAAAAGGCGTCACTGTCGTTGATTGCTGCCTCGTTGGCTTCAAGCGCTTGCTTTAGTGCAATCAAGTCGTCCTTGTTTGCATTTTTCGCAGCTTCCCGCACAAGGGCAGATTCAATGATAATCCGGGTATCAAACAAGTTGCGCACGCCGTCGGGCTCGTGCAGCAAATGTGTGACAATGCTTTCCAGCGCCTCGAAGGCGGCGTCGTAGCCGGGTTTTCGAACCACTGGGCGGTGGCGGGGTCGTGCTTCGATCAGGCCTTTGTTCGACAATGCGACCACAGCTTCGCGTACAACCGTTCGGCTGATGCCGAATTCTTCCATCAAGTTGCGTTCGGGGGGGAGGGGTTGGCCGTCTTCCAGTTCACCAGATTGAATTTTCTGCGCGAGTTTGCTTACCACGAGATCTGCGGCGCGCCCTTTGTCCTCTTGGCTTTGCAACTGCACATTCCTTTCGTTCGTCTGGCCCGCATTTGAATGCGGTTTATACAGTATCTATTCTAGGACCCTGCCAGAGTAAATTCTGGGTGGGCTGAATATCTTTATAGCCGCCCTAAAATCATATCAGCACAACGATCACCCATCATCATCGCCGGTGCTTGTGTGTTCCCGGCGTTAATATCTGGCATGGCCGAAAGATCGCACACCCGTAGATTGTTTACGCCCCGCACACGTAAACGTGGATCAAGAACGGCCATGGGGTCGCCGTCTTTGCCCATCTTAGCTGTGCCTGCTGGATGGTAGTTTGTTTTGACAAAACGACGACAATAGGCACGCAGGTCTTCATCGCTGCGACAGTTGGGGTCAGGCAGCATGACTTTGTCGACTTGCGCAGCAAGTGGGGCCGTGTCAAAGGCTTTTAAAAAGAACTTTTGCCCTTCGACCATCGTATCCATATCTGTCTTTTCTTTTAACAGATTCGGGGAAATAAGCGGCATGGCTTTAGGGTCGGCTGACGCGAGTCTTACAGTTCCACGTGATTTCGGTTTGACCACAACCGTTGTAACTGTCAGCCCGTATCCATCCTCGACCAGATGTTTGGTATCGCGGTCCACATACACGATAGGCACGCAGAACGCTTGGATGCTGGGTTCTGCGTTAGAGTTGGTGGGGTTCACAAAGGCCCCGGCTTCAACCCCCGCAGAGGTCACCGGCCCGCTGCCAAAGAGTTTGAATTGCAATCCATTCTTGAGCATCCGCCAGCCTTCGCCTTGTTTGTAGTAGCCTGCTTTGCCTTTCACCCGCGCTGTGATTGGCACCTCTGGGTGATCCACGAGGTTTTCACCAACGCCGGGAAGGTCAACTTTGCATTTGATCCCTATGTCGTTCAGATGATCTGCTGGCCCGACGCCCGATTGCATCAACAGTTTCGGCGTGATCAGCGAACCAGCTGACAGGATGACTTCACCGCGACAATGGGCGGTCTGCACTGTGCCGGATCTATCGTTAAAGCGCACACCAACTGCGGCTCCGTTTTCGATGATCAGCTCTTGCACTTCTGACTGGAGACGGACTGTTAGGTTTGGATTATTTTCGAGCGGTGCAATGTAGGCATAGGCAGATGAGGAGCGGCGGCCATGTCGGTTCATGAACTGATAAAATCCAACGCCTCTTTGTGTGGGCCCGTTGAAATCGGGCGAAAACGGTTCGCCTAACCCTTGAACGGCTTGCACAAATAAGCGTGACAGGCTGTCGACGTGACCAGGATCAGAGACCAGCAAGGGGCCACCTGTACCGTGCAGATCATTGTGAAGGCGGTTGTTGTCTTCCATGCGGTGAAAATGGGGTAAAACGGCCTGCCAGTCCCAATCGGGGCCATCATTGCTGCCGCGAAGCTCCTGATGCCATGCGTCATAATCTGACGGACGCCCTCGCATATAAACTTGCGCATTCACCGAAGATCCGCCTCCCAATACGTGACCTTGTGGAATGTCATGCACACGGCCGCCCAGGTGCGCTTGCTCTACTGTTTTATGATAGCGCATGAACTTTGTGCCATTGATCATCTTGAAGATGCCGG
Organism: Epibacterium ulvae; assembly: GCF_900102795.1. Lineage (GTDB taxonomy): Bacteria > Pseudomonadota > Alphaproteobacteria > Rhodobacterales > Rhodobacteraceae > Epibacterium > Epibacterium ulvae. Next base: position 29,531 of record NZ_FMWG01000004.1, on the reverse strand, counting down.
GAGGCATATCCAGCAATGGGTGTTTGTTGGAATAGCCTGCTTCTAACAAAAGAACTTTAAATCCCCCGTCAGCGACCAAGCGCCCAGCGACGACACACCCCGAGGCGCCCCCTCCGGCAACGATGTAATCATATTCTGTTGCCATTCGCCTTCCTCCAGATTGGCAATACAAGCGGTGTCTTGTGGATTTGAAACTATTTCGTATCGACCGGCTCACTTGATTTGAGGTCACTTCCCGCTGTGTGTCGAATGTTGTTGTTTGAATTATAGTCGCACCAAATTAAAAAAGAAGTACATCAAAAAATACAAAATTCCCGGATTTTAAAAATATACTTGACTAAATTGTCAATTTCAGAAAATTCTGTGGTTAGTTTGGTATGACCAAAGGAAGTTTCGTGAAACGTTTCGACATACAGTCCGGTGCCGTTTTTGGTGCAAAAATGTACATTGGTGGTCGTTGGACATCAGGCGCCTCAAACGAGGTTGTTGAGGTTGAGAACCCAGCCAACGAGCAAGTCATCGCGACAACGCCACTTGGTACAGAAGAGGACGCGGTGCATGCTGTTGACGCTGCGAAAATGGCACAAATTGCCTGGGCGAAGGTACCAGCCGTGCAACGCGGCCGTATTGTACGCAAGCTGGGCGAGTTGATTGCCGAGCGCAATGAAGAACTCGCCCGGTTGATTACGTCGGAACAAGGTAAGCCTTTGGATCAGGCCCGCGGTGAGGCGGGTGCAACGGCAGAGTTCTTGTTCCACGCAGCGGACAATGCGCGCCGTATTGAAGGCGATATTCTGGTTTCAGATAATCCAAACGAAGAAATTCATATCCGCCGCCACCCCTATGGCGTCGTGGTTGGCCTGACCGCGTGGAATTACCCAGCGGCTCTGGCCACCCGGAAACTGGGCCCGGCACTGGTTGCAGGCAATGGTTTTGTGCTCTTGGCACATGAAATCACACCTCTGTCTGGTCTGTATATCGCGTCGCTTGCAGAGCAGGTCGGGCTGCCTGCCGGGTTGTTTAACGTTATCACTGGGCGCGGTCCGGTGGTTGGGCAAGCGTTGGTTCAGCACCCTGACACTGCCATGATTACGATGACTGGCAGCAATCGTGCGGGTCGTGAAATCTTTAAGGCCGGGGCAGAGGGCATGAAAGTGCTGCGCCTGGAATTGGGCGGTAAGGCTCCCTTTATCGTGCTGGAAGATGCAAATATCGATAAAGCGGTCGAAGCTGCGATGGTCGCCCGTTACACAAATTGTGGGCAGATCTGTACATGCAACGAACGTATGTATCTGCACAAAGATATTGCTGATGAATTCCTCGAAAAATTTGTCGCAAAGTCCGCAGCTTTGAAGATCGGAGATCCGATGAAAGGCCCTGATATGGGGCCAAAAGTCAGTGGTCCAGAAGTCGATAAAGTTGCGTCCATTGTGAATGCGGCGATTGCCGAAGGCGCTGAGGTTCTTCTGGAGGGCGGACCTTTGAACGAGGGTGACTATGCCAAGGGGCATTGGATTGCCCCAACTGTGCTTGAGGTCAAAAACAACGCGTCTGTTGTTGTGCAAAATGAGGTGTTCGGGCCTGTGGTTCCGGCCATCCGTGTGGACGACTTTGATCACGCACTTGCGATGGCAAATGACACAAGGTTTGGACTCTCGGCTTATGTGTTCACCGAAAACCATCGCCGGATCATGCAGACCCCTTATGCGCTTAAGTTTGGTGAAATCTACGTCAACCGCGCAAATGGTGAGCAGGTTCATGCTTTCCACAACGGCTGGGCCCAATCCGGCCTTGGGGGTGAGGACGGCCAATATGGGTTTGACGGGTACCTGCGGAAGCAGAGCCTGTACCTAAACTGGGAATAACACCCAGATTTCATGCGGCTAGGAGGTTTGGGCCGCTTTCAAAACTTGGAGGAAGAACTATGAAACGTCGTATTTTGCTTGGGTCAGCCATCGCGCTGGGATTGGGCTTTAGCGCCGCTGTATCCACTGCGGATACTCCAGCATTGGCGCAGAAAGACAGCTATCGTGTGGGTTTCGCACAGATGGAATCCAATAACCCTTGGCGCATCGCCGAGACCAAATCGTTCCACGATACTGCAGAATCCTGTGGTTGGGATTTGATCGCCACAGATGCGGCGGGCTCTGCTGCGAAACAAGTTGCTGATGTGGATTCTATGATCGCACAGGGCATCGACGTTCTGTTCTTGCCTCCACGTGAAGAAAAGCCTTTGATCCCTGCGGTCATGAAAGCAAAAGCGGCTGGCATTCCAACCTTCCTCGTTGACCGTTCTGTTGACCCGAATGTCGCACAGGCCGGTGAGCATTTTGTGGCTTTCCTTGGTTCCGACTTTATCGAACAAGGTGAGCGCGCAGCGGAATGGCTGATCGCGAATTTCCCAGAAGACAAGGGCATCATTGTCGAGCTTGAAGGCACCACAGGGTCCTCCCCAGCAAATGACCGCAAGAAAGGTTTTGATGATCGCATTCTGCAAGATGATCGCTTTGAGATTGTTGCATCCCAAACCGGTGACTTTGCGCGGGATCTAGGGCGCCAAGTTATGGAGACACTGCTTCAGGCGCATCCAGATGTGAACGTGGTCTATGCTCATAACGACGAAATGGCGATTGGTGCAATCCAAGCGCTGGAACTGGCGGGCCGTAAACCTGGTGAAGATATCACCATCGTCTCTATCGACGGAACACGTGATGCGCTGCAGGCGATCATTGACGGAAAAATGGGTGTAACTGTTGAAAGTTCGCCTTTCTTTGGTCCTCTCGCGTGTGACGTCATGAAGAAATACGCTGCTGGCGAAGAAATCCCAGGTTGGGTCAAGGTCGAAGACCGTGTGTTCACCCTCGACAATGCCGCTGATCATATTGACGAAGCGTATTGATTTCTCCCCAAGCTGGAGGGGCCCTAGTGGCCCTTTCGGCACATAAAACATGAAAGGCGAACAGGTAATGCAACACCTGATCGAAATGAGTGGGATTAAGAAATCATTTGCTGGCGTCGTGGCATTGCAAAACGCAAGCCTACACATCGAACCCGGAGAGGTTCATGCCATTATCGGGCAAAATGGGGCCGGAAAATCGACACTCATCAAAATCCTGACTGGCGTCTATCGGCGAGATGCAGGTGAGGTGAAAATCAACGGAAATCCCTCAACAGTTTCCACACCGCGAGAGGCACAAGATGCTGGAATCGCGACTATATACCAAGAGCTTAGCTTGGTGCCGCTGCGCAGTGTGACGGAAAATGTCATGATGGGCTATGAGCCACGCACGCGGCTAGGAACCATCGACTGGAAGACCGCGCACGCTCGGACACGTGAAATTTTAGAGCGCTTTGGTATTCATATTGATGTCAGGGCACAGCTTGGCTCTTACTCGACTGCGATTCAGCAGTTGGTGGCAATCGCCCGTGCTGTTTCGTTGAATGCGCAATTGGTGATCATGGACGAAGCGACCTCGTCTTTGGACGATCAAGAGATCGAAATCTTGTTTGGTGTGGTGCGCGAGCTGAAAAAAGAAGGCGTTGCTGTTCTTTATATTTCGCACTTTCTTGATGAGCTGTATCAAATCTGCGATCGCGTTACGATTATGCGTGATGGCCAGACCGTGGGCCAGCGCGTGATTGCTGAAACAACCAAACTTGGCTTGATTTCAGAAATGCTGGGCCGTGATCCCGAAGAGATCGAGGCTGCGGGCATGACGGGTCTTGGTGGTGAAACGACAGAGCCTGGTAGACCTCTTTTCGAAGCCAAAGACATATCGACCAAACGTGGGCTTAAGAGTGTGTCTTTGACATTGCGCGAAGGCGAAATTGTTGGGCTTGGCGGATTGCTTGGGTCTGGGCGTACAGAAACCGCGCGCGCATTGTTTGGAATGGATACTTTGCGATCTGGGGGGATCCAGAACCACGTGGTTGGGGGAAATATTCGTACGCCCGCCGAAGCGATTTCTGCCGGTATTGGTTTCTTGACCGAAGACCGTAAACGAGAAGGCATCGTGCCGCATATGTCGGTGCGCGAAAACATGACTTTAGCTTTGTTGCCAAAGCTTAAAAAAATGGGCCGCGTTGATCGCAAACGCGAGACCGAGTTGGTTGAGCGTTTCATCACATCGCTTGGGATCAAAACCTCGGGGATGGAGCAACCGATCCGAGAGCTTTCAGGTGGGAACCAGCAAAAGGTATTATTGGCGCGCTGGCTCGCATTAGAGCCGGATGTCCTGATCCTTGATGAACCTACGCGCGGTGTCGATGTCGGTGCGAAATTCGAAATTCAATCGATCATCCGTGAATACGTCGACAAGGGTTTGGGTGTGGTTTTGATCAGTTCAGAATTCGAAGAGCTGGTCGAAGGAGCGGATCGTATCATCGTGCTGCGGGATGGGTATTCGATCACAGAACTCGAAAACCCTGGCATCACCGAAGAAAGTTTAATCGCAGCGATTGCGCATCATCATGACGAGGGGGCGAGGGGATGACTATGCAGAATAAACCTGTCACCTCCGCGTCAGAACCGACCGCCTTTAAATTCGAGTGGAGCATGATTTCGCGGCACGGTGGTGTTGTCGCGTTAATCGCGATCCTTTTGTTCAACATACTGATTACACCAAATTTTCTGCATCCGCAGACCCTGTTCGTAAATATCAGTCAAGTTGCAACGATTGCGATTGTAGCGGTCGGAATGACGTTGGTGATCGCCACAGGCGGTATCGATCTAAGTGTGGGTGCTATCATGGCGCTATCCGGCGCTCTTGCGCCGTTGATTTTCACGTCTCCATTTGCAGAGGCAAACCCAGAGTTGGGTCTAGCGCTGTCTATTGTTGTTCCAATCCTCGTGGCTTTGGCGTGCGGGGTGTTTAACGGTGCTTTGGTCAGTTTACTGAACGTGCAGCCTATCGTGGCCACATTGATTTTCTTTATCTCTGGCCGTGGCATCGCGCTGGTGCTGACGAACGGCAACCTTCAGACCTTTACCAACCCCGCGTTCAGCTATCTGGGCACGGGTAAAATACTGGGTTTTCCATTTCAGGGATATCTGGTTTTGATTATTGCAGCCTGCGTTTGGTGGGTGATGGCCTTTACAGTCTTTGGTCGCCAATTGTTGGCCGTAGGTGGCAATGAACGCGCGGCAGAGCTGTCAGGCGTCCCGGTCAAACGCGTCAAAATCGGGGCTTATGTCATATGCGCAGGTCTGTCTGGTTTGGCGGGTTTGATTGTTGTGGCGATCAATTCAGCCTCGGATGCGGCCCGGATTGGCAACCTGATGGAACTTGACGCAATCGCTGCGGCCGTTGTCGGTGGTACGCTATTGCAAGGCGGCAGAGCCCCAATCTTTGGGGCTATCTTAGGTGCCGTGATCATCCAACTTGTGAAATACACACTGCTGGCCAATGGGGTCGCGGACGAAGTCGCGTTGATCGCAAAGGCAGGCATCATCGTGCTGGCGGTCTACGTCCAGCAAGCTCGGAAGGAGTGAGTTAGATGCTTGATACAACGGCTTTCGATCTGCGCCGGTATATCCAGGGCAATAACCACAGCCTGGGCGTGTGGATTACCCTTATTGCGCTGATCGTCTTTGGCTTGCTGCGCTACGAGAATTTCGGCGGATCTTACAATATTTCATCGTTCCTGAACTACAATGCGATGTTCATCGTGATTGCGGTTGGCATGTGTTTTGTCATTATGACCGGCGGTATTGACCTATCTGTTGGTTCGGTGGCGGCGTTTACCTCGGTTGTTGCGGCCTACTTGTCGCCCTATGGGATCCAGGTTGCCTTGCCTGGTGCCGTTGCCGCAGGGCTTGCCATTGGCGCCATCAATGCGTTTTTTGTGGTGGTGATGCGGATACCTCCGTTCATTGCCACATTGGCCACAATGCTTGGGGCCAAAGGTGGTGCGTTGGTGATATCCGGTGCTCAGACGATTTCAATCGACTGGTCGTCGAATTTTACCAAACTTGGTTTGGAAAAGGCCTTCGGCATTCTGCCCTGGACGATCGTCATTACAGCGCTTGTGGTGTTTGGCCTCTGGGTCTTGCTCGAGAAAACCTCTTTGGGGCGTACTGTATTGGCGATTGGTGGCGGTGAAGATGCCAGCATTATGATGGGGCTGAATGTCACCCGCGCCAAGGTGTTGGTTTATGTCCTGAGCGGGGGCTGTGCAGGCATGGCAGGCCTATTCCTTGCGTCAGGTTTTGGTGCGGGCCAACCGTTGGAAGGGATTGGTTGGGAACTGTCTGCGATTGCGTCTGTGGTCGTTGGCGGCACACTGCTGACCGGTGGTATGGGCTCGATCACGGCGACTGTCGCGGGAGCATTGTTGCTGGGCCTCGTCTTTAACATTCTTAACTTTGAAAACGGTCGGGGTGTCATCAGCCTGAGCGCGTATTGGCAGATGGTGATCCGTGGCGCTTTTTTGTTCGTGGTGATCGTTTTCCAAAGTCGGGTGGCAAGCTCGGCACAGAAAGGAGCTATTTAATATGGCAAAGATCGCCAAACTCACAGTTCGGGTTTTTGATGTCCCCTTGGCTGAGGTTCTGTCAGACGCGAAACACGGTGATCATACGCACTTTGAACTGGTGACAGTCACTGTTCAATTGTCTGATGGATCAGAAGGCACAGGGTACACCTATACCGGAGGGAAAGGTGGTCGGGCGATCGCTGCCATGATTGAATATGACTTGGCTGACTGGTTGATTGGCCAAGAGGCAACCAATGTCGAAGAGATATACGAAGCGATGCAGTGGCATCTGCACTATGTTGCACGCGGGGGTGTCGCGTCATTTGCGATCTCAGCGGTGGATATTGCCCTTTGGGATTTACGCTGTAAGGCCGCGGATAAACCATTGTGGGAATATATCGGCGGCAAAGGCCCAGAGTGTCCTGCGTATGCTGGAGGCATTGATCTGAACTTTCCGTTGCCCAAACTGCTTGCTTCAATCCAAGACTATCTGGACCGTGGCTTCCGGGCGGTGAAAATCAAGATCGGCCAACCTACTTTAGCCGAGGATGTGGAGCGCATCAAAGCTGTACGCGAGTTGATCGGCCCTGACGTAAAGTTCATGGTCGACGCCAATTACTCTATGTCAGTGGACCAAGCGATCAAGGCGGCGCAAGCGTTCGAACCCTTTGACCTTGTGTGGTTTGAGGAGCCGACAATACCCGATGATTATCAGGGCTTTGGCGAAATTGCGAAGCATTCGAAAATTCCTTTGGCGATGGGTGAAAATCTGCATACCATCCACGAGTTTGAATATGCCTTTGATCAGGCCGACCTTGGATTTGTACAACCAGATGCGTCTAATTGCGGCGGGGTGACAGGCTGGCTGCAAGTCGCGCAGCTCAGCCGCAAGCATGGGATCCCAATTTGCTCGCATGGGATGCAAGAGCTGCATGTAAGCCTGGTGTCTGCACAGGAAAACCGAGGTTGGATCGAAGTCCATTCTTTCCCGATTGATCAATACACAACACAACCGCTTCAGATTGAAAATCACATGGCGCTGGCACCTTCGGTGCCTGGTGTCGGTGTGACCTTTGATTGGGGCAAACTTGAAGACGCACATAAGGAAATGCATTCATGAACGACCAAACGATGGCAGCCGCCTTTTATCGCGGCGACAAGACATTTGCTGTCGAGCGTGTACCGGTCACCACACCGGAGAACGGCGAAATCACAATCCGTGTTGCCTATTGCGGTATCTGCGGAACAGATATGCACGTCTTTCATGGTAATATGGACGCCCGGGTTGGTCACAATCGCATTGTCGGTCACGAAATGTCTGGTGTTGTGGAGACCGTGGGCACGGATGTTACCGGATTTGTGGCAGGCCAAAAGGTCACGGTGCGCCCACTTGATCCAGATTTGAATTGTCCGGCGTCCAAGGCAGGCTATCCGCATGTGTCGCATAATATGAAGTTCCTTGGTCTTGATACTGATGGTGCGATGCAGGAACTTTGGACCGTGCCAGCCCACACAGTGCACGCCTTGCCAGATGACATGCCGCTGGATCGCGCGGCATTGGTCGAACCTGTCGCCGTCGCCTGTCACGACGTCCGCTTGTCAGAGTTGCAACAAGATGAAGACGTGGTTGTCGTTGGGGGTGGTCCGATTGGCATTCTGGTTGCGATGGTGGCGCGGGATGCGGGCGGCAATGTCACCGTATCGGAGGTGAATGAAAACCGTCTGGCAGTTGCCCGAAAGCTTGGTTTTGATACCGTTAATCCAGCAAAAGAAGATCTTGTTGCGGTGATCAACGAAAAGACCGGCAACAAAGGCGCTGATGTGGTGTTCGAAGTGTCTGGGTCTCAGCCAGGCGTTGACGCAACAACCGCTGTGGCTGCCACGCGCGGCCGCATCGTTATGGTTGCCATTCATGCACAAAAACCAACAGTTGATATGTTCCAGTATTTCTGGCGTGAACTCAAACTGATTGGTGCTCGGGTTTATGAGCCTGAGGATTACGAACAGGCGATCACGCTTGTCGCATCGGGTGTGATTGACGCGGAAACGATCATTACTGATGTTAGCCCGTTGTCTGAAATTCAAACAGCGTTTGAATCGCTAGATAGCAACCCAACTGCCATGAAAAGCCTGATCAAAGTAGGAGATTTCGCATGAGCATCCTTTCAAGCTTTGATTTGTCGGGGAAAACCGCAGTGGTGACCGGTTGCAAACGTGGCATCGGGCGCGGCGTTGCCGAGGCTTTGGCACAAGCTGGTGCCGACATCGTTGGCGTGAGCGCAACATTGGAGCTTGAAGGCAGCGCGGTTGAACAATCCATTCGTGAGATTGGTCGAGACTTCAAAGCCTATCAATGTAACTTTAAGGATCGCGACGCGGTTTGTGGCTTTGCAGCACAGCTTGAATCAGATGGCGTGCAGCCAGATATCTTGGTGAACAACGCGGGCACAATCAAACGCGCCCCTGCAGCTGAACATGAAGACGCGCTTTGGGACGAAGTCATTGATGTAAATCTGTCTTCTCAGTTTATTCTGTCCCGCGAAATTGGTCGTGGCATGATTGCCCGTGGGCGCGGAAAAATCATTTTCACCGCGTCGTTGCTGACCTTTCAGGGCGGTATTACGGTGCCGGGGTATGCTGCATCAAAGGGTGGCATTGGCCAATTGACCAAAGCATTGGCGAACGAGTGGGCTGGCAAGGGACTGAATGTGAATGCTATTGCGCCAGGCTATATTGCGACTGACAACACACAAGCTTTGCAGGACGATCCAGAACGATCTAAGGCCATCCTCGAACGTATCCCACAAGGACGCTGGGGCACGCCTGCAGATTTCGCGGGACCATCTGTATTTTTGGCGTCGTCGGCTTCCGACTATGTGAATGGTGAAATTCTGGTTGTCGATGGTGGTTGGATGGGCCGTTAAGACTCTCCCGCCCCCCGCGCGGGTTCAGTGTGTTGCGCTGGCCGGGGGGCAAATTTCCAATCTACTCCTTAGATGATCCCCTTGGCGCGGTTTTTGTCGTCTCAAGCAGGAAAGCCTGGCACGCAGGTGCGCCGGTCGTGAAAGTGATGTTTTCGGGGTAGTTTTCGGTTCCCCAAAAATCTGTGACTTTGCCCCCGGCTTCTTTCAAAATTACGATACCGGCAGCGCAATCCAAAAAACCTGTCGGTCCTTCAAAGTAACCATCCAGACGGCCGCAGGCGACATTGGCCAAAGACAAGGCACAACTTCCCATGATCCTGACAGCTGACACCTGCTCGCGGATTTGATGCAACCGGTCATAAGCACCCATCGAGTGCTTATAGCGATCAAGTGGCAGTCCGGTCCCTACAACGAAACGAGCAGGGTCGGTCTGTTCCCGCACTTTGATTGGCGTTCCGTTCAGCATCGCGCCTTGTCCGATTGTTGCGCTGAACAATTCGTCCTCAACTGGAGAGAAAATCACGCCTGCTATGGGCGTTGTGCCTCGCACCAAAGCAATTGAGATTGTGAAAGGCAGACCCGACAAGAAATTTGTGGTTCCGTCGATGGGATCTACAACCCATCTGAGCTCAGCGTCTTCTGAACCACGTAGCCCCCCCTCTTCACCTTGAAATGCAATGTCAGGATGTGACTTCTGAAAACTTTTAAATATGAGCATTTCAACGTCTTCATCCGCCTCGCAAAGCAGATCCGCTTGACCTTTGAAAGACACTTCCATTTCATCGATGCGTTCGCGATGTTCCATAGCGCGTTGCCCGGCGTTACGCGCAATTTTGATCATCGCTGTGATGTAGTCATTGGGATTCAATTGTAGTCTTCCTGTATTTGGGCGGGGAGTGTGCCAACCATCTGCGTTTCCGGGAGATTTAGCACAATCTCTGTAACAGTCTTGAAACAGTCGCGCGTTCGGGCGGTCATTTAGATTATATGCGGCGTGATTACAGCCATGTGCCTTGGGTCATATCAAATGAAGGAGAGCGCAAGTGCTATGACAACTCCGCTGTCGAGACCTTCTTCAAGACGATCAAGGCTGAGCTGATCTGGGGCAGGTCGTGGCAGAGACGCAGAACTGGCGATCTTCCAATGCATCAACAGATTCTACAATCCACGACGGCGGCACGCAGCCTGGGGCTGGAAAAGGTTGGCGGTTCCGAGAGACGTAGAATGCGACTTTGTTCGCCTGCAGGGGTCAGACGCACACCCTGGCCTTCGCGCTGGAACAGTGCGGTTCCAAAATAGGTGTCTAGGTCTTTCACATGACGACTGATTGCGCCTTGAGAAAAACCAAGGTTTTCTGCAGCTTCTGAAAAACACCGCAGCACTGCAAGCCTTGATAGAGAATGATCTTGAGACATATCGTATTGTGCTTTCTCTTCACTCACCAATAAATTTGTTTTTTGTGTATATTTTTAGACCTTAGGCGTGCGTAGACTACAGTTAACGCTTTCATATTTTGAAATATCAGAGAGTAAAACATGAAGAAGATCGCAGTTCTTGGGCTTGGAAAAGTTGGTACTCTGGCGGGTGAATTGCTTTCGCTTTCAGACTTTGAAGTAACCGGCATTGATCAAGTCCAACGAGAAGGATTACCATTTCAATCCAAAGCACTTGATGTTTCTGATCCAGACGCCCTGAAGGCTGAACTCGAAGGTCAAGATGCGGTACTGTCCTGCCTGCCATACTTCTTAAATACAGAAGTTGCGAAAATTGCACATGCATTGGGTCTCCATTATTTTGATCTGACAGAAGATGTTCCAACCACAAAGGCGATCATAGAGCTGGCTCAGACCTCCAAAGGCCTTATGGCGCCGCAATGTGGTTTGGCGCCCGGTTTTGTTGGCATTGTCGGCGCGGATTTGATCCATCAGCTGGACGACTGTGTGGAATGTCGCGAACCTTTGCCTCTATGATCTGGGTTTCTTGAATCAAAACAACACGACGCGTCATGCAATTTTGACCCAAACGTCAAGCATATCTGACCCAGTGTAGGTCATGCGCAGAAAGCTGACTTTGCAAAGTCGAGACCGCCGAAGCCCACCTATCGCGTGAGCGTCCCATAGCCGCCACTCGCAACGGCTTAGTCATGCTGTGATGCCGCAAGGCAATGCGGACTTTGGCAAAATGCGCGCTATCGCAAGTGCCGAACCAATTGCGTTAGAGGCGCAATTCATATTTATCTGTCACTCAATAGCATAGAATTCGGACGGTTTCTTTGGAAGTTGCGGAAGACCATTTCGATGCGGAACGCGTCGCGTTTCTAGCTCTCAGCGCCATCAAGGGCGTTGGTTTCGAGACTCTGCGACGAATTTCCGCATCGGGGAAGTCTTTTCAAAGTGTGATCGAACTTGAGAACGCTGATGACGTGCGAAGCCTCTTGGGGAGATCTGAACTACAGGGAAACGGCAATGCTGGTCAGGCTTGGTGCGAAACCCGCAAACGAGCAATGGATAGCGCGAAGCGCAGGTGTCAGGAGTTGGCTTCGTCCAACGTCTCGATCGTTTTTCCGGGCGACAGGGATTTTCCTCCACAACTGAACGATCTTAGCAACACCCCTCGCTGGCTGTTTGTTCAAGGTCAAACTGATGTTCTGTCGCGGCGATCCATCTCCGTAGTTGGATCGCGGAAAACGTCACAGGATGGAGTATGGCTTACTCGATATGTTGGACATTGGTTGTCAGAGTTCGGCGCTCCGACTGTAAGTGGCTTAGCCGATGGGATTGATCAAGAAATTCACTCCGCCAGCATCAATGCTGGCGTCCCGACGATTGCGTTTCTTGGAACTGGTATTTTCACTGAGTTTCCAAAAGGTTCAGATAGGCTGAGATACACAATTCTGGACAATGGCGGTGCTATAGCGACCGAGTACCTGATTAAGGAGGGATACAGCGCCGCAAACTTTGTACGCCGTAACAGACTTCAAGCCGCATTGGGAAACTTACTTATTCCAACAGAATGGGCTGTAAAGAGTGGCACAGCGCACACGGTTCGAAACGCGCATGAACTATCACGCCCCATTGCATTTCTAAGAACTCCAACGCAACCAGACCTTGGTTGGGTGCCTCGCGAATACGTGCCGCATAATGGCTTTTTTACCATCCCAACTGAACAAGAAAGTTTTGTTAAATTTGTGCTTCGGCATCTGAAATCTGAGCCAAGATCAAAGAGCACTCAACTCAAGCTATTATAAGGAGTAGTTATGCACACGTTACGTGGCGCTATTTTTTCCCTGAGGAATGTCTTGGCTAGGGAAGGCGAGGCGGACCAAGATACGATCTTTGAGACAGTCAAATTGATAGAATACCTGATCTCTGTCGGGGTGCAGCCTGTGTTGGTTAGCAACTCAACATGGACGATGGTGGGGACCAAAGAGCCATTCAACGACTATTTCTCACGCCTCGTCGGTCAAGAGTTACCTTACTATCAAGGCGGCAGAGATATGGAATACAAGCAATATGCCGCTGCCATGCAGCATGTGCTGGAAAACCATGGGTGGACGCCGCAAGAAGTCGTTTACATTGGAAATACACAGGAAGATATTCAAGCTGCATCAAACGGTGGCTTATTGCTCCTGAATGCAAAATGGCACGAGGCGAATAGTCCGTTCGGGTTTGAGTTCAATTCTCCAAAGGATATCGCAAAATTTGTTGACTGTTGTTGTCTCACACCCGGAGACTGGTTTTGGGGGATTGAGGACGGTGACTTGCGCGTCTACACAATTGCGCCCTTAGGCGAGTATTCGAGAGCTTATCCTGACGCCGCCACCTACTCAACCGACGCTAAGAATGCTGTAAAGTTCGGCCTTGGTGACCTTAGGTTTTGGGGGTTGCTCATGGCCGCAAGAATGCACCTTTCGGGCATCGGAGCGGAGGCTTCATACGTAGTTCCATATCCCGGCCATAAAACAACATCCAAAAAAGCAGAGCTAATGCAAGCCGTGAGCATTGCCGCTGGATCACTGCGGGCCCGCTATCTGCAAGACTATGTTATCAGGCATCAAAATGCTCCTAAGTCCCAAGAGTCGCGAAACAAAGGCTTGCAACCATCCGCGGACAATCAGCTATCAACCATTCACCTTAGGTCAGACCCGCTTAAGACCGGCGCTGTCGGGGGCCGATATAAGAGCAGGCCCAACGTGAAGGACAAAACGATATTGATGGTCGATGACATCTGCACCCAAGGCCATTCATTAGAAGCAGCTCGTGCCTTTGCTCAGGCAGCAGGAGCAAGCGTGATTAGCCTTTGCTGGCTCAAAACTCCGGGGCCTAATGATTACAACAGAATTACCGGTTTGAAACCTCCGTTAAAGAAACCATTTACGAAGTATGTACCGGCCCAGCAAGAAATCACCGTCTATTCGAATTCAGGCCAAGTAATCAATCAAAATGCAGCTAAGCAAATTGCCGATGCATTCACCCGTTTTAGAGATTGGGAGTGGCCCTAATAATAGCCCTAGGGCGCTCAAGGCATCGGGGTATTTGGTATCTTTTTCGTGGCTGATCCAGCTTTAGATTTCAAAAAAATCTTTCCATCCAAAATGACTTCACCGAACATGAATGGCAGCTTTCAGTCGGACCTGTAGGCTCTGCGGGATCGAAGCGCTCGACAGATCGTGTCTGCTTTGGGGCTACTGCGGCCCATGCCCCTATTACGTGCGCGGTGGCTCTTGTCCGCTTAAGGGTCATCTGCACCTTTTCTGGAAGCTAGTTCGTTTTCGAGGCGAGCAATTAACCGTCGCTGTACCTCGATTTTTTCAGTATCACCTTCCTGTTCATATCGGACGAGGTTGCGGTGATAGATTGCAATCTTTTCTGGCAGCGAAATTGCCATCAATCTGCACCTTTGTTGGAAATCTGTTTGCTTGCTGTTCAAGCAAGATCAGTATGTTTGAAATCATCGCCTTTGTAGAGCAAAGGCTGGTGGTGTGCCTTGGCGCAGGCATAAGACAAAGCATCGCCAAGGTTCAGCTTCGCTGGGTGGCCTACGACTTTTCCATATCGGGCCAGCGCATCACAGGCTGCCTTGCCAGTGCTTTCTGTAATGTGGACTTCCCGAATTTTCGCAGAGTGGAAAAACTCTGTCACGAGCTGACCAGCTACGTCAAAGTCCTCGGTGGTCATATGGGTTTCGCCACGTTGCTCTTTGCGTGTTCTCGCAAGCGCAAGTGTTGCCTCCATACGCACGATTGGCGACGCGATCAGCTTCCCCTCGCGCAACCCCATGGCCTTCAATAACGCTTGGGCTTCTGGTTCACCTTTGATCACAGCGACCACAGCACTGGCGTCAATGAACATCAGGTTCGCCCCACGCATCATCCATCAAGCTCTTGTCGTCCGCACCATCTGCTACAATACCGTGTTCAGCAGCTTTTGCTTGGATCTTTGCTACTTTATCGGAGAGGCTTTCCTTGGCGCTGTGAACATGAATAAACGCCTCCAAGGCGTCCCTAACCAGCTCTGTTTTGTTTGTCCTGCCGGTTATCTTTAGAGCAGTTTCGGCCAAGTCGTTGACTTGATCATCTCGTATGTAGAGGGGCATTGCATATCTCCATGTGATATGCTGTATATACATTTTGGGATATTCTATTGCAAGAGGATGAATATCCCTTTGTCATGATTTTGCGGCACCTTTTCAGGAAGCGTCCATGAGCGCTGGGTTCTTGACCGGATTACCATGTTCGTCTGGAATGTATGGCGGTTGAAATGCGTTGCTCAGTATAGCGCAAGCATCGCTGTAAATGGCTTCATCAACCGGCTCTTTGTTGTCATAGCAGGCGACCAGTTCGCGTAGGCAACGTGCATCATACGACGCTGGATCAAGTCGCTGCAATAGCTGCGCAGCCGCTGTTCGATTGTTCTTGGAAACCCTCATTCACCGGCACCTTTCTTGGAAGTTACTTTGTTAGGTACCCTGAAAACTCAACTATGATCACGACAAAAGCTACAAAGCTGGAAACACCGCCGATCAAAAACATGGTCGCAGCGGCAACTATCGCGATTAGACTGCCCGCCGCCAGTTTTACATGACGGTACGCATAGGCCGCTAGGTATACTGACACCCATATCCATAGGAGCGCTCCAAACCATGGTAGTAGCCCAACTAGCCAGAATGTAGGCCAAGGGTTTTCACCTAGGACATGCGGTAAAACTTGACCGCCTTTAAGGCCGACAAAAATCAAAGCAGCTGCCGCCGAATAACCACCAAGTGTTTCCACAAGGATTGCTGGCGAAGGAACTTTCAATCTACACCCTTTCTGGAAGCCATTTTCCATCTCCTGATGAAGCCCTGCCAAGGATAGAAGAAGGCTGCGATCAACGCGCCAACCCAGATCGGGCCAAAGCCGGTGAGCCACATCAATACAGCACCGAGCACCACAAAAACGACCAGATACGCGAGGTCAACGATTGTAGGTGCATAAGTCCGCAACATCATTCCGCACCTTTGTTGGAAGTCTCATAACCTTGAACCATTTCAGGGGTTTGCGTGGCGACAGTTGAGGTCGAAGAGACCACGCGACTGCGTGCATATTCAGCCGCAACCTTGCGGTCTTCATCGCTCAATGTGCTTTCGTATTCATCAAGGATAATTCGTTTCTCGGTCATTGATCTGCACCCTTCTTGGAAGTTTTGAAAATTATTCTCGCGCCGTGCTGTAGCGTGAGTTCGTGGCCCTCCGCCACAGAGACAGCAAGGCGCTCATATTCGGGCTGCGCGCGGGCGAAGCTTTCAAATGGGTGATCTTGTATGATCTTGTCTTCGGGATCGCGCAGCACAACCCGGTGATCACAGTGGCCCTTGCCCATCAGTCGGCACCTTTGTTGGAAACCTTGCGGGTCGGCTATACCAACCGAGGCTAGTCCTCTTTTTTTCGCTCGAAATTGATTTGTTCAGCGTCCCTGAGGGATCGCAGAAGTTTCGGGTCCATCCAAAACTCCCCGCGATGAGCCAGCCAAATCGCCGAATACGCAACAGCCCACATACAAAAACCAATCACCAGATCTCGTTGCGTATAGTAAGGGTGCTCAGTAACTACCCACAGGCCGCCGCAAGCAGTCAGCAACAGAAGCCACAGTCCCCCCAGTGGTATTCCGGTCTTGAAAGATGCTGCTTCTACTGCTCTAAAAATAAGTCCCATCACTCGCCACCCTTTTTGGAAGTCATTTGTCGGTCAATTTTGTGTGCACTTTGACACTCTCCATCCCACCAGCCATTGCCAGAGCGAATGCACTCCTGCCGCAACGGATTATCAGTCACGTCAACCTCTTCGAGCAAAAGGAGTAGGTCGTCAACAAGTGCGGGAAAGTGCTTGTGCTCCATCGGTGAAAACAGATCACCGCCAGCCCAGACGTTTATTCGTGTTGACAGGCCATGCCAGTCAAATCTGATGTAGCAGGAATAACTTCCATTCTCGATCTGTTTCTTATTTTCATTAAAGCACTTGGCTTGGTGAGGTACACGCTCACGCGCCCCTGCTACTGGACCTTCGTAGACGTACAGATTGCCAGCGGTAGTCACTTCATCTGGTTTACCTTCAATCGGCACTATGCGATCTTCATCATGGTAAACAGAATAAACACCTTCCCCCAAGGTGATGCGCTCACGAAAGTCAGGGTAGTTCTCTCGACCGCGCTTTGTGATGTGCTGAAAATCTGCCGTCATTACACCCGTCGAAAATGCTGTGAGATTATACCGCAACCCAGGAAGGCGTTGTGCATTCATTACCGTGAGCACAGCGTTGGAGGCAAAGCGTGCGCAGGTATGAAACACGCGATCACCTAGTTTAATGATGTTTCCGTGAGGATACCCTGGGTCTCCCTTATGATCGCAGTATGACGCACTGGCATCAGCTGGCGGCGGGGCGCGGAATTTATACTTGTCTACCTCCGCTGAGAGAGAGGTGGCCCCTGACTGCATCATAAGAGCTAATAGACCAACGTGCTTGACTTTTTTGATGATCCTGAACGACATATCGCCACCTATAGTTGTGTTGTCAGGATAGTTCATGCCTTATAAGATTTCCACCTCCACAATAGATCAAAGCACTGGTTTAACGCATTACGCCACTTTGTCTGCGTTGGCGGATCAAGCAGATTGGAGCGGATTTTACGCCAAAATTCACGAGTACACCGCATCGCCAGACGATTTCGGGAATGTCGCTGATGGAGCCGTACGGGAATGGTTTCAAGTGGCTTCACAAGCAAACGCAAATGTTGGACCTGCTTCGGGTCTGATCCGAGACTATACGACAGCTCAGGTGGAAATAAGGCTTGGCAAACCGGTTTCGCAAGTGACACTGGATGAAGCTTCTGACGCGATTGCGAGTTCTATATGGGATTTCATCAGCGATGAGAGTCCAGATAATGCTCTCCCTGACCTATTCAGAATAGCGGATGTTGATGCCACGCAAGTTGTCAACGTATTGAAAGGCAGGGGTTACGATGTCGATATCGGGGTTTGGTCTGGAAACCTGCTATTTGCCGGTCTTGGCAACACTGATCCGTTTCAGGAAAACCTACTGAATCCGGGGGACAGCTACGATCTTGTTGTTGCCCTTCAATCTCTTGCGTCAGTCGATGTCTTTACGTCGCTTGGGGCGGCATGGCAGTCCTTGTCCCTTGGCACGGTCTTCGGTGGTGGTTCAGCGACACTTCAGCTCGCTGACTATGTGCAGCAAACTTACGGCACGATTGGGACCAGCTCACTCCTATTCCAAGGAATGAGTAGATATACTGAGGGGGGTATTCAGGCTGGAAGACAGGGCGATGTTGAGGATTTGATTGCCGGTAGTGCCGACGACAATATCATTCATGCAGGGGGCGGTGACGATATTATTATCGGTTCGGCAGGACGAGATTTCATAGATGGGGGCGATGGAACTGATTTCTTCGACCTCTCAGATTATTCGGTTGGTGTATATTTTCGGGTGCCTGAGGCATTGGCGCAAGGTTCGGTTGCTCATAGCGGTCATGTCACAGGAGGTGGGACGCAGGGGTATACGAGCACAGATTTGTTCTCCATTGAGAATATCCGCCTGACAAACGGCAGCGATCGCGTAATCATTGAGGATGCTCCAAGTTTCCAGATCCTTGATGCTGGAGAGGATGGTCCTTGGTCTGGTGATACAATCACTTTTGCAGACTTGGGAACCGGTGCGCAGATTGATCTGGTTTCCGGTGAGTTGGTGATCGACACGACAACCGCGACCGCTGCGAATTTTGAAGACGTGTTCGGTTCTGATTTTGCGGATGTAATTTCTGGGAATGAGGCGGACAATACGCTCTTCGGTGGTGATGGAGCGGATACCATTACCGGCGGTCAAGGTTCGGATTTCGTTTACGGAGAAGAGGGGGATGATGTTCTTTCTGCTGGCGAAAACGGTGAAGGCTATAGCTTTGACATCGTTTCAGGCGGTGCCGGAGATGATACACTTTACGGGAACGGCTCATCTTATCTTTACGGCAATGAAGGGGCTGACATTTTCTATTTCTACTCTGGCGATCATGTCGTGGACGCTAGCGAAGAGGATACGGTTTACTATGAAAACCGCTTGCTCATACAGTCTGACACTTATGAGCCAGACCTAGATCCACCTGTGTTGTATGGCTTCTCCAGCAGCGGCGAAGTCATATACTGGTACGATGACTTGCTGCCAGTAGCATAAAAGCAAAGAAGGGAGAGTGGTCTTGAAAGCACTCTCCCTTCTTCATGTATCAAGTGTGACCGAATGTAGCCTGTCACTGGGCTGCACCCTTTCTGGAACTGCTTTGAGACAGAGTGACACAGGTACATTGGAAGGTTCAATGTCAACTCACCGCAGAGAGCGACAATTGTAAAGTCCGGCACTTTCCCCGAGAGCCGCACTTCGTATTAATTGCGGCTAATGACTGCTTCGAGTCCAAAGTGACGGATGCTGCATCCTGCTCGAATGGCTGCGCAGCCACCACGTCTCATATTCGAAGCGTGTATAAGTAATCATTTCTAGAGATGCCGTCGATCCGCACGACATCCCTATGCGTTGCAATTCGTTCAAAGCCGTACCGCTCGTAGAATGCTATGGCCCTCAAATTTTCGGTATCCACAAATAGTTCAAGCTGTTCCAATTTGTTTGCTTTGGCTTCGTCTATCAAGCCAGACATCATTGTCTTTGCTGCACCGCCACCGTGGTATTTTTGACTGACAAAGAAGGGTCCAATCTCGCCGCGATGCCTTGTCTGTTTGAGCAGTTGAGGGCGAAATCCGCAGAATCCAATCAACTTTCGATAATTAAAGACCCCCCGGATGCTGCCACGTTTCAGAATCTCACCGCAACGGTCTGTGTCAGCTGCCGCCATTTCTTCTAAAGTTACGAGAAATCCCAACGGAAAATCACGCGCTCCTTCGAGCCGCAAATCTCTCCAATCAGACGCATGGTCTGATGAAACAGTCCCATATGTAAATTCTTCCATCGATGGCTCCAAGCGTTGAGGCGGCGATCAACAGGCTTAGCCTCGCGCAATCCGGCATCTTCTACAACGCCAATATTCAAGTCGGGATTGTTCATTGAACAGCACCAGATAGTGGACCTTGGGGTAATAGCAGTAAACGGCAACTCTGTCCCGCATCCACCTCCTTCGCAACCCGCATAGCGAAGGTCAGCTCTGGTAAATTCTCGCTAAGGGCCTTGTGTCTGCTTCGGGCTGCGAGCGGTAGGCGCAGATAGTGACCTTTGCAAAGTCGCGGGATCTGGCCGATGAGGGGCGTTCAAATGCTGCACGAGCAATGGAAAGAACAGGCATTCGCCGCATGTGCATCCACCAATCATCATCGAACGGAAGGGGTGCGGGACAAAGTGTGAACTCGCTGCGGCTGCGCCAATGTCAGTTTCCGGGCATGGGTAAATTGTATTCCTTAAGCGATCTTGGAACCGCCACCGGCAGCATGAACTTCTATCGCCTCTGCCGATGACAGTTTCAGGACAATGGTGTTTGCCGCTTCAAGATACGTTTGAGCAGTTTTTATGGCGCTTTCACCAACTGATGAGTGAAAGAGAAAGCGCGCCCAGGAAACAGACGCGCGATGCTGGATGTTACTTCGCGGCGTCGATGATCACAGCGGCCACATCTTCGGGCTTTGAGAGCATGCCCACGTGGCTCGCAGCGATTTCTGTCGTTTGCGCCCCAATCCGCTCGGCCTGTTCGCGTTGAACGTCCGGTGCAATCATTTGATCGTTCGCGGCAACTACATACCAGGATGGTTTTCCGTCCCAAGCCTGAACACTTGGGGCTTGATCGAGCGCTGCGGCGTGCAGGCGGCCCTGCGAAGCCGCGATCAGCTTCGCATCCGCCTGTGGAATGTCGGGTGCGAAATATTTGACTATTGTTTCTTCTGACAGGCGAATGAACTTGTTTTCGTCGACGATCGGTGTCTTGAAGCCATCTACAGTGGGGATACCGCGTGTTTTGTGAGCATCGTCAAGAATGTCGTGGATATGCTCTCCCGCTATGGGCGCAAAGGCAGAGAGATAGACTAGTGACATCACTTGATCGTCCACTCCTGCTTCCGTGATGACAACACCGCCCCAGGAATGTCCGACAAGAACGACTTCGCCTTCTGCGTTGTCAATGGCACGCTGTGTAAATGCAACGTCATCGGCAAGCGAGGTCATCGGCAGTTGAACCGCAATCGTCTTCAACCCCTCTTCTTGTAGAAGGGGAATAACCTTGTTCCATGATGATCCGTCAGCGAAGGCACCATGAACCATCACAACGGTTTTGGCGGACTCTGCGAGCGCAGCCATTGGCAAGATCAGAGCACTTACAGCAGCACCGAGAAATAAAGAGCGAATATACATCGGAGGTTCCTTTGAAGGTGGAAAGTACAAATGCAATTGGCATACCATTGATTGGTGTACCAGTTATTTTTCCACACAAAGTCGTGACTCCTTGTCGCGTGCTATTTTCTGGTTTCAGACAACCAGTCAGCAATGTTGGCTTTAATATCCTGCATTTCATCGACGATGCGATGGGCAGTCGGCCCGTCCAGCCCAGTCGCTTCTCCTAGTCCGTGTGGTATCTCAAGGGCTTTGTAGAACAACGCTTTACCTTCATCTGTCAGAAAGACACGTACCCGTCTTTCATCTTCGTCACACCGCACCCGCGCGACAAGGCCCAGCTTCTCAAGGCGTTGAACCAGAGGGGTCGCTGTGCCACCATCAAGCTCCAATGACGTAGCGATATCGCTGATGAGAATCCCATCCTGCTCCCACAACAACATTAGCGCCGCGTATTGCGGATAGGTGACCCCAAGCTCTTCCAATAAAATGCTATAGGCTTTGGTCACAGCGCGCGACGCAGAATAAAGCGCAAAGCAAAACTGTTGGTCAACGCGCAGCTTCCCGTCTTTGTCTGTCACATCAGCTTGCATCTTCGATCACCGCCTTACGTTAGCTCAAGTTCACCGACAAACAATTGGAGTACCAATTGGTAGCCTGATGTCAACAAATCGCTTCACGCGTTTGGTGATGAATATCGATCTAGATACAGAGAACCTTGTGGGTCATCGTCATGAAGAGCGCGTGCAATTAATTCGGCCCATAGATCGAACTTGGACCCGTCACGCCTTTGCGCCCACCTTTTTAGGAGCCGCAATTCGTAACAAGCGCAGCATTATACAGTTTGGGCTCGTTCTCGACCTTCGCTGCGTGAAAACCCAAGGACTGCTTTGGGCTGGTTCTAGGTGGCCATCAATGGTGGTACTATTGGTTTATCGGCATCGTGCCGAGGATGTGGTGGATTGTGGCGGTCGGAGGACCAGTCATGTCAACTTCCAATCTTCCTGCAATTCGAATGCGTCGCGCACCTTGGAACAAAGGGCGAATCATAGGTCAAAAGCGTCCATTGCTTCCCAAGCATGTTTGGGCCATTCGTGTTCGCCTTGAGCTTTCCAAACGGGTGCGCGATCTGGCGCTGTTCAATATGGCCATCGATAGCAAACTCAGAGGCTGTGATCTCGTCCGTTTGCGCGTTGTAGATGTGCATGCAGCGGGTCAAGTGAAGGAACGCGCCTCAGTGATCCAAAGAAAAACCAGCCAACCAGTTCGGTTTGAGATTACTGAAGGAACCCGCACATCCCTCCAAGATTGGCTGAATATGCCGATAATGCAAAAGTCAGAGTTTCTATGGCCGGGGCGGATACACGACCGTCCGCACATTGGCACCCGCCAATACGCACGTCTGGTTCGGGATTGGGTTGAGTCTATTGGATTAGAGCCGAGCGCTTATGGCACTCATTCAATGAGGCGAACTAAAGTGGCCCAGATTTACCGTAAGACCGGCAATCTTAGAGCGGTTCAACTCCTTCTTGGTCATACTAAGATGGACAGCACTGTCCGATATTTGGGCGTTGATCTTGAAGACGCTTTGTCGATTTCTGAAAGTGTAGAAATCTAGAGAGATTGTTAGCTTTGCAACGCTTCGGCTGGATAGGGACCTCCATTCTGCAAAACATTGACATGTACAGAATTCTGTGCATATATGTGGCTCAAGAAGTGAGGTTCCCTATGGATGTAATTACTTATACAGATGCGCGCGCATCTCTGAAAGACGTTATGGATCGCGTTATTCATGATAGCGTCGATGTTGTCGTTACCCGTAAGAAACGTGAAGCAGTCGTTATGATGTCCTTGGATGAGTATAATGCCATTCAGGAAACCCTTCACCTACAGCGAAGCCCTGAAAATGCGCGACGCCTTCAATCTTCCATCGCGCAACTTGATGCGGGAAAGGGAACTGAACGCGAAGTCGATCTGTGAAGCTGATCTTCTCTGACAACGCCTGGGAGGACTATCTCTGGTGGCAGTCTTCGGGCAATGAAAAGGAGCTCGAACGCGTGAACGAGCTTATTAAATCGGCGAGAAGGATGCCATTCAAGGGCATTGGAAAGCCCGAGCCTCTCAAAGGTGATCTGAGGGGGTGGTGGTCTCGACGTATCACTGGTGAGCATAGGTTCGTTTATCGGGTCACCGGCAAAGGTGATGCGCAGAGTTTGGAAATAGCTCAGCTGCGGTACCACTACTAATCCCCAAATCTTGGCTATATGCACAGCGTCAAACAGGCGCAACGCCCTCCAGTCGGATGATTTTGGAATGTCCGCTTTCAATCTGGCGTTAATTGGAACAGGCGCGTGCAGAATTTTGGACTCTGCCTCGCTTTCGACCGTCCGCTTAGGGCTGGTCGCGGTCTTACGGCTCGGTTTTTTCGAGCAACCGCTGTGCGGGACAAATTTGCCGTTCGCTATCTATATTTCAATGTCTGCTTAGAGATTTACAATAATGTCTCGCCCTGTGCTCCAAGTGTCTTGATCATGGTCGATAAGAATGAAGCCATAACAGCGGCTCAGCCGAATTGCCAAGACATTCTACTACGCCACCGAAGTAGCGTAGCAAGATGTTTCGCATCTTTAACTAAGCAGTTTTTTGCGAACGTTCGCGGTTAGCAATTCGAAAGTGCTTCGATGCCGGCTAGTGAAATCAACCGGTCTTGCTTTTCAGTAACACCTGCTGCTCCGATAGCACCAACTATGGTATTGTCTGCCACGATGACTTCTCCACCCTCCGCTGCGTGGACATGCAGATTGGTAAAACCGAGTATTGCCATTCGACCGTTGCTAAGAGCGTCAGAGAACACCTTTGTGGACCTTTTGGTCAGTGCGGCTGATGTTGCCTTCTCAAGTGCAAAGGCAGTGCTTGCGCGATGCGCGTTGTCCATTCGATGAAGCACTATAACCTGACCTGCGGTGTCAGAGACGGCCACTGTTACATTCCAACCATTCGAACGTGCGAACTCAATGGCAGTATCAGCGACTGCAGCTGCGCAGGAAGCAGACACATTCATGCCGTATGGCAATGGAACGGTTTGGGCGACCGGAGGTTCGTTATCTTGTGCAAATGCAGAAGAGACACCTCCAATTACCATAGCTACGGCAGTTAAGGATTTGAAAGTTAGAGTTAAATGTTTGAGCATGTTTCTACCATATTTGCTGGAACTTAGTCCCCTGAGCAGTCGATTGACCAAATAGAAGTCAGGATTTTTCATAACAATAGAGACCCTGACGATAGTCTATTGAAGGAGAGAGGAGGCTACTCGAAGCCTCTCGCGTTGTGATAATAAACGCTTTCAATCGCGCGAATATTCACCATATATGTGCAACAGATGTGCAAAAACTATCGGGCGCTATGGACTGGAATGATCTGAAATATGTACTTGAAACCGTCCGTTGTGGGGGGGTAAGCGGGGCTGCACGTGTGCTCGGAGTGAACCACGCTACGGTGTCTCGTCGCATTGTGTCGGCCGAGATAAGCTTGGGGGCGTTGCTTTTTGATAAGCTCGCTACTGGATACGTTCCAACAGATGCGGGTTTAGCCGCAGCACGGACGGCGGAAAGCATCGAGACCGAAAGTGCGAAGCTCGCTCGTCTGCTTGATGCCCGTGATCGAAAACTGAGTGGTCCGTTGATCGTCACAGCACCTCAATTGCTGTGTGGGGGAGTTCTTACAGAGCTGATCGCCGATTTCTACGCGCGATACCCTGATGTTGAGACAACTCTCCTGGCATCAACTGACGTACTCAGCCTTCCAAAACGCGAGGCAGATGTCGCCATACGAATTTCAAAGGACCCAACAGAAACATTGTTCGGGACTTCACCCACGGAAGAACGTGTCGCGGTATATACGAGTCCGGACTATCTAAATCGCCTAGAAAAATCACCTGAGCATCCTTTGCGGTTGATCATGATGAAACATTGGGCTGAGGTACCTGCTGAAATTACCGGGAGTTGGCCCAACACAGAAACAGCATTGGTCGTCAGTGATCTAACCTCAGCGCTAGGCGCGGCCAAAGCAGGGTTGGGCGCAGCCAGGCTACCGTGCTTTTTGGGAGAGGAAGATCAGGGTTTGGTACGCCTTCCTGGCCTTCCAACATTCCCTTATTCCCGTATATGGGTTCTTACCCATCCCAACTTGAAAGACGTTACGCGCATAAGTGTTTTTATGAAGTTCATCTCATCAGGATTTCGCTCTAAGAGACGTCTATTTGAAGGGCGATGAACGGCTCAACGGTGAAATGCTCTAAGGTCTGAGCCAAGATAAAATCTTGACTAATAATAACTGAAGCTGTGTAACGGACATTCTACAACGTTGCAGCATCAAGCACTTTGGGCTCTTTCGAGACATTCGCTGCAATGTTGAGGAACGACCGCCGTTCGATCTGGGTCAGAAATGCTTGACGTTTGGGTCAAGAATGCCTGACGCGCAGTGTTGATATGACTCAGAAAATTGACGGTCCAGAGTCAAAGGTTCGTGACGTTCCACAAGGGGTGTTGAACGTCAGACAACTTTGACCTTTGCGTCATAAACTGACCCAATTTCCTCATTTCATGCTCCTGCAAGCGGTTTCGTTTGATCTGACTTCCTTTTCGGAAAATCAGGGCTGATTTGCAGATCAGACGACGAAGCCGCCTGTTCCTGCTGATCTGCCACGTGGCGAACGCGGGAGGGGGCGAGGCAATGCTATTCGACAGGGTTGGTGCGGCCCGCAGGCGCAGCCGAGGACACGGCCCTGTCTAATCGGGTTGCCCGAGGGGGAGGGCAGCGCCCTCACCCTGACGGCCAGTGGCGTTTGGCTTGTCCAAATCCTGCTGGCCCAAGAAACAAGAGCGGCGGAACCATCGGCCCCGACTCAATTCATGTCGCAATGCAGAAAATGTCCCCTTAGAGCCCAGAATGTTAAAATGCTGAATGACGCATAAATGATCCAAAACTTCACAAAGCCCATCAGTAGCCGCAATCACAGATCACGGGAAACCCGTTAATCGACCTTGAATGAAATCACGTGTATACGTCTATCGCTCGCCACCGCGAACCTAAGATTTGGGCTGTCGATAACGATTGGTGGCGGGCTTTCGATGTGGTGCGTGATGCTCCCGGTTTGTTTGCCTGAATTGATGTGCGGCCATTCATTAACAATAGTACCGTCAGATACCCTTATCAGCTTGGGGTGCTCATAAAAAGAAATCACATGGTCTTCACCAAGCGGCATTAGTCGACCAAGGGTCGTATCTGGCACAGACAATTTGGACCACTTCTTAGATTTAATCGACCACTCTCCAAGAGACCCACCCGCGAACGGTTCCTCCTCTTCAATCTCGGGGCTTTCAGCGTTCGCAGCCATAACCAATTCATCACTGATCCAAGAACATGCCGAAACTTCATTGGCCGTGTCGACAGTGGCAAATGGGGTATCTAGCTCCATAGTTCCTTCGGAATCAGGCAGTCGATAGATGTTGGCGACATCCATAGGATGCCAAACCCAACCAGCGCTCATCAGGTATGCTCCTGAAGGGCTTACGCTAAGCCTCGAGTGGAAAAAGTCGGGTGGATTTCGCGCGCGACTGGACGGAAGACGTTGGCCAGAAATGGCTTCTTCTATCTCCAATCGGTTATATTCATCCGGACAATGGATGATCTTTAAAGGGCTTCCTGCTCGCTCCCACAGACATATTGGATACTCATAGACATCCGCGTGATAGTAACTTCGGTTGATCTCTCTAAGGACTCTTCCGTCTTTCAAGACGACAGCTTTCGTTCCAAGCCGCTTAAAGATCACCGCGACATCACCAGAACTTGTGGCTATTGCTGCGTCAAAGTCACCACCGTAATTGACAGGAGCCCTCACCACTGTTCCGTCCGACGAAAATCGTGTGCCTCCTCCGACCCAGTCAATCAAATCGTCGCCTTGCCAAACGAGTGAGCGTACATTGGCATACTCAATTTCTTTCTCGACAAATCTCATGTCTCTGTAGTCGCAGTATATGTAGTGTTTTACCAGCCTAACGTATCGCTCACATCCGCCGAATATTCACGCGCGCCTTAGGTTGTGGAGCTACCCGCCAATGAAACGAACGCCAGTAAGCAGCTCTTCGAACAGGAGCATTCAAGGTCCGTTTTGTCCGCATACCTGACTTTGCTCGCTCGCGTGACCGATGACCGCTTTGCGGACGAAGCTGCCCTTCGATTCAGTAGGACGAATGACCGCTTTCTCCGTGATCCGTTCTGACTTAAAAGCTTTAGTTGTTTCAGGCTGCGGAAGTTGGTGAGGGTCTAAAAGTGTTTCGGAAACTATTTGGAAGCGGAAAAACTGTGTTGACGGACATATCAAGGTGGAACGAGATCGGGCGCGAGGTCGCAACGCATGACTGCACCGAACTCGAAGCTTTTCACCAGGGAAAATCTAAAGAACCCAAACTGTCGCAAGATACACGTGACCCTGCAATGGCGGAGGCAGTTCTACAAAGAGTTATTGCTCTCAATCGGGAAGGGCGTGGGCACGAAGCCCGCGGTAAATTTGACCCTGCGCATGCTCCGTTCATTGCAAAGCTCGAAAAGGGTGGTCGGGGCTTAACTTGTTGCGCAGTCTTGGGACCAGAAGACTACCTCGTGCAGCAGGGAACAACCTATCAAGACAACACAACGTGGCGCGTGGAGGGGAGAAGAGTAACCGAAATCCCCGATGTTTCTACTTTCTCATGGTCTCGCAATCGAAAGTTCTTCGCCGTTGCACATCGAGACGGAAGTTTCGCCGTGGGTTCGCAGTTTGGTGACCCGAAGGCGGAACAAATACCAGCAATACCTGGATCGGCCTTTGTACCAAAAGACCTTCCGGATGATTTTGTCGCCAAGTTTGCAGTCCCTGCCGATAGACACGCATATTCCCGAATATCCGTCTCGGATGACGGCACAAAAGTCCTCCTATGTGATGAAGAACGGGGGGTGATGTTGCTCATAAAAGCTAAATCAGAGTGGCAAAGCAGCCTTCTTTTTCCATCCGTTGAACTTGGTGTTGAAGAACAAATGCGAGAGTTCTGGGAAGATGACGATTATTTCACCCCGTTTTTCGATATGATCCATGCTGCATTGTCGCCAGATGGCAACTACGTAGCACTAGGAACTCAAGATGACGGGCATCATCTGCTCAGTTTGACCGAGGACGGCCAGTTTTCATTTTTTGCGCATTTGGGACACCTTAGCGAGTACCCACACAACGGATGCTTCAGCGACGATAGCAGATTTGTGGCGTTGAATTCTTGCCACTTCTACAATGGCGTCACTTTCACCAGTGAATTGAATGCCGTTAGGGGCCTGACAACCGAACCCTACGAGCACCATGTCGAACAGCGTATTTTGAACGACTATCTGCGTGTTTACGCATCTAGCTTTTTGCCGGATAACATGGCTAACCAAAAAGACGGTGCGTTTCTCCTGGCTGGTTCTGGTTTTGCGGCCTGTGTTTCGCCTGATGGTAAACTGCTTTGGGAACTGGGTTTTGGTTCAAGCGCAGGTGCCGTTGATGTCTGTCAATCTACTGGGCGGGTGCTGATCGCAAGCTACTCCGGTATGCTCCACATATTAGACCCGTCACAAAAGCAATCACCGGCCATCTTTTCCGGATACAACGTCCCCAAGGAAATAGGTCGTTGGGTTTTTTGGGACAGGCTAGAGAGCCCAATTGTCTGGTGAATGGCGTGCCCGTCGCCGAAGCGGACATTTGTGCAGTTTGCAGCATCGGCCAAAGTGGGCTCGTTCTCGATCTTCGCTGCGTGAAAACCCAAGGACTGCTTTGGGCTAGCAGCAGACATTTTCTGAATTGAGACATGAATTAGGGGGGGCCGATGGTCCCGCAGCTTTCGTTTCTTGGGCCAGCGGGATTTGGACAAGCCAAACGCCCCTGGCCGTCAGGGTGAGGGCGCTGCCCTCCCCCTCGGGCAACCCGATTAGACAGGGCCGTGTCCTCGGCTGCGCCTGCGGGCCGCACCAACCCTGTCAAATAGCATTGCCTCGCCCCCTCCCGCGTTCGCCACGTGGCAGATCAGCAGGAACAGGCGGCTTGGTCGTCTGATCTGCAAATCAGCCCTGATTTTCCGAAAAGGAAGTCAGATCAAACGAAACCGCTTGCAGGAGCATGAAGTGAGGAAATTGGGTCAGTTTGTGACGCAAAGGTCAAAGTTGTCTGACGTTCAACAGACTGTCGTTCTTGTAAAATGCGGG
>NZ_FMWG01000016.1 GCF_900102795.1 Epibacterium ulvae | reverse complement strand
CCGCCCTCCAGCGTGTCGTCGCCATCTTCGCCATAAAGAGTGTCTGAGAACACTGAACCTAAAATGATGTTGGCTGCGTCGTCACCTTCTGCATACCCACCGGTCGAAGGTGCATTGAACTGTGTCGGGTTACTCGCTGTCATCGTATCCTCCAGCTCTTTCTAAAACGGACAGAATACTCGTGCGGTTAATGAACTGTTAACGCACATAGGCGGTAGGTGTTTTTTGTGGAATTTTGTCGATCCAGTCGAAACTACTCACTCTCGCTTTGGACACGGGGCACATGGACCTGCCGTGTTTAAGCTCCGGTTCTGATGCTCATATATGCGGCCACAGTCCGACGTCTTGTGTAGCATGTCTGCCGCCGGATGAGCGCTGCCTTCAATGTTTTTAAGAAGGTTTCTGTCACGGCATTCGCCATTTTGGCTCAGGCTGATGGCGCTCCATAGCTTATGTCACCGGCCCACTTCTGGTTCGGTAGATCCGCCGTGAAGTCGCGGTCGAGCAGGTTCGGTGCGATGTCGAACTTGTGATCACTATCTGCCGTTACCTTATGTTGGTGTGTTCTTACCACTGGTCAGCGCGGTCCGCACTGCATCTTAGAGGAATTCGTCCGTCCGTTTCAGTCCCATAGTCCGTCTCCTTTGCTGCAATAAATGCTATCAAAAGAGCGGCATTAAACCGTGACAGGTCCACTAAGGAGTCTCGCATCCAGTCGGTAAATGGGACAAATACTGTTGTGCCAGCCTTGTTCTGGGTGACTTGTATTCCGTTACTCTCAATCTCAGACCAGCGATAGTCAAGAATATCACCTCCGCGCTGCGCGCTATCGATATATAGCATCATAGCCAGCCGGATGTGATATCCGATCTCCACCACTCTGACATCAGCCCAGACCGCGCCCGACCGGACCAGCTTTGCCTACCAGGATCTGCGCTCCCGACTCATGCAGTCTCGCGAAAAGAACAGCATTGCCATCCACATCATCGCCGAACATAAAAGCGGGTCAAGGCAAGTACTGAGGCCGCAAAGAAAACAGGAAAAGAGACCCAAAAATTGACCGCGTCATAGACCAAGGCGAATAACTGAGGGTGGGCCAATTCTCGGTGAAAATAGCGGGGCAGTTCTCAGTGACAATCAACAGTGTTTCGCATCACGTACAAACTCAGGGAAGATCGAGCGCTGAAAACAGACCATGAAGAACTGCAATGTGCTGTAAAATCACGACCTGCCAGCTGATCTCACGCAGTAGATCGACGCATTTTACAGCGTCTTGTGTGGGCCGTAGACGGCGGGTGAAGGCATTTTGGCCATCCGAGCACTTCACAGTGGAATGTTTGTGGGGATAGGGTACGGCGACGCCTCAAAGGGGGCAATCTTTTCAGTCTATCAGCGACCTCAAAAAATTTCGGGCTAACGTGAAGATCGATTTTTCAGGTGGAGCTTGCCAGTCATTCATAGCTGTGGAGTAGAAAAGTTGCGGAGTTGACCTAATTGCAACAACTACATAGTGAAATAGGCTGAGCGAAGTTTTCAGTGAAAAAGGGCGCAGTTTTGAATTTTAAAAAAATCATAGAGGGTTTTGGCTTTATGAAATTCCCCTTTTGCGTGTCCCATCCGAACGCTGTACTGAACACATGGATGAGTGGCCTTTACACATGGTTAAGCTTGTTCAATATTGGTGCAAGATCCTGATCGGGGTCGATAAATTCTCTTAGATTTCCGGAACTTTTTCTGATGACCATAACCCATCTCGTCACACATTCTGGTGGTTTTCATGCGGACGAGCTTTTGTCGTCGGTCATCTTGACGCGCCTGTTTCCAACTGCCGAGATTGTGCGGACACGAGATGCTGAATGGATTGCTCCCGGACCGGGTAAGATCATCTACGACGTAGGTCGTGACTACGATGCCAAAGCATCAATTTTTGACCATCATCAACGCCCCAACCCTTTGCGTGAGGATGGCCAGCCTTTTAGTTCATTTGGACTGGTCTGGCATCATTTTGGCCATGATTATCTGCGTGCACTGGAAGTGCCGGAAGGGGATTTGGAAGAGATTCACGCCTCTTTTGACAAAGGCTTCGTGCTTCCGATTGATCTGATGGACAACGGTGTCCTAAACCAATCCGAAGCAGGGCCTATGTTGTCTGCGCTGACGCTGCCGGCATTGATTGAAAGCCTAAAACCAGTATTTGACGAGACCGATCCAGGGGCAGAAGATCGTGCGTTTTTGAATGCACTGACCATTGCACGCGCCTTTGTCGAGGCCTCAATCCAGAGAAAAACAGCAAAGCGTCGCGCCAAAGCAAAGGTTATGGCGGCTATTGAGACTGCAGGCAGCGGACATATTCTTGAACTAGATATGGGCATGCCATTTCGCTCTGCGGTGGAAGAGGCTGGAGCCGATCACCTGCTCTTTGTGGTAAATCCACGTGGCGACGATTGGACGCTTGGATGTATCCGCGTTGGCAATGATACCTTTGAAAATCGCGCGGACTTACCAGAAGCCTGGGCCGGTTTGACAGATGAAGCCTTGGAGCAGGCCTCGGGTGTCAAAGGTGCAAAGTTCTGTCACAACGGTCGCTTCATTGCTGTGGCAGACAGTCGCGAAGCGATCATGGCGCTTGCAAATCTTGCCGTGAAAGAAGCGATTGCGGCAGAAGTATAAAACGGGTTTGCCCCTCTTGTGCAAACCCGATTCAACTGATCAGATCTTTGCGTGCCAAAATTAGAGACGCTTAAACCCCTGCAGAACCTGCCGTGTGGCTGTCACAAGAGGCACATGTGTCTCTTTCAGGATCGAAACACGATCAAAACGCTCAGGGTCACTGTTCACGGCTTCGCGCAGGGCTGTGCCAAAGGCCATGCGCAGCTCTGTTCCAATGTTGAATTTGCAAATCTTTGACCTTTGCGACAGCGATTTGCGCTGTGCTACCGGCACGCCAGAGCCGCCGTGGATCACCAATGGCACCTCTGTGACGGCTTCAATCGCCCGGATGCGTGGTTCATCCAAACCACCTTCTTTGTCTTGTTGCAAATGCACATTGCCAACTGAAATCGCCATCGCATCGACGCCGCTGTCGCGCGCAAATTTTGCGGCTTCTTCAGGATCCGTTCCAGCCGAGCTCTCACCATCAGCATAACCAACAAAGCCAATCTCTCCCTCACAAGAGATCCCAGCGGCATGGGCCATTTCAGCGATTTTGGCTGTGTCATCAATATTTTGCTGTAAAGGCGTGCGAGAGCCATCAAACATGACCGAGGTAAAGCCAGACTCAATCGCGATTTTGCAATCTTCTGCCGTGTAGCCATGATCCAGATGAGCGACCACGGGCACAGTGGCCTGTTCCGCCAGATGGCGGAACATTTTACCAAGGATTGGCAAGGGCGTATGGGCTCGGCAAGAGGGGCCAGCCTGCAGGATCACCGGACAGTTTTCAGCCTCAGCGGCCGCCACATAGGCCTGCATATCTTCCCAGCCCAAAGTGACAAGACCAGCCACAGCGTAGCCCTCTCGCAATGCGGGTTGCAATACGTCCGAAAGTGTCGCGAGTGTCATTTGAACTTGGCCACCATATCCATAATACCAGGGATTGTGTGCAGCTGCTCAGCATGGGTCTCTTGAAAATTCTGTTTCAAAGACCGCTGGCTGAGCCCGCCAAGAATGGTGAAATAATACATTTCATATCCGGGCAGCACGGCACAAGGGTGGTATCCTTTGTCAATCATCACCGTTGAACCATCCATGATGTGATAGGCATCACCCGGTTCATTATCGACCCGCTGCAGCATCTGCAGGCCAGAGCCGTAGTTCGGCTTGAACCTGAAATTATAGGTCTCATCATGACGGGTTTCATCGGGCAGATTGTCCGTATCATGCTTGTGGCTTGGAAACCCTGACCAGCCACCAGCGCCAACGGTGTAAAGTTCAGACACCAATAGGCGACCAACCTTATCATGATGGCCTGCGCCTAGGATGTGTTTGATTTTACGATGGGTTTTGGTGTCGTCTGATCCGTATTGGACCACGTCCAATTCAGCTTTACGCACGTCAAAAGGTTCCAGAACCTTGTCGTATTTGGCGCCGGCAATGAAAACCTCGGCTTCATCAGAGACACAGGCCAGCCGCGTTTTTGCACCAACCGGCACATAAACGCCTTCAGGCTCTCCATCCCAGACATCAACGCCGCGATTGCCGACCTTAGCAAAACCTGCGCCATCCACGTCCACATCTACGGTGCCGGTCGCAGGGACCACGCAAGTCTCATAGCCAGGCACGGCATAGTCAAAGACCTCGCCCTTTTTCAGCTTCACAATGTTAAAATAGTTCAGAGGCACCAGATCATGGTCCACGTCCACGATGGGTTTGTTCTGATTGTCGTGCGGCGCGATGTGCATCCGTTGTCTCCTCCTTAGACGTCAGTCGGGCCAGCATGTTCGGCCAGAAAGGCCTCCAGCTGATCTGTTGTTGGCATGGCAGGTGCGCAGCCGGGTTGGGACACCACGATGGATGCGCAGGCAGAGCCGCGCAAAACGGCCTCTTTCCAGCTGCGCCCTTCGGCGATCCCGGCAAGTAGCCCCGCCATAAAGCTGTCTCCTGCGCCGTTGGGTTTCACGGCAGTCACAGGGTAGATCCCGGTACGGATTTCTTGTCCGTCTACAAAGGTGATCGCACCTTCGTGACCCATTTTGTAAATCACCACGCGCCCCTCAACCGCCAGCGCGCGGGCCTTCTCCAGACCTTTTTCAATGCCGCCTGCC
Organism: Epibacterium ulvae; assembly: GCF_900102795.1. Taxonomy (GTDB): domain Bacteria; phylum Pseudomonadota; class Alphaproteobacteria; order Rhodobacterales; family Rhodobacteraceae; genus Epibacterium; species Epibacterium ulvae. The sequence continues at coordinate 50,508 of NZ_FMWG01000016.1, read as the reverse complement.
ATAAAGCCGAACTCTTCATCATTGCCGACGATCATGTCGCTGGCCTCACCAGCGCGGGTTAGAACATCTGCTGCAACTTCGGGGGAGGGCCAGGAATAGGGCCTATAATCAATGTCAAAAATCACCGGCAATCCCGCCGCACGGGCCTTTTCAAAGGCGCGAAAGGTCGCACTCCGCGAAGGCTCGGCTGCAAAAACGGTGCCCGCACTGATCGCCGCACCAAAGGCGCTATAGTCTACGGCTTCCATATCCGCTTCGGTCACTTGAAAATCCGCCGCATTGTTGCGGTAGATCACATTTTGAAAGTCATCCATGCTGCTTTCATAGATCGCCAGAGAGGTGCGATATTCGCCGCCCACCTTGCGCACATATTGCGTATCCACGCCGTAGTGTTCCAACCGGTTCAGGCAAAACCGCCCCACCGCATCATCGGATACAGATGTCACCAGCGCTGAACGTGACCCCAGTTTGCACAGGCCCGCACAGATATTCGCGGAAGACCCGCCAAGATCTGAGCGAAAGCTCTCAGCATATTCGCTTTTGGTGCCAATGGGATCGGCAAACATATCCATCCCCGCACGACCAAAAACCGCAAAGTTCTTCTGGGTGATGCCTTTGATCAGCTTGTCCATCACACGCCCTTTCGCTGCTTGGCGCGGCTGGATTCCCAATCGACATGGGCGTCACGCACACGGTCGCTATTGGTGATATGGGGGGTGCCAACCTCCCACCATGTGTGGCCTTCCTGCGTCCACCCTTCATAGGCGTCCACATCCATTACAATCACATATGTCTTGTCCGAGGCTTTGGCCCGTTTGAATGCCTCCCCCAGCTCTGCCGGATTAGCGACTTTTTCCGCCGCAGCCCCCATTGCCGCTGCATGGGCCGTGAAATCCACGCCAAAGGGCGTTGGAATTGTGGGGCAATCCGCCAAGAGATTGTTAAAGCTCTCGTTGCCGGTGTTGTTCTGTAGTTTGTTGATGACAGCGAAACCGCCGTTGTCTAACACAAGAACGATCATCTTTTTCTGACTTAACACGCTGGAATAGATGTCTGAATTCAACATCATATAAGATCCATCACCGCAGAATGTAATGGTGTCTTGATCTGGTTCGCGTTCCGCTTGGGCAATGCGGGCGCCCCAGGCACCGGCGATTTCATAACCCATACAGCTAAAGCCAAATTCAACATCCACCGTGCCGATGTCCAAGGTGCGCCAATTGGCGGTGACCTCGGCTGGTAGTCCGCCAGCCGCTGCAACTACGCGATCCCGTGGGTCACACAACGCATTCACAACGCCGATGGCCTGCGCATAGGAATTGGGGCGGTTGCCATAAGATACGTTTTCAGCCACGTAGGCATCCCATTCCGCACGATGCCCCTGCGCCTTGGAAACCCAATCAGCAGGTCCTGTATAATCCAGCTCGCCGCTCAGCGCGGTCAGCGACAGTTTGGCATCCCCAACCACCGGCAGCGACATATGTTTGCCCGCGTCATGACGCCCTGCATTGATCGAGATAAATTTGGCATCCTGCGCAAAGGCGGTCCAGGATCCCGTGGTGAAATCCTGCAGGCGTGTGCCAACGGCAAGGATCACATCCGCCTCTTCTGCAATGGCATTGGCGCTGTTTGACCCCGTCACGCCAAGGGGGCCGATGTTCAGCGGATGCGTTGCCAGCAAATTGGCGCGCCCGGCAATGGTCTCCACAACGGGGATTTGGTGTGTTTCGGCAAAATCTGTCAGCTCGGTCACCGCGCGTGAATACTGGATGCCGCCGCCTGCGATGATCATAGGACGTTTGGCTGTTTTCAGCAGGGCAACCGCGTCTGCAAGCTCCGCCTCGTCAGGTGATTGACGGCGAATACGGTGCACTTTCTTTTCAAAGAAGGACAGCGGATAGTCATAAGTCCAGCCCTGCACGTCCTGTGGCAGTCCCAGAAATGCAGGGCCACAATCTGCCGGATCAAGCATCGTCGCCAAAGCATTTGGCAATGATTGGATCACCTGTGCGGGATGGCTGATGCGGTCCCAATAGCGGCTGACTGGTTTAAACGCATCATTCACGCCAAAGGTTGGGTCGTTGAAATTCTCCATCTGCTGCAGCACCGGATCGGGCAGGCGGGTCAGGAAGGCGTCACCGCATAGCATCAACATCGGCAGGCGGTTGGCATGGGCAAGCCCCGCCGCGGTCAGCAGGTTAGCCGTGCCCGGACCCGCCGAAGCTGTGCAGAACATAAAGCGCTGACGCAGCCACTGTTTTGCATAGCCCGCCGCTGCAAACCCCATGCTTTGTTCATTCTGTCCGCGATACAGGGGCAACTCCTCCTGAACGCCATAAAGCGCTTCGCCAAGGCAGGTCACATTGCCATGACCAAAGATGCCAAAACCACCGCCGCAGACACGGTATTCAGTGCCGTTGATTTCGATGAACTGATTGGAAAGCCAGCGAATAATCGCTTGCGCAGTGGTCAGTGTTACTGTTGAGCTGGATGTCGTCATATGGCGCGAACCCTTGTGGGATGGTCGTAAGATGGTCAGCGGAAAATTCGGTTTCAGGCCGAATGCAGCTTGCGAGATTTCGAATCTGAGGATACAAGTTTTGCAACCGGTTGCAAACGGTAATTGCAAAGCGTGTCTTTATCTTGGGAGGGGTGGCATGTCGAAACAGCGAACAGAAATTGGAATCGGTATCCTGGGCGGAGGCTATATGGGCAAGGCGCACGCCGTTGCGATGTCGGCTGTAGGGGCGGTGTTTGATACTGCGCTGCGCCCGCGTCTGGAAATGGTCTGCGCAAGCTCTGCCGAAAGTGCAGAACGCTATCGTAGTGCGTATGGGTTTAACCGCGCGACAGATGATTGGCGTGCATTGGTTGAAGATCCAAAGGTCGAAGCAATTGTGATTGCCACGCCGCAATCCACCCATCGCGCGGTGGCAGAGGCAGCTTTTTCTCTTGGAAAACCAGTATTTTGTGAAAAGCCTCTGGGCGCTTCGATAGAAGATAGCGCTGCGATGACAGCCGCGGCTGAAGCTTCAGGCGTTGTCAATATGGTGGGCTTTAACTACATCCGCACGCCCGCAAGCCAATATGCACGCAAGCTGATTGCCGAAGGTGCGATCGGGGATATCACCTGGTTTCGTGGCGAGCACACCGAAGATTTCATGGCCGACCCTGATGAGCCCGCCACATGGCGCACCACGGGGATGGCAAATGGCACTATGGGCGATCTTGCGCCGCATATGATCAATGCGGCGCTTGCGCTGTTGGGGCCGATCACACGCGTCATGGGCGAGGTTGAAACCGTTCACAAAACCCGTCCGGGCGGCGACGTCAGCAATGATGACCACGCCCAGATGATGTGTCGCTTTGAGAATGGAGCGATGGGGCAGATGTATTTCAGTCGTATCGCCACGGGTCGTAAGATGGGCTACGCCTATGAAATCACGGGAACAAAAGGCGCAATTCGTTTCGATCAAGAAGATCAAAACGCGCTTTGGTTGTACCTGCGTGACGGACCTGCCGCAACGCAGGGGTTTACCAAAATCCTCACGGGGCCGGCCCATCCTGATTATGAACCCTTCTGTCAGGGGCCGGGGCATGGCACCGGGTATCAGGATCAGATCATTATCGAAGCGCGCGATTTTCTTGCCGCTATCGAACAGGGAAAATCCCTTTGGCCGACCTTTCGTGATGGCCATGAGGTGAACCGGATTGTCGCGGCGGTGCTTGCCTCGGCTAAAGACCAAACATGGAAACATATCAACGCATTCTGAGCATCGGAAAGGTTTCAAGATGACAATCAGAATTGGCAACGCGCCCTGTTCATGGGGTGTGGAATTTGCAAACGACCCTCGCAATCCCAACTGGCAATCCGTTTTGAAGGATTGTGCAGAGGCGGGTTGCAAAGGAATTGAACTGGGTCCGGTTGGCTATATGCCTGAAGATCCTAGCATTTTGGCGGATGAACTGGCCAAGAATGACCTGCAATTGATTGGCGGGGTGGTGTTTCGCCCTTACCATGATCCAGCCGCGTTTGACGACGTTCTGGATGCAACCCATCGCACGGCAAAGGCGCTAAAGGCGCATGGGGCTGAGCATATGGTCTTGATCGATTCTATTTCAGAGCGTCGGGCGCCAACGGCGGGGCGTGCGGCGGAAGCGGAGCAAATGGACAAGGCGGAATGGCAAGCCTACCGGGATCGCATTGCCGAAACCGCGCGTATTGGCTCTGAGGAATACGGGTTGACCGTTGGCATTCACGCCCATGCCGCAGGGTTCATGGATTTCGAACCAGAGCTTGAGCGCCTGCTGAGCGAAGTCGATGAAAACATTTTGAAAATCTGTTTTGATACGGGGCATCATTCCTACGCAGGATTTGATCCAGTTGCCTTTATGAAGCGGCATGTCAGCCGAATTTCATACATGCATTTCAAAGATATATCACCTTCGGTGAAGGCAGATGTGATCGAGAAACGCACGGGATTCTATGATGCCTGCGGGCAGGGGATTTTCTGCAACCTTGGCGAGGGCGATGTGGATTTCCCCGCGGTGCGTCAGGTTCTGCTGGACGCTAATTTTGAAGGCTGGTGCACAGTCGAACAGGACTGTGATCCGACGCTGGATCCTGATCCCGTTGGAGATGCACGCAAAAACCGGGAATACCTGCAGTCCATCGGATTTTAGGGGGCACTTCCTGTACACCGCCCGTACACCCCTTGTGCACCTCAGGGTGCACAGGGAGCGGGTTGAATGACAGCTTTGGCAAAAAGGATGAGGGCCATGGCAAAATTGAAATGGGGCATGATCGGCGGCGGTGAAGGCAGCCAGATTGGACCTGCGCACCGATTGGGTGCTTTGGCGGATGGTCAGTTTGAACTGGCGGCTGGCGCATTGGACCATCGGGCAGATGTGGGGCGTGAATATGCGCAGCGTCTGGGCATTACAGCGGATCGCGCCTATGGCGACTGGCAGGAGATGCTGGCAAGCGAAAAGGGGCGCGACGATCGCATTGATCTGGTGACGGTTGCGACGCCAAATTCGACCCATTTTGAGATCACTAAGTCTTTTCTTGAGGCGGGGTTCAACGTGCTTTGCGAAAAGCCGATGACCATGACCGTTGAAGAAGGCGAAGAGATCGTCAAAATCGCTGAGGCGACCGGCAAGATCTGCGCGGTGAATTACTGCTATTCGGCCTATCCAATGGTGCGTCAGGCTCGCGCGATGGTGCGAAATGGCGAATTGGGTAAGGTTCGCGTTGTGGTCACGAATTTTAGCCACGGCCATCACGGCGATGCAACAGATGCCGATAATCCACGGGTGCGCTGGCGCTATGATCCGGCGATGGCAGGTGTGTCAGGTCAGTTTGCGGATTGCGGCATTCATGCGCTGCATATGGCAAGCTTTATCGCCAATGATGAGGTGAAAACCCTATCTGCGGATTTTGCTTCAACCATCGCGAGCCGTGAGCTGGAAGATGACGCAATGGTCAATTTCCGTATGGAAGGTGGCACGGTTGGGCGTCTGTGGACCTCTTCTGTGGCAATTGGTCGTCAGCATGGGTTTGAAATTCAGGTCTTTGGGGAAACGGCAGGTCTGAAATGGGCGTCTGAGCAGCCAAACCAGTTGATTTATACCCCTGTTGGCGGGCGTACGCAGATCATTGAAAAGGGGGAGGGCGGATTGCATGCTGATGCACAACGTCTGAGCCGGGTCGCGATTGCGCACCCGGAAGGGTTCCCGCTGGCGGTGGCCAATATCTACTGTGATCTTGCGGATGCCATTCGCGGAGAAGTGCGCGAGGGTCTGCCCAATGCAGCGGATGGCGTGCGGTCGATGGCGGCGGTGCACACGGCCGTGGCCTCAGCCAAGGATGGTGGCGTTTGGATGGATGCAAGACCTTCGATTTTTCGCTAAGGCATTGCAATAAATAAAAAACGCCTCCAAAACTCGGGGGCGTTTTATGAAGGATGGGTTATTGTGGGGCTTTAAGCGTGCCGCGCTCCACAATGGAGCAGGGGAAAATGCGGGCTTCGGGATAGCGATGCGGGTCATCCAACATTGCCACCATCAATTCAATCGATGACGTCACAATCTGGCGGATCGGCTGGTGGATTGTGGTCAAGTTGATGTTTTCCCAGCGCGACATTTCCATATCATTGAGGCCAATGATGCCGATGTCATCTGGTGTTTTCAGACCGCTGGTTTGCACCGCGGAGAGCGCCCCGATTGATAAAACATCATCGCCGCAGAAATAGGCCTGTGCGGGGCCAACATTCAGTAGGCGCAGCATTTCTTTTCGCCCGGCGTCGAAACTGTAGGCTTCAGCAAAAGAGTAGCTGACCTGAACGCCGGGGTGATGTTTCATTTCGGACATAAAGCCGGCATAGCGGTCTTGGGTTGAGGTTGCTTTTTCAGGCCCCCCCATAAAGGCGACATGGCTATATCCGCGCGACACCAGACTGCGGGCTGCCATGCGGCCACATGCGACGTTGTCGATGCCCACCACATGGACCTCGGGCGAGGAGGAGGAACGTCCAAAGGAATGCACCACAGGCACGCCCGCATCGCGAAACGCTTTGGCAAATTCTGGCAGCAGGGTGGAGGAGGCGACAACAACGCCGTCGACCGAATATTGCCGCAGCATTTGGACGGATTGTGCCGGATTTGTTTCATCCGTAAGGTTGACCAGCAGGGGTCTGAGCCCGCGTTCCTGGAGGCCGCTGGTGAAGAGATCAAAGACCTCTAGGAAGATCGGATTGTGAAAGTTGTTGGAGACCAGGCCAATCAGCTTGGTGCGCCCGGTGGTGAGAGAGGAGGCCAGCGCATTGGGGCTATAGCCCAGATCGCGGGCCGCTTTTTCCACTTTGCGGCGCATCTTTGGAGAGACCGAGGCACCTTCGGTAAAGGTGCGTGAGACGGCCGAGCGTGAGACGCCTGCGCGTTCTGCAACCTCTTTCAATGTCACCGGCATGGGCGCTGTGTCTCCAAAATTGAGCTTTCGAGGGTTCTACTGGCTTTCGGTCTCTTGTGCAGCATGAAAAATTAAAGATCTTTTTGCAACCGGTTGCAATATGGCTTTTGATATGGTTAGCTTGAGTCGGGAGGCGGCGTGAGCCGACTCTTTCACCCCAAAGGCGGTGATGTTCTGGGAGGAAATAATGAAATCATTGATCAAGACGTTTGCCTTGGCAACCACTGTAGCAGCAGCTCCACTGATGGTGGCGACAGCAGCTTCGGCGGAAGGTGAGAAATATATTCTGGTGAGCCACGCGCCAGACAGTGACAGCTGGTGGAACAGCATCAAAAACGGTATCGCGCTTGCGGGCGAGCAGATGGGTGTTGAGGTGGAATACCGCAATCCGCCCACTGGCGACCTTGCGGATATGGCGCGTATCATTGAGCAGGCTGCGGCATCTGGCCCAAACGGTATCATCACCACATTGGCGGATCCTGACATTCTGGAAGGTCCGATCAAAGCCGCAGTGGACAGCGGTGTAGATGTGATAATCATGAACACCGGCACGGCCGATAAAGCCCGCGAAGTGGGCGCGCTGATGTATGTTGGCCAGCCTGAGTATGACGCGGGTTATGCTGCGGGTCTGCGCGCAAAAGGGGATGGTGTTGGATCGTTCCTATGTGTGAACCACTACATTGTTCAGCCCTCTTCACAAGAGCGCTGTCAGGGTTTTGCGGATGGTCTGGGCATTGAACTGGGCACGCAGATGATTGATGCGGGTCAAGACCCGGCAGAGATCAAAAACCGGGTTCTGGCTTATCTGTCATCCAACCCTGAGACTGACGCGGTTCTGACGCTTGGCCCAACCTCAGCGGACCCAACATTGCTGGCACTGGAAGAAAACGGTCTGGCAGGCGATATTTACTTTGGCACCTTTGATCTGGGTGGTGAGATTGTAAAAGGCATCAAATCTGGCGTGATCGAATGGGGCATCGACCAGCAGCCCTTCCTGCAGGCTTATATGCCGGTTGTGATCATGACCAACTACCACCGTTATGGTGTGTTGCCCGGCAATAACATGAATTCTGGCCCTGGTTTTGTGACCGCTGAGGGTTTGGAAAAGGTTGAAGAATTCGCGGGCGAATACCGCTGATCCTTACTTGTTTTGCGGGCGTCTGACACAATTCGGACGCCCGCAGTCCGTCTGGACGACACATGAATTTACTTTGGAGGGGGGCTTTCATGGCTGAAGCCGCACAAACCACACCCGCCGCTGACGAACGTATCAAACAGATCTCTCCCCTGCGCAAAGCGCTGATCCGCCCGGAGTTGGGTGGTATGGTTGGGACCGTCGCGGTTTTCACATTCTTTTTGCTCTTTGCGTTTGACAGCGGCATGTTCAACAGTCAGGGCGTGATGAACTGGTCGATTGTTTCGGCGCAGTTCATGATTATTGCCGTTGGTGCATGTTTGCTGATGATCGCCGGTGAATTTGATCTGTCTGTCGGATCTATGATCGGTTTTGCGGGCATGATGATTGCTATCTTTGGGGTGACCCTTGGTTGGCCTATTTGGATTGCGATTATCGTCACCTTTGTGCTGTGCACAGGCATTGGTGCCTTAAATGGTTTTATCGTGATCCGAACTGGCTTGCCCAGTTTTATTGTAACGCTGGCCTTCCTGTTCATCCTGCGAGGGTTCACGATTTACCTGCCGCAAATCATTGAACGCAAAACGATCATCGGTGGGATCAAGGATGTAGCCGAAGGCGATTGGCTGGCACCTGTCTTTGGTGGCAAAATCCTACAAGGGTTTTTCCAGTGGATGGGAGAAGCGGGCCTGATCACCACTTTTACGCGTGGTACCCGCGCAGGACAGCCCGTGGTTGATGGTATCCCGATGCTGATTGTCTGGGCAATTGTGCTGATCATCTTTGGCCATGTTCTGTTGACCAAAACCAAATTTGGCAACTGGATTTTTGCCGCGGGTGGCGATGCAGAAGCTGCGCGCAATTCGGGTGTGCCTGTGAACCGTGTGAAGGTCCTGATGTTCATGATGACCGCCTTTTGCGCCACTGTTTTTGCGGTGTGTCAGGTGATGGAATTCGGATCTGCTGGGGCGGATCGCGGCTTGCTGAAAGAGTTTGAGGCGATCATTGCGGTGGTTATCGGCGGTGCACTTTTGACCGGTGGCTATGGATCGGTTCTGGGCGCGGCGCTGGGCGCGTTGATCTTTGGTGTGGTGCAGCAGGGTCTGTTTTTCGCAGGTGTCGAAAGCTCGCTGTTCCGGGTGTTCCTGGGGGTTATCCTGTTAGGGGCTGTGATCCTGAACACTTACATCCGTCGTGTTATCACAGGGGAGCGTTGATATGACTGAACCTATTATTCAGATGCAAAACATCGAAAAGCATTTTGGCTCTGTGATTGCGCTGGCGGGTGTGTCCGTTGATATTTTCCCGGGTGAATGCCACTGCCTGCTGGGTGACAATGGTGCGGGGAAATCGACCTTTATCAAAACCATGTCGGGCGTGCACAAGCCCACCCATGGGGATATCCTGTTTGAAGGGCGTCCCATGCATTTTGCCGATCCACGGGATGCGATTTCGGCGGGGATTGCGACGGTGCACCAGCATCTGGCGATGATCCCTTTGATGTCAGTCAGCCGGAACTTTTTCATGGGCAATGAGCCTGTGAAAAAGATTGGCCCGCTCACCTTGTTTGATCACGATTATGCCAATCGCGTGACGATGGAGGAAATGCGCAAGATGGGCATCAATCTGCGTGGGCCGGATCAAGCGGTTGGCACGCTGTCGGGGGGTGAGCGTCAGACAGTTGCCATTGCCCGTGCCGTGCATTTCGGGGCAAAGGTTTTGATCCTGGACGAGCCGACATCTGCCCTAGGGGTGCGCCAGACGGCCAATGTTTTGGCGACCATTGATAAGGTGCGCAAGCAGGGTATTGCGGTGGTCTTTATCACCCACAATGTGCGCCATGCGATGGCGGTTGGAGACCGGTTTACGGTGTTGAACCGTGGTCAGACCTTGGGTACCGCCATGAAGGGGGAGATCAGCCCGGAAGAGTTGCAGGATCTTATGGCCGGTGGTCAGGAGCTTGCCCAGCTTGAAGGCAGTCTGGGCGGAACTGTTTAAGCGGGAAGACCCGTGTGATCTGCTGCCGCGCGCCACAGGGTGCGCGGCGGTTTTTATGAGACGTCAAAGCGTTCCAGGGAGGTTAAGTCTCTATTGTGGAGCACAACCTGTTCGACGTAGGTTTGAATGTCGTCACTGTCTGAAAAGCCAACAATCCCAAAGTTTGTATCATAAATAAAAGCTCCCTTGTTGGGGTCGTTTATGACAGAAATTGCATGCCCAGTTATCTTTCGGGGGTCAGTTACATGCTTGTACCTTATGGATAAAAGGCTGGTTGTTGCGATTTCAAATTCATTGTCCCAGTCAAAGAGCTCATCAGCGGATTGATTTTTGCTTATGCTTTGTTTGTCATCGATGTTTAAGCCGACCGCACGCAGTGTTGTTGTTTTCAGTTCGGTCTGGCTGTGTTTAACGAATTGATTTGGCTTTCCACCTTCTTTGTTCTCTTCAAACCGATCTTGCCCGTCGCCGGTCTCGAAGATTTTGAAGGTTGATATTTGGGCTTGTAGACCCGCAGCTTCAAAGGCCGTTGGTATTGACTGGTTTAGGGACAATGTTCTTTGGTAGTTTTTTAAAAAAAGCACTGCATCACCAAGGCAAAGACCGTTGCTGATCGTATGATGAGTGCGCGAGGGGTCCATGATGTCGACCCTAAAATTACGCGACGGCATCAGAAGTTTTGGTTTTGAATTGAATTTACTTTCGCCGCGTTGTGCGATGTGGTTTTCGATATTTCGCCGGACACGTGCATCGCCTTGTGTTCGAATGGCGGCGTGTCTGCCGGGCTTGTCAATGAGCTTTGTTTTTACCTTTGGGGTGCGATCAGGATAGCGGCCGTAGTCTGATTGGGGCGTCTGCCCTGTCAAAAAATCACCCAGAGATTTTACCATCTGCACCCTCGCTGCTTTCGCTTGCTTCTGGGAGTTTATCTGCTCGTGCCATTTGGTGTCATATAAAATTATGATGCGCATTCGCATTGCGTGTGGTGGCGGTTTTCCTTGTTCCTATGGGGGTAGATGGTCTCCAGTATGTGCGGCCGAAAGAATGGAGGCTTTTCGACCGCAGCAGCAGGATTAATTGCGCAGTGCGGTTTGCAGCGCGTGATATGAGGCTTTTGGCGTGCGCTTTAGGGTTTCAAAATCAACGTGGACAAGGCCAAAACGTTTTTCATAGCCCAGCGCCCATTCGTAATTGTCGAGCAGGGACCAGAGAAAATACCCTTTGACCGGCACGCCCTCTTGGCGGGCTTTCAGAATTTTGTCCAAATGAGCCTGAACATAAGCAATGCGCGCGGGATCTTCGATTTTGCCGCTTGAAACCTGATCTGGGGAGGCCATGCCATTTTCGGTGACGATAAGGGGAAGGTCGCCGGTGAATTCCTGCGCGGTCCGGTGCAGGAATTTATATAGGCCTTCGGGGTAAATTTCCCATCCCATCTGGGTTTTAGGCAGCGGGCCGTCGATTTCGTCAAGGCTGGGCCAGGGATCGGAATTGGGCGCGATGACTTTGCGAGTGTAGTAGTTCAGCCCGCACCAGTCGACGGGAGCAGTGATTGTTGGGAAATCGTCTTGCCAGCCTTTGGGGAGGTGCGGCTCTAAGCCTTCTAATACCAGATCGGGATAGCTGCCTTTGAAGACGCCTTGTAAGAAAAAGCGGTTGTAAATCGCATCATAGCGCGCAGCTGCGGTTTGGGCCTTCGCGCTGTCATCTGCCGGAGTGGCCCATTCAAAATTAAACACGGCCCCAAGATTTTTCATGCCCAGAGCGCGCATGGTTTGAATGGCTGTGCCATGGGCTAAAAGAACATGATGCATCGCGCGGGCTGTGGCGCGGATATCGCGCAGTCCGGGCGCGTGATGGCCCAGAAAATGCGACAGCCATCCCACGCACCACGGTTCATTTATCGGCGCGGCCGAATGCATGCGATCGCCAATCCGCCCCATAATGACTTCGGTAAAATCACCAAACCATTTGGCGATGTCAGGGTTGCGCCATCCGCCCAGATCTGCCAGCGCTTGTGGCAGTTCCCAGTGATACAGGGTCACGCAGGGGTTCAGGCCGCGTTTGAGCATTGCATCAGTGAGGCGGTCATAGAAATCCAGCCCCTCTTGGTTGATCGCACCGCGCCCTTCGGGGAGAACACGGGCCCAGCTGGTGGAGAAGCGGTAGCAGTCAAGACCCGCCTGTGCGACGAGGTCCAGATCTTCTTCAAAGCGGTGATAATGATCACAGGCCAGCGCGCCGTTTTCTGCGCGCACCACATTGCCCGGCGTGGCGGCGAAGCTGTCCCAGTGCGTTGGGCCTGCACCGCCGTGTTTATGGCCTTCGATTTGGTAGCTGGAGGTTGCGGTTCCGAATTGGAAATCACGCGGGAAGTCGCTGCGTTTGAATGTAAACATTAGGTGCGTCCTGGTGCGGGGCCGGTGGATTGACCAACCATCAATTGAGCCTCAAGGAGGCGATGAACGGGCGGGGCTGTTGGGTTTGTGATCTGATCAATCAGAATCTGTGCCAAGATGCGGCCTGCCTCACGCACAGATGAATGGGTGGCCGTAAACAAGGGAATTTCTTCACCGTTGCGAAAGTATGAGATGTCATCGTCATGGGTGATCACGGAAATGTCTTGCCCCATCTTAAGGCCTGCCTCTTCGATGGCGCGGCGCACCCCGATTGCGACAATGATTGAAGACACTAGAAAGGCTGTTGGGGCATTGGGCTGGCTTAGCATGTCTCGGGTGCTGGTGTAGCCGTAGCGCTCTGTCATCTCATGGGCGCGCATGATTTGGGGATCAATTGCTAGGCCGCGTGCGGAAAGGGCGGTTTCGTATCCGCCGCGGCGGCGATAGGCGAAATCCATATGTTCAAGGCCGTTGATGAGCGCGATGCGCTGGTGTCCCAGATCCAGCAGGAAATTGGTGGCACGTTCAAAGGCGCGGCTGTTGTTCACATCCAGCCAGTTATAGGCTGTTGTGGCGCTAGAGGCGCGGCCATGAACCGCAAAGGGCATGCCCAGATCCTGCAGGATGTGAACGCGCTCGTCATCCATGGCGGGGCCTTGCACAAGAATCCCATCGACATTTCGTTTTGCGGCCATTTCCCGGTAGAGGGTTTCGATGTGATCGTCTTCGGCCAAGCGAAGTGTCATATCAAAACCCGCTGCCGCATAGCTTTCACCGGCGCCCGCAATAAAGTCGCCAAAGATCGGGTTTACCATCTCATGTTTGGTGGAAATGGGAATGATGTGACCGATGGCCCATGCGCGCCCGGTGGCCAGACCTTTGGCGCGGGTGTTGGGGCTGTAATTGTTCAGACGTGCCGCTGTCAGAACCTTTTTACGCGTCGCATCGCTCACCTCTGGGTAGCCGTTGAGTGCCCGGCTTACCGTGGTTTGTGAGAGGCCTAGATGTTCTGACAGTTGTTTCAGGTTCACTGAAAATCTCCAAAGCGCTTTGGTTATTTGTACTGTAGCGACCTTATTTTCTGAGGTCAAAGTGGAATTCACTCTTTGGATGATCGATATTTCATATGAAAATAAAGGATTGAACTTTGAATTGTTGACAGGCTGGCGTGAATCTCACAGGTTTATATTCATCAAAGCGCTTTGATTGATGGTGTGATTCGCCCCTCAAAGCGCAGGTCGGGAGGAGGATCAGATGAAGACACGGTTATTTATGGCTGCGGCGACGTTGGCACTTGCAGCGGGCATGTCGCACGCGGAGGGAGATCTGCTGTTTCCTGTTGGGCAAGGGGGCTTTAACTGGGAGAGTTTTGAAGCACTGAAGGCCAACGATTTGAGCGGAGAACAGGTGACTGTGTTTGGCCCATGGCTGGGCGCGGATCAGGAGCTTGTTGAAAACGTACTGGCTTATTTTGCGGCGGCGACAGGTGCCGATGTGCGCTACACTGGGTCTGATAGTTTTGAGCAGCAGATCCTTGTGGATACCGAGGCAGGATCTGCACCGAACATCGCGGTTTTCCCGCAGCCGGGTTTGCTGGGGGATTTGGCAAAACGCGGTTTGGTTGCGCCTTTGGGTGATGAGACGGCGAATTGGGTGAAAGACACCTATGCCGCTGGCAGCTCCTGGGTGGATCTGGCGTCATTTGCGGGGCCTGATGGGGGTACGGATCTTTATGGTTTGTTCTACAAGGTCGATTTGAAATCTCTGGTGTGGTTTGTGCCCGAGAATTTTGAGGACTTTGGTTATGATGTTCCCGGTTCGATGGAAGAGCTGAAGGCGCTGGGTGATCAGATGGTTGCGGATGGCAACACGCCCTGGTGCATCGGGCTGGGATCTGGCGGCGCGACGGGCTGGCCTGCGACCGATTGGGTTGAGGATCTGATGCTGCGCACACAGTCCGGGGCGGTTTATGATCAATGGGTTTCAAATGAGATCCCCTTTGATGATCCGCGCGTTGTCGGTGCGATCGAAGAATTTGGCTATTTCGCGCGCAACGATGATTACGTTGCAGGCGGTGCCGGTGCGGTTGCAGCAACGGATTTTCGCGACAGTCCCAAAGGGCTTTTTGCGAGCCCCGCACAATGTATGATGCACCGCCAAGCATCGTTTATCCCAGCTTTCTTCCCCGAAGGCACTGAGATTGGGCTTGATGCGGATTTCTTTTACTTCCCGGCATATGAAGAAAAAGAACTGGGTAATCCGGTTTTGGGGGCAGGCACGGTTTGGTCGATTACGGATGATACGCCGGGAGCACGGGCCTTGGTCGAATTCCTGAAATCCCCGATCGCCCATGAGGTTTGGATGGCGCAGCAAGGGTTCCTGACGCCGCATAAGGGTGTGAACACAGAGCTTTATGCAACGGATACCCTGCGCAAGATGGGCGATATCCTGTTGTCCGCTGATACCTTCCGGTTTGATGCCTCTGACCTGATGCCCGGCGGTGTTGGTGCTGGCACGTTCTGGACAGGTATGGTGGATTATGCTGGCGGCAAGCCCGCGGCGGATGTTGCCACTGATATTCAGACCTCTTGGGATGCTTTGAAATAAATCTTCCTCCCTCTGGGCTGGCCCAAAACAACATGGGCCGGTCCATTGAATTTTTTCAATACAGCAAGGAGACCTCGGTTATGCATCCCGCCTTACAAGCAGGGCTGACGATTGTATTGGGCGTTGGCGGTTGTGTTGGATATTTCTTCTTTTCCAATCTGATCCTTGATCGGCTGATTTTCCCGCCAAAGGGAAAGCATATCGCCCGTAATATCCGTCGTGCCAATATGTTGCGCCCGTGGTTGTTTCTGTTCCCGGCGCTTGCGGCTTTGGCGATTTATCTGGCCTATCCCGTGTTTGAAACACTGCGATTGTCTGTGACTGAACGGACAGTCGGAGGCGGCAGTGTGTTTGTGGGCGCTGCGAATTATCAGCAGATGCTGGCCGAACAAAAATTCTGGGAAGCCTTGCGCAACAATTTCGTGTGGCTTTTGGTTGTGCCTGCCGCGTCAACGGCATTTGGTCTGCTGGCGGCGCAGCTTACGGATCGGTTGAAGTGGGGTAATCTTGCAAAATCGCTGATCTTTATGCCGATGGCGATCTCTTTTGTGGGGGCGGCTGTGATCTGGAAACTGGTCTATGATGCACGCCCTGAAGGGACAGATCAAATTGGCATTTTAAATGCTATCTACATCTTCTTTGGTGGCGATGCGCCGCAGCAGTGGTTGACCTTGCCGGTGTGGAACAACTTTTTCCTGATGGCGGTTTTGGTGTGGATTCAGACGGGATTTGCCATGGTGATCCTGTCCGCAGCTTTGCGGGGCATTCCTGAAGAGACGGTTGAAGCAGCCATTGTGGATGGAGCCGGTCCATTTCAGATCTTTTTCAAGATCAAGGTGCCGCAGATCATGGGAACCATTGTGGTGGTCTGGACCACCATTACCATTGTTGTGTTGAAAGTCTTTGACATCGTTTTTGCCATGACCAACGGGCAATGGGAGACGCAGGTTTTGGCCAATTACATGTATGACAAACTGTTTCGCGCCAATGATTGGGGGGTCGGATCGGCCAGTGCGATGGTGATTATGGCGCTGGTGACGCCGATCCTGATTTGGAACATTTACAACGCCCGCAAAGAAATGCGCTGAGGAGGGGACCATGAGCACAATTGCCGGAGAAAAACCCGCTCTGATCTGGGCTTTGCGCCTGTCTGTTGTCTTGTTGGTGGGGTTATGGCTGTTTCCCACTGTGGGGCTGTTTGTGTCGTCTTTCAGGTCTGCGGACCAGATTGCAACAAGCGGCTGGTGGAAAGCGCTTTTTCCCAGTGAACAGAACCTGACACTGCGCACAGCAGCACCCGAGACACAGGTTGCAGCTGGGGATCTGTTTGTCATCGAAGGGCAGTTGTTTGCCGCTGGCGAAAGTGGAGAAATCACCGCTTGGGGCACGTCGGCGCGGGATGTTGCGGCTTTTGCGGCTGGGACCACAACCACGTTGCGCAAGGGCGGGCAGCTGACGGTTGAGGCGGACGGATCATATCGGATGACGCATGATGCGCCTTTTGAAGGACGCCGCGGTACGCGGATTTTTGTAACGGCTGTGACGCCGCCCTCTTTTTCGCTGGACAATTATCGAACGGTTTTGATCTCGGGGGGCGCGACGGACAATTTGGCAAAGGCATTTTTCAACACGCTTACCGTGACGATCCCAGCAACGATCATTCCGATCCTGATTGCAGCCTTTGCGGCATATGCGCTGGCGTGGATGGAGTTTCCGGGTCGTGCTTTGCTGGTGGCAGCGGTGGTGGGCCTTTTGGTGGTCCCGCTGCAGCTTGCGCTGATCCCTTTGCTGAAAGTGCATAATGAGATTGGCATTGGCAAAGGTTATCTTGGTGTCTGGTTGGCGCATACCGGATTTGGCCTGCCCATGGCGATCTATCTTTTGCGCAATTACATGGTTGGCTTGCCGCGTGATATTATCGAAAACGCCCGCGTAGACGGGGCGACGGATTTTCAGATCTTTACCCGAATTATCCTGCCGCTCAGCTTTCCGGCGATTGCCAGCTTTGCCATTTTTCAATTCCTGTGGACGTGGAACGATCTGTTGGTGTCGATGGTGTTTTTGATCGATTCAACCGGTGAAACAACGGTGATGACCAAACAGATCGTTGAAATGCTGGGCACACGCGGGGGCAATTGGGAGATCCTTGCAACCTCAGCCTTTGTCTCGATTGCGGTGCCTTTGGCGGTATTCTTTGCGATGCAGAAATATCTGGTGCGCGGCCTGTTGGCTGGCTCTGTGAAATAACCAAAAGAAGAAGTGGAAACTGCGACATGACCTATATGCAGGGTAGCCATAAGGGCAAGCTACTGGGGGGGGATCCTGATTGGTGGCGTGGTGCCGTTCTTTACCAGATTTACCCGCGCAGTTTTCAGGACAGCAACGGGGATGGCATTGGGGATCTGGTTGGGATCACCCAGCGCTTGCCCTATATTGCGGCGCTGGGCGTGGATGCGATCTGGATTTCGCCGTTTTTCAAATCGCCAATGAAAGATTTTGGTTATGACGTCAGCGACTACCGCGATGTTGATCCGATGTTTGGCACGCTGGCGGATTTTGACGAACTGATTGATGTTGCACATGGCCTGGGGGTGCGTGTGGTGATTGATTTGGTGTTGTCGCACAGTTCCGACCAGCACGCCTGGTTTCAGGAAAGCCGTCAGAGCCGGGACAATGCCAAGGCGGATTGGTATGTTTGGGCCGATCCTAAACCCGATGGAACGGCGCCCAACAATTGGCTGTCTATTTTTGGTGGGTCTGCCTGGCAATGGGATCCGCGGCGAGAGCAGTATTATCTGCACAACTTCCTGACCTCACAACCTGATCTGAATTTCCACTGTCCGGACGTGCAGAACGCGGTTCTGGATGTAACGCGGTTCTGGTTGGAACGGGGCGTGGATGGGTTCCGGCTGGATACCATCAACTTCTATGTGCATGATAAAGCGCTGCGCGACAATCCAGCCTTGCCGCCAGAAGAGCGCAACGCAAGTATTGCACCGTCGGTGAACCCCTATAATCATCAGCGTCATCTTTATTCCAAAAACCAACCAGAAAACCTTGAGTTTTTGCGCCGCTTCCGGGTGCTTTTGGATGAATATCCGGGCTCTACAACGGTGGGAGAAGTGGGCGATGCCCAGCGTGGATTGGAGATTTTGGGGGAGTATACTGCGGGCGGTGATCTGGCCCATATGTGTTATGCGTTTGAGTTGCTGGGCGCACCAGAGCTGACGGCCGCGCTGATTGCGGATGTCTTTGCCCGCGTGGATCACGTGGCAGCTGAGGGTTGGGTGTGTTGGGCCTTGTCCAATCACGATGTGATGCGCCATGTCAGCCGCTGGAACCTATCCGAGGCTGGCCAGCGATTGATGCCGGTTTTGATGATGTGCCTGCGTGGATCGGTCTGCCTTTATCAAGGCGAAGAGCTGGGGCTGGAAGAGGCTGATGTGGCCTTTGAAGATTTGCAAGATCCTTATGGGATTGAATTTTGGCCTGAATTCAAGGGCCGTGATGGGTGCCGTACGCCAATGGTATGGGATCAGTCTAATCAGGCGGCGGGATTTTCCAGTGAACGGCCCTGGTTGCCGGTGTCTGATGCCCATTTGATGCAGACGGCGGCGCATCAAGAGGGGCAGGGGGGCTCGCTTTTGGAATACTATCGGCGTGCGCTCACATTGCGGAAAACCTACCCCGCTTTGGTGAAGGGAACGCAGGATCGCCTATCCGCAGAGGGGACGGTTTTGACATTTATCCGCGCGATCGCAGGTGAGCAGATCTTTTGTGCCTTTAACCTCAGTCACACGCCAACCCGTTGTGCGGTTCCGGCAGGCTGGGCACCGGTCGAGGCGGATTTGGATATGGCTGTTCCGGTTGGGCAACAGGTGGATTTGGGCCCTTGGCAGGCCTGTTTGCTGCGGCACACTGAAGGGGAGGGGTGAGCGATGGCTGATCTAAAGCTGAGCCAGGTCGAAAAAACCTATGGGGGCGCAGTAAATGTCCTGAAGGATATCAACCTGGAGATCAAAGCGGGTGAGCTGATTGTGTTTGTCGGCCCCTCTGGCTGCGGGAAATCCACGTTGTTGCGCATGATCGCGGGATTAGAGCAGATCACGGGTGGGACGTTGGAAATTGATGGGCAGGTGGTGAATGATATTCCACCTGCACAGCGTGGCATTGCGATGGTGTTTCAGTCTTATGCTTTGTATCCGCATATGACAGTGCGTGATAATATGGCTTTTGCGCTTAAGATTGCAGGTAAGCCGGCGCAGGAAATTGATGCGGCGATTGCGCGGGCTGCCAAAACTTTGCAGCTGGAAGAGTATCTGGACCGTTTGCCCAAAGCGCTGTCTGGCGGGCAACGCCAGCGGGTTGCAATTGGCCGATCTATTGTGCGTGACCCAAAGGTTTATTTGTTTGATGAACCACTGTCTAATCTGGACGCGGCCTTGCGTGTAGCAACACGGATTGAGATTGCGCAGCTGAAGGAAAGCATGCCTGACAGCACCATGATCTATGTGACCCATGATCAAGTGGAGGCCATGACTTTGGCCAGCAGGATTGTGGTTTTGGCAGATAAGGGCATATCCCAGGTGGGCACGCCACTTGATCTTTATGAGCGGCCTGAAAATGAATTTGTGGCGCAGTTTATTGGTTCACCTGCGATGAACCTTTTGCCGGGAGACATCACAGCAACCGGCGCAGAGACCCGTGTGAAACTAAAGAGTGGGGCTGAGGTTGTGGCGGCGATTCCCACGGTCGCCAGTGATTTAGGAATGAGCGTCAATCTTGGCGTTCGTCCCGAGGATCTGGTTCAAGGCTCAGGGCCTGTGCTTTTGGAGGCAGAGGTGAATATCGTCGAAGCCTTGGGGGAGGTCACGGTGTTGTATTTTGAAAACCCATTTGGTGGTGATCCGTTGATCGCGAAATTGCCCGGCGTACACAAAGGGCTACGCGGACAGCAGGTTGCCTTGACTGCGGATAAATCAAAGCTGCATCTGTTCCATAACGGACGCTCGCTGCTGTACCGATAGCGGCAGGTTTGGCTTAGCTGCCAAGCAAGGTCAGCCAGAACCAGACGGTAAAGATGCTGAACCCTGTCGCAAACAAAACCGACGAGGCAGCCACACGTTTGGCTTTGCCGTAAAGATTTGCAAAAATATAGCCGTTGAATCCGGTTGCCATCGCTGCATTTACAACGCCTGAGCGGAACAAATCCTGCGGCAAAGCCTGCAGGCTGCCAAAAAGCCAGACAAGTGCGGGGTGGATCATGAGCGAGGTAAAACACACAAACAGGATCGTGCGCATGTCGCCTTCGGGTTTATATTGAACAAGAACGCCACCAAGTGCAAAGAGCGCACAGGGAAGCGCTGCGCGTGTGATCAGATTAATGGCTTCTGTCCCGATGGTTGGTATCTGCAGTCCTGATACGTTCACGACAAATCCAAGCAGGATTGCGAGGATGAGAACGTTTTGGAACATTGCCTTGAAGACTGATTTCCCAGTTTGCAACAGGCTGCCGCCTTGGTTGCGGACGATCTCCATCGTGGTGATCCCAACCGCGTAGCAGAAGGGGGAATGAAAGGCGATGATGGCGTAGTTGCCTGTCAGATTGTCAGAGCCAAATGCGCGTTCAGTGATGGGCAGGCCCAATAGAAGCGAGTTTGAGAAGAGGCAGCAAAACCCGATGGCGATCGCATCTTCCCATGGGCGGCGAAAGAACAAGCGTGCGCCAAATATGCCAATCAGAAAGCACAGGAAAGCCGCGGAGTAGAAACTGCTGAGCAAGGCTGGGTTAAAGCTGGCAGACAGATCTAAGGTGGAGATCGCATTAAACAGAAGCAGCGGGATTGCAAAATTCTGGGCGAATTTCATCAACCCTTCTACATTGGATTGGCTGATATAGTTGAATTTTGTCGTGAAGTAACCGCTGCCAACGACCAGAAAGATCGGCAAGATAACATCAATAAGAGACTGAAACACTGCGGGCCTTCACTTGTGTGCAGGCTATGTGGAGTTTAGCCTGACTTAGATTTTAAATTGCACCACCATGCCATCATAGGCTGGGGTGATATGGTCCGCTGTCTCTGCCTCAAGCGTGGCATAGTCAAGGTCATTGTGCAGATTGGTCAGCACGGCGCGTTTGGGGGCCATGCGTTTGATCCAGTCAAGCGCTGTATCCAGATTGAAATGGGTTGGATGCGGGCTGCGGCGCAAGGCGTCTAGGATCCAACAGTCCAGGTTTTCCAATTCGGGAAGTGCGTCATCGTAGATTTCAGAGACGTCTGGCAGATATGCGACGTCGTGAATGCGAAAGCCCAAAGAGTCGATCGCACCGTGTTTCACCTGAAATGGGCGCAAAGAAATGTCGCCGCCGGGGCCTGATATCGTAAACGGGCCCTCAATGCGGTGGAGGTCAAGAATAGGAGGATACGATGACCCTTCGGGCTGGATAAAAGCATAGCCAAAGCGCGAGATCAGCGCCTGTTCGGTCTCTGCGTCGGCATAAACCGGCACGCGGGTTTTCATATTGAAAACAATCATGCGCAGGTCATCCAGCCCATGCACGTGATCCGCATGGGAATGCGTATAGACCACAGCGTCCAGCCGTCCGACCTGCGCATCCAGCAATTGGCTGCGCATATCAGGGGAGGTATCTATCAGTACAGATGTGGTGCCATCCGGCCCATCACGCTCGACCAGCATAGAACAGCGGCGGCGGTTGTTTTTTGGGTTATTGGGATCACAATCCCCCCATTGCCCGCCAAGACGCGGAACACCACCGGAAGAGCCGCAGCCCAGAATGGTAAAGCGCAGCTCTCCCATTAAGCGGCAGCCTGCGTTTTTGCGGCTTTCCAGAAGAGGCGATCAAAATTGGCCTGTGTTTGTGCCGCAAAATCTGCGTAGTCCATGCCAAAGGCTTCGGCTCCGATGCGGGCGGTCAGGGCAGAATAGGCCGGTTCATTGCGTTTGCCACGGTGGGGCGGCGGCGCAAGATAAGGCGCATCCGTTTCCACCAGGATACGGTCGCGGGGGGCGGCTGCAAAAATATCGCGCAGATCGCTGCTTTTGGGGAAGGCCGCGATGCCGGACATCGACAGGTAGAACCCCAGATCAATGGCCGCGCGCGCCAGGTCTGCTGAGGAAGAGAAACAGTGCATCACACAGGTGTAGCTGCCTTTGGCCATTTCTTCCGACAGGATGCGCGCCATATCCTCATCTGCGGCGCGGGAATGGATGATCAAGGGCAGACCTGTTTCACGTGCAGCATCAATATGAATGCGCAGTGAGGTTTGCTGAATGTCGGCGCTTTCTGAGGAATAGTGATAATCCAGCCCGGTTTCGCCGATGCCCACAAATTTAGGGTGCGCAGCCAGCTGGATCAGCTCTTCTGCTGTGGCCATCGGTTCATTTTCGACGCTCATCGGGTGGGTGCCTGCGGCATAAAAGACCGGCGCGTGGGCTTCGGCGATGGCGCGAACAGAGGGTTCGTTTTTCAATTTGGTGCAGATGGTGACCATACGGGTCACGCCTGCGGCCTGGGCGCGGGCAATCACCTCGTCAAGCTCTCCCTCAAAATCGGGGAAATCCAGATGGCAATGGCTGTCGGTGATCTGGGGCGGTGTAGTGGTCATCTGGTGTCTCTGCTCATCTCTGGCGCTGGGTTAGCGCGCAGCCGTTTCCTGCATCTTAAAGATCGTATCTAGGACAAGGGCTGCTGGGTCAAGGTTCACAGCCTGACCATGGCGGGCCCGCGCGGAAATTTCAGTGGCCAGATCTGCCCATGCGCGCCCTTTGTGCGGATGCGGCGCAAGGCGTTGCATCATTTCGGCTTCTCCCTGGGCGGCTTCGGGTGCGGCAGGCGCACCAATGGCACCGCAGCGCGCCATGCGAGCAAGGCAGGTTTCCACAAGCGTTAGCAACAGTTCAAACCGATCCGCACCACCCCGTGCCGCCGCTGTGTCTGCAAGCTTCAGGGCGCGTGCCCGGTCCAGGCGCGGCATCGAAGTGATGATCTGTACCAGTTCTTGATAAAGCTCCAATCCTCCCAGGGATAAAAGCCGCATGGCGCTGCCGACAGAGCCGGCTGCAAGCGCATTCAGGTGGTTGGTTTGTTCCGGAAGTTCGGCTCCGGCCTGATGAAGTGCGGCCTGCATGTCGTCAGGTGACAAGGCACCAAGGCGGAGCGTTCTGCAGCGAGACCGGATTGTTGGCAAAAGGCGTGAGGGTTGATGCGAAATCAGGAGCAGCGTGGTCCGTGCAGGCGGTTCTTCCAGCATCTTCAACAGCGCATTTGCAGCGCTGACGTTCATATCGTCTGCGGAATCCACAATCACAACGCGTCGTCCGCCATCGGTGGCGGAGAGGCCAAAAAAGCGATGGAGTTTGCGCACATCGTCCACGACGATTTGGTCACGGAGCTTGCCGCGGTCGTTGTAGCTGCGCGTGAGTGGTGCAAGACCGGGTTCTGCCAGCGCCTGAATGCGATGTGAAACCGGATGGTCAGGGCTGATATCCAGTGTGGCTGCGGGGGCGGCACCCCCAAAAAGGCCATCCTCTGCTGAGGGCGTGGCCAAAAGGAACCGTGCGATACGCCAGGCCAGTGTGGCCTTGCCGACGCCTTGCGGTCCGGTGAGCAGCCAGCCGTGGTGCAGACGGTCGGAATTGAAAGCCGACAAAAATTCGTGTTCAGCGGGGGCCTGCCCAAACAGCTGCTGTGTTTCGCGCGGGTGCGGCGCTCCGGGAGCTTGATCTGCGCGTGGCAGCGCGTCTGCATCGCTCACGATGCGGCCTTTGAGGCAAGCGCGTTTTGCACATGTGCCTGCACATCAGCTGCGACCGTATCTATGGGGCGGTCGCCATCGATGACGCGAAACCGGTCAGGAAAATCCTGTGCCAGTGCAAGAAAGCCTGCCCGCATTTGTTGCTGCAGAGGGAGGCCAAAGTCTTCAAAGCGTTCTTCGCTGCCTTGTCGGCCTTTGGCACGTGCCAGACCTTTGGTCGGGTCCATATCGATCAAGAGGGTCAGATCAGGTTCGCGCCCGATCATCAGGTTGTGCAACTGATCGACCGTTGCGCGCAGATCACCGCGCGACAGGCCTTGGTACATGCGCGTGCTGTCGGCAAAACGATCGCAGATGATCACTTTGCCCTGATCTAGCGCAGGCAGAATCGTGCGTTCCATGTGGTCGCGCCGCGCAGCGGTGAACAGTAGGATTTCAGTTTCGGCAGACCATTTGTCTGGATCCCCTTCCAGAACCATACGGCGGATCTCTTCCGCGCCGGGTGAGCCACCGGGTTCACGTGTCAGCACGCACTCCCGGCCTGCGGTTTGTAAAGTATCGCGCAAGAGGCGGCATTGGGTGGATTTTCCCGAACCGTCGATGCCTTCAAAGGTCAAGAACAGGCCAGGGTTCGCGTTCTGTGTCACGTCAAATGGTCTCTATCGGGGTTATTCTTCGGTGCCGGGACCGTTCAGGAAGCGTTTGATCAGCACATTGGCCGCTGTCATCACGCGCACGGGGAAGCCGCCGACCGAAACATCGTCTTCAGCCACCAAAGGCAATCTCATTTCGGGAAGGCCTTCGGGTTGAAACACCAGTTCTGCCAGTTGATCCCCTTTTGCGATTGGTGCGCGAATGGGGCCGGAATAAACGACTTCCGCCTGAAGCTCATTTCGAGTGAGAGCAGGCAGCAGGATGTTCATGTCTTTTGCCGGAACCAAACCAACCGAAGCACGCGCCCCCATCCAGACCTCGGCCTGGGCGACAGGAGTGCCTGCAGTGGCTATGGTTTTCTCGGCAAATTGGCGAAAGGACCAGTTCACCACAGATTCGGCTTCTTCAGCGCGTGCTCGCGTGCTGCCAAGGCCGGACAAGACAAAAATCACCCGGCGATCTTTTTGCTGTGCTGATCCGACAAGCCCAAAGCCGGCTTCTTCGGTGTGGCCCGTTTTCAATCCATCCGCACCAATATCCAGCCGCAACAAGGGGTTGCGATTGCGTGTATTGGAGGGCGCGCGGCCATCAAAGGCAAATTCGGTCTCCGCAAACATAGGGTAGTATTCTGGAAAGTCCTCGATCAGGCGCTCCGCCAGAATGGCCAGATCCTGCACCGACATGCGATGACCTATCGCAGGCCAGCCGTTCGAGTTTGCAAATGTTGAATTTTCCATACCCATGTCGCGGGCGCGCCGTGTCATGTAGCGTGCAAAGCCTGCTTCGGTTCCATCTGGCGACAAAGCTTCGGCGATGACAACACAAGCGTCATTTCCAGACAGGACGATAATGCCGCGCAAAAGATCCTCAACCCGGACACGGTCCTGCGTGTTGAGAAACATGGTGGAGCCCTTATAGCTCATGGCGTGCTGGCTGACGGGCAGGCGTTCGTCCAGTGTTAAGCGGCCATCTCTGAGTGCTTCAAAGGCAATATAGAGCGTCATCAGCTTTGACATCGAAGCGGGGGGCAGGGGCTCTTTTGCGTTTTTGTCGAGCAGGACTGTATCGGTTTTCGTGTCTAGCACGTAGGCCGCTTTGGCCCGCGTATCAAAGGCTGACGCTGAAAGGGCGGAAAAGCCCATCAGCAAACCAGCTGTGAGCGTTGAAAGAGCAGCGGTGCGCAAAGGTTTTGTCACGTTTGAGATGCTCCGTTTCTTAGTTGGTCACAGCATAGGCATCGGCAAAGCCTGTGCTTTTCACCTTGTTCAGCAATTGGCTGCGTTCTGATTGAGTTTGGGTCGGGCCAACAACAACGCGCCAGAAGGGTTTCCCATTTGAAGATTGGGAAAGAACTGTGGGGATGATGCCAGCATTGCGCATGATATCAGCGGTTCGTTTTGCATTGTCTTCCACACTGAAAATTCCGATTTGGATAAAGGGTTTTTCCAGAGAGGACGTGGTCGATGGAACCCCGGTCGGGGTGGAAGGGGAGGGGGGGACCGCAGCGGTTGGTCGTGTGCTTGCCTCGATTGCGGCTGCAGCACCTGCAATTGGATCAAGTGAGGCTGTTTCAACCGGCGCTGGCTGTAGCGCTTCTATTGGCGCATCAGAAGAGGAGGGCACAGGTTCTGCAACCGCTTCGCGGCGCAATGCAGTGACATTGACTTCAACTGGAGCACCGGCAAGCATTCCAAGAGCGTCCGCGGCGTCTGAAGAAATTTGGACCCGTGGACCGGGGATTTCACGCTCGCGACGGAACAATGCGCCCACAACAAATTTTCCGTTGGCGTTGTTGCGGATCAAAACGCGTTCTGGATCACGGGCATCCGGGTGGGCCACCCAGACCCCGCCCAGTGAGGGGCGTCCGTCCCAGAGGCCTGCTTCGGTGACTTGGAATACATCCGGTGCTTCCACGTCCCGTTCAACCAGTTCTGTTGTTGTGCTTGTGCTGGAGTTTTGTTCAGATTTATTGCCACCGCCAAAGGCTTTGTCGATAAACGGCACGCCGCTTCCATCTTCACAAGCGCTCAGCGCAGTGAGTACCGAGACGGCGATGAGTAAGCGGGGCTTTCCTAAAACGGTTTCCCGAAACGAGCTGGTCTTTGCCTGTGTCATCTCGCGCGTCCTTGCCTGTTTGTTCTAAGCATCGATTGCAGCAGCGAACTTCAGCGCTCCTGCGTCGGCATTATCTTTTTGTGCACCATAGCCCGCAGGAGTGTGTATGAAAAGCCTGTCGCCCGCCGCTCGGCAATAATCCGTTGAAGTGGTGTAAACGAGACCTAAGCCCGGAATTATTTTTTGTACAAATATCGCAGATTCCTGCTTGCATTACAGCGCGCTGCATCATAAACCGCCTGTCATGGCCCGACACCGGGGAGGTGGCAGAGTGGTCGAATGCGGCGGTCTTGAAAACCGTTGAACGTTAACGCGTTCCCAGGGTTCGAATCCCTGTCTCCCCGCCATCATTTCACTTTTGTTAGAAATATCCTCTAACACCTTGAATTTTAAGGTAGTTTTTGGCGTTCGAAATCCTCGCTCTTTCGAGTAAGAAATTCTCTCTGTAAATACCACCTGAGCACCTTTTTCTTGACGTGAGAGCATTCAGGAGCTTGGTGAACGATCCTTCGAGATCATCACGGCGGATGGCTTGCGATAGCTGGGGCCGCCGTTGGAGTAGCACATAGATATGGGTGCTTCTTGCCTGACTTACTGGTGGACCTGCAGGCCGTGAGTGGCGTTTCTCATGACACAGTTCCTTACTTCTGCGTCTCCGGCAAACAATGCGTCGTTCAGGCCTCGCTTTGGGACGCTTGTTGGCCATATGCTTCCTACGCTTTGCTAAACGTAGCAGAGGACAATTCAAGTCGGAGAAAACCAGGCGCAAGCGGGGATTGCGTTTAGTGCGGCTGCTTTCAGCATTTCTTGTTTGTGACGAAGCAGCACACGATTCTTGACTGAGTGTTGTGTTTTTCGGTCCATCGACGAGAGAGTTGCCGTCCGTTGCGGTGGTATTGAAGCAAGGACGGCTTAAGGCGCGCTATCTGCGCGCCCATCAGCCAGAAACGGTCAGTAGACATGTTCACTGCTTGGTTTTGAACTCTGCGCCGCCCGACGTGGAAGTCAATAAGTCCTGACCCTAACAGTCTGTTTGAACAGAATCAAATCTCCCGCCTTTTTGGATAACCTCGATTTGGTAGCCATCCGGGTCTGTTGCGAAGAAGAATCGGGCGATCAGGTCCCCGGCGGGCGCGAAGTCGATGAGCTTGCCCACCTCTAGACCTTTGGATGACATTTCAGCATGCAGTTGGTCTGCGCTGTCAACCACCACGGCCAGATGTCCGTACCCATCTCCCAAGTTATAGGGTTCGGTGCGATCCTTGTTGACGGTCAATTCCAATTCAAACCCGCTTTCTGCATTTGACAGATAGGTCAGGCGAAAATTGGGGAAATCTAGCTGATCGGCTACTTTCAGACCGAAGGCGTCCGCATACCAGGCAATCGACTTTACGTCGTCGAGAACACGGATACACGAGTGGATCATTTTGGCCATGGTGGTTCCTTTTTTAACGTTTGAGCCGCTCTTTCACGTCTATAGCAAAATCCTCGTAGCGCCGAAGTGATTTAACATCGACCTGAACGTACTGGCCCATCTTTTGCATGATGGGTAGATCAAAGAGGATCCGATCAAGATCATCGGGTGTTTCGACATCGACGATGGCCAGTACCTTGCGCTCACCAACCACTTTCCAAAGATCTTTGACTACCCCTGCATGTTTGGCCCCAAGGGCGGCCTCGGCCTCTTCGGCCCAGACCCCCAACAGACCCTGCTGTTGCATGCTTGAGTCATATTCAACTACGAAATCAAGACGATAGAGCATCTGTACTACCTTCCGCTGACAGCTGTTCCAAGCGCTGGAAAACGCACAATCCGGTAGGTGCCAAGCGAGGCATCTTCGCCGCCGTTGAGCACCGGAGAACGGTGGAGTTCGTTGATGGTCGCATAGACGTAGCCATCCACACCCATAGAGAAACCATCCGGCCAAGGCAGATCATCATCGGACTGATAGAGGACTTCATAGGTGCCGTCTGGTTTTGTGACGCCAAGGGCGTTGTCTGTCATGGCCGTGATATATACGTTGCCATCCGCATCAACGGTGGAGCCGTCCGAGGTGACCTTGTCACCATACCGCTCCACCCGTGCTGCGAGATCTTCGTCATTCAGGCTTTCATCAAGCAAATCAGTCGTGCGCACGCGATACATCGACGTGGATGTCATGGGAGCAAAATAAACCCAGGTGTTGCTTGGATCGACCGTGATCGGGTTGACACCGATTTTGGCTGGATTGCCGCCAAGCAAAATTTCTTTCCCATCGATGATCATGGGAGTGTCTTCAGCGCGGGTGAATTCGCTGCCTTCCAATACCCGGCGCGCACGACCCGTTTTCAAATCGATCACGATTAAAGCGGAGTCAACATGATTGGCGGTATCGGTGATGTAGATTGCTTCGTTCTCGCGGTCGACAGCGAGATCATTTAAAAATGAAAACGGTCGTGCAGCGGGCTGGCCAATGTAATAGATCGCATGCAGCTCTTCGGTATTTGTGTTCCAACCGACGACTCTACCTGTTTGGCCTTCACCTTGGCCATCCAACATCCAAAGAATGCCTTGACGATCAGCGCGCAAGCCAAGCACGCCTTGCAGTCCATCACCGTCGTCGTTCGGCGCGTGGGCCCAAGCCTCGGTTGGGTAGGGTACGGTTGTGCCGTCAGGCATCACTTCTACGATGCGTAGGTCTGGTCCATAAAACTCATGTACAGACATGAACATCCGCCCATCCGGCGCGATCGCCAGATTGCCTGGCGGCGTGTCTTTGGGAAATTCCAGATAAGTCTCCAGCCCTTGGGCAAAGGTCGTGCCAGTCATAAAGGTCAAAGCGCAGGTTGCGTAAAGTATGTGTTTCATTCGGCCCTCCCGTTTCACATGGAGTCGTCATAAAACTGGAGAAAGTTGATGTATGTAGTGCGTTTTCAAAAACAGAATTTGAAAATTTCGAATAACTGGCCGTGTCAGGAGGATAACCGACATGAAAATCTATTATCCTCACACTGCCGAAAAAGCTTCGACTGACACATTGCGAAACAACTCCAGTTTCCTGCCTGTTCGCACTTCGGCTGGGTACACAAACCAGACAGGGGCCTCGGGCGAGTGTAAGCGCCCCGGCAGTACTTCTACCAGAACTCCTTCGTCGAGTTCGCGTTTGATCGCAAGACGCGACTTGATCGCAAGGCCAAGCCCATTGGCTGCCCCGTCGGTCAGGGCGCTTGAGCTTGAGACCTCAACATTGCGCGCCAAACGGATTGTTCGTTTGCGCCCCCCGGCGTCGGTGACGTCAATCCGTTGTTGCCAAGGAAGAGAAACCCAAGGTGCATCGGCGAGGTGTTCGAAGGTTTTAGGCACGCCATGGCGATTGAGAAAGTCTGGACTTGCGCAGATCAAGCGATCATTGTCGCAGAGTTTTTGGGCGCGCAGGGCGCTGTCGGCCAATTGTCCCACGCGGATTGCGCAGTCCTGTCCTTCCTCAGCCAGAGCTACCATGCGATCGACCGCTAGAAACTCGAGTGTCAGATCAGGGTGTGCTTGTCTAAGTGTTGCTAGTTTTGGCATGATGAATCTGGACAGAATCCAGGGGGACATAGTTACCCGGAGATGTCCGCGAAGTTGAGTTGTCCCGCTGCCGGCCTCTTGCTCGGCCTGTCGCAAATCCGCAAGAATTGCTTCGACCCGTTCATAAAAGATCCTACCCTCATCTGTTAGGGTTAACGCACGGCTTGTACGATAGAAGAGGGTGATGCGTAGGGCATGTTCGAGTTTCGAGATCCGATGGCTAACTGTTGCCGGTGCAATGTTCAAAGCCCGTGCCGCTTGTGACACACCGTGAAACCGTGCCACGGCCGTGAAGGCCTCCAAATCACCGATGCTATACATGCGACTGCCTTTCGTTTGAAAATTTTGAACACTGACCCTGGAAAACGCCCACTAGAAGTTATCATACTTTCAGTCAGACGATGAGCCAGGTCCTTCAATCAATACGCTCGGCTGCCCCACGGGCCTTCGCGACGGACAGCATTCAAAGAGGTGGTAACAAACAGCGAAGGGTCCGATCTGAACACAGATTATGTCTAAGTTAACAGGTCTCCTCCATATTAGATGTAGAGATTCTGGAGGCGTTTCATGACTCATGTACTGATTGTTGATGATGAACCTTTGCTATTAGAAGAGCTGCAGGATTCATTGGAGTTGGAGGATTTTGAGGTCTCCACCGCAGGGTCGGTACCCGAAGCGCTTGAAGAATTTAAAACATCATCTTTCGACGCTGTCGTTACAGATTTGAAAATGCCTAAGGTTGGCGGGCTGGAGCTGATTCGCCACTTGAATGAGGTGAACTACCAAGGGACTGTCGTTGTGGTCAGTGGTCATGGGGCGGAGAGTTCGAGAGAGGATGCAATGGCGCTTGGGGCCGCGGCGTGTTTCTCTAAACCTCTTGATATTGAAGATTTAATTTCCGTTTTAAATCAGAATTTCTGACGCCTGATTGTTAATAAAACAGTTTTCAAGAAGGGTAGGAGTGCTGCGCCTTTAGGGTAGGGGGGGTACTTTCTGACGGATAGGTCTGCCTGAAAACTATTGTGTGCAACGGTATACATATCTCATCCTTGGTCTGTAACCTCAACAGCCAACGGAGTAAGAGATGACCAATAAACACATCCCCCAAGACGTCCAAGCGATGACCGTTCTTGTTGTTGACGATGACAAGTGCGCTTTGGAAGAATTGCAGGACATCGTTGATTTAGAGGGTTGGAATGCCATTATCGCAGATAGCGTTGATATGGCATTAGAAGTTTTGGAATGGTACCCGTTTATCGGTGTCGTCGTGACAGATGTACATTTTGTAGATCCGTCAGGAGATTCATCGACGGGAATTCAGTTGATTTCCAGAGCAGAGGCTCGTTTCCCAGATCGTGACCTCAATTTTATTGTACTAAGTGGCGATCCATCAGCAGTAAAATCCTCTGAGCAAATTGGCGCTGTCGCCTTTCTGTCAAAGCCGCTTGATGCCGATCTTCTGGTTGAGGCGATCAAGGCAGGAGCAGGAGTTGGTATTGGCGTTCCAAATTGTGACCCAAGTGACCAGAAGCTGCTTAAACGCGTGCAATATGTCACGCAGGAACTGCACAAGACGCATGTTCGCGAGGCAGGAGGTGTCGCATGAAATGGATCCTCTCAGCAGCCGTCGCCTTGTCTCTTGTACAGGGTTCCAGCGTTCAATCCAAAGAGAGTAACCTTTCTCAGGAATTTACATTCGGGATTGTTCCGCAGCAATCTGCCAGTCGTCTTGCAAAGATGTGGGGGCCTATGCTTGAAGAATTGAGCAGCCGCACTGGGGTATCCTTTCGGTTTCGAACCACCAAGGATATCCCAACATTTGAAGCCTGTTTGGCCGAGGGTGTCTTTGACTTTGCTTACATGAATCCGATGCATTACGCGATTTTCTCGCAGGAAGCGGCCTATTTCGCGATTGCGCATCAGGAAGGCAAACGGCTGAAAGGGGTGATGGTTGCGCGCGCGGATTCAGATTTTTCTGATCTGCATAGTTTGGTGGGGCAAAATATCGCTTTTCCCTCACCGGGCGCCTTTGGTGCAAGCATCCTGAACCGAGCTTCGCTTCAGCAGAGTGGCGTGGACTTTGAACCATCTTATGTGAAATCTCATGACAGCGTGTATCGTGCTGTGGCAGCTGGACTGATGGCGGCAGGAGGCGGTGTCACGCGGACATGGAATGCGATGGATGCAGAGGTGCGTGCGCAGCTACGAGTTATTTATGAAACGGATGGTTTCACCCCCCATGCTATCGCAGCGCACCAGAGCGTCACCCAAGATTTGGCGCAAGTGGTACAGCAAGAAATGCTGTCCTTATCTACCAGCCACCCCGAGCTGGTCAAAGGGATCGGTATGTCTGGGTTGGTGCAAGCCGAGGACAGTGATTGGGATGATGTTCGCGCGCTGGGTATGGCGCGTGATGAGACTGGGATTTCTAAAGAAGGAGATGCAGAGTGTCCTTCCGGTTAAAAACAATTCTTGGCATTGCGATGATCGAGCTTACGGTCATGGCAGTGCTCATCGGGATCAATCAATTTTCTTTGGGTGGTTCTGCAACAACCCAGCTTTATCAGCGCGCAGAAACAACAGTGCGTGTTTTCGCCAATGCCGTATCTGATGCGGTCATCTCGACAGATTTAGCGACGCTGGACGCCACTATTGCAACAGCTCTTTCGAATGGAGAACTTACCTATCTAAGGATTAAAAACGTAAATGGCGTTGTGCTTTCGGAGGGCGGTGATGCAGCCGCGTTGGCTGCTCCATTTATCCGTGATGCTGATTTTGACGCGGCGCGCAGCGATCACCTGATCGATATTGATTTGCCGATTGCCTTTGGTGACACTGTTTACGGATATATTGAGCTGGGACTGTCCACATTCTCGGTGGAGGAAGAAATCGCTCAGGCTTTGCGTTGGAATGTGATCGTCGCCATTCTTGGCATGTCCTTGGTTGCAATCTTTGGATATGGGCTGGGCACAATGTTGACCCGACAGCTACATTGGCTTCGTAAAGGCGCACGGACGATAGCTGAGGGGAATCTGGACTGTCAGATCCATGTGCGCGGGCGGGATGAACTGGCCGATACAGCACGTTGTTTCAATGATATGGCATGGACTCTTGCGCGGGACCGACGTGTGTTGCAGACCCAACAAGACGAGCTGCTTGAGAAAAAAGCACGGGTGGAAGTCCTTGTGGGATGTTTGCGCGATGTGGCCGACAAATGCGATAATGTTCAAGTGCCAGATACCGACCGTGCGGATGAAATCGGTGAAATGGCTCGTGCGACCGTTGTTTTCCGGGCCGCTATGGAAGCGATCGAACACGCAAGAATAGAACAACAGCGTCTTATCTCTGCATTTGATCAAGTCGACGAGCAGGTAGCGATCTTTGGAACGGATGACACAATCTTATTCGTGAATGCAGCCTTTCGCGCCTTTAACCGGTCCATACTGGAGGCGTTGCCAGAGGACTTTACGCTGCGTGGGTTCTTGGAAGAGGGCTTGGATCAGGGGGCATTCCCTGCAGTCGAAAACAAACAGCGCTGGATGAAAGAGCAGCTCACACGTGAGCAAGGCACACCGCGTGAAATTCGCCGTGCACCAGATCGGATTTTGCTAACGGTCCAGTCTCAGGTGGATGGGATCGGAACAGTCTTGTCTGCTAAAGACGTAACCGAATTGCGCCATTCTGAACACCAACTGATTCAGGCGTCCAAACTTGCCACGTTGGGTGAGATGGCCACTGGGATTGCCCATGAGTTGAACCAACCGCTTGGGGTGATCCGGATGGCGTCGACCAATTGTGTGAAACGGATCGACAAAGGCAAGGCGGATCTTGAATATCTGCGTGGCAAACTTGAACGTGTTGGCGAACAAACGGAACGAGCTGCACAGATTATCAATCATATGCGTGTCTTTGGTCGTAAGGCGGAAGGTATCAGTGAGCCATTCGACCTTCGTCAGAGCCTTGAAGAAATGAGCGCACTGGCTCGGACGCAGCTACATACACAGGATATTTCGCTGAGATTGAGCTTGCCAGATGAACCTGCGATCGTGCTTGGAGAAAAGGTTATTTTCGAACAGGTCCTGCTTAATCTTGTCAGCAATGCCAGAGATGCCATCGAAGGCAGTGGTGCAAGCCAGGGTAAGATTTCAATTACTGCTGATTTTGCGACACACGAAGGTCATGTCATAGAAGTGCGTGACACAGGTGGTGGTGTGCCGGAAGGGCTGCTGGATAAGTTGTTTGAGCCGTTTTTTACCACCAAAGAGCCAGGTAAAGGCACCGGTCTTGGGTTGTCTATCAGTTTTGGTACTATCCGCGATATGGCAGGTGTTATCTCAGTGACCAATGAAGGTGCGGGAGCTTGTTTTCGAATAGTTCTGCCTGATGCCAGTCTTGACGGTGAAGCGTTTGATGAGGCGTCGGTCGCATAAAACGCATCGCATTCGCCAAGAGAGCGGCAGCCTTGAGCGATGAGTATGGTTCTCTCTCGCTCACTGCCTGCCTTGAAAAAGGCTCTCTTTCTTAAAATTCCACAGCGCTGCGGAACAAAAAGAACCTAGGCTGTGGCGTCGTCCATCAAGGGCTTTTGATGAGGATCTCTTGTTGAATTTGGCCGGTGAGGTTGTTCAACACTAAAATACGATCATCGGCGGTGACAATGGCAATCCAACCCTCGCCAAAAGTAACTGCTTTTGCTTCAATTCCATCAGGTAGCGCTATATTTTCCGGTAGATCGGGCCCATCATCAGACAATCGGATGACAAGCAGCGCAACAACGACTACAAGCCCGCAGATCATTACCGCTGTCAAAGTGGTGATCAATCTGCGCAGGAATTTCAGCTGCGCGGGTTCTTCTTGTTGAAACTCAGATGGAACAGGGTCAGTCATGGGCAGCCGCCAGATCACATTTGTTATTGCGGACAATCCGCCTAAGCGACTTGATAAAGCGGTTTCACGGGATGTGCCAGAGGAAGCGGCGCTGTCTCGTACCCGGTTGTCAAAGGTGATCAGCGAGGGTGGATTGCAGATCAATGGCACTGTGGTGACGGATCCAAAAGCCAAGGTCGCGGCTGGCGCAGAGGTATTGATCGAGGTTGAGGAGGCTGGTGAGAGCCATATTGGCCCCGAAGACATTCCTTTGACGGTAATTTATGAAGATGACGATTTGATTGTGGTCAATAAATCGGCCGGCATGGTTGTGCATCCCGCGCCGGGGTCGCCGTCAGGCACATTGGTGAATGCCTTGATGCATCATTGCGGTGATAATCTTTCAGGTGTCGGAGGGATCAAACGTCCGGGGATTGTGCACCGGATTGACAAAGAAACATCAGGACTGTTGGTGGTCGCGAAATCAGATGCGGCGCATCAGGGGCTGGCAGCGCAGTTTGAGAAACATACAGTTGAA
This sequence comes from Epibacterium ulvae, assembly GCF_900102795.1. Classification (GTDB taxonomy): domain Bacteria; phylum Pseudomonadota; class Alphaproteobacteria; order Rhodobacterales; family Rhodobacteraceae; genus Epibacterium; species Epibacterium ulvae. Next base: position 14,899 of record NZ_FMWG01000016.1, on the reverse strand, counting down.
CGCTATTACCGGGCGCTCTGCTATGGGGCGCCTGCCGCGACTGACCCACGGGTGCGTGGGGTGAAGGGTGCCAATTTCGAACCGGGCAATATTTTAAAGATTACAACACAACTGGCGCGACATAAAACTGACCGTCAGCGTCAGGCTGTGTTGTTTCAAGGCGGGCGACATGCCGTTACACGGGCCCGGATTGTGGAAACTTTCGGGGAGCCTGCAGCGGTTTCGCTAATTGAATGTTGGCTCGAGACAGGGCGAACCCATCAAATTCGGGTGCACATGTCACACGCAGGACATGGGTTGGTCGGAGATCCGACCTATGGAGGCAAGAGAAAGCTTTCTGCAAAAGCGTTGCCACAGAAAGGCATTGACGCCGTCCAAATGTTTCAAAGACAGGCCTTGCACGCGGCTGTTCTGGGGTTTGAGCACCCGATCACAGGAGAAATGTTGCGATTTGAAGCACCTTTGCCGCAGGATATGAAGGAATTACTGTCCGCTTTGCAGCAGTAAAATAAGGGGTTCGCGGTTCAATCCATCCGATTTTGAGGGAAATACATCTTTTGATTGCACTTGTAACAGGGTGCACAACAGTGTGACGGGTATCACAGACCTATACCCTAAATGCGATAATATCGTCATATTAGATGCACACCCCTTGATTGGAAAAGTTCCAATCCCATATGCCTCTATGTTAAGCCCCTAAACATTGGGAGGGACAGAAAAATGGCAAATTACGCAAATCTACCCGCACCGACCCCAGAAGGCGGTTTGAATAGATATCTACAGGAAATTCGCAAGTTCCCATTGTTGGAACCTGAAGAAGAGTACATGCTGGCAAAGCGCTGGGCAGAAGAGCAAGACGCTGCTTCAGCTCATAAAATGGTGACATCTCATCTTCGTTTGGCTGCAAAGATTGCGATGGGATATCGTGGATATGGCCTGCCACAGGCCGAAGTTGTTTCCGAAGCCAATGTTGGCCTGATGCAGGCTGTAAAGCGTTTTGATCCGGAAAAAGGCTTCCGTCTTGCAACCTATGCGATGTGGTGGATCCGGGCCTCGATCCAAGAGTATGTCTTGCGGTCTTGGTCTATGGTGAAACTAGGCACGACATCTGCACAGAAGAAATTGTTCTTTAATCTGCGCAAGGCTAAGGCCAAGATTGGCGCGCTGGAAGACGGGGATCTGCACCCCGATAATGTCAAAAAGATCGCGACTGACCTTGGTGTTACCGAAGATGAGGTGATTTCCATGAACCGCCGGATGTCTGGTGGGGATGCATCGCTTAACGCTCAGATTGGATCTGAAGGCGAAGGCACGATGCAATGGCAGGACTGGTTGGAAGACGAAGACGCGGATCAGGCAGGCGATTATGAAGCCCGTGACGAGTTGGAGGCGCGGCGTGAGCTGTTGGCGATGGCAATGGATGTGCTGAATGATCGGGAGAAAGACATTCTGACTCAGCGCCGTTTGTCAGATCAGGTAAAGACGCTGGAAGATCTGAGTACACAATATGACGTCAGTCGCGAACGTATTCGCCAGATTGAAGTGCGAGCGTTTGAAAAACTGCAAAAGAAAATGCGCGATTTGGCACGTGAAAAAGGCATGCTGACCTCTGCGTAATCGCGCTTTTTCAAGTTTTGGTTCGGGCGATGGTGGTATCAAAAGCCTCTGCCTGAACCAAAACCGCTTTACATAGGCCTTCTGTGTTGAGGGGGTTCTGTTGCACAAATTGGGGTGTGGCCGCACTTCCCCTTTGCCTAGACGGATTTAGCTTACGGTCTTTGTGACGGGTATGCCTGGAGTGGTACGCCTGTTGAGAACGGCCACACGGATTGGGATTTCCGCGACTTGGCGTTCTTGCGGGGCGGGGTGACGGTGTGTATCCAACGTGCTGCAATCGCATCATGACAGTTACGTGTGTCTTAGGCTCCATTTTGGGCGCTAACCTGATGACCTGATCGGCTGGTATTTGATCGAGTAGCTTTGGCAACATAGAAGCATCACCCACATTGCTCGTTGTGTCCTCCACAGCTCGTACCTTCAACGTTTCCTCGTCGATCCCTATCTGTATCTTACGCCAGATGCGGCGTTTCGGACCGCCATGATTGCGGGCGTTCCACTTGCCCTCACCTTCAGATTTGATGCCAGTGCTATCAATCAGAAAATTCAAGGAGCCGATTCCACCGCGATAAGACTGGCTCACACTCAGCGTCTTTTCACGACGGCACAATGTGCTGAAATTCGGTACGGCCCCGTCCAGCCCAACCAGCTGCAACAGGCTTTCAACAAAGCCTGTCGTTTGCCGCGACGGAAGCCCGAACAGCACTTTCAGTGTCAGACACGTCTGGATCGCAACATTACTAAATTGCTGCTGAGGACGGTGCTTGCCGCTCGGGAGCGGAACTCAGCCGATGTCGGGATAAAAGCAAATCGACAACGATCCGCGTCGCTTCAGCGCGGCATTATATGAAGGCCAGTTCTCTGTCTGCTACTTCGTAGGGGATCAACGGCTCGTGTACGCAAGCTACCATACTGGATCTAAACTGCGAATCCTCGAACCGGAGTTGTGCCGCAAAGCTAATAAAACTCGCCCAATGCAGGATATTACGTGTAAAATGGGGCATTTTCTGTCTCACCCTATATGGAAGTATAAGGTATCTTTTTGCTCAATACTCAGCAGGTCATCTAAGTATTACGCCACAGACAACTGGCCTCTCATCAGATCGGAGGTCTGGCCGATAAAATATCATTTTACTTTAGGCTCTTAAATCGGTTCGCCATGAAATCTATGAAACTTCTGACTCTCGCAGAAAGATGGCGGGTAGGCGGGTAAACTGCATTGATTGCGAGTTTCGTCGCCATGTAATCTGGCAATAGCTGAACAAGACGTCCAGCCCTGACATCCTCATCTACCATATATTGCAGAGACAATAAAACGCCCTGTCCCTTCAAAGCCAAGGTTCTGGCACCGCTCGCACTGTTGATCTTTAGACGTCCCTCAACCTGATAGGTCATCGGTTGCCCATCTACCAAAAATGTCCATTTGTTACGGGCTTTGAAATTCGTATCCACAATGCAGGTGTGGTGTTCGAGATCGCTGGGGCTGTTCAGGTCGCGCGCATTTGCGAGGTAATCAGGGCTTGCGCAGAGGGCAATGGGAACCATACCAATCTGGCGGGCCAGCAACGAAGAGTCTTCTAGGCTACCAATCCGTATCGCCAAATCAATACCTTCCTCTACAAGATCAACATAGCGGTCAGTCAAGTCGAGTGTCGCGGTGATCTCCGGATGTTCTGCTGAAAAATCGGCCAAAGCCTCGACCAGATATTTTCCGCCAAAACAGTGGGGAGCTGTGAGGCGTAGCTGGCCGCGCGGCGTGCAATGATCCTGACGAACATCTGCTTTCAGTTCGTCAAAATCTTCAACGAGGCGTGCACATCTACCATAGAATGCGCTGCCGGTTTCGGTCATGCTCACGCGCCGTGTGGAACGGTGAAACAGCTGAGCACCCAACTCGCTTTCAAGCGCACGTATATACTTGCTTGCCAACTGGGGTGTCATACCCAGCCGTTCAGCGGCGGCCGTGAAGGAACCGGTGTCAGCGACTTTCAGGAATGTCTTTAGTAAATCAATGCGGTCCATGACTTTAGCCATATAGGCGATAATCATTCAATGAAAGCCACCTTAATCAATAAAATGAAGTCCTATATCCCTGTCTGAGAGATTTTGGACAGAAAATGAGTGGCCATATGAGTGTCAATACTTTGATTATGCTCTTTTTTATGCCGCTAGCATTTGGAATTGGGCTTGGGAGCGCAGAGCGACGCGCTTCGGTCGCATCGTGGTTAATAGTTCTTGCGATGGGATCTGCAATTGCCGCGATCTACTTGCTGCATGAAGGCTTCCCGCCATTTCCTGCGATTTCATCTAAACATAAAGTTGCCTACGTGCTCATAGCGATCCCGCTTCTTGGCCTCTTTATCGATAAACAAACACCAGTTTGTCGTACTGCCTTACAAACTTTGCTCGGAGTGGTAACATTTTCATGGTTGATCCAGCGGCCTTTGTCTGCTGGGCAGATTGACTGGCAATGGCTTTTGCCCGTGGGAACAATTTTTGTTTGGGCTGCAACGGTAGCCAAAGTGCCAGAAGTGACCGGGTCATCATTCACATGGCCAGTGACCACTTTGGCGAAGAGTATCACAGCAAGCATCATTGCCCTGTTGGGTGGTTTCATTGGGCTGGGGCAAGTACTGCTGTCCCTATCGGCGCTCGTGGGCGGTTACACACTTGTTGTCTTTTTAAGCGCTTTGAAAGGCGGGCCGCAGCCCCAAGTCTCTCCGATGACGATCTGGACCATTCAAAGCAGCTTACTGGTCCTGCTCGTGCAGCTCGCAACTTTTGCGACCAATCTCAGCACGGGAGCATATTTGCTCATAATTTCCATGGTGGCGCTGCCTTTTGCGGACTCAAAGCTCTCGCGCTTGCCCATCCTCGTTCAACCCTTTGCGTTCGCGGGCCTCGCATTGGTGGCAGGCATACCTGCCATCCTGCTTGCTCTGCGTAATTTCTGATCCCCAACCTATCCATGAAAGGACCAAATATGTCTCTCTTTTCACGCACGGCCATCGCAGCTGCACTGCTTGCCTTGACGGCTCCAATCGTTCAGGCGGCCGAGCACTATACTGTCCATGAAGATCACACCTGGGTCACCTTCAGCATAAATCACGCTGGATGGGCCAATGCGCGTGGCATTTTTCGTAACGTTTCCGGTGACATTATGTTTGACCAAGAGAACGTCACCAACAGCTCTGTTTCAGTTGTGATCGCGTCAAGCAGTTTAGATACGAATTCCGAACAACGTGACCGCGACATGGGCGGCGCAGACTTTCTGAACATCTCGGAGTTCCCTGAAATTACTTTTGAAAGCACTCGTATTGAACAGACCGGTGAGCGCACCGCGATTGTTTATGGCGCTCTGACCATGATTGGAGTGAGTCGAGAGGTTGCGCTTGATGTTGTTTGGAACAATGAAATGCCTCTGCCTTGGGATGCGTCCACGATCAAAACCGGTTTTTCAGCCACCGCGACGATCGATGGTACGAATTTTGGGATGAACCAACTGGTGGCTTTTGGTCTTGGCCCGAAAATCGATGTCGAGATTGATCTGGAAGCACTACGTCAGTGACACCGGTGTGCCTCTGATCATACCCCCCATCAAAGGAGCAGACTTAGAATGACGAAACTCCTCCATATTTCCGCTTCGCCGCGTGGTGAAAAGTCAAAATCGCGTGCGCTGGCTTTGGCTCATATAGAAAACCGCATCGCCAACGATCCAACCCTGCAAGTCGATACGATCGATCTTTGGGATGAGGTTTTACCGCAGTTCGATGGTGATTGGGCAGCCGCCAAGATGGCTCTCTTTGGAGAGGGAGAGATGACGGATGAAATGCAAGCGAACTGGACACACCTGACCGAAATCACCAATCGGTTTACCGCGGCGGATCACTATGTGTTCAATGTCCCGATGTGGAACAGTGGTGTTCCTTATCGTTTGAAACAATACATCGACATTATTACGCAACCTGGCTTTTTATATGGGTTCGCACCCGAGACCGGATATTATGGCCTTCTGTCTGGCAAGACAGCAACGGTGATCGTTTCAAGTGCGGTCTGGGCACCGGGCGTCGATGCTCGCTTTGGTCGGGACTTCCACTCCGGGTATCTGGAGTGGTGGCTGCACAAAATTGGTGTGAAAGACGCTAAGTTCATCCGCTACCAACCATCCATGTTGACCGCCGATCCAGCGGCACAATTCGAAGCCGCGCGAGCGCAGCTTTAGCTCAGATAACCAGATGCGCCGAAGCTTCTGCGCGGCGCATCTCAATCACAACGCTAACTTTGATAACTAAGGTTTTATCATGATATCTCGATACTGCCACACAAGCCCGTCGCGCTTTCTTCTCCGTTCTGGTTTGCACACTTCTCTTTTTGAACATGCTAGAGTGCTCGCCCTTTGCTTCGCGACTCTCACCGCCATTGTTGTGGGGGGACATCCCGCGTTGGCCAATGAAGATACGCCTCAGCGTATCGGTGTGATGCTGTTTGACGGCGTTCTCACCAGCGATGTTGTGGCGCCCTTGGAGGTCTTCGGCGTGGCCATTGAAAATGAGATCATCGAAGGCTATGAGATTATCACTATCGCCCCCGAGGCTGGTTTGGTCACGACGCATGAAGGGTTAACTTTACAGGCGGATTTCGGAATCGAAGATGCCCCTGATCTGGATGTTATTATCGTCGGAAGCCGATATGATATGGACCCGGTACTTGACGATCAGGATTTCATGGCATTTGTGACGAAGCAGGCGGCACAGGCCGACTGGATCGCAAGCAATTGTTCTGGCGCTTATGTCCTAGCTGCGACAGGCCTATTGAACGGTGTCAACGTCACCACCTATCCCGGAGGTGAAGTCTGGTTGAAGCTAAATCATCCTCGGGTGCGGATCGACATTGACGCCACCGTTGTGGTGGATCAAAACGTTGTGACCAGCAACGGATCTTTGGTCAGCTATGCAGCTGCAATAGAGCTTCTGAAGAACATCGTAGGGCCCGAGCAATCTCAAGAAGCTGCAGACACAATCTACTTTACCCGCTTGCTAGAGCGTCACGGCCTTTCCAATAGCTGACGCCCGTCTGGTTACGCGGCGGAGGATCAGACAATGACGAAAATTGTAAATCTGACACATTTCTACCCATATACGGCGAGACAGGTATGGGATGTGGCTACAGATCTGGATCATCTCAGTACTGTCACCGCAGGTCTACTAGCTTTTCGCGACTTGCCATCAGGCGCAATTCATCAAGGGCAGCACCTCAAAGTGCAGGTCTCACTGTTTGGAAAGCTGCCGTATCAGCCATACGAAATGACCGTCCTTGAATGTGATAAGGACAAGATGGCGTTCCGCTCCAATGAAAGTGGGGCGGGCGTCAAATCCTGGCGCCATTCTTTGGTTGTACTTCCACAAGATGAAGGTAGCTGCCGTATCGAAGAGCAGATCGAGATAGACGCCGGAGTGATGACATGGGTTTTTGCTGCATGGGCTCAGTTTATGTACCGTAAGCGGCACGCTCCCCGTCTCCGGATCTTGACAAGAGGTGCCACCCAAACGGGTGCTTGAACAGAAAAGGGCATTGAAATGTCGACGACGCAATCCACTATCACCGGGTTTCATGCCCACATTTACTTTGAGCAATCGTCCACCGAGGCGGCACGTACTCTGTGTGAGCAAGCGGCCGAGCGGTTTGGCGTCGCCATGGGGCAGCTTCATGCGCGACCTGTCGGACCACACCCGATGCCATCCTGTCAGCTGGATTGCAGCCCACAGAAATTCGGGGAACTGCTGCCCTGGTTGCTGGAGAACCGTGGTGATTTGATCGTGTTCTGCCATGCACAAAGCGGTGATCATCTCACCGATCACACGCGTAACATCTTTTGGCTTGGAGAGGTACAATCGCTCAACCTAGAAATGTTCAGGTAAGTGGAACGGATTGCGAGCATCTTAGATTGTACGTGTGACGTTTTTGTGCCGCTCCGAGTGCTCGTTTAGGCGACTTTCTTTTCGAATATGACCGGGCTTTTCCAGCTCCAGGCTGTGTGCCGCCGTCGCGGATTGTAGGGTCTGTTTATGCATTAGAAGATCGCCAGTTCCGCGTCTCTGCCACGACCTACCCCAGATCAGCCTTGATCTTCTTGAAGAAGGTCTCGACAGCGGAGCTGCCGTAGCAATTGCCCTTGCCTGACATCGACACTTTGAACCCATGCTGGCACAGTGTCTTCTGTAGTTGTGCGAGCAGTCTTGGTTGTCACGATCGGTATAATGGGTGCAGCCCTTGTAGGGCTGGCGGAGTGCCACGGCCATCTCTAGAGCCCTTATCGCAAGATTGTGTGTCATGCGGTTCAAGACGGCCCAGCCAGCCAGTCAGCCGCCGGGAATGCAGGTCACGAATGATGGCCAGGTAGAGCCAGGCTTCGTGAATCCAAAGTGAGCAATTGATGCGCCATTGGTTCGAGCACACTGGCGAACGCTGATATCGCCCACCTATTTCTGGTTCTGGGGGCAGCGCGGAAGTCCCGGTTCAAGAGGTTAGGCGCGATGTTGAAAGCAGCGGTGCTGTCGGTCGCCACCTTGTATTTCTTCGACCTTTCAAACCCACAGCCCCTTATTATGACAGAGGGACCAGTGACGGCAGGCCACCAGCACATTGCTTACGTCTCGTTGACCGGGGCCACTCATGGTAGAATTTGCTGATGCGATGCGATAATTTCCAGAGTGCTCTTATCTGAACTGTTCCCAATCCAGCCCGTATTTAGCGAGGTATTTGCGCAGGCGGTCCGCGTCGTTGGTAGATTTTCGGCGCTCGCGCGAATGGGCAAAGAGGGTGCGGCCTGCTTCACTCAGGGATGCGCTGCTTTGGCAAATACGGACAACTTGGGCCAGTTGGGCGCGGTCGAAGAGGTCAATCTCCGCCGACTCCCGCCCCATCACCTTCGAAAGCAGTCTGGCGTCTCCGTCGCTGTGGGAGGTAGACCAGAGATCGCGCAGGCGGCGAATTTCATCCTCTACCATCGAACGGGTGATCCGACCCCGCGCGGCCAGAACGCACATGCGCCGCACTGAGGCACCGAAGTCGCGGAAGTTGCCGGGCCACAGCGTTGCGGGATCGCGGCAGAATTTCAGGTAACGCGTGCGGGCATCAAGGTTGAAACCGTATTGAACGCCGAGCTCTTTCTCCGCCCGCGTGAGTTCATGGATAAGGTTCGGCTCGATATCCTCGCGCCGCTGCCGTAGCGGCGGAATCTCAAACGTCCAAGCCGTAAGGCGGCTCAGGAGGTCCTGACGAAACTGCCCCTCGGCGGCTAATCTGCGCAGGTCGCGGTTGGCGCCAGCGATCACCTGAAACTGGCTGGTGACCTCGTAGTCGGCGCCGAGCGGGTAATAGCGCCCCGTCTCGATCGCATGCAAAATCACGGCCTGTTCGCGCAGGCCCAATTCGTCAATCTCGTCGAGGAACAGCATACCGCCATCAGCCTCGCGAAGTAACCCGTTGCGCTCAGATCCTGCCTGCCCCGTATAGCCGCGCCGCTGGCCAAAGAGCATCGCGATCCCATCCGATCCATTGAGCGTGGCACAGTTCACATGGACCATGCGGCCTTTGATTATACGGCGGTCAAGCTTGAGGGTGTGAATGCGTTCGGCCAGCCGGGTCTTTCCAGTCCCGGTCTCTCCGAGCAGAAGGATCGGTGCGCGGGTTGCCCCAGCCACGTGTTCGATCTGGGAAATCAGACTGTTGTAGGCCTCATTGCAGGTCTCGATCCCACCTTTCAGTAGATCGCTATACTCTTGGGAGATCAGGTCAAACCGGTGTTGCAAAGCATTGTAGCGGCGCAGATCCAAATCGATAATGTCGAGCTTGGCGTGACCGGCATCCGCGCTAGGTGGCCCAGTTTGCAACAGATGTGCGGGGATGTGGCGGCTCTCGGCGAGAAGGAACCAGCAGATCTGAGCGACGTGCGTTCCTGTTGTCAGGTGGATGTGATACCGCTCGCGATCCTCGTCAAACCCATAGCTGCGCGCAAAGTCAAAGAGCTTGGAGTAGACCTCTTCAAAATCCCACGGATCATCCAGATCGAGACGGTTGAGCACCACTTCAGTCTCTGGGCTGTTTGCTTCAATTTCATGTTTGACGGAGTGGGCGAGGCGGTTGTGATTATTGTCATAGAGCAGTTCAAGCCGATCCACCGAAAAACCGTCATGCGTGACCAGCGACGGCGTGGGTTTCCAGCGCCGTTTCCTGCCCATGTCGAGTTTAGTGCCAAGAAATCCGATGATGACGTTGCGCATGATATCAATTTTTATAAGTCACGATATTTTTATATCGTATTTTAATTCAATCCATTTGGCAAATGTGATATTTTCACATTATTTTCAGCTACTTGCCATGTCTCCACTTTCTACTCAGAGCCGATCCAGTTCCCTGCCACAAAAGGGAACCGAAAGAGTGAGTAGAGAAGAACGGGCAAATCCGTGTCCGTTGAACCGCCGGGGGCCTTGGGCCCATTCCCAAAGCCCCCGGCACCGATTTGAGACAGAGATTATAGATTTTGCCACCCGAAGAGGCGCCCGAGATGACCAAAACATTTACTATTGTGGAACAGGCTAAGCGTGCCGTCACGCAGCTATACCGAGTCTCACGGGGACGCGAGATCGCTGCGCTCGAAGCGAAGCTAGCGCAACTCTCGCCTGACGAGCTGGTTCAAGCGGAGAGTGACTGCGCCACTACGATGCGCAGTGAAGCATCGAAGCGGTGCCTTTGGGGGCTGACCGATAGGGCGGTCAAACGGTCGCCGCTTCTGGTGTCCTGCTCTGGTGATGGATATTTTCGTGAAAAAGCTCTGCGCGCCATGACGACCAAGCCCGACGACCTTGTGACGGTGGTGTTCTTGCTGGTCCGCAGCAATGACTGGGTTCCGCAGGTCCGTCAGATAGCGATGGATCGGCTTGTCGTACTCTTGCCACAACTCAACGTGGTGCAGCTGCGTCGTCTGCTGCCATTCGTCCTGTTGCGAATGCAAAGCTGGCAACGGGGCGCGGGATCCGCCATCAAAGCACTGCGACAGCACCCGGATTGGGCCGAAACCATTTACACGTTTTTTCTAGAGGCGGATCGAGGTCCTCTGTCCCGAATGATGCGTGCAGAAATGCAGTTCGAGACGCTCGACCCTTACCTGTTCAAGTTAGCCACACAGGCGCATTCGACACAGGTTCGCGCAGTGGCAACCGCAGTGCTGTTAAACGGGGAGGTGAAATGGCTGGTCGGGTGGCGCAAGCGATGGATCAGTAAAGGTGAAAATTTTTACCGCTGGGAGCCGGTCGTCGAAACACGGCCTTATGGGGTCACGCCTGAGGTTGCTCTGAGGGTGTTGCTCACTGCTGGGCGAGGCACGACGTCACTACGAAAGTTGGCGGCTGACACCTTCATCCGGCTCGGGCCACAGATCGCGCCAGAGCTCGCCACAACATTACAGGATGACCGCATCCCCTCGGTGCGCCGCCGGATGGAATTTATGACCCGCAAATGGGTCAACAAAGAAACTTTGATGACTGGATAAAATATGACTGATGACGTGACATTGACGACGATCACGGGCGAAGACCTGATCGCATGGGGGCATATACCCGGTGCACAATTCCCAGCGCTTTTGGAGCGCGCTGCTTTAAAGCTGGCCGAAGGGGCGAGTGTACAGGAAATTCGCGCGGCGCTTGAGGTTGAGAAACCCCAAAAGGTGCCGAAAACCCCACTCCATGCGGCAGGCGCGATTCCGTTTCATGAGAACATCCGCACGGCTTCTCCCGATGAGGAAGACAATATCGCCAAAGTGCGTGAGACCATGACGGCGGTGATGCGCACTCCGACTGTGGTGAGCGGTGCGGTGATGCCCGATGCTTGCCCTGCGGGCCCTACAGGAACAATCCCTGTGGGCGGTGTCGTGGCGACCAAGAATGCGATCCACCCGGGGATGCACTCTGCGGACATCTGTTGTTCGGTGATGATGACCGATCTGGGCGACGCTGATCCCAAAGCGGTGTTGGATGCCGCGCAGGCGGTGACGCATTTCGGCCCCGGTGGGCGACGCAACGGGGCGCGTTTCACGACCTCGCTCAAGCTGCTGGATGCCTTTCGCGAGAACTGGTTCCTGAACAATCCAAAGATCATTCGGATGGCGCAGGAGCATATGGGGACGCAAGGGGACGGCAACCACTTCTTGTTTGTCGGACGCTCGCGCAACTCAGGCCGCGTGGCGATGGTGACGCACCACGGATCGCGTGGTCCCGGTGCGGTACTTTACAAGCTTGGCATGGACGTGGCGCAAAAGTTTCGCAAGCGGCACTCGCCCCAAACGCTAAAGCAAAACGCTTGGATTCCCGCTGATAGCGAAGAAGGGATCGCCTATTGGGAGGCACTGCAATTGATCCGCAAATGGACCAAAGCCAACCATAACGCGATCCATCAGGCGACCGTCGAAATGGCACGCCTGGGCGATGTCGGTGAGCGGATCTGGAACGAGCATAACTTCGTCTTCAAACGAGGAGATCTTTATTTCCATGGCAAGGGGGCGACGCCAGCTTGGGATCACTATGCAGCCGATGCCTCGGGACGCACGCTCATCCCGCTCAATATGTCCGAGCCTGTCTTGGTCGTACGCGGAACGGATGCCGGTCACGCTCTGGGCTTTAGCCCGCATGGCGCGGGGCGCAACTTCTCGCGTTCTGAGCATCGCCGCCGCATGGGGGATATACCCCCCGAAGAACAGCTGAAGACCGAGACCAAAGGGCTGGACGTGCGTTTCCACGCAGGCGGGATCGATGCCTCCGAATTGCCCTCAAGCTACAAAAGCGCGGCCTCAGTGGTCCAGCAGATCAAGGACTACGGGCTCGCTGAGATCGACGACTACATTGATCCTTACGGCTGCGTTATGGCAGGCGATGTGCCACCTTTCTGGCTGAATCGCAAAAAAGGGCGCAGATAAGATCAGGTGGGAGAGGAAAACTTCCTCTCCTGCCATTTTGTATGGCGGCCACGCTGTCGCGCAATTGCATCACTTCAAGTGCTTGCTCACGCAGCGGCTTTCCGAATAGGACACTGACCGCTGAGCAGACCCCACCTTTTCATCCGCAACAGACAGGAGGGTAAGACATGACTGTATCCATCACCACTTCTCTTCCGCAGGATCTGACACGGCGCTGACCCCCTCTCGGGGCTTTTCATCATTGTGCTGATCCTTCCGAGGTCGCTTTTGGTCGCTTCTATTGCTATGGAAAGATGAACGATGGGCAATCCCATTTTATGGGAACCAAGCAACTGAAGGAACTAAAGGGGCTTCAGAAAGAGAATGATCGGCTGCGTCGAGCCGTGTCGGACCTGACGCTGGACAAGCTCATTCTTTCGGAAGCTGCACGGGAAAACGACTGAGCCCTTCGCGTCGTCGTGCCTGTATCGAGCATGTTTGTAGCCAGTTCAGGGTATCGGAGCGGCGAGCCTGTCGTGTTCTGGGACAGCACCGGTCCACATAACGTCGTGCCGGTTGGCCGTGCTGACGAGGGGCGTCTAGTGGCTGATATGATCGAACTGGCTCGCCAGTATGGTCGGTATGGCTACCGCCGTATGCCAGCTTTGCTCAGAGACGCCGGATGGCTTGTGAACGACAAGCGTGTCGAACGTCTGTGGCGGCGTGAAGGGCTCAAAGTGCCAATGAAGCAGCCGAAGAAAGGGAGGCTCTGGCTCAACGATGGCTCGTGTGTTCGTTTGCGACCGGAGTACCGCAACCATGTATGGTCGTGTGACCCTCGCCATTGTCGCTCGAGCCAACGGCGCTATCAATGGCTCGATGCATCATCGAACCGATGACGGGAAAGCGTTCCGAACGCTCAATATCTTGGATGAACACAGCCGGGAATGCCCCTCTCTCGGCAGATTTGGCTTTGCCAAATCGCCTGCCGGGCAACGGGTCGATCCGGGTGAAACGGCAGCTGAACTCGACAGAGGTTATCGATGCGCTGACGGACTTGTTTATCTTGCGCGGCGTTCCTGCTTTCAGTCGGTCGGACAACGGCCCGCTCGCTATTGTCGCTCGGACCAATGGCGCACAAGCTGGCTTCATTGCTCAGGCCGTCCGCGATTGGATTGCAGCGGTCGGCGCTAAGACCGCCTACATTGAGCCGGTAACGAGGCTGGACCTGTTGCGTTTTAGTGTCGCCCCAAGTGCTCGTTTAGGCGACTTTCTTCTCGAAAGCGACTGGGCTTCTCCATCCCAATGCTGAGTGGTGCCGGCGTGGATTTTAGAACCCGTTTATGTAGTTGAAGATTGCCATCTCCGCTGCCCGTCGCGTTGGCCAGGACTGCCTCCAGATCAGTTCGGCCTTGATCGTTTTGAAGAACGTCTCGACGGCAGAGTTGTCATAACAATTTCCCTTGCCGCGCATCGATACCCTGAAGCCGTGCTGGCGCAGGAGTTTGAGATAATCATGGGAGCAGTATTGGCTTCCACGATCCGTATGATGGATGCAGCCCTTGGGCGGCTGTCGCAACGCGACCGCCATCTTCAACGCACGGATCGCCAGGTCGCGTTTCATGCGATTGCTCACGGCCCAGCCGATCACCCGCCGCGGAATGCAGGTCAAGGATCACGGCAAGGTAGAGCCATCCTTCTCGGGTCCACACATAGCTTATGTCACCGGCCCACTTCTGGTTCGGCTGATCCGAACGGAAGTCCTGGTTCAACAGGCTCGGCGCGATGTTGAAGGCGTGGTTGCTGTCGGTCGTTACCTTGTATTTCTTCGATCTCTCAACCCGTATTCCATTTTCCCGCATCAAACGCCCCGCCCGACGGTGGCCGACGTTCAGGCCAAGCTCCTTCAGCTCTTCGGTCATTCTGGGACGGCCATAGCTGCCCAAGCTGAGCCGGGATTGCTCCTTGATGTGGGCTAGAACAACCATGTCGGCCCGCTGTCTTTGGCGCGCGAAGAAGGCTGTGGCCTTTTTTAGGATGTCCCTCTCCTCCTTGCGAATACGGTTCTCACGACGAAGCCGTTCATTCTCACGGGCAAGGACAAGGTCCTTGTCCGAAACCACATCCGTATGGCGATGAGCCGTAACCCATTTGTTCAGCGTCGATAAGCCTACACCCAAATCCGATGCAACTTGCTTGCGTGTCAGACCGCTGGTCAGTGCAATCCGCACCGCATCAGCGCGGAATTCGTCCGTCCGTTTCGTTCCCATAGTTCGTCTCCTTTGCTGCAATAAATGCTATCAAAGGAGCGGCATCAAACCGCGACAGGTCCAG
>NZ_FMWG01000007.1 GCF_900102795.1 Epibacterium ulvae | reverse complement strand
AAGACCTGCCAAATCGCCAATTAAATCAATGGTCAGCTCGTCCCCGGCTTCATTGGGCGTCAGGACAACTTTATCGATCATTGCTCTAAGGTGTTGTGATGCCTCAGTACGTCGCTCAGAACTGTTGAGCGTTGCCATGACGTTTGAGACTTCCTGCTTGTAGTAGGCGCTCATATTGGGGTGGAAGATCACCTGTTCCTCAGGCTGATTGCTCAGAAGATGTCCCAACTCTTTGAGACGGTCTGAGCGAAGACTGCACGGTCTTTCAGCATCTCTGCTAGCTCACCACCGTCGCAGATCGATTGCACGATCTTTTCTTTCTCGCGTGTGAGCTTGCCCTCAGACTGAAGGAGAAGTGCATCGCTTTAGTCGAGATGGTGTAACGTTTCACACTTATGTCTCTCCCGATCGTGGTTTGCGCGCAACGGCGCATGTCATTGAATTTAAAAACGAAGTACTGCTTATCGATGCTACTTTCTTTCCCGAAACTGGTGCAGAAGTTGCAGATTTGATTAAACATATCGGTAAACCTGTCGCCAAAGCTGTGCTCAGCCATGAACACCCTGATCACTGGAGCGGCACAGTTGCAATGCCGGATGTGCCGTTTGAAACGCTGCCCGCTATTCGGGCTGATGTCGTCAAGGAAGCGGCAGATCGTATTCCAACAAATGATCCCCGGGATCATGTGCGGAACTCTCGTCACTGCGTGAGAATGGCATTCGCGTTGAAAGGTCAAAGACATACAAGGTGGCGGTCCCGTTTGTCAGTCGGCGCCGCCTGCCAATGCATCTCAGGATCAAACCGGATCGACAGAGAACCGCGCCGCTTTAACGCCAAATGATATGGTCGTCCGTTTTTTGTCTTATACCTCGCGGGGAGACCAACGGCTCATGCACCGTTGCTACCTCACTGGTTTCAAATAATGAATCCATCACCTGATTTGTGCAACTAAGACATTATCTATGATGAATGTCATCCGCCCTTTGCGATTTTAAGGACGTATTCGCGCCTACAACCAGATAATAAGAACGGGGTCATGCATCGTCAGGACATAATGTCGGATCACCTGCGAGGTGGTCAATTAGAGTACGTACTCTTGTCGTGAGGTGCCGGTTTTGTGGAAAAAGTGCGGCCACAACATAAGGTGTGACACGGTGCTCTGCAAAAAGCTCTACCAGGTCTCCGGATTTCAAGGCGTCTGCGACTGTGTAGGCCGGGCAGCGCGCGATTGCAGCGCCTGATGCGGCGATACGGGCGGATCCCGCGGGCGTGTTCATTCGAAAGCGTCCGTTCACTTGTACCGCTTCTTCGTGGCCGTCGATGTCAAACCTCCAAACAGTCGGCTCTGTCATATTGCCATCAATAATGCACTCGTGGGTGACCAGCGCGCGTGGGTGGCTGGGCGTTCCCGTTCGTTCCAAATAGGCAGGTGATGCGCAAACGACCAAGGGCATGCGGCCAAGCTGCCGCACTTTTAGCGAACTATCCCGCATCGGCCCTATCCTGATTGCAAGATCGATCCCTTCCTCAACGATCGACACCCGTCGATCTGAGAACCGTAGATCAAGGTCCACGTTTGGGTGTTTCGCTGCAAATAGAGCGAGGGATGGGGCGAGTCGCAATGCGCCAAACCCTGTGGGCGCGGAGATGTGGATCGTGCCACGCAGTGATGCTTGTTCATTTCTGACGCGTTCTTCAAGCTCATCAAATCCGTCGAGAAGGGGGGTGCACAGCGCCAAGTATGTTGCACCTGCATCGGTCAAAGCCACGCTGCGGGTCGTGCGGTTTAGCAATTGCACACCCAGGGTATTTTCCAGATCGGCTACGTATTTACTGACCAGACGCGCGGACCGACCCATCCGCTGCGCTGCGATGGTGAATGACGCGTTTTGTGCGACCAGCGCAAACGCGCGCATACGATCAATTTTGTCCATATTATTGCGCCCTTTCAGGACCTAAAGTTACACCAAAATTGGCAATTATCCTCAATCAACGCAACAAATATGATTGTCTCAGAAAATCGAAAATGATTGGAGACACCCATGTCAAACGCCGTTCGCATTCACCATTTCGCTAAATCAGGTCACGCACATCGCGCCTTGGTGTTCGCAAAACTTGCAGGGATTGCACATGAAGCCGTACCCGTTGACCTTGCTGCTGGCGCGCATAAGTCGCCTGAATTTCTTGCGATGAACCCGAATGGCCAAGTTCCTGTTCTTGAAGATGGCGAAGCAATAGTGTCAGACTCGAATGCGATCCTTGTTTACCTTGCACGTGCTTATGCGCCTGACTGGATGCCAAGCACTGCCATTGGCGAGGCTGAAGTTCAGCGCTGGCTCACACTCGCTGCCGGTGAAATTGCATTTGGCTCATGTGCCGCACGTTTGATCACTGTTTTTGGTGCACCTTTGGATGCCGATTTCGCGATCGCAACTGCTGAGAAAGCGATGCAGAAATTGGAGCAAGGGCTCGAGGGCCGCGAATGGCTGGTCGGTGATCGCCCGACAATCGCTGATGTGGCGACGTACTCGTATACGGCGCATGCGCCAGAAGGGAACGTATCGCTTGAGGCTTATCCTAATGTTCGTGCGTGGCTTGCCCGTTTCGAAGCCTTACCCGGGTTTGAAGCAATGCCAGCAACCGCTGTTGGCCTGGCAGCTGAATAAGTTACGATGACATGACCCCTCAAGCCCCGTACCATCCGTTACCACCAGTTAAGGCCGCAACGGCCGTGGAAAAGGTTCGCTTTTCCGAACATAGCGGTAACAGGTACGGGGCTTACGGCAATGTGAACTGGTAATTGGATGAGCATGGCGACTTGGATCGCCGGTTCTCTGGTATCAATGCGTATCTGCTTGCAAACGCAGACTGGCGAATGCACAGGCTATTTGGGCACCGTCCGAACGATTAATTAAACCCAAACAATTTGGGTCTCTATTCCAACATTCCGGAGCACCAAAAGGCCCGTGAATGCCCCCTAAAAAAGGCGAAAGGATCAGGCAATGACGCAGATACATTGGTCTCATAAGGGCGAGTTGCTGCTGCAAAAGCGGCGCAATACACCCAAAGAGCTCACAGATTCCATTCCGCAATATATCAGCAGTGACATGCCGCAGCAGCACGCGGATTTCTTTGCTGGCCTGTCCTACCTGCCTCTGGCAACGCTCGACCAGCAGGGGCGTCCATGGGTCAGTCTTTTGGTCACGCGCTCGGATCACGACCCAACCGTCGGGATCAAGGTGTTAGGTGGCAATACAACGGATGTGATAGCCCAGACCAATCCCTATGACCCCTTTGCACGTGCTTTGCAGCAAGTGCCTGCCTCTGCGGGTGAAGCACGATTATTTGCAGGCGTTGGTGTTGATTTTAGCAACCGTCGCCGCAACAAAATAGCTGGATCAATTGCGGATGCCTCCGTTGATGAGACAGGAAAAGTCCAGCTTCGGCTTCTGTCTGACCAGCATCTGGGGAATTGTCCGAAATACATCACCGTACGCAACTTGGCACCCACACGGCGCCTGGCTCAGCTGTCATATGACAGCTTTGAGGGTAACGCATCTGTCTTGCCGGCCGAGGCCAAAGCCGTGGTGGATCGCGCCAGCACCGTCTTTTTGGCGACAAAACACACCGCACAGGGCAATACGAATGGCACACAGACCGATATGGGCGTGAACCATCGCGGTGGTGCGCCGGGTTTTACCCGTATCTACGAAGAAACCGACGGGGACGCAGTTACAACCTATCTGGTTTTGCCAGACCATTCCGGCAATCGCTTTTATCAGTCTTTGGGCAATATCGAGACAGACCCTCAGGTCGGGCTCGTATTCCCGGATTTTGCCACGGGCGATGTGTTTTATGTCACGGGAGAGGCCGAGAACCTGCTCGACGATGATGCAGAGGCGCTGATGCCGCGCACTGGCTTACTGACGCGCGTCAAGGTGACGGGGGCGCTTCTGATCAAAGCGGCCCTCAATCTGGAACTCACCTCCGGGGAGCAACTCTCGCCCTACAATCCGCCCGTGAAACTTTTGCGGCGGGAATTAGAGCAGATGGGGCGGGTTCCCAGTGACGACGCGGAAGCGATTTCGGCCACGCTCGTTTCAACTCAAGCTCTCTCGGACAATATCAAAACCTTTAACTTCAAGCTTTCAACGCCTATCTCGGCCCTCTTACCCGGTGGGTTTGGCATCTTTGACTTCTCTGGCCTTCTGGACCGTGGCTACAGCCACATGAACGAGGCCAACCCCCAACTGGTGAACGAGGATTTTGTCCGCACATGGACACTTTCCAGCACGCCAAGGATTGATCCGAATACCAAGACTTTCCGTTCATCTGATCACGTCAGTATCACGGTCAAACGCAAACCGGGCGGATTGATGTCTAACGTACTGCACGACAATGCCGACCAGTTCATCGCGAACAATCTGCCGGTTGCCTTCAAGGGGACTGGCGCCGGGTTTACCTGTTTCTCAGGGGGCTCCGACGGTATGCCCCTAACTCTCCCGCCAAAGATGCTTTGGATCGCAGGCGGAGTTGGCGTTACGCCTTTCATGGCGATGTGGGACGGTATTCTTGAGCTGGCAAAGGCCAACCCAGATCAGGTTTCGACCGACATCGTGCTATTATTTGCAGGGCGAGATGACGATATTAATGTCTTGAGGCACTTTGGATCGCAGCATGGCACGCTTCCGGATCACGTGACGCTTCGCATCCTTGCCCTGCAAAGCGTGAGCGGGTCCGCCTCCATAGCGCGAAGCACTCGGGATGGTTTGCGTGATACGATTTCAGATAGCATACTGAAAATCGAAGAGCGACGCATGGGGATTGATGATATCCGATCCGTTGCAGACCTGAGTGAACGTGAGGTGTTTATGTGTGGACCCGACGGCTTGATGAACAGGAGCGAAACAATGCTTACTGAATTGGAGGTTGAAGAGACACGACGCCATCGTGAGACATTTGTCTTCTAGGTGAAACGCCCGACTAGGAGTGGACTTCGTATCGGTAGCAATATTCGGTATTTTGGCCACTCCCTCCGCTTTCGCTGCGAAAAGTCGCTTATTAAGTGAAAGGTCAAGTTTTCAATGCTTCGAGAAGCCGGTTTTGACTAATTCCAACGGTGTCACGGTCAAATTGCGGCACACGCCCATCGGTTTCAGGTGTGGTTCATAGAGTTGGCCCAGTTACGTGTAGTCGTCGTTTCTGACGATGAATCATCTGTTCTCCTTGAGCTGATTGGAAGTCCTGCTAAGCCCTGAGGGTGATGGAAGCACATTCATAGCTGGTCACGCCACAGGCAACCAAATACGGCTTTAAGGAGGGGCTGATGTGATTTGGTCTATCATGTCCTCACCTATGCGGAAAATGAGTCAGCATAATGAATTTGTGCATGCGACGTGTACAACACTTACCAGTCTGCTGCAGGGAGCTAGACCGTTCCAGAGCCAGATACGACCAAGCATAATCCGTGTCGATGAAATGCGGTCATCACTTCGTGAAGAACAGTTCCCAGCCTTGTACTTCGTATGATTCAAGTGCCCATGATATTGGGTATAGCGTCGGATTGATCGAATGTATCCTCAGCTCGATTTGTGAAACAAAGCCCCATAGCAGCCAAACCACTTGGAAAAAGGGCATTTTTTATTTCATCAGCTTGCAACGCGACACCGTTGGGCCTGGCGGCGATCTGATGACCGCCGCCTTTGGAGATCAGTTCAGGAAGCTTTCGACCACGAGATCGCGTTGTTTCCGACCATCCGGGTCGAGGCCGGTTTTCAGCTTGGTAAACTCTTCCGACCATGCCGACGTGCGAGTACGCAGTGGTGGGTGTTCTGCGTCAATGACTTTCATCACAACTTCGGCCACTTGATCAGCAGTCTGATAAATGTCTGATCCATCCTGACGGTTTTGCGAGCCGCCAACGTATTTTTGCAGCAATGGCAAATAGTCATCGTCCAGCATGCCGCCCGTTTCGGCGACCTGTTTTAGCACATTATTAGAAAATTCTGTGGCGATGCCACCAGGCTCGATGGTTGTAAAGTTGATGCCGAAGCCGGGGGTTACATAACTTGCAAGTGCTTCTGTAAACCCTTCTACTGCGAATTTTGCTCCGCAATAAATTTCGTTAAAAGGTTGTCCCACTAGTCCACCGACGGACGAGATGTTGATGACATGGCCCGATTTCTTAGCGCGCATTTGCGGAAGAACCGCGCGGGTGCAACGTACCACTCCCATGAAATTTACATCCATGACCTGCTGGATTTCGGCATCTCCGGCCTGTTCGATGTTGCGTACAAAACCCGAACCTGCGTTGTTGACCAAGGTATCAATACGGCCATGCTCTTGAATGATTTGCTCAACTGCTGCCGCGATGGTTTCAGGCGACTGCACATCCAACGCCATGACATTGACTACAACGCCGGCTGTCTTTGCAGCCACGTCTAACTCCTCGCGTTTGGCAAGGTTGCGCATGGTTGCGTAAACGATGTGTCCAGCTTTGGCAGCTTGTACTGCAATTGAAATGCCCAGACCCGTTGAAGTGCCTGTGACAAGGATAATTTTGCTCATGTTCGTGTCCTCAGAATAGGAATTGTAAACGCATCTCGGGCCAGCCGAGCAACGGATATTGAAAACCGAAAGTTCGGCTTAAAGTTTGGAAAACTGTGCGTTTGCTTCAGGCGGCGATGGCGCGCCAGATTCTTTGAAACACCAATTCTGTCGTTGCAGTTGATATCGGCTGGTTTGACAAAACGGCGCGGCGGGCCAATTGCATTGCTGGCGCAACTAGAAGAAGCGAGAGGGTCTCAACGTCGATGTCTGCAAGGGTGCCGTCTTTGATCCCTTGTTGAAGCATCTCGCTGATCTCGGCTGTCATCTTAAGCGTTTGCTCTTCTTGCGCTGGCGTCAGAATGCGTGCCGAATTTCCATATTCCAGATATAGAAAATCCGACGGCTGCTTGCCCACAAAGGCGAACATATCAAACCACATGCGGCGGATCATGTCAGCCGAATTGGCTTCGGCTTTTGCACCCATCATCGTCGCGTGGAACTCAGTCTTTATTTCCAGAAAGACCTTTTGAAGCATGTCGTCTTTGTTTGCAAAATGCACATATACTGTGCCAGCCGACACTTTGGCACGTTTGACCACACCAGCAACCGAAGTGGCGCTGAATCCTCGTTCGATGGCTTCTGCAACAACAGCGTTGCGCAGTTTTGAACGTGTTTGATCTTTCGTCAATCGAGGCATCGGCCAGACCTTATCTTACAGCATGGTCAATGCATAGTCGCGAAGACGTAGTTCACCATCTTCTTCGATCAACAACCAGTTGGTAACATTGGTCAGTTTCATCTCTCCGACACCTTTAATGCTACCTTCAAAGTGTACGATGAAACGAACAGCGAAACCATCTTCGGTATGTGTGACCGAAATATTGTGCGGCTTGTGTGTCGCCCAAATCTGTGCGGCGCTGTTACTTTCTAAGTAAGTGCGCAGCTCATCCGCAGATGAAATTTCGACCTCCAACAGGTTTACGTTCAGCGGGCCGTTCGATGTGCGTGCGATCATGGCATCTGCGTCACGCGCATCCGCTGCGGTGAACCACTGGTGCACGAAAGATTTCACATCGTTATCCGAGATCGTACCAATGCGATTATTCTCAATTTTTTGCGAAACATTTTTGTCGGAAACGCTTTCAAACAGGACGGTGTAGTTCTCGATCTTTGGCAGGTGTCCCCCGGGGTCTCGATCCGTCACTTGGTTCAGGCGCACACGCATACGGCTGACGATATCGATATCGCCGAAAGTGCCATCTTTGCGTGCGATCCAAAAGGTGTGCGGCGTGACGATTTCGTAAAGTGTTTCATCTGCGGTTGGGTGGACGAATATCTCTTCGATGTCATGTGCACTGGCAATTGATCCATCTTGAACAGCTTTGTGCAATGGTGCGAATGCTTTGAGTGAAGTGACGGTGGCTTGCGGATAGGTGAACTCGAACGTATCCGGCAGGTTCGGCGAAAGCCGCTCGATCGTGGCACCGTTGTCGAACCGCGCATACCAGTCATAGGCAAATGCTTTCAGCGTGTTTTCGATTAAGCTGTCATTTTGTGCTTGAGGACCTGCGTCATTCGTTTCTGCATAGACAGGAATGATGAAAATGGATGCGGCAATACCTACTGTCGCTACAAGTTTGGTTAATCGCGTCATTGGGTCCCCTTATTAATAATGAATATTCATTATTAATAAGGGGACGTCAGAGTCAATGGAATTCAATTAATTGAATTCGTTGGACTGTTGTGAAGATCAAAAGGATCAATTTTCCGCTGGCTTTGGTTGCGATATTTGAGCAGCGAAATTAGAGAATGGGAGCGTGGGTGCACTCGTTATAAGATACATGTGTCGCGCTTTGAAAAGTCACTCTCGGAATGACCAGGCTTTGTTCAGGCCAAAGGTAACGACGATCAGTACCCCCGTTGTAAGCATTTGAGCTACCGGATAGGGCAACCCGACCGATAAAGTCAGGATGCCCATTAAGACCGTGTTTAGCACGACTGACAGTCCTGCGATCACAAAAAACTTTGGTGCGGTTTTACGGTGTTGGGCGGTGGATTGAAACGTGTAGATACGGTTCAGGATATAGCTGATGATGGCTCCAAACAATGCGCCATATAGCGAAGCTGTTGTCGGCAGCACCTTGGCGCCTTCGACCAAAGCAAACAACACCGCATAATGACAAGTTGTGGCAATCGCACCGACACCGAAAAACGTGATGAGCTGGCGCAGCAAGGAGGAGCGTTTACGGGACATGACAACTTTAAGGGGCCGAAGCTAGCGCCTTGGCTGCGCCAAGCAGGTTTTCACGTGTGAGCAGATTAAACTGGAACTCGACGCGGCTAGACCCGGCAGGGAGAGGAATTGCACGGAACAGATCATCCTGCTTGCTCACCTGTACTTTTTGGCCGTTCACTGTAGCGCTCCAACCAGGATAATGGAAGTCGCGCAGCACCAAGGTTCCGGCAGCTCCGGCCTTAACTTGCAGTGCGATGTGTGTGTTTTCATAGGCCAGTACCGAGATCTCGCGGTCTAATGAGGTGCCTGTATCGGACACGACAGCCACGCGCGGCAGTGCTCGGGTGTTTTCATAGAAATAAGCTGTGCGCCATTTATATTTGGCGGTGCCTATCAGGGTAAAATGATCGCTGTCATATGCTGGGTCGATCTGATGCAGTGGTGCACCACTGATCACATAGCGCAGGCCGAGCTGGTTGGCCAATGGGCTGCTATAGCCTGTCATACGGTCACCGAAATTCCGTTTTAGACTGGCATTGTTCTGCATGTCGGGCGCGATGTGCTGTTCAAATCCTGACAGACGCAGCGGATTGTATCCGAGCAGCCCCTGTGAATGGATGATTTGTGGTAGGTTCTGAACCACCGGGCCGAGCCCGATGATCTCGGTTCGCCAAGGTATCCCAAGCGGGTCGGTCTTATCCAGCAAGGGTAGCATGTGCGCAAAGATTGGATGTTCTTCAGCCCGCTCCAGTACCTGATAGGCCTCGGACGGACGGGCGTTGATGCGCGTGTTAGACGAGTGATAGACTAAATCCGCAGCGACGATCCCAACCAATGCGATTAGGGCCAACTGCCTTTGCTTCCCAGAGCGTTTCGTCAAGGCCATCGCTAGAATGCTGCCCGCAACCACGGCGGTGGGCACGATTAGGCTATTGGCAAAATCGGCCAGCCGATCAAGACTGTATGCCAGCCTGAACATGGCCGCAAACAGTGCAATCAGTGCCAGTATCACCGTGCTGGTCAGCCACAGACTTCGGCTATACGGGCGCATGGCCAGACCCTGTTGAACTAAGGCTCCGGTTAGCAAGGCCAGCGAAAAGCCAAAGATGAACAGGGCATCCGCCGGGCGGCGGAAGAGATCGACGCCGGGGATGGCATCGTACAGCACTCGGAATACCGGCGTATAGCGACCAAGTGCATAGAGCACACAGATAAGACAGGCGATCGTAAAAAAGCGAGCCTCGCCTCGAAGCAGTTGGCGTTTGAGAATACCGAACCATATGATCGCGACCAAAGGCACCATGCCGCAATACATGTGCAGCATCCCACGATGGATCTTTAGTCCTTTTTCACCCCAAATGGTGCTGGGTGGGCCCCAGTGTTTACCCCCGTCCAAACGCAAAGACCCGAAATATTCAGGCAGGACAAAGGAGAATAGCGCTGCCGGGTGCAGCGATTGCCAACTGGCTTGCAGATATGAAAACTCGGGTCGGTTGCTGTCATTGGCCAGTTGCAGAAGTAAAATCACAGGCACAGCAATCAGGACCAGCGCAAGGATGCCGCCGATGGTAATGGGCAGGTGAACCCGCCGCAAGGCGTTCGGACGAGGCTGCTTGAAATCGCTAAACACGGCAGCCAACCAGTAGATAAACAGCAGCCACGCTCCTAGATAAGCCACATGGTTGCGGTCAATCAGCAGCAGCGCCAAAGCGATACCAAAGGCTATGCCGCGCCATGCTCCGCCATGGACCAACACCGCCTTAAGCCGCCATAGCGCGACCGCAAGCCACATATAACTGACAGTCATCAGCATATGTTCAAGCCGCAAGCTTGACGGGCCTGCCATCATGTAGATCAAAGCAGCAATCAGCGAGGCTTCCCACCGCCAGGCACTGATTTTACCGAACCCAAAAATTGCAAATGCACCAACCAGAAGATGCAGCAGATGAATTGCGTCTACCAAGTGCATGCTGGGCGTGGCACTGATAAAGGTGGGGATCCAAAACGTCGGAGTCCAGATCGCTGATTGCGGATCTGCGATCATGGGAAAGCCGCCATAATGATGCGGGCTCCAGCCGAAATCTGCGCCTGAATGCCATGCCTCAGCGACAAAGCGGATCATCGGGTAGAAATGGTTCTTGGCATCATATGGGATGATCCGACCATCTAAAAGCCAAGGCCAGCAGAAGATCCCCCAGATAGCAATGATGGCCAATAGGCAAAAGGCCGTGATACGTCGGTTATTCGTTATCATGAAACCTGCTCAGGATCAGGAACGCAGGCGCTTGATATCAGCGACCTCAAGGTTGCGAGAACGGGTCTGCTCAAAGCCATGTTTTGTGCTGATCAGATACAAAGGGCGTTGTTTTACTTCTTGTAAAACCCGGCCCATGTAGTCACCGATGATGCCGAGCCCAAGAAGTTGAATACCGGAAAAAAAGCACACAGCTACCATCAGCGACGCATAGCCTGGCACGTCCACCCCAAAGATTGCTGTTTTGGCAAAGATAAACCCGCCATAGGCAAAGGATGGGAGCGCAAGACACAGTCCGATATAGGTCCAGATTTTCAGGGGTACTGTTGAGAATGATGTGATAGCCCCAAGCGCGAACAGGTATAAACGCAGAATGCTCCAGGCGGATTGGCCCTGCGCACGTGGGGCCACTTCAAACGGGACAGCGACGCGTTTGAAGCCAACCCATGCATAGAGGCCCTTGGTGAACCGCTCTCGTTCAGGCAAAGACAGCAGTGCCTCAACCACTTTGCGGTCCATCAGTAGAAAGTCCCCAAGGCCTTTCATCAGCTTTACATCTGAAACCGCGGCAAACAATCTGTAAAAACTGCGGGTCATAAAGCTGCGGGCGGCGCCTTCGCCGTCCCGGGATGTGCGTTGACCATAAACAAGTTCAGCACCGTTCTTCCATTCGGCATAAAAGGTGCGGATGATTTCGGGGGGATGCTGTAGGTCCGCATCAATCTGTATCACAGCTTGCCCTGAAGCATGTGACAACCCTGCATTCAGGGCCGCCTCTTTGCCAAAGTTCCGGCTTAGAACAAGACATTTTATCTGACCGTTTTGTTCAGTAGCTTCAACGATACGCATGGCCGTGGCATCACGACTGCCATCGTCGATCAGAATAATCTCGTACTGCGGGTCGATCTCGCTGACCACACTGACAAGCCGGTTTAACAGCTCATCCACGTTGTCAGCTTCGTTAAACATTGGGACAATGATCGACAGCACCGGGGAAGTGCCCTCAGGACCGCATCGGGAAGTATCAGAACTGAATGCCATTGGAAGCCCCGCCTAAACGCAAATGGTGGCATCTTGGAATGCCTGTCATTTGCGAATAAAGGATAGCACTTACAAAGTCGAATGATGGGCGTTCAAGCTCTCTCAACATCACGTGACAATAGCTGGAGAAACGTAACAATGATACATTTCACGCTGTGTGCGGATGATTTTGGACTGCATCAGGGCACGGATGACGGGATTATCGAACTTGTTCAGGCCGGACGCTTGAATGCAGTCAGTTGTATGAGCGGAGGTAGCACGCTGGCTCAAAACGCGGGTAGATTGCAGCAGGCTGCGACCGAGACGCCCGTGCAGATTGGGTTACATTTGACATTTACAGAATATGCGCCCGTCGGCCTGATGCCGCATCTAGCCCCGGATGGAATTTTACCCTCGATCGGGACATTAATTCAAAAGGCTCATCTGCGTCAGCTGCACAAGGATGAAATCGCCGAACAGGTTTTACGGCAGATTCAGGTTTTTACTGAAACCTTCGGTAGACTTCCCGATTTTATCGATGGTCACCAACACGCACATATATTACCCGGCATTCGCGATGAGGTCATCACTGCTGTATTGAACATGCCACGTGGTGTTTGGGTTCGATCCTGTGATCTGTCTTACCCCCGCATTCTGACATTGGGAGTTTCGATACAGCGTGCCGCAATCATTTCTGCCCTTGCGCGGCGATTAAAGCGAGCGTTGGTGCGCCACCACGTGCCAACCAACGATGTGTTTTATGGCGTTAACGACTTTGAACCGGGGCAAGATTTTGGCCACATGATGCGGGTCTGGCTGGATGCAGCTCACAAATCAGGAAAGCCAGCGTTGATCATGTGTCACCCGGGCTATCCCAAGACCGCAGATGTCTTGGATCCGATTGCCATTCGCAGGCCAGATGAGCTGTCATATCTTGCCTCAAAACAGTTCAAGCAAGATATGATCCTACGCGATATGACCTTGGACCCGCAGTTCGCTGCGACAGGATTTCAAAAGGCGTAATCCTGAAAAAATTCCAGCCCGACATTTGGATGCGCTGTCGCAAGCCCTAACATCCAGGTCGAAAAATCTATCGCTTCAAGCCGTTTGACTTGTAGACTGGGATCCTTGACCGAACATCTCCACATGAATTCAAGGTTTTCATGTTCGTAGCGACAAGCACCAGTATCCCAAAGTGCTTTAAGCTCAGCCAAGATGGTCTGCGTGCCGTCCGTCACGTCCACAGGTAAAAAGCCAGCCATGATCGCAGGCGATGCAGTTTTATTGGGATTCTGCCCCAGTCGTGCCACCCCATATCGGTATTTTTCAATACGGTTGTGTTGATCAAAAACAATCTCGGATCCGGCACCCAGTCCCCACAAACCCGCCGTTGCACCTTTGCTTTCAAACCATTGGCGATCGGCCTTCTTAAGTTCGCGCAATTCATCAAGAAAGGCTGGATCGCGTGCATAGTCGCCGCACAGATAGAACGCGAATTGATGGGTAAAATGTGACGGCACGTTGCCGCTCGGTTTTCCCAAGAGGGTGAAGTTTTCGTGTTGCGGCATCGGGAGTTCTTCAACATCGCCAAAGTGGCTGTGCCAGAACAACGTTGCATCGCCTTCATTGCGGGTTAGGTTTTCGAAACGGGCTGCCATACAGGGCAACAGAGCGTATTCATCAAATGGAATGGTCGCGACGTTGTCGGTTGGACGCTCGGCATCGGCTCCATAAAATACGAGATGTATCGAGCCCCGTTGAGGATCCCGGATCGCTGTTGTCCAATTGATCGACATCACCAGTTGTTGTGCCAGAAGAGCGGCCTGTGGAATTGGAGTGTTGTCTCGTTCAGCTTGGTCGATCAGATAATTCCCAAGGATAGCCGCGCCTGCGCTGAGAATTGCTGTATCAATGGTCGAGTACTTTTCTGTGCTGCCTTTTGGCACAGCACCTGTGTTGACATTGAACCAATGGCGATACCAACCGTTTACAGAGCGTTCGACCGCAAAATCGGTATCGTTGTTCAAGCCCAATAGATGTTTTAATGTCGTTTCGGCCTTGATTTCGGCATCCGGGATTACTCCGGTTGCATCACCGATAGCCAGACTGATTAGGCCCATACCACTGGCCGCAATAGAGGAGAGCGGTGATCCGTTCCTGTCGTCCAATCGGATCGAATCCAAATACTGCCCGGTTTCGTCATTGCGGAATTCTTGATCGAACAGCAGAACAGCGTCTTTCAAGCGTTCAGCTGCAAAGGCATCAAGCTTATCCGCCTGTACCGGGGTTGCCACAATGAGTGCGCAGAAAAGAAAGCGAAGCATGGATACCTCTTATCAACGGGTGCACAACTGAAGTATTGTCAAAGGGTCTCTATGGCACCACACAAATGGGTGTACACAGCTAAATGTGAGCAATACGTGAACTGCCGTGTTTGCGACGCGTATCATTCGCCACACCAGAGCAAAACGACCAGTTAAGCGTAACGCTCTCTTAGTTGAACCAGCCATTTGTCCAAACACTCAGACGAGGGAGACGCTTTATGGCCCAATGTTCCTGCGACGAGACTGGCGTGGTCAGTTGCGCTGTTCGCCAAGTTCGCGACGTTGTTGATACTTTAAGGGCTCAGGTCAGTCAGCCCCCTTGCCAGGTCGTGAAGCCACTGCAAAAGCCCAGTTGCGACTAAGTACAAAGTTGATTGTCGCGGTCAATATGATCACAAGAGACAGCGCTAAATCATCGGGCATCCTATAAAAAAGCATGGCCACTGTCAGCAGGGATTGGCCACACAGAAAGCTTGTGATTGATACAAAAGCATACTTGGTCAGTGCACTCAATTTTCGGGTCTGGCAGTCATGAAAAGTGAAAAACACATGACCGACAAAACCCAATCCAAACGCACTTAAGAAGCCGATCCAATTGGCCCAAAAAACAGCCATATCCAGCATCAACATGGATATGGCTATTCCATAGTGCAGCATCGTTGCGGCACCTCCGACAATACAAAATCGTATAATTTGAAATAGAGTTTTCATATTTCAGAGTTTGATTTGTATTCTTCGGCAATGATGAAGCCGGGACGTTGTTTAACCTCAGAAAACACACGAGAAAGATATTCTCCGATCACGCCAATAGAAATCAACTGCAGCCCGCCAAGAAAGAAAATCGCGGTGGTCGTCGTTGCAAAACCTGGAACATCCACGCCCCAGAGCAAGGTTTTAATGACAATCCAAAAGCTGAACAGCATGGATATACTGGCGAAGATAAAGCCAATCACCGTCCAAATACGTAGCGGCCAGTCTGAGAACGCCGTTAACCCGGTCAGGGCAAGCTTGAACAACTTCCGCAAGCTAAACTTACTGGAACCTGCCTGTCTGGAACGCAATTCGATTGGTACGCCACAGCTTTTAAACCCAACCCAACTGAATAACCCTTTCATGAACTTGTTGCGTTCAGGCAGCGCAACCAACGCCTCGACGACGCGTCGGTCCATTATACGGTAGTCCCGGGCGTTGGGCGGGACAGGGCACTCGCTTCCCAAACTGAGAAGGCGGTAGAATCCGGTTGTTAAAAACCGTTTCAATTGGCTCTCGTCATCGCGATGAGCCCGTACCGCATAGACCACATCGTATCCTTGCTCGAAACGCTCGATCAAACATTGCAAGGTCGAAAGAGGCTCCTGCAAATCTGCATCCATGATGACGACGGCTTTGCCGCATGTCCGCATCAGACCTGCAGACATGGCCTGTTCCTTGCCAAAGTTTCGCGACAGACGAATAGCCGATAATGGTAATTCGTCGCCAAGACAGATCAGGCGATCGAAAGTATCATCGGTGCTTCCATCGTCTACAACGATAATTTCAAATGATTTCTTCAGTCGCTTCGCTTCTTCAGAAATACCAAATAGAGTATTTTGGATATTTTCGCTTTCGTTATACGCCGGAATAACAAAGCTTAAATCAGGCTGTGGATCTGTGTCCTGCAGGGCTGCTGGAAATTGCAACAGAGATTGCTCTGAATAATTCATTGTTTGACCTCCGATGCAGGCAGAGAGCGATAAAATAAAACGTGGCGGCCAAATTGTCCGATGCGTTCAAAATCATCCGCGATTTTTTCAAGATCAGACGCTTCATTGTGTAGTGGAACCGCAAGAGCCTGTATGTGATCGTTAAGTTGGGAGAGATCCGGTATAACCTGCGCGTGGCCATGTGTGTAAAATTCACCAGAGTAGCTACGGCGGCCCAAATAGTAGAGCGTTGCGTCTTCATCAATCTGGCCTAGAGTGCTGACCAGCACTTTTGCACTCCGCAATTTCAGCGCATCAGGTTGTACATGCGCTAAGGTGACCATGATGGTCCAGACCGCTAGGATGCCTAAAAGACCACCCGCAAAACACACACGTATTATGCTTTGGTCAGCGCCTGACCATATAACAGAATACAGGCAGACAATCAGAATTGAGGCTGCTGGCAAAGAGGGGAGGGTATAAGCGGCCAGGATGTTGGCCGACAAAGTAAACAAGATCATCGGCGATAGCGACCAACACAGCAAATACAATAGCCAACCGGATCGGTCCGAAACGAATGCTGATTTGAGACGGGAGGGTTTTAAAATCAGTGGAATGAGGAATAAAGACCATGGCAGAAATGCTAGCGTCCAGTCTGCCCAGATCGCCCCTTTCGGGCGTTCATGCCCTGATCCGTACAAGTCTCCCTGCCAATCAGGAACAGTGAAACGCTCAAAGTGCTCACCAACAAGAAAGTAGTTTAGAAATCCGGGGGTTTTCAGCTCTGCCAGAACATACCAAGGTAAAGCTAAGAGCAGGGTTAACAACGCTCCAGTGCCCCAACGCACGCGGAGTAGGCTACGAGTCTGCCCGCTGAGCAGAGCCCAGAGAGCAATCGGGATTACACACAAAACCAACGCGACTGGTCCCTTGGCCAACAACCCAATAGCGAGGCCTACAAAAGCAGGCCATGCTGCCCGCGACCGGGGGGCCTCGGCACACATCGCTTGCCACAGTGACATCATTACAAGGGTTGTTCCAAAAACCAGCACCAGATCTGTCATGACAAATGCACTGGCTCCAAAAAACAGAATTGAGCTGGACAGAACAGAAACCACGCATAATCCAGCGCCAGAGCCGAGGTTTTGACGAACCCATCGAAAGAGCAGAAACAAGAGCACAATAGCGCAAGTAAAGATCAAAATACGCGCCCCAAATGCGTTGACCCCAAACAGCTCCATTCCTAATGCTGAAAGCCAGGTGTGTAGTGGTGGTTTACCCCAAAACGGAATTTGGTAATCAAACTGAGGTGTAATCCAATCCTGTGTCTCTACCATTTTTCGGGCAATTTCTGCATAACGCGCTTCGGTTGTATCGGTGAGTGGAACAAGGAACATTCCAACCAGTCGAACACAGCCCAAGACGATTAGCCCACCCAGCAACACCATCACCTCATATCGTGACAGCGTAATTGCCTGACGTGGCATTCCACTCATATTCACAGGGGGTTCCGCAATCTGAGGCGTGCAACAGCTCGGCTGAAAAGTTGCAGCTGAACTTAAGGGTTTCACGGCTAAATTCCTTTTCTGCGTGAGATCATTTATTTGGTTTTTTTGCGTTCGGAAGGTTCCCAAAATCATGAACCTGTCCCACCCTCACGTAGGCTGGGGATCTGATAAGCCTTGATGCCGGGGGAGGGTTCTGTGTACTCGTGATCCTGCAAAACCAGAGCCAGGTTATTCACAAGTGCTAAACCTGCTGGGTCTGAATTACCTGCAATAAGGTAGAGGTTGTTGATCCAGCCGGTTGCCAGATCTACTTCAAGAATTGACGGGATCGTGGCTGTTAGCACAAACAAACGCCCATCACGAATGTCCATGCCGACAAATTCTAGGTCTCGAAGGCTACGTTCAGGCTTATTCGCGCCTTTTAGGACGAGGATAGAGACCTCACCATTGCGCGTGTCAATTGCGCCCAGCACGCCAGTTTCAGTCCCAAAATGCAACATCTGACTGTTCTCATCATAGGTCATCGCTGAAAGCGACGTTACCTGGGCCGCATCGGGGCCGCTGGGAACAATGTCCTTTTGGTGGTGCCAATGCACACCTAGCTTTTTCCAAACTTGAATAGTGCCGCCATCTCCTGAGACAAAGACTTTGCCCGCCCCGATAGCTACTGTTTCAATTGTTCCCTGTCGAAATACCAGGGGAACGTTTTTCATCAGAACACGTGATGCGACGGTCAGCGTATCGCCTTTCAGTTCAAATAGTTCGGCCTGATCTGTCACGAGAAAAAGTTGATTTTCATCTTCGCCAACACTCAGCCCTGAGGGCTGTTCGACGCTATCTGGTAAATCGAGAATCCCAACAGGTTTAAGTGTCGCTGTTTCCGGCACTGCTGGGTTGGTCGGCATATATTGCGGGTGCTCATCTGGTGAAACAAAGTTGATCACCTCAAAAACCGCATGCACACCAATTCTGGTGTCGGTCAATGTATACAAAAGCCCAAAAACGATAATAGGTATCCGCAGAAAGCGAAAGTACCCATACAAATCGGAAAGAGAAAATTGCGCCATAGCTGACTACTCCAGTGACGAGGCCACAGATAGGACCCGTTGCGTCTCTTAAATTCAGGGAGAACACGCCAGAGCGCCTTCGGCTGCTCTGGCAAAGAAATGTTAGAACCGGAATACGATACCTGTGGTCAGCTCTAGCTGTGACGAGTCAAAAGTGACCGGGCTGTTTTTCGCATCACCCTGCAACGCGCTGTACTCCGCAGCGCCATAAAGGCCGAAACTGTCGTTGAGCAAATGTGTTATGCTTAGCTCCACGCCGACGTTCTCGATACCAGATCCCGCTTTGTGTTTGGAAAAACTGCTGTTTGCGGCTTGCCCGGAAGAAACACCATAAAGCGCAGTCATATAGTTGGAATTGGCCCATGTAATTGAGGGCGAAAAGCCAAGGTAGGTTCGTGTGCTTAGTTGATATTCGAAGTTGGCGCTCAACTCCGCCGTGAGCCCTTCATGGCCATCACTACCAAAGGCGCGCGATACGTTCAGCTCGACGTCAGCGAGCCCCAAATCATATTCCATTAACAATTGTAGCGTTGGGCTGCCTTTGACATCTCGCAGGCCGCTTAGGCGATTATCATCCGCAACCAAGCGCTCATTGGCGTCATATCCGACGGCGAGCCCCAGTGTGAAATCTCCGCCTGTCCGTTCAGCGTTTAGCAGGTAAGCACCAACGCCAGTTTCTGAACTCACGAACAGCAAGTTGTTCCACGTCAGATTGATATCCAACGCTGCAGAGTTCTCGGTTTTATCTGAACCTGAATAGACGGGTTCGTGGCGTAGGCCTATACCGATGTGTCCTTCCCAACTCGACTCCACTTCTTGTGCGACGACTTGTGTTGCTGCAACCGACGTTGCGACAAGCGCAACTCCGATCGACATAGTAGGGTAACCCATTTTCATGTTTCCACTTGGATGGTTTTCTAAATACGAGGCATCAGGAGGTCCTGATTGCTTAACGACATGTCAGGGAATTCTGGGGGCAGACTAGGTAAGTTTCGTTTGTGGTCGCTTTCATGCGTCAACTCGCCAACGGCTTGCGCGAACGGTCAGTTATCTACCGCTGGCGAAATAAACATTGCTATGTGTATATTTGAGAACCATTGGCGCAGTTAGGTTCTCTAAAAGCGAGCGCATCAAAGATATGAAGTTTTCCAAACGTTTGGCATCAATCGTGCCAATTGCCCTAAAGCAAGTTGCGGATCATTTTACGATCCCTGAGAATTTTACCAGTTGGCCCGACTTGCTGAAGTTCGCGACACTCTACTCCCTGATCGGAGCGGTTACGTTGTCCGGCTTTGGCCCTGAAGGGACGCAAGGGTTGGGTTTTGTCGCAGCCATTGTGCATTGGTTCCTGCACTTATTTGTGTCGATGATGATCATGATTTCGGTAAACTCAATCGGGATCATTGCGGGGTTGCAGGCACCTTGGACTTTAATCCTATCTGTGATCTCGCTGCCGTTCATATTGGCCTTTCCCTCACTGATGATTGACACCGTAATTGGCGTTGAGGAACAGGAGGCAGAGCATACAGTCTTAGTTTACGCCTATTTGCAAGAAGTGCTGGACATCCTTCATCCCGCCATTAGCCTTGCTGCGATAACCGTTCTGTTCGCCGCGCGCACAGTGACGCTCACCAAAAAACTACGCGAATCCTTGGTGCACAAAGTGAGCACAGAGCCGGTCCTGCAAACTGTGTTGCCACAAGTTCCACATCATCTTGAACAAGATCTCATAAGAATTCAGGCGCAGGATCATTATATTCTTGTTGTTACCAAAGCAGGGCAGGCAATTGTCCATATGCCGTTTTCTCAAGCCGTTAAGGTTCTAACGGGATTTCGGGGTATTCAATGCCATCGGTCTCATTGGGTTCGATACCGTCATGTTTTGCAAATTGATGTAGACGGTAGCGCTTATCGGGCAAAGCTAGACAATGGGGATATTATTCCGGTGAGCCGCCGAAGGTATGCGCGTGTTCGCGCTGAAACAGCGCTTAAAGGCCAGTTTCGTACAAATAATAGAGGTGCCTAAGCCTAGGAAAGATGTCGACTGTTTGCGTGCTGCCTCCAACCTGTTTTATGCGACCCCTAAGGTTTAAACTGTGATTACTGCCAAGGTCGCTCCGATTGTTGACTGTCTGAAAACGCTATCACACGATAGGTTGCTTCCTTGAATTTAAATGTCGTGCCATCAGCCACCACTCCACAGTCGTGAGCACGCGAATTCTGCGTCAACAATTTTTGCATAAAGCTGGAAATTTTGTTCAACAAATAACTATTCGGATAATTACAAACCCTGGGAATAGGTCCAGGGTTTGTAGTTGTTTTCTTAGTGCTGCTTGTTGCGCGCTCTCATCTGTAAAATTATGACTGGGAGCAGAAGTGCAAGGCCAATGACAAAAGTGGCCAGACCCGGTGCGATAAACAGGCCAGAAACCAGACCAATCCAATAGCGTTCTAGCTTGCTTAATGGCGCCATCAGATAGCCCGAGAAGGCCACACCCAAGGATGCGATCCCCATCATAGCACCCGCCAGTGTGATGGTGAAAGCGGCCCATGTGAACCCATCTGCGACCAATAACAGTGCAGGCGAGTAAACAAACACAAAAGGCACCAACGCTTTTGCGATGCCCAGTCTGAACGCGGTGTTCCCGGTTTTGAATGGGTTGGATCCAGCGATTCCAGCTGCCGCATAAGCTGCCAATGCGACGGGAGGTGTGATATCGGCCAGAACTCCGTAATAGAACACGAAGAAATGCGCGACCAGTGGTTCAACCCCCAGAATCTGGAAAGCACCTGCTGTTACCGAGACCAGAATGATATATGTTGCCGTGGTTGGTACGCCTGCGCCCATCACGATACAGGCCATCGCGACCAATACCAATGAGAAGAACAGCGCCCATTGTTGCAATTCAAAGTAATTGAACAATGGCAATGCCGAGAAGAATCCAGCTAGGTCATTGGCTGTGGTGATCACAATTGCACCAATCCGGAAACCGGAGCCAGACAATGTGATTACACCGACAATAATGCCAACACAGGCTGCTGCCGTCCCAATTGCAATTGTATTGCGTGCCCCCACCGCAAGGGAGTCCCAAAGGTCGGGTATAGTCAGTCGATTGTTTGGCTTCAGAAACCCTACGACCACACAGGCAATGATAGCATTCACACCAGCATAATCAGGTGTCCGCCCCGAGAAGATTGAGTAGATCAACACGATCAACGGGACCAGCGCCATCCAATGCTCTTTCAGCACCAGTACAACTTTGGGCAGCTCTTCGGCGCGCAGGCCACGCAGGCCCAGCTTTTTCGCCTCCAGGTGCACCATGACAAAGATGCCAAAATAGTGCAGCAAGGCGGGGAACAAGGCCGCGGCCAGAACATCACGTAGTGGAATGTTCAGGTAGTCAACCATGATAAAGGCGGCAGCCCCCATGACGGGTGGGGTGATTTGTCCACCGGTGGAGGCCGTTGCCTCTACCGCGCCTGAGAAATGCGGCGGGTAGCCGACTTTTTTCATGGCTGGAATGGTCAATGAACCCGTCGTCACGGTGTTGGCAATTGAGGAACCAGAGATCGAGCCCATAAAGGCTGATGCACAGATCGCCACTTTGGCAGGGCCACCAGAAAAGCGTCCCGCCAAAGCGGTCGCCATATCGATGAACAAAGCCCCCAGACCAATGCGGGTTGACAGGACGCCAAAGACCACAAATAGGAACACATATTTTGCCATCGCGCCAATCGCGATGCCATAAATGCCCTGCGCGCCATAGATCCCATCAACAAAGCCTGCCCAAGAGACGCCGGCATGGATCAACGGTCCGGGTGCGTAGCGTCCAAAGATTGCATAAAGCACAAAAATAAGCGCAATCGCTGGTAGAGTTGGACCAATCGAGCGGCGCGCGGCTTCGAGTGTGAACAGCAACACGACCGACCCCATAAAGGTATCCATCGCATTCGGATTACCCGCGCGAGCTGCGGCTACGTCAAGCGGCAACAAGGGCAGATACATCGCGGCGGCGACCGCCAACAGCGCGAGAATAATATCAAGAATGTTGACACCATCTATGCGGTACCACACCTTTGGTGGCATAGACGTATCGGGGCTGCGTCGCCAGGAAAACAGCAGGAATGTCAGGCCTAGAACAAAGGCCAGATGCACGCCGAAACGCATCAGCTCGTTGGTGGTGCCAAATCCAGCCTGGTACACATGATAGAGGGTCATCGCCACCAAAGCAGCAGTGATCACTTTGCCGATTTTCGAACCCGTCGGCCGGAAAGCAGATTCAGAATCATACTTCCGCTCAATGGCCGCGAGTTCTTCGGCGGTGAGTTCTTTGTCGCTCATTCGGGTATCCTTTGAATTTGCGGACTTTCGCGTTTCGAAACGCCCTTTATGTCACACAGGGATCGACACGCACTCTCATATGAAAAAGGGTCCGAGCAAACCGCACAGACCCTTTTCCAGATATGTTTACATCTTATTTAAGCAGACCAGCTTCGCGGTAGAAACGCTCTGCACCTGGGTGCAGTGGCACACCGACACCGTTCAGTGCGGTTTCTTGCGTGATGGTCGCACCCTTTGCGTGACCTACATCCAGCAGTTTGCGGGACTCATCGTTCCACAAAGCTTTGGTGATGTTGTAGATTAGCTCTTCGTCTTCTTTCGCAGACGTGAACCACTGCGCGCCAACGGATACGGTGGACACGGCATCTATACCTTCATAGACACCCGCTGGGATTTCAGATTGAGCAAAGAAGCCGTATTTTTCGGTCAAAGCCGCAGCGCCTGCGCCATCGATTGGAACCAGTTTGATGTCGGCAGAAGATGCCAGTTCTACGATGCCACCGGTTGGGTAGCCAGCGACTGCGAAGAACGCGTCAATCTTACCGTTGCGCAGGGCTTCTGCTGCCGCATTGCCTTTCAGTGCTTCGGCTTTGACATCATCGATGCTCAGGCCGTTTGCGCCCAGAATAAGGGATGCGTCAACGAACGTACCAGAGCCTGGCTCGTCCAGAGATACGGCTTTGCCCGCCAGATCCGCAACCGAGTTGATGCCGCTGTCAGCCAGAGCCACTAGATGGATGTGCTCTTCAAACAGAGCCGCAATGGTGCGCAGTTCTGTGGCAGGCTCGTTGCCTTCCATGGTGCCAGTGCCGGTGTAGGCCCAATAGGCTACATCAGACTGTGCGAAACCAGAGTTACGCAGGCCAGAAAGAATTGCGTTCACATTGTCAACGGAACCACGAGAGGACACAGCTGATGCGATCAGACCGTCAACACCACAAGAACCGCCTTCACCGCATTCGCGTGACCCTGGAGGTTTGGAAATCGCATTCGCGATTACGCCACCCACTGGGTAATATGTAAAGGCTGTGCCACCAGTACCAATGCTAAAGAACTGGATGTCCTGTGCGACAGCACCACCTGCAAGGCCCAGCGACAATGCTGCGCCAACGGCAAGGGATTTTAGTTTCGAGATCATGTGATCCTCCTTTGTTGAGGGCTTTATTGTAAACGCGTTATGCCCTTGTTTGTATTGTATTATCTAACTGAGAATTCGGCTCATCAACCACATGCAGTGGGGCTTTGGTAATATGTTTCTTCAGAACATTCTGACCGGCAACGACATCGGCGGCCAAAACCGCATCTTTGAGTAAGCGGTGTTCTTCACCACTTTTGATAATCCAGCGTGACCGAGAAACTTCACTGTGGTCGTTTGCATGCGCCATCAGCCGGTAGCGTCGGCTTTGATCATATTGCATTTTGATCAATTCTATCAATTTCTGAGATCCGCAGTTGCCAGAAATCATCATATGAAATTCGCGATTGCGCATATCCCATTCCAGAACCATGTCGCGCGAATTCTTAACCATTTGCTCTTCAACTTCTGAAAGCGCGTAATGCGCGGCCACAATCCGAGATCTCCAATCCAGATCCGAGCGCGCGATGGCCCATTCGAATGCCAACGCTTCAAGCTCTGCCCGGACACGAATACTATCACGCATCTCATCCTTCGATGGCAGCTGTACGCGAAATCCTTTTGATTCCTCAAAGAATACATAGCCTTCACCAACCAGCATCGAGAGCGCTTCGCGGACTGATGGATGGGACACGCCATAGCTGCGCTTTAAGCTCTCGATGTTTAATCGGTCACCCGGTTTGATTACCCCAAGAGAGATGTCTCGGCGCAACTCGTCCGATAAAGCCGCAATGACTGACTTTTGTTTCTGCACAACCCCTCTCCAGGATCTTATCGGTGAATTTCTGACACCCTAGGATAGGAAATAGTGCGGTGTAAATAGATAATGATATGGTGATCTTTATCATAATATGATTTCTAGCATTCTCAGGTGATAAGACTGTTGGAAAGGTTGTCGAAATTATGAACGATGAAAACCCATTAAGATCGATTGTGACCGGTGGGGCTGGCGCCTTAGGTCAGACAATTATATCTGCGCTGGTTGCGCGAGGAGATCGGGTGATTTGTCTTGATCGGCGCCCTCCACGCAGTGAGCATACAGATTTCATCGAAGTGGATGTGGCGGATCGTCTTTCAGTGAACGGTGCGATTGACGCGGCAGTCAACAAGCTCGGAGGTGTCGACGTTCTCATACACGCAGCTGGAATTATGAAAACCGCTGCTTTTTGTGACCTAGATGATGGTGAACTGGCTGAACACTTGAATATCAATATGATGGGCGCTTTCCGGGTCGCTCAGCGCACAGTGAAACATATGTCACCCAATGGGGGTCGTATCGTATTTATAACATCGATCCATGGGCAACTTGGGGTCCCAGGCCGTAGTGCATATGCCGCAAGTAAGGGGGCGATCGCCTCTTTAGCGCGCGTAATGGCTGCTGAACTTGCGGAACAAAACATTCGTGTCAATGTCCTTGCGCCAGGTGCGATTGATGGCGGGATGAGCCCGGATTCCCGTTCACGACAAGGTTGGCTTGATGTGACACCCAGTAACCGCGTTGCCCACCTGAGCGAAGTTGCTGCGATGGCGACCGTGCTCACATCGTTTAGTGCGAGCTTTGTCACTGGACAAGTTGTGGCAATTGACGGTGGCGCAAGCACCGTAAAGGCGTTTGGTTCCTGATTGAGTCCGTTGCGATTTCCACGACCTGCCCGTCGTCAGTGCATGTGGTATCGCTGATACGATTTTGGATTGGAGGCTACCGCATCATTGTTTTGAAGTTAAGCGCGTTTATTTTCGCCCTGCAATGCGTGACCCAGTCCACTGATCCGGGCCAGTGTGGTGTAGAATCCGTTCCTGCGTTGCCAAGGCTTATCGTGTTCAATCCTCCACGATGCACAGAGCGCGGAATCGCTGGCTATCTGCGAAGGCATCAGAGACGAAGTCTAATGTTTCCATTGAGTGCAGGCGATTTGGGCAAGCTAAACCTGACGCAAGCGCTATCATACAGGGCTCATGTCGTCGTGATCTGCATTGATAGTTTTCTGGTCCTAAAGGCCCTGAGGTATTCTTAAGTGAGCCAGTATGATGACCTACAGTTCTACAGATGAACGGGAAGGCAATTTAAAACTGTCTGTGTTCATGTATGCGAGCAAGTCCATTGATCATCTTTGCCATAATCACCTTGTCAATGTGACATCGCTTTGCTGCGCGTCGCAGCTTAGGAAAAACGGTATTTCGCTTAGGCGAAATACCGTGGAATCTCTCGTTGAGATGTCGAATGGGTCAGAAATCGTCCCAGCCGACAGCACTGTCAAGCGAACCGTGCGCTGTCGGAGCTGGTGGCTGAGGGTCATTCACTGCAATACGTTCAGGCACTTCATTGACATAAGGGGTTGCCGGACGAGAGGCCTGCCCACTAAAGACGGACACTTCTTGGCCAAGCCGTTGCGCGTCATTGTTGAGCGTTTGTGCAGCGCTTGTGCTTTCTTGAACCATCGCAGCGTTTTGTTGTGTGACGCGGTCCAACTCGGTCATGCCGCTGTTTACCTCATTAAGCGTTGTTGCTTGCTCTTCCGCGCCCGTGGCAATGCTGCCAACATGGCTTGAGATCGCGCTGACACTTTCGATAATCTGGTGCAACGCTTGTCCTGCCTGACCAACCAAATCAACGCCATTAGAGACCTGACGATTACTGTCGCTGATTAGCTTTTTGATTTCGCCAGCAGCATCAGATGACCGCTGCGCAAGGGCACGGACCTCAGATGCAACAACCGCGAAACCGCGCCCTGCTTCACCAGCGCGGGCGGCTTCAACACCCGCATTCAAGGCCAGAAGATTGGTCTGGAAAGCAATGTCATCA
Organism: Epibacterium ulvae; assembly: GCF_900102795.1. Lineage (GTDB taxonomy): Bacteria > Pseudomonadota > Alphaproteobacteria > Rhodobacterales > Rhodobacteraceae > Epibacterium > Epibacterium ulvae. The sequence goes on along the minus strand of NZ_FMWG01000007.1, from coordinate 202,603 downwards.
ATCACAGAGATGATATTTGCGATTTTATCTGAAGATTGTTCAATCTCAGACATAGCGTTGATTGCCTGAGTGACGATCTCACCGCTTTCAGAGGCTTTTTGCTGCTCAGTTCTGACAATATCTTCGACCTGGCGAGCTCCTTCCGCAGAAGAGCGCACCGTCGCGGTGAGCTCCTCAATCGCGGCAGCGGTTTCTTCCAAGGTTGCAGCCTGACTTTCGGTACGCTGCGCAAGGTCACCAGAAGATTGACCGATCTCGCCAGCCGTGCGCTGCACCGCGCCTGCCACTTCTGATACGGTCCCCATTGTCTGTCCGAGCTTTTCAACCGAGCTATTAAACGCCTGGCCCAGATATGCAACGTCGCGGAAATCGGATAGTTCAACGCGATGGGATAAGTTGCCTTCGCTTAGGGCTTCTAGGCCTTCTGCAATCGTTGCAAGGCTTTCCCGACGCTTCGTGATATCGCTTGCAATTTTTGCGACCCTGGTAACATTCCCAGCATCATCAAAGATTGGAGCATAGGTCGCCTGTATCCAAATCGTTCGGCCATCCTTTGCCACGCGTGGGAATTGGTCTGACATGTCTTTCCCACCTGCGAGATCACGCCAAAAAGTGCGATATTCTTCAGACTGGGAAATCTCTTGCGAGACGAACATCGAATGATGTTTGCCGACAATCTCATCCAAAGTATAGCCGAGTGCCGTCAAGAAATTCTCATTCGCAGACAGAATAGTTCCATCTGGCTCAAATTGAATGGTGGCCTGTGTTCGGTCGAGCATGACCAAAAGTGATACGTCAACACTTTCGGCTGAGCCTTCTTTTGCAGTTTTTCGAGATCTAAAAAACACGCCTTTACTCCATCGACAACAAATCTACACTTGCACCGTTATGATCATTGAAAGCTGGCGAAAATCTTAACAACTACGTTAAGTTTATGATGATTTTGAAAGGCATGATTTAAATGGGGCATTGCGTTTGTACAGGTTCGCTAACGTAACGTTGGCACGAAGTAGGGAGTAAGGCTCAAAAATCACTGCAGCAGTTTTGGTTGTATTTCCTTTGTAAAACAAATCCATAAGGTGATTGGAATACGCGCACAGTGAAAACGCTATGCGTTGGCCTGGAAAGAGATGCCGTTTGGAAAAAAGGGCGATCTAGTTGTATTTATATCTTTGCGTCAAATTGGCAAAAATCTACCGATCTGGCGCAAGGAAATTACGTACAGCGTTCTGAAAATCGACATTTTATAGTCTGATAGCGAATCGCTTAACCCGGTGAGATAATGGATAGCTATGTATCCAAAAACCAATCGCGTGCATTTTGATAGCAAACTCCTCGTATAAGGTGATCAAGCGTATCTTGGTCAGAAGGCATATAACCCATTTCTGCCCAACGGCCGATCATGCCACAGGCTAGCCTGCGAAAATATTCATGTCTGGGGAATGACAGGAAGGATCGGCTATCGGTCAGCATTCCCAAGAAAGTCGACAACAGTCCAACCTGTGCCAACGTGCGCATCTGTGCTTCCATTCCTTCCAATGTGTCATTGAACCACCATGCCGCGCCGGGTTGAATTTTACCCGGCACTGAACCGTCTTGAAATGTGCCTGCTGTTGCCGCCAGAATGGGGTTGCGCGCCGGGTCCAGACCATAAAGCACCATACGTGGCAGTGCGTCATCGCGGTCGAGCCGATCCAGTAAAAGGTTCAAAGGGCCGGCCATGTCTGTATCGCGCGGGCTGTCCCCCCCGGCATCTGGACCAAGGGTTGTCAACAATCGAGAAGACCCGTTGCGCACGACATTCATATGACACTGCATCACCAAACCGCGTGTTGCATAGGCGCGCCCCAGTGCATCAAACAAAGCTGCGCGGTGACTGGCGGCCTGTTCCGGTGTAACGGGCTGCCTCGCGCGCGCGGTTTTTAATGCTGCATCCAGTGCGTGCGCACCGGGTATCTCCGCCGCATCCAAAAGAGAAATTCCATGATCTGCCGCTCGACAGCCGTGGGAAATGAAGTGATCAAGTCGCTGTATCAGCGCGGCTACCAGATCGTCAAAGCTCTGGATGGGATGGGTTATGGCTTCGAGCTGTGCGATATAATCCGCAAACCCGGTTGCCTCAACTTGCACGGATTTATCTGGGCGAAAGGTTGGCACCACTTTTATATCGCATGTTTGAAGCGCTGCATGATGGCGTAAATCATCGATCGGATCATCTGTGGTTCCGACCAGTTCAACCTTCATACGGCGTAACAGATTTTGTGCCGAACATGACTGCATCGCCAGTTGTTCTTTTGAAACCTGCCAGACCTTGTCAGCCGTTTTTGGCGATAAAGCCGTTCCATCAAGGCCAAAATAGCGCCATATCTCAAGGTGCGACCAATGATGCACAGGATTGAGAACTGCGCGTGGCATTGCTTCGGCAAAGGCATCAAATTTTTCACGCCACCCCGCAGCGCCAGTAACACGGGATTCTTCGATCCCGGCCCATCGCATGACACGCCATTTATAATGATCATGGGCGAGCCACATCTCGCCCAAATTGTCCCACTGGCGATCCGCGGCGATTTCAGCTGGTGGCAAATGATTGTGATAATCCACAATTGGTAGGTCGCGTGCGACGTCATGAAACAGGCGACGGGCGGTGGAGGTATCCAGCAGAAAATCCTGATTTAGAAACTGGCTCATGCGTGATCCTCCAAAAGGGCCTGTTTGATTGCAGCGCGCGGATCGCGGGCGAGGGCGGCAAAGGCTAGGTTGACGTTGGACATGAACGCTGCATTGGTGCGCAGCGCATCCGGCACAAGACCCGGCAGGGCCAAAACAGCCGCAACAGGGTCATATTGCTGTGCGGCCTCACGCAAGGGCGTCTGATGGGGATCGGCGATTGGTGCAAGATCTCGCAACCCCAAGATCCAAGCTGCAATTGCGAGGGCAGAAATAGGCCAAGGGCGATCAGCAGCAACATTGCAGGCAATCGGAGCGAACAGACGCTGTGGCATTTTTTGGCTGCTATCGGCCGCTATTTGCACAAGCTTGTGTTGCAAACGCGTGTTTGTGAACCGCTGCAGCAATTCGTCAGCGTAGTGTTCAACATCAATTCCCTCGGGCAACGTCAGTGTTGATGCCTGCTCTGCCAACATCAACTGCCGCAAAACTTGAGGCAGGTCCGCATCCGACATACAGTCTGCAACAGTTTCATACCCCAAAAACGGACCGAGCCAGGCCAGCGTGGTATGCGCCCCATTCAGCAACCGCAGTTTCATGTCTTCAAAGGGCTGCACACCTTTCACCAGAAGCGCACCACCTGCTTCAAAAGGCGGTGGGGTGCCGACGAAGTTGTCTTCGATTACCCATTGCCGAAAGGGTTCACACAGGATGGCGTTCTTATCAGCGTGACCAAGGGAGCCCTTAATCACATTATAGCTTTCTGGTGTCATTGCCGGTACAATTCGGTCCACCATAGATGAAGGGAAACGCACTTCAGCCTCGATCCAGTCGGCAAGTGCCGGATCCTGTTCTTTGGCAAAGCCAACAACAGCAGCACGTGTAAGGGCGCCATTGTCCGGCTGATTATCGCAAGACAGAAGCGTCAGCCCGCCGTGCCCAGCAGCGCGGCGTTGTCTTAGCCCTGCGACAAGGGTTCCAATTGCTGTGCATGGCGTATTCCCGGCAAGATCAGCCTGTACACCGGGGTGAGACAGATCCAAATTGCCATCGTGGCTGCAATAGCCTTTTTCAGTAATGGTAAGCAAAATCACTGAAAGGTCAGGCGTGGCGATTAAGTCAGGCACAGCCATCGCGCCATCCCGCGCCGGATGGCAGGTGCCAATCACCGTGCCGATCTGGTGCAGGCAGGTCATATCGCCGTCGGCTTCTGCGACATGATAAAGCCCGCGCGCTGCATCCAGAGCGCTTAGCGCTTCAATACCGGAATTCAGGCGTGCCGCTACCACCCCCCAGTCGCCGCCAGTTTGAGCCAGCCCATGATGCAGGTAAACCATAGGGTGCGCGCGGGCAAAGGCGCCAAACCCAAGATGCAGGATACGTGGTTTCAACCTATCGCGCGGGTAGGGGGATTGGGGCAGGGTACGGCTCATAAACAGATCTCTTTGGGTGTCACAAGTGCGCGCGTTTCATCTGCGGGCAGTACGATCGTCGCGTCGCTCAAAACAGGTGTTCCACTGCCGTCACGCCGTGTGGAAAGGTGCAAGCCTGTCGCGTCGCTTTCCAAATCGATATGGGTTACACACCATTCCGGCGTGCGCGATATGCCGTCATCTTCATAGAGCGGGCTGGATGTTAGTGCCGTGCCTTTCGCAGGGAACGCGGCCAGAATGCGTTTCTTTTCAGAGGTTGGAGAGGCGCGGTCAGCACCTTCGCCCATTGGGATCACGGCACCACCACGCACAAATACAGGAATTGTTGCAAGCGTCACCGGCACCTCGATCCATTGTCCGCCTGCATGCCATATACCGCTGTGAAACTCCCACCAGCCGCCCTCATGTTGGGGCAAATAAACGGCGCGTGCCTGCGCCCCTTTGTCGAGTACGGTTGCGATCAGTAAATCACGCCCCAATAAGAAGCTATCGCTTTCGTTCCAGGTTTCTGGATCATGGCCGAAATCCAGAAACAGGGGCCGCAGCATTGGTTCGCTTTGCGTGGCAGCTTGCCAGAGACAGGTGTAGATATAGGGTAATAAACGATAGCGTAGGCGTATCGCGTCCCGAATAAGATCGGTGACCTCAGGATACATCCAAGGCTCGTTTACAGTGCGATCATCATTCCAAGAATGGATCGTAAAACGAGGGTGGAACACACCGTTTTGAACCCAGCGCACAAAGAGTTCAGGCTCAGGGCACGGGCCTGAAAATCCGCCGACATCATGCCCGATATTGTAGAAGCCAGACAGACTCATCCCCAGACCAAGGCGCTGATTCCAGCGCAGTGTTTTCCATTCGGTACGATTGTCCCCGCTCCAGGTCTGTGCATAGCGCTGCAAACCCGGCGCGCCAGAGCGGCTGATCAAATACGGCCGCTTTTCAGGCGCGAATGCCTGTTGTGCATCTAATGAGGCGCGGGTCATGAGGATGGGCATAGCCGGGCGCATCAGGCCTACATCGATGCCGGTGCCAAACCCAGAACACTGTGCATGATGATCCCAGATTTCATATTCATTGTTGTCATTCCAAGTTGAGCCGATACCACGCTCCAAAAGTGCGGATGTGACATTGCTTTTCCACCATTGCACGGTATCAGGATTGGTGAAATCAAGGTGTGATCCCTCATCATCCCAAAACACAGACCGCTCTGGCCCTTCTTGTGGATCGGCCTCAGCGCTTGCCTGAATGAACAGCTTTGCCTCTGCCACCTCAGTATAGCGCGGGTGATCTTGCAACAGACAGGGTTTGATATTGGCAATCAAATGCACCTGTTGATCGGCAAAGCGTTTGGCCATCCCTTGGGGATCGGGCATCTTACCATCATTCCAGTTAAAAACATACCGCTTGTCACCGATTGACGTATACCCTGAAGACATCTGGAAGCTATCACAGGGAATGTCATGGGTCTTGATCTTTGATAGGAACCCTTCAAGCTGCGCTTGTGCATCATCAGCATCGGTGTAAGACATGGTAGAGCCAGAATACCCCAGGCTCCAGCGTGGTGGAAATGCTGTTCCGCCTGTCAGTTGTTCCTGTCGTTTGACCAGCTCCAAAAGCTCTGGTGCCCATGACATATAGAAATCAAGATCCCCATCTTCTGCGCGATAAGCACGATAAGGCGCGTGATAATTGTCCAGCTCATTTCCCAGATCAAACCAGCATCCGGCAAGGTTGTCGTAAAAGATCGACCAGCACCCGGCGTTTTGGGTTCGTGTCATCGTAAAGGGGACGTGTTTATACAGTGGATCTGTATGTTCCGCATCATACCCCATAGCGTCGAGGTTTCGCATCTCATACCGCTTGCCCGTTCTATTGAGGGGGCCGGTTTTCTCACCCAGACCAAAGACGGGTTCACCCGAGATACGGTCGAGATAATGCGCATGTGCATGATCGCGAAGACCTAGGTGAAGGCCACCGGTTGCACGGTCTCTTACAAATTCACGCCATTGCCCGTCAATCTTTGCCTCCCAGATCATTTGCAACGGGTGTTTCACTTTCAACCGCAACGTATCCGTTGAAAGGCAGATCTCTGTCTCATGTGTTACGATCTCGGGGCGCGGGCAGGGGAAACCTGTAAGATCATCCCGACTGCGCCCGTCCCATGGCGCCTCTATTCCTACCGGTGCAATCGTCCAACTCCGCGAAAGCCGCCATGTGGCATCCTTTTGCAACGACACCCGAAATAGGGTTTCGTCAAGCACATCTATGTGCAGCAGGTGACTTTGCTCCACCCGTAGGCTGACACCGTTCGCCCTGCGCGTTTCAAGCACCCATGATTTTAGGTTCTTCATTGTGCTCTCCTGTCATGGGTAAAGCTTGGCCATATTTCAGAGCCAAAGAGGGACGGGCCGTACAGGTTGAATATACTGATCATGTCGGTCTTGCCACGCGCTTGAAATCTGAACAGTGGCGCGAAATAAGTTTTCGGCATCCGGTACCGTTCAGCGATCCCTTTTCATCTCGCACACCCTTATGCATGGTTCAAAATTGGTCAACCAATTTCAGAAGCCTGAGGTAAGTTGCAGCTTAATTTTTCCAATGATGACCGATATAGGTAGATTGCATACTCTTTGGTTGACCAATTGGGGCAGAGTACCTTTTGTCATGAATTGAGTTTTCAAAATACACGCCATCCCTCACATTGTAGGAGATCAACAGCAATCATGAGCGCCCATCGCCGATATCAAGACGTCGCCAATGCGTTGAAGGATCTCATCCATGAGACTGGATTGGATGTTGGGGATCGCCTGCCGCCTGAACGCCAGCTGGCAGAGCGGCTCTCTGTCTCACGTGCGCTGGTGCGAGAGGCATTATTGATGTTGGAAATTGATGCTCTTGTGGAGGTTCGAAAAGGCTCTGGTACCTATCTGGCAAAGCCCCCCACAAAGCCAGTGACGCAGTCACAGGATGATATTGGCCCATTTGAACTGCTGCAGGCAAGGCAGTTACTGGAAAGCGCAATTGCCGCTTTTGCCGCGGATATGGTCACGAAAAATGACATTATTCGCATGCGCGACGCTCTTGATCTGGAGCGAAAGGATATCGAAACAGGCAGCGCGGATCATTCAGGAGATGAACTGTTTCACCGCTTGATCGCGGAAGCGACGCAAAATTCAGTGCTTGTTGATATGGTAAATGAACTTTGGCTCAAGCGCGATCAAAGCCCGATGTGGGCAAAGCTTCACAGCCGGATCTTTGATGTGGGCTATCGGCGCAATTGGCTGGAGGATCATCAACGAATCCTCGCGGCCTTGCGTGCAAAAGACCCAAATGCCGCGCGAACCGCGATGTGGCAACATCTAGACCACGTTCGAGAAACGCTGATGGATCTTTCAGATGTGGATGACCCGGCTTTTGATGGCTTTTTGTTTCAAGCGGTCAAAGCGCCTGATTAAGCCAACGCGCGCGGCGCGGATGATGCCGGGGAGAATTTGAAACCTCTTCCGAGACCCTTGTGGTGTATCTCTACCGGTTTGTTCCTCCACGTGAACGCCTCTAAGGCGGCGTTATGAGAGAGGGTGCGATCTGATAAACTGCGGTGTTTCGAGCCCTGATAATCTGACCGAATAAAATGGAAAATAGCTCTTGTTTCTCTGAGCGTTGATCAATATACGGGTCAGCGGAAACGTGGCCGAGTGGTCGAAGGCGCTCCCCTGCTAAGGGAGTAGGCGGGAAACCGTCTCGAGGGTTCGAATCCCTTCGTTTCCGCCATTCATGCTTGAAAAAATTGAATAAATTGGCGTCTTAAGGCGTTTACCTGCATAAATACCCGCCAAACGAATTGCTCTTGAATGCGCCACAATGCGACAGGCTTGCAGGCCAATTGTGCAATGTTGGTTCGGTTATAATTTGCGGTCGTCGATGCGGCCTGTTTCCCGGAGTTTTCGGGGACGGCACGAAAATGACCCCGTTGCATGAGCAGCGGGGTCTTCTGTCCAATGATTTATGTTGTGATTGCTTGCGTCAGGCAATGCGTGACAAAGGCGCTACAGCGCCGGAAGGCATGGCTTTTACAAGATCAAGGTGATCTGGCGGTAAACCTTGGCGATGACGCGCGATCATTGTGTCAAAAGCACGCTCAAGATCTTTCAGATACTGGCGGCGATCAAAGAGAGGGCTTATCGCTTTGTTCTGTGCCAGGCGCCTGCGCAGGGATTTGAGTTCTTCGGGGTTTTTCGCAAGGGACAGCGCTGCGGTTTTGTAAGCGCTGAGCGAAGTCGCGATCAGCTCATGCAGCTGCAGGGTCTGAAGTTTGCTTGCGCTGGTGCGTGCCGCCAATTGTTTGCCTGCAACGGTTAGAACGGGCAGGCCATCCCATAGCGCTTCGCTTACTTTTGTTGTTCCGTTTACGACAATGGTATCAAGGAACAGGTCTGCGAGGTGGCGCTGTTGTTCGCTTTCCACGTCCGCAGCAAAGACTATCCGTTTTGTATCAATGCCATAACTCTCTGCTGCGTTTTTCAGGTTTGTTTGTGCGATCTCTGAGGTGCGGCCGAGCCAGAGGACGCTATGCTCAACGGTTTTGAGTAGTTCCATCCAAGTGCCGAACAGGTTTTTGTCTATTTGCGAGACGTCGTTGAAGGAACAGAAAACAAAGCCGTCGTCAGGTAAGCCACATTCAGTGCGTGTTTTGCTGGGCGCCGCGGTCGCTAGATCAGGTGTCGGCACATGTGCGCTATGGGGCATGCGAACGAGAAATTCATCAAAATAGCGCTCACTCCCGGCAGGGCAGGCTTTTGCGTCAGTGATAAGATAATCATATTGCGTGCTGCCCATGGTGCCAGGATACCCCGGTAGGGCAATTTGCAGTGGTGCAACACGTTGAGAAAAGAAAGGGCTGCGCATTTCGCTGGTATAGCCGTTGAGATCAATCGCGATGTCCAGCTGGTCGGCCGTGATCTGGGCCAAAATTTCGGCTTCCCCAGCGCCTGAGAAATCTCTGTGGTGCTCCACCCCCTCGATCGGAAGATCCTGATCGACTTCATCGCTTACAGTTGTGTAAAGGAAGATTTCAAACTGTGAGGTGTCATGACCCAATGTCAGCGTCTCTAGTGCCGCTGATGTGTCGGTCTGATGTGGATTCGAGCAGAAATACCCCAGTTTGAGACGGGTTGCAGCGCTGGGCTTGGTTGGAATGGCACTTGCGCTGACCTGAAAAGCCTGAGCGGCAAAAGCCTGGGTGCGTAATCGCAACAGGTCGGGGTTGTCCTCTAAATGGACAAGATGTTGTGGATTGCAGGGGGTACCTTGCAGTCCGAGATAGCGACGTTGCGAGGCATACTCTGACGTCCAGGACCAGTCGCCTAGATGCGCCATTGCATGAAATTTTGCCGCACGTGCCCGGTCATTCTGGGGTTCTTTTTGAGACACTTGTAAAAAGGCATCCAGAGCGCTCTCATAATCTTCTTTCAGCAGGCGCAATTCTCCGAGGTTTGCGAGCGCTGCAGTGTAGTCGGGATCTACTCTCAGCGCGGCGGAAAAAGCGGTTTCCGCTTCTTGCAATCGCCCCATTTGTCGCAGTGCACAGCCGAGCGCAAATTGGACACGTGCATTTTCGGGTGCGCGTGTACAGGCGGATTGTAAATGGGTGATCCCCTGATCCGGCGTGTCGCTCCGAAGCAGTATTTGCCCCAACTCCTGTAGGGCCAAGAAATGTTGTGGGTCAAGCTGTAGCGCCTTGCGATACAGCGCGGTTGCGTTCGCCAAATTGCCCTGGCGATGGCTGACAAGCGCCATGAATGCATAAGCATCGGCCTTGTCAGGTCCCAGTTCAATGGCTTTGTTCAGGCAGGTTGCTGCCTCGTTCAGGGCGCCGCGCTTCAGGTGGCAATGCCCCAAAGTGGCCCACAGCGCATAAGATTTGCGATACCGGTTGAGCTCACTCGCACATTGGCTTGCCGCTGCAGCAATGTCGCCGCGTTCAAAGTTGTTGGTGATGGTGTCCAGAATGTCGCGTGGCGGCTCATCGATATGCTGCATCCGGTCGCGAAGTGAGGCGAGCGCAGCGCGCGCATCTTCATTTTGCGGGTAACGTGATAAAATTTCACCATAAGCCTTCGCTGCATCTTCAAGCTTGTGATCTTGTTCCAGGCTGCGGGCGTTGGTCATCGATACTGAAGCGGTCATGCTGTCCTATCTCGTCATCATTCTGTACTCAAATGCGGTTCCAACCCGGGGTTGATCGCGATGACTTTAGGTATATGCTGTGAAAATTAAGATAGAATTGATATAAATTATCAGATGAAACGAGACCGTGAATTTGTATCTACGCGGTGATGGGGCAGGCTGTGGTCAGGGACTTGAATTTTCCGACAACACCCGTTAAATCGCAACAGATTGAGTGAATCCCCTAGCAAAGAGATGCCACCCTATGGCCACCATCAACCCAGTCCAGTTCATCCAGCAGGTCCGTGCCGAGATCGCTAAGGTCGTTTGGCCAACCCGTCGCGAGGTTCTGTTGACCACCGTGATGGTTTTCATCATGGCTGCGCTGACCGCTGTATTCTTTGCCCTTGTTGACCTGTTGATCCGCACCGGTCTGCAGGGCATTTTGGGAATGTTCTAAGAAATCTTATCAGATTTTCCTGTTTTGCGATGGCTTTTCAGTGCCAGAGGGTGTTGCCCTCTTGATCTCACTGCGGGAGCAGAGTAGGTCAGCCGATAACCTTTGACATCGGCGTGTTATGCTTGGAAAAAGCGTTAAGCCGCATTTCATGGATTTTGGTTTTCGGACCGATATATTTGCAATCGTTGGCGCGGCAGAGACCGGCCAGAAACACAAAGGACGATCAGTTCATGGCGAAACGGTGGTATTCGGTCAGCGTGCTTTCGAACTTCGAAAAGAAAATCGCAGAACAGATTCGCACTTCGGTGGCTGAGCAGGGTCTGGAAGATGAAATCGACGAGGTTCTGGTCCCAACCGAGGAAGTGATCGAGGTTCGCCGCGGTAAAAAAGTGACGACAGAACGTCGCTTTATGCCCGGCTACGTTTTGGTACACATGGAAATGTCTGACCATGGCTATCATCTGATTTCTTCGATCAACCGCGTGACAGGCTTTCTGGGGCCACAAGGTCGCCCAATGCCGATGCGCGACGCAGAAGTTCAGGGTATTCTGGGACGTGTCGAAGAGGGCATCGAGGCACCACGCACGCTGATCACCTTTGAAGTGGGTGAGAAGGTTAAGGTCAACGACGGTCCGTTTGAAGACTTTGACGGCATGGTTGAAGGCGTGGATGACGAAAATCAGAAGCTTAAAGTAACCGTATCTATCTTTGGTCGCGAAACTCCGGTTGAGCTGGACTTTACTCAGGTTACAAAGCAGGGTTAACCACCTACTGCAGTTTAGAATTGGAAACGTCGCGTTGCACGAAGCATCGCGACGTTTTTTGCTTATTACGGCTTTACAGGATGAAGCAGCCATTCATTGCTTTCTTGTAAGTGGCTGCTTAGCCGTGGATGACTTTAAGGCACACCTACTTTTGAGGAGCGCTTTGATCCTTATGGGAAAATAAAAGCCAGTTGGTTGCGGGACTTCTTGCCGTTGCGATAGTCTCGCCTCTGCTTGCTTCAGTGCAGCTACTCAAATTGCCCATTCTCGGTATAGGCCTCTTTCGCGAGTTTGTAGCTAAGTAGCAGGCCGATGAAGAACGTTCCATGTTCCCAAAGTTCAGCTCGGTCGCCAAATATAACATCGAAAAAGGAAAAGCCGGTAAAGATTAAGGTTCCCCAGAAAAAACTATGTTCAAACAGTCTACGGCTGATGGGGCGCTGGTTGCATGCCGCTGTTAGGACCATAAGTAGCGGCAGCGCAACCAGAAGCTCCAGTACTCCTGTCACGTAGAGGATCGGCTCGAGTAGAGATATCGATATATCTGTCCGCTCGAGATAGCCAGAAAACTGTTCTGTGCGGTCTTTGCCAAACCATGTAAAGAGGCTGATATCAGTTCTGTTTAGAAATTTGTCGAGGCCGTTCATGACCCAATAGATTGCCCAATGTAGCACGACCAAGTTCGCCATATTTAGTGCGGAGGGGGCTGCGTGAGTGGACTTGTCGGAAATGCCTAAGTGACTGGATGCGATTGTGTTTTCTTGCATTTGAATTCTCTGTTGTTGCAATAGAACTATTACATCTTTGATTAAACTTAAAATTGCAATTTAATAAAATTAATCAACCTATAACTTAGTGCTTTAATCCGGGAATTGGTGGGTTAATGCGTCCGTTGGCCGCCAAGATTTCCATTAGCGGTTTTGCACTGAAATTGGTCGATACATAGAAGAGGCTTCGCCAGAAACGTTGGAGCTCAAATGTGACCAGCTAAGCGGGCATTAATGTTGATCGCAGAACTCTAAAATTGGGCTCTATGCGGTTGTAAAGCGCCTTGCTTGCCAAACGTTGCTTGTTCGTGTAGTGGCACCTCATCGTCTTCAGGCGAGATTCTCTTGTGGAAGACCCTTGGGTCGCGACCTAAGGTTCGGACCACGCAACATTGAGCTGGAGAAGACGCGTTTTCTCCGAGTTGAAAGGAACACCAAATGGCCAAGAAGCTTGCTGGTACAATGAAACTGCAGGTTCCTGCAGGTAAAGCAAACCCATCGCCTCCAGTAGGTCCTGCGCTGGGTCAGCGCGGCATCAACATCATGGAATTCTGTAAAGCGTTTAACGCAAAAACACAGGAACTGGAGCCCGGCGCGCCGTGCCCAACCGTGATTACCTACTATCAGGACAAGTCCTTTACCATGGACATCAAGACGCCTCCTGCGTCTTATTACCTGAAGAAGGCCGCAAAGGTGAAATCCGGTGCAAACAACCCCTCACGTGAGACTGTTGGTTCCGTGAGCGTTGCGCAGGTGAAAGAAATCGCCGAAGCAAAGATGAAAGATCTGAACGCCAATGATATCGAAGCGGCGATGCAGATCATCCTGGGCTCCGCCCGTTCTATGGGCATCGAGGTGAAGTAAGATGGCGAAACTCGGTAAACGTACCCGCGCGGCGCGCGAAGCTTTCGCTGGCAAAAGCCTGGTGACTGTTGAAGAAGCTGTTGCGCTGATCAAAGCCAATGCGACAAGCAAATTTGACGAAACCATCGATATCGCGATGAACCTGGGCGTTGACACCCGTCACGCAGATCAAATGGTACGCGGCGTTGTCGGTCTGCCAAACGGCACCGGTAAAGCGATGCGCGTTGCTGTGTTTGCACGTGGCCCAAAAGCTGACGAAGCGAAAGCAGCTGGCGCAGATGTTGTGGGCGCAGAAGATCTGATGGAAGCTGTACAAGGCGGCAACCTGGATTTCGATCGCTGCATCGCAACGCCTGACATGATGCCAATCGTTGGTCGTCTTGGTAAGATCCTTGGCCCACGCAACCTGATGCCAAACCCTAAGGTTGGCACCGTGACCATGGACGTGAAAGCGGCTGTGGAAGCAGCCAAGGGCGGCGAAGTGCAGTTCAAAGCTGAAAAAGGCGGTGTTGTGCACGCAGGCGTTGGTAAAGCGTCCTTCGATGAGGCTAAGCTGGTTGAAAACATTCGTGCTTTTGTTGCGGCCGTCTCCAAGGCGAAGCCTTCCGGTGCCAAAGGCGCATACATGAAGAAAATCGCTCTGTCCTCGACCATGGGTCCTGGCGTGACTGTCGATATCGACAACGCAGCAGCAGAGTAATCTATTCCTGAATAGATGCTTGCGAGGCGGTGCCCAAAAGGGTGCCGCCTTTTTTGTGGTGTCGAGGCTGTGACTTTTGCAAGACACGCAGGGTTGAGAGGGTAAGAGGATAAGTTGGGGCGAGTTCTCAAAGCGCCGCATCGGGCCTTGCGCGCTCTGGCGCGTTTAGAGTTGCGGCGCATGGCAGCGGCATGGCGTGTGGTGAAGTTGGATCAACGCGTAGCGCAGCATTTTGGTTGCGATCAGGGACTGCTGTGGTTCTTGGCGGTATTGCCCCTTGGAAAAACCTTCAATTGGCGTTAAGGACAGCCTTGTAGTTGAGCGTGCGATTCGTCGTATGCGCTGCTGCATTCGTCCAAGATGGTGGGTGGCCTGTCGATCGGGTCTTAATTTCCCTCCTGAGACGGGTAACGACCAAAAAGATCGAGGGATTTCTAGCCCTCGGGTGATTTTGGCTCATCCCGTAAAACGGACCTGAACGCCCGGCCTTGGTGACAAGGTCTGGCAAATCATGAGCCGGGATATCTAGGTATCCCAAAACTTGGAGAGAACTGTGGATAGAGCACAAAAAGAGCAGGTGGTCGAGGAACTCGGCCAGATCTTTGAAAGCTCTGGCGTTGTGGTCGTAGCCCACTACGCTGGTCTGACAGTTGCCGAGATGCAGGATCTGCGGTCGCGTGCGCGCGAAGCTGGCAGCTCTGTGCGTGTTGCCAAGAACAGGCTCGCCAAAATCGCCCTCGAGGGTAAGCCGTGTGAAAGCATGTCTGACCTGCTGACAGGGATGACCGTGCTCACCTATTCCGAAGACCCTGTATCTGCTGCGAAAGTCGCGGAAGGGTTTGCCAAGGAGAACGATAAGTTCGAAATCCTTGGTGGTGCAATGGGTGAAAACGCACTGGATCGTGCCGGTGTTGAAGCCGTTTCCAAACTGCCTTCGCGCGAAGAGCTTATTGCTCAGATCGCAGGCATGCTGGGCGCACCTGCTTCGAACATCGCTGGCGCAATTGGCGCACCTGCAAGCAACATCGCGAGCATCCTTTCGACCATCGAAGAAAAGTCGGAAGCTGCATAAGCGGTTGGAACTGAATGACTGGCGTGGGCCTAGGCAACACGTTGGAAAAACACACACTTTATACGGAAAGAGCTGATAAAATGGCTGATCTGAAAGCACTCGCGGAAAGCATCGTTGGTCTTACCCTGCTGGAAGCACAAGAACTGAAAACCATCCTGAAGGATGAGTATGGCATCGAGCCCGCATCTGGCGGCGCAGTTGTCATGGCAGCTGGTGGCGACGCTGGCGGCGCAGCAGCAGAAGAAAAAACCGAATTTGACGTCGTTCTGAAGAACGCTGGCGCATCTAAGATCAACGTGATCAAAGAAGTACGCGGCATCACCGGCCTGGGTCTGAAAGAAGCCAAAGGTCTGGTTGAAGAAGGCGGCAAGATCAAAGAAGGCGTTGATAAAGCCGAAGCAGAAGACATCAAAGCGAAGCTGGAAGCAGCTGGCGCGGAAGTCGAGCTGGCCTAAGCGCTTATTTGGGAGAAAATATCGCTTTCAATTTCGCTTAGAAGTTGTAGCAATGCTCCCAAGTTATTGGCTGGATCTAGGGAACCCTAGGTCCAGCCTAACCTGTCTCAGTAAAGGCCTTTTGTTAAGGGTTTTTTCTAAGGTGAGGTTTGCAGGATCGGGAGGCCGCCATTCGGGACGACGGCCATGAATTGATCCAACCCCACTGTCTCGTATGGACAAGGTGCCGGGGCCCGGCGGTGCTCTTGTTCTGGTGAGAACACTCGAAAGGTGATATCTGACATGGCTCAAACGTTCCTTGGCCAGAAACGTCTACGCAGATACTACGGCAAAATCCGTGAAGTTTTGGAAATGCCGAACCTCATTGAGGTGCAAAAATCCTCTTATGATCTTTTTCTACGCTCTGGTGATGCAGCACAGCCGACAGACGGCGAAGGCATCATGGGCGTGTTCCAGTCCGTATTCCCAATTAAGGATTTCAACGAAACCTCCATTTTGGAGTTCGTGAAGTACGATCTGGAAAAACCAAAATACGACGTTGAAGAATGTATGCAACGCGACATGACCTACAGCGCACCGCTGAAGGTTACACTGCGTTTGATTGTCTTTGATGTGGATGAAGACACCGGCGCAAAATCGGTGAAAGACATCAAAGAACAAGACGTCTTTATGGGCGATATGCCCTTGATGACGCCAAATGGTACCTTCGTTGTGAATGGCACCGAGCGTGTGATCGTGTCTCAGATGCACCGTTCTCCTGGTGTGTTCTTTGATCACGACAAAGGCAAAACACACTCATCCGGTAAACTGCTGTTTGCATGCCGCATCATCCCGTATCGCGGCTCTTGGTTGGATTTCGAATTCGACGCAAAAGATATCGTTTACGCGCGCATCGACCGTCGTCGTAAACTGCCTGTGACCACCCTGCTTTATGCACTGGGGCTGGATCAGGAAGGCATCATGAATGCCTACTATAACACCGTCAGCTTTAAGCTGGAAAAGAACCGGGGCTGGGTCACTCCGTTCTTCCCAGAACGCGTGCGTGGCACACGTCCTACCTATGATCTGGTGGATGCCGGCACTGGCGAAATCATCTGCGAAGCAGGCAAGAAAGTTACGCCTCGTGCCGTGAAAAAGATGATCGACGAAGGCAATATCACTGAACTGCTGGTGCCTTTTGATCATATCGTTGGTAAATATGTCTCCCAAGACATCATCAACGAAGAAAACGGCGCGATCTATGTTGAAGCCGGTGATGAGCTGACGCTGGAATATGACAAAGACGGCGATCTGATCGGCGGCTCTTTGAAAGAGCTGTTGGATGCGGGTATCACCGATATTCCGGTTCTCGACATCGACAACGTCAATGTTGGTCCTTACATGCGCAATACCATGGCGCAGGATAAGAACATGGGTCGCGATACCGCGCTCATGGATATCTACCGTGTGATGCGTCCGGGTGAGCCACCCACCGTTGAAGCCGCTTCTGCACTGTTTGAGACCCTGTTCTTTGACAGCGAGCGTTATGACCTGTCTGCTGTTGGTCGCGTGAAAATGAACATGCGTCTGGCTCTGGATGCCGAAGACACCATGCGCACCCTGCGCAAGGAAGACATCATCTCTTGCATCAAAGCGCTGGTTGATCTGCGTGATGGCCGTGGCGACATCGATGACATCGACCACCTCGGCAACCGTCGTGTGCGTTCGGTTGGTGAACTGATGGAAAACCAATACCGCGTTGGTCTGTTGCGCATGGAGCGCGCGATCAAAGAGCGTATGTCCTCTGTCGAAATCGACACGATCATGCCTCAGGACTTGATCAATGCGAAACCAGCGGCTGCGGCTGTGCGTGAATTCTTCGGCTCTTCACAGCTGTCGCAGTTCATGGACCAGACCAACCCGCTGTCTGAAGTGACGCATAAGCGTCGTCTCTCGGCGCTTGGCCCCGGCGGTTTGACCCGCGAGCGCGCAGGCTTTGAGGTGCGCGACGTTCACCCGACCCACTACGGTCGGATGTGTCCGATTGAAACGCCGGAAGGTCCAAACATTGGTCTGATCAACTCTTTGGCGACCTTTGCTCGTGTCAACAAATATGGCTTTATCGAAACACCTTACCGCAAGGTGATCGAAGGTCAGGTGACGGATGAAGTGCACTACATGTCCGCCACCGAAGAGATGCGCCACACTGTTGCGCAGGCGAACGCGAAGCTGGATGAAACCGGTCGTTTTGACAACGAGCTGGTCAACACCCGCCAAGCGGGCGACTACACCATGGCGTCCCGTGATGCAGTTGATCTGATCGACGTGTCCCCAAAGCAGTTGGTCTCTGTTGCGGCTTCTTTGATCCCGTTCCTCGAAAACGACGACGCGAACCGCGCTCTTATGGGCTCGAACATGCAACGTCAGGCGGTTCCATTGCTGCGTGCAGAGGCGCCGCTGGTTGGCACCGGTATCGAAGAAAAAGTGGCGATCGATTCAGGCGCTGCGATTCAGGCGAAACGCGCAGGCATTATCGACCAGGTTGATGCACAGCGTATCGTTATTCGTGCGACCTCGGACCTGGAACTGGGGGATGCGGGCGTAGATATCTACCGCATGCGCAAATTCCAGCGTTCGAACCAGAACACCTGCATCAACCAGCGTCCGCTGGTAAAAGTAGGCGACACTGTCGTTAAAGGCGAAATCATCGCTGATGGGCCGTCAACGGATATGGGTGAACTGGCTCTGGGTAAAAACGTGGTCGTCGCGTTTATGCCTTGGAACGGTTACAACTATGAAGACTCGATCCTGATTTCGGAACGTATCGCACGTGATGATGTCTTTACCTCGGTTCACATCGAAGAGTTTGAAGTCGCTGCCCGTGACACCAAGCTTGGCCCAGAAGAAATCACCCGCGATATTCCAAACGTTGGTGAAGAAGCGCTGCGCAACCTTGACGAGGCAGGCATTGTTTATATCGGTGCTGACGTAGAACCCGGCGATATTCTGGTTGGTAAGATCACCCCCAAAGGTGAATCGCCAATGACTCCAGAAGAAAAGCTGCTGCGTGCGATCTTTGGTGAAAAAGCTTCAGACGTGCGAGATACCTCTATGCGCGTGAAGCCCGGTGACTATGGCACCGTGGTTGAGGTCCGCGTCTTTAACCGCCACGGTGTGGAAAAAGACGAGCGTGCCTTGCAGATCGAACGTGACGAAGTGGAACGCTTGGCACGTGACCGCGATGACGAACTCGTCATTC
The DNA here is from genome assembly GCF_900102795.1 of Epibacterium ulvae. GTDB lineage: Bacteria > Pseudomonadota > Alphaproteobacteria > Rhodobacterales > Rhodobacteraceae > Epibacterium > Epibacterium ulvae. The sequence goes on along the minus strand of NZ_FMWG01000007.1, from coordinate 184,015 downwards.
TGGATCGCAACATTTACGCGCGTCTGCATGGTATGCTTTTGGGTCAAACCGCCGTCAAAGGCCCACGGGGTGTTGCACCAAATGCGGCCATCACTGAAGAGCTGCTTGATATGCTGCCGCGCGGTCAGTGGTGGATGCTTGCCGTCGAAGACGAAGCCGCAGCCCAGGTGGTTGAGGCTCTGAACGAGCAGTACGAAGCACAGAAACGTGCTCTGGATGCGCGTTTTGAAGACAAGGTCGAAAAAGTCCGTCGCGGCGACGATCTGCCACCAGGTGTGATGAAGATGGTCAAAGTCTTCATCGCGGTGAAGCGTAAGCTGCAGCCGGGCGACAAAATGGCGGGTCGCCACGGGAACAAAGGTGTTATCTCCAAAGTTGTTCCCATGGAAGACATGCCGTTCCTTGCAGATGGTACACCGGTTGATTTCTGTCTGAACCCGCTGGGTGTTCCATCGCGTATGAACGTTGGTCAGATCCTTGAAACCCATATGGGCTGGGCCGCACGCGGTCTGGGCATCAAGGTTGACGATGCGCTGCAGGAATATCGCCGCTCGGGTGATCTGACGCCTGTACGTGAAACCATGGCACATGCTTATGGCGATGACGTCTACGCTGAAGGTCTGGCTGATATGGACGAAGGCGAGCTGTTGGAAGCAGCGGGCAACGTGACCCGTGGTGTTCCAATCGCGACACCTGTTTTCGATGGGGCCAAGGAAGATGACGTCAACGACGCTCTGATCCGTGCTGGCTTCTCGGAAAGCGGTCAATCGATCCTGTTTGATGGTCGCACTGGTGAACAATTCGCACGTCCTGTGACCGTGGGTATTAAATACCTGCTGAAACTGCACCACCTTGTGGATGACAAAATCCACGCGCGTTCAACTGGCCCATACTCGCTGGTTACCCAGCAGCCATTGGGTGGTAAGGCGCAGTTCGGTGGTCAGCGATTCGGGGAAATGGAGGTCTGGGCTCTGGAAGCTTACGGCGCTGCCTATACCCTGCAGGAAATGCTCACCGTTAAATCGGACGACGTTGCAGGCCGGACCAAGGTCTATGAAAGCATCGTCAAGGGCGAGGACAACTTTGAAGCGGGCATCCCAGAATCGTTCAACGTTCTGGTGAAAGAAGTCCGTGGCCTCGGCCTGAATATGGAACTCCTGGATGCGGAGGGCGAGGAGTAATGCAACGCTTTGGTTGTGCAGTGTTGCCGAAGTTAGTGACTGGTTTCGCGTCGGTCGCAATTTCGGGCTGCACAGCCATTGAGTTTCAAGACGGTTCCGATAGCGGCGTGGTTCGTGTCGGGGCCTTCTCTTCAATCGAAACCGCGCAGAAAAAGGTGCGTGTCGCTTGTGGTGTTGATAAGGATTCGTCCTTCGCGCCTATTGAGACCAACCGTTTTCTCCCAGTCATTACCCATTCAGTGCACTTCTTTAGCTGCACAGAGCCTGCAAAGGACATCCAATGAACCAGGAAATTACTAACAACCCGTTCAACCCGCTGACGCCGCCAAAAGTCTTTGATGAAATCAAAGTCTCGCTGGCATCGCCTGAACGTATTCTTTCATGGTCTTATGGCGAAATCAAAAAGCCTGAGACCATCAACTACCGCACATTCAAACCCGAACGTGACGGTCTGTTCTGCGCGCGTATCTTTGGCCCGATCAAAGATTATGAATGTCTGTGTGGCAAATATAAGCGCATGAAATATCGCGGCGTTGTCTGCGAGAAATGTGGTGTTGAAGTTACGCTTCAAAAAGTACGCCGTGAGCGTATGGGCCATATCGAACTGGCGTCACCCGTCGCCCATATCTGGTTCCTGAAATCGCTGCCTTCCCGCATCGGCCTGATGCTGGACATGACCCTGCGTGACCTGGAACGGGTTCTGTATTTCGAAAACTACGTTGTCATCGAACCCGGTCTGACCGACCTGCAGTTCGGCCAGATGATGACCGAAGAAGAATACATGGACGCGCAAGACCAGTACGGCATGGATGCCTTCACCGCCAACATTGGCGCGGAAGCGATCCGTGAAATGCTGTCGATGATTGATCTGGAAGCCGAAGCGGAAACGCTGCGTGCTGAACTGGCCGAAGCGACCGGTGAGCTGAAACCCAAAAAGATCATCAAGCGTTTGAAAGTTGTGGAATCCTTCTTGGAATCCGGCAACCGCCCTGAATGGATGATCATGACCGTGATCCCTGTGATCCCACCAGAACTGCGCCCACTGGTGCCGCTGGATGGTGGTCGCTTTGCGACATCAGATCTGAACGATCTTTATCGTCGTGTGATCAACCGGAACAACCGTTTGAAGCGTCTGATCGAACTGCGCGCGCCTGATATTATCGTTCGTAACGAAAAGCGGATGCTGCAGGAATCTGTAGACGCATTGTTCGACAACGGTCGTCGTGGCCGCGTGATCACTGGCGCCAACAAGCGTCCGCTGAAATCGCTGTCTGACATGTTGAAAGGTAAGCAGGGTCGTTTCCGTCAGAACCTTTTGGGGAAACGCGTCGACTTCTCTGGTCGTTCGGTTATTGTGACTGGTCCTGAACTCAAGCTGCATCAATGTGGCTTGCCCAAAAAGATGGCGCTCGAACTGTTCAAGCCGTTCATCTACAGCCGTCTTGAAGCCAAAGGCCTGTCTTCGACTGTGAAGCAAGCCAAGAAATTGGTGGAAAAAGAGCGTCCCGAAGTTTGGGATATTCTGGACGAAGTCATCCGCGAACACCCTGTCATGCTGAACCGTGCGCCAACGCTGCACCGTCTTGGTATTCAGGCGTTTGAACCCACGCTGATCGAAGGTAAAGCTATCCAGCTGCACCCGCTGGTCTGTTCGGCGTTTAACGCGGACTTCGACGGTGACCAGATGGCGGTTCACGTCCCGCTGAGCCTTGAGGCACAGCTGGAAGCGCGCGTTCTGATGATGTCCACCAACAACGTTCTGTCACCTGCGAACGGTGCGCCGATCATTGTTCCGTCACAGGATATGATCTTGGGTCTTTACTATGTGACTCTTGAACGTGAGGGCATGAAAGGCGAAGGCAAGGTCTTTGGTGCGATCGAAGAAGTGCAGCACGCGCTGGACGCGGGTGAAGTGCACCTGCACACGAAAATCACCGCACGGATCGTTCAGATCGACGAAGAAGGCAACGAGGTTCAAAAACGCTTTGAAACCACACCAGGCCGTGTCCTGTTGGGTGCGCTCCTGCCGAAAAACGTCAAAGCTCCATTTGAACTGGTAAACCGCCTTCTGCGGAAGAAAGAAGTTCAGCAGGTCATCGATACTGTCTACCGTTATTGCGGTCAGAAAGAGTCGGTTATCTTCTGTGACCAGATCATGACCATGGGCTTCCGTGAAGCGTTCAAGGCCGGTATCTCGTTTGGTAAGGATGACATGGTCATCCCTGATGACAAATGGACACTGGTTGATGAAACACGCGATCAGGTGAAAGACTTTGAACAGCAGTACATGGACGGCCTGATCACGCAGGGTGAAAAGTACAACAAAGTTGTCGATGCATGGTCAAAGTGTAACGACAAAGTCACCGATGCGATGATGGGCACCATCTCTGCGGATAAACGCGATGACGATGGCGCGGTTATGGAACCAAATTCGGTTTACATGATGGCCCACTCTGGTGCGCGTGGCTCGGTCACACAGATGAAACAGCTGGGCGGGATGCGCGGTCTGATGGCAAAGCCAAACGGCGACATCATCGAAACCCCGATCATCTCGAACTTTAAAGAAGGTCTGACCGTTCTGGAGTACTTCAACTCCACCCACGGTGCCCGTAAGGGTCTGTCAGATACCGCTTTGAAAACTGCGAACTCCGGTTACCTGACCCGTCGTCTGGTTGACGTTGCGCAAGACTGCATCGTGCGCGAGCATGACTGTGGCACCGAGCGTGCGATCACCGCTGAGGCGGCTGTCAATGATGGTGAAGTGGTTGCAAGCCTTGGCGAGCGTCTTCTGGGTCGTGTTGCAGCGGATGATATCTGTCGCCCCGGCACCGATGAGGTGATTGTTGCTGCAGGGACCATGATCGACGAACGCATGGCGGACGCTGTTGAAGAAGCAGGTGTTCAGTCCACCCGTATTCGCTCACCGCTGACCTGTGAAAGCGAAGAGGGCGTCTGCGCCATGTGCTATGGTCGTGACCTTGCACGCGGTACGCAGGTGAACGAAGGCGAAGCGGTTGGTATTATCGCGGCGCAATCAATCGGTGAACCCGGTACACAGCTGACCATGCGGACCTTCCACATTGGTGGTGTTGCGCAGGGTGGTCAGCAGTCCTTCCAGGAAGCTTCACAAGAAGGTAAGATCGTATTCGAGAACCCCAACACCTTGGAAAACTCGAACGGTGAGACCTTGGTTGTTGGCCGTAACATGAAACTGATCATTCAGGACGAGCACGGCGAAGAGCGCGCCAGCCACAAGCTGGGCTACGGCTCCAAGCTGTTCGTCAAAGAAGGTCAGGCGATTTCGCGCGGCGACAAACTGTATGAATGGGATCCTTACACGCTTCCAATCATCGCCGAAAAAGCCGGTGTTGCGAAATATGTCGATCTGGTCGCTGGCCTTGCTGTGCGCGAAGAAACCGACGAAGCAACCGGTATGACCCAGAAGATCGTGATCGACTGGCGCTCAGCACCTAAGGGGTCGGATCTGAAACCAGAGATTATTCTGGTGGATGGTAGCGGTGAACCAGTTCGCAATGATCTAGGCAATCCATTGACCTACCCAATGTCTGTGGATGCAATTCTGTCGTGTGAAGATGGCCAGACCATCCACGCCGGTGACGTTGTTGCGCGTATTCCGCGTGAAGGTGCAAAAACCAAAGACATTACCGGTGGTCTGCCGCGCGTTGCGGAACTGTTCGAAGCGCGTCGTCCAAAAGACCACGCGATCATCGCCGAAATTGATGGTTACGTGCGCTTTGGCCGCGACTATAAGAACAAGCGTCGCATCTCGATTGAGCCTGCAGATGAAAGCATGGAGACCGTCGAATACATGGTGCCCAAAGGCAAGCACATCCCAGTTGTGGAAGGTGACTTCGTCCAGAAGGGTGATTACATCATGGATGGTAACCCAGCGCCGCATGACATCCTGTCCATCATGGGTGTCGAAGCTCTGGCGAACTACATGATCGACGAGGTTCAGGATGTTTACCGTCTGCAAGGTGTGAAGATCAACGACAAGCACATCGAGGTGATCGTTCGCCAGATGCTGCAAAAGTGGGAGATCTCAGACTCTGGTGAAACCACGCTGCTGAAAGGTGAGCACGTGGACAAACAAGAGTTCGACCTGGCCAATGAAAAGGCGATTGCGCGCGGCAAGCGCCCAGCCAAAGGCGAGCCGATCCTCTTGGGTATCACCAAAGCATCGCTGCAGACCCGTTCGTTCATCTCGGCGGCGTCGTTCCAGGAAACCACCCGCGTTCTGACCGAAGCTTCGGTTCAGGGCAAACGCGACAAACTGGTTGGCCTGAAAGAGAACGTCATCGTGGGCCGTCTGATCCCAGCCGGTACGGGTGGGGCAACGCAGCGTATGCGTCAGGTTGCCGTCTCGCGTGACAATGTTGTGCTGGAAGCTCGCCGTGAAGAAGCAGCAGCTGCTGCGGCTTTGGCAGCGCCGGTTATGGATGAAGACGCCTTTGGAGCAGAGTTGGACAATCTGGTGGAGACGCCAGAAAGCCGCGACTGATACCAATCCGTCTTCAACGTACCACGTTGAACGTATGTAAAATTTACGCCTGCTCGACCCTGTGTCGGGCAGGCGTTTTTGATGGAGGAGCAACATGATGCCGATGTCCGTCCACCCTTTGGCTGATGCTATTGTTGCGCAGGAAGGAAGGCCTTAGGGTAGGGGACGTTAATGAGTGCTTGAGACACGCAGAAGGTCCAGGCCCGAGGTGTGGAGAGTTACAGCGCGTGGTAAACATCACCCTGAACCGTCAGGCGGTTGTGCCAGATGCAGGTCGGATTGCAGAAGCAAAAGCGCAGCCGGAGCTTGGACCAAAGCTTTTGTTTTTTAGTGGCGGAAGCGCGTTGAATGAAATCGCGAGAAATCTGAAGCAATACACATATAATTCGGTTCATTTGATCACACCGTTTGACAGTGGTGGCAGTTCGCAAGTGTTGCGTAATACCTTTGATATGCCGGCGGTCGGTGACCTGCGTAGCCGTTTGATGGCGCTCGCAAATGAAGAGGGTTCAGGGCAACCAGAGGTCTATCGGCTGTTCACACATAGATTGCCAAAGACCAGTTCGGATGACCTCTTGCAGGCTGAGTTTTCAGACCTTTTACGCGGAACGCATCCGTTGCTCGCGCATATTGATGACAGGCTGCGGAGGACGATCCTTGAATTGTTGCACGGCTTCACCGCAGCTTGTCCGGCTGGATTTAACCTTGTTGGCGCAAGCATCGGTAATTTGATCCTGACCGGGGGGTATCTTTCGACGGGCCGGACATTGGAACCCGCACTGCAGTTGATGTCACGTTTGGTGGATGTAAAAGGGCGGGTTCATGCGGCGGTGGACCAAACGTTGGATCTGGCGGCGGTACTGGAGAACGGACAGGAAATCATCGGCCAACGCCAGATGACCGGAAAAGAGGTGCCCCCGATTGCGTCCCCGATTTCAGACCTCTATCTGATGCGTCATGGACAACGGGTGGCGCGTGAAACTGTGCCGCTGCCCCATAGTAATCGATCCCATATTCAAGCCGCAGATCTGATTTGTTATGCGCCGGGAAGCCTGTATAGCAGTCTGTTTGCAGCGCTTTTGCCCGCAGGGACAGGGCAGGCAATTGCAGACCATAAAGGGCCAAAGCTTTATCTTCCCGGATTGGGGACGGATCCCGAGTGTCCGGGGATGACCCTCGCGGCCAAGGTCGAGGCGCTTTTGTCTGTTCTAAGTGCTGATTTCTTGGCGCAACCTGCAGTGTCGGATCTGTTGTCCGCGGTGCTGTGCGATCCGACGCATGTTACCCCACAAGAGCGGGCAGAGGTTGAAGACCGGTTTTGTGTCCCCTGTCTTAGCGTTCCACTGGTGTCTCCTGACCGCCCAGACGTCTACGCACCTGAGCGGGTCTGTGAGGCGCTTGTATCTTTGAGCGCCTAATGCACCGGGTCTGAGCCTTGCGCTTGCTGCTGCCTTGCGCACCCGGTGCTGTCTAACTGGTGCTTCATGTTGCACAGCCCACCAGACGCATGGCGGCTATGACTAAGTCGGGCGTGCTCATAATGGGGTGATTGATGTAAAATCTTTTTCAGGGAGAGCCAATTTGTCTGAGGAGTAAAGTGACATGACATCATTTGCGACCCAAACTGTCCCGTCTGCAATGTGGAACATTGCATCGATCACGGTGTTTCCTTTTGTTGCAGTTGTGCGGGGTATCGAAGCTATCATGCGTGCACGTTTTCAGTTGCAAACCATCCAACATCTCAGTGCCTTGTCCGATGCGCAGCTGCATGATCTAGGTATGAAACGCGATGAGATCGCCTCTCGCGTGATGCTCCAGAACTGGACGTTGTAAGGCGCGCAAGGTATCACAACCCAAGGAGCAGGGCGCGAAAGGCGAATGATACTGAATGCAGATCTCTGACACTGTTAGATCCTTTATCGGGATTGCGTCTGCGTGCCTTGGTGCGTTTGTATTCCATCAGATTGGATTTCCAGTTGCGCCGCTGACTGGATCTGCGCTTGCCGTATCCATTTCCAGCCTGCTGGGCGCACGCGTGCCTTTGCCCCTACCTGTGCGCAATCTCATCTTGTGCCTGTTGGGCATTAACATCGGAACTGCTGTTACCCCCGAGATGCTGCGCAGCGCAATCAATTGGCCGCTGAGTATTGCTGTCTTGGCCGTCGCCCTTGTGTTTGCAATGAGCGTGTCGCAAATAACGTTAAGCAGATGGTTTGGATATGATCGCCGCACAGCAACACTTGCGGCGGCGCCTGGACATCTGAGCTATGTTCTAAGCATTGCAGCAGACGCGCGGCTTGATGTTCCGATGGTGGCCATCAGCCAGAGCATTCGCGTGCTGTTTCTCACCCTGTGTGTGCCAGCCCTTGTTGCAGGCCTGTTTGGCGCAACAGGACGTACAATTTTACCAGCCACACTCATGCCGGTCCTTCCAATGGCATTGCTTGTGGGGGCCGCTGTTGTTGCAGGTTTGGTATTGAACCGATTGCGGTTGCCCGCCGCCTTTCTGCTTGCTGGGATGGTGGTGAGCATCTTTGGTCATGCCACCGACGTAACCCCAGGACGTCTTCCCGATTTTATCGTTGCAGGATCTTTGATGGGCATGGGCGCTTTGATCGGCAGTCGTTTTGTTGGAGTGCAATGGGCTGAACTGCGGCGCGCTGTTGTGGCAGGGCTTTGGATTACATGTGTCAACATTGCAGTGACGCTTTTGGCCGTTGCAGTGGTGGCATTTGGTCTGGGCGTGTCCTGGCCACAGGGGATCGTTGCTTTTGCCCCTGGCGGAGTTGAGGCGATGGCTGCAATCGGCATCGCCTTAGGTATGGATCCTGCGTTTGTTGCAGCGCATCATCTGGCGCGCTTGCTGCTTTTGACTGTGCTGGTCCCATTCATGACGCGTCAAACGTCAGGGCCGACCTCCTGATCTTTGGGGCAAGATCGCCCCAAAGCCTCTTTCAGATCACTCTATGCACGGGCCAGCTGGCTGGCTTCTTTTGCAAGCGAAGTGATCGCAGCCCAATCGCCTGCTTTGACCAGATCGCTGGGGGCCACCCAGCTGCCGCCGGCGCAGACGACGTTGGACAAAGACAGATAGGTCGCAGCGTTTTTCGGGCTCACCCCGCCTGTTGGGCAGAACGAAATTTGCGGCAGTGGTGCTCCAATCGCTTTTAGGGCAGGGGCACCGCCCGAGGCCTCGGCCGGGAAGAATTTAAGCATGTCATAGCCACGCGCAAGCAACGCCATGGCTTCAGACGCCGTTGCCGCCCCTGGTAAAAGCGGCAGCCCCTGTGCTTCGCAGGCATCCAGCAATGGATCGGTTGCACCAGGCGAGACGCCGAATTTTGCACCTGCCTCGATTGCTTTGGTGACATCATCAGGGGTCACAAGCGTGCCCGCGCCAACAACGCCGCCTTCAACTTTGGCCATCTCAGCGATGACATCCAAGGCCGCCGGTGTACGCAACGTGACTTCCAGCGCAGGCAGGCCACCGGCCACCAATGCTTCGGCGAGAGGGCGGGCATGGGTCACATCATGTACCACAAGCACGGGGACAATTGGCGCAAGACCGCAGATTTCGCGAGCCTGCGCGCTGGCTTCTGTTGGGGTGATTGGCATGGGGTTATACTCCAAATACGCTTGCGCCTTCATCAGCCGAGGCAACGCTGCGGCGGAAGGCAGTAAACAGATCGCGGCCCGTACCAAATTCATTGGCTGAAAGGTCCGCAGTGACCGCTGCGCGCTCCAACACGCCGTCGGTCAGGATTTCAAGGTTTCCACTGATCGCATCCATACGGACAAGATCACCGTCTTGCAGTTTGGCAATTGGGCCACCGTCCAAAGCTTCGGGAACGACATGGATCGCAGCCGGCACCTTGCCGGATGCGCCAGACATGCGCCCATCTGTGACCAGCGCAACCTTTTTGCCCTGTCCTTGCAAGATCGCCAGCATCGGGGTCAGTGAATGCAGCTCCGGCATGCCGTTGGCCTTTGGTCCCTGAAAGCGCACAACAACAATCGTGTCGCCGGTGAATTCTCCCGCTTTAAATGCCGCCTTTACCGCATCTTGGTCATGGAACACACGGACAGGTGCCTCGACGACCCGGTGTTCTTCGGCAACGGCAGATACTTTGATTACACCCGTGCCCAAAGAACCATGCAGGCGTTTCAGCCCGCCTGTTGCCTGAAACGGATTTGTGGCGGGGCGCACTATGGCGTCATTCAGGCTGCTCTCTGTGCCCTTGCGCCAGATTAATTCGTCATTTTCAAGGAAAGGTTCTTGCGTATAGTTTTCAAGACCATCGCCTGCCACAGTTTTAGTGTCCGGGTGCAGGTAACCAGCGCCCAGAAGCTGGCCGATCATATATCCCAGACCACCGGCAGCATGGAAATGGTTCACATCAGCCAGCCCGTTGGGATAGACACGGGCGAGCAGCGGGACCACATCAGAGAGTTCTGAAAAATCCTGCCAGTCCAGAATGATACCACCCGCACGGGCCATTGCCACAAGGTGGATCAGCAGGTTGGTTGACCCGCCCGATGCCATCAGGCCCACAATGCCGTTTACATAGGCTTTTTCATCCAGAATATCACAGACAGGTGTATAGCTATTGCCAAGCGCCGACAGGGACAGCGCGCGTTTTGCGCCTTCTTTTGTAAGCGCCTCACGCAGGGGGGTGCCGGGCGTCACAAAAGAGGAGCCGGGCAAATGCAGCCCCATAAACTCCATCAGCATCTGGTTGGTGTTGGCCGTACCATAAAAGGTGCAGGTGCCGGGGCCATGATAGGCGGCCATTTCGGCTTTTAACAATGCATCCCGTCCGATTTCACCTTTGGCAAAGGCAACGCGGGTTTTGGCCTTTTCATCATTGCTGAGACCCGATGTCATCGGGCCTGCGGGCAGGAACACGGCTGGCAAGTGGCCAAAAGACTGCGCGCCGATCACCAACCCGGGCACGATTTTGTCACAGACCCCCAGATAGACGCTGGCATCAAACACATTGTGGCTAAGTGCGACGCCCGTTGCCATGGCGATCACGTCGCGGGAAAACAAGGACAGCTCCATCCCCGCTTCCCCTTGGGTCACGCCATCACACATTGCAGGCACGCCGCCTGCAACCTGCGCAGTGCCGCCCGCGCTGCGCACGGCGTCACGGATTTTTGCAGGGTATGTTTCAAAGGGCTGATGTGCAGACAGCATATCGTTATAGGCGGTGACAATGCCAAGATGCCCAGCGGATGAGGTTGCCAGATGGTCCTGATCTTCGCCCGTGGCCGCATAGGCGTGGGCCTGTCCAGAACAGCTGAGATGCGCGCGGGCAGGGCCTTTGGAGGCTGCGGCGCGCATGCGCTCCAGATAGGTGCCACGTGTTGTTTCGCTGCGTGCGATGATCCGATTGGTCACCGAAAGAAGAGTTGCATTCAACGTCATGAGAGAGCTGCCTTTGGGAAAAGATCGGTGGCGAGAGGGAAAACAGAAATCATGTGCTGATCTCGCGCCAGCGTCGGTTGTCGCGATGCATCAACAGCAGGCTGTCCTCTGGGCCTGATGATCCTTGATCATAAGACTGAGGTGCAGTGCCTGCGTCATTCCAGCCTTTAATCAGCGGATCTGCCCAGTTCCAGGCGGCCTCTACCTCGTCGCCGCGCATAAACAGGGTCTGATTGCCGCGGATCACGTCCATGATCAGCCGTTCATAGGCATCTTGAGGACGCCCCGCTTCGGGCAGGCTGTCGGCAAAGGTCATGTCCAGTTTGGCGGTTGTCAGGCGCATACCGCCGGGGCCGGGGTCTTTGATTGTTGTGTGCAGCGTGATGCCTTCGTCGGGCTGCAGGCGGATTACCAGCACATTGCCGGCAACCGGCTTTCCTGCATCAAAGATGTTGTGTGGGGGCGCGCGGAAAAAGACGGCAATCTCAGATTCTCTCGCGCGCAGGCATTTGCCGGTGCGCAGATAAAAGGGCGTGCCATTCCAGCGCCAGTTGGCAACCTTGACCTTCATCGCAATGAAACTCTCAGTCTTGCTGTTTGGATCGCCCGCATGATCCAGATACCCGTCGCCGCCTTCGGCGCTGGCGCGATATTGCCCACGCGCGATTTCGTCCTGCGCCACAGGTTCCAAGGCTTCGATGACTTTCAGTTTCTCATTGCGCACTGCATTGGGCGTAAACCGGGCCGGAGGCTCCATCGCTGTCAGACACAAAAGCTGCATCAGGTGGTTTTGCACCATATCACGCATAGCACCTGATCTATCATAATATTCACCGCGTCCTTCGACGCCGATGCTTTCGGCAACTGTGATCTGAACGTGATCAATCTGGGACGAGTTCCAAAGCGGTTCAAACAGGGAATTGGCAAAGCGCAGCGCCATTAGGTTTTGCACGGTTTCTTTGCCCAGATAGTGGTCAATCCGGTAGATTTGATGCTCTTCGAAATGCGCCCCCAAAGCGGCGTTTAGGGCTTTGGCTGAGGCCAGATCATGGCCAAATGGCTTTTCCACCACGATCCGGCTGTCAGCTGTGGCAATTTTCTTGGATTTCAAACGCCCGGCGATATCTGCAAACAGGCTTGGTGCGACGGACAGGTAGAAGGCCTGAACAACATCCGGGCGCAGGTGTTCTGCCAGATCGGTCCAGCCGTCGTCGCCTTTTGCATCTATCGCCACATAGTCAAGCAAGCTGACAAAAGCCGCGATATCTGTGCTGTTGGTATCGTCAGGATGGCCATAGGTTTGCAGGGCTTCGGTGACAAGATCGCGAAATCCGTCTTGCGTCAAGACACTGCGCGACGCTCCAATCACGCGGCAGGTTTTATCAAACTGGCCGATTTTATAGCGGTGAAACAAGCTGGGAAGAATTTTGCGACGGGCAAGATCACCGGTGGCGCCAAACAGCACCAGATCAAAGGTGTCAACTGGGATAACTCTTGAGACCATGAGGGTACGCGCGCCTTTCTTAAGATGGGCAGAAAAGGTCCATTGTACGGCAGATGCCGATGATGTGGAGTGTCAGGTTTTGAACCTTTTTCCACACTGTTGGCATGTACTTGGCATTGGTAACCCAAGCAATAACACCCGGTCTGAACTGTGCAATCTGCTGCAATTTGTGCTGCATGCGCTGCGTCATGGCTCCGGGTGCTCACTCATGCGACATGTGAAACGAATCGCGGTTAGGGTTCGTGTGAACGTTAGCGCTAACGGAGTTAAAAGTAACCTCTCTTTTGTCAGATCTCAGAAGAAACCTTGGATCGGTTAGCTATGCCTGTCTCTGTAGCTCGTGTTTACCCATATGCGTCTGGGCTTTGACGTTTCGCAGCGAAACGCGTTGCCAAGGCAGCGTGCGCTAACATCGCAAAGAGTGACAGCACGGATGTGCTTTGCGTCCAAAGAAATGATTTATACGTCGGTTTTACTCTATTGTGCACCGCGTCCTTGTGCTTTTGATCAACAGGCGATTTTTCGCAGTAGACGAAACAAACGAGATGATGACGCAATGACGGATCTATGGGATGGCATTCTGCGAGCCTTCTGGCTGGTGGCCTCGCTGGATCGCGATCTGGTCGAAATCACCTTGCGGTCACTGCAGGTCACGCTCAGTGCGTTGGTGCTGGCTTGTTTGATTGCGCTGCCCCTTGCTGCAGTTTTGGTTGTGCGCCGCTTTCGGCTGCGCCGTGCCACAATTGCTGTACTAAATGCATTGATGGGATTGCCACCTGTCGTTGTGGGCTTGATTGTCTATGTTTTACTGTCTCGTTCTGGCCCGTTTGGGGTGCTTGGGTTGTTGTTCACCCCCACTGCAATGATCATCGCCCAAGTGGTGATTATCGTGCCGTTGATTGCCTCGATTGCCCACCAATCTCTACGGGAGTTGTGGAGCGATTATCACGACTTGCTGATTTCGTTGAATGCCACTCCGTTTCAACGCATCACAACCTTGCTCTGGGACGGGCGGCGCGCGCTGTTAACAGCTGCGCTTGCTGGATTTGGTCGTGCGATTGGTGAGGTCGGCGCGATCATGGTGGTGGGGGGAAATATCGACCACGCCACCCGTGTGTTGACCACGGCGATTGCGCTTGAAACCGGGCGTGGTGACTTTTCATTGGCGCTGGGGCTAGGTTTTGTGCTGATTGCTTTGGCTGTTGCTGTGAACCTATGCATCCATTGGCTTGGCCAAACGGAACGCGGAGGGCGTTGGTGATGGCGGTATTACCGATCAGGGCCAAAGGGGCCACAGCGCGCAGACGCAGTAAGGTGCTGGTTGGCCCTGTTGATCTGACCATTGAAGGCGCAGGCATCACCATTGTGATGGGGCCAAATGGTGCCGGAAAAACCTCGCTGTTAAAGCTTTTACACGGCATCGAACGCTTGCGTGGGGGGCATTTGCACTATGGCTGCGCTTTGGCTGAGGCGCGTGCAAAACAGGCCTTTGTATTTCAAACGCCTGTCATGATGCGGCGCAGCGTGGTTGAAAATATTGCCTATCCGTTGCGCCTTGCAGGGATAAAACGGGCTGATGCGCGCATGCGTGCTTATACTTGGGCAACACGGATCGGTCTGGGGGAGGCGGCAGAGCGCGCGGCGCTGGGCCTGTCTGGTGGGGAGCGGCAAAAACTGGCTTTGGCCCGGGCGTTGATCCGTGCACCAGAGGTGTTGTTTCTGGACGAACCCTGCGCCGCCTTGGATGGGCGCGCAACCCGCGAGATTGAAGCCCTACTTGGCGAAGCCGTCGCGGCAGGAACACGGCTGATCATGTCCACACATGATATGGGACAGGCACGACGTCTGGCAGATGAGGTGGTGTTCTTGCACAAGGGCCGCATTGAAGAAGCCACAGCAGCGACCACGTTTTTTGAAAGACCTGCATCAGAAGCGGCGCAGGCCTTTGTCAGAGGGGATATTGTAGAATGAAACACCTGATCTACGCGTTGATTGCGGGCCTTCTTCTGGCCACAAGTGTACGGGCGGATGTCTTGAAGCTAGCGGTAACCACCTCGTTTAACAATTCTGGTCTAGCAGATGTGCTGGTGCCTGAAATTGAAAAGGATCTGGGGATTGACCTGCAGCTTTTGGTCGTGGGCACAGGACAGGCGTTGCGTCTTGGGGCTGCGGGGGATGTCGATGCGATCCTGGTTCATGCACGGGCTGCAGAAGAGACGTTTATCGCTGAGGGTCATGCCGCCTATCGGCGTGAAATCATGTATAATGACTTTATCATTGTCGGGCCGGGGGCTGATCCCGCTGGTGTAAGAGGGGCGACGCGGGTGGAGGACGCTTTTCGACAGATTGCGGCAGCAGGTGCGGATTTTGTCAGTCGCGGAGATGACAGCGGGACACATAAGAAAGAGCTGTCGCTTTGGGTGAGGGCCGGAGAGCGGCCAGATGCGTTTTCTTCATGGTATCGTGCTGTTGGCGCAGGCATGGGGGCGGCGTTGAATACAGCAGCTGCATTGGATGCCTATATTCTTGCAGACCGTGCCAGCTGGTTGAATTTTGGGAACCAACAAGGACTTTCCATCGTTTTTGAAGGGGATAAAGCCCTGTTTAATCAGTATTCTTATTTGCCCGTAAGCGCTGTGAAACACCCGCATGTACAAAAGGATCTGGCGCACGCGCTGGACGCTTGGTTGATCTCTGCCAAGGCGGAAGAATTGATAGATGGCTATCAGATAGAGGGTAAAACACTGTTTGTATTCAACGCGGTGCGTTAGCGTTTTTATAAAAGGGGAGGGCTCCCGCCCCTTTGGTGATCATCAAAGATAATCTCAAAAGCGTTGGGCCGAGCGCCGGACTTAGGTCCGGCGCGGTTGTGGCTGTTGCAGCGGTGGGGAAGACTTGGTTGGACCCGGCAAGGTGGCAGAGGATGTTCAATGTAAAAAGGCCGCTCTGGAGAAGAACGACCTTGCTGTTTAATCTGGCTATGAGCTAATTACAGGAACTTGCCCATTGCACGGCCTGTGTCCAGCATGCGGTTCGAGAAACCCCATTCATTGTCGTACCAGCTGACAACCCGGACCAAGCCTTCGCTTGTGACAGAGGTTTGGGCAGGTGCATAGCTAGAAGAATGTGCATCATGGTTGAAATCAACGGAGACCAGAGGCGCATCTGAATAGGCCAGAATGCCTTTTAATGGACCTTCTGCAGCTTCTTTGATTGCTGCGTTGATGCCTTCCAGTGATGCGTCTTTTTCTGGGACGAATGTCAGGTCAACCAGCGACACATTTGGTGTGGGGACGCGGATTGCGGAGCCTTCCAAGCGGCCCTTCAAGTGGGGTAGGACCTCTGAGATGGCACGCGCGGCACCTGTTGACGTGGGGATCATCGACATTGCTGCCGCACGCGCACGGTAGAGATCCTTGTGCGTGGTGTCATGTGTTGGCTGGTCACCGGTATAGGCATGAATAGTGGTCATGTAGCCGGTTTTGATCCCAAAGGCATCGTCGAGAACTTTGGCCAGAGGGGCAAGACAGTTTGTGGTGCAGGACGCGTTTGACACGATCACATCATCGGCGGTCAGATCGCCATCGTTCACACCAAAGACCACGGTGCGGTCGACTTCTTTCCCCGGAGCAGAGATCAAAACGCGCTTGGAGCCATTTGCCAGATGCTTGGCTGCGCCATCGCGTGAGGTGAACAGGCCGGTGCATTCATATGCAATATCGACATCTGACCATGGCAGCTCTTCCGGGTTGCGAATCGCAGTCAGGCGGATGGACTGTTTGCCGACGCGCATAACATCACCCTCGATGCTGACAGCGTCCGCGAGACGACCATGCACACTGTCATACTGCAAAAGATGCGCCAGAGTTTCTGGTGGGGAGAGGTCGTTTACAGCAACAACTTCAATGTCCTGCACGTCATTTTCCAGGATAGCGCGCAGTACGTTGCGGCCAATGCGGCCAAAGCCGTTAATCGCAATTTTCAAGGTCATAGTCGTTTCCTCCGACAGAGATCTGGGGTGATATCGGTTGGACATCGTTGATGATTGCGGTACCGGTATCGCTAACGGTGATCAAAAGCAAGCCCGAAGATGCTAGAGGGGGGAGAGTCGCCGTCAAAATCATGAGCGTGGGCCTGAGATGACTAAGAAATTATTGCTGAAAGACATTGCCAAGCTTGCAGGTGTGAGCGAGATGACCGCTTCGCGTGCTTTGCGGGACGCGCCGGATGTGTCCAAGGCGACCAAGGCCAAGGTGGAACGCATCGCGCAGAGTCACGGCTATGTGCCCAATCGTATTGCAGGATCGCTGTCTTCTAAATCGGTTAACCTGGTAGCGGTTGTGGTGCCCTCGTTGAACAGCTTTGTTTTCCCGGAAGTCTTATCGGGGGTTTCCGAGACTTTGGCGAATAGCCCATTAAAACCTGTGGTGGGGGTTTCAGGCTATGATCTGGCTGAAGAAGAAGAGGTCATTCGTGAAATGCTTAGCTGGCGCCCGTCTGGTTTGATTGTCGCGGGGTTGGAGCACACTGAAACAACTCGTAAGATGCTGGCGCAGGCAGATTGCCCCGTGGTGGAGATTATGGACACAGATGGGGATCCAGTCGGACATTGCGTTGGCATCTCGCATTTGGAAGCGGGGCGTTTGATGGCGCGTGAAATGCTAGCGCGTGGCTATCGGCGGATTGGGTTTATTGGCACCAAAATGCCGCAAGACTTCCGTGCGAAAAAGAGATTTGACGGTTTTGTTGCAGAGCTGACAGATCAAGGGGTGCAGCTTTCGGATCAAGAATTGTTTTCGGGGGGATCCTCTATTTTAACGGGGCGTGAATTGACTGCGGACATGCTGCGGCGAAGTCCTGAAATAGAGTGTATTTATTATTCAAGTGATGTGATGAGCGTTGGCGGGATGATGCATTGTCAGGTTGCAGGACTAAATATTCCCAATGACCTCGCATTGGCAGGATTCAACAATTTAGAGATTTTGCAGGGCTTACCATTGCCGCTGGCGACAACTGATTCTTGCCGCCGGGCCATTGGCAAACGTGCGGCTGAGATCGTATTGAAGGCCCGAGAACAGGGCGGGAATTTACTTGCCGTGCATGAGGTGCTGCAATCTAGGATTAGTGCTGGCCAATCGCTTTGATTTTTTATCGCCTTCTTTCAGTGTTTTATTTGATATTTGAATTGGGGAAATAACTTAAGGTTGTTTTTTTAATTCCATTTAATGATGGAGATACGTTGCATTAATGAATCTTTGCAAGAGTTGTTGCCGATCTAGTCTATTCCGAGGTTGGCATGAAACTACGTATGGTAATGTTACTAATTATCGGCCCATTGTTCGCGCTGTCGGGTTTTTTTAGTCTACTGCATTTGCAGACAGAAAAGGACATCCGTGACCACGCATTGGATTCGCGTGAGAAGTTGCACGAAGAAACGATTATTGCCGATCTTGTTCACGAACTACAAAAAGAACGCGGGTTTTCCGCCGGTTTTCTTTCCTCCAAAGGGGTGAAATTTACCGAACAGCTGTCGGAGCAGCGTAAAGAAACCACTTTGCGCAGGGAAGCTTTTGAAGAGTTTGTCGCCAGCCCGGTGTTTCAGGAACTGACTAAGACATTAAAACAAGAGCATTTGGCGAAACTGGGTGAAATTGCTGAAAGCCTTCAGAATTTGGAATCTATGCGCGCACAGGTCAGCGGGTTGGAAGCCGCAGTGCCCACGATGGTTGGGTATTACACAGGGTTGATCCAGAAACTGCTGACCGCCGCGCATCCGATTGAATCGGGGGGCGATGATGGGTCATTGAAAGCGCTTCTTGAAGTGCGAACATTGATCTCGGCCGCAAAAGAGCAGGCGGGCCTTGAACGTGCTGCAGGAGCGGGTGGTCTCTCCCGAGGCTTTGTTTTGCCTCTTCATAATCGGTTTATCAAACTGGGTGGGGCACAAGAGGTTCTGCTGGCTGAAGCATCTAACGTTTTAGAGCAAATCAATGTTGAAGAACCCATTTATGCCGGGGAGAGTTTCGCGGCATTGAGCGACGCGCGCCGCATAATCAGTGGCGGTTTTGAAACACAGAACTATGAACATCTGACACCTGAAAAATGGTTTAGCCTCAGCACGAATTGGATCGATCATTTGCGGGCGCTTGAATTGGATATCGCTGAAAAGATTGATACATTGGCTAATTCGATTGTCGTAGAAAAAAATGAGAGATTGTGGAGCTTTGCAGCTGTGGGCTTAATCTCATCAGTGGTGATTGGCGTGTTTGCGGTGTTTGTGTTCGAACGTATGATCCGTCGCATCAAGGTCCTTACAGGGGTTGTGGATGGGTTTGCCAAAGGGGACTTCCAAATTTGGGTGCCTAACATTGATGGTAAAAATGAGCTGAGCAAAATGGCACGGGCGATCTACCACTTCAAGCAAGAGACCTTGGCGTTGCGTCGTGAAGCAGAACAGATGAAGGAAGACGATGAGGCTGAGCTGAACGCCAAACATGGCCGCGTGGTTGAGCTGGTCACAGAAGGCCTTGCGGCTTTGGCAAAATCAGATCTGTCCTGTCATTTTGAGACTCCACTGGATGGTGGGTATGACAGTATTAGAATTGATTTTAATACAGCCTCTAGTCGTTTGCGGGATGTCCTTACTTCAATTTCGGGAACCATTAGCGAATTGGATAATTCCTCATCTCAGATGAAAGCATCCGCACTGGATCTTGCGGCGCGGTCAACAGAACAGGTTGAAACCATTCGCGAGACGGCGGATCGCATGGGGCGTTTGTCTACGGAAGTTGAAGATTTTGGTGGCGAAGTCCAAACCGCATCGACCCTTGCCGGCAAGACACGGGAGCGCGCCAACAGTTCGTCGGACGTGGTTCAGGAAGCTGTGGCTGCAATGGGGCGTATTCAGGACAGTTCTGAACGGATTGGCCAGATCATTTCGATGATTGAAGATATCTCTTTCCAGACCAATCTACTGGCGCTGAACGCTGGTGTGGAAGCTGCACGCGCAGGTGAAGCAGGGCGCGGTTTTGCGGTGGTGGCCTCAGAAGTGCGTGCCTTGGCACAACGAGCGAGCGACGCATCCATGGAAATCAAACAGCTTGTTGAAGAAAGTGGCCGACATGTTGCAGATGGTGTCGATCTGGTAGATCGCACCGGGATCGAGCTGGGCGCAATTTCTGGTGATATTATGCAGGTGGATGAGGTGCTCAATCGTATTTTGGAGGCTTCGCAAGGCCAAATTGCGAGCTTGCATGACCTGTCTGATGCGATGACAACCATCAACAATCTTGCCGCGCAAAATACCTCAATGGCTGAAGAGACACGTACAACATCAGGCGATATTGCCCAGCGGTCCAATCAGCTTGCTGGTTTGATCTGTGATTTCCGACTGGATGCTGAAGGCGGAACCACTGCAATGATCGGAGAGGCCGCTGCTTAAGCGGCCGTTCCCCGAGCTCAAACGGCGGCGGCGCTGCGATCTAGGACACGCTTTTGGTGGAGCAGGTCAATATAAGCCAATATTGGTGAAGAACCGCAGCGTGTGAAAGATGTGCGTGCTTGGTTTCCCGTTTAGCATGCCTTCGAGAGGCTCGTTTTAAAGGCCCGCGTCAAAGGTGCGGGCCTTGATCTTACCTTTGTAACCTGGTTTCTGAAACAAGATCTATTTTGGAGAGGCGCGCGGTCTTTTCGGTGTTGTTGCGCGCAGGATTTGGCATGTTCCGCAAATCTAGTGAGGATCGCATCTTGCGAATTCAGCGTGATAATTGAGGTGAATGTGCCGTTTACTCTCTCCATAACCCACAAAGCCGCGAACCGGCCCTCTTAAAGTAAAACGTCGAGACGTAGTGGGTCGTTGCCGATTTGGTTTGAACCCTATCCTGAAACAATGCCAAGCTATAGAAACCAACCACTGCCTGAAGCAAGATGGGCAACCGGTTGGGATATATTAGGTGAAACCATCTGACGACGATGGAACGTGGCGCATGGCTGAGGCTGCGTTGAACATGAGATGAGCCGTGTTGGGCTCTGCTTGATCCATTCGTGATGGCAAGGAAATACAATCTGCAGGTTGCGGAAATTCAGCTCGGTGTTGCGATTCTCAACCGCTGCATCGCTTTGTTTATGTTTGCCACGGCGGAGCTTTGTTGCACAAACTCTGTGATGGATGCATCTCGTGAATCTAGCGTGGTAGCCGGGCTGTATGAGCAGACCGCCCGCTCACCCTACAAGACCAAAAATTGGCCAGCCTACAATGAAGCGCTAGAGGTTCTCTGACAATCTTGTTCGACCTCGAGATGAGCTGGGACGCTGTGCCGACAGGGAGACGCGGGCGGCGGCAAATCCACAGCGATCCGGCCATCGAGGCATGCCTGGCGATGAAGGTGCTGTTCGGTATGGCGTTCCGACAGACGACCGGGTTCGTTGAGAGCCTGTTACGTCTGATCAGTGTGAACTGGGCGGTTCCCGGCTTCAGCACGCTATCGCGCCGCCCGAGAACGTTGGCCGTGAATATCCCGTATCGTGGCGCTCACGACCCATTGCACGTGCTGATCGACTGCACCGGTATCAAGGTCAAAGGGGAAGAAGAGTGGAGCGTACGCAGGCATGATGGGTCCAAGCGGCGGGTCTAGCGCAAGATACATCTGGGGATCGACGAACAAACGCTAGAGGTTCTGGCTGTGGAGATCACCGGGAGCCACATCGGTGATACGCCTGCACCGCCGAATCTTCTGAACCCAATCCCGGCGAGCGAGGTGATTGGCAGCGTCACCGCGGGTGCGGTGGCCAGAAACGAGTCCCTGAGAGATTCGAAATACCTCGGCCGCGCCATCTGGAGAAACTGGAGTGGTTACCACCGCCAGAGCCGCGTCTAGACCAAGATGCATTGCGTTAAACTGCTGGGGCAGCGCCTCATGTCACGGGACTTTACCGGCAGGCCGCGGAAGTCCAAATCCGCATCGCCGCTACGAATGGCAATACGGCGCTTGGCATACCCATTACCGAGGCCCTGGGATAAGTCCATCCGGAGAAAGGGGAACTCTATCTATCAGCGGATTTGTGCAACAGAGCCCCACAGAGGCCGTAAGATAGCCGAGCCGCGAGACCATGGTGTACGCTCGCCATTTGTTTGTGCAGCGAGGTTGCGGTTAGGGGAAATTGAACCCCTTATTGGGTAAAACTCGTTAGAGCATTGAAAAAACTAAGTATCTGTTCACCTTTTAGGTCGTACAGTAAGAGTAATACAATTCTAAAGTGAAAAAGCTATATGTTTGCGATAAATTTACGAATTACGCGCAGCTTTAAGCCATCGCGGCAGCCACGATTTTCAGCCTAGCGAACAACACTCACTTCTCGCTTTGCGCCGGTGCTATGGCGGCGGGAAACGCAGTTGCCATGGGGATGATGGCCTGACTGCGCAGGACAAAGGGTAAATGTATGAGAGTTTTCCGAGATATGAAGCTTGGTGTCAAGCTGCCGATATACATCGCAGTGCCGACACTGATCCTTGTTGTGACTGCCGGGGCGCTGCAACTGAGCCAGTCTCGCAGCACGATGCTTCACGAGCATCACAACGCCTTTGCGGCCTTGATCAAGAGCGAAGGAGAGGCGGTTGAACGCTGGCTGCAAGATATCGAAAGAGACGTTTACGCCTTGTCTGAAAGCTATGCGACGCATTCGGCGATCAACGATTTCCGCGCCGCCTGGTTGGCATTGGGGGACAACGCGGGTGACGTTCTGAGGAAGCTCTATATCACGGACAATCCACACCCTAAGGAAGAAAAGGATCGTCTTGATAAAGCCAGTGATGGCTCCGCCTGGAGCAATGAACACGGACGCCATCACGAAGGGATGCGCGCCTATCAGAAAGCACGGGGTTATTATGATTTGTTTCTGTTCGATACCGAAGGGAACATGGTTTATTCCGTGCATAAGGCGGGTGACTTTGCACGTAATGTAGAGACTGGAAAATATCGCGATACGGGTCTTGCAGATGCTTATCGCGCGGCAATGAAAGCGCAAAAAGGCGAGGTGAGTATATCACCTATTGAACCGTACGAGCCCAGTGGCAACAAACCTGAAATGTTTGTTTCAGTTCCTGTCTATGAATATGGGAAACGTGTGGGTGTCGTCGCAATTGAAGTGCCTTTGAGCCGGGTGAAACAAATCTTGAAGCCAGCTGATCTGCTGGGTGAAACGGGTTTGACCTATCTTGTGAATGCGGAGGGATTCGCCTTGTCTCCTTCCCCACATGAGGGTGGGTTTAAGGTGCTGGACAAATTGCCTGATAGCCCGCAGCTGCAAGCGGCATTGGCTGGTGAGACTGCAGCCTTTGATGGTGTGCGTGGTATTTCTGGGAATACGGTTACAGCGAATTCAAGTGTGGTGAAAACACCCAGCGGTGAGATCTGGGGTATTGTGTTGGAGATGGATGAGGTTGAGGCCAATGCGGGTTTGAACGCGCTGGTCAAAACCTCGTTGATGGAACTCTCTGTGATCGCGCTTTTGGTCATTGGCTTGGCTGTCTTCCTTGGGCGCACGATTGCCAAACGTGTTTCCGGTATTGGCAAAAGCATGGCCCGCACGGCTGCGTTTAAATATAGCGACAAGGTTGAGGGCAGCCATGTCAGCGATGAGATCGGTGAAATGGCGAAAACGCTTGAGCAGTTGAACGCCCGCCTGTCAGAAGCCGCCGCTGATCAAGAGCGCGCTGCCGAGGCACAGATCAAAAACAAGGAAGAAGTGGATCTGCTGAGCGATACCTTGGTCGAGGTCGCTGGGGGGGATTTCCGGAAGTCCTTGACCGATGGTTTCCCCGATAGCCATGCGGCTTTGGCACAACGGGTTGGCGGCGCTGTCGCTAATCTGGCCGGAGGGATTACGCAGGTGAAAGAATCCTCCTTCAATATTCGCAAAGGAGCTGAGGAAATCAGCCACGCGGCGGATGATCTTTCGACCCGAACAGAGAGCCAGGCGGCGACTCTGGAACAGACGGCGGCTGCACTTGAAGAGGTAACTGCAAGTGTGAAATCGGCAGTAGAGACAGTGCAGAATGTTGAAAATACAGCTTCATCTGCGCGCCAACAGGCTGAAAAAAGTGGCGAAATGGTGCAGACGACGATTGCTGCGATGAAAGAGATTGCAGACTCTTCGACACATATCTCGCAGATCATCGGTGTGATTGACGACATCGCCTTTCAGACCAACTTGCTGGCTTTGAATGCAGGGGTCGAAGCTGCGCGGGCAGGTGAGGCAGGGCGAGGCTTTGCGGTTGTTGCCTCGGAAGTGCGGGCACTGGCCCAACGGTCATCTGACGCGGCGCTTGAGATTAAGACGTTGATTGAAAGCAGTGAAAAGCACGTGGAGCGTGGTGTTACACTGGTGGATGATACCGGAGAGGCCTTGGTGGATATTGTCCGACGTGTCTCTGATATTGCGGGACTGGTCAGTGGGATTGCGAAATCATCCGAAGAACAGTCTTTGGCTTTGTCTGAGATCAATACAGGCATGGTGGAGTTGGACAAAGTCACCCAGAGCAATGCCGCTATGGTGGAAGAGACAACTGCTGCTAGCCATATGCTACTGGGAGATTCCCGAAAGCTAGCCGGACATGTGGAGACCTTTAAGATCGACAACGACCAGTCAGATGCTGCGGTCGCGAGTGCGCCACAGGCCGCACCTTTGGAACCCAGCGCAGGCCCTGATATTTCGTCAATGTGGGAGGACCAGGGTGAGGCGAGTGAGCCTGCTCCGATGGCCGCCAATGCCAAATGGGATGACTTTTAAATCCATTCTATTGGATGTGTAAAAAGAACAGGTCAGACCTAAGGGCTGGCCTGTTTTAGGTTTCACCTGTTGTGATGTTCAGCTCGACGTCCATTGCGGCCCATCGGGTGTGCAGATCTTTGGGCAATGCACGATCCGTGAAAAGCGCATCAATATCGTGTAAGGTGCCCACACGTCCTGGCGCGGCGCGCATGATTT
The DNA here is from genome assembly GCF_900102795.1 of Epibacterium ulvae. Taxonomy (GTDB): domain Bacteria; phylum Pseudomonadota; class Alphaproteobacteria; order Rhodobacterales; family Rhodobacteraceae; genus Epibacterium; species Epibacterium ulvae. Next base: position 159,395 of record NZ_FMWG01000007.1, on the reverse strand, counting down.
TTGAATGGTCAACCACAACAAAGGTTGAGCGCGCACGGTTGATGATAGAGCGGGTGGCGTGAACCTCTTGCAGGTCAAAATCAAGGAGTTCGCCGTCTGCATCAATGGCCGCGCAGCTGATCACCGCATAGTCAAATTTGAACAGATCCACCACCTGTGTTGTGAGATTGCCCAGCAGACCACCGTCTGCGCGACGCAGTGAACCGCCGGCGACAACGATGTCGATGTCTGGATTGGCAGCGAGGATATTGGCGGTGTTCAAGCTGTTTGTGACAACGATCAGCCCCTTATGGCCTAACAGCTCACGCGCAACCGCTTCGGTAGTGGTGCCGATATTGATAAAAACACAGGCGTCATTGGGGATGGCTTGTGCACAGGATTTGGCAATATGCTGCTTGCCTTCTGCGTTCAGTTGTTGACGCTGGACATAGTCAATATTTGTGGTGCCTTTGGCCAGTATGGCGCCACCATGCACACGTTCCAGATGGCCCGCATCGGCCAGTTCGGTCAGGTCGCGACGGATGGTGTGGACTGTTACGCTGAACTGTCGCGCCAGCGCATCAACACTGACCCGGCCATCTGCGCGTAGGATTTCGACAATCGTTGACTTGCGTGCGTCGCCTGCCATGCGGTCGTGTGTGTGAGCGTGAGTCATGAGATCTCCAGATTCGACCGATTTAAAACAAAATCACACTGTGAGCGCAATCCGTCAGCGCTAACACCTCTGTGTGTGTATGTGCGTTTTACGTTTTTTGCTCGAAATTGCTCGAAATTGCAAAATAAATGTTCCTATCAGCTCTTTTTGTTGCTTTTTACACCAGTTGCTGTAGGTGGAACATAATTTTAGTCAAAAGGGAACATTGGCTAAAATGGGGAAAAACTGACTGCGTGCTCTGTGTGAGGGGCGCTGTTTTGCGAGGAACAAGGGAGCTCTGATATGAGCGGACATCAAACGCTGCGCCAGTTTCTGCTGGCGGAACACAAGCAAGGAAAGATGTCGCAAGACATGGTCCTGCTGATGGAAGATATCGCAACCTCCTGCCGGATTATTGCGCATAAGGTTCGCAACGGCGCCTTTCTGGACATTTTGGGAGCGACTGAGACCTCAAATGTGCAGGGTGAGACACAGAAGCAGTTGGATGTGATTGCTGATGAAGTGTTTCAGGAGCATTGTGCGAACTGCAGCCGCGTCGCAGCGCTTGTCTCGGAAGAGATTGATGAGGTCATCTGGCTGAAAGACGCGCCTAAGGCAGGCGATTATCTTGTGTATTATGATCCACTGGATGGGTCGTCTAATCTGAACGTGAACCTTTCTGTGGGATCGATCTTTTCAGTGGTTGAGCTGCAGGAAGACATCACAGAGAAAAGCAACGAAGCGGTTTTGATCAAGGGCGCAAAGCAAATCTGCGCAGGCTACAGCCTTTATGGTCCGTCCACCTCGCTGGTGTTGACCACTGGTCATGGGGTCAACGGTTTCACGCATAAGATCGGCAATGGCGAGTTCTTGCTGACTTTCCCTGACATGCGCCTTGGGGCCGAGACACAGGAATTTGCCATCAACGCATCCCGTGCACGTAAATGGGATCCGGTGATCACGCGTTACGTTGAAGAATGCTTGGATGGCAAGGACGGGCCGCGCGGCAAGACATTCAACATGCGCTGGGTCGCTTCTATGGTTGCGGAAGTGCACCGTATTTTGATGCGTGGCGGTGTGTTCCTTTATCCAAAAGATGCAGGCAACGCTGCTGCAGGCGGCAAGCTGCGCCTATTGTATGAGGCAAATCCGATGGGTTTCATCATGGAGCAGGCAGGCGGCAAGGCTTCAACCGGGCACGGACGTATTCTGGACGTACAACCTACAGGCCACCATCAGCGTATTTCAGTCATCCTTGGCACGGCAGCTGAGGTGGATCTGATCGATTCCTATTATCGCGACGCGCAGTAACGCGCTGTCTGTGGATTGAACAAAAGGACCAAGTGAATGGCACTTATTTCTTTGCGGCAATTGCTGGATCACGCGGCAGAGCAAGGCTATGGCCTGCCAGCCTTTAACGTAAACAATATGGAGCAGATGCTTGCCATCATGAAGGCGGCTGATGCAACGAACAGCCCTGTGATCATGCAGGCCAGCCGTGGTGCGCGCAATTATGCGAATGACATCGTTCTGGGCCATCTGATCAAGGCTGCGATTGAACTTTATCCGCATATCCCCGTTTGTATGCATCAGGATCACGGCAATTCACCACAGACCTGTCTGTCTGCGCTGACCAATGGGTTTTCATCTGTGATGATGGATGGTTCTTTGATGGCCGATGGCAAAACCCCGGCGGATTTTGACTATAACGCTGGTGTCACCAAACAGGTTGTCGATATGGCCCATATGGTTGGGGCCTCTGTTGAGGGAGAGATTGGCCATCTGGGATCACTGGAAACCGGCAAAGGCGAGGCTGAAGACGGCCATGGCTTTGATGGTGAGATGTCGATGGATATGCTGGTCACGGATGCGGACGAGGCTGCTGAATTTGTGAAAGCAACCAATGTTGATGCGCTGGCCGTGGCGATTGGGACCTCACATGGGGCGTATAAATTCAGCCGCGAGCCGGATGGCGATATTCTGGCCATGGATGCGTTGAAAAAGATTCACGCGAAACTGCCGGATACGCATCTGGTGATGCATGGGTCTTCGTCGGTTCCACAAGAGCTGCAGGAGATCGTGAATGAATTTGGCGGTGAGATCGCGCCCACATGGGGCGTACCTGTGGAAGAGATCGAAGTGGGCATCAAACACGGTGTGCGCAAAGTGAATATCGACACGGATCTGCGTCTTGCGATGACCGGGGCCATCCGCAAGCTTTTGTGGAGCAAGCGCGAAGAGTTTGACCCACGCAAATATCTGGCCCCCGGTATCGAGGCGATGTCAGCCGTGTGCAAAGACCGGTTTGAGCGGTTTGGCAGTGCGGGGCAGGCCGCAAACATCACACCTATTCCGTTGGCCGATATGGCAAAGCGCTACGACAGCGGCGCGCTAGATGCCAAAGTCAACGCTTGAATGATAAAAGCGCCTCTCGGTTGAGAGGCGCTTTTTCGTTAGCCCGTCTTTGTTTTCAAGATCGCAAGCGCGCATTTTTCATCTGGGTCGGTCAAGAGATCGTCCAACGACCATCCAGCGCTTTCAACCAGCGCGTTAAGCGTGTCTTTGGTGTATTTTCGCGACGCGCTTACGTGGATTGCTTCTTCTGCCGTAAAAGAAATGGATTGGCCGCACAGATCGACGGATTGCGCGATTTGCGAGACGACACGCATATCGATGCGCTGCAAACGTTCATTCCAATCTGCTTGGTACCTGAAGTGGTCAAGGTTGAAATTCGCATCCAGCTCACGGTTGAGGCGCCGTAAAATATTGGTAATAAATTCCGCGGTTACACCTTGTGCGTCATCATAGGCCGCGACCAGTGCGCTGCGGTCTTTCACCAGATCAGCTCCGAGAATGAAATGCGTCACCCTTGGCCAGTTCGCAGCACGTTTGAGCAGCTCAGTGCCCAGTTCTGGTGGCAGATTGCCGATGGTTGATCCCGGAAAAAAGCCAACCTTTGGCAGTTCGGCAATCTGAGCCGGGAAGGTGACTGGAGACAGGAAGTCCGCAACAATTGGCGTGATGGCTAAGGCGGGGTAGCGCGCCTTTAAGGTTGCAGCTGTGTCCAGCAGGAAATCTTCTGAGATATCAATGGGGGCATAGGCCCCAAAGTGGTGGCCCTGATCTAACAGCAGGCGTGTCTTGGCAGAGGCCCCAGAGCCAAGTTCTGCCAAAACGCCTCCGTTGGGGACAATCCCGCAAAGATGTTCTGCGTTCTCGCGCAAGATCGCTGTTTCCGTGCGCGTCAGGTAATATTCAGGGAGTTCCGTGATCTGTTCAAACAATTCACTGCCACGCCGGTCATAAAGCCATTTCGGGCTGAGCGTTTTTTGAGGCTGGCCGAGCCCCAATAGTGTCTCCTCCAGTAGTGTCTGAGCGGTCGCGGTCAGCTGTTCGAGTTTAAAATCGCCATCCATTAGGTCACATCCCGAGCAAGGCGCAGGCCAAGCATTTGCCAGCGCTGGTGTGGATAAAAGAAGGTGCGATATGTCGCGCGCATCTGCTCACGAGGGGTCGCACAAGATCCACCGCGTAAAACGCGCTGGTTCACCATGAATTTTCCGTTGTATTCGCCAAGCGCGCCCTCAGGTGGGCGAAAGCCAGGGTAAGGGGCAAAATCGCTTGCGGTCCATTCCCAGACATCCCCCCAGACGCCGGGTCCGGGCAGGGGGCGCAAAGCGCCGGTGTTCTTTGCATCGCCCATCAGGTTGCCGCCAATCGGGGTGTCTTTAAATGCGATTTCATGTTCGGCTTCGGTGGGCAGGCGAGCCCCGGCCCAGCGGGCATAGGCGTCGGCCTCATAGTAGCTGACATGCACAACGGGTGCATCCAATGCGACGGGTTGTGGTCCGCGCAGGGTATAGGTCCACCATTCATCATCCTGTTTCCACCAGTAAAGCGGATGTTCCCAGCCGTCGCGCTGGGCGACTGCATGGCCTTCCATGAACCAATGACGCGGGTCGTCGTAGCCGCCATCTTGAATAAAGGCGATCCAGTCGCGGTTTGTAACTGGGCGATCCGCAATTTCAAACGGGTGTAGAAAGGTCTGGTGACGCGGGCTTTCGCAATCATAGGCAAATCCGGATCCGCTATGGCCGATTTCAGCCAGACCACCAGCGTGGCGGGTAAAGCTCAGCGGAACTTCTTCGGTCACGGCAAGGGGTTCAGGGTCTTTGTAGGTTGGCAGCAGTGGATTAAAGCTGAGCCCATGTAAAAGATCTGTCACCAAGAGTTCCTGGTGTTGCATTTCATGATGGCAGCCCAGTTCAACCAGTCCGGCAATATCATCCGCATCATCGCGCGCAGCAGACAGCAGGCGGGCCAGACTATCTTCAATATGGGCGCGGTAATCGCGGACCGCTTGGCCGCCGGGGCGAGATACCAATCCACGTTTGTCGCGGGCATGCCGAGGCCCGGCCTGCGTATAGTAAGAGTTAAACAGAAACGCGAAACGGTCATCGGGGGACTGATAGCCCGGCAGACGCGGTTTGAGGATGAACTCTTCAAAGAACCAGGTGGTATGGGCGAGGTGCCATTTCGCAGGTGATGCGTCCTCCATGCTTTGCAGCATCATATCTTCTGGGGTGAGGGGGGCGGCGAGCGCATCGGTGCGGGATCGGGTGCGTTCAAAGAGGGTGAGCGCCTCATTTGGTGTTGCCGGAGCTGGGGACGGGGTCATGACACGATCCTCTCAGACGTGGTGCAGCTTTTGAAAGTGGAGGGGTGGGGGGGAGTGACGTGTTCTTTCAAGGGCAGCCCGCGGGGCGCATGTGTGGCCCATTGAGGGCGCGCTATGGGGGCAGGAGTTTGACAATGGCAAGAGTGAAATAACTGCATTAATGCGTTTCAAAGGATTGGCCTGGGGCCTGAATGCCTCGCCTTTCATATAAGGGGCAGGCTGCGACGGCTTCAGTGGAGGCGCGACTATGCAGATCTGTCCCTGATGGTCTATTGTTTCTGTCGTGCCCGCGACCCGGTGATTGCGGGGTATTTACAGTTTTAATAATATGCACGAATTCGCATTCGCCAACGCCCTACGCGAAAACGTGAGGTATGTTACGAATGCATGACAGCTATCGTATTTGGCGATAGCTCGAAGCTGCCCTGCCACGGCGCGTTCTAACGGGGCCTATCAAAGGTGGGACGCTGTCATTCAGGCGGCGACACAGCGCATAAGGTAAACCTGTCTGAAGGCGTCTTAGCGGATTTATGCAAGCAGTCTCTGCGCGTGTTACCCTGCCTGCCCCATCCGCCAGATTTGGTTGTTGAGATGTTCTAATGTTTGCTCCAGCGTGTGGCGCTGCATTTTGCCGCCCAGGCAGATCCGGGCATGGCTGTCTTTGGAGTGCAGGACACGAAAGGCGCTTTCTGGTGAAATTCCGATTTCATGATTGGACATCTGCGCCATAAGGCTTGCGCAGGACACACCTTCGGGCAGGCGTAGCCAGATGTTAAAAGCGTTGGGGTGCGCTTCAAACGTGGCTTCGGTGACCAATTGGGTTGCAAGGTTCTGGCGATAGGCGGTTTCTGTTCGGATAAAGCGGCGGATCTGGTCGGCGGTGCCATCTAGCACCCAGCGTGTGGTCAGCGCCATCGAGAGCGGAGAGGCCATCACCGACACAGCGCGAATTCCATTTTCAAGCGAAAATCCCATGCGCGCATTGGGGGCAACTGAATATGCCAGACGCAGGCCCGCACCAATGCATTTGGCCAACCCGCCGATGTACCATGTCAGATCTGGTGCAAAGGTTGCCATGGGCGGTGGGGCATCAGGGAGGACAAAGCCATAGGCGTCATCCTCGATCAAAGGGAGCTGATGGCGATTGATGACAGCTGCGATTTCCAGACGACGGCTGTGTGGAACCACAAGGGTTGTGGGATTGTGCAATGTGGGATTGAGATAAAGCGCTTTTGGGCCGTGCTCTACGATTGCTTGCTCCAGCGCTTCGGGAAGAATGCCCTCGTGGTCCATGGGCAGGCCAATCAGGCGCAGTCCCAGTTGCGCCGCGATCTTTTTAAAGCCTGCATAAGTAATGTCTTCGCAGAGGATGCGATCTCCGGGTTCTGCCAGAACGGTCAGAATGGCAAGCATTGTCGCATGCGCACCGGGGGTGACGGCGATACGGTCCAGATTTGGGACAAGGCCGCGCATTGAGAGCCAAATAGAGGCGGCCTCTTTGTCGATGTCACCGCCGATTGGATTTTGATAACGCAGGAGGTGAACAAGGTCATCTGAAACCGCAGTAAGCCCGGCGCGCATGCGTTCCAGCAATGCCGGGTCAGTGGGTTCAGGTGGGGCATTCATTGTAAGATCATTGGCAAGGGCGCGGCGTTCATCTGCAGGTGCACGCAGATCTTGCTGAGGTAATACAAAGGTGCCGCGCCCGACGTGGGTTTCAATGAGGCCCCGTTTGAGCGCCTCTGTGTATCCACGTGAAACAGTCGTAAAGTCTACCCCGATTTGATCCGCAAGGCGGCGCTGTGGGGGCAGGCGATCACCGGGCAATAAAACCCGGTCTTTCATATCCTGCGCGATGCAATCGGCGATGGCGACATATCGCGGTTTGCCGGATTGTTCGATTCTCTGGTGCCAATTGTCCATGCCATACCTGCTGTATCATCTCTTGATTAGTTTATTGTATGCATGTTTTGCAGACAATATCGGCATGCTTTTTTGTGGGGAGATAGGCGATTTTAGTCAAGTATAGCTGAAAAAAGAGTACATTAAGGGGTGAATTGCTGTGGATTTAAGCATGTTCATACAATCAATACAATTATATTGATTGCAATATTGTATGTATAAATGGTGCCTCTCCCGCTCCCCTGTCTAGGTAAATGCAACACCAATGCGAACGACAGGAGAACGCAATGCCCGAAGTCACAACTCCCGCTCATAAGGACGGCGATTTCTTTGTGAACTACGAAGAAAAGGTCTTTGAAGATGTGCAAGCCGAAGAGGGGCAAAAAGCCCTCGTAACGTTCCACACTGTGGCCTTTGAAGGGTCTATTGGTCTGGTCAACATCCTGCAGGCCATCCGTCTGCAGCGCAAAGGTTTTGAGACCTCCGTCCTGCTTTATGGTCCCGGTGTTTCTTTGGGCGTCCAGCGGGGTTTCCCAACCCTCGGAGATGAAGCCTTCCCCGGCGCGCAGAACTATGCGGCAAACCTGCAGAAGTTCATGAAAGAAGGCGGTAAAGTCTATGCATGCCGCTTTGCGCTGCAAATGCTGATGGGCCACGGTGAGCCGTCGCTGTTGCCGGGTATCACGCCAATTGCACCTCAGGACGTGTTGGATCTGAAGTTGCTGCACATTCGCGACAACGCAGTGATCGTGGACACCTGGACGCTGTAAGGCACCATTTGGCCAGCGCAGCAACGGCGCTGCGCTGGCTTGGTTTTTTCTTTCCTCTTTGTAATTGGCGGCAATGGCGTCGCTCCCTTTTCCCGCACAAAGGATGATATCATGTCCGCTCCCATCGTCCGCGCCGCCGCTGTGCAGATCGCGCCTGATCTGACAAGTCGGGCTGGCACGATTGAACGCGTGTTAAACGCGATTGCAGAAGCCGCTGAAAAAGGCGCTGAGTTGATCGTTTTCCCAGAAACCTTTGTGCCCTACTACCCGTACTTTTCATTTGTTTTACCGCCGATTCAGCAAGGTGCAGAACATTTGCGCCTGTATGAAGAGGCGGTTGTTGTGCCCTCTGCTGAAACGCAGGCCGTTGCGGATGCAGCGCGTAAACGCGGTGTTGTTGTGGTTTTGGGGGTGAATGAACGTGACAATGGCTCGCTTTATAATACCCAGTTGATCTTTGATGCAGATGGCACGCTGGCTCTGAAACGGCGCAAGATCACACCCACCTACCATGAACGTATGATCTGGGGGCAGGGCGATGGCGCGGGCCTGAAAGTGGTTGAGACCAAAGTTGGCCGTGTCGGTGCATTGGCCTGTTGGGAACATTACAATCCACTCGCACGGTATGCGCTGATGACCCAGCATGAGGAAATCCATGTAGGCCATTTTCCCGGCAGTCTGGTGGGGCCTATTTTTGCCGAACAGATCGAAATCACCATGCGCCACCATGCGCTGGAATCCGGGTGTTTTGTTGTGAATTCAACAGGGTGGCTTACCGAAGAGCAAATCGCAAGTGTCTCTGATGATCCTGTATTGCAAAAAGGCCTGCGCGGCGGATGCATGACCTGCATCATCTCTCCTGAAGGACGCCATGTGGTGCCGCCGCTGACAGACGGAGAGGGTATCCTGATTGCTGATCTTGATATGCGTCTTGTGACCAAGCGAAAGCGTATGATGGACAGCGTTGGCCATTATGCGCGCCCCGAATTGTTGCATCTGGTGCATGATGCGCGCCCTGCGCAGACCGTTCACCGTATCGAAGATCCATCGAGTTTGATTGCAACTCCTGCTCCTGATGTGGAGGTCGAAGATGTCTGAAGCTGAATTCATCAATGAACTGCAAACACGCGGTATGCGGCTGGTCGATCCAACCGCGGGTATGGAAAGCCGCCGCGGGGGCGCAGGTCCAACAGATCATAAGGCGGTGACCGTCGGTGACACCACCGTGATGGTGCCGGTTCATACGGCTCCGGCTTTTGACAGCCCATACGTGGTGCAGGCGCCGGGGCCGGATGGCATGGCAGAGGTCACTAAGTTGGGCGCGCCTATGGGCAAAATCCGCTTTCCGTCACGCCCTAAATTTTATGATCTCAAAACAGCCGATGGCATTGAATACAGCAAAATCGCGACCCTGCATTCAAAGGATGTTCTAGCCACCACGGTTCTGCAAACCTGTATTCGTTATGAAAGCCGCAAGAAAACCTGCCAGTTCTGTTCTATCGGGCAGTCGCTTGCTGCAGGGCGCACCATTGCGCATAAAACGCCTGAACAATTGGCAGAGGTTGCCAAAGCCGCTGTCGAGCTGGACGGTGTGAAACACATGGTCATGACCACGGGGACACCCGCGGGTAAGGATCGTGGTGCATCCGTCATGGTGGACAGCGCGAAGGCGATCAAAGCGGTTGTTGACCTGCCCATTCAGGGCCAGTGCGAGCCGCCAGAAGATAATATCTGGCACGAACGTATGTTCAGTGCAGGTATCGATTCACTTGGGATGCATCTAGAGGCGGTCACGCCTGAAGTGCGCGAACGTATCATGCCCGGTAAGGCGCAGGTCAGCCTTGAGAAATATTTTGACAGTTTTAAAGCCGCGGTAAAGGTGTTCGGGCGCGGACAGGTGTCGACCTATATTCTGGCAGGGCTTGGCGATACGCCTGAGGCGATTTTGAAAACCTCACAAGAGCTGTGCAAAATTGGCGTTTATCCCTTTGTTGTGCCTTTTGTGCCTGTGTCTGGCACCCCATTGGAAAGCCACCCAGCGCCGAGCTCGGACTTCATGGCACGCATCTTAAAGCCCTTGTCAGGAATGATCTTGCGCGCGGGTATGAGCGCGGAAACCGCTAAGGCTGGCTGTGCAAAATGCGGCGCCTGCTCTGCTTTGTCGACTTATGAAAAGTTGAAAGCGTCATGAGCTTCCAGAACCCTCGCGCCTTTTTATCCCCTGATTTCATTATCCGTGCGGCTGCTCAACCTTGGGAGCTGCGCGGCGTCGAAGAGCTGCGCCATCAGGTCTTTGTGCAGGAGCAGGGTATTTTTGCTGATCATGATCGCGATGGAATTGACGATCATGCGCTGCCTTTGGCCGCGATCAGCACATTGGCAAGCGAGGCCGACCAGGTGGTGGGAACCGTGCGCATCCATGAAGAGGCACCACGGCTTTGGCGCGGCTCGCGCCTTGCTGTTGCACGCTCTCATCGTCGAATGGGGCGATTAGGGGCAGAGCTGATCCAGCTTGCCGTTTGTACGGCACATGGGCGCGGCTGTGATCGGTTTCTAGCACAGGTTCAGATGCAGAATGTACCGCTGTTCAAGCGGCTGCATTGGGTTCCTTTGCGAGAAATCGAGGTGCATGGCGTGCCCCATATGGAGATGCAGGCTGATCTGGCAGCCTATCCGCCAATCCCAGATCCTTTTGTCGGATGGAAAGCACTATCGCCGCGGCGGAGACGTGTAAGATGAGCGCGCAGATAAATCTTCGTCAGATCGCGCAAACGCTGCGTGATCATCCCTCAATCCGCAGCAAACTGGACATCGCCCAAAGCACAGCAACCTTGGGACTGACCGCAACCAGCGAAGGGCAGCCCGGCGATGATTGTGCCGTGCTGCCGGGAAAAAATGGGTATGATCTGTTTGCTTGCGAAGGGTTTATCAACGCTTTTGTTCAGGCAGATCCATGGTTTGCGGGTTGGTGTGGTGTGATGGTGAACATCTCGGACATCCTATCAATGGGTGGACGCCCCCGCTGCGTGACCAATGCAATATGGGCCCAAAATGCGGAACAGGCTCAGCCGGTACTGGCTGGTATGAAAGCTGCAGCGCAGGCCTATGGGGTGCCCATCGTTGGAGGGCATACCAATTTACACACGGATCAATTGCAATTGTCAGTCTCTATATTGGGGCAGGCTAAACACGTGATTTCTAGCTTTCAGGCACGGCCTGGCGATGTGTTGATCTGCGCGATGGATTTAAGGGGCAGTTATCGTGAACCCTTTGACAACTGGAACGCCGCCCTGACCACGCCCCATGAGGCCTTGCGGCGCAACATGGAAATTTTGCCCAACCTCGCCGAAGCCGAACTTGTGAGTGCAGGCAAAGACGTCAGTCAGGGTGGGATCGTGGGCACCGCACTGATGCTGGCGGAGGCTTCTGGTGTTGCCGTTGATATCCAACATGACGCTTTGCCACGGCCACAGGGCGTGGACCTGGCCCGCTGGCTGCGCAGTTTCCCAAGCTTTGGCTTTTTACTGACTGCGCGCTCTGAAAATGCAGATGCCGTCTGTGCAGCGTTCCGGGCGCAGGGCGTTTCGGCCTCTGTGTGTGGGGACGTCACCGAAGGTTCAACCCTGCATCTGTCTGGTCGTGATGGGCGCGCCCTGTTTTGGGATTATGCACGCACGCCGTATTTGAACCTTACACAAAAAGAGGCCTCTTATGCCTGAAACCCGTTTTTCTGTTCGTTGGCCTGATGGTGAGGTGGAGCACTGCTACTCTCCTTCGACCGTTGTGCGCCAATATCTGACCGCTGATACCACCTATGCGCTCGACGAATTTGTTTCGCTATGCCGTGAAGCGCTGGACAGTGCAAGCCTGCGGGTCAAAGCCAAATATGGCAGTCGCTGCGGCCATGCGGATGCACAACTGTCCCAGATTGAACGCAAAGCCAGCACATATTCCGCACCGGCAGATGTGACCTGCCTGTCGATTACCTAAGGAGCCGTCCTCATGACCCATCGTGAACATAAATCTGTTGTTATTGTCGGCGGCGGTCAGGCGGGCCTGTCTGTCAGCTATTACCTTTCTCGGGAAGGGCTGGATCACGTCATTCTGGAGCGCCATCAAAAGTTCCATTCCTGGCGCGTAAACCGTTGGGATACGTTTTGTCTTGTGACGCCAAACTGGCAGTGCCGTTTACCCGATTTTCCGTATCAGGGTACGGACCCTGAAGGGTTTATGGTGAAAGATGAGATCACCGACTATCTGGATGCTTTTGCCGAAACGTTTAATCCGCCGATCGTTGAAAATTGTGAGGTGACCAAAATCACCAAACGCGCCGGTGGAGGCTATTTGGTGGATAGCAGCCAGGGCAATTATTCTACCGATCAAGTGGTGATTGCCACAGGTGGATACGACAATCCGATTGTTCCACCTTATGCAAAGAACCTTGATCCTTCGATTGTGCAGATGCATTCCGTTGACTACCGCCGCCCAGAACAGATGCCTGAGGGAGGCACGCTGGTTGTCGGGACAGGTCAATCCGGTGTGCAGTTGATGGAAGACATGCACCTGAAGGGGCGCAATGTTCATTTGGCTGTTGGCCCCGCCCCACGATCTCCGCGAATGTATCGCGGTCGGGATGCGACGGACTGGCTGTATGAGATGGGGCATTATCATATGACCATCGACAAACACCCAAACCCTGAACATGCGGTATCAAAGACCAACCATTATATGACTGGCCGCGATGGCGGGCATGAGATCGATTTGCGCAAATTCGCCAATGAAGGTGTCTCTCTTTATGGTTCTGTCAGCGGTATGGAAGGCACAAAGGTGCAATTCCTGCCCGATCTGGAAACCAATCTGGATGATGCCGATGATAGCTACGTTGGCATTCGCAAGGTGATTGATGACTATATCGCCAAGCACAATATTGATGCCCCAATCGAACCTGCGTTTGAAAAGCTCTGGCAGCCCGAGCAGGAAATCACTGAGATTGATTGTGAAAAAGAAGGGATCACGTCAATCTTGTGGGCGATTGGGTTTCGCCCCAATTACGGCTGGATTGAGGTGGATGTCTTTGATGACTTGGGGCGTCCAGTCTATCAGCGTGGCGTGTGCAAGGAAGAAGGGTTTTATTTCATCGGACTTGGCTGGCTGAACACGTGGGGGTCCGGTCGTTTTCTTGGGATTGATGAAGACAGCCGCTATCTTGTGGATGCGATTGCAAACAAGGCAAAAGCGAACCTGCGAGCGGTGTCGTGAGCGCAACGCTTGCATATGCAAGGTGTGGAGGTGAAGCCTCTGCTTTAAGCCATCGTGCGACCTTGTCTTTGGGCATGGCGCAGCTTGCGCCCAAAGGGTTGGCAGAAGTGTGGTGGCTTAAACATCTGGGTGATGTTCATTGGCAGCTGATTGCCCGCGCATTAGGGCAACAGACAACGGTGTTTCGCGATCAGGCCGGACGGCAGATGTATGCTGCGTTTTGTGCGACTGAGTTTGCGCAATTTCAGCCAGATCTTGTCAGCCTTGGTGCTGAAATAGAGCTACACTCCAGCCTATGGGCTGCGGGGCGCAGCCGCATTCAGTCCAACCACATTCTGTATGTAAAGGGCGTAAAGGTTGCGAGCTTTCGATTGGTTTCGACCTTTGTTGCCCATATTGAGTCAGGGATAAATGCAAGCGTGCGCAGGGTCACACCGCGTCTGGTGCCGGTTTTGCTGCCCGCACCTGATGGGTTTGCCAAAAAGAGCAGCCAGCACGTTAAATCTTTGCGATCCGGCCAGCCGCAAAAGATGAGCCAGACCGCGCCACTGTTTCCCAGCGTCGGCAGTGACTTTAACGCCGTGGGGCTGTTGTATTTTCCAAGCTTCACGCGGCTTTTTGACGAACTGGATAGCAGGCTCAACCCTCGCCGCCCTTGGGCGCCGATCCGTCAGCGGCAGATTTATTATTTTGGCAATATTGAACAGGGGGACGCGTTGCTTGGCGCGTGTTCTGATCCGCTTGGCAACGCGCAAGAATTGTGGACTGCACCTGCTGTGGGTGTCGCATCTCAGAAGATTGCGCATTGTATGTGTACACGATTTTAATCTGGTGCTTCTGGCAGCGGCGCATGAGCAAAAAGAGCGACCTGATATAGGCCGCTCTTTTGCGTTAAGCGAAACGTTTTGTACTATAGGCGGCCAGATCGTGATTGGGTGTGCGTTGTTCCACAAGATCTGCCACGACTTGGCCGGATTTCGGTGCCATCATAAGGCCATAGTGAGAATGGCCAAATGCCGCATAAAGCCCGGACCTGTTCTCAAAGGTGCCAAGCATTGGCAGGCTGTCGGGAAGGGAAGGGCGGTGCCCCATCCATAGGTTGCCCTCACTGATGTTCAAATCAGGTACCATCGTTTTGGCCTGTTGTTCCATCAATGCCTGACGTTTGGGGTCTACCGGGGCATCGATTTTACAGAACTCCGAAGCCCCAGCCAGACGTAGGCCGCCTTCCATTGAGGATGCGACAAGTTTTGCGTCAACATCCATCACCGAATGCTTGAGCTCAGCACCGGGATTGGAGAATTCAACGTGATAGCCGCGTTCCGCCAGCAATGGGATTTTGATGCCTAATGGTTCAAGCAGCTTTGCGCTCCATGCGCCTGTGGCCAGCACCAATTTCGAGGTTGTGATGTCGCGATCTGCACAGATGACGCGCCAGTCACCTTCCTCTTGTTCGATGTGACGGACTTCGGTCTGGATCAGTTCGGTGCCCATTTGGCACGCTTTTTGAAACAAAACCTCGGCGATCCGTCCGGGAGCACGTGCCCGTGCTTGGTCTTTGACGAGGACCGCCGCTTTGAAAACTGGTCCAAGGGCGGGTTCCAGATCTTTCAGTTCACCCGCGTTGATGCATTCAATGTTTGCCCCAAACGCGCGCCGCAAAACGTAGTCAATTGCCGTTTCATCCCAGCGCTTTGCCATCTCTTCGGTGCGAAAAGCATGGATATACCAGCTGGATTGCACCAGATCTTCGGCACCGGTGCCTTTGAGATGCTGGCGGTACATATCGATGCTTGGTTCGCAGAGATATTGCATCGCTTCTGCACTGGCGTAGACCTGCTTTGTGTTCGCATGACGCAGAAAAGACAGCCCCCATGGCACCAGTTTATGCCACATAGACAGCCGTGGTTTCAGGACTTTGTGCTCTCCAAAGATGAGGTTTGGAATGTTCTTCCAAATACCTGGCACGGGTTGAGGTAGCAGAGACCATGGGGAGATGATTCCGGCATTCCCAAAGGTAGCTCCCCCCTGGCCGGGGGCAGCTTTGTCAATGATTTGCACTTTATGTCCGCGCTCCGCGAGGGAGAGTGCGGTGCAGATACCAACCATACCTGCACCAATGATAGTAATCGTCTCAGGCATCTTATGCTGCTGCCCCCTGACGACGTATCTGGCTGAATTGTGAGATCAGCACAGGGCTTGCAATCAGCAGGGCCACCAGATCTGCCTGCAGCGTCGGTGCAATAAACACCAGACCTGCAATCGCCAGAAGCCACCGCCCAAATGTCCTGATCGGCGCAAGCCAATAGCCAACGACTGCGGCAGAAAGGGCTACCACGCCTGCGATACAGGTGATCGCGGTATAGGTGAATTCCCACAGATCAAAACCGGTTGAGGAGACAAACAGCAGCACAGGTGCATAGACAAATGCCATCGGCGCAATCACCTTGCCAAGACCCAGCGTAAAGGCTGAGATCCCGGTGCGGAACGGGTTAGAGTTCGCAATCGCAGCTGCTGCATAGGCAGATGTACAGACCGGCGGCGTAATCTCGGCCACAACCCCGTAGTACAACACAAACATATGGCTTGCGATGGGGGGAACCCCCAACTGTGCCAGTGCAGGCTGCGCCACGGATACCAGCATGATGTACAACGCGGTGGTTGGAATGCCTGCGCCCATCAGGATACAGGCAAGCGCAATAAAGACGAGCGAGATAAACAGCGTCAGATCTTCGACTGCAAACAGTGCCCAGTTGCCGAAGGTCGTCAGTGTAAAGATGCTATCAGCTAATGAACTTGCACCCTGTGTCACCATAAAGCCGATACGGAAGCCAACGCCGGTGGTGTTGATCACACCCACAACGATGCCCACCGCAGCAGAGGCCGCGCCAACGGCCAGCGCATATTTCACGCCCAGCTCCATGGTTTCTGCCATCTGCGGCAGTTTGATGCGGTCTTGCGGGTTAAAGGTTGCAATGATCGCACCAATGACAAGAACGGATGTGATCGTCAGATCAAAACCACCGTTTGAGAACTTCCATAAAGCAAATCCAGCGAACAGCGCGGCATAGACCAGGGTTAGTGGTTCTTTGATGCGGGACATGCCCACGACCAGCGATAGGGAAATGCCACAAAAGGCTGCCATGAAGGGGGTGTATCCCGAAAACAGCACCACAAGCAGTCCGACAAGGGGCACAAGATTGGCCCAGCCCGTTGCCCATACCTCTTTGAATTTGGGTAGCATTTCCTTGCTCAGACCTTTCAGGTCCAGCTTGCGTGCCATCAGGTGCACAACGGTGAACACACCCACATAGTGCAAGATCGCAGGGAAGATCGCGGCAATCACAATGGTGGTGTAGGGAAGCTCTAGAAACTCAGCCATTATGAAGGCTGCAGCGCCCATAATCGGGGGCGTAATCTGACCGCCAGCTGAGGCCGCAGCCTCAACACCGCCTGCGAAATGACCGGGGTATCCCAGACGTTTCATATTGGGAATGGTGAGCGCCCCGGTTGAGACTGTGTTGGCCACGGAAGAGCCTGAAATGGTGCCGAAAAAGGCAGAGGACACAACTGAAACTTTTGCAGGACCGCCGGTATAACGACCGGCAAGAATGGATGCATTGTCAATAAACAGTTGCCCCAGTCCGGTGCGCTGGGCAATCACGCCAAACAGCACAAAGTGGAATACAATGGTAGATACCACCCAGAGAGTCACACCAAAGATGCCTTCCTGAGGGAAATACATTGATGAAACGAAGGTGCGGAACTTCACACCGGGGTGTTGCAAAATGCCGGGGAAAATGGGGCCGAACAGCGCATAGGCAATAAAGACGCAGATAATGCCAGGTAAAACCCAGCCTAGGGTGCGCCGCGCGATATCAAGAACCAGTAGGATGATAATGATACCAAACACCATATCGTAGGAGTTGGGATTGCCCATACGAAAGGTCTGCTCTTCGATGCCAAACAGCGGTATGCCACGCCAGGCCATCCCCAGATACAGTGCAGCAGAGACGCCGAGGATCATCAACAGAATGTCGAAATAAGGCACACCGCCCAAACGCAATGGGCCGGTTTTTAGTGCAAAAGCGTTTTTGCCTTTGAAGGCGGGAAACAGGGCATAGGTCAGGATGAACAGGCCGCTGAGATGCCAGCCCATGTGCCAATGATCTGGCGGCAGGGAAAATCCTGCTGTGAGGTAGTGATACATGGCGAAGGCCAGCGAAACCGCGCGCAGGAACAGGCCAAATTTTGGCCCAACTTCGCGCGTGGCAGCACCTTCGTCATATTTTTTCTCAATCTCGGCCAATTCCTCGGCCGTGAGGTCACGGTCGGCCGTGTCCGGTGTGGTCGTCATGACAAACAACTCTGTTTTGGGGCGTAAAATAAAAGATGACAGGCAATCGACTGCCTGCCATCTCAAGTTGACCGCGCTGCACGGGTGGGCTGCGCGGCGGGAAGGAATTGTGAGGCTTACTTCAGCAGTCCGGCTTCTTTGTAGAAGCGTTCAGCACCAGCGTGCAATGGAACACCCAAGGCCGCGACACCATCCAGTGCGCTTTCAGGAGTGATCTGTTTGCCTTTGGCGTGGCCATTGTCCAGCAGCTTGCGGGTGTTGTCGTTCCACAGTGCTTTGGTGATGCCATATACCAGTTCATCGTCCAGATCAGAGGACACAACCAGCATTGCAGATACAGCAGGGGTTTTCACATCATAGTCGATGCCTTCGTACACGCCTGCGGGGATTTTTGACGGAATGTAGGCCGGAACCAGCTCATTGATCTTTGCCAGATCTTCATCAGAGAAGGAGTGCAGCTCCATACCTTTGGTGGATGCCAGTTGCACCATCGCCGCTACAGGCCAACCTGCCGCATAGAAGTAGGCATCCAGCTGACCGTCGGCCAGGCGTTCGGCGGACTGCGCTTGGTTCAGTTCTGCTTCGCTCATATTGTCGCGGGTTACGCCCCATTCGTTCAGCATCTGCAGAACGGCTACCTGGGTGCCGGAACCAGCCTGTGCAATACCGACGCGTTTTTCAGCGAGATCGCCCAGATCGCCAATTTCAGCGCCTTCTGGCATCACCAGATGCAGATCTTCTGGGTAGAGGTTGGCGATGACGCGCAGTTTGGGGTGTGCTTTGCCTTCGAACTTGCCTTCGCCCAGATACATGGAGCGTGTCACGTCAGCCGCAGCAAGACCCGCTTCCAGTTCACCGTTTTGAACGGCGGCATTGTTGAACACGGATGCGGTGGTAGATTGTGCAATTGCAATCAGGCCAGGCACGCCGCATTGGCCGCCTTCGTCACAGGCGCGCGAACCGGGAGGGGAGGAAATTCCGTTCGCGATTGTGCCACCGATGGGGAAGTAAGTGCCGCCAGCACCGCCGGTGCCGATACGGAAAAATGTGGGGCTTTGTGCAGCTGCTGCACCAGCAAGAATGGTGGTCGCAAGCACCGCGCCAATAAATGTCTTCATTTTGCTCATAGCGAGTTCCCTGTGGTCTAATTCGATTGGATTCTACGATCCATGACGGTCAGTTTACGACGCGCAATCATAATTACAAATTTTATATTCTTGTATTTTGATAAGTTTGTTTTATGTATTTTTATATGAACGTACCTCAACTGTCTGCCTTTTGCGAAGTCATGAAAACGGGCTCTATTTCTCAGGCTGCTCGCAATCTTGGACGCACCCAACCTGCTGTCAGCCTGTCGATCAAAAGTCTGGAAGAGCTGTTAAACGTGAAACTCTTCATGCGCGAGGGACGCAGTTTGCACCCGGCGCCAGAGGCGCAATATCTGTTTGCCGAAGCGCAGATGATCCTTGAGCGATTGAATGTTGTGCAGGGGACGATGAAAATGCTCAGCCTTGGACAGGGGGGCGCATTGAATGTAGCGGCGATGCCTGGCCCGTCAACGCTGGTGTTCCCACGTTTTATTGCGCAAGCCACTTTGGACAATAGCAATGTCCAAATTTCACTCTCTTCCCGGTCTTCACAGCAAATTCGCGAGATGGTTGGGGCGCAAACGCTTGATTTCGGTTTTGCAGATGCGGTCGAACAGTTGGATCCCAGTGCGCTTTATGCGGAAGAACGTGTGACGGCGCCGTGTTTGTGTGCATTGCCCAGACAACATCCCCTTGCGAGGCAAGATGTTGTTTCGGTTGCAGACTTGGATGGGGTGCCACAGGGGACGTTGCACAAGGGACATCCGCTATTTGAACGGGTGCAGCGCGCGTTTGTGGAACATGACGTAGCGTTTGTGCGAAAAGTTGATAGCCAGATCGTTTTGCCGCTGATGCAATTTGTACAGCAAGGGCAATGTGTTGTGATTTGTGACCCACTTTCCGCATTTACTCAGATCACCATGCAAGGGGGGGGCGCTGATATCGTATTTCGTCCGATCCGAGAAGAGATCCTGTATGACTATGCGATCCTGTCACCACGCTATCGCCCAATGTCACAAACCGCCCAACATATTTTATCTGGCTGGCGTTTGCATCTGGCTGAGATTTTCGCCGAGGTTCAGGATTTGGCCTATCCCGGACAGACTGCTTCAGTCTGATTTTGCAAGCTTTGCGAGTGTATCTCGCCAATATCTGTGTCGTGCAGAGGTTTGATTGCGTGCGTGCCAATAAAGCGCCAATTCACGTTGCGGATTCTCCCATGGGGGGGCAATTTTTTGCAAACCTTGGCGGTTAAGTAAGGCTGGCAACGTCGCAATGAGTCGGGTGCCCGCAATCAATGCAAGAGCAGATTCAAAATCTGAAACCTGTACAGCGACATGGCGCGTGCGTCCCATCTTGGTCAGTTTGCGATCAATGCTAAACCCCGCATCCGGGCCAAATGCAACACGGACCTGAGGGCGATCACAAAAGGCATCAAGGTTATCGGTTTCCAGCGGATATTGGGGATCAAAATACACAGCATCAGAAAACCGGGAAAGTGTTCGCTGCAAAATACCGTCACGTTCAGAAGACCCGGCAGGCATAAATACGGCATCCAGCGTCCCAAGGCGGAGGCGCTCAATCAGTTGGAACGAGGATCCGGAATTCGGCAATTCAAAAGACAAGGCTGGCGCAACCTGTTGGGCGTGATGGATCAGAGGCTTTAACAGCGTGTCGCGTTCTAGCGCAGTGCAGGCAATACGCAGAACGCCGTGATCCTCAGCTGGATCATAAAGCTGTGGTTCAAACATGGCTTCGATTTGGCGCAGGGCAGCTTCCGCTGCGGGAAATAAATCCCTCGCCCGTGCGGTGGGTTCTACCCCATTTCCATGGCGGACAAACAGGGGGTCCCCTGTTCGCTTTCTCAGCAGGTCCAGCCAGTAGCTGATGGTAGATTGGTTCATATCAAGTATTTTTGCAGCACCTGATAAGGACCCGGCTTCACGTATCGTCAACAGAATACGCAATTGATGCCCATCGATGTTAAGGTAATCAGTTTTCTCCATAGTGTATATGGATACCACTAAATATCCTGTATGTCATTGCTGCGTTAGACAATGGGGGATGCAACTGTTTTATCCAGCATAGGAAAACACCATGAAACTCTATGGCCACCCTCTCTCTGGCAATACCCACCGCGTTCAGGCGCTGCTTGATCTGCTGAAAGTAGACTATGAATATGTGACCGTCGATTTGAAAGCGGGCGCACATAAAGCACCGGAGTTCCTAGCCATGAACTCTTTGGGGCAAGTTCCAGTTCTCAGTGATGGTGATGCTGTACTGCGCGATTCCATCGCGATCATGACCTATATCGCGGGTAAATTTGACACCGAAGGCGCATGGTTCCCGAAAGACGTACTGCAGTCTGCGCGTGTGCAGGAATGGCTCTCTGTTGCCGTAAATGAAGTCCAAAATGGCCCCTTTGTTGTGCGTGCGATCAAGCTATTTGGCATGCCTGGGGACCCCGAAGTTGCAAAAGCGAAAACCAAAGCACTGTATGATACGCTGTTTGAGCCACATTTGGCCAAGAATGACTGGTTGGCTGGTGAGACGGCAACCGCTGCAGACCTGGCCTGTTATGCCTATGTTGCACGGGTTACTGAAGGTGGATTTGACCTGTCAGCCTATCCTGCAATCAATGCCTGGATTGCACGGGTTGAAGCGATCGAGGGCCTGCCAGGTATGGTTCGCATCGAAGACCTGATGGCGGCGGCAGACTAAACGCGAATGTATCTATGCCGCGGGTTGATGCGTCATGCATACGCCCGCGGACCTGGAAAAGGAGACGTACCATGGAGCTGTCTGGCTGGGATAAAGACGCATCGCCTTATCACCCAGGTGAGGTGGAATTACACACGCGTCTGGGGCGTGCAGAACGGCAAGAACGCATGGGGCGGTTCATCCATAGGCCCTATATGCCTGAGCAACATCGAGAGTTTTTCGCACAGCTGCCGTTTTTTATTGCTGGTAGTGTGGATCATACTGGACAGCCATGGGCATCGATCCTGTTTGGGCAACCTGGGTTTGTTTCCTCTCCAGATCCCAAAACGCTTTCGATCAAGGGGTTCGCCATGACGGGTGATCCCTATATCGATAATGTTCAAACCGAGGCATCGGTAAGCTATCTTGGACTGGAAATGCCAACACGACGTCGCAACCGGTTGAATGGCGTGGTGCGCAGTCATGAAGGCGGGGATACGCTGGTGGATGTGGTGCAATCCTTTGGCAATTGCCCGCAATATATTCACACCCGTGATATGGTGTTTTCACGTGATCCAAGCCTGCCTTTTGAAGGGCCGTGCGAGGAATTTAGCGCTATTGGGGATGACATCCGCGCGTTGATTGAACGATCCGCCACCTTCTTTGTTGCCAGTAACAACCCCAAAGATGACAAACGGATCAATGGTGGTGTTGATGTGAACCACCGGGGCGGCAATCCGGGATTTGTAAAAGTTGACGGTGATACGCTGACGGTGCCGGATTTCATCGGCAACTTTGCATTTAACACTTTGGGCAATTTTCTGGTGAATCCAAAGGCTGGTTTGCTTTTTGTTGATTTTGAGACGGGCGATCTGGTCCAGCTGACAGGCACAGTTGAACTGCTTTGGGATATGACCGATGAAGTGGCTGCCTTCCAAGGGGCGGAACGTGCATGGCGGTTTACATTGACCCATGGTCAACGGCTGGTTGGCGCATCCCCCTTGAATTTCGCAGAAGGGGAGGCCTCTCCCAATGCACGTCTTACTGGGAATTGGACACAAGCAGGAGAACGGCAGGCGGCAGAGGCAGCCCGCACGGAATGGCGCGATTTTCGGATCACACGCATTCAAGATGAAAGCTGTGTAATTCGTTCTTTCTATCTTGAACCCGTGGATAGAAAAGCCTGCCTGCCTTCTAAACCTGGGCAATACTTACCAATTAAGGTGCGTCCAAAAGGGGCCGACCGTACGATGATGCGCACCTATACACTTTCGTCTGCGCCCTCTGATGCGCAGTATCGAATTTCGGTCAAACGCGAAGATGCGCGTGATGATCTGCCTGCTGGTGTGGTCTCATCGCATTTGCATAGCTCTATGAAAGAAGGCGATATCCTTCACGCGCGCAGCCCTCAAGGCGCTTTTGTGTTGGATACGGCTGAAACACGCCCTGCGGTTTTGATTGGAGCGGGTGTTGGGATCACGCCGATGATTTCAATGGCGCGACAAGCGGTTTCAGATGGGTTTTCGCGCCGTCACATGCGACAAATGACAGTCATCCACGCTGCACGCACCACGTCTGAGCGGGCCTTTGCCTATGAATTCACCCAGTTGCAGGAAAAAACCCAAGGCGAGCTGCGTTATGTCTCTTTGATTGAACAACCGACCAGTGAAGAGGCAGTCGGCACGCATTTCCATGCACACGGCAGGATCTCAGCCGAATTGTTGCAAAGCTTGCTGCCACTTGCAGATTATGAGTTCTACTTGTGTGGGCCTCCGGCCTTTATGCAGGCAACCTATGATCTGCTTATTGATCTGGGCGTGCGTGATCTGCGGATCCATTCTGAATCTTTCGGCCCAGCCTCTTTGCGGCGTGCTGAGGAAGAGGTTATTGACAGCCCTTCCGTTCAGGAGCCTCAGGTTGCTATGGTCTCATTCACCTCATTGGCGGATCCAAAGCGTTGGAGACCTTCTGATGGGACGCTTCTGGATTTTGCGGAAGCACACGGCATAACCGCAAATTCCAGTTGTCGCCGTGGTTCATGTGGAAGCTGTGCAGTGCGATTGAAAAGTGGTGAGGTTCTTTATCGCACAGATCCAGAATTTGAACCGGAACAGGGGGATGTCCTGATCTGTTGCGCGGTCCCCGCGGATGAAGATCACCCTATTGAGCTGGATCTGTAGTACCAGCTGTGTGAAATACATCAAAGATAGGCGGATCATCGTCATGTCGGCCTATCTATCTTGCTTTGCTATACTTCATCCAATCTTGCTGTTTCCCCGTCTAGCAAATTATCAATTGTCTGGTTGAACTGATGCAGCTCTGATTGAGAGATCTTGGAAGCAAAATACTGTTGATTTTCATCCACCAGCGGATGGCAAAGTGCGAGCTTTTCGTTGCCATAGGTGCTCAAAGTTAGCCGACGTGCGCGCCCGTCCGATGTATCAAAGCTTTGTTCGACGAGCCCATTTTTCCGCATTTGCAGCAAAAGACGTGATACCGCCTGACGTGTAATGCCAATGTGATCCGCCAATTGACTGGGTGTTGTTATACCCTGGAGTCCAATACCCGTTAGTGCGCACCATGACAGGCGCGATAAACCATGTGGTGCAAGGATTTTATCCAGCCGGGCTTTCATTAGATTTGAAAGCCGCGTGAGCCGAAAACCCAGCCGACTGTGCAGGTCATAGATTTCTTGAACGTGCGCGTTGGTCACGGATCATACTTTCTGTTTTTCGTGGCGATGTGGGCGACTGCTCTTATTTAATAAATATTGGTTGCGAATGTAAATATTATCTTGACGAGATTATCGCTTCGTTAATAGTTATCAATGGTAATTAAATGAGAGGATACATTTTCTCTCGTTGTGCCAGCACATGGTTATATCAGGTCGCGATATGTGGATCGTCAGCGTGGTGTGCTTGGCATACGTATAAAGACAGAGGAGTTGTTATGGGACTGCAATTGCTATCCGCCAAAAATCGACCGGTGCATCTGGGCCGATTGAAATTGGAAACGCTTGCACGTGCGCCTCGCGTAAATCTGGCACAGGTGCCTGCCTTTGCGCCCCTTCGGTTCCAACGTCCTGAACAACCAAACTCTATCGTCAATGCGATGACAGATCATCAGGCCATGCTAGATGCCATTCGGGATGGGTTGATTAACAAATCTGTCGCTGCAACACCTGAAGATCCTGTTGAGCGAGCCGAGCATTTGAAAGCTTTTGGCTACTTCAGTGACGCTTCGATTGTCGGAACCTGTGAATTACCGGAAGAGGCGATTCTACCACATCCGGTGCGCAACCCGGATATTGACCGCTTGGCCCAAGATCTACGGACGAAACAGGTCAAGACGTTTGCCTCTGGCATAGATTTGATCATGGCGGATCTGAAAGAGTCGATGGAGGCTCCCGCGCGGTCTTTGAACAGCCACACCCATGCTCTGGTGTTTTTATATGCACATCCGCGTGCGCCCGGTATGGATGAGCCGGGAACTGAGTGGATCAAGGATGCCGATGCGCACCGTTCCGCATTGCTGGCGGCTGAGACAGCCGTGGTGATCGCCAATTATCTGCGTCTTCTGGGTCATGAGGCACGGGCACATACAATGAGCTCAACAGATGTGGATCTTGGCCGTGTTGCGGTTGCTGCTGGCACTGCCAAGGTCGAAGGGGGTGAGCTTGTTGCGCCATACATCGGCACTGGGTTTGGGCTTGCCGTTGTAACGACAGATTTTGCCTTTGCGGGGGACTTGCCGCTTGCAGAGCTGCCAAAGGCGCAAGCTCCGCTTTATGCGGATCGCAAATACAAGGACGGTTTGCATCCTTTTGAGACATTAAAACGTGTAGAAAACCCGACGACGTACATTGATGAAGCACGTGTGCCACGCGTTCCCAAACGTACCGATATGTTCAGCCGTGCCTTGTTTGGCGATATGGGCAAACATGTGCAAGAGGGGGCAAAGGGTGGGTTGTATGTGCGTAAATCTGCGCCGTCTATGGCCCAGCGTCGCGCGCTTGGGGCTTTTACCCTGCTGCAGGATGGCGACCCAGCCCCCATTCAGGAAAAAGTGGATCCGCAGATCGCGCATGATCTGATCAAAGCAACCAGTTATTATCTGGGTGTCGATGCGGTTGGGATTTCGCGTTGTCCAGACTGGTCGTGGTATTCCCATGATGCCGCGGGGCAGCCGATTGAACCGCCCCATGATCAGGCGATTAGCATGATCATCGATCAGGGTTATGACACGATGGAGGGTTCATCTGGAGACGATTGGATCGCGGTTGCGATGTCAATGCGCGCCTATCTGCGGTTCTCTTTGTTGGGCGGTGTGGTGGCGCAGCAGCTGCGTAACCTTGGCTACAAGGCCAAGGCCCATACGGTGATGGATGGTGAAGTTCTGCAACCGCCACTGTTGTTGCTTTCTGGTCTTGGAGAAGTCAGCCGCATTGGTGAAGTGATCCTGAATCCCTATCTGGGCCCGCGTCTGAAATCTGGTGTTGTGACAACCGATTTGCCGATGACACACGATAAACCGATTGATTTTGGTCTGCAGAAATTCTGCGAAGCGTGTAAGAAATGCGCCCGCGAATGCCCATCTGGAGCTATTACTGCAGGGCCAAAGCTGATGTTCAATGGCTATGAGATCTGGAAATCAGACAGCCAAAAGTGCACCACCTATCGCATTACCACGCCGGGGGGCGCTATGTGTGGTCGCTGTATGAAAACGTGCCCCTGGAACCTTGAAGGTATTCTGGCAGATAGTGCATTTCGCTGGGCCGCAATGAAGCTGCCGGGCACTGCGCCAGCTTTGGCAAAATTGGACGACCTCTTGGATCGGGGCTCGCTGAACACAACCAAGAAATGGTGGTGGGACCTGGAAATACAGGAGGATGGCGGCTATCGGCCAACCGACAAACCTGTGAACGCGCGCACGCTTCAGAAAGATCTGGACCTTCAGTACAAAGATCAGACACTTGCCGTCTATCCAGCAAATCTTGCGCCGCATCCTTATGCCTATCCATATCCGATGGACCGCGAAGCGGGCATCGAGGCGTATCAAGCGATGATTACTGCCGATGAATACAAACTGCGTTTAAAGAATGGAGACGCGAGTGGGGCGCATCAACGCCCAGATTTTTCTGACAGCCCTGTTTTGCAGGTCAAGATCACCAAAGCCGAAGCAATGTCTGACGGTGTTACAAAATATGAAATGCAGAGCCTGGATGGCAGCGATTTACCCGCTTGGGAGGCCGGTGCGCATCTGGATATCGTTGTCGCCCCCGAATTTCTGCGGCAATATTCCATGTCTGGCGATCCCGCAGATCGCAGCACCTATCAGATTGGCGTCCTGCGCGAGGATGCCGGGCGCGGCGGATCTGCGTTACTGCACCGGATCTTTAGTGAGGGGCGGAAAATCTTTGTTTCAAAGCCGATCAATCACTTTCCACTGCAGGAAGAGGGCAGCAAATCTTATCTGATGGGCGGTGGCATCGGGATTACACCAATGATGGCCATGGCGCATCGTCTACACGCCCTTGGAGCTACGTTTGAACTGCACTATTCGGGACGCTCACGTGAAACGATGGGGTTTTTGGAAGATCTTGCGGCGATGCCTTGGGCCGACAATGTGTATTTGCACATCTCCTCCGAAGGAGGGCGCGCAGATCTTGATCAGATTCTGACCTATGCAGAAGGAGCGCATGTCTACACCTGTGGCGCTGAACCTTATATGCAGGCGGTGATGGATGCGGCAGAACGGCGCGGGTTTCCGGAAGACAACCGCCATCTGGAATATTTCAATGTTCCTGAGGCACCTGAATATGAAAATCATCCCTTTCAGATTAAACTGGTGAAATCAGGCAAGCTGCTAGATGTTCCGGCAGATAAAACAGCTGCAGATGTGCTTGTGGAACATGGCGTGCCAGTTGATATCAAATGTGCGGATGGGATCTGTGGTGTGTGTAAATGCGGGGTGATTGCTGGTGAGGTGGAGCACCGCGATTATGTACTGTCCAAAAGCCAGCAAAAGACCGCAATGATCACGTGCCAATCCCGCGCTGCAGAACCAGATGCGGTTCTTGAATTGGATCTCTAGTTTTGAGTGTTTCACGCATATACACGGGATGACCAGTTGCCCTATTACACCTGATGTTAAAGAAAAGCACTGCTTTCCGCTTGGAAATAGGCCGAGCCCCTATATCTGGGCGCTTCGGGCGCGCGGCACAGATAGCGCCGTTTCATTGGGGCCGGGGTTACTTTTTGTGAAATGTTAAAAAGTGCCCTAAGAGCTTGAGCAAGGTTTGGTATTCTTCTTCCGTCATGCCCTGCTTGAGTTCACGATCAAAGTGAATGGCCCTAGACCGTAGATCTTCAAAAACCTCACGACCTTTTGGCGTGAGCGTGATCACGGAATGGCGGCGATCATTTTCTAGAGTTTGGCGCGCCAGATACCCTTTGGTTTCAAGCGCAGTCACAGCCCGTGAGACTTTGGTTTTGTGAATATTAGAGCGCTCACAGATCTCTTTAGCCGTCAGATCGCCAAAACTGCCCAGATGAAACAGCACCCGCCATTCCGTGCGCAGCATGCCATACGTGTCGCGATAGTGTTTTTGAAAGGTTAAACTGAGTGCATCTGCGGCCTGATTCAGCAGATAGGGAAGGAAATCATCCAGCTTGTAGCTTTCATTGCGTGTCATCGGCGGGTCTCTGGTCTTAGCGTGTTCCGTGCGGGGTTTGACCCGGGGGTGTTGCTGAAAGGCAGACAGCTTTTCCGGCCGGGCAACCGTTTCTCGGATTTTAGGCGACGAGGCAAGATCAATACCCCAACGCTTGGCGTTATAGAATTGAGGCATAAGGCAAATATCTGCGATCGTCACCTCATCACAGAAAGAATAAACTCCCTGTGACATCATGTGCTCATAATTGATCAGACCTTTGGCAATGAAATGCTGCATCCATTGCTGTGTTTCAATGGCATCGCTCAGGTTGTAGATGGGGATTTTCATCGCAATTGCCAAAGGCCGCATGCGCACTTTGACAATATGGATATGCAGATTAGGGAGCTGATCAAAATCAGTCCAAAATTGTGTTTTGAGGTCGGGAATGCAAAACCCCCGGCATGTGGTCATGCCGGGGGTTTCTAATCTGTAAGAGTATGACCCGAGGTTTATGCCTCTGCGGCTTCCTCTTCACCTTCTTCTTCGCTGTCAGCAGACGCCAAACCAGCAGGTGCTGCAACGTTTGCGATCACGAAGTCACGGTCGATGGTTGGCTTCGCACCAGCAGGCAAATCAACGTCAGAGATGTTGATCACGTCGCCGATGGCTTTGCCGGTCAGGTCAACGGTGATTTTCTCTGGGATATCACCAGCGGTTACAACCAGTTCAACCTCGGAGCGGACAACGGTCAGAACACCGCCGCGCTTCAGGCCAACGCATTCTTCTTCGTTGACGAATTCAACAGGGATGAACAGGTTGATTTTTGAGGTGCGGCGCAGGCGCATCAGATCCAAGTGTGTTGGCAGATCTTTAACAACATCACGCTGAACGTCGCGGCAGATCACGCGAACGTCGTCTTGACCTTCAACTTTCAGGTTCCACAGTGTGGATTTGAACTGGCCAGCTTTCAGCTTTTTCAACAGAACGTTGAAAGGGATCTGGATTGCCAGTGGATCAACGTCACCACCATAAACAACACCCGGAACCATGCCTGCGCGACGTGCTGCACGAGCGGCGCCCTTGCCTGTCCCCGCGCGAACTTCGGCGACGAGATCTGGAATCTCTTTTGCCATGAGTAATCTCCAATGTAATAAGGGCAGGGTGCCTCCAAGGCTGTCACCCCGCGTGAAGCTGCCCCCTTAGTATGGATTGAAGATTCTGGCAAGAGCGAAAGCTGCCGGGCCATTACCCAGCGGTCTGAGCATGCTAAAATCACCTCTCTGAGATACGTGAAGCAATCAGGATTTGGCAAGCGGGTGTTAATCCACTTCGGCTAGGATAGCACGACAACCTGTTACAAGAGCCCGCCCCTGATGTTGCTGTCACTGTTGCGTTTGTTTGGACTGCTGCTGCCCGCATTGATCCCGTCTTGGCGGTTTTTCAAAACCGTCGCCCCGTCTCCACGGGTTGAATATCGCCTGTTTTATCGTGGCAGCTGGGGGGAGTGGTGCGAAGATCGGCCAAGACCTGCGCGCATTGGGACGCTACAGATGATCCGCCGCCTGTTTTGGAACCCGGCCTGGAATGAGCAGCTGTTTATGGTCAGCTGCTCGGAGCGATTGATTGATACGCCTACTGTCCACAGTGCCGCTGAATTGGCACGCCGTATCGCACAGACCTTACCAGAGCATGAGGTGGATTTTCAATTTCGCTTGGTCTTCCTTTCCCGCGAAGAAGACCAGATTATAAAGTCGGTCGAATATGAGAGCGCGCGTATCTCGCGGGCGGAGGCATTGGCGTGAGCTTTGAAGACACACTCCGCCTGACTGAGCTGATGCTTGCCTTTGTGATTGCCCAGCAAAGCCTTGAACATCTGAGCGTACGCCACAGCCCTTGGCTTTTTGGTCTGCGTCTTGTGTGTTGTGCCTGTCTTGCCATCGGGGTGTTCGGGCCTGTGGCGGTTTGGGGGCTTTGGGGGATCAGTGTGCTGATGCTTCACAGGTTCCAGGGGCCTTATAACGGCGGCAGTGACAAGATGACGATCCTGATCTTAAGCTGTGTCTCGCTGGCCCATCTGGCCCCAAATGTCTTTTGGGCTGAAATGGCGCTTGCGTATCTCGCGGTGCAGCTTGTTTTGTCTTATTTTGTGTCTGGTTGGATCAAGATCGTCAATCCAGAATGGCAATCTGGGCGTGCGCTCAGCGATGTGTTCCGGTTTTCGGCCTATCCTGTGAGCGAAGGGCTCAGAGACTGGGCAGACCGGCGTTTGGTTCTGTTTCTAATGTCTTGGGCCGTCATGTTGTTAGAAGTGCTGTTTCCGCTGACGCTTTTGAATGCACAAGCCCTACAGCTGGCGTTGCTCTGTACCGCCGCCTTTCATTTATCCAACGCGTGTTTCTTTGGGTTAAACCGGTTCTTCTGGATTTGGCTCTGTGCATACCCCTCTCTCATCTGGTTTCAAGAACGCGTCTTTGAGGTCGCTATACCTGTTTGGTGATTTCAAATAGTTTGAAAACGACGATCGAGTGTCGCAGCGCTGGTTGCCTATGGAAACAGGCGCGTGGCAGAGCTGCCGTATGAGCATTCGTGATGATATTATTGCCAGTCGTATTCCCGCCCGTGCTTTTATCGCCATGGGAATGTTTTGGGGTGTCTTTGGGGCATATGTGCCTTGGATCAAAGCCCAGGCCGGGTTGAATGATGCTGATTTTGGGCTTGCGCTGCTGTTCGGGGCTGCAGGTGCGGTAGGCGCTATGTGGATTGCGCCCAAAGTGGACCGCGGGCTTGGCGCTTATGCAATGGTCGGGGGGGCGGTTGCAATGGTTGCAGCCTTTATCCTGCCGGGGCTTGCGAACAGTTGGGCGTTCTTTGCACTGGCGATGTTGCTTGCGATGGGAACATCAGGCCTCTTGGATGTGATTATGAATGCGCGGCTAAGCGGGATTGAAGTTGAGGCAGGGCGCTCGCTTATGAACCTCAATCACGCTTTATATTCCTTTTCTTACGGCGTGGCCGCAATTGGTGCCGGACTGATGCGCGAGGCAGGTATTCCCCCTATCGTGTGTTTTGCATTGATTGGTTTGGGAACCCTCATCGTGACGCCGGGGTTGCGCCATGAAGATAAGATCTCCAACTCAGATGAAGCAGGCACGCGCCATGGGTTTGGGCTCTCTAAACCTTTGTTGATTTGTGCGGGTCTGGTGACATTGATCGGTTTTATGGCTGAACAAGCGACGGAGGGCTGGTCGGCGCTGCACCTTGAACGCAGTCTGGGCGTTGGCGCGGCAGAGGGGGCTATGGGGCCTGCGATTTTGGGGTTCACAATGGGGATTGGACGGCTGACGGGGCAGGTCTTGACCCGTTTTGTTTCTGAGGGCCGCGCATTACAGGGGGCAGGCGCGCTGGCAGCTTTGGGCGCTGTTTTGGCGGCATGGGCCCCAACACCGGCCTTGGTTTATATGGGCTTTGCCGTGATTGGTTTTGGTGTGTCGATTACGGCACCAATGACGCTTGTCTGGATCGCAAAGACCCTGCCTGCAGGCCAGCGCAGTCTTGCGATTTCGCGTGTGGTGCTTGTTGGCTACACCGGGTTTTTCATTGGCCCCCCCTTAATGGGGTTTCTAGCACAGGCTTTTGGTTTGCCCATGGCCTTTACAATTTTAGGTGCGCTGCTGGCCCTGATTGCCATCGTCTTGGTGCCCGCCCTTCGGTTTTTTGCAAGAGGCGGGCAGCCCGTTCAAACCTGAAGCCTTAGGTGTTGGATTGCCAGCGGCCGCCGAAATCTTGGGGAACCAAAAGGTTATGACGCCCCAGATTTTCGACTGACTTTTCGCCACACAGCGCCATGGTGGTGTCCAGCTCTTTGTGCAAAACGTTTAGTGTCTGTGTAACGCCTGCCTGCCCCATCGCACCAAGACCATATACAAAGGCCCGCCCGATCATCGTGCCCTTTGCGCCAAGGGCGACCGCTTTCAGGACGTCCTGACCTGATCGTATGCCACTGTCCAGATGAACCTCAACCTGGTCCCCGACTGCATCCATGATTTCTGGCAACATACGGATAGAGCTAAGCGCGCCGTCTAGCTGACGCCCGCCGTGATTAGAAACAACAATCGCGTCTGCGCCGAGCTTGGCAGCCATACGCGCATCCTCAGCGTCCAATATGCCCTTCAGAATGACCTTGCCACCCCACATCTCCATAAGGCGTTCAACCTTGCTCCAATCCAGACTTGGATCAAACTGTTCAGCTGTCCAGGCGCCAAGCGACGAATTGTCAGAGATCCCCTCGACATGGCCAACGATATTGCCAAAATGGCGTCGTTTTGCGCCCAGCATTTCGATGCCCCAACGCCATTTGGTCATCAGGTTTGCAATGGTGCGCGGGGTTAATTTTGGCGGGGCAGACAGGCCGTTTTTCAGATCTTTGTGGCGCTGCCCAAGAATTTGCAGATCCAGCGTGATCACCAGTGCGGAACATTTGGCATCTTTGGCGCGTTGGATCAGGCGTGCGGTATAATCGAGATCCCGCATCGTATAAAGCTGAAACCAAAACGGTTTTGTCGTCGCCTCGGCCACATCCTCGATCGAGTTGATAGACATGGTAGAGAGAGTGAAAGGAACACCAAATTCCTCTGCAGCGCGGGCGGCTTTGATTTCTCCATCCGCACATTGCATACCCGTCAGCCCAACAGGCGCCAGCGCGACCGGCATTGCCACGTCCTGACCAATCATCTGCGTCGCAGTAGAGCGCCCTGCCATATCAACTGCCACACGCTGTCGCAGACGGATCTGATCAAAATCACTGGTGTTCTCGCGAAAGGTCTGTTCGGTCCAGCTGCCGCTTTCTGCGTAATCAAAAAACATACGGGGCACGCGTCGTTCATAGATGCGCTTTAGATCGTTGATGTTGGTGATGACAGGCATGATGCACCTCTTGCGCTCTGATTGGTTATTTTTATTTACCAATGTGGGGTTTTTGGCGCAATGGTAAATTTTATTGTCCGATTCTAACCCTTCAAACGAAAACAGCCCGCCAAAGGGCGGGCTGTCTCAAACGTGGTTGAATCTGGCTTAGGCCAGTTCAATCTGATCTGCACTTTCGCGGCCATCACGGCCAGCGCGCAGTTCGTAGGTCACTTTCTGGTTGTCGGCCAGACCGGTCAGGCCTGCGCGCTCAACAGCAGAAATATGTACAAAAACGTCTTTTCCGCCTTCATCAGGTGCGATAAAGCCGAAACCTTTGGTTGAGTTGAACCATTTTACGGTGCCTGTAGGCATGAGAGATCTCCATTCTGTAAACGCTGCCCGCGCTCCTGCGGCAGCCTGGCGTTCGCCTTGATCGAAAGACTGAACGCCGCCCAGTGGGGGAGACAGAACGTCGATAGAAGCAGTAGCAGGAAAATCTATGCCAGTTGATTCTCTTTGGGGCAAGGAAAACCGTGCGACCATTCCCTGCTTCTGTGGCGGATAAGGAACGGTGGTGGTGTTTCGCATCACAAATGAAAACCTGCGTCCCACTGAATGGGGCCGACGCGCGCTATGGATGAGTGTATTATTTCCATTCACGCTGATGGCTGTTGGCGGTGTTTATGACGTTTTGCCATGTGAGAGCGTGAATAAGGCGAACTCAGCACGGTTTGCAGGATGTCCCGTAGGACGTGACGCGAAGTGGCCCGGGCTTCCCCCGTGGAGTTCACATCGGCTCCCGAAGGGACAAACAGTCCGGGGGACTGTTCGAGATGTGGGCGGGCGGAGCCCAAACGCGCCAACCTTCCCACACTTGGAACATTGGCAAGGTGGTCCCTTGGGATGTGGCACGCAGTGTCACGGCCCGCACCTAACCTTCCCCCCGGAAAGGCGCATTTGCACCTCCCCAAGGTCAGGCACGGGCCTTGTGTTACCTCTGAGATATCAGCTTTTGTCCGGCTTTTTCGTCTGCGATTGCCTTCACGCGCGCAATGCGGTCTTCGCGTTTTTGGCGTGCGACATACCATTCATCAAATAGCGTTTCGATCAACTCAATCAGGACTTGAGCCTCCTCGGGTTCAACATCTATGATGACATTGATATCTTTTCCCATGTGAGCACCGATATTGCCAATCTTTCTAATATGATCGATTGCTTCGACACTATCTTCAGACACGCCCTTCGGTGCGTTTCCCTCGACAACGCGTTCGTGTAACGCTTGGATCTCTTTGAACAGTGTTCCTTCTGAGATGCCACAAAAGTCTCGGATCATACCTTGAAGGCACCTGCGGGCTAGTGTTGCAGATGCTTTAGGGCTCAAATCTCGTATCCGGCAAGCTTCGATGTAATCCTCGCGCAGTGGCTGAGGGATGTACTCTGGTTGAGGTTTCGCGAGGCTTTCTGGAAGCAATTGCATTTTGTGGTGAGTGCGAAAGTCACTGTGAGAAATGTAAACTTTGCGGGTACTAGGGCTAAAATGGCCTGCAACTATGGAAGCTGAAACGGTTGCTTTATTACAATCGGGATTCGCGCAGACGATCGCTTCGGCATATAGCCCTATATGGCCTAAATCAGTTTTGATTGTAGTGAAGCCTTCATTAATTGTTGCGGCGGTCTCCTTAGTGACGACCTGAGCATGATGACAATATGGGCAAGTCCAATTCATCTTTTCTCCTAATTCTTAGCCTCAATAAAAAAGGGGAGCATTTGTGCTCCCCGTGCCTAGCTACCGCGCGAACTTCTTATGCTTAAGGCGCTTTGGCTCCAAAGCGTCCGGGCCCAGACGGCGTTTCTTATCTTCTTCGTAGTCTTCAAAGTTGCCTTCAAACCATTCCACATGCGCGTCACCTTCAAAGGCCAGAATGTGGGTACAGATCCGGTCAAGGAAGAAACGATCGTGTGAAATCACCACCGCGCAGCCCGCGAAATCGACCAAGGCGTCTTCGAGTGCGCGCAGGGTTTCAACGTCCAGATCGTTGGTGGGTTCGTCGAGCAAGAGAACGTTGCCGCCCTCTTTCAGCAGGCGTGCCATATGCACGCGGTTACGCTCACCACCAGACAGGAGTTTCAGTGGTTTTTGCTGATCGCCGCCTTTGAAGTTGAAAGACGAACAATAGGCGCGGGAATTCACCTGCGCGTCGCCCAGTTCGATGATTTCAGCGCCACCGGAAATGCTCTCCCAGACGGTTTCATTGTCATCCAGATCGTCGCGTGACTGATCCACATAAGACAGTTTCACCGTGTCACCATAGGTGACTGAGCCTTCATCCGGCTGTTCCTGACCGGTCAGCATACGGAACAGGGTGGATTTACCCGCGCCGTTGGGGCCGATTACGCCGACGATGCCACCGGGGGGCAGATCAAAAGACAGACCTTCCACCAGTTGCTTGTCACCGTAGTGTTTGGAAATGCCTTCAACGTCGATCACCTTATTGCCCAGACGTGGGCCATTGGGGATGACAATCTGGGCGCGGGTCAGTTTTTCACGCTCAGATTGGCCTGCCAGATCGTTATAGGCGTTGATCCGGGCTTTGGATTTTGCCTGACGGGCCTTTGCACCTTGACGCATCCACTCCAACTCGCGTTCTAGCGTTTTCTGGCGGGATTTGTCTTCGCGCGCTTCCTGCTCCAGGCGTTTGGCCTTTTGTTCCAGCCACGCAGAATAGTTGCCTTCGTATGGAATGCCGCGGCCCCGATCAAGTTCGAGAATCCAGCCTGTGATATCATCCAGGAAATAGCGGTCGTGGGTTACACAAAGGATTGTGCCTTTGTAGTCAATCAGGTGTTGCTGCAGCCAGGCGATGGTCTCGGCGTCCAGGTGGTTGGTCGGTTCGTCGAGCAACAGCATATCAGGCGCTTCAAGCAACAATTTGCACAGCGCAACACGACGTTTTTCACCACCCGAGAGGTTGGCAATGTCGGCGTCATCCGGGGGGCAGCGCAGAGCCTCCATCGACACATCGATCTGGCTGTCAAGGTCCCAAAGGTTTTCAGAATCGATGGCATCCTGCAGGGTTGTCATCTCTTCCATCAGCTCATCGGTGTAGTTTTCCGCCATCTCTACCGCGATCTGGTTGAAACGATCCACCTTGGCTTTTTTTTCGGCGACGCCCAGCATAACATTTTCACGCACGGTGAGGCTTTCATCCAGCTTTGGTTCCTGAGGCAGGTAGCCGACTTTTGCGCCCTCAGCTGCCCAAGCTTCGCCGGAGAAATCCTTATCCATACCGGCCATGATTTTCATCAGGGTCGATTTACCCGCGCCGTTGACGCCAACAACACCAATTTTTACACCGGGTAAGAAGGACAGGTGGATGTTTTCAAAACATTTTTTACCACCGGGATAGGTCTTTGAGACCCCTTCCATATGGTAGACGTATTGATAGGCTGCCATGAGAGCTGCTCCATGATGGGAAACGAAGTTTGGCAGAGGTGATAACGGATGTAACGCCGCCCCACAACGATCATATGCGATCAGCGCAGATCGCGTAGTTCTTGTGGGGTCAGGACAGGTAAACGATCCAGAGGATAGTCATGGTGCAGGGTCCAGATGTGATCATCATTGACTTCAAGCGGTCGCAGTTGCCCTCCTGGGAAGGCCCGGGTGCGCAAGGTGAGGGCAATATCAGACAGAACACTTGGGTTTTGTCGGAAGTAAGAGTGACCAGACCCGGCCGCACCTTCAACCAAGATGAAGTGCATCAATCCGACCTTCATGATGCGCTCGATTTCCCCTGGCGCGAAATCATCGCTTTCAAAGCGCCCAAGGCGGCTGACTTGGGTGAACAGCGAGGACAGCGCAAGCGCGGTATCATTTGGATTGATATAGACACTCACCTGCTCGAACGCTTCTGAGAAACGTTCCGTCAGCAGGCGTTGTCGGACACTGCCGACATCCAGATCAGGGGCGGCAAGGATCAAGGTGCCAGTTTTCAGAGATATTTTGGGTTTATTGCCCTTGGCACGTTCCCGAATGATTAATTCTCTCAACGCAACAGTGGTGACATCGCTGCCAAGAGAATGTGCTACGATATCAATGGTTTCAACCTCGGGCACCTCTGCAATCAGATCCAGTGTTTCTTTCAGGTGAAAGGCTGAAAAGTTGCTTGCTTCGCGGTCTTTAAAGTACTTAAAGACGCCGCTGTTTCCGGCGGGCCAGGAAAAAATCATAGGAACGGACCTGCGTCCAGCATAATGCCAGATATTGGCCAATGTGACGAGTGCATCATCGAATTGATTGTTGAAACCGTGAATGTAAAGCAGAACACGCCCGCTTTCTTGGCGTCTCATCTGTTCAGCGAGGGCAGCTTTAAACTCTTCTCCTAGGGCTTCATATTCGGCTTGAACAGGTTCTTGGACGCGCAGGTTTCCCTCAGCACGTTCGGTGGCAAGCGGTGTGGTTGAAAACTTAATTTCCTCGGAATAATTGGCGACACGTAGACGAGAGCGTCCACGTTTCTGGCCTTGTGTGATGTCAATCAGGTCTTGCCAGTCATCGACCCCGTCAAAAGATACATCTGCAGTGCCAAAGGCCATTTGATCAGATCGTTCAGCCGCATATGCAAATGAACGTCTTCGATCTGTTTGGGCACGATTGGTTACATAGAGGATCTGCGGCGCAATTGTCTGTTGTGCGATCGGCACCTGTTCAGGATTATAATTGCGTCCATCCAGATAGAGATTGGGCGTTGGAGCCAACCTATTGATTGAACTCCCACAACTGCCCAGCAGTGCGAACATGAAAAGCAGGAGTATGCCTATTGTTGGGCGTTTGCATAGCTGGGGTAAGTTCACGGATAGATCCTCCTGCAGGAGAGACCCTACAAAAGGATTCCGCAAAAGTCTGGGCTTTTTTAAGACTTTTTAGAAAAGGTGTTTTTAATACCGTTTATTGTCCAAACTATGCAAACAAGGAAAGCAGCGGGCTACTAACCGTCGATGGTGGGTTTGTTATGCTTGCGATTGACAGATAGCGCGTGCGGATCGTATCAATGTGGCCGCCGTCGATCAAACCAGACACGCTTGTCACTCCAAATTGCGATTGCGCGCGGGCCTTCAGGTCTGTCACCTGCTGATCCACATCCAATGTTCCAAAACTATCTGGCAGGCCGAAAATTGTCTGAAAGACTTCACGCAGGGGATTTGACGCAATCACAGAAAACCATTCTGAATCTTCAGAGGAAGCCCCATCAACAATTTCCGTGACACCGGGTTCAAAGGCCAACGCAAACCGTTGGGTTGGATCGACTTCCCCGACACTGATAACAAACTCTTCATCCAGATAGTTTTCCAAGATTTTTTCTGCAAACCCGTCGGGATAGGTAAATGTGTCCTCTTGGGGGGGCTGAAAATTAAAGGCGTCAGCCAGAACTCTGAACCGAGGATCGGATTTCACGTTTACAAATGAGAAAGGATCGCTGCGGTCAGAGGAGAGGATACGATCGTATTGGAAGGCTTCCAGTTCGCCCTGATTTGCAAATCGCGGATCGTTGTCGGCCGATGAAAATTCCAATCCGAAGAAGTCTTTAGCGCTCAGCAAGACTGAAAAACTTTCTAGAAATTGTTGAGGTTCTTCCAAGGGGGCAGGTAGGTCGTTAATGGCTTCAACCATTTTTTCCAGATTGCTTTCAAAGGGACGTGGGCGATCCTCGTCATCTTCTGCAAAGGTCGCGATAAAGGCTTCACGTTCACTGCGTTCATGGAATTCAAATGCGCTTGCCAGTGCGAAATAACGGGGATCTTCCTGTTGGTTTACAAAAGAATTTTCATCGTCTAGATCAGACTCGAGCACATCACGCAGGAAGTCAGTTCTGTCAGCTGCCCGGCTGACGCCGAATAGGTTTAAAGCTTCGTCTAAAAGCTCAGGTTTTGCAAATAGGTCGTCAACCGTTTTGATATTTGCAGCTTCGTCTTCAAACAGTTCGGCAAACCGGTAGATTGTATTGTCGTATTTTGCGCGCTCTGCTTCTTTCTCGACGTTGTTAAACGCTCTCGAAAACTCGATTAAACCTTGATCTAGTAGGCGATTGGTGAACGAGCCAACCTCATCCGGATCAGACTCCAGAACACGTTTTAAAAAGTTGGTATTGGCCGCGTATTGTTCAAGGCCGAACTGTTCTAAGACATCATTCAGTACATTGCGATCTGCAAAGGATGTCGCGTTGAGCAGATCATCGGCGGTTTCAAATCGTGCCAGTTGATCACGCGCGGGGTTGCTGACTTCCAAAGCTGCGAGGCTTGGGCCGCCTTCTCCGACAAAATTGAAGGCGCGTGCCAGTTCAAGATAGCGTGTGTCTGGCATCCGATTGGCTAGGGAGCTGGAATCTGACAGATCACTTTCCAAAACGCGCTTCAAGAGGCCAAAATTACCAATATCATCCTGCAATCCAAAAGACCCTAGAACCACGGTCAGCACATCGCGATTGGCAAGCAGTTGATCAGCTGTTTCGATGGAATTGAGTTCCTCGACAAACCCGTCGGTCAGACGTGACACTTCGGCAGATTCGGCAAGAACGGCCTGTTGGCTTTCACGGGTTTCCGTAAGGTAGCGATACCCGATAATGCCGGGTCCGGTAATAATCGGAGAGAAGGTCATCGAATTTTACCCAATCACTTTGGTGCGCCTATATGGCGCACGGTTGTTCCCCTCCCGCGCAAGCGCAGGCTTAATACTTGGATTAAGAATAGGAGGAACATGGTTGTTAAACCAATAACGCAGCGGGTTTTTCTGTTCTGGCTTTTGTTAAATTTGTAGCTTCTTTTCAAAGAACAGATCGGGGTAGGGGTCTGCGTTAAAGCGCTCTATCTGTGTCCAACCTGATTTCTCATACAATCGGGCGGCTTCGGGAAGGGCGGAATTTGTATCAAGGCGCAGTAATGTGGTGCCGAGAGATTTGGCTTGCGTCTCGCAGGCTTCTAAAAGGTTCTGGGCAAGGCCCAATCCCCGGGCAGACGGGGCAACCCACAAGCGTTTGATTTCGCCGTATCCTTTATTGGTGCCTTTTAACCCGCAGCACCCTTGTGCAAGCCCATCTGAATGAGCAACGAAAAATCCTCCGCGCGGCGGCGTCATATCTTTGGCTTCGGGATCACAAGAGAGTGAGACGTCAAAGCCTCTCTCCAAGCGTTGTGACAGTTCTGCGTAATAGTTTTCAAGGCAATAGACAGCCTCTGGTGATTGGGGATCACATAGGGTGATTTCCAATTGATCAGCAGTTAAGGCCGAGGCGACAAGGTCCATCGCTGCAAGCAGGGCATCCGGGCGTGGGTGTCGTTCGAGCAGACCCTCAGCATGGGCATCAGAAAGCGCATTATAGGCTGCAAATTCCCTTTCGCCTTCGATTGTGAAAACAGCGTGACGTTTGCGCGCGTCTTTGGGATCAATCGCAAACCGAATGAGCCCTTCATCTTCTAACCCTTTTAAATGCCTGCTTAATACGGCCTTATCTAAGTTTAATCGGGTACGGATTATGGAAATGTCAGAGCCAAAATGGCCAATAGCATGCAGAACACGCGCAACGCCCAAAGGGCGCCCGCGCCCTAAAAAGGACTGATCAAGTGCGCCAATCTGTGATGTGACGGCGCGATTGAAGCGGCGAATGCGAGCAATAGGATTGGGTGTCATTAAGTTGACTTACGTCAACTAATGTTGTGTGTCAATCGCATTGCCTTTCTGGATTGTATTGAACGCGCGGTTGCGATTGATCTTATGGGGTTTTTATGTGCATCAGGTTTTGATGCCGATACGTTTGCCACATATTCGCCCGGGACAGGTCGTGGGATTATTGGGGGGATCTTTTGACCCGCCTCATGGAGGCCATGTGGCGCTGAGCAAAGTTGCCCTGCAACACTTTGCCCTTGATCATTTGTTTTGGCTTGTGTCCCCGGGCAATCCGTTGAAACCGCATGCACCGGCTATGCTCTCGCGCCGCGTAGCCCGGTCGCGCAGCTTACTGCGTCACCCGCGGGTGCATGTCAGCGCCATTGAAGCTGAGCTAAAGACCCGTTTCACGGCAGATACACTGCGTGTTTTGCAAAAAAATCATCCCGGTGTTCGTTTTGTCTGGCTTATGGGGGCTGATAATCTCACGCATTTTCACCATTGGCGGGAATGGCGTCGCATTATTGAAACTGTTCCGATGGGGGTTCTGGCACGGCCAGGAGATCGCATCTCGGCACGTACGTCTGCCGTGGCGCAGATCTATCGCCACGCACTGTTGAAGCCCAATGAAAGCCGTGGTTTGGGGAAAAAGCCCGCGCCAGCATGGTGTTTTTTAAATATGCCGATGGTGGATCTTAGCTCTACAAAGCTTCGCGCAAACGGTGAATGGACGGCCTCAAACAGCAAGAGCGAGACCATATTAACATAAGCGTGATCGATTTTAGCTGAGTTAGCGCTGGTAGTGTTTGCGCTTTTGTAGTGATTTTGATTCAAGATGGCATTGATGATTACACGACGTTTTTTTCTGGCAGCATCTGCTGCAAGCCTTGGTAGCACTGCTACGGCCAACACAGGTGTGCAAGTTTCCTTGCGCCCGGTTGCACGCCCTGGAACACCTGTCAGCCCCTCAGCAGGAGGTGGGCTTGCGGGGCTGTTGCAACGTGCAAACCTGCGTGGGCAGGTCATTTGTGCGGTTGCGAATGCGCGAACCGGAGCACGGCTGGAAGATGTAGGCGGCGATAAATCTCTGCCTCCTGCCAGTGTCGCAAAAGCCCTGACAGCTCTATATGCGTTGGATGTGCTTGGCCCCGAACATCGTTTCCAAACACAGCTTGTCGCCACCGGGCCTGTGGTCGGGGGAGTGTTACAGGGGGATTTGGTCCTCACCGGAGGCGGTGATAGCACGTTGACGACGGATCATCTGGCAGCCCTGGCGCGCAGTTTGAAATCAGCTGGGGTGCGTGAGGTCAAAGGCGGGTTTCGGATCTGGGAGCGTGCGCTGCCAAATGTCAAAACAATCGATCCAGCCCAACCCGATCATGTTTCATACAGTCCTGCGGTTTCTGGGCTGGCGCTGAATTTCAACCGCGTACATTTTGAGTGGAAAAGAGCCGGACAGCATTGGCGGGTGTCGATGGATGCGCGCACCGATAAATACCGTCCTGAAGTCTCGGTCGCACGGATGAAAATTGCTCAGCGCACAACCCCGGTTTACACTTATGCGGATAAGGCGGGTGTGGATCAGTGGACAGTGGCCAATCGTGCGCTCGGGAATGGTGGTACGCGCTGGCTGCCTGTGCGCCAGCCTGCGGCCTATGCGGGCGATGTATTGCGCACTCTTGTGCGGTCACATGGTATTCAGTTGCCTGCGCCAAAGATCACTAAAACCCGCCCTAAAGGCACCGTGCTGGCGGTGCATCAAAGCGCACCCCTTTCTGTTCTGCTCAAAGATATGTTGAAATATTCCAACAATCTGATGGCTGAGATGATCGGTTTGTCTGCCACTGTGGCGCGGGGTGTCAACGTGTCGAGCCTTGCAGCCTCTGCTGCTGAAATGAGCCGTTGGGCCGCGCAGACCTATGGCATGACAAACACAAAACTGGTTGATCATTCCGGGTTGGGATCAGCCTCGCGTATGACGCCACATGATTTGGTCGGGGCTTTGGTGATTGCGCATCGGACTGGTCAGCTTAAACCTTTGCTGAAACCTGTCAAACTGCGGGACAAAAACGGGAGAGAGATTAAATCACATCCCGTGAAAGTGGCGGCAAAGACGGGAACGCTAAATTTTGTATCGGGTCTTGGCGGCTTTTTGACCGCAGCCGACGGAACCGAACTGGTATTTGCGATTTTCTCAGCCGATCAAGAAACGCGCGCTAAAATTCCCCGTGCCAATCGGGAACGTCCCAAAGGTGCGCGCACCTGGAATACAAAGGCAAAGCGTCTACAACAGGATCTGATTGAACGCTGGGGCAGCGTCTATCAAAGCTGAAGCGCTTCGCTGTGTAATCGTTTGATCACCATGGCAAGTAGGGCCGGATCTTTTAGGCTTACTGCCAGCAGCATTGCGCCCTGAACCTCAGATTGAACCCGCACTGCGCGCTCACGGCTGAGAGGGGTAGGAGTTTGACGTTGTGCAGCTTCCAACCATTTAAGGTTGCCCGCAAAAAATTCTGCAACACGTTTTGAAATCTCTTCAGGTAAGCCAGCGCTTTCTGCAGCAAGCAATCCGCATAAACACTGCAGGCCCTGTTGTTGTACAGCCTCTTGGTAGACTTGCCCAAAGCGTTGAACGGCTTCAGGCCAGCTCAATCCTTCTGATGATCCAAGACGATCTGCAACGCGCAGCGCATAGCGGTCTACAATCGCGAGACCAAGATCCTGTTTGTGGCGAAAGTGATAGTGGATGCTAGCAGATTTCACGTCCAACGCCGTTGCGATGTCACGAAAACTGACAGCGTGATAGCCGCGCGCGCGCACGCTTTCTTCGGCGAGATCAAGAATTTGAGTACGGGTATCAGGCATAGTGAGCTCTTTTTTGAAACCTATCAGTAGATAGGCTTGACGAACGGAGAAAGCAACCCTAACTATCTACCTACCGATAGGTAAGGAGACTCACTCATGAAGATCTACGAATTTGAAGGCTTCCCAAATCCTGCGCGCGTGCGTATCGCCTTGGCTGAGAAAGGTTTGACGGATAAAGTTGAATTTATCTCGGTGAATGTCCCGGAAGGAGAGCACCAATCCGAAGCGTTTCGCGCAAAAAACCCATCTGCGGCGGTCCCTCTGCTAGAGCTGGAAGACGGCACATGCATTTCAGAATGCACTGCGATTACCGAATATCTTGATCATCTGGATGGCAATCCAACACTGACCGGCGGCACACCCAAAGAGCGCGCCGTTATCCACATGATGCAGCGTCGGGCGGAGTCTGGCCTTTTGGATGCTGTAGGGACCTATTTCCACCATGCCACACCTGGTCTTGGTAAAGAGATCGAGGGCTACCAATGCGCTGAATGGGGAAACCATCAAAAGGAAGTTGCATTAAAAGGTATGCGATATCTGGATGGTCTTCTGGCTGATCGCCCCTATCTTGCAGGCGAAAATTTCTCGATGGCAGATATTACCGCATTTGCGGGTCTGGGCTTTGCAGGCTTTGCCAGCATTGACGTTCCAGAAGACTGTGCCAATCTGAAAGACTGGCAGGCACGCGTGGCGGCACGTCCTTCAATCGCCGCATAAGATTTAATAAAAGGAGCCCTGCTATGGGACGTAATGAAGATTTCACAAAACGCGCCGCTGTTCACAGCACCAAAGAACCTTGGGTTGCATCCCCTATGGCAGGGGTTGATCGTCGCATCCTAGATCGCATCGGAGACGAAGTGGCCCGCGCAACCACGATTGTGCGGTATGCACCTGGCAGCAAGTTTTCACCTCACGTGCACACAGGCGGCGAAGAGTTTGTTGTTCTGGAAGGCGTTTTCCAGGACGAGCACGGTGATTTTCCTGCCGGAAGCTATATTCGCAATCCGCCAGAGTCTTCGCATACACC
This sequence comes from Epibacterium ulvae, assembly GCF_900102795.1. Taxonomy (GTDB): domain Bacteria; phylum Pseudomonadota; class Alphaproteobacteria; order Rhodobacterales; family Rhodobacteraceae; genus Epibacterium; species Epibacterium ulvae. Next base: position 114,895 of record NZ_FMWG01000007.1, on the reverse strand, counting down.
GGGCTCTGATGAGGGCTGTACGATCTTTGTGAAACTCTGGCAATTTGACCCCAAGGATCGCACGCATATTCGCGTAGATACCAACAAGATGCGCTTTGTCGAAACAGCCCCCGGCGTAGAGCTGATGCCTTTATTCTCGGACACGCGCGAGGATGTTGTGCTTGAACGCTGGGCAGCTGGCACTGCGCTGGATCTTGACGCTCCGGGTGGTTTGGAGATCCTTGTTCTGGAGGGTGGCTTTCGCGAAGGCGGTGAGGACTTCACCGCGCAAAGCTGGCTGCGCCTGCCCAAAGGCGGCCAGACATCGCTCACCGTCGCAGACGGGGGTGCAAAGGTCTGGATCAAGCGGGATCACCTGAACGAAGAGCCCAAAGCGCCAAATACTTAAAACAAGCGCGCCGCCCTTGTGACAGGGGCGGCGCATTGCATTTGATAAGTCGTTTTTTGGGTGAAATTACACCATGTGGCGCGCGCGCGCACCGCGTTCGATTGCAGCGGCGTGCAGGCGATCGATATCCAGCTCATACCGGATTTCGCCCAATAGACGCAGCTCTGTTTCGGCAATTGTGCCATCCGCGGCCGCGACATCACAGGCCAAGGCATAAGCGGTCTCATACAACCGTTTTGGCAGCTCTTCGCGGATCAGCCCAAATAATGCATCCAGCCCGTCTTCCTGTTCGAACAGATCAAAAACCACCTCACTGACAACTTTGGTGCGGTCGATGTCATAGTTCGCAAAAACGGGCAGCATATTGACAGAGTTCTGAATTTTCACGAGTTCCGCAGTTCGGATATCCTCATCCGAGGCTGAAACCGCCACCATCAGAGCCACCAGACAATCTTGAGGGCTCATTGGATGCAGGGCTTGGGCGTTCATATGCAAATCCTATCGTATCGCGTTCAGACGGTTTGATCCTAGGATCTTGGCCGCCTGCCTTCAACGGGGCTGGCCCTTCTTTTTCGATGTTCCAGACGTGGATCAAATGCGCGACGCAGGCAAAGCAGTTGTATCCATGCTGTGTTTTGGGGTGCGGCTGTGCACTGTTGCCAGCACACAGGCACATAGTACAGATAGCGCAAAATACGCCTCGGACACCTCTTCAATGCCAAGGAAAAACCCAATCACCCCCGGTGACGGATCGTTGAGGATGTCTTTTGCGATAAATTCCCCCAATTGCCCGATGAAAGCGCAGACCGCGCCAAAGGCAAGCACCTGAACGTCTTTGGCTTTGAAAAACGGGCGGTTGCGTAAATAGGGCAGGGTAAAGAAAAAGAACGTGGTCAGCAGAAACAGGCCCAACCCATAAAGCACCACCTGATTGTCCAAAACAGAATCATCCAGCCAGATTGCGATGTTTTTCAGCAGATTGTCGTCTTTCCAAACGTCTTCTTCCAACTCGCGTTCCGCCAGCAATAAAAGGCTGAGTATCGGAAACAGTGCAGGGCGCAAAGGGGCATGCCAGATCAGGACCACAGCGGCCAGCACCAGGGCAAATAAGCTTAGAATCTCAAACGGTCCCGTTTCTCCAAAAAGCCAAAGCTGATCGGCAGGGATCATTGAAACCGCGCTTGCGGAAAGAAGATGCACCAGTGCAAGCGCCTTTAGGAAATTCACGAATTGACAGTCCTATATTGCTGACCCTTTGGTCCGGGCAGTGTGGTAAGGTGCGTGAAAATGCATCAGATGTGCAAAATGTTCAACCATGCCGCTGCGTGATAGGGAAATACGTGGAAAAATCTGGCCGTGCGCAGGTCTTTGGCGTAGTCAGACCACGATAGAGACCGCGCCGATGATCTGTGCAAAGCCTTCAAAGATGTCGATCAGGTGCTTTAGTAGCCAGCCGTGGTCAAACTGGGTAATCAGATACATCATAAGGCCCATCAGCGTCACAACACTGGCGCAGACCACAGACAGCAAAAGCTGCCCCAAACGTCCAAGGGGCGCGTAGCCTTCACCGCCTTTGTGCAACAAGTAACTAATAAATTTCTGCAGCTTTTCCGGGTGGCTGAGCACAACCGTCGTCAGCCCAAGGGCTGCATGCAGCAGTGTTGGCAACAGGGTAGAGCCCAGCATGATCAGTACCCAGATCTGATCTGCTGGGCTGTGGCGCAGATCCTCAAACAGGCCTTCCAGATCCAGCAGGGCGGAGCCATCGGCAAAACGCACCGTATCAATCAGCCAGATCATGCCACATCCAAGGGCAAAGAAAATGCCCAGCCCCACCGCCAGATCGCTGAGCGCACAAAGGGTGGCATTGTTGCCCTTGGCCAGCCCACGCCGCAGGAAATACCGGGTGGCACCGATTGATGCAAAATCCGCCAGTGCGTTCAGCACCGGGAAAAAGCCCAGAAATAGGAGAGCGCTCCTTTCGTTTGTGGCTGGAAGAGCAGTCTCGGGGATGAACTGGGCGAGGGCAGCCAACCCACTCAATAGGAGTAGAATGTAGCCAATCGAATCTAGTGAGCTTGAGCTGCGTCGTTTTACGCGTACTTCTAGAACGGCTGCACCTAGAACTACGATCACAAGCGCGCCGACGATCGCGCCTATGACTAATTCCATATTTGCTACTGTGCTCGAGAACGCGATTGTGATTGCGGTCGTACCAGCAAGTCCGGCTGTTGCAGTAAATACGACGACAACTGCAACCATGCCTAGGATTTCGACTATGTCTGGCAGTGGAGTATTGATTTGATTGGCGAGCCATGGACCGGCTATCGAGCTCCCCAAAGCTGCGAGAAATGAGATGAGGTAACACAGAAAGGATACATGTAGCGCTATGCGCATTGCGACCAATACCCCAGCCACAACGCTGATCCAGACCATCACAAACAGGATCTGTTCTGTTTCAGGGGCAGAGGTTAGCGTGATCCCCCCTAGGGTAAGCGCACTGCCAAACAGCCATTGCAACAAGAATAGTGTAAACGGATAGACCACCGCCCACAGCATGGTGGTTTGGATCAGGCCGCGGCTAAACGCACGGGACAGCGGCGCGCGGTTGGCGTTAATTTCAGGCACCGAAAGCCAGTGATCCAGCTGATCCAGAACGCGGCCAAGGCTGCGCTGGTAACGTGTGAACACACGGTCCTGACCCAGCCAGCCATTTATGGCCTTTCGGGTCTTTTCGTCGCGCCAAACCCCGCGCCACAGCCAGTTGTAAAAACCGAGGGTCAGAATAGCCCAGATCTGCAGAACGGTGCCCCACTCTTTCCAACCTTTGACAATCGCAACAAGGGGCGACAGCAGTGCGTCCATCAAAATCTCATGAAATTAAATTTCGGGCCAGATTGGCGGCATCCGCGGTGTTTTACAAGGGTGGGGTTGGTTGACTTGGCTCCTCAACCCATCATAAGGGAGGCGGCTGGATTGCATGGGGCAATCAGCGATCTTGCGGCCATGGGGGCCGCCTACCGGAGAACATCATGTCGAACTTGCGCGAAGAGGCTCTCAAGAGCAAAGCCTGGCCGTTTGAAGAAGCACGCCGCATTCTCAAACGTTATGCCAAGGGCGCGCCGGACAAGGGGTATGTGTTGTTTGAAACGGGCTATGGCCCGTCTGGTCTGCCCCATATCGGCACCTTTGGCGAGGTTGCGCGCACCACAATGATCAAACGCGCCTTTGAAGAGATTTCCGACATTCCAACCAAGCTGGTCTGTTTTTCGGATGATCTGGATGGCATGCGCAAAGTGCCGTCAAACGTGCCAAGCCCGGAGGCGCTGGAAGAGCATTTGCAAAAGCCCTTGACGCAGGTGCCAGATCCCTTTGGCACCCATGAAAGCTTTGGCCATCACAACAACGCCATGCTGCGCCGCTTTCTGGATACCTTTGGGTTTGAGTATGAGTTCATCTCAGCCGCTGAATTTTACGGGACCGGCCAGTTTGACGCGGTGTTGAAACGCGCGGTTGATAAATATGATGATGTGATGGAAGTGATGCTGAAATCCCTACGGGAAGAGCGTCGCCAGACCTATTCGATCTTTTTGCCGATCCACCCTGAAACCGGCCGCGTTTTGTATGTGCCGATGAAAAAGGTCTGCGCGGAGACCTATACCATCACCTTTGATGATGACGACGGTAAGGAATGGACGCTCCCCGTCACTGGCGGCAATGTGAAACTGCAGTGGAAACCTGACTTTGGCGCGCGCTGGGCCGCGCTGGAGGTGGACTTTGAAATGTATGGCAAAGACCACAGCACCAACACGCCGATCTATGACAAGATCTGCCGCATTCTGGGCCATCGCGCGCCTGAACATTTCACTTATGAATTGTTCTTGGATGAAAACGGACAGAAGATCTCGAAAACCTCCGGCAATGGCGTGTCGATTGATGAATGGCTGACCTATGCTTCGGCCGAAAGCCTGTCTTATTTCATGTATCAAAAGCCCAAAACCGCGAAGCGGATGCATTTTGATGTGATCCCCAAGGCGGTGGACGAATATCACCAACAATTGCGCGCCTATCATGGGCAAGATGCAAAGCAGCAGTTGAACAATCCAGTTTGGCACATTCATGGCGGGGATGTGCCACAGTCGGATATGGTGGTGCCGTTTTCGATGCTCCTTAATCTGGCGTCGGCCTCCAGCGCGGAAGACAAAGAAACCATGTGGGGGTTCATCAACAAATATGCGCCCAATGCAACGGCGGATACCCATCCGGGGATGGATCAGGCCGCTGGATTTGCGGTGGCTTATTTCAACGACAAGGTAAAACCCCATAAAACCTTCCGCGCGCCAAGCGAGCAGGAACGCGCCGCATTGGTAGATTTGGCAGCGGCCTTGGCCTCGCCTGAGGCAGCACTGGATGCGATCAGCAAGAAAAACGAGATGCTGGGCAAGGACGATCCCCTGCCAGTGGCTGATTTTGGCGATGATGAATTCCTGCAATCGGTGGTCTTTGCGATCGGAAAAATCCACGGGTTTGAGCCGCTGCGGGATTGGTTTACCGCCATTTACGAGGTGCTGCTGGGCGCCAGCCAAGGTCCGCGTTTTGGCGGTTTTATCGCGCTTTATGGTGTTGAAGAAACTGTTCAGCTTATCAATCGCGCGCTTGCGGGCGACCTAACGTAAGGCGCTGAATATATTCCTGAATTGAGCGCCTATTGGGCGCTCTTTTTGTTTGTAAGAACGCATCAAAGCCCACCACTGCAAAGCAGTTGGTGTTGCGGGGCAGGCGTACGTATTGGTCAGTGGATGTGAACGGCATCGGCGTAGGCATATAGCGCGTTTCGATGTTCACAGAAAAGGTTCTCTCCGATGAATAAGGCAATCACAGATAACGTTCCCCTGATGCCCCCTGCCTTTGCAGAAGGCTTGAACCAATGGTCCCGCAGCAATGGAACTGCAGGGACGGCTACTTACCAAGGGTCCAGCAACGCGGCGTTGGTCGCAGCAGATGCCGATTTTGCAGGCTGTCTGGAGGTGCAAAAAACCGAAACGCTGCAACGCCTCCGATTTATGGGGCGTACGCCCATCGAGCCGGGATGCTATGTGCAGGTGCGCGCCCGCGTGAAAGTGTTGAGCGGGCCGCTACCGGCTGTGCGAATTGGGGCCTGGGCCAGTTCCGGGGGCACGGCCCATCTGAACAATGTTCTGGAGATTGGTCCAAGTGTCCCCCTCACCGAATATGGACGGGTGTTTGAGGTCAGCGCAATCATCGGCAGTGGGCGGCGCGGTGGTGTCGATATGGCCTGGGGGCGGGCAGCTGAATATGGCCATATTGGTCTGGACCTGACGGGGCCAAATGGTGCGATTGTGCGCATTGATGATTTGGTCATCGAAGATGTCACCCATATCTATCATCGGGATATGCTAAGCCTTGTCGATGTCGTTGATTACGGTGCGATTGGTGACAATAGCACCGATAACACCGCCGCTTTTGAAGCGGCTGATCAGGCAGCAAATGGGCGGCGTATCCTTGTTCCAGAGGGACAGTTTTATTTGGCAAGCTCGCTTTCACTGAACCATGAAGTTGTGTTTGAAGGCACCGTCAGGATGCCCACGGCTAGCATGCTTTTACTGACGAAGAGCTTTGATTTTCCCAGCTATGCGGCGGCGTTTGGGGAGGAAGAACTGGCGTTTAAGAAGGCCTTTCAGGCTTTATTGAACTCTGTTGATCATGAATCACTTGATCTAAAGGGGCGGATTATCTCGGTTCGTGCACCGATCGATATGCAGGCCGCCTGTCCCAACCGCGCGTCTTATGCGACACGGCGGGTGATCCGGAATGGGCAGCTGCAGGCCTCTGACAGTGGTCAATGGGATACGATTGAGGTGAGCTCACGCGGGACTTATGATCCCGATGATCAGCGCGTGCTGAGCAATGTGAGCAACGCCGCAAATATCCGTGTGGGTTCGTTGGTCGAAGGCAGTGGGGTTGGGCGCGAAATCTATGTGCGTTCAATCAATGTAGGTGCGCGTGAAATCACCCTGAGCGAGCCGCTCTATGATGCGGCGGGGACGCAGAATTATACCTTTAAGTACTTTAAATGCTTGCTTGATTTCAGCGGTTTCAGCGCCTTGTCTAAATTTGGCCTGACGGAAATTGATGTGCAATGCAATGGGCGTGCAAGCGGTATACGGCTGGCGCCCGAAGGGGCGACGTTTTCATTGGATCACTGTTTTATCACCCGCCCCAAAGATCGTGGGCTGACATCACATGGGCGGGGGTGTCAGGGCATTTTGATCGACAATTGCCAGTTTCTCTCGGATGAGGCACCTTTAACCGTGCCACAGCGCGAGTCCATTGCGATGAACCTGAACGCCAATGATCCGAAAATCCGCAATTGTCGTGCCACGCAGTTTCGTCATTTTGCTGTTTTGGGCGGAGATAATAACACGATCATTGGCAATCATTTCTTTCAAGGAGACGGGGAAAACAACGGTGTGCGCACGGCGGGTCTGATTTTGACAAGCACCTATTGCTCGACAACCATATCAGACAACTACGTTGACAACTGTTTTATCGAATGGACAAACGAGCGCGACGAAGAGCCTGATTATGATGGCGGGTTTTCTTTCAGCGCGATGTCGATCACTGACAATGTTTTTCTGTCAGGAGATGTTGCCTCCTGGTTCAGCCCTATCGTGGTAAAGCCCTATGGAACCGGGCATTTCCTGAATGGTGTTTCGGTGACAGGCAACAAGTTCCGCTCGATCAACGGGAGTATAGAACGGGCAGAGCGCGTGGACACAAGTTTCTCAAATCTGGACTTGGGGCGGTCCAACAATGTCTTTTTTGATGGGAATACCTATCACGGTATTTCAGTGCGCGCGGCGAACCCGCTTCGAATGCGATATGAGCAAGGGTCTGCAGATCGTGTCTGGCGCATTGAAACAGAGGGCGCCTTACCCTTTGCGGGAGAAGCACGAGGGGTCGATAGCGTTTTGCCCTTGGGGAGTATCGAAAGCGCCAGTGGGTCCAATCGTTTTGCCCTTCCTTATGTGCGTGTTCAACGTGGCAGTGACGATGATGAGATCGAACTGGTCTGGCAAGAGGCCGTGCGTGGAGAGGTGCAATTGCAGGTCCGTATGGATCGTTAAGTTTCAGAGCGCGAGATCCGCAGGGGTGAGGTGATATGCTTTGCCAAAACCTGCGTTTAACAGCGCGCTTTGCACGTCAAATCGCACAAATTTGAAATCTCCAAGGCCAAGATACAGTTTGGCTTTGGGGTTATGTTCCAGATACTGGGCTGCACGCTTGTCGTGATCGGCATGATCACGTGGTATGAGCTGCGCCTTGGCCACTAGGGTCAAACGGGGGTGAGCTAAAACATCCCCTTTTTCGCCGGGTTCACCAATAAGAAGCGAGCAGGCAGCGTGTTCGCGCAGAGCGCGCGTATGGGTTGCAAGGTCCGAGATCAGGCTGAGTGGAGCCCCATCCATGTCCTGTGCAAGGGCAATACGGGTGACCATCGGCTGGCCTGGCTCTATCATCACGGCAAGGGCCGCATGCCGGGCATTTTTCAGCAGCGTCTGGGCCAATGTACAGGCATCGCTATCGGTATCTTGAATCACCTTGGTCATGGTTTGAAAACCCTTGCGAGAAACCCTAGAACCTATGCCATAGGCCGAGTTTCAGGCCAAGCCGATCCTTCCGCGCGGGGCTAAAAGAAAGCCCCAGCAGCCCCTCGCTTTGCGCATAAGGGAGGGGAAACAGAAGGGCAGGCGTAAGACTATATGACGTGGCATGGGAGCCTGTGCGATTGCTTTCAAATTGAAGGAGGTGAGCTGGACCAGTGTTGGGCCGGATGCCAAGTGTCGCATCCAGCTTATAGGTGCGTTGCCGTGTGATCTGGTTGGTTTCAAATGTGAAATCAGCTGCGATCCAACCCGAAACCGAGCCAGTCAACCCCCGACCAAACGACAGGCTGCCCCGTAGGGCGGGCATCCAGATCCCATCAACCTTCAGCCCGCCCGCGCCAAGCTCTACCGCCCATTTACTTGCGAGGTTTTGATCGCCCAAGGGTTGGCGTAAAAAGACAAAGGCATGCGCGTAATTTTGGCCGCGGTTTAAATCGACACCAAGGTTCAAACGGGGGCGCAGGCCGTAGGTTGCATAGTATGACAGCTCTGTTCTGCCGCCTTGTCGCACCGTTGCCGTTGTTGCGGAAAACCCCTGACCCACAGGTTCAAGCCAGGCACCAGCCTGGCCAATCCCTGCGATCAGGGGGAGGATCAGGCCCAGGGAATACAATAGGCGAAGGGAATGCCACATTGAGAAAATATACCATAGGTTGTATTAAATTGTAAGAGACGTGGCGGATGAGGGGAATTTTTTTTGAAAAAAGCCTCGGAATGTGGGGCATTCGGCTTAAGCTGACAGGGCAACATGCTACGCAATAGGGAGGTGCGCATGCCAACAATTAACAAATCGGCCTCGATCCAAACCGTGATCACCACATTTGAGGTGACGCCGGGTACATGTCAGGATCTGATGGACGCGCTGGAGGCCGCTTATGGTGAGTTCATTTCCAAACAGCCGGGTTTTCTGGCGGCAGGGCTGCATGTGAATGATGCCCAGACCCGGATTGCCAATTATTCACAATGGCAGAAGCGCGAAGATTTTCAGGCCATGCTGCGCACACCTGAGATGCGCGAACGTACCCGCGCCTTTAATGCGCTGTGTCGCAGCTTTGAGCCTGTGATGTATGATGTCGCTGCAACATTTGACTAAGCAGGCAGGGAAAAGCCGCGACCTGCGATCAATCAAGTAGCCCCATTGGGGCTGCCATAAACAAACGCAAATAGGCGCAATGGCTGCACATGAGCATGGCCGCTGGATAAGATGCGCGTCCGGGTTTCGAGCTACCCGGCACGTATGCGGGATTTTGGACAAGGTAATCCCCTACCGCCCAACTGTTGTGGTCACAAACCGGGCAGTTTGAATTTGTGGCTTTGCTGGCAACCCAATCCCCAACCTGATCTTTTTCTTCTTGTGTTAGGCGGCGTTGTTCGGGCTGCGGCGCTGCCCGCCGCTGGGGGTGCAACCGGTTGGCGGTATGGGGGTTTTGCATAGTCTGTATCCCACGACGTCTCCCCCGCGGTTGGCCCGCAGTGGGATTATTATACAATAAACTTCAAATAACTTCGCAGGGAATGGTTGAGAAATGGTTTTAGCCTGGGCCTGTGGCTTGGATTGCAGCACACGCGGGCTATCATGTTATTGGATGAGCGATGTGGCATTGTTGCTCTGCCTGCCTTGCTGTTTTCTGGGCGGGGGCAAGCTTTGTCCGCAGGGTTGAGAGCTTATTTTGCTCCAAAGGCACATCAATGGCCACCGGCGTCTCTTGAGTGCGATAGCCGGTTTGAGGGCAGCTATACGAGCCGATAGTGGGATTATGACACACGCCGCTATAGGTGTAGGGCACAGTCGTTTTGTGAATTGCATACCCTCGTGCGAGGTTTTTTTCCGTTTCCGAAATGAGGCGATTTAATGTGGCCGTCTCTGAATTCGCAGTCTTGATACAGCGTTCAAGTGGCGTGGCACAGGCGCTCAGCACGCCAAGAGCGACCCCAAAGATTGGCAATAGGAAAGATGTACGTGTCATTGTCGCCTCTTTTTGATGCTTCGTTCAGGATCGGAATACGTCTCGTAAGGAACGTTTGGCTTACGAATATTTCTTCTGTGACTTTCCCCGATACGTTCGCGTACCAGCCTTGCCAGCCGTTGAGCGCCCCCTTGATTTGACGGCAGCGTCGCTGGCTGCCTCTACTGCGGATTGGCGGGCCAGTGGGTCGTCTGAAACGGCCAGATCCACGGCTTCAAGGCGTTTGACCTCATCACGCAGGCGGGCGGCTTCTTCGAATTCAAGGTTTTCGGCCGCCTTGCGCATATCGCTGCGCAGGCCTTCCAGAACTGCCTCAAGATTCGCACCATGCATAGGTTTATCAACGGTGGCAGTGACGCGGTTCATGTCCACATCGCCCTCATACAGCCCAGCGAGAACATCATCGACGTTCTTTTTCACCGTTTCAGGCGTGATGCCATGTTCGCTGTTATAAGCGATTTGCTTTTCACGACGGCGGTTGGTTTCGCCAATCGCGCGCTCCATCGATCCGGTGATCTTATCCGCATACATGATCACGCGGCCTTCGGCATTACGCGCGGCGCGGCCAATGGTCTGGATCAAAGAGGTCTCAGAGCGTAAGAACCCTTCTTTATCAGCGTCCAGAATGGCCACCAGCCCACATTCGGGGATGTCCAGACCCTCGCGCAAGAGGTTGATGCCGATCAAAACATCAAAGGCCCCAAGACGCAGATCACGCAGGATTTCGATCCGCTCCAGCGTGTCGATATCTGAGTGCATATAGCGCACTTTGATGCCTTGTTCATGCAGGTATTCTGTAAGATCTTCGGCCATACGTTTGGTCAGAACCGTGCAGAGCGTGCGGAAGCCGTCGGCTGACACCTTGCGGATTTCATCCAGCAAATCATCAACCTGCATAGAGACAGGGCGGATCTCAACCTCGGGGTCTAACAGACCTGTTGGGCGGATCACCTGTTCGGTGAAGACACCGCCTGATTGCTCCATCTCCCAGCCTGAAGGGGTCGCTGACACAAAGACCGATTGAGAGCGCATCGCGTCCCATTCCTCAAATTTGAGCGGGCGGTTGTCCATGCACGAGGGCAGGCGGAAGCCATGTTCTGCAAGGGTGGATTTGCGCCGAAAGTCGCCTTTGTACATGCCGCCGATCTGGGGCACGGAAACATGGCTTTCATCTGCAAAAACAATTGCATTGTCAGGGATAAATTCAAACAGGGTGGGGGGTGGTTCACCCGGTGCGCGGCCCGTCAGATAGCGTGAGTAGTTTTCGATCCCGTTGCAGTGACCGGTGGCTTCCAGCATTTCGATATCAAAATTGGTGCGTTGCTCTAGGCGTTGTGCTTCGAGGAGTTTGCCTTCGTTGGTGAGTTGATTCAAACGTTGACGCAGCTCTTCTTTGATCTTGATGACGGCTTGGTTCAGCGTTGGTTTTGGCGTCACATAGTGAGAGTTGGCATAGATCCGGATCTGCTCAAAGCTGCCTGTGCGCTCACCTGTCAGGGGGTCAAATTCGGTGATTGCTTCGAGCTCTTCGCCAAAAAATGACAGTTTCCATGCGCGGTCTTCGAGGTGGGCGGGAAAAATTTCCAGACTGTCGCCGCGCACCCGGAACGAGCCGCGCTGAAAGGCCTGATCGTTGCGTTTGTATTGTTGGGCCACCAGATCTGCCATCACCTGACGCTGATCGTAATCCTCTCCAACTTTCAGATCCTGTGTCATTGCGGAATAGGTTTCAACCGAGCCAATCCCGTAGATGCAGGACACGGATGCAATGATGATTACATCGTCACGTTCCAACAGCGCACGGGTCGCCGAGTGGCGCATCCGGTCGATCTGTTCGTTGATCTGGCTTTCCTTTTCAATATAGGTGTCAGAGCGCGGAACATAGGCCTCGGGTTGGTAATAGTCATAGAACGAGACAAAGTACTCGACCGAATTCTCTGGAAAAAACCCTTTAAATTCGCCGTAAAGCTGGGCCGCAAGGGTCTTGTTTGGGGCCAGAATAATCGCCGGGCGCTGGGTTTCTTCAATCACTTTGGCCATGGTGAAGGTTTTACCGGTGCCGGTTGCACCCAAGAGCACCTGATCCCGATCTCCGTCCAAGATCCCTTGGCTGAGTTCCGATATTGCCGTGGGTTGATCCCCTGCAGGTGCGAAATTTGTTTGCATAATGAACTGTTTGCCGCCTTCCAGCTTGGGGCGGCGCGCTGCGGCACGATCCACCATCATGGGGTTTTCTGGGGCAATTGGGGCATCAGTCATTGCGACTCTCTCGACTGGATCAGGGTGTGCTGATTTTGATCTGTTTTTGTTCCGCTGCAAGAGGCTTTTGTGGTTTGAATTGTCGCAATCGTGAAACGCTTGCGTGATTTCCATGCAATGCAGGCTAAATGCCATCTTGCGGCCCGGTGTTGGGCTGTCGCATAAGGGGACAAAGGATTCACACAGGTTTTCAGCAAGGAGACTGCCATGCAAGCGCGCATCTATCGGCCAGCCAGAAACGCTATGACTTCGGGCATGGCAAAAACGCGCAAATGGGTGTTGGAATATGCACAAAGTTCGGCGCGTGAAGTGGATCCGTTGATGGGCTGGACCTCATCTGATGATACACAGGCACAGGTTCGTCTGCGCTTTGACAGCAAAGAAGCGGCTTTGGAATATGCAGACGCCAATGGCATTTTGGCGCAAGTGGTTGAACCTAAGACCCGCAAAGCCAACATTCGCGCAGGCGGATACGGTGAAAATTTTGCAACCAACCGCCGGACCCCTTGGACACACTGAGGTTTGTAGACCGGGGTGAAGACACCGCGAAGACTTTGCTGATATAGAATATTGAGCGCCTTTGGGCGCTCTTTCTTTGCATATTGGTTCTTCAATTTTTTGAAGAACCAAGGCTGGGCGACCTATCGAGTTCTGGATGCTTGTTCGCGGATCGGCTTGGGGCGCACTAAAAGCGTTGCCGGTTTCGCGTGAAGTGCATGATCATGCTGTGGGCGTTGCTGCAGGCTCAGTTATGATTCTCTCTAAATGGTGATTTCAATGATCTGCCCACCCGCGATACGCTGATGGGGTTTAAAACGGTCGTCGCCACGATGAACGAATTTAAGTTGGGCTTTCTCTATATGGTTGAACATTTCTCTTTTTTAGATCCGATCACTGACAAACAGCGCACGTCCCTGCGCTCTTGAAAGGGATCGAGCAAGCCACAATCTATGCAAGCGACCATCGCGGTTACACCGACTACCCCGCTATGTCTTAAACATACCGCCTCCGTGGCTGCGGGTAGGCTTTCCAAATCAAAGGACCTCTACCGATGACAACTCTCAAAGAAAAACTAGAAGCATTTCGCGAAGATTTTGAGACCAACAAGGCCCCAGCTGAAGCCCTGAAGGTTATGCATGGTGCAACACAAGCGTTGCGCGATTCTGGTATTATGGAGAAGACGATCAAATTGGGCGACAAGATGCCCGAGTTTGCATTGACCAACCAGGATGGTGACACCGTTAGCCTGAGCGAGAAGCTGGCCAAAGGCCCGTTGGTGGTGAGTTTTTTCCGCGGCGTTTGGTGCCCCTATTGCAATATCGAACTAGAGCATCTGGGTGCTGCAGCAGATGAAATTCGTGCGGCGGGTGGTGATCTTGTGGTGATTTCACCGCAGACCCAGCAATTTGCGCAGAAAAGCCATAAGGACCGCGCGCTGACCTGTGATGTTCTGGTGGATGCGGGCAATGCCTATGCAAACGAGTTGGGCACCGTGTTCCGTCTGCCCGAAGATCTGGAAAAACTATATGCTGGGTTTGGTATCGATATGCCCATGTATAATGGCGATGACAGCTGGACTTTGCCGATGCCGCTGCGCGCTGTGATCGATACCGATGGCGTCGTGCGCTATCTGGATATCAACCCAGACTACACTGTACGCCCTGAAGTGACAGACACCGTCGCTGTTTTGAAATCACTGACGGCAACCAAGGTCTGATCAGACCCCGCAAGCGCATAACTGACCTGTCACGTTTGGCGTCGTTTTGGCTCTTTGCGCAGTGACCTATGTCATGCCCGCTTCAGCTATGGCCGAGGCGGGCAGTCTGGTTTGTGATTGGACAGGCATCGAAAACGTAGCAGAATATTGCACTCTCCCTCATCTTCCGCTTTGATCCCGGTTACATCTATCAGTAGATGAAAGGGCCCTTTGCTTCAGGGCAGGTGGGTTTTGGCCCCTGTATCCAATCAAATGAGGTTTGAGCCATGGCGGAGTATCTCTATTGGGGCGCGATGCTTTTGGCTGTGATGTTATCTGGCCTGTCCAAAGGAGGGCTGGCTGGGCTCGGCATGCTGGCGACGCCCGTGATGGCATTGGTGATGCCCCCTTTGCAGGCCGCAGCGATCATGTTGCCAATTCTTGTAGCACAGGATGTGTTCAGCATGTGGTCCTTTCGTGCCTCTGTGGCTTGGGATCTTTTGAAGGTTTTGCTACCCGGTGCAGTGATCGGGATTTTCGGGGCCGTGGGGTTGGCACAGGTGGTGGAACCAGTTGTCTTTGTCTGGATACTTGGGCTGATTTCGCTGGCGTTTGGCCTGTTTGGATTGGTGAACGGTGGCAGGGGACGTTTTCAGATCAGGCGTGCGGGACTGTTGCTGGGGGCAAGCGCGGGGGCGCTTGCCGGGCTGACAAGCGCAATCGCCCATGCGGGAGCACCGCCTATTCAGATCTATCTGTTGTCTCAGAAGCTTTCAAAAAATGGGTTTGTCGCCACCACGGTGTTTTTCTTTGGGGTGACAAATGTGCTGAAGCTACCGGCCTATATGAGCATGGGCCTGTTCACAGTTGATAGTCTGCGCCTGTCTGCGATCCTTATGCCTGCGGCAATTGGGGCAACGTTTTTGGGGATTTTGGTTGTGCGCTGGATCAGTGCCGAGCGGTTTGTGACGTTTGTTCACGCATCGCTGTGCGGTGTTGGGCTTGTCCTGATCTATCGGGCGATGGTTTGACAGGTTTGCGTTTCAATGCACCGCTGCGAGCGCGGTGCACCTCATTTTATTGGGTATCAACCTGCTTATTGCTATTTGATCGAGTGGGTTACGTTGAGATCCCAAATAGATCGCAAGGAGCGTTCCCATTTTGCAATGGGTTGTTCTTCGACAAAGATCACATCGTTTGGACGCATCTGCAATTCGGTGGCCAATGACAGGCGGGCGGCATTGCGCGAGTCCAGATGATAGGCCGTAACCTGTTTTGCATCTTCATCCGTTTGGACAATCCGCAGGATGTAGATTTCTCTGGGATCGCCAAATGGGACGTTTATGCCCCCTTCGCTAAACAGGACATCAGCCAGGGTTGCATGGCGTTGGTAGGGGAGGGTGAAGCGCGCCTGTCCATCGGTCTCACCAGCAAGGTAGACGTAATCACGTGGCACAGCATCCAGAGCATCACGCATTTCAAAACTGCGGCGCTGTTCATCCAGAGCATTCCGGCGATGGCTCAACCGTTGTGTTAACCGTGCCACTGCGCCGCTGCGTTCATTATTTCGAACCCCTGCGAGCTGAATTTGCCGTTCAAAGAAAGCCAGCGATTGTTCGACATCATAGTTTTCTTCGACGAAAATCGCGTCTTCTGACTGCAGCAGCGTTTTTTGTAAGGCTGGTGTGCGTTTGTAAAGATTCATCGGGATCTGGTATAGATCATTGCCCCGTGCGATCAGGATGACGCCAGCCCGATCTTCACGTAAGCGTAGGCCGGCAGCTTTGGCTATGGCTTCGTTCAATGTCATCGGTGACATTTTGAGTGGGATACGACCGGGAGCGCCGACGGCGCCGCCCAGCGTCACAAACTGCGAGTTAAATTCTAAGATATCAACCGAAATTCCAGGATCCCGCCCCTGTGCAAGCAGACGATCAAATATGAGCTGGTTGCTTTCGCTCAACGTACGGCCAGCGATCTGTACAGCTCCAATCGAAGGGACGACAATCGCACCATCATCACGAACACTATAGCCAAGGCTTTGTTTTGCCATGCCTTCCGAGGGTAATTCAGTGCCGTTTTCCACGTCTGACTGCAAAGCAACCACATCACCAACGCCGATACGATAAGGCTTTGACTTGATCTTAGGAGGAAGCTTCGCGTCAAGATTGATACCGCCGTCTTGAGGTGTCATTGGCAGAGTTAGCTTCGCCACTTCGGAAGTCGCGCTTGAGGCTGGGATAAATTGGTAAAAAGCCTTGGGAAGGGAGAGAGGTTTATAGGTACTTTTATTTGCAGTTTCAATAGTTTGGAATGAAACAGGTATGATGGAGACGGGGAATTGATCATCGTCGGTCTTCACCGATGGTGAAATATAAAGGACACCACAGCTGCTAAGAAGCAGACCACATAAGGCCATAAGCGCAACGACAAACACGCGTTTGTCCCGGCGGCGCTTTAAGCGCTTTTCTTTCGGTAAAGGCTTAAATAAGCTGCTGTAGGAACTTGTAATCTGGGCCCAACAATACCGTTTGTTTGCGATAGATTTGATGGTGCTCCCATCGCACAGATCATTTTGTTCAACCTTTTGACGCAGGTCCGAAGCCGATGAAAAATATGTTGCTTGATCTTCGGTACTGTAACGATTGTAGGTGCAATCGAAGGCAAGCACGGGAATGCCAAAATGCATCATTTCGACGAGGGATGGATTTGTGCCACCTGCTGAGTGACCATGTACATAAATTTCAGCGCCATCCCGGATCGCGCGTAAGCGTGGCGCATCGTAGATCGGGTCTAACAGCGTAATATTTTCGTAGGTACTATAGGTTTGCCGGAGGTTTTTACCATAGTCGCTGGCGTTCCAATTTCCGACAAATACCAGTTTACGTTCGATACATTTGCTGAACCCGTTCAGGATCATTTCAACATTGTTTTCAGGTTCGATACGGCACAAGCCAAGCGCATAGTCGGCTGGCAGGGAGAGATCTTGGATATCTCCGGGCTCTGTGGCAAGTGCTTGATCGCCGCCATAAGCGATCATCGTGCTTTGTGCGGCGTAGGCCTGTGTGACATGGTCAGAAATGGCCTGATTGTCACAAACAACCGTGTCTGAAAACCGAACGGCGATGCGTTCTGAAAACTTCAGAAAGGCCCGCGCCAAACGCCCCCATTTCGCGCGCCGCCATTCCAAGCCGTCAATATTGGTGACGACTTTTATGTTCCAAAAGAGTTTGGCGATTGGAATAAATAAGGCACCGGATACGCCAAGGAGCAGTACTACATCATCGCCTTTCCGGCAGGAATCAAACAATGACAGGGCGTCATAGAGAACGCTTTGCGGTCCATTTGCATCAAGCGAAATATATCGAAGCTGAGCGCCTTTAAAATGGGTGGGATGCTCTGAATAGGCCTTGGTGCTGCAATAGACCGAGAGATCCAGTTTATCTGGACCCTCGCCAAGATTAAGCACAAGGTTCTCTGCGAGTGTTTCAAACCCCCCGTAGTTTGCAGGCAGGCCGACGGTGCCAACGATCGCAATTTTTGTCATGTTGAGCACTCCGCAGGGCTTTGCAGCCTGTCAAGTTGGGCCTGCGTCTCTTCAAAGAGCGGTGCAAACCAATGTGGCCATTCTGGTTTTGGATAGGGCTGCGCAGGGGACAAAATAGAGCGCGCATATTGAAAGCAGCGTGGGTCAGCGGATAAGTCCGCAAAGCGCAAGATATTGCCCAATACCTGATCGGGTGTTTCACAGAGTGCTTCGTAGCGTACATGTAAGAATTGATCAGACGAGAGTGTTCTTTGCAGCTCCAGACCTTCCTGCATCGACAAAAGCCATTCAACGGCGGCCCTGAGTTGGTGGTCCGATGTGTGCCGCAGGTGGTCAACGTGGTCCTTAAACTGAGGTGTTTCAGCAACCAACTGATCTACAATTGCATGCCATTTGCGGTCATCTGCTCCCCACCAGTCGTGACGCTCCCCATCACGTTGTTCCCCGAGGCGTTCAGACCAGGCTTTGATCGAGGAGGTTGTTGCTTGGCCACCGCGCGAAATAAAGATAAAGCGCGCATCCGGGTAAAGTGCACGCACGCAGTCGCAGCGAAACACCAATTCGGGGTATTTATCGACCAGACGTCGTGCGCCAGCAAACCGCAGATACGCCCCTTGAAGGCTGTGTATTTTGTGGCGCGCTGTATGCGTGACATCTTTAGCAGTCATGCGGACCTTGACGGGGCGGCGTGAATAGCTGCCGATCAGGTCTTCTTCTTCAAAGGCTGCATTCCAAAGGATCTTGGGCTCATTGAGGAAGCCAACGTCAGGGTGCGCTGATAGCAGTTTTCCAAGTATTGTTGTACCACTGCGTCCGGTGCCAATGATAAAGGCAGGCTTTTCGACTGTGCGCAGCTGAGGCAGCAGCAGCAGTCCGCGGTGAAAGTGTTGTAGGATCGGATTTATAAACTGCCCACGCGTGGTAAGGGGGCGCCCTTCGAACAACAAATAGGCCACCAACCGTGCCCAAATTTTTGACGGTCTTTGGCGCAGATACTCTTTATCTAACTGGAAAACCATATTCTAATCCCATCTTGCGATAGGATGATTTTACGCCGTCAAACCTGAATAAATTTCTAGCAAACGAGCAATGTAAACCTCTGAATTGAAATTATTTTCGACATGTTCGCGCCCTGCGTGTCCCATTGCGATTGCTTTCTCGTGTGACAGGCACGACATGGCCTGCGTAAGGGCTATGCTGTCGCCAACCGGGGCGAGAATCCCATCAACTCCGTCCCGCAATAATTCGGGAATCGCACCGATTGCGGACCCAATGACAGCCGTTCCAGAGGCCAGAGATTCAACGACAGTTAAACCAAAAGGTTCTTCCCATTGTGAGGGTACGATAACAGCTTTTGCTCGTGCAATAAGTTCCCGTAATTCGGCACCATCTTTGCGGCCCAGAAACTCTACATGTGGCATTGATTGAATTGCTTCCGAGAGTTCATTCTCCCAGCTGCCTTCGCCGACGATTTTGACAGGCAGGTCTGTGTTTTCAGCTGCAGCTAGAAGGGTCGGCAACCCTTTCAGCGTTTCAATGCGCCCAAAGTATAAGAAGTAGGATTGCTTTTCGGTATGCGGCACTGGTTTGAAATGAGTGGTGTCAACGAAATTATGGCAGAGGGTCAATTTGGTTTTGGGTATGCCAGCCTGTGCGAGAATTTCTTTTTGACGCGCGCTTACACATAGAATTTTGTCGACCTTTGCAAGGTCCCCACCTAGGCGCGACACAAAGGATTCGGCCCAAAGTACTACGGATTGCAGCGCCGAATTGCTTTTGCACCGGTGCTTGATAACGTTGAGCTTTGATCCTGAAATACAATCCATGCAATTTTTGCCCTGACGTTCCAGACGATAGACGGGGCAGACGAGTTTATATTCGTGCGCGGTTTGTACAATCGGGATTTGGTGACGGCGAAGAACTGGCAAAATCGCGGTCGTCAAACCCCCATGGTAAATGTGGAGATGGGCAATGTCCGGTTTACCTTGTGTTTGAATCAACTGCTCCAATGCCTGTGCTGCCGTGCGGTTGTATAGAAATTTTGGCACGCTTGTTGCTTTTGGATGTTTTAGGTCTGCAACAGGTGCAAACGCTGCGGGTTCAACAGGAGAAAGATTCTCGGGGTGGGCACCCGAAAACCACATGATTTCGTGTCCTTTGCGTGCAAGCAAGTGACCCGTCTCGAGATAGATCCGATCTGCGCCGCCACGCAGGCTGTGGAAATTGTTTATCTGTAAAACCTTCATGGGGCATAGGCTTTCTGTCTTTTCTTGCCGGGGCGATGTACGGCGAGCATGACCACGAGAAGGATCATAAGTGCTGCATAGTAATAGCTTGAAATCATTGCGCGAAATAAAGACCCCATGAGAAACACAATGAGCAGAAAAATCTGATCGGCAGCGCTGATACGGTCGGGCGCCACGGTTTTAAGAAGCTGCACGACGCAAATCGAAACCAGCGCAAAACCGAGCAATCCATATTCTCCTAAAAGGGAGCCGATGCCGCTATCGTTGATGCCGTGTCCCTCTAAAACAGTGGGCAGCTGCGCTATTCCGATTTCATGATAGACTGCAGAGCCCAACGAGAGAGGTGATCCGAATGTGCCACCGCCCGTGCCAAATGGAAAATTTTCCACTGCAAGTTTGCCGCCATGCATCAGCATAATAGTTCGGATGTAGCCGGTTTCGACCATGAGAGATTGGCGCATGAACTCTATGCCCAGCATAAGGGCATCGCGCAATAAAAAGCCGATGGGCAGACAGGCGAATATAAACGCAATTAGCGATACTGTAATGTTGCGGTTGGAGCCGCGAACAGAAAAGTAGCCGACAAACAGGATCAGCATCAAAATCCCAGAACGCGAGCCAGACATTACGAGGCAAATCAGCATCAGTGTCGCCAGCAGAGGGTCTGGGCGCAGGAAACAGTACCAGGTGAATAGGAGCGCTGCGAGAATACCAAAGCGGTTTACGTTTAGTTGAAACCCAACCAGATCGCTGCGATCCAGCCAGCCATAAACCTGAGGAATCATTGTCGCAATTTGATCAGGAAACGCCAAGTTTACAAAAAGGCCCATCACTTGAACCATTGATAAAATGGGGATCAACCGTGCCAATCGGTCTGGACCAAACACTGCCGCAATACAGGCGATATAGCCTAGTTTAACCAGAAGAACCGTTGAAATCAGGTCGGTTGGAATGCCACGTGAATGGCTGCCCAATATTGAAAGCAATCCTAGGCCGCTTGCCAGAACCAACAACCAGATCAGTGCTGAATGGGGCAGTGCTTTCTGAATTATGCCGCGCGTTATGACGACAGCAAAGGTGCCCATGACCACGCCATGTTGAATGAGGCCCCCAATGGATGAGGGCAAAAATTGGCGTAAGAATTCGGCATAAAGAACGCCCAATATTGCGGCGACCATCAGTGCATCGGTTAGCCGAACACGATGAAGCCGTAAAATGGAATATCTATGCAGAGACTGGATCATCGGGTGGCCGCATGCCGTATGAAATCACGTGTTTCGATGTCGATTTCGGGGCGCTCTATACGCGGGCCGCGACGGCTTAGAAGTTTGCGTACAAAGCGGCTGAGAGGTCTTAACCGGGCCATGTTTTTCTGGGAGAGGGGCAGATTATAGACAGCTTTTGCACGCAGTCTGTCATAGGTCCACATCAATGTGCTGCTGGTCTGTCCTGATGTCACATTCCGTGCTTCAAACGTCAGGTCAGAGAGGCCTGCAGCATCTGCGCCGGCAAAATCGCAGATGTTTTCCAGAGTTGCACGGGGGTTGTCGCGCAGTTGATCAAAGTGAACGACCTGCGAGCGTGCGCCAAAAGCTTTTAGTATTGGAGCGGCATAGTGATCAAAACGGTTTTGATCTAAGGCGCGTCGCCAGACCGGAAGCTGTGGATCCTGTACGGGAGAGTGTTGCAGAGACATGAATGTCTCAAAGCTTGTGTGTGGTGGTAAAAAGCCGCGCTGTGCTGCGTACCGATACCATGAAATCAACCGATCAACAGGGTCGCGCTGCAGCAGGATAACCCGTGCACGCGGCAAAAGCTGGGCCACTTCGGTAAACCCAGAGCAGAACATGTAATCTGGTGATGCGTCCAGAAGGATGCGTCCGCCACTGTCTGGGAACAGATCCAGGTAGCGCTCCAGATTGCTGCCTGTGTGGCGTGCTCCACTTGGAACTGGATAGTCAGGATCCAGGAAAAAACGGGCTTCTTTTATACGTGAAGGTCTAAAATCCGGATGGCTGGCCAGCCAGTCAAACAGGGATGTGCTGCTGGCTTTGGGTTGTCCGGCTATGATCAGACACGGGGTGTCCTTAAGGGGGCAGTTTCGTTCGTGTATCATGCCTGCAGTCTTTTAAGTTTAAAGTTTGAAAGACGTTGATTTTTGGGCTGTTTCAAACCGCGCATATTCATCAGGATTGGGCTTAATACTATGTCGCTATTGACCATTAAATTTCCTAGTGAAGACACCACAGCGCGTTGAGGTGAGCCGTTGTCGACAGCATAAAGCGTGTGATCCCCCAGTTCCGCGGTGAGCGCTACAATTTCGCCCTGTTCTGCAACTGGGAGACAGGCGATGATCCAATCATATCGGCTGCGGCAATGTTCTAACAGGTTTGGGAGTAGGGTATCGGCCACAATATCCAATGGCAGGCCGTTTGTCTTGTCTGCAGGAAGATAGTTGAGGTTCGGATTTGAGGACGTTTCAGAGATTTGTGTGAAAGCCTCGCTCCATTCGTGCTCAGGTGTTGCCAGCATCCCTTGTAGGGATAGGCTATTTTGAGAAGGCGCTAGCTGTTGTGATAGGGTGCGATTTTGAAGGTCAAAATCAATCAGCAATACGCGTCTGTTTGGCAGTGTAGAAAAGGTTTCGGCCAGTTGCGCCGCTAGCGTTGTGTGATCAGACCTGATGCCACATCCCGTCACCATTATGACCCCGTGAGGTTTCGCAAAGCGGCGCATGAGTTTGGTCCGCAACTCAGTTAAGTAGAATTTTGAATCTGACCCTGTCGCAGGCCACCATGGCAAAGGCTGTTGCCATGGTGAGGTACGTAGTTTGGGAAGTTCGGCCAGAATTGGGACGGTGTTCAGGCGTTTCCAGTCTTGGGTTGATCGTATCACTGGCTCAATCAGGTTCCAGAGGATGATCAACATAGATGCCAGAATTGTTCCGGCGCTGATGATGAAAAAGATTGTACGTAACCATCTTGGACCAGAAGGCTGGTTGGGCCGCTTGGCATAGTCCAGCAGTCTGGCATCCGGTCGCAAAAGGCCGGATTGCAAAGCTGTTTCGCGGAGCCGATTTGAGAATTTTTCATGAAGGGCTTCTGTATTGGATTGTGCCCGTTCAAGCTCTTTCAGGCGATTTAGGTCAGCTGCGCGGGTTGAAATCCGTTCAGTCAGACCATGCAAGGTGCGTTCCAAGGACTCGATTTGTGTATCCAGAAAATCAATACGGGCCAAACGTTGTAACGGAGGCAGAATGGCCTCGTATCTCTCGACGTCCGACGGTGCCTCCATTGGTCCCAATACGGTTTCTGCTGTTTCCAGAATTGCCTTGATGTCACTTTCTGCAAGTTCTGCGCCCTCCTGTGGGGGGGGCTGGACTTTGAGGGCGTCACGTTGCGCACGCAGATCCGCCAAACGCAGACGCATTTGACGGATCTGGTCTGCGTTCTCTTGTAGTTCGACCTCTGAGGTGCTTTCCAAAATCGCGCGGCGCATTGCGATTTTGCGATCCACTGTCAACAAATCCGAAGACAAAACCCTCAGCTCGTTTTCGAGCCAATGTGCGGCTTCAGCAGCAGAGTCAATCTTTTCATCCCGCTGATGCTTTATATATGAATCCGCCATAGCGTTTGCAATTTTAACGGATAGATCGGGAGATATTGTTTCAGCCCAGATCTCTATGATGTAGGTTTCACGAATTAATTTAACATCTAAGATAGCGCGAAGAGCTTCCATCAGTTCTGTTTGTGCAAGGTCGGTTGGGGCTTTGGTTTCGCCGCTGCCTAATATCAGGTTTCTGAGTGCGCCTATCGAAAACCCGCTGCCAGCTTCTGATATGAAATCTGGATCTTTGTGGAGTTCCAGTTTGTCGATGACGTTGCGCAGGATTTTAGGAGATTTCATGACGCGTAATTCGGTATTTAAGAGATACGCGTCGACAGAAAACTGCTCATGTATCTGTTCTACATCCACGACATTTATATTTTGCGGATCTAGGCGAACCGTTGTCATGGCTTGGTACGTGTTTTGAGTAAATGCACCTAAATAATACACTGCCAGAGCGCAGCTTATGACCATGATCGAGCAAAGCCTAACCCGGTAGTGCCATAGGTATCCTATTAAATCACCGATGGTCACATCGTGATGTGCTGTCGGCAAGGAAGAAGAGTTAAACTGATGCTCGGACATGTCGTTCACGCTCTCAATGGTTCAAGTGCCGCGGCATAAGATAACTGTGCGGATTGTTTCCCAGACCAGACGAAGGTCTAAGGCAAATGATGCGTGTTCTATATATTCTAGGTCAGCTTTCACTTTCTCTTTGACGGCATCCATATCCTCCGCATAACCCACCCGGACCTGCGCGAGCCCACTGATACCCGGAGTGACAGCATGACGTTTTTTATAGTCATCAAGAGCTTCGCAGAAGTAGAGCGCGTGCTCCCATGCGTCGGGCCGTGGTCCAATCAAAGACATTTCGCCACGCAAGACATTAAGTATCTGAGGTAACTCATCCAGACGCGTCTTTCGCAAAATTGCCCCGAGCGGCGTAATTCGGTCCAACTCTAATGGATCAGTGCTGTTGCGCGTTGTCTGTGTTGTCGGTGACATACTGCGTAGTTTGAAAACATATATAGGTTTTATATCTTTTCCCATGCGCTTTTGGACATAAAACATGGGGCCAGGATTGAGCTTAAAGTTCAAAACCCAGACGATGATAATGGTGCTGATTAAAGTGGGCAGTAGAAGAGCTGAAACTACCACGTCAAATGCACGCTTTTTATTAAATTTGATGTAATTTAATGTATTGGTGATCCCACCCCAGCACATCAAAAAACCTATTTCGACACCTTTCGTCGCTTTCCATATCTTACTCATTATCACCCTCCCCAAGAGCGAAAACCACCAAAAAACTAAACTTAATAACCGTTCTAGTAGATAAAAAATCGTTAAAGAGCTTGGCGGGCGGGGAGGGTTTTCAAGGAAATATGATTTTTTGATGCTCTATTTAAATCGTTGAGAGTTATCCATTATTTCTAGCAATCTTGGGTTGTGCCGTCGTTCAGCGCTAAGTTTCATCGATTGGGCAAGTATATATGGCTCGGAGCGGCAGGTAGCTGGAAGTTGGAACCAGATCTGCTGCAAGATTTGGCAGCCTGAACCGGGTAGGTTGCAAATTGCAAGGTATTTTAATTAAGGTTCTGTCAATCTTGAAATGTGGATCGCGCCGTTTCGGATACCAGCACAGTCGCCACTCTCGTTCGTCGAGTAGCTCCTTTTAAACGCACTGGCTGTGGATGTTCGCCGATTTCGCTCGGCCAGAGAATCAAAGCCAGCTTTCCGAACACGTCAGATCGCAAGGATGAAGGATGTCGTGGAGTATTTATCCTATTTCGTTGAAAGAAAACAATTTTACCAAAAGTCGCAACAGATCGTTAAGCTAGGGTAAATCCTTTGTTTCATGAGGTTTAACCTGAATTGCGGCGGAAATACGTTGAATTTGCCTTGTTTGCCTAAATAGTGCCGTATTTGTGCCCTGGATCTTACTCAGCCTTGTCGCGTCACACCAACGCAATGAGGATACGCTCGTGCTGCACCAAAGTCGCCAAACTGACACCCCCCTCCAAGAGGGCTTGCCCCCGGGGCGCAGCTTATTGGAGGGTCAATATCATATCGAACGGGTGATCCGTGCGGGTGGATTTGGCGTGACCTATATTGCGCGGGACAGTTTGGAACGGCAAGTGGTGGTGAAGGAGTGCTTTCCAGCGGGGTTTTGTCGCCGCTTAGGAACGGAGGTCGCGGCGCAATCGCCTTTGCAGAAGAAATCATACCGCAATGTGCTGCGCCATTTTCTGCGCGAAGCTCAATGGTTGGAACGTGCGCGCCATCAAAATATCGTTTCCGTTCATCAGGTGTTTAAGGAAAATAGCACGGCCTATATTGCAATGGACTACGTGCAAGGTTGTGATCTGCATGATTTGCGCCACGAGCAAGCTGTGCGTGTGTCTCCACAATTGGTGCGGCATATCGCGACACAGATGTTGCAGGCTTTGCAATCTTTGCACGACAAAGCGATATTGCACCGTGATATTGCACCCGACAATATTTTGATCGACAAACTGGATCAGGTGATGCTGATCGATTTCGGGGCCGCTTGCAGTTTGGAAGATGGTCAGGACACAGCGTTGTCTGCGATTTTATCGGTCAAGGATGGCTATTCCGCACACGAGCTGTATCGCCCAAATATTGCCCATCGCCCAGCCTGTGACATATACGCGCTTGGGGCGACGCTTTATTTTCTTGTGACTGGCGAAACACCTGTTAGCAGTGTCAAACGTTTGGATGCGGTAACGGCTGGGGCCGAGGATCCTATGGCGCTTTTGGCCATGGGCGATTGGCCCTACGAAACAGCCTTCTTGGAGACCATTGATAAGGCTTTGTCGATCCTGCCAGGTGCAAGGTATCAGAGCGCGGCAGAGTGGTGTGCATCCCTGCCAGAACCGTTGGACCGGCCCCTGCAGACTGAGGAGCCGCAGGTTCACAGCGCTTCTGCTGTCTCTGCGACAGCTGCCATTGAAAGTGCAATCGCTGATCTGGTTTCTGCGTCAGAGGCTACAGTTCTAAACCCAAGCGTGCGCCCCGCAGCTGCTCCATTGCTGCCGGTCCAAGACGCCCCGCGTCAGGTGGTAGACCTGTTTGGAAACCCGATTTCCGACATTGATACGTGGTTAGAAGATCAGGATCGACTGGCGCGGGCCAAAGCATCCCAACCACTACAAGAAGACTTATCACCAGAGGTCACCCGCAGCCCCCCGCGTTTGCAGCAATCCGCATCTGTGCAGCCGGCCGTGTCTTCACAGCCGGAGAAGCGATCATTGCTGCATCGCGTTGGGGGGCTTTTTTTCGGATTTTCGCGCAGAACCACTCGGGATGATTATGGGGATTGGGCATGAAATTCATCAAAGATATCATTGCAGAAAAGCGTGAAGAGGTTGGCTACCCTGAAGGTGCAACGTTAGCAACGCCTGAACAGATCACGCGGGTTCTTGCAGAGAGGGTGGAGAGCGATCAGCCTTTGCAACTGGGCGATGCATTGCGCGTTGAAACAGCTGCTGAGCCTGAACAGAATATGTCTGAAGAGGTGGCGACCTCAGAGGCTGCCTTTGGATCGCGTCGACAGCCCGCAGTGACAGAGACACCAGACGAGCACGCCCAAGATGTTGTTGCTGCGTTTCTGGCGCGGCAAGCTGAACGTGCGACACAGCGTGTGCCCGCGCAGGAGGTGCAGGAGGTACAGCGTGATCCCAGTACCGATGGCGTACCAAAGGAGCCGGTGCGTCGTGTGTTTACACGGCGCAAATCCCTTAGCCAGAATATGGAAGGTCAATCAGATTTGGTATCAGAGGCTGAGTCACGTTCAGCTTCTGGTGAGGGAGAGACAGAGCCGCCATTGCGCATGGATGCAACCTTTGATCCCCCAGTTGCACCTGAACAGGTTGATCCACCTGTTTCCCTTGATCAGGCCGAAAGAGAACCCGCAGCGCCACGATCACGGCGGGTAAAGACACGGTTGCTTGGCTTTGCGGCAGAGGCCGATATTGCGGGGCCCTTGGATCAGGAACTCGGTGAGGCTGCCGCCCATCTGGTGCATTTTCCAGTCGGATGGCTGGCAGTTGTCGAAGGCCCAGGGCGTGGTGCCACCTTTACCTTGTTCAGTGGGGTGTCTTCGATCGGCCGCGGTGAAGGGCAAGCGGTGCGTCTGGATTTTGGCGACAATAGTATCTCAAGAGATAATCACGCAGCCGTTGCCTATGATGCTGAACAACGCACGTTTTTTGTGGGCCACGGTGGCAAGGCAAATCTGGTGCGTCGCAATGGGCGGCCTGTTTTATGCACCGAGGCCTTAGAGGCTGGCGATCAGCTGCGCATTGGAGAGACAACGCTAAAGTTCGTGCCGCTTTGCAGCGAAGGATTTGATTGGCAAGACACGGCAGATCAGCCCTTGGGCGACGAGCGTCCTTTTGCGTGATTTTGTGTACGACAGCGCCACCGCGATCAGCCAGGGATGCCGGTCGCGGCAGGAGGATGCTGTCGTGGCTGATTTTCCAACGGGCGCAAACGGAGGTTTTGCGATTCTAGCTGATGGGATGGGGGGGCATGCGGCTGGTGATGTGGCCAGCAAAATTGTCGTGAGCGAGGTTTTCGCGGCCCTCAAACTGCGTGCAGATGATCTGAGTTCTAATGCAGGTCGTATCGGAGCCCTGTTGCAAGACGCTGCAGAAGGGGCAAACACGTCGCTTGGCGCTTATGTCGCAGCCAGACCTGATCAGTCCGGCATGGGCACAACATTGCTGGCTCCGTTGGTTGTCAGGGGTGCGCTGCACTGGATTTCAGTTGGGGATTCGCCCCTTTATCTGTTTCGCGAGGGTCGGGGCCGGCGGTTGAACGAAAACCACGCGATGGCGGAACGTTTGGATCAGTGGGTGGCAGAGGGCAGGATTTCTGAACACGCCGCACAAACACATCCTGATCGCCATTGTGTGACATCTGTTTTGATGGGGCGTGAGGTGCATGAGGTGGATGTCGATCGTGCTCCCGTGGCGTTATCTGCGGGGGATATCATCCTTGCTGCAAGTGATGGTATCGAAACCTTGTCACTGGCTGAGATGGCGGACGCACTTTGCACTGACATGAACTTGTCAAGTACGGCGCTTGCCGAAAAGCTGCAGCAGCGCGTGTTGGATCAGGCGGACCCGGATCAGGATAATCTGGCCTTTTGTGTGATCCGTGTTTTGCCCAATGGCAGGCCAATTGCACCTGTCGTGTCGCCCCAATCAACGCAACAGTGCAAACCGCGTCTGCGGCGATTGACCTTTGCCGCCGTCGCCAGCCGTCGGGAGGGTGAGTTGGCTTTTGAAACGTTAACCCGGAGTTCGTCGTGACCTCATTGCAGCAGACGTCTCCCGCTTTGGATGATACGCTTGAACAGGCGCTTAGGCATCCGCAGATGCCGCCGGAGGTTCAGCGACGAGCGCAGGATTTGCTGCATCGTTTGCGCAATACGGTAAAGATTGTCGTCCTGGGGGCGCCAAGGTCCGGCAAATCGGTGGTGATTGATATGCTGCTTGGGCAGCGTGTCTTGGGCGTACAAGCTGGTATTCCGATCGTAGAGATTACCTATGGTGCCTATGAAACGGTCCGGTTTGAGACCCCTGATGGCACGGTTGAAGACCAGATGGGGTGCCTGTGTGATTATGAAATCAAGGGTGAAGTTCTGAGCGTTGCGCAAGAGTTGCCGCTTGAGAGCCTGAAAGCTCATAATATTATCGAGATCACCGTCGACGGTGATCTGGCCCATCAGCAGGCGATTGTGCAGCATGCTGCAGATTATGCCGATGTTCTGATCTGGTGCAGCGGTTCCTTTGATACCAGAGAGCAAGCGCTGTGGGCGCAGGTTCCGGAGCGTCGCAAAGACAATAGTTTTCTGGCCTTGACGATGGTTGGCCCTGTTGGCGCGCACGAAGCTTTGCCCGAAACCCTGTCACGTGTTGCACCTGTCGCAGAGACTGAATTTCTGGGCATTTACCCGGTTGCAGCATTGCGCGACGCTGAGGCTTTGGACGCAGGAGATGGGGCTGATGCTAATCTGTGGGGCACCAGTGGTGCGGGACAGTTGCGCAAAGATGTGTTGCAGCTTGTCGCGTCAGGACGCGCGGGGGATGCCGATCAAGCAGCAGTCTTGCTGCAGAAAATCCAAACCGCGCCGTGGTTTCAGCAGGTGGAGCAGCCCAGGCCTGTTGCCAAGGAGGTCGCCAGTGGCACTGTTTTGGAGCAGGCTTTGGATCACCTGCAACACAAAACGCAAGCGATGTTGGCAGAGACGCAAGACATGGATCCGCGCAGTGCAGCCGTTTTGGCACAATGTGTTGAGGCCGCGCGCGAGATGACCAACGCTTTGTGTAACACCACCGAACAGGGGACTGGCCTCACTGCAGCGCGCGCTGCCGCTGAAGAGGGGGAAGAGATGTTGATGCTGTTGCAATTGGAGCAGGATGAAGAGGCGGCGACTGATGCTGTTACTGTATTGTTGCAACTGAAAAAGGAACTCACCTCACATGCTGCCGGACAGGAGGGAGGCGAATGAACGCAAAGACGCAATTTGAGGTCGCACAAGAGGTTGCACCCGCATCCGAGGTGGCTCTTTTAGACACGGGATTTACGGCTTTTGCGGCGTTTCGCAAAGAAAAGGACGAGGTGCGACGGGCATTACAACGCTTGGCCGGGGTATGCAGTCCAAAGATCGCGCGCGGATTGGAGCGCCAATGGCGGGCTTTGGATGGGTTTGAACCTGCAATGACCGTTTTGGGGCAGGTGAAATCTGGAAAGACCTCACTGATCAATGCGATGGCGGGTCGTCCTGATTTACTGCCGTGTGATGTGAACCCCTGGACTTCGGTTGTGACCTCTTTGCATTTGCGCCCCGGACGCGATCAAAGTGTGGCCTCAGCGCGTTTTCAATTCATGTCAGAAGAGGAATGGGATCGGCTGCTTCAAAAAGGCGGGCGCATTGGTGAAATGGCGGGGCGGATCGGCGCCGAGGGTGAATTGCAGAAAATCCGTGCCCAAATCGATGACATGCGCGCCCGCTCAAGGAGACGCCTGGGTGATAAGTTCGAAACGCTCATGGGGCAGGTGCACGAATATGGATATGTCGAACCCGATTTGATTGAACGCTACATCTGTCTCGGCGATACTTATGAGGATCAAGACGGCTCTGATCAGGGACGGTTTGCTGATATCACCCGCGCGGCAGACTTAACGCTGAACGCTCAGGCGCTGCCGCAGGGCCTGTGTTTGCGTGACACGCCCGGGGTGAATGATACCTTTATGATGCGTGAGCAGGTTACCTTGCGTGCCGTGCGCGACAGCGGCTTATGTGTGGTGGTCCTGTCTGCAGGGCAGGCTTTGTCCTCGGTTGATTTGGGGTTGATCCGCATTTTGGCCAATCTGGACCGGCGTGAAGTGATCATTTTTGTGAACCGGATTGATGAACTCTCTGATCCCGCCCAACAGATCCCTGAAATCGAAGCTTCAATCCGGGAAACACTGCGGGTGCATCAGGGGCCAGAGGATGCGGAGATCTTGTTTGGCAGTGCTTATTGGGCCAATGCAGCCCTGCGCGGCGAGGTCGAGACCCTTTCGCCGGCCAGTGCGGCTGCTTTGTTGAATTGGGCAGAGGTGCGGCTTGAGCGCCAGCAGGAGCTAGGGGTCACGCAGGAAGACAGCACCGAGGCGTTATTGTGGTCTCTGTCGGCGGTGCCTGCGCTGAATCATTTATTGTCTAAGCGGTGTGTCGAACGTGAGGGAAAGCCGCTTTTGGAGCGTGCGGCGGCAGCGGCTGTTGCTGCTGCAAGTGGCGTTGAGGCGAGTTTTGGAATCCAAATCCAATCCAGCCAAGATGTTGATGCACGTGAGGTTGCGCAAGGGCGGTTGTTTGAAGATTTTACCCAGCTGAAATCCCATCACCTGCGAGAGTTTGAGCGAGAGTTGACGGAGATCGAGACGTCGTTTCAAAACCGCGCCGATCGCGCCCATGCGGGTTTTCTGGACCGGGCAACTCAGGCCTTGTTGCTGCATCTGGATAATCACGGCGACCAGACGCAATGGGAGTATGATCCTTCGGGGTTACGGATGTTGCTGCGCAGCGCCTATTCCGTGATGAACCGCGCGCTGCAAAACACCGGTAAATCGCGGTATGAGGCCGCCGTCGAAGATGTTGCGCGCCTGCTCCATGCACGTTTTGGTACCAAGATCGAGGGGATCATGCTGGGCGTGCCAACCTGTCCCGATGTGCCTGCACCGGTTGGTTTAGGCCAGACGCTTGCTTTAGATTTCTATGATGGGTGGTGGGCTGGCTGGTGGCGCAGGACCCGGGGCTATTCTGCATTTGCAGATAAATTCCGGGCATTAATCGCCGGTGAGACAGAAGACTTTATGCAGCAGGTGAAATTTAACCAACTTGAAGGGATAAAACAGGATTTTTTAACGCGGCTGCAAGGATTTCTTGACGAAATGGAAGCTATCTTGGTCGAGCTGTCTGATGCGCAGGAACGTGATTTCGAAACGCATTTGTCGGATGGCGAAACCGCTGCGCGCAGGGCCGCTGTTGCAGATGCACTGCAGGTTTTGCGCAACTACGTCGCCTGACACAGGAGCTTGTGATGCCCGACAAGACCGCACAGACCCGTAAACCGCGCATTGCCTTGATGGGAGAGTTCAGTGCGGGAAAAAGCACGCTGACGCATCTGCTCGTCGGGTTGGAACCTTTGCCTGTACGGGTCACGGCAACGCGTTTACCGCCTGTCTGGATCAGTTATGGTCCGACATCAGCGGTGCGGGTTGATCTGGAAGGGATCGAAACCCCTGTATTATTGGATAAAATCGATGATGTTCCGCTGGAAGACACGGCGTTTATCCGCTTATCGTTGCCAGCTGAAGCGCTGGAGCTTTGCGATATCATCGATATGCCGGGGATCTCTGATCCGAATATGCCTTCGGATGTCTGGCGGGCCTTGATGCCCGAAGTCGACGGGGTGATCTGGTGTACGCATGCGACACAGGCCTGGCGCCAATCAGAGGCTGCCGCCTGGGAGAGTATTCGTGCGGAACTGCCGGGGCCAAGCACTCTGTTGATCACGCATTTCGATAAATTACACGAAGACACCGACAAAACACGGGTTCTGAAGCGGGTAGTGCGTGAAGCAGGGGATACATTTAAATCTGTTTATCCGATTTCTCTGTTACAAGCGATCTCTGCAGGGGACGATATGGAAGTCTGGGAGGCCAGCGGTGCAGATGCTTTTGTCGAGAATTTGATCGAATATCTTCTGCGCTGGGCTGCGCCGACGTGTGAGGATGGGCCGACGGCGGCCAATGTTCTGGCGCTGGAGGCCGCGCGTGATCGGGGGCGTACCTCATCACCGACCCCGGATACGATCCTGCAAGCACGTGTTGTGCCGCGCCGGGTCAAACGAGAACGCCATAGTGTGCGGCCTGAACGGGTGAAATTGGATTTGGGATGACACCACAAAGATCCCGAAGGGCAATTGAACAAGAGCTTACTGCGATCCGCGCCTCTGCAATGGGGTGCGGATTGGTGGCATTTGGGGACTTGAAAACGCAATCGGTGCTGGCGGAAAGCCGTGATGCGATTTGGAAGGGCGCGCAGCTAGAGCGTCTTTTTACAGAGGCTTGCCAAGCGCTTTCCCTTCTGGAGCATGTGGCGGGTCAGCCTGATCATCTGGTTGCTTTAGCGCCTGATGAGGCCCGTATCTTTGTAAGGCACAGGCATGACATCATCATGCTTGCTGGCGCTGACCTTACAGAGATGCAAGCCTTGATTCCGAAAGTGCGCGACATATTGCATATCGGTGCAACTTGATATGTCCAAACCAGCGCACTCTTTTTCACCGGATCCTGAACAACATGGCGTCTTGGGTGAGGCTATGGAGCGTCTGGCATCGCCTTATGTCGAGGTCGCTCACCCGGTTGCACGGCTTTTGGCAGAGATTGATGAAACCATATTGCCGCGACGTCTGAGCGTGCGCCTTAAAGGCGCCTCAGAAACTGAGATGTTTGCAATGTGGGTTGTGCAACGCCGCTTGGTCTCAATGGAAACATGGACGCAGCCTGACAGCCTTAGGCAGCAATTCTGGGATGCCGCAGGGCAGCTTGGCACCGAACGCATTATCATAAAGCCGACAGCCGATAAGATACCAGTGAGCGCATCAAGCCTAACGGTGGCGCAGCTGAAGTCTTCATCAGGGGAGGGCGTCGAAGATCTCAAAGTGCTTTTTGAAACGCTGCAAACCTTTGGTCGCAGCTGGTGGGTGCTGGATGCGGCTGGCGAACTGATAGAACAAAACGAGCACGAGAGTGATGTGGATGTTTTACAGGCTATACTTGCCGATCTTGCTAGCAAAACATATGCGCATGAAACGCAGTGTCTGCTTCTGCCGCATGGAACGGATCGCTGCGTTCTTTTGCTGCGAATGCAACATTGTACCTTGCTGTCAGTGATGCCTGCCGCGGCGCAAAAGTTGGTTTTGCAAGAATGGCAGAACTATTGGCAGGTGGGCAAAGAGTTGCGGCGGGGTTGACCGATGGCCAGTGATACGGCACAGGGTCGCCCAGCCAAGCAAGAAGATGGATCTGCGCCCGATGTCTGATGATCAAAAGCCAAATGCCGCCGAAAAACACGCAAGCGGTGCGCCCTGGCGTAATTTTTATGGGCGCATTAAGGGCAAGCAGCTGAAACAGAGCCAGCAGCGGTATATCGAAGAAGACCTTGCAGCACTGAGCCCCGGCGCGGTGGATTGGGATGTAAACCCAGATCGTAGCCCTCTTGATCTTGAGGCGCTGTTTGGCAAACGTGATGTCTGGCTGGAAGTGGGCTTTGGCGGGGGCGAACATTTGGTTCATCAGGCTGGGCAAAACCCGGATGTGGGTATTATTGGCGCGGAACCTTATATCAATGGTGTGGCCATGTTGTTGGGAAAAATTCGGGCCAGCAACAACGACAATATCGCTGTGCACCCCGGCGATGCGCGTGATTTGATGGATGTTTTGCCACCCCAATCGATTTCGCGTGCGTTTCTTCTTTATCCCGACCCCTGGCCCAAAGCGCGCCATCATCGTCGCCGTTTTGTGACCCCAGAACATTTGAAGCCTTTGGCTGAGGTTCTGAAACCCGGGGCCATTTTTCGTGTGGCGACAGATATTCCTGATTATGTGCGGCAAACATTGGAAGAGGTGCCAAAGGAGGGATTTGAATGGCTGGCAGAAGGACCTGAGAACTGGCGTGAACCTTGGGGTGATTGGATCTCAACCCGGTATGAGCAAAAGGCACTGCGGGAAGGGCGTACACCACATTATCTGACATTTAGGCGTTTGGCGGACTGATCCCCTTGTCTCTTGTTGCTGTGTTGGGCCTGCGTGCATGACAGAAGCCTGCGTTCTGGGCGTGGACTACAGCGGCCGCATGCGCTAACAGCATCCAGCAACTTAGACGAGGAAGCCCCGATGTCCGCACATGGAACGCCGATCCCGATGACCTCTCGCCGTGCGCAGCCCCTGAAAGGGGTTGCTGAGGTGCCAGGTGATAAATCAATTTCGCACCGCTCCTTGATTCTAGGTGCAATGGCGGTTGGCGAAACCAAGATATCTGGTCTGTTGGAAGGCGAAGACGTTCTGGACACTGCAAAAGCGATGCGCGCCTTTGGGGCTGAGGTGATCAATCACGGCGGCGGCGAATGGTCTGTATTTGGTGTTGGTGTCGGCGGCTTTGCAGAACCGGACAATGTGATTGATTGCGGCAATTCCGGTACGGGCGTGCGCCTGATCATGGGGGTTATGGCGACCTCTCCGATTGCGGTGACCTTTACCGGTGATGCCTCGTTGAACAAGCGCCCAATGGCACGGGTAACAGACCCCTTGGCTCTATTTGGCACCAAAGCAGTTGGTCGCAGCGGTGGGCGGCTGCCAATGACGCTTGTTGGTGCGGAGGAACCAACGCCTGTGCGCTATGTCGTTCCTGTTCCGTCTGCGCAGGTGAAATCGGCCGTTCTTCTGGCAGGATTGAATGCGCCGGGTAAAACCGTTGTTGTTGAAAAAGAGGCCACGCGCGACCATTCCGAACGTATGTTGGCGGGCTTTGGCGCGGAAATCACCGTAGAAGATACGGATGAAGGGCGTGTGATTACCCTGACAGGACAGCCTGAACTAAAACCACAGGTGATAGCGGTGCCACGTGATC
This sequence comes from Epibacterium ulvae, assembly GCF_900102795.1. Classification (GTDB taxonomy): domain Bacteria; phylum Pseudomonadota; class Alphaproteobacteria; order Rhodobacterales; family Rhodobacteraceae; genus Epibacterium; species Epibacterium ulvae. Next base: position 79,290 of record NZ_FMWG01000007.1, on the reverse strand, counting down.
CGTCTTCGGCGGCGTTTCCGGTCTGTGCAGCACTGGTGACACCGGGATCTGATGTCTTGGTGCCGGGAATCGGTCTGAATCCAACGCGGGCGGGTCTTTTCACCACGTTGCGGGATATGGGCGCGGATCTAACCTATGAGAATGAACGCGAAGAAGGCGGCGAGCCCGTCGCAGATCTGCGCGCGCGATTTTCGCCCAATATGAAGGGGATCGAGGTCCCGCCGGAGCGGGCCGCCTCGATGATTGACGAATACCCTGTATTGTCGGTGGTGGCTGCATTTGCGACCGGCACGACGATGATGGCTGGTGTCAAAGAACTGCGTGTGAAGGAAAGCGATCGGATCGATGCAATGGCACGGGGTTTGCGCGCCAATGGTGTGACCGTTGAAGAAGGTGAAGACTGGTGGTCTGTTGAAGGGCTTGGCCCAGATGGCGTGCAAGGTGGCGCAACTTGTGAAAGTTTCCTCGATCACCGCATTGCCATGTCCTTTATGGTGATGGGCATGGGGGCGCAAAAACCGGTTTCAGTGGATGATGGTACACCTATTGCTACGTCTTTCCCGATCTTTGAGCGCCTGATGGGAGACCTTGGCGCGCAGATTGTGCGTAGCAATCAGTAAGTGTTTGGACAGAACCCGGAGGGCCAGCGATGCGGTTCACCATAGCTATTGATGGCCCTGCCGCGGCGGGCAAAGGCACAATCTCTCGTGCGGTTTCAGCGCATTACGGATTTGCGCATTTGGATACCGGGCTATTGTACCGGGCGGTTGGTGCAAAGATGTTGGAGGGTGTCGCGCCGATTTCTGCGGCGCAGAATCTAGAACCGGATGACTTGGAGCACCCTAAGTTACGGGCGCCCGAAATTGCACAAGCGGCCTCTAAGGTGGCGGTCATTAGCGAAGTGCGTTCTGCGCTGGTAGATTTTCAGCGCGCATTTGCCCGTCGTGCCGGTGGCGCTGTTCTTGATGGACGGGATATTGGGACCGTGATTTGCCCCTGGGCCGAGGCAAAGCTGTTTGTCACCGCAAGCGCAGAGGTGCGGGCAAAGCGTCGTTTTGTTGAGCTCGCCGCTAAGGGTCTTGCGGATTCTCTTGATGAAGTTCTGGCCGATGTAAAGGCGCGGGATGAGCGTGATATAAACCGGGCCGAATCTCCTTTGAAACCTGCCGATGATGCGATTTTGATTGATACCAGTGATCTGAACATTGATGAGGCTGTCACTAAAGCTCTGACCTCTATCGAGGCGCTGCGGGCCAAAGCCTGAGCGGGGGCGCTCCTATAGCGACAATTCCATGCGCAGATATGTTTTTGTGCGCTTGCGAAAAGGTGCACCAACGGGGTGGAACCCGTGCCTTTGATAAAAGCGCAGCGCGTTTTCCCTTGCATCCAACCAAAAGAGCCGGGCTTCTTCTGCTTTGGCATATTCGATTAGATGCATGAGCATCTGTCCGCCATAGCCGTTCCCTTGATACTGGGGGCGGGTTGCGAATTTTCGCAGTCTCAAGCTGTGTTCAAAGGCAAATAATGATGCGGTGCAGATAAGGGAGTTTGCGAGAAAACCACCAAAATGCAGCGCTGCGTCATCCCCTTTGACCTGACTGGCGGCAATGGGGTGGTTGGGCCATAAAACCTCTTGCCGAAGGGGGAGGGCATGATCAATCGCAATTGGTTGGATCGTGAAGATCGCTGTTGCAGGTCTGTCAGTCATCTTTACCTCACATGCATGTCAGCTTAGCATTCAGCCGCAGGTCGCATTTCATCACTAAGCTGTGCATCGCTCCGCTGCATGTTCTCGCATAGTTTGAAACAACCTTATAGGAGATAACATTATGCATATCCTACGCCTGTCTGCCGTTGTGTTCAGTCTTGCCCTGCCTTTTTCAGCCTTGGCGCAGACTGCACCAGACGCACCGGCGCCTGAAAGTCAGGTTGAGCCGCCAATGACCTATGAGCGTTTGGGGCGTATATTGGCCGCGCTTGATCCTGAACTGGAGCCCAATGGGGCCTCTTTCGCGCTGACCCTTGCGGAAATGCCCATGCTTGTTGTGACAGACAGCAGTGCGGATCGCATGCGCGCTATGGTGCCGATCCGACCTGCCGAAGGGCTTAGTGGTGAAGAGCTGTTGCGGATGATGCAGGCCAATTTCGACAGCGCATTGGATGCACGCTACGCTGTAGCAAATGGAACGGTATGGGCGACCTTTATTCACCCTCTGTCCGCTCTGCAGCGAGATCAGTTGATTTCTGGCCTAGGTCAAACGGTGAATGCCGCACAGACTTATGGCACGTTATATTCAGGTGGTGCGATGCAATTTGGCGGCGGAGACAGTGGCAATCTGCAGCGTCAGCTGATTGATGATCTGCTGAAAAAGGGTGAAGAGATTTAATCCGTTTCGCCAGTTGATAGCTTGTGTCTGACTGAGGCGAGCAAATGCCTGAGATTTGCTGTTGTTTGGGAATCGATTCGCTTTGATTGGAAAATGTATCACGATTTAAGTGACTACTGATCGAAACAGGGCTGTTGAATCGTAGGAAACGGGAGGAAACAGGTTGCTTTTACTTGTTTCCTAAAACGCGAGCACTTATAAGGCGCCTGTCGAGTGAGATGTGGAAAACGCACAATCGACAGCCTGAGCAGGGTCGGGGTTTCCTCCGGCCCTTTGTGTATGTTTGCAATGGCTGTCTGTGTGAAGGCCCGTTTCGGGATCTGCAGATTGCGTTCAAGACCACCAAGACCGGCGGAGACAACCGCGCGGCCAGCAAAACTTAGTAAAGGAAAATGACGCCAGATGGCTGATAACATTATGGAGGAATTCGAAGCCCTCCTGCAAGAAAGCTTCGAAATGGACACACCCGATGAGGGTTCTGTTGTCAAAGGTAAGGTTCTCGCAATTGAAGCAGGCCAAGCCATTATCGACGTAGGCTACAAGATGGAAGGCCGCGTTGATCTGAAAGAATTCGCAAACCCTGGCGAAGCGCCTGAGCTTGCTGTAGGCGACGAAGTTGAAGTCTTCCTGCGCGCTGCAGAAAACGCACGCGGTGAAGCGGTTATCTCTCGTGAGATGGCACGTCGCGAAGAAGCATGGGACCGCCTGGAAAAAGCATACGCAGACGACGCACGCGTCGAAGGCGCGATCTTTGGCCGTGTCAAAGGTGGCTTCACTGTCGATCTGGGTGGCGCAGTTGCCTTCTTGCCTGGTTCGCAAGTTGACGTGCGCCCCGTGCGCGATGCTGGCCCGCTGATGGGTCTCAAGCAGCCATTCCAAATCCTGAAAATGGACCGTCGCCGTGGCAACATCGTTGTTTCACGTCGTGCGATCCTTGAAGAATCCCGTGCCGAGCAGCGCGCTGAAGTCATCGGCAATCTGTCCGAAGGCCAAGCGGTTGACGGTGTCGTCAAAAACATCACCGAATACGGTGCGTTTGTTGACCTGGGCGGCGTTGACGGCCTGTTGCACGTCACCGACATGGCATGGCGCCGTGTGAACCACCCGAACGAGATCTTGAACATTGGCGAAACTGTCAAAGTTCAAGTGATCAAGATCAACAAAGACACCCACCGTATCTCTTTGGGTATGAAGCAGCTGCAAGAAGATCCATGGGATCTGGTTGGCGCGAAATACCCATTGGGTTCTGTGCACAAAGGCCGTGTCACCAACATCACCGATTACGGTGCATTTGTTGAGCTGGAAGCCGGTGTTGAAGGTCTGGTTCACGTTTCTGAAATGTCCTGGACCAAGAAGAACGTACACCCCGGCAAGATCGTCTCTACTTCACAAGAAGTCGACGTCATGGTTCTGGAAATCGACGGTTCCAAGCGCCGTGTGTCACTGGGTCTGAAACAGACACAGCGCAACCCATGGGAAGTGTTTGCAGAAACACACCCCGAGGGCACCGAGGTCGAAGGCGAAGTCAAGAACATCACCGAATTCGGTCTGTTCATTGGTCTCGAAGGCGACATCGACGGCATGGTTCACCTGTCCGACCTGTCATGGGACGAACGTGGCGAAGATGCGATCCAGAACTACCACAAAAACGATGTGGTTCAGGCCGTTGTCTCTGAAGTTGACGTTGAAAAAGAGCGTATCTCGCTCTCGATCAAAGCCCTGGGTGGCGACAAGTTCGCAGAAGCGGTTGGCGGCGTGAAGCGCGGCTCTATCGTAACTGTTAACGTGACCGCGATCGAAGAAGGTGGCATCGAAGTTGAATATGAAGGCATGAAGTCCTTCATCCGTCGCTCCGATCTGTCTCGTGATCGCGCTGACCAGCGTCCTGAGCGTTTCAATGTTGGCGATAAGGTCGACGTGCGCGTTACCAACGTTGACAGCAAGACCCGCCGTCTGGGTCTGTCGATCAAAGCACGCGAAATCGCGGAAGAGAAAGAAGCCGTCGAACAGTATGGTTCTTCCGACTCCGGCGCGTCTTTGGGCGACATCCTCGGTGCAGCTCTGAACAACGACTAATCGTCGCTGTTTTCACTGATAAAACGATAGAACGGCCCCGGATTTCGGGGCCGTTTTTTATTTCTGAACATTCCGAATCAAATTGTTGTGAGCTTTTTGTGGGGAACTTGATGATCTGTTTGGGGCATAAGTTGTGTTGAAAAGGCCCCATGCAGCAGGTTTGAACGCAAAACCATGCGTATTTCACCCTGCAACGTGCTGAAACTGTTCCCGGAATTGCGATTTGTTCTTATAGTCGATGGAACAGCAGAACGAACAACTGGTTTGGGAGGCCCGTGACAGCATGATCCGGTCGGAATTGATTCAGAAGATTGCAGACGAAAACCCACACCTGTATCAGCGTGATGTAGAGCGGATCGTTAATACGGTGTTTGATGAAGTTACCGAGGCGATGGCGCGCGGTGATCGGGTAGAACTGCGTGGCTTTGGCGCCTTTTCAGTCAAGCAACGCGATGCACGCGTTGGGCGCAACCCGCGCACCGGCGAAACGGTCCAAGTGGAAGAGAAACATGTTCCCTTTTTCAAGACGGGTAAGCTCTTGAGGGATCGGCTGAACGGAAAAGAATAAATGCGCTATCTTCGCTATGCGGTTCTTGCGAGCCTTGCAATCATCCTTGCCTCTATTGCGATGGCCAATCGCAACTTTGTTGACCTAAAACTGATGCCGGATGCCTTGGCGGAATTGGTTGGGGTGAACCCTGGTATTTCGCTGCCGCTCTTTGTTGTGGTAATCGGGGGTGTTGGTGCCGGGTTGATGATTGGTTTCCTTGCAGAATACCTGCGCGAGCATAAGCACCGCCGTGAAGCAGGAGAACGCAAACGCGAAGCGCGTCGTTTGGCACGCGAAGTGAACAAATTGAAAGAGCAGAAAAACAAAGGCAAGGACGAGGTTCTCGCGCTGCTTGAAGACGCGGGCTAAAGATGAGCCGCATTCGGACGAAAATCTGTGGCCTGTCCCGGCCACAGGATATTGCTGCGGCTGCAGAGGCAGGGGCGGCATACGTTGGTTTTGTGTTCTTTCCTAAATCTCCGCGTAACGTTTCATATGAGCAGGCGGCGTCTCTCGCAGCAGAGGCTGCTGTTGGGTTGTGCAAGGTTGCCCTGACGGTGAATGCAGATAATGCTGAACTTGATGCGCTTACATCGCAGGTTCCAATCGATATGTTGCAGTTACACGGCACGGAAACGCCAGATCGTGTCGCTGAGGTCCGCAGCCGCTATGGCCTGCCAGTGATGAAAGCAATTGGTATCGCTGATGCGGAAGATTTGGCACAGATTGATACCTATGCGCAGGTTGCCGATCAGCTGTTGATTGACGCAAAAGCGCCAAAGACATCTGATTTACCGGGGGGCAATGGTATCGCCTTTGACTGGTCTTTGCTTGCGCGCAAAAAATATTGGCAAAAACCTTGGATGTTGGCAGGCGGCCTAACGCTTGAGAATGTAGCAGAAGCCGTGCGTAAGACAGGCACTCGGCAACTTGACCTGTCATCGGGGGTAGAGAGTGCACCGGGCGTTAAAGATCCAGATCTGATCCATGCGTTTTTAGCAGCTGTTTCAAAGGCTGGATAAGGTACGCTCCGGCCAACCTGCGGGTTCGTTTTATCCATCTGAAGAAGAGCCGACGTCGCAATACGCGTCGTCGGGTTTTTCTTTGATCGAGTGCAGTTTTTATAGCGGCCCGTTCTTTCTGCCAGGTTGATTTTTCTTCGTGTGCGGTTTGTGTCCGTGGCAGGGCAAAGAGGAAAATCATAGCTTGCTCCATATTTGAAATCTGTGTTTGAATTTCGCTTTGAAGCGCCTTTTGCAAAAGTAATGAAATTTGAGAGAAGACTTTCAAAAATGAAAGAGATGCCATCACTGGATGATTTGATGCTGTTTCTTGCCGTGGCAGACAATGGCGGTCTTGCGGGTGCTGCACGTTTAACCGGGCGCTCTGTTCCAACGTTGAGCCGACGTATGCAGCAGCTGGAGCGTGTGCTGGAACTGGTTTTGTTTTCACGTGGAAAACAAGGATATATTTTGACTGCGCAGGGTCGTGTGCTGCGTGAGAACCTGTCTGAATTTCAAGGGATCGAGCGCGATTTGCGAAAGGTTCTGGAGCATGGTCCACGCCCTCAGGTGCGTATTACGGCAGGCAGTTGGACGGCGCTGTTTTTGGCACAAAACTTGCCCCGTTTTTGGAATCAGACCTGTGCTTGGGTTCCGGATTTCATGGAAAGTACCGTTCCGCTGGATATCGCGCGGCGCGGTGCTGATATTGGTCTTCGGAATGCTCCGCCAGAACAGCCCTGGCTGGCAGGGCGGCGTACGCGACGTGTGACTTACGCAGTTTACGCTCGCTCAATTGAGGTCAAAGGTTTTCTTGGCCTGTCTGAACGGGTGAGACAAACACCTTCGGCCAAGTGGGTTTGGGATACATACCGTGAAGACATTTCAATAACCGCGACCAACCCACGTATGTTACTGGATCTGGCCTGTGCCGGTGCTGGCCTTGTGGTCTTACCCTGTTTTGTTGGTGAGACGGTTCAGGAGCTACAGCAGATCGGAGAAAGGATCGAGGCGCTTTCGCATGAAGAATGGCTGGTTTGTCATCACGAAGCCCGTCATGATCGCGTGATCCGGGATGCTTTGGATCGGCTGTCAGAGTTACTGTGTTCATAAAAGATCTAAGAGAACGGGGGCTCCCGCCCCTGCTTGTGGCCTTCTAGGCCCCTTCACAGCGTTGGGCCGCGCGCCGCGCCGGAGGCGCGGCGCTCCTCGTTTTGACGCTGACCATCGCGAAACCCCTCAGGCGTGCCTGCAAAGGGTTGAGATTCGTCTGGGAAAGGTCGCAATCGGTGTAAAAACTTGCAAAACAGAGTTTCCACTCTGGGCATAGCGCTCTAGAACCAACAGGTACGACGATGGAGAGACCTATGGCCGACGATCTATTCAACAGCTTTATGAATGGCCCTGATGAACAGGGACGTTTTGGCATTCATGGTGGGCGTTTTGTAAGCGAAACCTTGATGCCACTAATTCTGAGCCTGGAAGAGGAATATAATAAGGCCAAGGATGATCCGACCTTTTGGGCAGAAATGGATGATCTGTGGAAACACTATGTGGGCCGCCCCAGTCCGCTTTATTTTGCAGAGCGTCTGACTGAACATCTGGGTGGTGCAAAGATCTATCTCAAACGGGATGAGTTGAACCATACTGGTGCGCACAAGGTTAACAACGTGTTGGGCCAGATCTTGCTGGCGCGCCGTATGGGCAAAAGCCGCATTATCGCCGAAACAGGTGCAGGGCAACACGGTGTCGCCACAGCGACGGTCTGTGCAAAATTTGGTCTGAAATGCGTGGTTTATATGGGCGCGCATGATGTGAAACGTCAGGCGCCGAATGTGTTCCGGATGCGTCTTCTGGGGGCTGAAGTCATCCCTGTGACCTCGGGCCGTGGTACGCTGAAAGACGCAATGAACGATGCGCTGCGCGATTGGGTGACCAATGTAAATGACACCTTCTACTGCATCGGTACTGTTGCGGGTCCACACCCATACCCTGCGATGGTGCGGGATTTCCAATCTGTGATTGGTAAAGAGGTACGCTGGCAACTGGCGGAGCAGGAAGGCGAGGGACGTTTGCCGGACACCGTGATCGCTGCTATCGGTGGCGGATCAAACGCGATGGGCCTGTTTTATCCCTTCCTTGATGATAAATCTGTGCGCATCATTGGTGTTGAGGCTGGTGGCAAAGGCGTCAACGAAAAAATGGAGCACTGCGCGTCTTTGACTGGCGGCCGTCCGGGCGTGCTGCATGGTAATCGGACCTATTTGTTGCAGGATGACGATGGCCAGATCCTCGAAGGTTTTTCAATCTCAGCAGGTCTGGATTATCCGGGTATTGGCCCTGAACATGCCTGGCTGCATGATATTGGTCGTGCGGAATATGTGGCAATCACTGACCGTGAAGCGCTGGAGGCTTTCCAACTGAGCTGCGCAATGGAGGGGATTATCCCTGCATTGGAGCCCAGCCATGCGCTGGCTCATGTGACAAAGATTGCACCAGATCTGCCCAAGGACCATATCATTGTGATGAACATGTGTGGGCGCGGCGACAAAGATGTCTTTACCGTGGCCCGTCATCTGGGGTTTGATATGTCAGACACCGAAGAAGGGCGCGATCTGGATAGAAAATAAGGCTGACCTTGCGCAGATTTCATTTATTCAAGCGGCCCTGCACCTGTGCGGGGCCGTTTTGCTTTGAAACGGTCTTTGATCTAAGATTCGCTTTGCTTGGCTGCGTGGCGTTCCAGAATGTGCATTGGCACAATGTCCAATGCGCGCTGATGGGTTGCTTCCAGATGTACGTCCGGCGCGCAGCCTTCGTCGGCGGCTTGTAAAAAACGTGCCGCACACAGACACCACTGGTCTCCGGGTTTTAGACCTGCAAAGCCAAATTGTGGTTGCGGCGTTGACAGGTCATTACCGACATATTTCGAATAAGCGAGGAACTCTTCGGTCATCACGGCACACACCGTGTGGCTGCCCGTGTCGCTGGCACAGGTATTACAATGGCCGTCACGAAAGAAACCCGTCAGAGGTCGAGTGGAGCAGGGCGCAAGAGCCTGCCCCAGAACATTGATGCTTTGATCTTTTTCCATGTGCAAAAGCCTAGCGCATTTTTTGGGCAAGGAAAGCCCATGACGCCCTCAGATGCGTGAGGTTAACGAAATTTATCCATCAGTTTTTCCATCGGCGACCGGGTATCTTCTTTTGATGCTGCGTTTTCCGGCTTTTGTGCTTTTTGCTCTTTTGGTTTGCTGGTTGAGCTGCGCGGCGGGGCCACACGCAAGGAAACGGCATTCATGAATTTACCGCCGTCTCCGGCCGCAAGCGCCGCGGCTCCATCGGATATGCCACGCATCAGATCATCAAGCCACGTTTCATCCGCTTTTGGAAAATCGCGCAGTACATATCCTGAAACCGCGTCTTTATGTCCGGGGTGCCCAATGCCCAAACGCACGCGCCCATAATCTGCGCCAATATGCGCATGAATGGAGCGTAACCCGTTGTGACCGGCATGACCGCCGCCTTGTTTGACACGACATTTTCCGGGTGCCAGATCCAATTCGTCATGCAGGACAACAACGTCGGCGGGCGTGAGCTTGTAAAATCGCATGGCTTCGCCGACGGATTGGCCAGAATTGTTCATAAAGGTCTGTGGTTTAAGTAGCAAAACTTTGCTGTCACCTAGTGTTCCATCGCAGATTTCTGCCTGAAATTTAGATTTCCAAGGGCTGAAACCATGCGCAGAGGCAATCTCATCAAGGGCCATGAACCCAATGTTGTGGCGGTTTCTTGCATATTTGGAACCGGGGTTTCCAAGGCCAACAAAGAGCTTCATAGGGTGTCTCACGTTAAGGGTGTTGTTGAAGGTAATGCCCTGTGTCGCGCAAAAATTCTAGGGGGTCAGCTGTTTGACTTTGTTTAAGGCAACTGCGATTTTGACGTCATGAAAGGAATATGTGATGGGCAAAGATAAAACGTCTGATAAAAAAGAGGCTGACAAAAAGAACACCTCGTTGCGGTTGGATCGTAAAACTTTGAAAGCATTAAAAATCCGCGCGATTGAAGAAGATACCAGCGTGCAGAAAATTATCGAACGACTGGTGGTTGCCTATCTGGAAAGCCCTTCGACCCTGAATGATAATTGATTATAAACCTATGCGTTCGGCTCTCATTTCATACGATCAAGCCACGTTAGGACGCCGCAGGGACTACTTGCATGTGTTGATCTCATTGTAGTTGACAGCATCGCGGCAAATTTATAGCGCCAGACGCGTGCTTTAGGAGCGTGCCATTGCCTTTAAACGTAATTTCCAACATGTGTTTTTCTTGCATAGCGGCCGTGATCCTTTCGGGAGGGACATATGCAACGGCAGAGACGTTTGGCCCGCCCAAAACATCTCTTCGGTTGGTCGGTCAGTTGGGAACGGCGGCACGTGTTGTTGACCAAAGCAGCGATATTGCTGCGACTGAACTGCGCTTTTCACCATCTCTGTCTGCTCAGGGCAGGGTTGAATGGCAAAATGCGGATGGGCGTCAGATCTATTTGGATCCAGGGATCACTGTGAACCTGTTCCCAAGTCAAACCGATTTGAACGAAGCGCGTCTCTCATTGTTTGGTGAATATCGGTTCAACTTGACACCAGAACGGGACAAGCAGATCCGGCTGAGAACCGGCATTGAGCGTCTTAGCCGGTTTCCGGATGAACGTTTTATTCGCTACACCGCGCAAGGGGCACTGCGAGTGAGGCACGCGCGGGGGCGTTCCAGCATCTACACGTTGCGGTATCGGTATCGTGACCAGAACGAGGCAAACTCATTTGATGGGTTTGATCAGAACGAGCTGTTTGGGAGCGTTAGATATGCTTGGGCTCCGCCACAGGGGCGGGTGGAGCAAATCGCTGTAACACCTTATTTCGACTTGCGTGATGCCGAAGGTCAGAATTTTAGTTACGATGAATTTGGCATTCGCGTGCAAAGTCGATATCGATTGAGAAGTGATGTGACGTTGAATGCAAGCGCACGTGCTTTTGTGCGCGACTACAAAGATGTGTTTTCGGCGGTCTTCCCGATCGAACGCAATGACACGCGTACAGCATTTGAAGTTGAACTCCGCAAGGCCTACAGCCTCGACACTGCATTCTTTGCTGCAGTTGGCTGGGAGACAAATCGGTCAAATATTCCTGTGAGAGACTATCAGGGCGTGACGTTACGTCTTGGAATTGAGGTAACACTTAGGTGAAGCACGTGCCATGTGATCTTATGGGTAGGGGTTGAGTGTTTTGTAATCTTTTGTTTTTAAAATATTTTTACAGAATAGCTCTCTGTCTCGATACTGATCTCTATCCGTTTGGTATATTAGATATGATCTTCTGAGCGAATTTTTCCCGTTCTAGTTTGTTGTATAAAAATCCTACTAAATAACATGTCGCGACAAAAAAGCGGAGAGCAGATACATGGCGAAAGTATTGATTCTGGGTGGTGACGGGTTTTGTGGCTGGCCAACATCGTTGCATTTGTCGGCGTGTGGCTTTGATGTTGTAATTGTCGACAATCTGTCTCGACGTCGCATTGATCAGGAGATGGGTACGGACAGTTTGACGCCTATTTCCTCACCGCAAGAACGTATTGCGGCGTGGCATGATGTGACGAAACGGACGATAGAATTTGTGGAATTGGACATCGCGCGCGATGTGGATGGATTGCAAAATGTGCTTTCCGCACATCGTCCAGATGCAATCATTCATTTTGGTGAGCAGCGCGCGGCGCCATACTCCATGCGCGGCCTGACAGAGAAATTATATACTGTTGATAACAATATTTCAGGTACGCATAATCTGCTTGCTCTGGTAGCAGAACTTGGTCTCAACCCGCACATAGTTCATTTGGGAACAATGGGGGTCTATGGTTATGACGGAGACGGGCTGGAAATTCCCGAGGGATATCTCAACGTAAAAGTTCAGTCTCCTGACCATGATAAGTTGATTGACCGGGATATCTTGTACCCTACGAACCCTGGCAGCGTGTACCACATGACCAAATCTATGGATCAGCTGTTATTCCAGTTTTATGCAAAGAACAATGATTTGCGCATTACTGACTTGCATCAGGGCATCGTCTGGGGAACCCAAACTTCAGAAACGCGACTGGATCAAAGATTGATCAACCGTTTTGATTACGACGGTGACTATGGAACCGTGTTAAACCGCTTTCTGATGCAGGCTGCGTTGGGGCATCCGCTTACGGTGCATGGAACCGGAGGGCAGACACGGGCCTTTATCCATATTCAGGATACGGTGCGTTGTATTGCAATGGCGCTTGAAAACCCGCCATTGCCAGATGGGAAGGTTCAGATCCTGAATCAAATGACCGAAACGCACCGTGTGCGTGACCTCGCAAAATTGGTCGCACGTGTCACAAATACTGAGCTGGCCTATGTGAACAATCCCCGGAAAGAAGCGGCAGAGAACGACCTAAAAGTCTCCAATAAGACCTTTCTTGATCTCGGTTTAAATCCGACCACATTGGCACAGGGGTTGCTTAGCGAAACGGTTGAAATCGCAAAGACATATAGCCATAGAGCGCGCACTGAAACGATCGCAAGCAAGTCAATTTGGACCGATGAGCAGAAACCGGGTCTCGTTGTGAAGCGGCATGGGCAGAAACGCTTTAAGTTGCGGGTAGGGTCAGGTAAAGCTGCGTGATCCAAATGCATTGATCGGGTTCTTGACGAACCGACCAGCTTCATAAGTTATTTAAGGAGAAAGCCATGCGGCTTCTTGGGGTTGTTGCTTTATGTGTGATCCTCTTGACGGCTTTGGTCTTTGGTTATGAGCGTCGCCATGAGATCACCAACCACCTGACCGAGAGCGTTGAGAATCTGCTGCCCCGTGACTTTGCGGTGATTGACGCACCGGCAGCGGGTCTAGAACCTGAAAATCTGACTGCAGGACTTGCAACGATTGCGATGCGTGAAGGAGGAACCTTAACTACGCTGACCAGCTTTCCCGATTTTGCGCGGGCGCGTTTTGATATGCCAACCAGTGTTTTGGCGCGATCAGGTGAAATTCTGCTTGAGCTTGCAGGAGAGCTGAACGAAGGCGCCGAAGGAGTGTTGCGGATCTCCGTAAATGGTGTGCGTAGAACGGCACTCGCACTCGACGAAGGTAGAATTCAACGCAAACTTGTCATGCCGCTGAACACACGTGAGCTGGCATCGGATCAACTTACTGTTTCATTGTCTATTGAGGGGCGCACGCCGCAAGTTGCATGTACTGCGGAATGGAACGGTGGTGTTGCACTTCAGGTGTTGCCCAGTTCTCATCTCAAGCTTCAGCTTAACGACGTCGTGACCAATCCACTGGACAAGTTGTTGCTCGCTGGTGCCCCGACAAGGCTGATATGGCCTAGTCAGACTGTCGTTGATCAAGCTAAGACTCTGGGTCTTGCTCATCGTTTGCATCAAAACGACCGGGATCTTTTGTTCGTTGAGGCCCAGAGCGGTGAATTTGCTTTGACCTCGGATGATATTGCCGCATTGGATGCGCAATTGCCTGATTTTGAAGCCGGTATAGACCGCGAGTATACAGATCTAGCGGTCGGTCTGGGCCAGCGTCGCGCGCAGACGTTTGAGCGTGAAACGCGTTTTCGCATGCCGTTTGATCTTGCAACGCTCGACGGGCAGGTGAAGGCGCTTGACCTGGAGATGCAATATGTATCAGCAGAACAGAATGACGCTTCATGGCTGATCTCGGTTTTTCTCAATGATCGGCTGGTGCACGCAGAGAGAACATCGGCACACACAGGGGTGTTTCAACAGCGTATCGCTTTGCCCAACAGCTATCTTGCGAGCGAAAATTTCGTGACAGTGACCATGCAAAGCGGCGCAGAGCATCAGAATTTATGCGCAACTGGTGTGCCTTCTGTTGTTGATGTCCGCCGAGCTGATATTGTTTTGGATGAAAAAACAGATCAGGCTGCCGCTACGCGAAACTTACGTGCTGCTCTCAGCGGTAAGGTAGCGCTTCTGGTCCCATCTGCGGTTTCGACGTATGATGCACAAATTGCATTTGAAACCTTAAAGGGGCTGTCAGCACTGGGGTTTGACATGCAATTTTCTGCGGGGGACGAAACCGCAGAAACACGGGTTTCAGTGATCACTCCAGACAAATTGCCAAGTGTTCTTACCGAAGCAGGTGAGAGTGTTAGCTGGCTTGTTTATCTGGCGCGTGAGGATAACAACCGGCTTGTTGTTGTATCCAAGACCGAAGCAGCCAAGTTGCCTATTAGACACATGCCGCGTTCGCTGTTGCTTGTGACCTCACGCGTTGCAAAGGGTGCGTGAGTGGCGCAGCAGGACAGCACAACCGCTAAAAAAGACAATGAGACTTACTGGTCTGTAGACAGTGCGCCACGGCGTTTTGCCGAAAAAGTTTCGCCGTGGCGGGCGCCCGTGCTCTTGCTGATTTTTTGCTTGGTTGCTTTTGTTTTGCTGTGGCTGCTCAATAACCTGCCGCTATTGAACGCCTACTTCCTGCACAATGACATTATCTTTGCCCCGGCAACTGGGGGACATGCGATACCTGTTCGAATTTTCCTGTTCAGTTTTCTTGTTGCGTTTGGGATGTCCTGCGATCCGCGGTGGAAACGCAAACTAACCATAACCGCGGATCTGGTGGCGACATATTTTCTGTTCTGCCTCGCGTTGGACTTGTTGTTAACATTGGTTTTTGCAGGATTTGGAATTATTTTTACCCTGCATATTGTTGAAATCGCATCGGGTTTGATCGGGTTTGCGATCTTTTCTTTCAAGCTTCTCGAACATGGCGAAATGCCATCCCGTCTCCCGCTGAACATTGACAGTGCTCAGACACGGCTCATTGCCGCGCGGCTTCTCTTTGTTGCGTCTATTGCGGGTGTTTTTGCCTGGTATATCGGGTCACTAAATCTACCTGTTGAAGCAAGATTGAGAAATGTCAGCCTTTTGGGTGGGATTGGCCCGGGGGTTTTCTTGTTTCTCCCCCTATTTTTTATCCTGCTTTATCTGGGTGCAGTTGTCGAAGCGCAGATGGCGCGTAAGTCGACGTTTAGCCCAGATTTAACCGTGTTTGTTCCGGCTCATAACGAAGAACATATTATCACTGAAACGATCAAAGCTATGGATAGTGCCGCCGCTGCTTATGCCGGGCGTGTTCGATTGCTGGTGATGAACAACGGTTCCGTCGATCAAACCCAACAAGTTGCCGAATACGCGCTTTCGCAGTGTTCTGTGCTGACTGGGGAAGTCATTGATGTACCGCAGCCGGGTAAAGCAAATGCTTTGAATAAAGGGCTGGACATGGTCCAGACGGATTTTTGCGTTCGGGTCGATGCTGACACACAACTGCATCCACAGGCATTTAATCGTGCTTTACGCCATTTTGTTGATCCCACTGTCGGCGTCGTTGGAGGGCTGCCCTTGCCTCCGGGTGGTGGCTTGTTTGATCGTGCTCGGTTTTTAGAAGTTGCAGTGAAACACGGATTCTACTCAGTGGCCTTTTCTGCGATTAATTCGGTCGTAGGGATACCAGGCATGTTTTCTGTTTATAGGACTGAAATTCCGCGCAGCTTGGGGGGATTTGTTGCTGGGATGAACGGAGAAGACACAGATATCTCATTGCGCGCGGGAGAGTCTGGATACAAACTTTTGGTCGACCCATCTGCGCGCTACCTCTCCGAAGTGCCAGCAACCTATAAACACATGCGAGAGCAACGAACACGCTGGTTCCGTTCAGTGTTTCATATCTCGGCGCGTTGCAGGGATCTGTTATATGCTCCGCAAGCGAGCATTCGGGGGAAGATCACGCTGCCTTATATGCTGGTCAATTCAGCGCGACGGGCAATGATGATCCCTTTGGCATTGTTTGGTGTGATTGAATATTTTACCGTTTATGACAGCTTTAACATATTGTCTTGGCAAGCTTTGGTTGCTGTTTTTATCGGGGCACCTGCGATCATGGCCACCTTATGCGCCTGTTTGTTGGGGCGCCCCTTTGCAGTGTTGTTTTTACCTGAATATCTGGTGCTCAGAATTTTGCGCGCCTATTTTACACTTGAGGCGATGTTGTCAATTTCAATAAACAAAAAAGGCTGTCCTATTTATTCTCGTGAAGCGCTTCGCAAACCCCGCCCCAAGAGCTCTCGTATCGCCTAGGCTCAAGCTTTATCGCCAATAAAAATTAAGCGGACGTGCCGCAGTAAGTTCCAATCGCATTCAAGCAATGATGATAAGGCGGATTACACTCACGGGTGAACAGGTTAGGCTTAAAGTGGGGCTAGGTTTAGAAAGCAGGCTATCGGCCCGAAGCTGAGATGACGGCCGCCACTTGGAGTGATTTCTGCGGAAGAACTCTTCCTCGATAACGTATGAATTGTTGCTTCAATTTCCTTGTTGTCTGCGAATATTTCCAGTGCAGCGACATGAGGACCTCAAGATCGCTGATACTTGGTCGTAATGCCTTTGCCATATGGGGATCGTAACCAATGTCAGATGCTATCGTTTCCTAAGAAGTGCTATTGGAGTGGCGCCCTGAAAGTGGTCCACCAACTGGGATCGGATATCCCCCAAATTGGAGGATCAGCGATTGCTGGGAAAGGAGAAAAGCCCGAAGAGAGTGTATCAAAGCTTCGGCAGGTGGAGGTTTTGTAAGGACAAGGCGCAACGATTGCCGGGGGGGTGCCAGATCGGTGTGACGATTGGGATACTGGGAGGCGCGCCGCAAAAGTCCAAAATTGCCTCTCCTTGCGGAAATATGCCGGAACTAAAGCATTTTGGCTCACCCGGTTCGCTTTGAGGCAGCCGCGGCTGTTTAATAGCCGCAACGCCGGTTTGAGCCCACTTTTACCATGGATGCATAGGCTGAATATTGCTTTTGCGGAAAGCTGAACGTAGTAAAAACGGCTATGTCAGACGCTCAGTGCCTTGTTCCGATGCTGCAAGCACCGCCCGTATTACTGCTATGTGCTACCGTGCGAAAACAGAAGATCTCCTGATTAGAACTGTGCGTGACAAATTGAATTTCTGAACACCGAGAATTTCTATTCCATCGTATCCGTCATGGAGCGAGGGTTAGTAAGAAATTCATATGCATAGTGAGCAAGCTACTCAAAAAAAGCGGCGCGTTGTGTGCGCACCGCAAATTTTGGGAATTGCAAATTCTCGATTACGGATGCAATGCCTCGAGCAGCCGGACGATGGCAGCCATTCCGGGATCCTCAAGGCCAATTGATTTATCGGCATAAACTCTGGCGCGCCCAATCTTGTTGGGTTTGTCCTTGAATGAATCTCGGGCCTCCCGGGCCGCACTTGCTGCTTTGTTTAAAAGAGCGTCGGGAGAGTCTTCATCGCGCACTTCAGCGATGATCGCAGCCAATGAGTCAAGTACTGTTTTGTCGCCGAGTTTAGCACCACCACGTGCGATCATAGCGTCTTGCGCTGATTGTAAAAGTTGGGCGACTTCTACCCATTCTACCTCTTTCTGACCCTTCACGTTCTTCCCCGCAGCCATCAATGCTGTCGCCATTAGTGTTCCAAAGCTGGACCCTGACACGGCTGTCATTGCCTTGGCTGCATGGAATAGTGCCATGCCAAGGTCTTCCGGCATTGCTTCCGTCGCCTCAGACATGTTGCGAAACCCATTGACCAGTGTCACGCCAAGGTCTCCGTCGCCCAAACGGCCGTCTAATGCGTTCATTTCATCGCCAATCGGGCCAATACGGTCTTTGATGCGGACAATACTCGTACGTAAATTCTCTGTGGTGAAAGCCATTTTAGTTTCTCCAGAAGGGACAATCGGCACCGGCGTTAAGCAGGCATTCCAATTCGTCATCAAGATGCATCAAAGTGATGGATGCGCCTGCCATTTCCATCGATGTTGCGTAGTTTCCAACGCGAATATGCGCCAGTTCTGCACCGAGATCAGCAAGGCGGGCCTTTGCACGGCGCATCATTAGGTAAAGTTCCTCAACCGGAGTCGCTCCGAGGCCATTGACCAGAATTGCCACGCGATCTCCAGAGTTAACGGGTTTGTCCGTGAGAAGGCGGTCGATCATTTGATCCGCAATGGTATCCACAGATGTGAGCTTGGAGCGTCCAACGCCCGGTTCACCGTGAATGCCCATGCCGATCTCAATCTCGTCATCTGCAATGTCGAAAGTCGGCTTACCGGCCTGCGGAACCGTACAGGACGTCAAGGCAACGCCTATTGAGCGGATGTTGTCAGCAGCCTTTTGTGCTACGTTCTGCGTTTGGATAAGGTCATACCCTGCCGCCGCCGCTGCACCGGCGATCTTGGTGACATAAACGAACCCGGCAACACCCCGACGCTTTTCAGATTCTTCCGGTGGTGCTGCTGCAACATCATCAGCCACAACGACCTTAACAGCAGTAATGTCCTCCATTGCCGCCATTTCACAGGCCATGTCGAAGTTCATCCGGTCGCCGCCGTAATTGCCAACGATACACAGAACGCCTTTGCCGGTGCTGGCAAATTGGATGCTTTCAAGCATCGGATTCATATCAGGCGAGGCGAAAACATCCCCAATAGCGCAAGCGTCAAGCAAGCCATCGCCGATATAGCCACCAAACACTGGTATGTGGCCAAAACCGCCGCCGGAGACGACTCCAACTTTCTGCGCCACAGGCTGCGGACGATGAAGCATACGCCCTGTCGCTCCGCCTATTGCATAGGTCTCAGGGTGAGCCGCAGCCATTCCTTGCAAGACTTCGTCGACATAGTTTTCGGGTTTATTGATGAGTTTTTTCATTGCAGCTCCAAATGATTGTTTGATCTGACGGCGTTCAGGCGACTTCCAGATCGTTCTTTGGTGTGGCGTAGCCTGCGGCGTAGTGGCTTAAACACTGCCGCACGGCGTCCTCGCGTGACATGGGATTGGCAAAACGATCAGGATGTACGGAGTGCAGCGCATATGGAGGCGTGCCGTTGACGATCCAGTCACTAAGGAACTGACCTGCGCCACCACCTGTGCCAATACCAACGTGGAAACCTGAAGCCATCCAAAGCCCCGGGTGGCTGGAGATCGGGCCGAGCACCGGCATTCCATCTGGTGCGTAACAAAGAGGTCCATTGTTCGCGACCTTAACTCCGACTTCCGCCAAGACAGGGAAACGCCACATGGCTGTTTCAAGGTTGTCCATTAATCGCTCTAGATCGGGTGCCAACAATTCTTGACCAAACTCAGGTGGAATACCTTCAGTGTTCCACGATTTTGGCTGCGGTTCGTAGATACCAATCAAAAAGCCGTTGCCTTCCTGACGGACATTGCCGGGGATGATCGGATCACGGACGGTTGGGAGTTCCCATCCGAGCCTTTTTACACTTTCATGTGCGTCAGTCACGATCTCGTGGTGCTCCAACGCATAAAGCGGCATGTCTATCCCCAAGGGTAATAGCATTTCGCGCGCCCAGAAGCTTGTGGCGACAATCAGAATTTCTGTTGTGAACTCTTGGCCCTTTGCCAAGACCTTCCAACTACCATCTGCCAATTGTTCGATCGCATCAACAGGGTGCTGGCGAAGGATTTTTGCACCGCGTGATCGCGCAGAAGCTGCTAAAGCGTGGGTTGCGCCGGTGGGATCTACGTGTCCATCATCCGGAGTATGCGCTGCGCCCAGAACGCCCTCGACATTTATGAACGGATGCAACTTCTTAATTTGTTCTGGGTCTACGATCGAATAGGGAATGCCCAATTGTTCATACATCGGCACGAGGGATTGATAAGCTGCCAGTTCCTCTGGTTTGCTGGCTAGGCGCAAGCTGCCGGTTTTATGAAATCCAACGTTTTGACCGGAATCCGCCTGTGCGCGTTCATAGGTTTTCAGCGAATTGATATAGAGCTGGGTGATCTCTGCATCATGTCCAAAGTGAGTGCAGTTACCGGCTGCGTGCCAGGTCGAACCGGCCGTCAGCTCATTCTTTTCGATGAGCAGTGTGTCGGTGACTCCGCGCTCGGCCAGGCCATACAGGACGCTGCAACCAACAATTCCCCCGCCGATAACAACGGCTTGATAGTTCTGAGACATCTTTTCACCTTAAAATATCATAATGTGAATTTTGTATTTCACAATGTGTTCTATCTGCGAGGTGGATTTTCTGTCAATTCTTATCTTTGCTTGGGTAATGGGTGGGTGAGGTGTACCTTGTGTTGGCGCGGTGCTCTTGCGTTGGTGTGCGCTCGGGCATAACGCGGTTGGGCAAGAGGTGGAGAGTGGCATGGTAAGGGACGTTCAAAGTTCAATTGTTGAGAAGAGTGTGCGCGTTGTTGATTTGCTTGCGCAGGCGCCCAACAAAATGAATCAATTGGAAATCATGAAGGCTAGCGGTCTGAGTAAAAGTTCTGTTTACCGCATCTTGTCGATTTTGGTCGGTCAGGGTCTTGTGCAATTTGATGAACGCGAAAAGCTTTATTCAGTGGGGCCTAAGCTGATCAGTTGGGCGCGCGCGGCCTGGCAAAAGACAGATCTTAACTTGATAGAGGATCAGGATCTGGCGTCATTGAGTGGCGCGACTGGTTTCAATGTAGCGGTTTCCGTTTTAAGTGACGCGAATATAACCTTTATTCGTACGCATATCCCAAAGCCTTATAAATTTGCTATTAAGGTTGGTGGGCAATCAGAGCTGCACTGTACCGCTGCCGGTAAAGTTTTTCTCGCCTATATGACCGACACTGAGCAGGCTGCGTATTACGAGGCGGCGAAACTTGAAAAGTTTACCGAGAGCACAATCACCGATGAGGATGCTCTGCGCGATGAGGTGGGCGTTGTTCGCAAGCAGGGCTATGCCTTTTCCAACCGTGAGGAATTTTGG
This sequence comes from Epibacterium ulvae, assembly GCF_900102795.1. Classification (GTDB taxonomy): domain Bacteria; phylum Pseudomonadota; class Alphaproteobacteria; order Rhodobacterales; family Rhodobacteraceae; genus Epibacterium; species Epibacterium ulvae. Next base: position 58,413 of record NZ_FMWG01000007.1, on the reverse strand, counting down.
CAGATTCGCGGTATTGCAGCGCCAATACTTGACTATGATGACCGGATTCTGGCGGCTATTAGCCTTTGGTCGCCAACGCATTACGTCTCAGCGGAGGGGCTTGTTGCCCTTGCTCCAAAGTTAATGGATGCCGCGGCTGAGATATCTGCTCGGTTCGGGCGATTGTTAAGCTGATTTAAATAGGTCAAAAATTCATCATAATTTGATGTGGGTCTGTGCTGAACGCAGACCCTTTTTTCTTGCCCAAGCGCAAATCTATTGACAATCAGAATGCGCCCCGCTTTGTTGTATAATGTGAAAAATAAAAATCATAAAATGAAAAGCAACAGAGATGGAGAACTGTAAAATGAAATTCAAAGCACTCTGCCTATCGACGACAGTTGCACTGGGTGTTGCGTCTAACGCGATGGCGGCGGACATCGTTATCGGTCTTCCCAGTTGGCCGTCGGTGAATGCTGTTGGCAACATTCTGAAAGTCGTGATCGAGGATAACTTGGGCCTGGAGGTCGAAATCCAGAACGGCACCAACCCCATCATTTTCGAGGCTATGGATACGGGCTCTATGCATATCCACCCCGAAGTCTGGATGCCGAACCAGCAAAACCTTCATGACACCTATGTGGAAGGTAAGAAGTCTGTCATTCGTGGTGGCGGTGATGGCGTTGAAGCCTTCACAGCAATGTGTGTGCCCACTAAGTTTGCCGAAGAAAACGGCATTACCTCCATAGATGATTTGACCGACCCTTCAGTGGCTGCGCTGTTTGACAATGATGGTGACGGCAAAGGTGAGATCTGGATTGGTGCAACAGGCTGGGCTTCTACCAATATTGAACGCATTCGCGCGCAGTCTTACGGTTACGCCGAAACACTTGAACTGCAGGAACTGGACGACACGCTGGCCTACGCCAATCTGGATGCGGCGGTTGAATCCGGCAAAGGTTGGATCGGGGTCTGCTACACCCCTCATTACATGTGGACCCTCTATGACGTAACGCCACTGGAAGAGCCGCCACATGATCCTGAGCGCTGGAATGTCACTCAGCCAACAGACGATCCTAACTGGCTGGAAGTATCATCGGCGGATGTACACTGGCCATCGGCTTATCTGTATCCTTATTTCTCCGCTTCGCTTGAAGAGAGCTATCCTGCTGTTGCGGGCTTGCTAAAGGGCGTTGACCTAGATCCTGATACGGTTTCCGCAATGACCTATGAGATTGCGATCAAAGGCATCGAGCCTGCTGACTTTGCAAAATCTTGGGTCGCGGCGAACGAAGAGCGCGTTTTGGATTGGCTCGCCAACTGATTCCACTTCAGGGCCGTCCGATCGGGCGGCTCTGAGTTTTCATTCAGTTTTTCATAAAGACGACACCTTGGGAGAAACGCGATGAGCGAAACCGTCGTGGAATTACGTAATGTCTGGAAGGTCTTCGGACAGCGCAGTGACGAAGCCATGAAGGCAATCCATGCGCGCGGCCTAACAAAGCCTGAGGTGTTAGAAGAGTTTCAATGCGTCGTGGGCGTTCAAGACGCCACTTTCTCCGTCAATCGTGGGGAGATTTTTTGCATTATGGGCCTGTCCGGATCAGGCAAATCCACCCTTGTGCGCCATATCAATCGTTTGATCGAACCGACTGCCGGAGAGATCGAAGTCTTGGGGCAAAACGTCAATGCGATGACCGCGTCAGAGCTGCGTCGGATGCGCGCCGAACAGATTGGAATGGTGTTCCAGCACATGGCGCTGCTCCCGCATAAATCAGTGCGGGACAACGTGGCATACCCTCTGGAAATCCGGCAAATTCCTAAGTCACGCCGCTGGGCGATTTCTGACCATGCTCTGGGGCTTGTGAATTTGACTGGTTACAAGGATCGTCTTCCACGCGAGCTTTCTGGCGGTATGCAGCAGCGCGTGGGGATTGCGCGCGCATTGGCAGCTGATCCAGAGGTGCTGTTGATGGACGAGCCATTTTCGGCACTGGATCCGCTTATTCGACTGCAGCTTCAAGATCAATTTAAAGCGCTTGTTGCGCAGCTGAAAAAGACAACACTGTTTATTACGCACGATCTTGATGAGGCTATTCGCATCGGGGATCGTATTGCGATCATGAAAGACGGCGTGGTTGTCCAGATCGGTACTCCGCATGAGATTGTTGCCAACCCGGTTGACGATTACGTGCGTGAGTTTGCTCAAGGTATCTCCAAACTGAAACTGGTGCAGGCGCATAATATCATGACGTCGCTTGCAGAGTTTGATGGCAGCACTGATGGCGCCAAAAGAGCCAGAACCGACGATGATCTGGACCATCTCATTAGCCTTTCTGTCGACACTAATTTGCCAATCGTCATTCAGAACGACGGACAGGATGTCGGCGTCATTAGTAAATCGCGCCTGCTTAAAGGCATTCAGGGGAGCGCAGAATAATGTTGGACGCAGTGAAACCCGAAACAAAGGTTGTTGCGGCGAGCGACATTCAAACCGATCATGAGGAACTCAATGCCTCGATTTCTGAATTTGTCGGAAGTAACCCTGAATACTACATCCGCAGTTTTGCCAAGGTTCACGAGGCAACTGGCTGGTTCCCACGTACTTTCAACACGGCGGCTGCTCTACTGGGGCCGATCTGGTCTGCAACACGAGGCATCTGGGGACTCTTTTGGTCCGGTCTGTTACTGGAAATCTTGGCATGGGTTCAGATAGGCCGCGGTGCCTGGGGTGAGCTTGGTGGTGACATGTTGCGGCAGGCAGAAAGCCAGTTGGCACGCGCCGAAGGATTTCGTCAGCGCGCTATTGAAGCCGCTACCAATGGTGGAGACGCCGCACGTTTTGAAAAACTCGCGGAAAACATGACAAATGCGGCAGAACGCAGCCAAGGTTTGGCTGCTGCGGCTGCTGCCGAAAGCACGACGATCCTGTTGACAGGTTTGATCTTCTTGATTTTGATCAGGCTCTGGCAAGGTTTCTTTGCGAACAACATCTATGAACATCAATATGAAGATTGGCGGGTTCGACCGGCGAAAACCGAAAGTGGGATCAAACCTCGAAACGCGGTTCTTGGTGTAACGCTGCTTGTCTTGGTAGTGCCGCTGACGGTTATCCATTTCACGTTGCCCACGTTGATCGATAGTCTTGGCTTGTTCCCGCAAGGCGCGATGGATGAATTTCCGGCGGACCGTTCTCTTTACTCAAGTATTGCAACGTTTCTAGAGGCTCAGATCGATACTGCTGCCTCGACTTGGTCTGGAGCTTTTGATTCAATCGTGGCAGCCGTGCGCTGGGTTCTTGATGTCCTGACAACTGGATTAGTGGGCACCCCTTGGCCCGTTGTTATGTTGGTCATCGTCGTGGCGGCATGGCGTGCAGCGGGGCCACGTGTGGCAATCTTTGTGGTCGCCGCGATGACCTACCTTGCTCTGCTGGGCTTTTGGGAAGTCAGCATGGAAACCGTCGCACTGGTTGGCGCAGCAGTGGTGATCTGCGTTCTCTTTGGCATTCCTTTGGGCATCTGGTTTGGTAAGTCACCACGCGCCTACGCCTTTTCAGAACCGATCTTGGATTTGATGCAGACGCTACCTGCCTTTGTTTACCTGATCCCAATCATTGCATTCTTCGGCACTGGTAACCCGCCGGGCATCCTTGCAACAATTATCTTCGGCATGCCGCCAGTCATCCGTCTTACCGCTCTCGGAATACGCGGTGTGCCGGAGAACATCAAAGAGGCGGCGGAAGCCTTCGGCGCAAATAAGCGCCAGTTGTTGAAAGACGTTGAAATCCCTCTGGCTCTCCCGTCGATCATGGCTGGGGTGAACCAAACCATCCTGATGTGTTTGTCCATGGTGGTGATAATCTCGCTCATCGGCGGTGGTGGTCTCGGAAAATCCATCCTCGAAGCTCTGCAATATGCCGCCAAAGGTCCAGGTCTACTGGGTGGATTTGCGATCCTCTTTTGCGCCATAACGATTGATCGGATCGTGCAGGGGGCGTTTTCTGGCAAAAAATAACGAGCAATCAAGCTTCTCTCTAAATAATGGAATATGTTTGTGGGACTTTCTTTTACCGACCCCGTGAAATTATTTGATGTAACCGGCCGAAGGGTTTTGATAACGGGGGCTGGGAGCGGGATTGGCTTTGCGCTGGCCCATGGGCTTGGCGCGGCGGGGGCGCATGTGATCCTAAATGGCCGTAACCAAGACAAACTGGAGTCAGCCAAGGCAAAGCTTGCAGAAGCAGGAATTGCTGTTGAAATCGCGGCATTTGATGTCTCCGATGCGAATGCTCTGGAAACAGCGGTTGCATCCATCGAAGCTGAGGGTCCAATTGATGTTCTCATCAACAACGCGGGCACCAATGTGCGTGGGCGCATGGCTGATATTTCAGCAGATGCGTTCCGCACTGTCATGGGATCAAACGCTGAAGGGCTCTTTTTAACCAGCCGGGCCGTCTCTGTTCACATGCAAAAGCGCAAAGCGGGGAAGATCATCAACATCTGTTCCGCGCTTTCAAAACTTGGGCGGAAAGGGGCTGTAGCTTATTCTGGCTCAAAAGCGGCGGCTGCCATGATGACAGCGTCGATGTGCGATGAACTGGCAGGGGATAATATCCAAATCAATGGTATTGCTCCGGGCTATTTCCTAACGGAACTCACACAAGCGATCAAAGATGATCCCGATCACGAAGCCTGGCTCATGGCGCGCACCCCTGCTGCGCGTTGGGGGCAGTTAGAAGAACTTGTGGGCGCAGCAATCTTCCTGTCATCAGATGCGTCAAGTTTTGTGAATGGGCATGTTTTGACTGTCGACGGAGGTTTGACCTCTGTGATGGGAGGTTGAAAATGGATCGCATTCTAGGACTCCCCGCCAAATATATTCAAGGTGTTGGCGCGATTGACCGCATTGGTCAGGCCGCTTTTGATTTGGCAGACAGCGCCCTTGTCTTTGCAGACGATTTTGTTCGGAAAAGCTTCGAGGGGCGAGTCTCTGACAGTCTCAAATCATCTGGGATTGCTCATCAATGGGAAACCTTCGGTGGTGAATGCTGTCGCTCTGAAATTGACAGATTGGCCCAGAGCGCGCGAAAGGCGCAGGCCAAACTTGTTATCGCCCTCGGAGGAGGTAAAGCCCTGGACACAGGTAAGGCTGTCGCTGCTGAGCTCGGTTGCCCGTTTATCTCTGTGCCGACACTGGCTTCGACAGACGGGCCTGTGACATCCATAGCCGTCGAATACAGCGAAGATCACACTCATATCGGGGTCATGAAATTCAACTGCAGCCCCGCAACAGTGCTCGTTGACACTGAAGTCATTGCAAAAGCACCGGTGCGGTTTTTGGTCGCTGGTATGGGCGATGCTCTTTCAACTTGGATTGAGGCGCGTGCGTGCCACGCTATCGGTCGGTCAAATTTTCGAGGCGGGAAAATCTCGGATGTCGCAATCACGCTGGCGCGTTCATGTCATGATACAATTCTTGAATTTGGCAAAGATGCGGTTTTGGCGGCCTCCGAGGGTAATGTCACCGAAGCGGTTGAGCGTGTTGTGGAAGCAAATGTGTTTCTGAGTGGTGTTGGGGTTGAAAACACTGGCGTGGCTGGTGCCCATGCCCTTGATGCAGCGATCTCACGCAGCACACTTGACCATTCAAGTCAGCACGGAGAACGTGTCGCATTGGGCGTTTTGTTCCAGCTCGCGCTTGAAGAAGATCATGGCATGCTTGAGAGCCTCTTGCCTTTCTTTGACGACGTGGGCCTTCCAAAGCACTTTTCTGACATAGGGATCGCAGATCCTGATCTTTATATGTTGGCGCAGCTGGTAATGCGTGAAGGCTCACCTATTAGAAATCTGCCCTTTAACCTTGAGGAAGGAAAACTGCTGAAAGCACTCAAAACCTTGGTGCCATAAGTGAGGCTGAGAGTAGTCGAAAAGCAAGTTTGTAGCGGTTGATTGCGTTTCAGCCAAGCCAGATCAGCCATGCTCGACATGATCAAGTCAGCCAAGCCGGACGCAAGGAGAAAGAGAATGGCGCGGACATTCCCGAAGCGATCCCATATGAAAGCCAAGGGACAACACACGGACAATCAATACGAATATGCTTGACCATATTTGGTTGAGGAAAATGGCTATTTTGGGTCGATGATCCGGCCCTTGTTCCTGTCTGTCTTCTCACCTGAATATTTCGTATCGATCCTTTGCTACAGAGGGGGCGATGCCATCTAGCTAGGTTAAGGCGTCCAACTCTGCTGCTATCTCTTTGGCTAGGGATTCAATATCAACGCTTCTGCGTTCCCGGGACGCGCGCAATCCGATCAGATCTGATTGATACCGCCGTGCGAGACGGATCGGGTCATGATGGGCTGCAATTTCATTGCCGTCCTGTGCCGCATTAAACAGGGCTTCAAACTGCTTTTCCATCTGATCCAAAAGCGCGTGCGCCTTGTCTGCGAGAGTTTCCTGTAGCCCTTGGACTTCAAGCAGCGTTTTGACCAGCATGCAGGCTTTGGCATGATCGGTTGTTTCACGTTTCGCAAAACTCAAAACATGCGCCTTCAGAGCTCCAAGTGGTCCCAAATCATTTGCCAGGCCTCGAAGACGAGCGGCACCGCGTTCTGCATATAGATCAAGAGTCTCAATGTAGAGCGCTTCTTTGGAACCAAAGGCAGCATAGAAACTGCCAGGTCGAATTCCAAGCACACGCTCAATATCCTTCATGGATGTGCCGGCCCAGCCGCGTTCCCAAAACAGGCTCAGGGCGCGGGCGACAATGTCATTTCGATCAAATTGGGCGGTTCTAGGCATCGGGTGACTTATATTTGAGTGATTGCTTAAATATAATCTTGAACGATTGCTCAAGAAAGGGCTAAATGAGCAAATCACTGCAAAAAAGGAAAACCAATGACAACTTTCCCTTCTCACGACCTCGAAACCGCGCCGGAAGCTTCCAAGCCTCTGTTGGAAAACTCTCAAAAAGCGTTCGGTCGCTTGCCTGGCCTGCACAAAGTGATGTCCGAAAGCCCTCAGGTGCTGGAAGGCTATCAGGTCCTCCACAAACTCTTTACCGAAACAGCGTTTGACGCAGATGAAATGACCGTCGTCTGGCAAACCATCAACGTCGAACATGAATGTCATTACTGCGTTCCGGCGCACACTGGCATTGCTAAACGCATGAAGGTGTCTGATGACATCATCAATGCCCTTCGGGACGAAACACCTCTTCCGTCTTCCAAACTGGAAGCACTTCGTACGTTCACACTTGCCATGTTGCGAGGTCGCGGCAATGTCACTGACGCTGAGATGGCAGCCTTCTTTGAGGCAGGTTACGGTCATCAAGCTGTTTTGGATGTCATTCTTGGTCTCGCGCAGAAGGTAATGTCAAACTACATTAACCACGTCGCAGAAACCCCGCTGGATGAGCCGGTCAAGCCTTTCGCGTGGACACGCAAGTAAAGAGCCGTCGAGTAAGGCTGTTGGCGGGCCAGCCTGAGGTGGCTCGCCGCTCCTTGTATTCTCGATCAATCCAAGGAAAATTGCCCATGTTTTTTGCAATCATATGTAAAGATAAGCCAAATTGTTCAACTGCGCGCCAAGCAACTCGATCGGCTCACCTGGAGCATCTGAAAACCTTCGCCAAAGCTTAAAGGGAACAGGACCTACGTTGGAAACGCATGGTGAGGCTCCTGCTGCCATCACTACCTATTCTCATACGGCCGTGGTCAATAACCTTTAGCTTGTTGCCGGGCAGTTGGACCTGAACTCCGCAACCGACGAATTACGCGAGCCGGGGTAAGAGCATCATATGCTAATCTTTGAGCAATACAGAAACTATCCGTTTCGAAGCCGGATTGGGCTTTGAACATATCGGACAATACATTGTTTTCTTGACTGAAATTTCTGATTTTGCTGTCGATAAAGCGATCTATGCTGAGGCGTTTGACAAAAGCCTGCCAGCACGCTGCGCAGCTTGAAGTGCGTAACCTACCCCAGTTAGGATCGCCCTCACGCCCTGAAAAACAACTTGTGGACCGGAGCGGTGCAACTGGTCTCAATGAGAAACCATAAGACCAGTTGCCTTCAAGTTTTATGTTTATGCTGTCGTGACCTCAGCCTTTTCCCAGGCGTGGGGTAAGAACGGTTTGTCGATCGGCGTTTCTGCTAGGTGGTTTGTGTAGTTTGACAGCACTTTCTGCGCCAGACCGACCAGAATGTCCAAGATCGCGCGATGTTCAAACCCGGCAGCAAGGAAATCATCGACATCTTTCTGGGGAGCGTTGCCACGCTCACGGACCAGAATCAGCGTGAATTTGCGCAACGCTTCTAGGCGTGGATCAGCCAACGGGCGCTCTTCGCGTAAGGCAGAGATTGTCGTGTCATCGACGCCCTGCATTATGGCGATCGCCGTGTGCGCGGGCACGCAATAGTGGCAGGAGTGTTCGACGTTAATGGCCAACCAGACAACGTTCCGCTCAGCCACAGACAAAGCAGAACGCTCGAAAAGTTCATGTAGCTTGAAGTAGCTTTCAAGTAGCTCGGGCGAAGAGGCCATGACCTGATACAAACCCGGAAGCATGCCATAGTCTTTCACCGCCTTTTGAAGCAGTGGTTTTGCTGCATCCGGTGCTGTTTCGATCGAGTGTAGTGGAAAGGTCGACATGTTTTTCTCCTATGTCTTTTCCGTGTTGAAGTGAGGGGGAGAGTATTCATCTCGCAATGCGAGTGATGAATTATGTATATGCATTCATAAATTGGGCCAGACGAATAAATGCAATCACTGCCAAAATGAAAATCCTTAACTTATAAGAGAGAATAGCGCATCGTGGGCTGTGCGCGACACTTGGGTGTCTTGTCTAGCAACAGCCTGCACCATAGCACCATTTCCAACAGAAATAACGAGACGCGCCAAGGCTTCTGGGGACGCCTTCAATACAAGGCCTTCATGCTCTTCCGCCCGACGGAAGGCATCTGTCAATGCATTTAGTAAGATATTGTCGCCACGTTGTAGTTCTTGCGCCATGTAAGCGTCCGGCCCTAACTCTGCGGTGGAGCGCACTAGGAAACAACCACGTCCAGAACCTGAAGTTGCGTCCGCTTCCCAAGCGTCTAGGAGGTATCGCAAGTTCTCAAGGAAGGAAGTCTCTTTGGAAAGCAGTTCCGCTGCACGGGCGACCCGTTCGTCAATATAATGCGACAAGGCACGGCGAAAGAGGTCCGGCTTATCGCCGAATGCGTAGGTCAGACTTTGCCGCCTTAGACCGGTTTCTTTTTCTAGGTCGTTGTACGTTGTTCCGGCATAGCCACCCACCCAAAATGCACGCATAGCCGCCTTTAAGGCGGTGTCTTCATCAAATGAACGTGGTCGGCCGGAACGAGTCATGTGAAATATATGGATGCGCAGACACAAAAAGACAAGCCCCATACAGAGCCCGAGAATGGTCTCAGGTTAGCCTCTCGCCGCACGTGCAACTGCTGATCACCTTCGAACGGCGGGGCCAGGGACGAAGCGGACTTTTCGCTGCCAGCAGCAAACGTCCGCTTGACAATTACTTCAAGTCCTCAAGGTCGTGCTGCTACGTCCGCAATTGCTGTGGCAGCCATTGACAGATCGGCAGCGCGCAATCCGGCAATATTCACGCGGCCGGTGTCACTGCCGTAGATACCATATTCCGAGCGCAGTCGTTGCATCTGCGTGGGGCTCAGGGGGAGCAAGGAAAACATCCCCTTATGTCGTCGTAATGCTTGAAACGAAGCAGGTGCGCCTTGGCGTTCCAGCGTGTCGCAAAGTTCCTTACGTAAGTAAGATACACGATTACGAATTGCGTCCAGTTCGGCGACCCACTGTGCTTTCGCATTGAAGACTAGATTTGCCACCGCCGCTGAATGTTCTGGCGGCATGGAGTAATTTGTACGTCCTAGATTTTCCAGATTGCGCATCGTTTTCGCAATCGCGCGCTCCTCAGGTGCCACGACCATCGCCACCCCAAGGCGATCACAGTAAAGCCCCATGTTTTTCGAACAACTCGCCGAACAGAGCACCAGAGGCAGAGTCTCGACGAGACGGTGTAGGCCAGCCGTATCTTCGCTCAACCCATCACCAAAGCCCTGATATGCAATATCCACCAACGGAACCAGTTCGCGCTTGGCGCAAAACGCGGCGATCTCGGTCCAGTCCTCGGCACTTGGGTCGATGCCCGATGGATTGTGACAGCAGCCGTGGATCAACAAGACGTCACCGGGCCGGGCGTCCGCAAGGCAATGGAAGATCAGATCGACATCGATACCTTCTGCGCTCTGGCGCCAAGGGTAATCGCGGACGCGCAATCCGGAGGTTTCAAAAATCGGGCGATGATTGATGTATCCGGGATCGGTTGTCCAAATCGTTGCAGCGGGTTGCGCAAGCTTGATGAAGTCGCCCAGAAGCCGAAGCGCGCCTGTGCCACCAACGGTTTGAATTGTCGCGGCTCTTTCAAGTTCGGTCGACGTATCGCCAAGTAGCAGCCGCGTCATTGATGCGTTGAAAGACGCGTTGCCAGCCAAAGGGCGATAGGCTTTGGTAGCCGCCGTTTCTGCCAGTTGGCACTCGGCCGCTTTAACGACGTCCAATGTAGGGGTCTGGCCGTTCTCATCGCGATAGACACCGACAATAAGATCTAGCTTTTCTGGGCGTGGGTCGGCCTGAAATTCCGCAGTAAGTCCCCAGATCGGATCGGGGAGCAGGGTGGGTAAGAGGTGCAACATTGTAAGACGCTCCTAAGATTTGTTGGCGCGCCAAATACCAGCGCAGATGATGCCGACGGCTACAAAAATGGGAATGCTGAGCGCTTCACCAAGGATCGGCCAAGCCAGAACCGACGTAAGTGCCGGCGCACCGGCTCCAATCGCAGCGCATTTGTTTGCGCCAATCAGCCGTATTGCTGAGGCGTAGGTCAGGCTTGCCACAAGGCCTACGCCGATTCCTTGCACGAGTATAAAACTCATCAACTCGCTTGCGGGGCTTGTGAAGAGCGTGGTTGGCACCGCGCCCGTCGCGATTATGGGTAACAAAACTACTGCTGATGGCACCGACACGAGGGCTCCGGCCGTCAGCGGATCGAGCCCAGAGCTGCGCAGGCCTATCGTATATGCTGCCCAGGCAAGGCTGGCTATCAATAGACTGCCCACGCCCAATGCCAGATTGCTGACGCTGGCTCCCGATGCAACAATCAGCAGCAGAGCACCGAAAGTGATTGTCAATAGGGCGCTGGCTTCGCGCGTCGTGGGGCGTTGGCCAAGCCCTGCCCACATCAACAGTGCCACAGTCACGGGTACAGTGCCCGCAATCAACGCGCCCACATGGGTTGCCGAGGTAAATCCGCCGCCAATTGCAGCCAGAGCGAAAAAGGGCGCTCCCCCCCCAAGCGCGATGGTCGCCGCATATCGTTTCGGAAGAGATAGCAGTTTTTCCCGGCGTAGCCATAGAAAGGGGCAAAGGATGAGCGCAGGCACGCTGGCGCGAATGAACGCAACATCCACGACTTCAAGATGAGCGCTTTCTGTTGCGCGTGTCGACAAGGCAAACCCTGCCCAAATGCAAAGGGTAACCCCCATCGCGAAAAAACCGACGATCGCATCTCGGTTATTGAAAAACGATGGGGATGAAGTGGGTGTGGAATAGGTCGCTAAATCCATGACATCTGGTCCAGTTTAAGATGACGCAGGAGTAGCGGGTTTCTTAAGGTGTTTGGTTGCTAATAATTGCCTTTTAAGCTAATAAATTAGCTATAAATGCCACGGATAGTGAAAATATGGACAAAATAGACCTTAAAATCATTAAGTTGCTACAGGAAAATGGCCGACTCACAAATCAGGATTTGGCCGAGGCCGTAAACCTGTCGCCATCTCCCTGCTTGCGGCGCACCCGCGCGCTTGAGGCATCTGGCGTGATCAAGGGGTATGCTGCCATTGTTGACGAAAAGGCGTTTGGCCTGCCCATTACGGTTTTCGTTCAAATCCGCCTATCTGAACATACGGGCCCAGCGGTGCAGGCCTTTGAGGCCAAAATCCGTGATATTGACCGAATACTGGACTGCTATGTCGTCACCGGAAGTGACGATTACATTCTTCGGGTGCTGACCCGGGACCTTGCGGATTACGAACGGTTTGTTAGAGAAAGCTTACATTGCATCCCTGGCATCGCATCAATTGATACCAGTTTTGCATATGGCACGGTGAAACGGTCAATGATGTTGCCGCAACCAGGTCTGTCGTGAAACTCTCAGAAGCCCTTTACTTTAAGGATTGAAAACTGCACGCGTGTCAGGAACGTTGACCATGCTGATGATTGTCGTGATCGACGAAGGCTTCAATCTGGGCTTCAAGGTCACCCGGCAAGAAGGAGTTTTCCAGCAAGATGCGGATCCTCAAGGTTTGATGCCAACGCTCAATCTTTCCTTGTGCCCGGGGTGATCCGGCGCACAGGGCACGTACTTCGTACCGTTGTCTCGCAACCATTCCGCCAATCCGCTTAAGACGTAGCTGGAGCAGTTCTCGCTCAGCAGTCTTGGCTTGTTTGCCATTCCTGTCCCTGCGTTTCCTAAACACACGCCCGCAGATAAAACCGCTGTGGATGCGATTGCGAGTGCTAAGATCATACGCCATGAGTATCTAAATCTAATCTTATCCCCCTGTTTCGAGTATCTGTGGGGCAGGCTGTCAGTTTTTCTCCATTTGATCAAAACTTTCGATAGTCCGATCAAACAAAACAGAAATATGCCTATGAATTTAGTATGTGATCTACCAAACTGGCTGGCGTCACACACGGAAGCCGCTTGGGGGCAACGAGATTTGGCTATGTAAATTGCCATCATGATCATGCTTTGCTGAAGACGAGGGCATTTAGTTTTGAATTAGCGCATCCTGCCACTCTTTGAGAAACTTGTTTCTTTTTAGGGTATCTAAAAACGTCATTAATGCGGGTTCTAGTGCGATATTTGCGCGTTCCGTGCCGTTTTGACGTTCCGCAAGTGGCGGGAGAGCTTTCTGGGTGTGATGGCCATTGGATTGATAAGTCACAATAAACTGCAAGAATTCTTCTGCTCTTTTGGGGTTTGTTGACGCCTTTGATACCAAAGCGGTGCGCATCATAGTTGTCGGAAAATCAGAGGGCAATATGGTGGTGTAGGCTTTACCGCTGTCAGCGCGGGCCTGTGCGTAGCTGCCAAGTACATTGTAGGCGACTGCGATGGTGCCATCTGTCAGATCGTCAATCATGTCGCCAGAACAACAATAGAGTCGTGCGTTTAAGCTGCCCATCACTTCCATTAAGCGCCAAAAAGTTTCGGACGCGCGTGCGTCTTGTGTTGCGAAGAGATATCCGACGCCTGATTGTCTGACATCGTAGGTCCCAACCCGGTTGCGAAAAACCTCTGGGCGGGCACGCATGGCTTCAATGAGCTCTTGCCGAGACTCGGGAATTTCCATACCAGCAAAAGCGGATCTATTGATGGCAATGACTGCGGGTTCCGAGGTGAAGGCAAATACGCTTTGCCGCCATTGTGCCCAACTGGGATGCAGAATGTTTGGCAAAGGAAGAGCGTGGCCATCATTTGCAAGTTTGAGCTGCAGGTCCATGGCGCTGGAAATCGCGACATCAAACGCTTCGGGTGTCTTGCGTACACGGCGGTCCAAATCCGAGGTGCCGGTTACAAAGTATTCGACGGTAACGTTCGGTTGCTCGGCAATGAAGGCCTCCAACATGGGTGAAAACAGAGCTGTATCTGTACTGGAAATGATACTTAAAGTGTTTTCTGCGTCAGGGGACCCGAAAACGGCCTGATCTTCCCAACCTTCAGCTGCCGCGCTATTGAACACAAGAATTAGAACTAAAGTGAGAGTGTAACGCATGCGCCGCCTCCAGATCTGTTCGAAAGCTGAATTTCGCCTCCATGTGCTTCGATCACGTCTCTTGCGATGGTAAGACCTAGACCTGAACCGATTGTTCCTTTTGCGTTTTCTCCCCGTTGGAAGCGCTTGGTCAATGTGTCAATCTCATGAGCAGGAAAACCAGGTCCAAAATCGCAGACCTTAATTTGCACGGCCTCTTTGTGAGAAATTGATATTTCGACTGAACTCTCTGTAGGGCCGTATTTCATTGCGTTGTCGATTAAATTGCGTAATGCATTCTGCAATAAAACGCTGTCACCTGAAAAAGGGACGCTTTGCGGACTATCCAGTTCTAACTTCAGATCTTTCATGTCTGCTATTGGTGTCAGACGCAATACAAGATCCTGAGCGAGTTCAACCAGATCAAGAGGGTGCTGCTCCAGATGTCCCGCTCTGAAGGTGATCATTGCGTGATCCAAAAGCTGACCAGCTGCGCGTGAACTTTCATCAATTGCTTTGACCATGGCCCGCATGGCATCACGATTTTCCTCTTTGTCTACACGTTGCAATGTCGCTTCTGCATAAGAACGTACTGTGGCCAAAGGGGTGCGAACTCGGTGAGCGGCTTCTGCGATGAAATCTTCTGACTGGGCAAAGGACTGCTCAAGACGCATCATGAGCGAATTCAGGGAGGTTACCAAAGGTGCCATCTCTCTAGGGACAGGTTTGGTAAAAGGGCGTAGATCGTGGGGGCCACGCCGTGTGACAGAGTGCGTTAATTTATCAAGCTGGCCGATAGTATTTTTTGTTGCCCAAAACGACAGACCTGCAACAAGTGTAAAAAAGCAAAAGCCAAATAATGCAGCATTGCGTGAAATTTCTGACAGTGTTTCAGACAAGGCATCTTGTGTCTGTGCCAAAATGACTTGAACCTTAATGCGCCTGTCAGCTCCGATAAGGAGGCGGTTTGCACTGACAACCCGTGCAGAGCTGTCGCGGATCTGGCGTGTTTCAAATAGAAACCCGCTTGGCATAAGGTCTGTCTGCCCGACAAGGTCTTGATAACCTGATAAAAACTCGCCGTTTTCTAGGATTGCATAAAACACCCGGTCATCAGCCACAGTATTCAACATCGAGAGAGCGGAATAAGGCAGGTCAAGTTCAATGACCCCATTGCGGATCGCAGCAGCATCTAAGATTGAAGTAACCGAGGCCTCAAGGATGCTGTCTTGTCCGCTCTGAGCGATCTGGACTGCATAGCTGCGGACCGCGAAAAACAATAGTAGTGCGAGCAATGCTGCCCCGCCGATCAAGGTGACAACCAAACGGTTTCGCAATGAGCCGGAGAATGCGACCTTAACTGTCATGATCTAACCTATACCCTAGGCTGCGGAGCGTAGTGATTTTCAAATCTGAAGGCTTAAGGTGTTTGCGCAGGCGCCCTATGTAGACTTCAATTGCATTTTCGGACACGTCGTTGTCATAGGAGAACAATCTGTCCACGAGTTTTTGTTTTGAAAAAATCGTGTTCGGCGCGTTTAAAAACAGCTCCAACAAACGGAGTTCGCGATTGCGCAGTGTGACCATTTGACCATTGACAGAAAGATGTCCTGCGACAGGATCGAATATAACGCCACCCAGCTCAATAGAAGTTTTTGAGGTACCGGATTTTCGCCTCAAAACAGCACGGCATCGCGCTTCGAGCTCGGCGTGATCGAAGGGCTTTGTGAGGTAATCGTCGGCTCCAAGATCAAGGGATCCGATTCGGTCTGAGACCTGACTGCGGGCCGTTAAAACGATAACAGGTGTGTCGTGATTGTTTGCTCTGTGACGCTTCAGAAAGCTTCGACCATCCCCGTCAGGCAACATTATATCCAGCAAAATGAGATCATATTCACTGGTCAGCGTGTAGGCTTGCGCATCTTCTAAATTATCTGCGTGATCAATGACATGGCCGCTGAATTGCAAACGCGAAAGTATCGCATTAGCAAGGTCTTGATTGTCTTCGATAAGCAGAAATTTCATCGCAGGATAGCCTCCTTATTTCCTATGACAGGTTTGTGTCAGGTTGGAGTGATTACTCATTAGTCAATTGATCCGCAGTGCGGTCAGTTGTCAAATGGGAGGAAAATATGTCGAAGTTTACGATGGGCCGCCGTGCCCTAATCGCTGCTGTTGCCGCTTTTGGTTTGGCTGGTCCTGGATTGTCTGATGGAGCAAAAGTTCTCGACAATGTACATTTCTTAATTCCAGGTGGGGCCGGGGGCGGCTGGGATGGAACCGCGCGCGGCACTGGCGAAGCTCTGACCAAAGCAGGGCTTGTGGGCACCGCTTCTTATGAAAACATGTCTGGTGGCGGTGGCGGTAAAGCCATTGGGTTCTTAATTGAGAATGCCGACAGCAATCATGAAACGCTGATGGTTAATTCAACACCAATCGTGATCCGGTCTCTCACGGGTGTTTTTCCCCATAACTTTCGTGATTTGACATTGGTCTCTGGCACGATTGGTGACTATGCGGCTATCGTTGTCGGGAAAGATAGCCCGATCAATTCCATGCAGGATCTACTTGCTGCATTTGACGCTGATCCTTCCGGGACTGCGATTGGCGGTGGCTCAGTGCCCGGCGGTATGGATCACCTTGTCGCTGCAATGGTGATGGAGGCCGCAGGCCGTGATGCGTTGAGCGTGAAATATATTCCCTATGACGCAGGTGGTAAGGCGATGGCAGCAGTCCTGTCAGGTGAAATCGTCGCTTTGTCTACAGGTTTTTCTGAGGCTGTTGATTTGGCGAATGCGGGTGAAGTGAAAATTATTGGCGTAACCGCTGATGACCGCGTGGACACTGCGCCGAACGCTCTGACGATGAAAGAACAGGGAATTGACACAACATTCGTGAATTGGCGTGGTTTCTTTGCCGCGCCCGGCCTTCCAGAGGAAAAACTTGCAACTTATCAGGATGCTATCGCTAAGATGTACGATACGCCCGAATGGGAAGCGGTGCGCGCACGAAATGGCTGGGTGAATATCCATAATTCTGGCGATGATTTCCTGACCTTCTTGGAAGAACAGGAGCAAGCCATCGGAGATTTGATGAAGAAGCTGGGCTTCCTCTAAAACTCTCCATCACCTTCCACAAATGCAGTCGCGGCAGAGTATTTATTGCTCTGTCGTCGCTTTCTTATAGGGGGCTTTCATGGCGTTGGATCGCTGGATTGCACTAATTCTACTGGGCATATGCTTTGTTTACGGCTACGCAGCCTGGTTCACGATGGACGGCAGCCTTGCGCCGTTCATGAAACGTAACCCCATCTGGCCAAGCACCTTTCCCAAGGTTCTATCTGTTGTCGGTGTCTTTGCGACATTGGTTATCTTATTAGGCTTTGAGAAACACGAAGCCAAAGAGGCAGAAATCGATTACCGTCGGTTAGGAGACTATTTCCTGGGGCAAGCGTTGTTGCTGCTCGCTTTGATGGTCATCTACGCTCTGTCTTTGCGGCCATTGGGCTTTTTGTTTTCTACCTCAGCATTTCTCATTTTGGGATCTTTTATCCTTGGCGAACGCAAGTGGTACGTCATGTTGCCGGTCGCATTCATCGCGACAGGAACGGTTTGGTATTTGGTTCAAGAAGTTCTGGGAATCTACATGCGCCCTTTGCCGGGTTTCATAGGAGGTTAAGATGTTAGAAGGCTTACTCATTGGTCTCACTACGGCCCTTTCAATACAAAACCTTCTAATGGTTGTCGCTGGCTGTCTTATCGGTACATTCATTGGGATGTTGCCAGGGCTTGGTCCTATGTCGATCATTGCGATCATGATCCCAGTGGCAATCTCAATGGGAGATCCGTCTGCGGCTTTGATTTTGTTGGCAGGTGTTTATTATGGCGCAATTTTTGGGGGGTCGACATCGGCCATTCTTTTAAATGCTCCGGGTGTTGCCGGGACCGTTGCTTCAAGTTTTGATGGTTATCCAATGGCGCGTCAGGGACGTGCGGGCAAGGCACTGACCATTGCTGCGATTGCAAGTTTTGCAGGCGGTACAATTGGCGCTCTGCTCTTGATGATCTTTGCGCCTGCGTTGTCGTCGGTTGCGCTGTTGTTCCATTCTGCGGAATATTTTGCCCTGATGGTTGTGGGGTTGTCTGCAATCGCAGCTTTCGCTGGCACTGGTCAGGTCGCAAAGGCGATGATCATGACGATTCTTGGATTGATTATGGCAACGGTAGGAGAGGGCGCGCTGTTCAATCTTCCACGGTTCACGATGGGAGTCATGGATCTTCAATCCGGGTTCGGTTTCATTACGCTCGCAATGGCCATGTTTGCTCTGCCCGAAGCGCTTTTCCTTGTGCTGAAGCCTAAAAAAATCGAAGGAGATGATGGTCAGATCAAAGACCTGCGCATAACACGGTCTGAGGCCAGAGCAATCGCGCCTGTTGTCGGCAGGCAATCGTTGCAGGG
This sequence comes from Epibacterium ulvae, assembly GCF_900102795.1. GTDB lineage: Bacteria > Pseudomonadota > Alphaproteobacteria > Rhodobacterales > Rhodobacteraceae > Epibacterium > Epibacterium ulvae. The sequence goes on along the minus strand of NZ_FMWG01000007.1, from coordinate 40,117 downwards.
GTTTTTCATTGGCGTTCTGCCGGGGGCAGGCGCCACAATCGCGAGCTTTCTAGGCTATGCGGTTGAACGCAATATTGCGCCAAAGCATGAGCAAGAAGAATTTGGGAACGGTTCAATCAAAGGGCTTGCCGCCCCTGAAACAGCCAACAATGCGGCCTGTACGGGCTCCTTTGTGCCTTTGTTGACGCTTGGCATCCCCGGTTCAGGTACGACGGCGATCTTACTTGGAGCGCTTATTGCGTTAAATGTAACACCCGGACCGCGTCTCATGCTGGATGAGCCGCAAATTTTCTGGGCGGTTATTATGTCGATGTTTATCGGTAATTTGGTTCTATTGATCTTGAATTTACCGTTAATCCCATACATCGCCAAGGTCCTTGCCGTGCCGCGCAATTACCTGATCCCATTTATTTTGTTCTTCACATTGATGGGGGCTTATATCGGTCAAAACAATGCAACCGAGCTATTGATATTGGTGGGTTTTGGTATCGCAGCAACAGCACTGAAGTTTGCGGACTACCCATTGGCGCCGTTGCTGATTGGTTTCATCTTGGGTGGAATGATGGAAGACAATTTTGCGCGTTCAATGCAGCTTTATGATGGTATCGCATTTATCTGGGAGAGACCTATGACCTTGGCGTTGTTGGTGATCGCAGCGGGATTGGTAATCTTACCCAGCTTGCGAGCACGTCTAAAGTCGTAAAATATGTAAGTCTAACTCGTAAAATGGTAGATAGCCATCTGGTCCGCGCGCTCTGGCTTGACTGAGGGACATTCTGTTACGCTGCCATGGCAGCGTAACACCATTGCATGCGTTCCTTGAGGCGAGTGATTTTGTTAGTTTGTGATTTGAGCGGGGTCCCATGTAAGCCAAGCTTGGAGATCGGCACCAACGAGCTTGGCAGTTTCGATCAGGGTGTAGGCAATCGCTGTGGCTTTGCTGCCTCCCCCTGAACCGACTAAAAGGTAGTTCTTTCGTCCCAATGCCACGCAACGGATTGAAGGCTTCGCACAATTATTATCAGGCTTGAGGCGCCGTTTTCCAGATATCCGCGCATTTTCTTCATACGTTCAATGGTATATCGGATCGCTTTGGCGAGTTCGGATGTACCCGAGGTGCGGTTGAGTAGCGAGGTGCGCTAGGCTTCCAGTTCGTCGAATACCAGTTTTTATTGCGCTTGTTCGCGATTGGTTCAAGAACAGCGGTTGAGCGGCCATATAAGCCAGTGAATAGATCGATTGGCACACCCAAACGGCTCAGCGCAGCTGCCGTATTCATAACCGTCTCGCCAGAATGTGGTATAAACCCATCGGTCCCAGTAAGGGTTGGCGCTGGGATCATGTCTATGAGAGCGTCCCCTTACCATAGGATCATCTTAGTGTTTCTTATTTCGAGTTTTGAGCTTGATCTAAATAAGCTTGAAGCGACGCAAGACTGCCTTCAGACCAAAGCATTCGCAACCAACGACAAAACGCAGGTTTGAAAACAGGGTCCTCGACAAGATCTCCATAGACCTGCGGTTGCTCAAGCCAGATTGTCGGTCTTTGTTCGCTTTTCTGAGCAATCTCTGATAATCGCTGCCAGTCGGGGTCGTTGGCTTTGATGGTCGTCCCATCGTCCCGAACCCCAGCGCACATTCGCGCCCAAAGCGCTTCAACCAGTGCCAAGCCCTCGATGGAACCGCCGCCGTTCAACGCATCCCGAATGATTGGGAGGATGAATTCTGGGTGGCGCGATGATCCGTCAAACGCTACGCGACGGGTGGTATCTCGAATTTCCGGGTTTGAAAATCGTTGGGCGACCTCGTTGATATATTGCGCCGGTGTCATGCCCGGTACTGGCGATACGTATGGTGCAATTTCTTCGTGTTCGACTTTGTTGAAGAACTGCGAAATCACAGGGTGAGCCACGCACTCTGCAATGGTCTCTACGGACATCAGTTCACCGACATTGGCCAACACCTGATGGCCTGCATTCAGTATGCGAATTTTCATGGCCTCATAGGCGTGAACGTTTGGCGTAATGATCGCCCCTACCTTTTCAAGTTCGGGTCGACCGACGCAGAAATCGTCTTCGATAACCCATTGCCGATAATTTTCGTGTGTGACCGGTGCTGCATCATCGACACCAAACCCCTGTGCCAGAGCAATTTCAATTGGTCCCGTCGCTGGAACAATGCAGTCCACCATCGAGTTGGGGAAACTGCACTGTTCTTCAATCCAATTTGCAAGAGCAGGATCTGTGGCTTGGGCCAGTGTAGTGACCGCTTGGCGCGCAATGTTGCCATTGCCGCGAAGATTGTCGCAACTAAGAACAGTGAATGGACCAGCCCCTGATGTTCTACGTGTCGCAAGTGCAGCAACGATGGCTCCAAAGACCGTACGTGGGTGTTCTGGATGATGTATGTCGTGTTTAATATCAGGGTGGGCAAGGTCTAAACCGTCTTCGGTCATCGAAATGAAATACCCTCCTTCGGTGATCGTTAATGACACGATCCGAATACCGGGGTCTGCCAATTGCCGGACGAGCGCTGCATTCCCATCCTCAATCGGCAGGTAGTCAATCATTGGACCAATGACTTCAGCAGATGTTCCTTCGGGTGACAGCCTAATCAGCGTTGTCAGGTGGTCCTGTGACAGTAGGCGATCGCGCATGACTTGGTCTTGTTCGCGAACACTTGCTCCGATGATAGCCCAATCCTGCGCAAGCCCCTGTTGCATCAAGCGGTGTATGTACCACGCCTGATGCGCGCGGTGGAAGTTGCCAAGACCAATATGCACGATGCCTGGGCGCAGAATTGCCCTATCATATTTAGGGCAGGCAACGGTCGCCGGAAGTCTCGGCAGGTTTGCGTTCGAAAGCGCAAGTCCATGGGTATAAAGCGCAGAAGTAGCCATCAAATTCTCAAACCTTGTGCATCAAATTTGTGGATCTGATCGGCCTGCGGTGTCAGGTAAATAGTGTCACCGTGTTTGACCGAAATGTCTCCTGTTACGCGAACCGTCAACATATCGGCGAGACCCGTATCATGTACGTGGATGAAGGTGTCAGAACCCAGGTGTTCAGCAACACCAACGCGTCCCTTCCAAGCGCCATCCGTCATGCTGACGTCTGTGTGCTCAGGACGGATGCCAATGGTTGCTGCATCATGCTTTTCTGCCTCGGGGCCCTTCACAAAATTCATCTTCGGTGAGCCGATGAAGCCCGCGACAAATTCATTTTGAGGCCTGTGATAAAGCTCAAGCGGAGAGCCGACCTGTTCAATCACACCAGCACGTAGGACAACGATCTTGTTCGCCATGGTCATCGCTTCGACTTGGTCGTGGGTCACATAGATCATGGTGGTTTTTAGGCGCTCGTGAAGCTCGCCGATTTCCAATCGCATCCCGACACGCAGCGCGGCATCGAGATTTGATAGGGGTTCGTCAAACAGGAAGGCAGCAGGTTCGCGGACAATGGCACGGCCTATCGCCACACGCTGGCGTTGGCCGCCAGATAGATCGGCTGGTTTGCGGTCTAGATAATCCATCAAGTTCAGAGATTTGGCAGCTGTTTCAACACGCTGATCTATCTCAGCTTGTTCTATCTTCGCCATGCGCAGAGGGAAGCCGATATTCTTGCGCACCGTCATATGCGGATAAAGCGCGTAGGATTGAAATACCATAGCTAAACCACGCTGAGCCGGTGGCACTTCAGTGGCGACCTCACCGTCGATTTCGATCTCGCCAGAGGTTAGATCCTCTAGACCTGCGATCATCCGAAGGAGCGTGGATTTGCCGCAACCCGAAGGGCCAACAAAAACCGCGAACTCTCCGTCTTCGATGGTTAGATCAAGAGGTGGGATGACCTGCACGTCACCAAAGCTCTTGGTCACGTTTTTGAGTTGAATACGTCCCATTGTCTTTCCTTATTTCACAGCGCCAAAGGTCAGGCCTTGGACAAGTTGTTTCTGGCAGAACCATCCGAGGACAACGATCGGTCCAACGGCGGCGGCTGATACGGCAGATAGGCGTCCGAAGAAGAGACCTTCAGGGGCTCGGTTGCCTTCGATGAGTTTGGAGAGCGTTGCCGCATCGGTCGTGGTCAAGCGCACCGTCCAATAGGCTTCGTTCCAGCAGAAGATGAAGACGAGCAGGGCAGTCGCTGCGATGCCACCCCATGCCAGGGGTATTAGGATCTCTTTGATCTCCCCCATGGTGCTGACACCATCCATTTGACCGGCCTCTATGATGTCCTTCGGGATTTCTTTGAAGTAGGTGAAGAGCATCCAAATTGCGATCGGCAGGTTGATCAGGCTAAGCACCAGGATGATCAGAAAGTGTGTATCAAAAAGGCCTGCTGACTTGGTCAGGAAGGTCATCGGATAAAGCACGGCCGCGGCTGGGAGCATCTTGGTGGAGAGCATCCACATCAGGACATCTTTGGTCGCTTTGCTAGGGTTGAAGGCCATCGCATAGGCACATGGGATGCCAACAACCAGAGTAAACGCTGTCGCGAAGACCGCCGTGATGACCGAATTTTTGGCAAAGCGCCAATAGTCGTAATTCTCCGTCATATTCAGGTAGTTCTCGAGCGTGGGTGTGAACCAGATCAAGTGTTCAGGTTTCACCGCGTCGGCGTCGGTTTTGAAGCTGGTCAGGACCATCCAGAAAATTGGGAAGAAAAACATGAGCCCTACGACCCAGGCCACTGTGGGTCGACCGTATTTCGAAAATCTTGAGGTTTTTGCAACAATTGGCATTGGTTCTATCCCTTATTCCATCAACGTCTTGCCAATCATGCGCAGCAGGAAAAAGGCGACGATGTTGGCGAGGATGACTGCAAAGATGCCTGTGGCACTGGCAGCCCCGATATTGTTGTTGGCAAATTCACCGATCAGGTACGGCAGGTTCTTGTTGCCGTTACCGCGGCTGACGATTTCAATCTCCGCATAGAGCGAGAGGTGAAAGATTGCCTGGATCATGACCACAATCGCAATCGGTCGCGCCAGATGCGGCAAGGTCAGGAAACGGAACTGCGACCAAGCACTTGCGCCATCAAGCACAGCGGCTTCTTTCTGCTGCTGGTCTTCAGATTGCAGTGAGGTCATGAAAATCAGAACCGCGAAAGGGGTCCATTGCCATGTCACCATAATGATGACGGCGTAGGCAGAAGTCTGTGTGGCGCGGAAGGAGATCGGCTCTAGTTTTGGCCAGAGAGAGAAGAACCAGTCCACGAGAGGCACATTGCGTAAACTCTCTAAGAGCTCATTGATACTGCCTATAGCGATACCCTGAAGTCCGAGAACTGGGTCTAGGATCATATTGATCCAGAGAACCGCATTCACCGCGGGCATGACAAAGAAGGGTGAGATCAAAAGCACGCGTACAATGCCTTGCCCAGGGAATGTCTTGTTGATCAGAACAGCGATTAAAACGCCGAGGATAACAGTCAGGATCAGAATGCTACAAACAATGAACAAGCTGTTCTGAATGGCGAACAGGAAGTCTTTGGATTTCAAAACAAATTCATAGTTTCCGAAACCGCGCCAGTTGCTAAGGTTTGGTGTCGTCCATTCCGGACGACGCAGACTGTTCAGCACATAACGAATAAAAGAAAAGTAGAGCGTCATTCCGAGTGGGATGAGCATCCACACTAAAAGCAGGAGTACCGCAGGTGTTTGAAGAAGGCGGGGAAGCTTTCTGTCAGACATGGTCCTATCCTCTCAGCAAAACGGTTTTATCGTTTCACATCTGATGTTTGGGTTGCAATTGCTTGGATGTTAGGCGGTACCAAGGCGATCTAGCAAACCCTGTGGTACGTCTTAGGGAGGGTCCGGCACGTTCAAAGCACCTGTCGGACCCTCATTTGTCTTAGTCGTAGTATCCCGCTTCTTTCATGATCGAGTCTGCGGCTTTCTGCGAAGCTGCCAGCGCGTCTTCGACAGATTTTGCACCAGACAGTGCAGCGGCCATTTCCTGCGCAACCGCAGAGCCGACCTCTGGGAACTCAGGGATTGCCGCAAACTGAACGCCAACGTAAGGCTTCAGGTCCGTTGCTTCAGGTGCTGCGCTGTCAATTGCTGCTAGCTCGGCTGCTGCAAACTCGGCAGCCGCCTGGAATTCAGGGATTGCATATGTGGATACACGTTGACCGGTCGGTACAGACCCCCAACCAAAGTCAGGATGGTTACCCACAGCCTTCACATAGTCTTTAGAGGTTGCCCACTCGATGAAAGCGCCAGCAGCCTCGGCATTTGGAGAACCCGCTGGGATCGCCATTGCCCAAGCCCAGAGCCAGTTTGCGCCCACCGGATTACCGGCGTTCGGAGACTGTGCATAGGCTACGCCATCCACCTCCAGGAAGGAGGCTGCGATGGTTGCGTCAATCCACATGCCGCATTTGCCCTCGTTGTAGAGCGCAAGGATTTCATTGAAGGAGTTGCCTTCAGAACCGGGAGGTCCATAGCTGCCCAGCAGATCGACATAGAAGTTGATCGCCGCATTCCACTCAGGGCTATCCAGTTGCGGGCGGCCTTCCGCGTCAAACCACGCACCGCCGAAAGAGTTCACCACTGTGGTAATGAACGCCATATTGTCGCCCCAGCCCGGCTTGCCACGCAGGCAGGCACCGTAGACACCGTTGTCAGGGTCGTGAATTGCTGCGGCGGCTGCTTTAACATTGTCCCAGCTGTCGTTGTCAGCAATAGAAACGCCTGCGGCGTCGGTCAGGTCCTTGCGGTACATGACCATCGAGGATTCACCATAGAAAGGCGCAGCATAGAGCTGACCTTCGTGTGAGAGACCATTGCGCATGGCTGGTAGAATATCATCGACGTCGTAGCTTGCCGAGAAGTTCAGTGGTTCAATCCAACCGGCAGCACCCCAGATGGGGGCTTCCTGCATGCCGATGTTAATAACGTCATATTGTCCACCGCCTGTAGCGGTATCTGAGGTGACCTGCTCACGCAGAACGCCTTCTTCCAGAGAAACCCAGTTCAACTCAACACCAGTCTCGGCGGTATAGGCCTCAGCGACTTTCTGCATGTTGATCATATGACCGTTGTTCACGATCGCGATGGTCAGTGTTTCGGCAGATACACCACCCGCTCCTAAGAGCGAAATAGCGGTGGCTACACGAAGCGCGCCTTTCTTAAACATCCTCGTCCTCCCTAAATAGATGCTTGCCATAAGGTTAATGCCCGATGACAACTTGCGTCAAATTAAATTTTTACGCGCGTAAAAATTATAATTTAGAAAGAAATCTCAAACCTTTACGCTGACGATCTCATAATCAAACGTCCGTCAAACAGTGTTTCGCCCTGCGAATCGGCGCTCTCTTCGGACGTAATTCGCTCTAGTAAGACCGCTGCACTTTTCTTGGCGATCGCCTCGTAATCTTGCGAAACCGTTGTCAGGGTTGGGCAGGTGTACCGCGAGAACGGATGGTCATCATGACCTGCAACTCTAAGTTCGCGGCCCTCACCAATTCCAACGTGCAGCCCTGCCTCGAAAGCAGCGGATAACAGCCCTATAGCCAGCCGGTCATTGCTGCATAGAATGGTGTTTGTCGGGAGGTTCCGGTCGCGCACAACCCGCGTACCTGCGCGAAATCCGATTTCTTCAAATTCCCAGCCTTCGCCCTCTGCTTGGATCAAGTTAGGATTATGTCCTAGTTTTTCCATGGCAGAGATATAGGCGCTCCGGCGCTTAAACGCATTTGGGTTCGTTGGGGACTTCATCTCGAAAAAACTGGGCGGTTCGCCCGTTCGACACAAGTAATCCACAATCAAGCTAATACTTTGCTCGTTATTTGAGCCAACAAAAGCTTCTCCAATCTCGTCGATATTGGCGTCAAACAGCACTGTGGGCACTTCTCGGCAAAATGCCTTTATTTTCGCATGATCTGACGCTCGTCCAAGGGGGGCCAGTAAGACGCCAGCGGGCTTAATGCTGCGCAGGTTTTCCAGGTTAGCGATTTCCATGGCCGGGCTACCATGTGATCCGAGGAGAACCGGACGGAAACCTGTCTCAATGATATGTTCTTCAATGGTTCGTGCGATCTTCGCAAAGAACGGGTCTGCCAAATAGGGGACAACGACACCGATGTTCTTAGTTAGACGCCTGTTTTGGTTTACTGCATAGAGATTAGGCTGGTAGTCATATCGATCTAACGCTGCCTCAATCCGCTTCCGTGTCGAAGCGCGCACGCTACTGGGATCGTTAAAAAACTTGGACAGAGTTGGCCGCGAAATGCCACTGACAGAGGCAAATTCTTCCATGTTTTTGATTTTGGTGCCTGTCATGGGTCGTTCCCTGTAGATATTCCGGGTACCGCTGCGCTACGTGGCGGCGACTTGGTTACCATAAATACTTTACGCGCGGAAACATAGCCCCACGTGCTTTGACCCCATGTTACGAGGAGCACCGATTGCTAGCTGACGACATTGAGATGGGCTTAGGTGAACAAACCGGGTGATGGATTCACTGTTTGAAACCAGTGGGGTAGAAACGGTAAATGAGCAGTTGGCCCCCCACGAGGTCTAAGGTGAAGAACTGGCTTTTGTACAAAATGGCACTGAAGCGGCGCGGTTCGCTGTCGATCTGGTTTGATCCTAAGATGCTTTGGTAGGGGACTCCGACTGACAAACGAGGGCGTCAGCCTGAGTTCAGCGACGCCGCGATCCAGTTTTGCCTGACGATGAAGGTATTTTTGGACAAGCGACCGGATTCGTCGAAAGCTTGTTACGGCTAGCGACACTTAACTGGAAAGGTGTCATGGCTCGAGACTTCGGTCGCTAAGTTGCTGCGCTCTAGGTCCGCATCGCAGTGCTTAACTGCTCTTGGCATGCCCGTCACAGAGCTTGGAGGGTAAATCCCTATGAAAAAGGAGAAAATCTACCTTCACCCGATTTGTGCAACAGAGCCGGTGACGTTCCTATGGGGACGTATTTTTTGAAACATTGAAAATGTGGGTCATAATATTTTGTAGTTTCCAGATGAGTGAATTTTATTAGATCATAGACGCATGGTTACAGATAAAATTAATTTAGGATTGGGTGTCCCCCGCCTTTCGAATGTTCAAAATAATTTAGATACTGCACCCGTGCGACAAAGCACAAGGGCTGCTCCTGCAGTGCCAAATGACGCATCGGTAAGTAGCAAAAGTCTGTGGCGCAACGCCGCAGCCAGTGTCGTGTCGAAACTAAATTCAAAACTACCAGGTTTTGACTTTGGAGAAAAACATCTTCAGCAGGCTCTAGAAACGCGCGTCGATGATATGGTCGCGGTTTATGGAGAGGGCAGTCGTTCGTATTTCCAACAAGTCGCACAAGGAGTGCTTGAGCAAAGCAACCCCGACGAGGCTGAAGACAATGTACAAGCAGCCAAGGTTAAGCTGCCGCGATCTGCTAAAATGGTGGTTCGTGCCTTTGATCAGGCAATTGATTTGAAGTCGGTTTATGACACGGTGAAAAAAGATCTCGCAGTGCTCTCCCATGCGCGCCCTAAGAGCGGCCAGATCCCGCAGTTTCTTGCGAAGCCTGATGGCACATTAAGCGTAATACTGGCACCGCGTGATGTTGAAACGATTGCAATCAGTGGGGGTGGTGCAAAAGGTTTGATATTGCCGGAAGTGATCAATGAATTGAAATCCCTGTCCCAGCTGGATGGATTGAAAATGATTGCGGGCACATCGGCAGGGTCCTTGGCTGCGATCGCGATTGCTTATGACGCTTCTGCTGAAGAAATGAACAATATTGTGGATGCCGTACAGGGAGGCCTGCTGGATGATCCCGATACCGCTGCAAACTACCCACAGGCGCATTTCTTTTCAAAGTCTAAGTCGGCACTTACAGCGGTAGATAGTGTTGCGCGGTTCGCTGCAAAGCATGTGATTTCTGCGGGGGGGGGTGCCGAACAAGTCGTAAAGATTTTGGATAGCTTTACGACGCAGCGTCTTCAAGGCGCGCTTGATAAACTCACTCCTGATGAGCAGGAAGCCAAGATGGAGCAAGCCTCTGTTGGTAGCAAAATACCGTTGGACGAGATTAAAGAACGAATAAACACTCTAATGGAAGGCTCTATGTCTGGTGCCCGGACCGGTCAAATGGTGACGTTTAAAGATCAGTCTATTTTGCACCATATGATGCCAGAAACATTCAAAGAGCTGAGTCTGACTGGTTTTGATATGGACAATCAGGAAGGTGTTATATTCTCTCGATCCACGACACCGGACATGCCGTTGGCTTTTGCAGCTCGCAGTTCAATTGCAATGCTTGGATTGATGAAGCCGATCCATTTTGACGCCGAAGTTGGGGCGGGTGACAGCACTTTTGCAGATGGGGGTATGGGGTCTGTTCAACCAACTGAAGCCGCAATGCTTGACTTGCCTCACTTAAGTGATCTGGAAAGCAAGACACGTATGGAAGAGGCCAAAGAGATTGCACGAAACCCGACGCCAGAGGGATCCGAACATACGATTGATATATCGATGAAAAAAGCTTCGACACTCAACATCAGTTTCGCGCGTAATGGCACAACGCAGGCCTTGTTGTCTGGTTCTCCTGAGGCTTTGATTCAATCGCGTATTGATCCAGCCCGCAAGTTCGTTGGGTTCTCTGCAGAAGGTGTGACCGCTGATCGACAAAAGACTTATAACAACCCTGTTTTGATTGCGAATGAAGGTGGGATTGGTGGCGGAGAGACGAAGCCGTCAGCTTCAAAACTTGCGCAGGCGCAAATGTTGGCTTCCTTGGACACTGCCAACCAAATCCGGCAAAGATTCTCTGAACCCGTTTTAGTTGATGTTCAGAACGTTGCAGATATTATTCCACATCTCTCCGAGGCGGAAAAAGTGGCTATTTTAGAACATGGTCCACCCGAGATGCACACTGCAAATATACAGGAAGGCGACGTAGACGGTCTGCGGGCATTTGAGGCATCGAAGGTGCTTTTTGAACTTTTGTCGTCATGAGCCCGCATGGTTGCTGTGTGTGAAAGGGGCGGTGGGATGTAAGCTCATATTTTGAAACGGCTTTTTTTGATCACTTGAGGCCAAAGGTATAATGGCTGACGATTCCATACATTTTAGGACGTGCCGATAATGAAGGTACCTGGTAGCTTCGACCCTGTCTCGCAGGGGGCTTCTTCTATTGAAACCAGACCCCAACCTCAAAACTCTGAGCAGCCAGCTAGAGTGAGACCTTCGAGTGTGCCGGGCCACTCTCCAAATTCTCCTGCTCTAGATCTTGTCGCACAAAGTCAAGTTTTTGGAGAAGCTCTCAACAGAAATATACAGGCCACACCTTTCCCACGATCTCATGAGACCCAAGAGGCACTTACAAGCCCGGCTTCCTTGCCGCGCGCCGAAGGTGATGCTCAACAATATGGGGCAATTGGCCAAAGTCGGTCAGTTTCTGACGCAGAGAGTAATGTAAATTCAGTAAGTCGTTTATATACCGAGGCCACTGCGACAGTCGGAAATCTATCTGCTGAGGGCGAACTTGAGACTGGTGTACTGCGTCAAGAGCATCAAGGTCATATTGACGACAAGGGCGTCTTTGGTGGTGCGCATGAGCTTAACTTGGTCAATGCAACTGTCGAAGGTCATCTGAGCATTGATCAGGGTGTCGGCATGCGTGTTGATGCGGAAGCACGGGTGGCCAAGCAAGAAGGCAGCTTATTCGTGGGTAAAGACGCGAACAATCCGATTTTAGAGGTTGGGGCGGCTTATGATTTGGCCGCTGCGGATCTAAAAAGTGAGGCACTCTTGGGATCAGACGGTAAACGTACAGGTCTTGCGTTGGGTGGATATGTCGGGGCGTCTGCGGCAACGGGTGGTATAAAAGCAGAACTAAATTTCCCAGTTCCCTTTACAGATCTTAGTGTTTCGGTGAAGGCGAAAAGCACGGTATCAGTTGGTGCGATTTCCGCGGGAGGGGGAGGGCATGCTTATTTTGATCATGAAAACAACCGGCTACATGTTGGTGTCGGCGCAGATGCTGCCGTGTTAATCGGGTTGGAAGGTAATTTTGATCTCAGTATAGGGCCAAAGTTTGATACTCGAGATCGGCCAAGTTTACTTTAATGGATAAAGCGACAGATGATTGATCCTAATATTAAACTTCTTACGAACCCGGTCTCGTCTAAAGCAGAGATTGAAAAAGCGTTTATGGAAGCAAGGGTTCAAGACGGAATTTTTCCAGCGGGGGCCTTTCGGATTGCACTTCCAAAACTGTGGGGCGTAGACACTGCAGGGGAAGACATCATTCCAAGCGTTGAAAGGCCAGTGGTGCCGATAGCGCGCTTTACACCTGGTCATAAAGGCGCTGTCGGAAGTGATTTGGATGCCAAGGTCGTTGTTTATGGTGCGTATTTGGAACGCGTTTTGAATGGCGCAGATTGGTTGCGTGCCTTTGCGTCAAGCCAAGGATGGTCCCTTGTAGATTTGCGTGAACTTCCAACGGCTTATGGCTTGATGGGAGATGCCGTGGCTCTCAGCCATGATGGCCGTCTTCATCGCATGCTGACAATCAAAGATGGGAACCACTTATTTTTGGTTGACGGGTCTGCGCGGCCAGATTCTGATCCAAAAGATCCTATGCTGCAAGAAATTGGTCTCTTGGCATGCAGTCGCTTTTCCCTGCTTTCGCCCTCCGGTCGATACTTCGCTGAAGAGATGACCAGACAAAGCCTGCAGGGAGCTAGGGTCTCTGCTTCGTTTTTATTGCCTGTAAGTTGGACCGCCGTGGAGGGGATTGATGCGCCCCGAGATGGGGCAGCGCTTCATTTTATTCAACATAACCATAAGTCCAACCTTGGGACATTGATTGCGGTTCTGGGGGGGGATCGTGAAACACATGCAACTGCCTTGGAGGCAATTGTGCTTGATAAACTCTCCGCGCAGGGGGCGATGTTCATGACGTCTTCTACTGTGGGGCAGGGAACTCAGGGAGATTTTGAAGTGGTGCAATTTGAGGCACGCTGGCAGGAACGGGCCCATACAGTTTTAAGTCTGCGTGGGCGCATTGATGGCAGGCCAGTGAGCATTCAAATGATATCCGCTACATCTGAGGTGAACATCGAACAATGGGCCGTGAATCGGCGGGTGTTCGATATCGTAGCGCAGACGCTCTCAAGTGTCTGACATCAGGAATTGGACTAAACGTCGTGTATTACTTGTAAAAATCCAGACCTGATCTGATGGACACCCTAGCTTTTCGCTGCTGAGAGCGGGCGTTTTACGGTCCGGTGGCCCGTAGGGCATGATTATTTTACGCTTGGCAACATGTAGCGTTGGTGGAAGGTCTTGATAGGTGTCTTGCCGTAGCAGTCTCATGGATTTTAAAGAGTATCATGAAAGGGAAGAGCCAAATAGCACAGGAGACGTCATCCCGACGTCACCTGAGTTTTAGTAGAGTAGCGTTTGCTCAGGTGGTAAATTGCGTGGGCTGAGGGTGGCGTTACAAATCCAGTGTTATTTTTCTACCAGCCGCTCTGGAAACGCAGATGCACATTCGTTTACCGGATGCGCGATCTTTCTCGTTCAAGAAACTGTCGCGATGCTCAGGAGTACCAGCGATCACGTCTGTGACACACGTGCCGCAAACACCCTGTTCACAAGAAAACGGTGCTTCGAAGTCGTTCTCTTCCAACACGTTCAGGATGGTTTCATTTGCTCCAATCTCAAAGGTCAAACCGGATTGTGCCAGTTCTAAGGTGAAGGGTTTGGTCGTGCCGCTAGCCAACGCTGGGTTTGCTGAAAACCGTTCCAAATGGATGGAGTCCGTCGGCCAGTTTTGACCTGCAATCTTTTCAGCGGAATCCATAAACGGCCCGGGTCCGCAAATGTAGGTCTGCCCCTCAGTTGGGCGCTGTTTGAAGATCGAGCGGAGGCATTCAGTTGTCTGCGGAACATCTAGTCCAAAGTGAAACTTGACGCTTGATGCATAGCCACCTGATTGCATCCGGTCCCGAAAGGCTGCGTGTTGATCCGATCTGGAAAAATAGTGCAGTTCGAACGGAATGCTGAGTGTGTGTAGCCGGTCCGCCATCGCAATAATCGGGGTGATGCCAATTCCACCTGCAAGCAGCGTGACATGCGATGCAGCCTCATCCAGCGGGAAGTTGTTGCGCGGGCTACCGATTTCAAGAGCTTGGCCGATAACGATCTCGTCGTGCATTTGTTCGGAGCCGCCCCGTGAGGTGTCTTCGCGTTTGACTGCAATCATATAGTGTTTGCGGTCGTCAGGCATGCCACACAGTGAGTACTGGCGAATGATGCCTTTGCCACAATGGACATCAATATGAGACCCGGCTGTGTAGTGGGGGAGGTTGAAAAAACCAGATTTGGCAAGGAGGAAGGCTTTTACGCCCTCCGCCTCTTCAATGACTTTTTCGACTTTAACGTTGATCAGTGCCATTGGTCCGCTTTCTACTGATGAACCGGAGTGCGTTTGTCGAGACCCTCTCTCAACTTTTCCAATTCAATAGGCGACATTGAAATAGAGGTCGCTCTGTCGGGGAATGAGCCGTCTTTAACAGCGGCCTGATAGCCCGCCAGTGCTTTGGCGCGCTCTGCTACCAGCTTCTTACGAATGGAACCCACGTCGCCAAAGGCTTTGGCGTGGCGAGGCGGGTGGTCGTTGTCGCCGCATAGGTCAGACATGTAAGACAAGATAATGTCGCCAGAGGACCCAGCTCCAATTGTGACGGTCACAAGGTTGGAGTGTTTTTTGATTTCAGCCAATGCTTCTTCTGCTACGCATTCAACTTCGCAAGAATAGGCACCGGCCTCTTCTAGACGGCGGAAATCTTCAAGTAGGCTAAGCGCTTCTTCTGCAGTCTTACCGACTGTGCGCAGACCGCCAAACTGCGTTGCGCGGGCAGGGAATAGGCCAGTGTGGCCCTGAACGCTGATCCCTTCGCGGGCGATGCGTTCGATTGTGGACAGGCCACGGGGAGAGTAGATGGCGTCCGCGCCTTTGGCCATCGTGTCAATGGCACCGCCCAGTGCTTCGTCTTCGGTCACGTACTGACGCATGGACTGCGCTGCGGTGATGAAGATATGTGGGGTCGCGGCTCGAATCTCTTCGATCGTTGCGGTATCGATGGTGAGCGTATCGATGCCTTGTTCAGCCGCTGCCGCGGCTTCGCCTGCATCAAAGGCCGTGACTTGGGTCAGCTTGTTGCCTTGGGCTTTGGCGCGGATCAGGCAGCCAACCGTTAGGTGGCGTTGGGCGAATTTGCCGCCGTATGTATAGATATGTTTCATGTCACGTCTTCTTTGTTTGGGGTCATTTAGGAGCAAAAAGGAGCTTTTTGCGTGCGCGGATTCTTAGTGTGGCGTCTTCAGTGCCATCGTGAAAACTGCCGAACCAACGGTCCAACGGGATCTCTTCTGACCCGTAGTTGCATTCAAAATACCGGTGATGCAGCTGATGGTGGAACGAGCCCGCGTTCAGCGTTTCCTTATCTCTGATCAGCAGCTTGTCGAAACCCGCATGGGAGATCAGAGCGCCAAGGCTGAGGGAGAACATGTGGAAAAACACATGCAATGGGTGCGTGGGCAGCACGAAATGGATCAAGATCGAGGAGAAGTAGAAGAAGCTTTCGACGGGGTGCATGGCCAAACCGGACCAGGGACCAACGTTTACATTGCGATGGTGCAGGTGATGTACGGTCTTAAACAGCCACGGAATATGAACAAGGCGGTGGATCCAGTAAAAGTGAAATGACTGCCAAAAGCGCAGAACAAAGAAGAAGAGAATGAACCAGACTGGAGATGAGCCAAAGGTATCAAGTGCCGGTGTCCATCCATTGGATGCCAAGTAGAAGTATAGGATCGTCCAGAGGGTCAGTGACACCGCTCCAGAGGCCAAAGACCAGAACACGTTGTCCCAAACCTGATGCCCAAACGTAAATCTTGAACTGCGTTCCATTGGGCGCACATCAAATTTGAGCCGCATTTTTTGTCCCGCAAGTACATATAGGTATAGATGGAGCGCTGTCCCGAGCAGGATGATTGAGCCGAAAAGGATTGCTGTGATTTTGAGCATCCAATCTGCCGAGAAATGCTGCATTCCTTCGGGGCTTGGCATGAAGAAATAGACTGTGATCAGCGCAAAAATCAGGTGGTTCACAGGCGGTGAAAACTTGAGCCATGTGCCAAGCAGCCATTTAAGAGACGCCTTTGGTTTTGGCGGTAAGTCAAAGATCGGTGACATGTCGATCGGCAGCTTTGGATGAAAGTTCCAAGCTTTTGACTGGCCCGCCGGCACTTGTTCAATATTGGTTTCCGAAGATTTCATCGTTCCAGTTGTCTCCTTTGGGCCGGTGGGGGAGTTTGTATTCTGGTTTAAGTTTTGCAATATGAAACTAAAGTTCAATTATGAGAAACAAATTTGGTATGGTCAATACTTAGCCAGTGCGATGTTGTTTTTAACTTAAGTGATTGAATTAATTGAACGAAAGAGATGTGTGCAACGTGCATCTGAAATACCTCTATGGATGACGTTGGTCGGGGTCGCGGAAATTGAGGGTGAATCTTGCCTCCAGAATCGCTGATTTGAAGACAGTAAGGATCACCTAATGGGTGTTATTTTTGAAAACACTTCACCTTAAGGATGATTCCATTTTTCGCGTCATTTCTTCGAGCTCCACTGAGTGGTTGGGAAAAGGTATTTCACTCCAGCGGTTTATGGGGTGCACCTTGTTGCAATAGGTGGTCCGAGCTGAGTGGATCATTGTGCATTGTTTTTATGATTGACGAAGATCAATTTCTCCCGTTATTCTCGTATTGCAAAATAAAAGTTTTATAATATGAAACAAATGTAACAGGGAAAGCAAAATGATGAAAAAGACATCAACAACAATTTTGGCCGCAGCGATTGCAGCCGTATACGGAACAGCCGCGATGGCAGAAGAGCTGACCGTCGCGTATTTTCTGGAATGGCCTATGCCAATGATGGCGGCCAAAGCGTCAGGTGCTTACGATGAAGCACTGGGTATGAAAGTGAACTGGGTTGCTTTCGAAACTGGCACCGCGATGAGCGCCGCGATGGCGTCAGGCGACGTTCAGATCGCTGTTTCGCAAGGCCTGCCTCCTTTCGTAGTTGCAGCGTCGGGCGGTCAAGACCTGCAAGTCGTCGACGTCGCGGTGAGCTACTCTGACAATGATAACTGTGTTGTTTCTTCCGAGTTGGAAATTGACAAAGACTCCGCTGGCGAATTGGCTGGTAAGAAAGTTGCCGTTCCACTGGGGACTGCCGCGCACTATGGTTTCTTGCGCCAAATGAGCCATTTCGGCATTTCAGTTGATTCACTGCAAGTCGTAGACATGGCTCCTCCAGAAGGCGCTGCCGCACTGAGCCAAGGCGCTGTAGACTTTGCATGCGGGTACGGTGGCGGCCTTACGCGCATGAAAGATTATGGCAACGTTCTACTGACCGGTGATGAGAAAGAAGAGCTGGGCATTCTGGTGTTTGATGTGACCTCCGCGCCAGCGTCATTCATCGCTGAAAATGGCGACATCGTTGCGAAATTCCTTGCGGTTACCGCAGAAGCAAACAAACAATGGTACGCTGACGGTAGTGATGAACTGCTGCAGGTTATCGCACAGGAAGCGGGCCTGGATTTGGATGCAGCAAAATCTGCTATTGCGACCATGAAAATGCCTTCGGTTGAAGAGCAGCTGTCTGAGAAATGGCTGGGTGGCAACGTGCAAACCTTTATGAAGGGTGTTGCCGAAGTGTTCGTGGAAGCCGGATCGATGGACACTTCTTTGGATAACTACAACAGCGCGGTCAACACAGGTCCTTTGAAGGCCGTTCAGGACATGTAAACCCGACCGGCGCGAGGACTCTGCCTCGCGCCACTTTTGCCTGCCTCGCGACGGCATGGCTTCTTTTCAAAAAAATATGATAGGTGGGGAATGACTGGACTTTCGATCCAAAATTTATCCATGAGCTTTGATCTACCCAACGGTGGTGCAGTCCAAGCGTTGCAGGATGTCTCTTTGGACCTCAAATCTGGGGAATTGCTAAGTGTGCTGGGTCCTTCTGGATGCGGTAAAACGACACTTCTAAATATCGTTGCAGGCTTTCTGGCACCAAGTGGCGGCGGTATCATTTTGAATGGTAAAGCTGTTCACGGGCCCAGCGCAGACCGGGGAATGGTTTTCCAAAAAGGAGCGCTGTTTGAATGGATGTCTGTGCGCGACAACGTCAGTTTTGGCCCGCGTATGCAGGGCCAGCGTGAAGCGGAATACAAAGATGAAGTTGATCATCTTCTCGAAATCGTAGGTCTGCAAGATTTCAAGGAAAAAGCGATCTACGAATTGTCCGGTGGCATGCAGCAGCGTGTGGCTCTGGCCCGCTGTCTTGCAAACCACCCGGATGTGATCCTGATGGACGAACCGCTTGGCGCGCTAGATGCATTGACACGCGAAAAGATGCAGTCGCTGGTTTTGAAGCTTTGGAAAGAGACCGGCAAGACCATCATTCTGATCACCCACTCAGTTGAAGAAGCCCTGTTGCTGGGGGAGCGCCTGCTGGTAATGGCACCACGGCCGGGACGTATTCACACCGAATATCGCCTGCCCTTTGCAGATCTTGGCGTTGAGGCCGACCTGCGTGAGGTCAAGAAACACCCCGACTTTGGTGTGAAGCGCGAAGAAATTCTTAGCATGATCTGGGACATGGAAGAAGAAATCATGGGACGTTCGGAGGGTTCAAAATGACTCCATTCCTAATTTACGTCGCTGTTTTTGTTGTCTCTTTCTACTTGGTGACGAAACTGCAAGGCGCAGGTATCCGCGACTATACCTCGCTTAAAACTGTCACCTTCGGAGATGAAAGCGCGGTGCGTCCTAACCGGATTGCCGGTGTTATTTCTATCGCCACGATTTTCCTGATCTGGGGTATCTTTACGGGGTCTGTACTGGTCCCAAAACCCCTTCACGCCCCCGCTGCTTTCGAAGGAACGGCTGAGTTCACCTACACAGCGCAAACGGCTGATGGTGCGACGGATGATGCGTTGGTGCGCGTTGTGGTTCACCCCCGTGAGGCGACGGTCGAAAAACCTGAAGTTCCTGCGGGTGATGGGTTCGCCAAAAACGACGCAGCTGTTGTGGCGCAGTGGCGAACCGTGCTGATCCCTTGGGACAAAAATGATGAGACAAGCCGTAAAGAGGGCACCAAAATTATTGCCATCAACGGTCAGCCTACCGGCCCAGGCAAGACTGTCGATTTCGATTTCGGTTCTGTTACTTTGTCTGACAAAGGCACTCCAAACTTTGAACCCTCACGTGGTCTTCAGATGGAGTCGCTTTACCTGCCTGCACCCGAGACTGTGTGGAACCGTACGGTCAAGATCTTCAAAGAAGGTTTCCGGAACTTCACAATTTGGGAACACCTCGGCTTCTCGCTGTATCGCGTTGTTTTTGGCTTTATCCTTGGCGCGGTGGTTGGCATTCCTCTTGGGTATGCCATGGGGCTTAGCAACTGGTTCCGGGGTTGGTTCGATCCCATTGTCGAATTTATGCGTCCTGTTCCTCCACTTGCATTGATCCCTCTCGTCATCATTTGGGCGGGCATCGGTGAGGCTGGTAAAATCATCCTGCTGTTCCTCGCAGCCCTGTGGATCATGGCTATTGCCGCGCGGTCGGGTGTGTCTGGCGTCAACATCAGTAAAGTGCATGCGGCCTATTCATTGGGCGCTAGAAAGTGGCAAATCATGCGCCATGTCATCATTCCCAACTCGTTGCCCGAAATCTTCACCGGTGCGCGTGTCGCGATGGGGGTGTGCTGGGGCACCGTTGTCGCAGCTGAACTTGTCGCTGCTGAGCAAGGGGCAGGCATGATGATCATGACGGCATCGAAGTTCCAGAACACTGATATCGTCATCATGGGCATCGTCCTGATTGGCGTGATCGGGTTTGGCATCGACATGATGATGCGCTGGGCTGAACGTCACCTCGTGCCTTGGAAAGGCAAGAGCTAAGCCCTTATCTCTGGCGCGCTCCCTCCTAGACCCGCCAGAGATCAATTGCACCCACAGGGTGGGTGCCTGGCGGGTCGGCGTCAGTTTCGGCGATCCAAATTGCAACCAAAGAGCACATTGAGATGTTGCGAAACCATATGAGCACAGAATGATAATCAACAGCTTCAACCCCCAAAGCACTGACGAAGTCCATTGGCGCAGAACTGCCGCTGAACGACCGAAGGCTTCGGTTCTGTCCGAAGATATCGAAGTTGACTTTGCGATCGTCGGGGGTGGTCTGACGGGGTGCCGCACAGCGATTGGACTTGCTGAAGAAGGTGCCACTGTTGCCGTGCTGGACACGATGGAAATTGGTTGGGGCGCGTCGGGTCGCAGTGGCGGCCAATGTAACCCAATTTGGCGTGCAACGCCTGAAGAGCTGGTCAAGAAATTTGGCAAGCAACAGGCGAATAGGTTGATTGAAACAACATTGGGGTCTGCCGATGCGTTGTTCTACGACATTGGGAAATACGATGTCGACTGCGACGCTGAACAAAACGGCTGGGTTCAGGCCGCCCATTGTAAATCTGCGAAAAAGCGTCTGATTTCTTTGGGAGAAGCCTGGAATAAAGCAGGAGCGCCGATCGAATTTCTGGGTAAAGAACAGACTCAGGAAAGATGTGGATCCCCAGAATATGGGTTCTCTCTGTTCCATCAGAAAGGTGGCCATGTGCAGCCACTTTCGCTGACATACGGCTATGCCCGCGCGGCTGAACGCTTGGGGGCGCAGCTGTTTGAAAGCAGCAAGGTTACAGCAATGAACCGCGTGGGTGGCCAATGGCATTTGAAGACGGCGAAGGGCCGCGTGGTGGCCAAGCAAGTCATCTTAACGACAAATGCGTATACCAATGGTCTGTGGCCTGGACTGCAGCAAACCTTCTTCCCAATGGTCAGTATTGCGCTTGCAACCGAACCGCTGTCAGCTGAATTGCAACAGCAGGTTTTGCCAAATGCTGTTACAATCGCAGATACTCGCCGGGCGATTTACTTTGCGCGTTACGACCGGGATCGTCGGCTGATTTTTGGATGTGTTGGCAGCACCGATCAAGCCGCCGCACTTGGCGGCCTGGGGCGTCTTCGCAATGGTTTGCATCGGGTCTTCCCGCGGTTGCGGCAGTCAAAGATCGAAACCGCTTGGGCCGGTCGCATCGCTGTAACAACCGAAATGATGCCGCATCTTCATGAACCCGCACCAGGAGTGTTGGCGGCGGTTGGGTTTAGCGGGCGTGGTATTGCCATGACATCCGTGATGGGACGTGCGCTGGCCAGAAAAGCGATGGGCGCGCAAAACAATACCCTGCCATTTCCGGTCACGCCCGTCAGCCCCATCCCGCTGCACTGGGGCACCAAAAAGCTTTTGCCACTTGGAGCGCCTGCCATGTCATTCCGGGATAAGTTGGACACTCTAATTGACGGCTTTTGATCCCCGCGGAGAGAACATTTTTTGTGTTCTCCCGTAACTGGTCGCCACCAAAGAACTATGGCGGCAGCGTGCTGGTTTCACTCCCCTGTACCAGCACGTCTTTTTCTATGCTCAAAAAGGACAGACACATGAGTTTCATCAAATTTGTAGATCAGAACCCAGAAGCCGTTGAAAAAGACCTTCATGATGACATTTTGGAAGGCAATCCAAAACAGTTTTCCTGGATGATGTATGACGGACATCAACAAGCCATTCGATCGGGCGTGTGGGACAGCACAGCTGGCAAGTTTACCGCTGTGATGGATGGAATTGTTGAGTTTTGCCACATTCTAAAGGGCAGTGCGACGATCAAAACTGGCGATGGGAAGTCTTATGACGTAGCCGCCGGTGATGCGTTTGTTATGAGTGCTGGTTTGGAAACGGAATGGACAGTTGATAATTACATCAAAAAGCATTTTGTCATTGTAGCCGTCGACAACCTGCCTCCACAGGATGCCGATTAAGCCACTTAATGACCGCGCAGGATCGCAATATCTGGCGCGGTCCCACCTATCAGGCTGGTGACACGTTCCGCAGAGGCCCGCAGTTCGCCTGACCACGATGTCAGTTCATCAAGCGAGTGTAAGGAGTCGACAGTCCAGATGTTTATCACTGCAATTGGTTCACTCATGTAATTGAATATCGGAGCTGATATTCCCATGAAATGTTCATATTCTTCACGGTCATTGCGCGCATATCCAAGCTCGCGCACCTCTTCCAGTGCGGTCAGGAAGGAGCGTGTATCTGCAATGGTCCTATCGGTGAACTTTTCAAAGTCGTAACCGTCGAGTTTGGATGCAATCATCTTGTCAGGAAGGAAAGCCATGAGAGCTTTGCCAGATGCTGAGCAATGCACGGGTTCACGCATACCGGGGCGTTGAACGGGACCCATAGATCGGCGAGATTCCAGAACTCTCAGATAGAGAACTTCCATTCCATTGGGCAGCCCAATCGTGACATTGCCGTCGAATAAAGCATGCAATCGCATCATCTCATCCAGTGCAACAGCCTGAATATCATAGCCACTGTAAGCGTTCCGTACGAGATCAA
Organism: Epibacterium ulvae; assembly: GCF_900102795.1. Lineage (GTDB taxonomy): Bacteria > Pseudomonadota > Alphaproteobacteria > Rhodobacterales > Rhodobacteraceae > Epibacterium > Epibacterium ulvae. The sequence goes on along the minus strand of NZ_FMWG01000007.1, from coordinate 17,586 downwards.
AGATCTTGGGGCCTACAAAATAGACCTTCCGGTGTTCATCAAATGTGATCAGACGCTCTTCGGTGCTAATGTTCAAAAGCCGATGGATGGTGCTTTTGTTTAGTCCACTTTTCGTCACCAACTCCGAAAAAGTTAGCGGTTTGCGCGTCTCACTTACAATGGTGAGGAGGGTCAATAACTTAGTGACAATCGAGCTTTGCATTTCCCTGACCTACTTCATTTCCAACGTTGCATCAAGAAGGCGGATTCGCCCGATTGACATGTAAAAAAAACTAAATTATCCATAATATGATACTTTAGTTTTGAAATATGAAACTATTACGGTGTAACCAAAAAGCAAAGGCAGACTGTTGAGCTGGGTCAGCCGACTTAGATGATGCAAAGCCTGAAGAGGAACTGCGATGAAGAAAATCATGAATGATGCCGTCAACTACGTTGACGAAACTCTCGAAGGCCTAGAGGCAGCACATCCAGACGTTTTCCGTATCGATGGTGAAACCCGCCGACTGTTGCGCAAGCCAACGGCCAGCGTTGATCGCGTTGGTGTTGTATCGGGCGGTGGGTTCGGCCACTTGCCGATTTTCGCGGGTTACGTCGGCGACGGTTTGCTCGACGCCTGTGCAGTTGGCGATGTGTTTGCTTCGCCCGACATGAACCCGATGTTAGAAGCCATCAAATCTGCAGACGCCGGGAAAGGCGTGCTATGCGTTGTGGGCAACTATGGTGGCGACAAGATGAACTTTGCCATGGCTTGCGAATTCGCAGACATGGAAGACATCACTACCCAGCAGATCATCGTCAATGATGACGTTGCCAGCGCAGGTGTTGACGAGATCGAGAAGCGTCGCGGCGTTGCGGGTTTGGTCTATGTGGTCAAAGTAGCGGGTGCCGCTGCACAGGCTGGTAAATCGTTGGACGAAGTTTACGCATGCGCAGATCGCGCGCGCCAGAATACGCGCACGATGGGTGTGGCGCTGGGATCTTGCATTGTGCCACAGGCTGGCAAAGTCACTTTTGAAATTGCCGACGATGAGATCGAAATTGGTATGGGCATTCACGGCGAGCCCGGCGTTTGGCGCGGCAAGAACAAGCCGGCTGATGAATTGGCAGCTGAGCTGTTACACAAGCTGACCGACGAGTTGGACCTGTTAAAAGGCGACCGGGTGTCCGTTCTGGTCAACGGTCTAGGCGCAACGCCTGCCGAGGAGCTTTATATCCTATTTCGGGCTGTGAACCGTATTCTCTCAGACAAAGGCATCGAAATCGTCCAGCCACTGGTTGGAAATTATGCCACGTCGATGGAAATGGCGGGTGCCTCGATCTCGCTTATGAAACTTGACGATGAACTGGAGCAGCTGCTGGCCGCTCCAGCCAAAAATCCATTCTGGGGGAAGTAACCGTGGCGCTTACAACAGACACTCTACGTATCGGTATCAATAAAATCACAGACCAGGTGGATCCAATGGGTGCACATCTGAACGAGCTGGATGGTCGTTTGGGCGATGGAGATCTTGGTGTGACCATGGTGAATGGTTTCAAAAACATTGCTGCTGTTTCTGACGATCTGCCGGATGATTTTGGCATGGCATGTATGGATTGTGCTAAGGCCATGACAAAGGTTTCAGGTTCGTCTTTTGGCACGCTGATGGGTATTTCGTTGATGGCAGTTGCAAAACAAACCAAAGGCCAAACGGAAATTGAATGGGACCGTTTACCCGACCTTTTGCAGGCCGCGCTGGACGCGATGATTGCACGGGGCGGCGCGAGCATTGGTGACAAAACGATGCTGGACTCGCTCACGGCTGTCATAGCAGCGACCACTGGAAAAACGTCTGCACAAGATGCGCTGGCCGCAGCGGCTGAGGCTGCAGATGGCGCATTGATAGAGTTCTTTGATCAGCCCTGTAAAATTGGTCGCGCACGTATTTTTGGGGACAAAACCAAAGGTATGGACGATCCGGGCATGGTTGCAATCAAGTCTATGATTGATTGTTTTACCTAATCTCCCTAGGTCTTCACGCGCACAACAGGTGCGCGTGAAGACCGGTATTCTAATTGCTCAGCCCCCTTCTGGTAGTCTCTGATCTATCGGATGTTTCTGTGCTGTCTGAACGTGGGCATTTCCCATACTTAAGACCACATTACATGGAGCAGTCCGCGAATTCGGTGACCTCATCTGGGGCTGTTTACGCGGTTGAGTTGATGCTGAACCTGCTGACAGAACACCTGTCACAACTGCAGATCGCGGAATTGAGTGCGCAGCTTCAGGTCAAAACTGTTCGACATGGGTAAGAAAAAGAACCCAGAGGGGCTGGGCAAATATCCAATGCGCTGCTTTGTCTGGTGGCTTGCGCCATTGAGTCTATGGAAGACAATATCGCGGAACCGCCGTCGGTCCTTGAAACCGCGGATTTTGTAAAGGTTTCTGCGCGCAAACTAGAGCGCCGATTTGTCGAAAGCTGTGGCATGTCATCTGGTCGGTTTTACCGCAGAATGCGAGCCCAACAGGCGCGTCGGCTGGTTATGGGCACCGAACTGAAGCTTGTTGATACTGCGATTGCAACCTGTTTTAGCTCAACATTGCGGCGTTTCTATCTAATGGTTGGTGTCATTTTACAGCACTTGCCGCGTAAGACCGACTAGGATGTCCAAGATCGCGCGAGGTGCAAATCCGGCGGCAGGAAAATCATCGACATCTTTCTGGAGTGCGTTGCCATGCTCACGGACTGTGGTCCATTTCGAGCGCTCCCATGCCCAAATGAAGCAAGATTTTTTTCTGAAGATTTTCGACCTTTGGTGGTCGTATCAGATCAATTGGAACCGAGAGCGTTTTGCCGGGCAGGTTATTGTAAGGACGGTGTAACAGATGTGGTGCTCTGAAGTGGCTGAGTGCGTAGAACGAGCTGGGACAGTAGCGGGTCGTGATACTGCCAACAGAGAGTGCGCGGAGGTGGAACAAACTGAGTTCACATCCGTACTTGCCCGTGTAGAGCACATTCGGGAGAGGGTAGATAAACTCGGTACAAATGATCCTGACTTCGACATTAAAACATTCACAGATGAAATGTGGGATGGGTAAGTATCCCACTAAGCAACGCACTTGTTTCTGCTGCGCTCAACGAGAATCCGGTTCAAAGCTGCCATTGGCAGGGCCTACAACGATATGTCAGCAGCTTGCCAGAAGAGAACTCCAGGTCTTCCTTCTTTATCCTGCAAAGGCATGTGCGCAGTGTTGCCTTTCTAGGCCTTCGCCAAAAATGGATTTGGAAACTTGAGGAAAGCTTGATCTTCTAATTTTTTCTATCAATCTGATTTTCTTCTTTATTCTGAGCAGACCAATTCCAAGCAATGGGCGATTTCCGTTTCAGTGCTCCGCTCAGATGACGGCGCATAAGGTAGGATGCATCCACAATTTCTCCGCGTTCAAGAAGATTGATAATCTCGAGGTGTTCACTGCATTGTTCAACAATGCGTTCGCGGTTGATCTCTGCTCGATATTCCATCAATCGGCGCATTCGGTTTACACGCTGCAACGCCATCAAAAAAAACGGATTTCCGGACAACCGAATGAGTTCTTCGTGGAAATCCGATCCATTCAGTAACAAAACTTCACCTGGAGTTTCCGAAATATCCTTTTCCAACATGCCTGCCTGAGTTCGCTTCAACTCGTCGAGTACTTTGCGGTTAACTTCGAAACTGGGCTCCAGCATTGCAGCTGGTTCGATCGCCATGCGGAATTGGTAAATCTCGTCGAAGGCTTCAGCAGTCTTTGCAACTGGCAGAAGTTTCCAGCCATAACCATCCTTGGGTTCAGCCCAGCCTTCGCGTGTTGCACGGCTGAGGAGTTCCTGCGTACCGGATTTGGTTAGGCTGTATTTCTGTCGCAAACTTTGTTCTGTGACGATTTCGGGTAGAACATCTGTCAACCAATCCTCGGCAAATTGCTGATAAACACTTGCGTCTGTGCCCTGATCTTCAGCGAATTCTTGGATTAAGGAGCGGTCAATCTGCTCAGGTACAAAATAACCACGGTTGGGAATTCGTTCCAAAACCTTGGCCTGCTCTAAAGCGATCAAAGCGTCCCTCACTGGCGTACGGGAAACCTGATAGTTGTTCGCAATCGTCTGGGTCCCGATATGTGATCCTGCTTTGAGCGCCCCACTCAGTATTTCTTGAGCGATGCGGAGCGCAATCTTGTTGCTCAGATCAGTGGTTCGCAAGTCTATTACCTCAGCTTTCGTCGTCAATTTGGCTTAAGTCTATATTGGTTTTATGCCGATCCAAGAGCCAAAATTCAACTGAAGAATTGTTTTGGTTATGTTGGTAGTAATGTCCAAATTATTCATGGCCACTTTTATTTTCGGGTATAAAGTAGCTACCAATATCATTGATTTCATTGAGAATATCTCATGCATCAGTTGTTCAAAATTGGTTTTTTGGATATTAACATGCAATTTAATATTGGCTTTTTGAGTTCCAATATGCAAATTTGCCATGGCAAAGATTCGTCTAGCAAAACTGGGAGGAAAAACATTTTGTTTAGAAAGATCGTAATCGCTGGTGTTTCCGCGACCATGATGATGGGCGCTACAAGCGCCTTTGCTGACTTCAAGGCAGAAAGCCCGCAATGTATCGCACCATCCAACCCTGGTGGTGGCTGGGATTTTATTTGCCGAACGACAGCGAAGTATCTGTTTGACCTTGGTATCATCGAAGATTCCATGCAGGTCACCAACATGTCTGGTGGTGGCGGCGGTGTTGCCTTCGCACACGTCACGAAAGAGCGTGACGACGACAACAACCTGATCGTTGCAGCGTCTATGTCCACCAGCGCTCGTATCGCTCAGGGCATTTATGAGAACGCAACCCAAGATGACGTCCACTTCCTGGCAACTTTTGGTGCGGAATACGGCGCGATCGCCGTGCGCGCGGACTCTCCTTACCAAACACTCGCAGATATGATGGATGACATACTGAAAGATCCGCGTTCTGTTGGTATCGCGGGTGGTTCGTCCGTTGGTTCCTTCGACCACATCAAACCGATGCTGGTTGCAAGAGAAGCAGGTATGGAAGATGTCACCCAGCTGAAATACGTCTCCTTTGACGGTGGCGGGGAAGCGATGACTGGTCTTTTGTCCGGCGCAACCGAAGCGCTGTCTGGTGACTTCTCCGAAATGCTGGGCTTCCTAGAATCCGGTGATATTCGCATCGTTGGTATCATGGCACCTGAGCGTTTGAAGAATTACCCTGATATCCCAACTGCAAAAGAGCTTGGCTATGACGTCGTGGGCGCAAACTGGCGCGGTCTCTATATGCCCGCAGGTTCATCTGATGAAGCGAAAGAGTTCTGGTCCAACGCAATCAAAACCCTGACGGAAAATCCAGAATTCCAGGCAGAGTTGGAAGCGGCTGCGATCGCTCCGTTCAATAACTTTGGTGATGACATGTACAATTTCGTAGCGGGCAGCATTGCTGACGTTGAGAAGCTGTCCCGCGAGATCGGTATCATCAAGTAAGCCACGGCTGACTGTTTGATGGGCTGGTCTGCGAAAATCAGGTCAGCCCACATTTCCACATAAGGGAAGAAGAAATGAGTGACCGCGTTTTTGGCGGCTTTGGATTGGCTTTGGCCATCTTCTATATTTGGGCCGCATCTACAATCGAAGACAGCTTCATGGTTGATGTGGTCGGGCCGCGTGCCTTTCCATACATCGTAGGCAGCATAGTTGCTCTTTGTTCCATATACTTCATCATCCGTCCAGATGACGAGCCAGATTGGCCTCATGTACACGCCTTTGCAGAGATAGTATTCGCAGCGGTAGTCATGTTTGCCTATTGTCTAGCGCTGCCAGAGTTTGGGTTTGTTTTTTCCACGACCTTCGCAACCGCCTATCTAACATGGCGCTTGGGCACAGCACCTCTTTGGTCTCTGGTGTCGGGCGTTGGGACATCTGTCGGTATCTACGTTGTTTTCCACCTAATTCTTGGCCTCGCATTGGCTGAAGGCCCGTTGGGCTTCTAAGGACACAAACAATGGAAATTTTCTCACTTCTAGGTGACGGTTTCGCGGTTGCTCTGACGCCGACAAACCTATTTCTCGCAGTTGTTGGCTGTTTCCTGGGGACCCTGATGGGGGCGCTTCCAGGTCTTGGCCCAGCAAACGGCGTTGCGATCCTTATCCCGATCGCGTTCTCACTGGGTCTTGACCCAACTGGGTCCTTGATCCTGCTCGTCAGCGTTTACTACGGCGCGATGTACGGTGGTCGGATCTCTTCGATCCTTCTCAATATTCCGGGCGATGAACCCGCGATGATGACCTGTCTTGATGGCTACCCGATGGCACAGCAAGGCAAGGCGGGGGAAGCCCTCTCGCTTTCAGGCGTAGCATCTTTCGTCGGTGCATTTGTTGCGACATGTGGTCTGGTTCTCCTGGCACCACAGCTTGTGAAAATCGCACTGCTGTTTGGTCCTGCGGAATACTTCGTACTCTTCACCGTTGCTTTCGCAACTCTTGGGGGCATCTCATCTACCAACCAAGCCAAATCTGCATTTGCGGCAGCGCTGGGTCTGGGCATCGCCATGATCGGCAGCGACAGCCAGACTGGCTCGCAGCGTTTCACATTCGACCACGTACACTTGTATGACGGTATCGACTTCCTGATCGCAATTGTTGGCCTGTTTGCTTTGAGCGAAGTGTTCATCTTCCTTGAGCATCACCGCAGCAATCAGGGAGTTGCGCCCAAGGCCGCAAAAGTTGGCCGTATTATGCCTGACTTCGGCATGATCAAGAAATGTATCCCGTCAATGGCACGTGGTACGGGGCTTGGCTTTTTCTCTGGCGTTCTGCCGGGCGCGGGGGCTTCTTTGGGTTCCTTCCTTGCATACTCGCTGGAAAAACAAGCAGTTGACCGCGACGGCAGTTCCTTCGGAAAGGGCGACCCGCGTGGCGTCGCAGCCCCAGAAGCGGGTAACAACGCAGCATCTGGTGGTGCGCTGGTTCCAATGCTCGCGCTGGGTGTTCCAGGCTCTGGGACAACCGCGGTTCTTCTGGCTGTTCTTCTACAGCTGAACATCACACCGGGTCCGCTGCTGTTCACCAAAAACCCAGACATTGTTTGGGGCCTGATTGCGGCGCTGTTCCTTGCGAACTTCATCTTGCTGGCAATGAATATCCCTCTGGTTGGTATCTTCACTCGCGTTTTGATGGTGCCAACACGGATCCTGATGCCGATCGTTGCGATGATTTCCTTTGTGGGTATCTACAGTATCACAGGCTCTGCCTTCGATGTGATGTTGATGGTTGGCTTTGGTATCGCGGGCTGGCTTCTGCGTAAGCTGGATGTATCCCTTGTACCGGTCATTCTTGGCATCCTGCTGGGCAACCAGATGGAAGTGAACCTGCGTCGTGCGATGACAATCTCAGATGGTGACTGGTTCATCCTTGTCGGTAGCCCTCTGGCCATCGTGCTTTGGATGATCGCGATTGCTGGCTTTGTTCTGCCAATGCTGATGGGTCGCCGCATGAAAAAACGCATGGAATCCATGCGCGACACCGAAGAATTTGTCGGCGACTGATCTCTTCCCCAAAATACCGGCCCGCTCGGGTGGGCTGGCCACTTAAAGACCTGTCACTGGCGTGACAAACTTAGGAGATACAAATGCGTATTATGACGTTGCCGTGTGACGGCATTGGCCCAGAGATTATGGCTGAAACGCTCAGGGTGGTTGAAGCTGCAAACCATAAATTTGACTTGGGTTTAACCTTCCACGAAGAAGAGTCCGGCTTCAAAAGTCTCGAGAAGTACGGCATCACCCTGCGAGAAGAAGTTTTGGACCGTGCACGCACTGAATTTGATGGCGTGATCCTGGGTACACAATCTCATATGGATTACCCACCCTTGGTTGAAGGTGGCCGCAATGTATCCGCTGGGTTCCGCATCGGTCTTGACCTCTATGCAAACGTTCGGCCAGCGCGCACACGCGATTTTATCCCGAACAAAGCACCTGACATGGACCTGGTGATCATGCGTGAAGCCACAGAGGGCTTCTATCCAGACCGCAACATGTACCAAGGTGTTGGCGAAATGATGCCCGACCCAAATATGGCGCTATCCGTTCGTAAAATCACTCGCGAAGGCTCATTGCGTATTTGCCGCGAAGGCTTCAAGCTGGCCATGCAGCGTAAAAAGAAAATCGCGGCGATCCACAAAGCAAACTCGTTTTTGATGACCGATGGTCTGTTCTTGGAATGTTTCAGAGAAGTCGCGAAAGACTTCCCAGAAGTTCAGACCGAAGAGCTCATTGTTGACGCTTTCGCGGCGCTGTTAGTGCGTAAGCCTGAGGCATACGACGTTGTTGTTGCGACGAACTTCTACGGCGACATCCTGTCTGACCTTGCGTCTGAGCTGTCTGGCTCTCTGGGTCTTGCGGGTTCCATCAACGCGAACGCAGAAACTGGCCTGTGCTGTGCTCAAGCACAACACGGTTCCGCACCTGACATCCAAGGTCTGAACGTTGCAAACCCGACCTCGTTGATACTGTCTGCAGCAATGATGCTGACATGGCTCGGAGAGCAACGCGGCATTCAGAAATTGCAAGATGCAGGTCACGCGATTGCAGCAGCAGTTGATGCGGTGATTGACGATCCAGCAAAGCGCACTCGTGACCTGGGTGGGACTGTGAATTGTGACGACTTTGGCACCTTTGTCGCTGAAGCCGTCGCGTCCGCTTGATATTTCCCTAGGTCGGCATCCTTTGATCGACCTTTCAGGGTGGCACTGGTCAGTCGGCGTCACCCGCCTTTTTTGAAAGAATTCCAATGCCGTTAAAACCACGAATCGCTTTGATCCACGCGACCCGTGTAGCGGTCGAGCCAATCGAGACAGCGACCAAGGAACTTTGGCCTGATGCGGACATCATCACAATTTTGGAAGAAGGCCTGTCCGCTGACCGCGCCAGCGGAGTCGCAACGCTTGATGAATTAAATGCCCGCATTGTGCGACTTGCACGTTACGCGGAAAAGATGAACCCAGATGGTATACTTTACACCTGCTCCGCATTTGGCAGCGGCATCGAAGAAGCCGCCGCTACATCAGACATTCCGATTCTGAAGCCAAACGAAGCCATGTTCGAAGCGGCATTTTTTGAAGGTGACGACATCGCAATGATCTATACTTTCGCACCGGCATGCAAAGGCATGGAGGACGAGTTTGTCAAAGAAGCAGCCGCCCGGAAATCCTCCGCGAGAATCCGCTCTGTTTATGCGGAAGGCGCATTGAATGCTTTGAAAGCGGGAGACGCGGAAACCCATGACCGCTTGATTGCAGAGGCCGCGAAGACGGTCGGCAAGGCTGACGCGATCTTGCTGGCACATTTCTCGATGGCGCGCGCTGCAAGCGCCGTGCGTGCGGTGACCGATGTGCCGGTGCTCACAAGCCCAGAAGCCGCGATCCATAAACTACAAGCCGCGTTGAGCGGAAAGTCAAAATAAGGAAGCAATTAAATGCTGATTGGTGTTATTGCCGATGATTTCACAGGGGCTAGCGATATTGCAAACACCCTGGCGAAGGGCGTTGCGCCTGAAGGTGGTTTGGCCACTGCGCAGTTCCCGGGTATCCCATACGGGCCAGCTGCGGAGCATGTTGAAGCGGGTGTGATTTCTCTGAAAAGTCGCACGGCACCTATAGATGAGGCTGTGGCGGAAAGCCTTGCCGCCCTTGAATGGCTACTGGAACAAGGGTGTCGGCAGATCATCTTCAAATACTGTTCGACTTTTGACTCAACAACCGAAGGCAACATTGGCCCTGTTGGCCAGGCGCTCGCCTTGGCGATGAATGCGCGCGGTGTTGTTGTTTGCCCGGCATTTCCAACCGTTGGTCGAACCGTTTACCAAGGCCATCTCTTTGTTTTTGACACGTTACTGAACGAAAGTGGCATGCAAAATCACCCGCTAACACCGATGACCGATCCAGACATCCGCCGCTTTTTGGCTCTGCAAACAAAATGGGGCGTGGGACATGTGGCGCAGGCGGTCGTAACAGATGGGGCTTCCAGCGTTGCCGCGGCTTTGGCCGAGGATGCCAAGGCTGGCAATATGTTCACTGTCGTTGATGCGATATCTGACGATGACCTTCTAACTATTGGCGAAGCGCTAGAAGATGCGCCTTTGATCACCGGTGGTTCTGGCATCGCGCTTGGCCTGCCCCGTAACTTTATTCGTAAACGATTGGCACGCGGCGGTGAGACCACATTTGAACAACAGGGTGGTCCCGACGCCATTTTGGCTGGGTCCTGTTCTGGCGCGACTCGCGGTCAAGTGGACTTGCATCAAAGTAGCCAGCCTGCCTATGCGATTGACGTGCCCAAAGTTATTTCAGGTCACATCACTGCGGACACATTGGTCAGCTTCATAATCGAGCATCAAGGCAAGCAGCCGCTCATCTATTCTTCCGGCACGCCAGAGGATGTCAAAGAAATTCAAAATATGTTTGGTCGCGAGAAAGTAGCCGCGACTCTGGACGCACTCTTTGCCGATACCGCACGCAAGCTCATTCAGCAGGGCTATCGTAAAATCGTTGTTGCAGGTGGGGAAACCTCTGGCGCGGTGGCGCAAGCGGTTGCAGACGAGCTTGGTAATCCGACGATGCAGATTGGCCCGGAGATCGACCCAGGCGTGCCCATTCTTAAACTAGGGGACGGTGATCCTGTCTTACTTGCATTGAAATCTGGGAATTTCGGAGCGCCTGATTTCTTTAGAAGAGCTTTGTCGATCATGGGGGACAATTGATGAAACCGGCAGAACTCAATGTGCGCGAGGATATGGCGCGGCTATGTAAGTCTCTGTTTAACCGTGGGTTTTCTGTTGGCACTGCGGGTAACGTCTCGGTACGCCTTGAAGACGGTATTCTCATGACACCGACTAATGTGACGCTTGGCGATCTGGTGCCAGAGAGGATCGCCAAGATCGATCTTGAGGGCAATCACGTGGCCGGAGACCGCCCCACCAAAGAAGTGTTCTTGCATCAGGCCTTTTATGAAACGCGCCCACAGGCCGGTGCCGTTGTGCATTTGCATTCTACATGGGCTACCGCATTGTCCTGCCTTACGGACGTCAATGCAGATGACTGCATACCGCCGCTGACGCCCTATGTGGTGATGCGCGTAGGTGCCGTGAAACTGGTGCCATACGTAAAGCCGGGCGATCCAAAGTCCGGTGAGTTGATCCGAGACCTGAACGGCCAATACGGGGCTGTTTTGCTTGGCAATCACGGCCCTGTCGTAAGCGGAAAAGACCTGTTCTCGGCCGTTTGCGCCGCCGAAGAGCTGGAAGAAACAGCCAAGCTGTTGGTGGCGCTGCGTGGGCAAAAGACCAAACTTTTGAGCGAAGAAGAAGTGGCCGAACTGCAGACTACGTTTGGAACGATTTGAGAGCATCATGAAAACCGCAGACCTTATTGATAATCACGCGACACAGCTGGAATTTGTGCATCTACCCTTCCGAAAATTTGGGAAAAAAACTTTCATCGGCGGAATGATCGAGACGGTGAAGTGTTTTGAAGAAAACACCCAAATGCGTGAGTTGCTTCAGTCTCCCGGCGAAGGGCGTATTCTTGTTGTGGATGGTGGAGGCTCAACACGCACTGCCATCCTTGGTGACAAAATGGCTGGCTGGGCGATTGACAGCGGTTGGGCCGGTTTGATCATCAATGGAGCCATCCGCGACAGCGTCGAAGTCAATGAAATGGACATTGCCGTTTTTGCACTAGGCACATCGCCTGTGAGGTCAGACAAAACAAATTCGGGCCAAGCCGGGATCGACATTAAATTCGGTGGGGTTCGCTTTGAATCTGGCCATTATGTTTATGCGGACGCAGATGGGGTTCTCTACAGCCCAGCTAATCTGGTTTGAACCGGCTAAAGGTGAATATCACGCCAGTCGCGACAATTGTTATTGCTGTGCCTGGAGGGTGGCTCGTTTCATTAACTGGCATCCCCCTCGGCTGGCTCATCGGCTCTATGCTGAGCGTCGTCGCCATGACGTTCCTCAAAATTCCGGTGCATCAATCGCGCGGGATCATGTCCTTTGTTAGGGCTTCAGTTGGCACCATGCTGGGTGCATCCGTGACCCTTGGTGTGCTGCAATCGTTAAAGGTTTGGTGGCCGTCTTTTGTCTTTATGGTGGCAGTGATGCTGCTTGGTGGTTTTGTGAACTACCAGCTCCTGCGCCGTGCCTTTTCCTTCGGGAAATCTGAATCCGCGTTGTGTTCGGTTCCCGGTGGCATTGCTGAAATGATCCTGCTGAGTGGAACCACAGGCGGAGAGCAATGGCGCGTGGCGATCGTACATGCGGTACGCATTGCGTTGGCGATCCTGCTTATCCCAATCTTGATCGATTTCGTCGCTGAAAACGAAATCGTCCGGGGCAGTGGTCCGGCTCTTCCTTGCACGGAATGGGATGACGCCTTCTGGTTTGTGGTCTGTATTGCGGCGGGGCTGCTGTCTCAGAAGTTGAAGTTCATTCCTGCCCGTATTGTGCTTGTGCCGATGCTTGTCTGCTGCGTGTTGCATGTCACCGGGGTGACCGATTTTGTAGTGTCGACGCAGCTGTCAAACGTGGTGCAGATATTTATCGGCATTAATGTTGGCAGTCGCTTTGCTGGGGTCTCTACCAAGCTTTTGATGCAGGTGGTGCTGGCGGCTGCTTGCGTCGTCATGGTGCAAATTTGTTTTGCCTTTGGTTCGGCGCTTGTGGGCGCTGGTTTCTTTGATGCTGATCCCATCACGCTGGCATTGGCTTATTCTCCCGGTGGGCTTGCCGAGATGTCTTTGATTGCCATCTCCATCGGGCAAGAGGTTGCAATCATAGGCTTTCATCATATCGCTCGTGTTCTTGGCGCCTTGTGCACCGCGCCGCTCATTCTAAAATCCCTGACTAGGAGGCCTTAATGTTTCCTCAGAAATCCATCCAGACTCCAAGCCAATCTGTGCAAAGCGTAGATTTACTACGAATCCTCGGAGATCGCTTGCCACGCCTGCCACATGTGTTGCGGCTATTGGCTGAAAACCATGTGCGGGCAGGCGCGAGCCTTGGGGATCTGCACGTTGCGCTGGATGGGTGGCTGGCAGGAAAGCCGTCGCAAGCGGAGCTGTCTTTTCGGCCAAATCGGATTTTGATGCATGACACGACCTGTACACCTGCGCTGGCCGATATTGCGGGCCTGCGCGATGCGGTTACGGAAGCGGGTGGTGATCCAAGCAGCCTGACACCGACTTTGCCTGTCGAGGTATCCGTCGACCATTCTTTGGCCGTTGATGTCTATGCGCAAAGCGATGCGAGCGTCATCAACCGTCGCAATGAGATCACCCGGAACCGCGAACGCTATGCCTTTATGAAATGGGCGTCGGTGAACATGGACGGGGTGACGGTGAATCCTCCGGGCACCGGGATCATGCACACGATCAACCTTGAACAGCTGGCGACTTTGTTGGTGATGGGCGAGAATGGATTTGCGCATCCTGATATGTTGCTTGGCACAGACAGCCACACGCCTATGATCAACGGGATCGGAGTTTTGGCCTGGGGCATCGGCGGCTTGGAAGCGGAAAGCGTGATGTTTGGCCGAACTGTTTCTCTGGCCGTGCCCGAAGTGGTTGGGGTGGAGCTGACTGGGGCTTTGAAAGCTGGGGTTACACCAACCGATTTGGCCTTGGTGATTACGCAAAAGCTGCGTGAGATTGGCGTAGCCGGTAATTTTGTCGAATTCTTCGGGGCAGGAGTCTCCACCCTTTCAGCAGATGCGCGCTCAGTCATCGCGAACATGGCTCCAGAATATGGTGCCTCAACCGGGTTTTTCCCGGCAGACGAAGAGGTAGTCAGCTATTTGCGCCGCACGGATCGCCCTGACGCGCTGACCGGCAGTATCGAACCTGTGTTCAAAGCGATGGGACTTTGGTTTGATCCGGCAGAGCGTCCTCGATTTGACCGCAGCATTGTGATTGATCTGGATAGCATCGGCACCAATATCGCTGGCCCTCGCCGCCCGCAGGATTGCTGCGCGCCAAAGGATGCGCGTGCCAGTATTGAAAAGGCGATTGGCCGGGAGCTGAAAGACCTACCTGTGGGTCTTGATCGCGATGTAGGCGAAGCGCCTGATGGGGCCATTGGGGTTGCTGCGATCACCAGTTGTACGAACACATCTGATCCACGCCTTTTGGTCTCTGCCGGTCTGTTGGCGCGCAAGGCGCGCGCTTTTGGTCTGCGTCCACCGCATTGGGTTAAGACGTCGCTGGCACCGGGATCCCCCTCGGCACGGGCATATCTGGAACGCGCTGAACTGATGGAAGATTTGGATTCCGTTGGTTTTTCCATTGTGGGCTTTGGTTGCACGACCTGTATCGGCAATCCAGGACCGTTACCTGAAGTGATCGAACACGCTCTACGTGAAAAGAAAGCTATCCCAGCGATCTTATCTGGTAACCGCAACTTCCCGGGTCGTGTACATCCAAAACTTGATTTGGGCTATCTGGCCTCGCCTCCTTTGGTCGTGTCCTATGCGCTGAAGGGCACCATTCAGGGCGACATTCTAAGTGACCCGATTGGCCAATCAACGGATGGCAAGGATGTCTATCTGACAGATATATGGCCCGACGAGGCAGAGATTAACGCGGCACTGACCAAAGGCTTTAAGCCCACCGACGTACCGCAGGCTTTTTCTGAAGCGTGGCGTAGCAAACAGTGGGACGAAATCAAAGCACCAAAAGCCGCTCAATTCCCCTGGAGCGCTAGTTCGCGTTATCTGCGTCGTCCTAAATTCGCATCTTTGCAAGAAACCTCTCGTCTTGGACATTATCAGGCCGCACCGCTTCTGGTGTTGGGCGATGATATGACCACGGACCACATCTCACCTGCGGGTTGGATCGATCCAAACAGCGAAGCGGGCCATTGGTTGATTGAACGCGAAGGCGACCCGAAAGACTTGAACGTCTATGCCGCCTATCGCGGCAATTGGGAGGTTATGGTTCGTGGTCTCTTTACCAACCGTTTGGCGACCAACTATCTGTCCCAAGGCTTGGCTCCGCCAGAGACTGTGCTGGAGGATGGATCGGTTCATTCTGTCTATGCGGCCTCTCAAATTCTTGCAGAGCGCAGGCAGCCTGTCGTGATCCTTGCAGGTGAACGCTATGGCATGGGGTCCAGTCGTGATTGGGCCGCAAAAGGGGTCGCACTTTTGGGCGCGCGCGCGATCATCGCAAACGGGTTTGAGCGTATTCACCGTACCAATCTGATAGGGATGGGAGTTCTGCCGCTTCAGATCATTGATGACTTTGTCCCCAAAGATGCGGGCGTGACTGCCGCAGATCGTCTTGAGGTAAGCATCGCCAATGAGGCTCTCACACCTTTGTTGGAAACAGAGGTGATCCTGCACGCTGCAGATGGACCGAAACGTATGATTAATTGTCGTGTTGCTGTTGAGACCTGGCAGGAAGTAGACACACTGCGAAAGGGGGGCATTTTGCCTGCGATCTTGCAGGAGACAATCTAGATATTGCTTAAATTATTGAGGAAGCTATTGGCCTTGCCAGTAATGATCAAGGGGCAACCCATCCAAATAATTCCAGACGGGTTTTATAGTATCAAGCATTTGACAGGCCACAAGCAAGGCTGGCCGCGCTGTGTCGTCTGTTCTGTCTTCGCTTGGTGTTTGCTCTCGTAGCCAAGTCCGCAGTGCTCCTGCGTGCAACATGTCCTTAGTCAGCAGCATATCCTGATCCAGGCAAACCTGAGCTAAGGATCATTGCCGAATTTATTTTCAGTTCGGAAGTCACGCCCGTAGATCGCTGAAACAATATCTATCGCAGCGCTATGAAGTGGCGTAGAGATTCCTCTTTTTTTGGCGTAGGTCTCGATAAAGCAAGTCCCAAACGGGATATCTTCCGTGATGTATCGCGTGCTTGGGTCCCTTGGACCCTTGGGTAGACCACCGCGTCGGATGTGGAGCTCTTTTGCCATTTCGGCTAAGCCAGTCCCCACTTTAAAGTCAAAGTTGGCTTGGTATTGGTCAAGCAAGGGAGTTACTGACACGTCATACGCCGCCGCAACTTTGCACCGTTCCTGATCTAGTGCTTCGGTCAGAGCTCCGACACCTGCTGTCATGCCGTCAAAGTTGCCCCAATCCTCGCCCTTTTCAATCCGGGTGAAATTGAGCATGGCATTGCCAACGTGAACTGTTGGATTGAGATTTGAAAAGGCAAGCCAAAGGCGGGATGGCGCCGACTGAATGATCTCGCCAAATATGCTTTGCCAAAAGGCAATTTCTGCGTCCTGCGCCGCAGCCGACGTTGTGGCGGCCTTGCTGACCTTACGCATCAGACCAATTTTTACCGCTTCGTTGCCAATGCGCCGACCCGTTAGGATCGTGCTGGACAGCGCTGTCACCGGAATAATCTTGTTGGCTTTGGCCAGTTGTTTCTCAAGATGATCAGCACTTAGGGACAGCTCTGCGCTAATCAATATGTGTTGGCTGACACAGATATGTGGCACGACTTGGTCAAACATAGCCGCATGGTGATTTGCTGTGGTGGCAACAATGATGGCCTCAGCGTCATTCAGTGCCTCTGAAATATCTGCCACGCATCGCGCCTGAAACTGGTGTTCAAATGCGCCACTTACGTCGATCATTTGATTATTAAGCAATGAGGCGCTTTTGCCCGATAAGGAGTAAAGAACGGTCGAATGGCCCACTTTATCAAGAAGAGCGGCATAGCCTAGGGCAATGCCGCCGGTGCCTAAGATTGCAATGCGCATAGAGGTCTTTCCTAAGAGTTAGCTATCTGGGTCAGTTTTCGTTTGGGCTAGATGCCCCATGGTCACAGGAACGATCGGATTGCGGATGCGGTGCAGACCGACATCAGAAACATCGGCACCTGAAATTTTCGCTGATGATACGTTCAACAGAAAGTGCGCACATGCGCCCCTGACAAGGTCCCATGCCACAACGTAAGCTGGTTTTCAAGCGGTTCGGGTCCGTGCCAATGTTTTCGACAGCAGTTTGGATTTGAGCTTTGCGAACGGATTCACAGCGGCAAATGATCATTTCCTCATCGGCAGGCGCACCATTGCCGAAGGGAGGGTAAATCTGGTCGATAAAGGTGCGAAATTTGCGTTCTTTTTCCAGTTTGCCCATCACGTCCAACGGCACGTTTTGTCCCATGATACGGTGTGCTGCCGCGATTCCGTTAAGGTGGGCCGCCTTAGCGCCGAGAATGCCTCTGGCATCGCCGGCAACTTGAATGGCGTCGTTGGATTGCGGGTACCAGCTATCCTGAGCAGTATCCCTTTTAAGCGCAAGCCCCGCCGCACTTCCGTGGTTCACATTCGGAATGATCCCATCGTGTAGCAGAACGGTTTCGGCCCGGATTTCCCGTGCGGATTTTGTTTTGAACCGCACCCCCTTGGCATTGCCAGATTGAGCTACCCCGGGAAAACCGGACACTGACGTAAGCTACGATTTGTTGTCTGCTGATCTTCACAACGAAGGAGATCGAAGATGTCGAAACGGAAGCAACATCATCCAGAGTTTAAGGCCA
>NZ_FMWG01000013.1 GCF_900102795.1 Epibacterium ulvae | reverse complement strand
CGGTCCCATCATCGCCAAATCCTCCAACCAATAAAGGAATTGAATCAGCTAAGGGGCACTCAATCAAGGACGAGTTTTTCAACAAAATAAGCCCAGAAAGATCAGCTGTGGCATGGAAAAAGCAACAGAGCGACGACACATATCAAAACAACACAACGTATAAAATCAAATGTCTGATCAGATCTGTATCTGATATCAAAACGCAATGATCTTGCGAAGGGGCATTAAGATTTATTAAGTGTTTTACACACGTTCACAAATCGTTCGTTTTATGAAGTGCCTGCCAGAACGCTTTCGATGCGGGCGACGTCTGCGGGATTGTTCAGCTCCCAGAACACCCGGCCCCGGCCTTCGACCTCAACACAAGCCACCGGCAGATCGTTGAACAAAAAGCGCAGCTGCTCCAACCCTTCGCGCCGCTCCAGATCACATTCATCCCATGTGCCATAGGCGCGCAAGGCGTCGGGGCGATAGGCATAGACGCCGACGTGGTGATAGACAGGGATATTGGCCTCAGGCACTTTATCCGGGTCAATATAAGGCAGCACCTCTTTTGAGAAATAAAGCGCGTGGCCCTTGGTGTTAAACACAGCTGTGGTGCCCCCCACGCGACCCGCTTTGCGGTCTTCAATAAAATGCCCATAGGTGAGCGGATCGCATTGCAAAACAGGTGTCGCCACCTGGGCCTCAGCATCGCGCGCCATGGCCGCGATCAGATCTTCGACAAACCAGGCCGGTGTCAGCGGAGCATCGCCTTGCAGATTTACAATCAGATCTGCCTCGATCGCGCCCGTCTCCAAGGCTGCCGCACAACGCGCGGTGCCATTTTCACAGGTCTCAGGTGTCATGATGACAGAAGCTCCAAAAGCTTCGGCGGCAGCTTTAATGCGATCATCATCGGTGACCACATGCACCGCATCAACACCTGTGACGGCTTTTGCAGCCTCCCAGCTCATCTGGATCAGACTTTTCTTGGTGCCATCCTTTTGAGTCAGCTCAACAAGGGGCTTGCCGGGATAGCGGGTAGACGCATAGCGCGCTGGGATCAAAATAACGGTTTTCATGGAAATACCCTATGTTAGAGCCTGAAATCAGGCCACGCCTGCGCGCAAAAGATCATGAATATGAACAATGCCAACCGGCGCTTTGGCCGCATCCACCACCATCAGAACCGAAATCTTGCGGGCATTCATAATCGCAAGCGCCTCTGCCGCTAATGTGTCGGGTGCCACGGTCACCGGATCGGCACTGGCAATATCACCAGCTGTGGTGCGCATCAGCTGCGCCATATTGCGCCGTAAATCCCCATCCGAGATCACCCCCACCAGCTGGTTTTGCTCGACCACCGCCGCAATGCCAAATCCTTTGGAGGTCATTGTGAGCAGGCAATCCGGCATCATCGTCTCCCGGCTCACCAATGGCAGATCTTCGCCCTTGTGCATCAGTTGCGCCACGGTAGCGAGTTGTGCCCCCAGCTTGCCACCGGGGTGAAAGACACGGAAATCTTCGGGCAGAAAGCCGCGCTGCTCCATCAAAGCCACAGCCAGCGCATCCCCAAGCGCCAGCGTCAGCGTGGTAGATGTGGTTGGCGCCATGCCAATGGAACAGGCTTCTGGCGCAGGCGGCAGGCACAGACGGTAATCAGCCGCCCGCATCAAGGTGCTGTCAGGCTTTGATGAAATCGCTACGGTGGGAATGGAAAACCGCCGCGTATGGGCCAGAATATCCTGCAATTCCGTGGTTTCGCCGGAATTGGAAATCAGCAGACAGATATCGGCAGGTGTCACCATGCCAAGATCGCCATGGCTGGCTTCTGCACAATGAACAAAATAAGATGGCGTGCCGGTGGACGCAAACGTTGCGGCAATCTTGCGCCCGATATGGCCCGATTTACCAATGCCAGACACAATCACCCGTCCTTTTGCGCTGAGGATCAGATTGATCACAGGTGCAAAATCGCCGGGCAGATCCTCTCCCATCTGGGCAAGGGCTGCCGCTTCAACGGACAGGACCCGCTGCGCTGAGGCCAGAATCTCTGCGCAGGATCTGTCAGCGCTTTCAGGGGCTGAGGCGGATGTGGGCGTAAGTGACATGGGCAAACCTTAACCGACAGTGCTGTTTTGTCTTCCTATGGGGGGGCTCTTGCCTATGCAAGGGGGCAGGGCAGGGATAAGGTCTCCTCAAATCAAAAGCAAAAGTATTCTTTTAAGGGACATCTTACAATGGCACCCAAATTTGGAACCAGCGGTCTGCGTGGACTTGTGGTGGAGTTAACCGCGGACCTTGTAGCGGATCACGTGCGCGCTTTTATTGCCGCCTGCGACATGGGCACAGGGATCTGCCTGGGCTGGGATTTGCGCCCCTCATCCCCTGAGATTGCCAAAGCGGTACAAGAGGCCGCCCTTGGGGAAGGTGTTGATTTGATTGACTGTGGCGCGGTGCCAACCCCTGCGCTGGCGCTGGCGGCACAGGCACGGGGCGCAGCCGCCATTATGATCACAGGCAGCCATATCCCAGCAGATCGCAACGGGCTAAAATTCTATTCCCGTTCTGGTGAAATCACCAAAGAAGATGAGGCGGCCATTAAATCCGCATTGGGCCGCAGCCCCTGTGCAGGCAGTGGCACCCTGCATCACGACACTCAAGTGGGGGCTGCGTTTGTGGCACGCTATATAGAGGCCTGTGGCACAGAAGCGCTGAGCGGTAAGCGCATCGGGCTTTACAGCCATTCCGCTGTGGGGCGCGATCTGATGGCAGACATTCTAGGCAAGCTTGGCGCAGAGGTGATTGAGCTGGGCCGTTCAGATACCTTTATCCCGGTGGATACCGAAGCCGTGGCCCCAGAGGTGCGCGCACAGATTACATCCTGGGTGGCTGAACACGCGTTAGATGCGCTGGTCTCAACCGATGGGGACAGCGACCGGCCCCTGTTGGCAGATGAACAGGGGCAAATTGTGCCCGGTGATATCATGGGCCAGATCACATCCGAGGCTTTGAGCGCTGAAACCGTGGTCACGCCGATTTCATCCAATTCAGGGGTCGCACATAAAGCCTTTGATGCTGTAACCCTGACCCGGATCGGCTCTCCTTATGTGATTGCAGGCATGGAAGCTGCCGCAGGCAAAGTTGTGGGCTATGAGGCAAATGGCGGTTATCTCTTGGGCTTTGCGGCCCAAGGTCCAACTGGTACATTCAGCCCGCTGAAAACCCGCGATTGCGTCTTGCCGCTGGTGATGGCCTTGATTGCCGCAGGGGATGCGCCCCTGTCTGCGCGTGTCGCGCAAGAACCCCCCGTGGTGACTGTGGCGGATCGCTTACAAGAAATACCCCAAGAGGCCTCACAGCCCTTTGTCGCAGCCCTCGCACAGGATCAAAATGCGCGCGCAACGTTCCTGAAAGCGCTGCATGTTAATGAAGCCTCTGTCGATCTGACAGATGGGGTAAGGATGACGCTCGCAGAAGGTGGTGTTATGCATGTGCGCCCCTCAGGGAATGCCCCCGAACTGCGGCTTTATGTTGAAGGCGCAGATGCACCCCGTGCCCAGGCATTGCTCACATCGGGTCTGGCCCATCTTCAGCGCGCGCTTCAAGCGTAATTCCCGTGCGCCAGTCCCTGCGTGTTCTCTAATGTGAGAGGACACGCTTTAAAATTGGAGTCCCCAACATAAGATCGCCCCACAGAAACAAAAACGCCCTCTGCGCATCAGCAAAAGGCGTCTGTTTTGTTGTCCAAGGTTTTTAGGGTCGTTTAGCGGCCTGTCGGCGCGACCACAGCAAGGGCTGTTTTCAGGATGATTTTGACATCCGTGCGGAAGCTGCGCTTCTCCAGATATTGCACGTCCAGCTGTACCCGTTCTGCATAGCTGATATCATTGCGACCAGAGACCTGCCACAATCCTGTAATGCCCGGTTTCTGCGCCAGATAGGCCGGCAGAGAGTGACCGTATTTTTCCAGCTCTTTTGTGACCACAGGACGCGGGCCCACAAAGCTCATCTCGCCTTTCAGAACATTCCAGATCTGTGGCAGTTCATCCAGACTTGTCTTGCGAATGAATTGACCAAAGCGCGTGATACGGGGATCATTTGTCAACTTGTGATCCCGCTCCCATTCTTCTGCGGCAGCTGGGTTTTCTTTCAGATATGTGGCCAGACGCTCTTCGGCGTCTACAACCATACTGCGAATCTTCCAGCACTTAAAAGAGGTGTTGTCATGGCCAACACGATTGTGCCCAAAGAACCCATTGCCACCATCACGGCGAACATACAGCCAGAGGCCAAAGATGATTGGCGCGAGCAGGGGCAGCAAAATAAGTGCCAAAACAATATCGAACGCGCGCTTTCCCCATGAATTGTAAACGGAAAATGACGAACTAAAAAAGTCATCCGAAACGACTGGGCTGTTTTGACGTTGGTGATAAGATGCAAAAACGCGCATGATGAGACCTTAATGAGAAAAAACAGTTGCTATCAATTTCCAGAAACCGTCTAGCAGCTGCAATGACGCCTGGGAAGGTTTTAATAAAATTTTCTCACTTTTTGGTTGAACGCGTCCGGACTGTGCATCTTTTCCTGCTGGGTGCTCTATTTTTACTCATTAATGTAACCAATCTCCCCTCTAAACGAGGATACACGGAACGCCTATCGGTCGGCATGGATAAGATCCCATTAAAAGGATCGCCCCAATAGGGACCTGTTCCAATACGGGGCGGAATCATTCACGCTCGATTGCGCGGATTGGATACCGCATCTCTTATCTCAGGCCGTCATTTTACCCTCGGCGAAACACATAGCCGATGGTCTGAAACACCAGATCAAAATCATACCACATGCTTTGATTGCGTTGATAAATCAGATCAAGCCGGGCCTTTGCGGGCACACAGATGCGCGAATAGACCGCATCGGTTTCTTCCGAGCTGTCGCAACGGGCCAGCAGGGCAGCTTCATGTTTGTGATAGACAATCGAGGCCAGTCCAGTCACGCCGGGACGCGATTTCAGCACCTCATTGTAGATCTCAGGGTAGGCTTCCACATATTGGCGTAAAGGCGGGCGGGGCCCGACAAAGGACAGATCGCCTTTTAGGATGTTCCACAGCTGCGGAAATTCATCCAGACGTTTGCTGCGCAAAAACGCCCCTGTTCTGGTGATCCGCGCTGCCTTATCTCCGCCAGACACACCGCTGTCGTGCTCCACCACTGTCATGGTGCGCAGCTTCCAGAGGTTAAAGCTTTTGCTGGGCGTGGTCATCCGTTCAGCCACGTAAAACACCGGCCGCCCCTCTTTGATCAACAGCCACAACAACAGCACCACCAGGACGGGTGCCAGAATGACACTCAGCAAGAGGGCAAAAAACAGATCAAACAGCCGTTTGCTCCAGATCATCAGGCGCGCTCCTTTGAAAGATCAAGACGGTTCAGAGAATTTGGCTCTTGTCGCAGAAGAGACGCCACTCTGCCACCAGAGTTTTTGCATCGGCCATCGGCACAGCCCTCCCCAAGCAGCATTCGAGCGTGCTCAGGTCAAATGCCACGTCAAAAATAGCGCTTTGGGGAGCCGGTTTGCTCTCAAACGGCAGATCTGCCGCGCGCAAAAGATCTGCCATCGCCATGGCCCCCGGCTGCGCAAGGTTCAGTGCCGTGGGCAGATCAGAACAGGCAAGGATCTGTTGCAGGGTCACAGCCAGAGTTTTCACCCCGATGTAACTGCGCTGCGGGCTTTGACCATCTGCAAAATGATCCAGTGAAAACCCCGGCTTCCAGCCGCCCAAAATAGCATCAAATCCCGCCACATTGCCAATGCGCAGGCTGCAGACCTCAACCCCCAGATCCTGCCCCCGCGCCTGTGCGGCCTGCTCCATCTCTGCCTTAGCCTGCCCATAAGGGTGCAAAGGCGTCAGCGCTTGATCCTCGCACAAAAGCCCAGAAGCCGCGCCATAGACTGCAGCAGATGAGGTGAGCAGCACACGTCGGCAACCCGCCTCTGCGGCTGCTTCAACCGCTGCCAGTGCAAGCGCTTTATTGTCCTGCACATCTTTTCCTCGTCCCGGCACAACCCCCGCCAGACAGAGGATTTGATCACAACCAAAGGCAGCACGTTTTAATGCCCCACGCTCTTTCAGTGGCGCACAGATATGCCAATCTTCTGGGGCCTGCTGTGCCTGTGTACAAAGCCCGCGGGCCTGCCAGCACATCCCCTGCGGTGCAAAAACCTGCAGCGCTTGTCCAATCCGTCCATTTGCGCCCAGAACCAATGTCTTGGCGTCTTTTGCACGCAAACCCTGTTCTTTTTGCAGGTTCATTCCATCGCGCCTTTCATTGTGATACGTGCCCGGTTGACGCATGCGCCCTGAAGGGTATTTTGCATTTACCAAATTTTAAGACTGTTTCGACTGGATTCTCAATGCTTCGCCTCCTGTCTGCTGCCGTGCTCACCGGTGTGATCCTGCTGCCTGCCGCCTGCAGCCGTCTGCCCGGTGGTGCCCCTGCCAGCCGGGAAATCCTGCGTGAGGCCAGCGATGTCGAAGCCGATTTCGAACTCTACCCGGTGACCCGCACCTTCTTGCCAGAGGTTGCCAAATGGCCAGACACCGGCCCCCAGGAGCGACTGTCATGGATTGCTCATAGTCAGGGGCCCAAATCACAATATATCCAGCCTGGAGACCTGATTAATCTGCAGGTTTGGGACAGCAGTGAAAACTCGCTCCTGACTGCGCCGGAACAAAAGGTTGCGCAGCTTCAAGACATCAAAGTCTCAAGCGATGGCACCATTTTCATGCCCTATGTGGGCAAAGTCTCCGTGCGTGGCCTCACCCCGGATCTGGCGCGGGAAAAACTACAACAGGCGCTGGAAGAGATTGTGCCTTCTGCGCAATTGCAGCTCTCTATGGTGGAGGGGCGCAATAATTCGGTGGATCTGGTGTCTGGTGTGGAAAATCCCGGCACCTATCCGATCCCAGACCAGAATTACACTGTGATGGGGCTGATTTCCGCAGGGGGCGGCATCGGCCTGACCCTGGACAACCCACAGATCCGTCTGGTGCGCAGCGGCAAGATCTTTGGCACTTCGGTTGAAAACCTGCTGAATGATCCCGGCCTTGATACCCGCCTGCGCGGCGGCGATCGGGTGTTTGTTGAAGAAGACGAACGTTATTTCCTGTCCTTTGGCGCCACTGGAACCGAAGCCCAGCATATTTTCACCAAAGAGCAGATGTCTGCGATGGATGCAATTTCCGTAGCTGGCGGGCTGTCAGATCGTCAGGCTGATCCCAAAGGCATTCTGATCCTGCGTGAATATCCTCTTTCAGCCCTCACAAAAGGCACCCATGGCCCTGATAAGGAACGGGTGGTCTTCTCTTTAGATCTGACCTCAGCAGATGGGTTGTTTTCAGCCCGTAAGTTCGAAATCCAATCTGAAGATCTGGTGATCGCCACCGAAGCACCGATCAACGATGTGCTTACCGTCTCCTCTGTCTTTGGCAATTTTGTCGGTGTCTTCAACACCGCCAGCAATATCGGCAACTAACGCCTACCCCTCAGTGCTTGTTTCAGACAGTATTGAGGGGATATTTTTCCTTTTTACAAAGGCATTTTATACGTTTTGTGCTGTCTTTACGTAACGGTTTTGGCAGTTTGTTAAACTTTGGGCTTCTAGCTCCAGCCATCACACTTTTACGACGGTTGGAAAAGGAAGCCTCCATGTCCCGTAGTTTTTCCCGCGCCTTGCGCACTGCAGCAGCCACATTTGGCCTGACAGCCCTGACAGTTCTGCCTGCAGCCGCTTCGGAAACAATTCTTCTGGTTCAGGATGCGGCTTATGCGCCCTATATGTCCGCTGAAGGGCGCACCGCAACAGGTATCTGGGCCGATGTCATTAACGAAGCCCTGACCCGGATTGAGGGCGATTATGAGGTTGCTCTGCAAGCGGTGCCATGGTCACGTGCCGTGAATATGGTGGAAAGCGGTCAGGCGCATGGTCTGGTTGGCACCTATTACCGCCCAGACTCCCGCCCCTGGATCGGCACCTATTCGACGGCACCTTTTAGTGAAACCGTCTCTGTCTACTGCCGCCCCGGTGTGGCACAGGCCGACTGGACCTACCCGGATGATTTCAAAGGCCTGACCTTTGGCAACAACGCAGGCTTTGGCACTCCCGGCAAAGCCTTCTTTGATATGGTCGAAGGCGGCCTGATCTCCCTGCAGGATGCGCCAACCACTGAACAAAACCTGCGCAAACTGGCCGGGGGTCGCATTGATTGCTACGTGCAGGAACAGCTGGCCGCTGAAGCCGTGATCAATGCGGGTGGCATTACCGGCATTGAACGGGTGCTTGATACCTCAGAAGAGCCTGCGATGATCGGGTTCCGCGGCACCTGGAGCGGTGATATGGCGGAAAGCTTCACCACCAAGATGGACGCGGCGCTGACAGAAATGGGTGAAGATGGCACCATCGACACCATTATCCAAACAGCTGTAGGTGGCTGATCCCTAGCGGTTGCAAGAGAAGGCAAAAGGGCGCTTTAAAAAGCGCCCTTTTTACAAACAACCTAAGGTAGATTTATTTTGGCCCCTGTGGTAACCAGACTGTTGATCCGGGCAATATGTTCTGGCAGGCAGCGAGTCAGGAAATCATAGTTTTCAACCACATGGGCACGCGCATTGGGGCCCAGATGGGCATAAGATTCGGGGTTTGCCAACACCTCAACCACCTGATCCGCCAAAGCATCCGGGTTGAAAAAATCGACCAACAGACCGGTTTCCCCATGACGGATCGCTTCGCGCACCGGGCCCACATCCGTACCCACCATTGTGGCCCCCATCGACATCGCTTCAAGGCAGGACCAGCTGAGCACAAACGGCATGGTCAGATACATATGGCAGCGACTGATCTGGATGACCTTTTGATATTGATCATAAGGTACTTTGCCAAGGAAATGCACCCGGCTCCAATCCACCCGATCGCCCAGTTCCTCTTCCATTTCACCACGCAAGCCCCCGGGATGTGTGCTGGCCTTGCCATATGAGGCTCCATTGCCGCCAATGATCAACACCCGCGCCTCTGGACGTGCTGCCTGGATCTGCGGCAAAGCCCGCATAAAGACATGAAACCCGCGGGTGCGTTCCAGATTGCGTGCCATGAAGGTCACGATCTCATCCTGGCGTGTCAGAGGTTTCTCTAGCCGGCCAAGGCTGATTTCAACATCTGGATCCGGGGTCAGAAGATCTGTGCGAATACCATCATGACAGCAATAGAATTTCTCGTGGAAATGCGCGGGAAAACTGTCTTGTTGCCACTGTGTTGGCACCACACCCAGATCGACGGCTTCATAATTGGCATTGGGCACCGCATTGCGCGCGCGCAGCAAAAACGGACTATGGGCACTGGGAGGATCTTCCGGGTCAAACCCCACAGGACCACCTGTGTTCAGATAGTAATATTCAAAAAAGCCCAGAACTGGCACATCAGGCAGCACGTCTTTCATGAACAACAATTCACCCCAGCCGGTGTGGCCCAGAATGATATCAGGTTTAAACCCGCCCTTAGCAAGTTTCGCTGCCGCCTGTGCTGCACCAAAGCCATAGCCTGTCGCCTCTTCCCAAACCTTGGAAAGGCCATAGGCGTCTTTTGCCGGGCGATGGTGCGGGTGGTATTGTACAGTCCGCACGCCCTTGATCTTGGGGGCCGGATCACGCTGGGTGAGAAACACCAGTTCATGTCCACCCTGCTCTGCCAGCCACTGCAGCATCTCACGGTATTGGCCGGGCATATTTTGATGCACAAAAAGGATTTTCATGAATATCTTACTCTAAAAGTTTGTTTAGATAGCTGCCATACGCGTTTTTCTTCAGCATCTCCGCCCGTTTGGCAAGATCCTCTGCTGAAATCCACCCCTGCTGATAAGCGATCTCTTCCAGACAGCCAGTTTGCAACCCTTGGCGTTCCTGCAGGGTGCGCACGAAATTGCCTGCGTCCAGCAGGCTTGCGTGGGTGCCCGTGTCCAGCCAGGCATAGCCCCGCCCCATGGTTTCTACGCGCAGCGCGCCTTCATCCAGATAAGTCTGCAACAGATCCGTAATCTCCAGTTCACCGCGGAGCGAGGGTTTTACCGCACGCGCGCGTTCTGGTGCAGATCCGTCCAGAAAATAAAGTCCGGTGACAGCATAGTTTGACGGCGGCACCTCAGGTTTTTCAATAATCTCACGCGCACGTCCCTGTTCATCAAAATCAACCACACCGTAACGTTCAGGATCCGCCACGTGATACCCAAAAACCGTGCCCCCGGTTTTGGTGGCATCCGCAGCTGCCAACAGTTCCGGCAAACCATGACCAAAGAAGATATTATCACCCAGAACCAAAGCCGAAGGCGCACCCGCCAGAAACGTCTCAGCCAGAATGAAAGCCTGCGCCAGACCATCAGGACTGGACTGCACAACATAGGTGAAATCTAATCCCCACTGGCTACCATCCCCAAGTGTGCGCTGGAATTGCGCCTGATCTTGCGGCGTGGTGATGACACAGATCTCACGAATACCAGATAGCATCAGCACGCTGATCGGATAATAGATCATCGGCTTATCATAGATTGGCAACAGCTGTTTTGAGACCCCAGTGGTGATCGGATAAAGCCGCGTGCCAGAGCCGCCTGCCAGAATGATACCTTTGCGCTCCGTCATGTCAGGGTCTCCAAATCCTGTAAAATCTCTTGCAACCCTTTACGCCAATCAGGTTGAGAAAGACCAAAGACAGCCTTGAGGGCCGAACAGTCCAATCTGGAATTCAAAGGTCTCTGTGCCGGGGTTGGATAATCAGTTGTCGGAATGCCTGTAATGGCGCAAGATATATTCGCTTGGCTGAATGTTTCGCGCGCGAAACAGGCCCAACTGGTCTCCGGCGCGCCGGCATAGTGATAGGTCCCGGCCTTGCCCGCATCGCTGCGCAACTGCTCTACAATCTCAATACAGGTTGCGGCAATATCACGCGCAGGTGTAGGCGCGCCGATCTGATCGTCAACAATATTCAACGCATCGCGCTCCGCGCCAAGGCGCAGCATGGTTTTGACAAAATTATTGCCGTGACAGGACACCACCCAAGAGACCCGCAGGATCACACTGCGCCCACCAGCCTTTGTCACCAGCGCCTCTCCGTTGGCTTTAGAGCGCCCATAGGCATTGATGGCCCCCGTTTTATCATCGGGCTGCCAGGGATCTGTGCCGCTGCCATCAAACACATAATCGGTGGACAGCGTGACAAAAGGAATGTCCAGATCCGCGCAGGCTATGGCCATTGCAGCGGGCGCTTCAGCATTGATGCGCGTTGCCAGCATCTCTTCCGCTTCGGCCTGATCAACTGCGGTGTAAGCCGCCGCATTTATCACAGCCTTTGGCGCCTGTTCCTGAATGAAAGCTGCACAGGCTGCAGGATCTGACAGATCGGCCTGATCACGCCCCAGACAGATCACCCCCTCATGGCGCGCAAGCTCCCGTGCAAGCTGCCCGGTTTTGCCAAAGACAAGAATGCTCATGCCCGTCTCGCTTTTCTCCAAAGCACGTAAGCGCCTCCCCAAATCGTAATTTCAGCCACAAAACTCCAATGCAGTATAAAAGACCACGCCCAACTGCTCTGAGTCGCAGGCACCGTTATGAAGTGATAAAGATGATCATTAAACGGCACCGCCCATAAAATGCCACCACTGACCGTATCCAGTAAGAGATGCAATAAAATGGCGGTAAAGAATATCAAAGCAACGCCAAGACAGTGACGCCACCAAAGCGCAATCACCGGTAACAGAATAGCTGCAATACAAGCCCAGAATAGCGGGATGTGCACCCAATACCGATGATGATGGATACGTCCTTCGTCCACGAACAAGAACCAGATCATATCAAAATCCGGCAAGACTGCTCCGATCAAAGCTGCTGCCATACCGTAGCGCATTTGTGGTCCCAAGCGACCCAGAACATAACCTGATGGTAAATGCGCAGTCAGCATCTGGCATTTCTCTTGATCATGCCTTCACACCCAGACGTTCGCCAACACCCTGGCGGTTTTGCAAGGCGCGCCACCAGTTTTCATTCTCAAGATACCAGATGACGGTTTTTTCCAGACCTTCCTCAACAGTTACACTTGGCCGCCAGCCCAGCTCATCGCGCAGACGGCTGGGGTCAATCGCATAGCGCGCATCATGGCCGGGACGGTCGGTGACAAAGGTGATCTGGTCCGCATAAGATTTGCCATCTGTACGCGGGCGTTTGACATCCAGAATAGCGCAGAGCGTTTTCACCAAATCAAGGTTCGACCGCTCATTCTCACCGCCGATATTATAAGTGCGCCCCAGCGCGCCCTTTTGCACCACCAGCAAAAGCGCATCCGCGTGGTCTTCCACATAAAGCCAGTCGCGCACATTCGACCCATCACCGTAGATCGGCAGGTCCTTGCCCGCCAGCGCATTGAGGATCACCACCGGAATCAGTTTTTCCGGGAAATGATAGGGACCATAATTGTTGGAACAATTGGTCACCAGAACTGGCAGACCGTAGGTTTCCGCCCAGGCGCGCACCAGATGGTCGCTGGCGGCCTTACTGGCCGAATAAGGCGAACGCGGATCATAGGCGGTGGTTTCAGTAAACATCACCTCAGGATCATTGGGCAGGCTGCCATAGACCTCATCCGTCGAAATATGATGGAAGCGAAACCCTGCAGGCTTGCCCACCTCAACCCAGTATTTACGTGCTGCCTCCAACATATTGAACGTGCCGGTAATATTGGTCTCAATGAAATCACCCGGCCCATCAATGGAGCGATCCACATGGCTTTCCGCCGCCAGATGCATCACCACATCAGGGGCATGACTGGCAAAGACCTGATCCAGCGCCGCCCGGTTGCGGATATCAGCCTGCACAAAGGTGTAATTAGGGCTGTCAGCCACCGGTGCCAGATTGTCCAGACAGGACGCATAGGTCAGTGCATCCAGATTGATCACCTGATGGCCCGCCTTGATTGCCTGACGCACCACCGCAGACCCAATAAACCCGGCCCCGCCGGTGACAAGAATTTTCATGGCGTCATCATCCTGTAGTCGAGATCACTTTTCCAAAGCCTCTACCACAAGATACACCTGTGTCGACGGGTTTTCATGATCACCTTTGATATGCCTATTCCCAAAGACACGTTGCGCAGTTTTGGCTTTTTCTTGCTGCAAAAGGGTAGAATCTGTTGTGTTGTTATACCCTTTATCCATGGAAGATTTCCGCCTTCCCGATATACAACCAATGAGCCGCCCGTTGAACGCACAAGAATCTGCGCTTTGTGGGCTATGTCAAACAAACGCAACTGCACCTCACTCTCTTTCACGGCAGTCATACTGACCTGCGTGAACAAGATATCTATCACAAGAAGAACTTTGGGAAAGTTTAACGGCTCCGCTTACTTTACCCGATCATATGTATCGAAAAAGATCTGTGCAATTCGGCCGCCGACCTGAGGAACCCTTCAGCAAATCCTCCGGAATGACATCGCCACGCCGCAACCATGTCCATATGCGTGTGCGAATGCCAACCAAAGCGGTCTTGGACCCAGCGCAAAATATGCCGCTTGGCATAGGTGATATCTAGTGCAATCTGCTTTTTAGAGGCAAGCTGCACTAGAAAGTATTGAGCCAGTTTTATTCTTTTGGATCGTTTTGCAGGGCATGAACGATATCATTCCGTTCATCACCCTCCGGTACTCATTAAACGATCAGCCACCTATCAGGAAAAGGTGATGTCGGCAAAGAGAGTGCCGGCTGGGAAAAACGCATCGGTTTGTCCACCGTTGGTCCCCCCCTTGGTCACGGCTTCGATTTTACCGTGCTGGCGTAATATTGGCTTCGCATAAGTTGTTTTAGTCATTTCAAATCCTCATATCGGACACAATGAATTCGTAACTTTACGGTTAACGATCTACTCAAATGCAAGCAATTAAAAAGAGCATCTTTGGATCAGTAAATAAGCTCTGATCGGCGTGATAACTGAACAAACCATCGATGCGCTGCTTTATTAAGCATTCGCTTTCAACGGACACCTGATTGCTATGGTTCATGGTCATGCCCAGACCGCGGCTAGGCTGTGTTTTGAACACGTCTGATCGCGCAACACTCTGCGGCCCTAACCTGTTCGTAAGCTGGCCTGTTCCTCAGACATGCCCCCTCAAATTCTCGATAATAGAATCGGGCGCGTCTTCACAAAAGCCCCAGCTTTTTCGCCCGCGCCAGCAGCATCTTCACAGAGGACGGTTGCCAGCTGCTGCGGCCGCGAGGGGTGCGTTCACGCATGGCTTCCAACCGGTCACAAATCGCCTGCAACGTGATCTCGGGATCCGCGCCTTTGATCGCAGCAACAAGCGCTGGTAGACGATCATCGGTTTCGCGACGTCCAGCGCGCCCAAGCACGGTATCGGGCAAAAACCCGTCGCGCACATAGGCTTTGACAGCGCGCAGCAAGCGGCTTTGACTCCAGCGGCGATCAGGCGGCAAAGGGGCATTGATGATCCGAAGCACATCTTCCCAAGCCATATCCGGGCGCAAGCGGCGCACATGCGGCACCCAGTCCTGCGCCGTCTCGTTCAGGCGTTCCATATATCCATCCAGGCGCGCAAGGCGCACCTTGCGCAGCGCAGCCGGATCCTTCGCGCGCAATCCAGGATTTCCGCCAACACGCCCTCTGGCACGCGCTGAGGCCAGCCCAGCCTTTGTGCGTTCCCGGATCAAAGCGCGCTCGAACTCGGCCGCAGCCCCCAGAACCTGCAGCGTGAACTTGCCCTGAGGCGAACCCGTGTCGATCGGGTCTTGCAGCGAACGAAAGAAAGCGCCCTTGGCCTCCAGCTGGTCAATCACCTCAAGCAAATGCGACAGAGAGCGGGCAAGTCGGTCAATCCGAACGACGACCAGCGTGTCACCTTTGGCAATCCGCTCCAGCACGCGGGCCAGCACCGGGCGGGCGCGATTGCCGCCTGAGGCCTGTTCTTCAAAGATTTTTCCGCAACCCGCAGCTTGAAGGGCCTCAGACTGAGGCAAGGAGGTCTGATCTTCTGTGGAGACGCGCGCATAACCAATGAGAGACATGAGAATGGGTTTTTGTAATTTAAGACATGACCTATAAACGATTGTTTGAAAACGAATGCAAGCGGATGCCAATAAGAAGCGTGGTGCCATATACCCTTGTTTTATAGGGCCCACAGGGGGCTGATGTGATAGCCTCTCCGCCCTATGTGTACGGGCTGCATCATTCACAAGAGGAGAAAGTAAAAGTCCCTTTAGTAATGTGCATAAATTAAATATTATGCACATATGAAGGCACAAGACCTTAAAAAAAATAATGAATTAGAGAGTCCTTTTGCGTTCCCAAATGAGGATAGCGCCCCATCAGAGGGCGACCTCTGGTTCCTGCCCGCTCCCATTGAAGAAGGGGCAGATACGTTGCCACCGGGGCCGCGCGCTGAGCAGCCTCTTGCACAAAACAGTGCTGCATGGGCGCAGGCCGAAGCGGGGCAGGCTGCACATCTGGCGCGGGTTGCTGGGCGATTTGGTGCGCTGGATGATCGGTTGCAGCGCGGCCCGAATGGCTGGCGACACCGGCTGGCGCTGATGGAAGTGGCCGAACTAAGCTGGTATGTGGGGCCGCGGATCAGTCCGGACCGGCTGGCGCTGTGGCTGGCCTTGCGCCTCTCCGCGGCGCAAGACACCCCGCAGACGCTGGCCCGAATGGGGTGGGCGGTGCGCCGCCTGACGGCGGGGGCAGGACCACTGGAGGATTTGGCAACCTTTCTGGACCGGCGCGACCCCGAAGACGCCGTGACCGCAGGCGAGACATTTGCCGGGCGCGCGCAAGCCTGGCGAAAGGCTATGGCGGCGGGCGCCGATCTGCACCCGATCACGCAGGCCTGTATGGGGTTTCACCTGTGGCGGCTGGCAGGCCTTGGCCCCAAAGGCGACAGTGTCGAGGCCGCAGTCACAGCAGTACGAATTGCCGCCAGCGAAGGCCGTGGTGCTCTCTTTACGCCACTGATGCTGGGAGGGGCAGACGCGCTGCGGGCCACGGGCGCACCGCCCGTTCGATTGACGCGGTGGTTAGACAGCATGGAACAGGCGGTGCTGTCTGCGATGCGTCATCTGGAAGAGCTGGAGGCCTGGGAGATGCGGGCTGAGCAGACCCTGAAAAGGACATCAGGGCGCACCCCTCCCGCCTTGCGCGATGTCTTTGTGGAATGGCCTCTGGTCTCTGCGCCGATGGCCCAGACCTTAACTGGGTCAAGCCGCGCCGCCGTGCAACGCAATCTGAACCGGATGGAGGCGGTCGGGCTGATCCGCGAAGTCACCGGCCAAGGGCGGTTTCGAATGTGGACAGCTCGCGTTTAACAAAAGCTGATCGGAGCCATCCAACGCGCGGTTCTTTCAGAAAACTATGGTTGCGTTGCTCCATCTTTGAGCTTCTTTGTCAATGAATGGTGTATTGGCCGCGCGCAACACTAACGCCAAAGAAACGTAAAATAAATTACCTTAGCAGCCTCAATAAAACCGAACGCCCTCTTCAACACAGCTTTAGATGCGCGATTTTATTCTCAACTTCAATCACTGGGTGAACACGCAGACCCAACTTTGCTAGTATTGGGCATGATAAGGACGAGGGCCGGAATATGTGGCTGAAGATCAAAAGAAATATACACGTGAACTGTTGGCCTGGCGCAAGGACTGGGGCAGGTTGCTCGAAATTCTCGCAGATGCGTGCGAAAATGCCAACGGTCCAACAGGCCGGTCTTGCCCCAGCAGCAGCGCAGCCATCAAAGTAAATACAATCACAGATATCCGTCGGAGGATTTAATGTTTGCATTACTCAGCTCATTTCTTGTGAATGTAGATCTGCCTGCAGAACAATGGGTTCAATCATCAGGCGATCTTGCGCGTGAAGCTTATCTGGTGCGTGAAGTCGCCCAGAACACTGAAGCGCTCTGCACCTATCTTAATGATAGAAGTGATGAGTTGGCTGATACCCCGACTGCATTGGTCAAAGTCGGGCGGGTCACCTATCCGGTTGTAAATGCTTTCGCTCAGTTTCAGGCAAGGCCAGGCGGCCAAGACGCCACACAGGGCCTCCAAGCCGCTTTGGGCGAGGCCACCACTGTGTTCGGGCAGGCACTTGCAGAAATGGCCCCCGCCGAGCGCTACGGACCTAATGTTGTGTTCTTGCCTACGGTCAACGGCCAAAGCACTTATCACTACAATCAGGTGCTGACGGTGGGGCAGCCCAATACGATCATATGTGGTGTGGGCATCACCTTGATGGCAGAACAGCCGGATCAGTCATCCATTGTTGTCACAGGTGACAATGTCCATATTCATGGGGTGCACCTGCGGGGCCAGTCCATCACTCAAAACACCTGGCCGGAACGCTGGGAGGGCGAGGGGTATACCGCGCCGACAAAATTTGCCGATGGCTTCCCCTATCGGGGGGCGGGATCTTCAAATGCCAGTGGGTTTGTATTGCGCTCCGACAATATCATTGTGTCGGACACAGATGATCTGGGCGGGGTCCGTGGAGGGTTTCGCCTGTATGGCGCAACAAATGTTCTTCTGTATGGTAACCGGATCGAACGGGCCCACAGTGATTCAATCCATATCACCCATGAATCCTCAAACGTCACGGTGCGGGACAATCTTATTATCAACTCCGGTGATGACTGTATTTCTGTTGTTCCATACAACGCACCCAACGATGGCAACTACAGTGACAGTACCGTCGAAAACGTTCTTGTTGAAAACAATGTGTGCCAAGGCAGTCGCACCCGTGGTCTGACCGCAATCGGAGGACGGAATCTCGTGTTTCGCGACAATCTGATCGAAAGCACCTTGAACACTGGAATTTTGGTGTTTCCGGCGGATGAATACACAGATGAACCCGCGCAGGACATTTCCATCCTGAACAATATCATCAAAGATTCCGCGCGTGCCGAGCGGCTCTCGCACCTGTCCGGGATCGGCCTGATCGGGGGGCAGGAAAACAACATCGTCAACGTACTTGTGGCAGGTAATGAGATCTATGAAGTCGGCCCGCGCGCCTTTGGCTCCATCCGGATAAAACATTCAAATTCCTGTTGCGCCGCAGGTGACACAGTCAGCATCGTTAACAATACCGCCTATGGTCACAATGTGAGCCTGTCCGTTGATGAGGGCTATGACAATTTATATGTTGAAGACACCCTGAACAACGGCCGCGTGGAAGACGGTTTTGGTCTTGAATCACATGCAACAGGCGGAACCTATGCAGGCGTGGTGCCAGAACAGGTGGGCCACATCGGTGATATTCGCATTCTGACATACACCGATCTGTCACAGTGACAACAGCACAGAGAGTGGGGAAACTTACCCGCTCTCTCAGGTGCTCATGGCATAATTCAGACCGCGCCGTTTGGCAAAGCTGCCGACAAACAGACACACCATAATCATGGCTGCAAAGTTGGTATTTGAAAAATAAAGCGTATGCGTGCACAGCACATAACCACCGCCAAACTGCCCATAGACTGCCGCCCATGTGAAATTTTCAGTGCCCTTATGAAAAATGAGACGACTTATAATAGCCAGCCCAGCAATGTAGACCGCAGCGCCAATTGGACCAAAATCAACGTAAGGCATGGTGAAGATAGGGAATTCCCCACCACCACGCAACGTGCTGACCACAGCGAGACGCTCTGACATCACTTGCGCAAAATACTGGTCCGTAAAGGTAAAGTAGGTCGCAAATTTAAACGTGAAGACCCCCAACGTGTGGTCGAATTCATAGTTCAGGGGGATGAAGGAATTGAGGAGGTCGTTGACGAAGTAAAACACCAACTTCTCAAAGGCGATCTCAAGAGCGCTGGCCTGGATATTTGGGTTCGTCAGGCTCTCTCGCAGCACCCATGTGGTCAGGAACAGGCCAATTGCGATCGGCACGTAATGCAGCCCAACAAGCTTTCGATTGATCATGCAGACCGCAAAATAAGTAGACATTAAGAGCTGCAGCAACAATAGCCGCTGTGACATCACAATAGGCAACAACAACAGCGCCACCAGATTAAGAGCAAACGACAGGGCACAGAGCCGTGCAAAGTTTTTCTTCAGGCCACCGGATTTTCGGCCCACAGAAAAAATGACCATGCACATACATCCTGTTGCGGGCAACGAGGCGTAAAACACGCGCATCCCGGTGAACAACGTATTGCTGCGCAGATGATCTCGCAGCAATTGATTGTCCATCTGCGCCATCAGGATGAGATTGTTAAACCCTCCCACCCGTGACGCAGTGACAACCACCCAGAGCATGGTCACAAGGAGAAAAACAGCATTGGTGATGATCGCCGCTTGCGCGGCACTGTTGAGATTGATGTCAAAATCAAACGCCTTGGGCTGCGGCAGACAATAGCCCGTAATCACGCTTGCCAGCACAAAAATCAGAAACGCAATCGTAAGCCAGGCCGCCCCAAGCCAGCCAAAATCGTCCAGATTGAGGCCAGCCTGCTTCGCAATCAGCTGGTAGACGATATCAAAGCTCTCTGGAAAGAGAAACGGCAGGCTCGCCATTGCGACAGTGATGGTCCACATCAGGGTGAGCAAAACCACGGGCGAGATCGGATTTAGCGCTTTTGTCATCTCAAGAACTCCTGCGGCGAAACGGGCGCAAGGCGCGCCCGTTGCCTGCTTTAACGTCTTATGCCGTTTGCTGTTTGGCCGGCTTTGTCGATGCGATGCGGTCATACAGATGTGACCAGTCCTGAATCGCAGGATCCGGCTCACCACGTGCCATTGCTTCGAGCCCATCCAGCGCCTGAGCCATGCTTGCCCGGTCCTGTGGGGCATATCCAACCAAAGTGGGGACTTCCGGGTCACACAGTCGCGCAGGTCCAATCATTGGCAGGCCAAAATAGCGATACATCAGCATACGATTGGAATGGGCTGTCTGATATTCGACGCCCTGTTTGTCCAGATATGGGGCGAGCCCCACATCAGCATGTTTCACCCAGCGTGCGGTCTCCAGAAATGGCTGTTCCCCGTGCAAGACCAGATTGGCGGGCACATGGTCTGGCACATCACGCAACCGCCCAAAAATATGAAACCGCCATGTGGGGCGCAACTCAGCCATCAGCCGGATAGAGTCCATATCGAACTGGGTTGTGCCAGCACAAACCGCTTCCCGGGCCGCGCGCGGGCCATGATCTTTGAACGGATCTTCCATCTCTTGATCAAGAACGGCCTTGGCCACCCCCATAGGATCCCGGCAGACTGTCTCGCAATGGGCAAAACGCGCTGCCAGATGAGGGCTCGCGACGCTGATACGATCAAAAAGCGGCGCATGGTTGATTTCAGCCTCAATGACAAATTTGGGCAAGCCCAAGACAGAAACATCGTCATTCACCCGATAGACCAG
Organism: Epibacterium ulvae; assembly: GCF_900102795.1. Taxonomy (GTDB): domain Bacteria; phylum Pseudomonadota; class Alphaproteobacteria; order Rhodobacterales; family Rhodobacteraceae; genus Epibacterium; species Epibacterium ulvae. Next base: position 82,620 of record NZ_FMWG01000013.1, on the reverse strand, counting down.
CGCCGCCTCTGGCGCAGCTGTACGTGCAATAGGGGCCAGCATCACAGGGGGGCCGCTTTCGATCACAATCAAATCAGCCTCTGCCACAAGCTGAGGCAAGTGCCGCCTCCAATAGGCCGCGAAGGTCTGATGCAAGGGGCGGGCGATTTTATCCAGCAAAGGGGCCTTCAGGCTGAAGGGATGCAAAGGCGAAAAGCCAAACACAGACGTGAGTGTTTCATCATGCACCGTGACACCTGGAGTTGGAGGCTGTTCCAGGGTCAAAAAACGCTTGTCCCCACGCAGTTTGGAGAGCCAGCTGTAGCCCACAGTCACCATCGTCACATGCCAGCCATTGCTGCGCAGATTGTCGCTGAGCCAGAGGATAGAGCCCCGACGTTTTTGCACCGGGAAATGCCCGGTCACAATGACGGCGCGCTTGCCCTGAGATCCGGCAGGTTGCGCAGCATATGTGGTGTTTAAGGCCTGATGATGAGTCATGGAGTGATCTCAACCATCAGATCGCTAAGCCCGCGGCGGGGAGAGGCTGCAACCTCAAAATGCTCTGGCATCTGACCGATACCAATCATCATGATCACCAAATCTGTGTCGGGTATATTGAGCAGGTTCAGCAGTTTTTTATTCTGGCTGCGCCCTGCTGACCAATTCAGCGGAATGGTTCCCAACCCCTTGGCGTGCAGTGCCAGCAGTAACGACATAGAGAACATGCCCCCATCAACAAAGCCCTGGTTACGCTCCCGGCTGTCGCGGAAATTGCTCATGTCAGAGGTTACGATCAAAAGCGTATCAATATCCTTGCCAAAGCCGCTGCTGCCCCCTTGCAGGGTGGACAACTGTTCCTTCAGGGCTTGGTCACGGACTACATAAACGCGCGCACTTTGACGGTTGCAAACCGATGGGGTGGTGCCTGCCATCTCAATAACGTCGCGGATCAGATCGGCATCCACCGCACCAGGCGCAAACATGCGCGTGCTGCGACGCGACCGCATCACGCTTTCCAGATCCCCATGCGCTGCCTTGATCTGACCTTCGCGGGTCAGGGCAATGGTGCCGACGTCCTCAGGCGCAGCGCCTTTAGAAGCAAGACGTTCGAACCCGGCAATATTGGCAGGGGCGTCTTGGCCGCTATGTGCTTCGAAATAGGCCTGAATTGCGCCCCGCGCCATCAAGATAGAGACATGATCTTCGCTCAGGCCCCGATCTTCATAGGCGGTGATCAGTTTTTCAAGCTCGCTCAACGCCTTCAGCCCAAAGAAACTGCGTCGTTCAGGCATCGACAGGCCTTTTTCGATCGAATGCGCTTTTTGCAGCAACCGGCCACGCAGCTGATCATTGTTCAGCTCATACCGCCCGGATTGCGAATGTGCGAAATAGCGGCGGGCATCATAGGCGTTGTCCAGAGTGATATTCACCAGCGCTTTGGCGCGACGTAGCAGGGGCTTCAACATCAGGCTGTCTCCGCGAGCGGGGGCGTATTGCGTTTCAGGAAGTCCTTGGACTGGGCAATCATTGGCCCCATGCCCTTGATACTGTCGGCCGGGTAAGAAAGATCAGACACGGTGTATTTGTCGATCTCTCCAGTGGAATCGTGCAGCAAGTGGCTCAGCCCGGCCAGCCCCATGATCCGCTCAAGCTTCATGCGTTTTTTTGCATCAACATAAGCATAAAGCGGGCGGTTAAAGAGCAATGAGAAAATAATGCCGTGGAAAAAATCGGTGACCACAACCGAAGAGTTGCGGATCAGCCCCAGCCATTCTTGCGGGCCGATATTGATGAACTCTTCATCACAAATCGCATTGCGCGCGCCCACGCCGATCACTTTCAGGCCATTGCGGTCCGCAAATTTGCGGATCTCTGCGCTGTCTTTGGCATTGGGCCAGCCATACAGCGCAAGATATTCGCCTTTGTCATAGGGTTTGGGGTGGGTTTCTGCGTTGAAATTCCAAAGGAATGTCGGATCGCACACGATCGTTGGATCCGTACCGGTGAGCTCTTTGACCATATCGCCCGTATGTGGGTCGCGCACGGCAATCTCATCAAACCGCGCCAGCCACTCTTTGGTTTTCGGATAGCTGCGCAGATCGGTCACCGTTGAAGCGGAGGCTGCAAAAGAACACAAACGGGTTTTTTCGGGCGACAGGAAATCAAAATAAAAGCTGCCATCCAAGGGGCGGATCTGGTCAACCTTCCACACCTCATCCGAGCCGGTGAACACCACGTCATAGCGGCCATCATCCAGAGATTTAAGCGCCTGAGAGCGAAAGATCGGGGGGCCGCTCAGCTCCAGCCGGCTGTGGACAAACTGACGGAACTTCAGGAATTTCCCAATATTGCGGGCAGAACGGCGACGGCCCAGAAATTGAGAACGGAAGTACATTTTCAGCGCTTGTGGCGGCATATAATTGATGACCTCGACGTCATGGCCGAGGCTCTCAAGATAGCGCGACAAAGCATAGCATTGCAGCGTCGCCCCAAAGTTGGGGGTGTTGTGAAATGTGATAATACCAATCTTCATGACAAACCATCGCGTGAATGAGGGGAGGGAGTGTGTGTTTTGAGACCAAAGCCAACCATCCTCTGATATCGCGGCGTGAGACACGCGCAACAGATGGCTTTACCAAGGGCAAAGGTGTGGTTCGGGGCTATAATAAGATGTTTGAGCGCAGAGGTCATCGGTTCAGGGATCCAATGACATTGGAAAAGGCCGTTGGTGCGACCAGCCGAGAGGTCAGCACATAGGCCGCAACGGCAAGCGGCATGATCACCACAAGAGTCATGGCATCAGACCAGTGAAGGTTTGTCTGAACAATATGCTGCAACCAGAACAACGGTCCAAAGGCAATGAGCGCAGCCAGATAGGGACGGGCGAGCGCAGTGAAGGCCTGACGTGGAGCGAGGTCAAAGATTTGAGTGGTCCTGTGCAAAAAGATCCACATGCTTGCATAGGCCGCGATCACATAGCCAAGTGTGACCGCTTCCACCGACACCAGCATGCTGGGCCCTGCCAGCAGCACAGTGATCACCAGCGTTCCCACAACCCGCCAGAAGGCAAGGCCAGCACGACCCACAGCTGTCAGCGCCTGACTTAGGATTGCGCCAGTAGACAGGCTCAAACCCACACAGCACAGGATCTGCAACGTGGGCACAGCATGGCTGGCGTTTTCTGCGCCAATCACCAAGGTTAGAACCGGGGCGGCGACAAGAATCGTACCACAGTAAACAGGCGCAGAGATCAAGCCCGCAATGGTGAGCGCTCTCAACACCATCGCGCCGGGCAGGGTACCATCGCCCTTTTCCGTTGCCTTGGAAAACAACGGCAGCACAAGAAAGCGCACCGGAGCAAGGCACAGCGCATCCAGGATTTGATGGATCCTTTGCGCAATTTGAAACGCCCCTGCCCCTGCCAGACCAAAGGCAAGGCCGACGGAAAACTGCAACAGCGCATGAACGCCCCCGGCCACCAGACCCCGACCCGAAATCGCCGACATCTGCGGCAGATGTGCCCGCATCCTTGCCAGATCAGGTCCTCCTTTGGGCCACCAGCCCGCCAGAAAGACTGAGGCAACGCTGCTGAGCACTGCATTCATGATCGCAAACCACACCATGGCCCAGCCCCCATAGCCTTGCATGGCCAGCACCAGAGCAACCGCCGCTGAGCCCAGCTGAACAGCAAGGGTGCGCAGGGCGATTGCCTTCACCTGCATGTTTTTCTGCAAAAGCCCTTCAGGCACGCTCGACACCCCAAAGGCAATGGGCACGATGAGCATGGCCAGCATCATGTCATCGACAGATGCATCGATAGAAGAAAACCGACCCAGCCCAAGCGCCAGCAGGAAAATCAGCCCACACACCAGAGCAGAGGCCAGCATGGCCAGCCAGAACAGAGCAGTAAAAGCGGGATCATCCTGCTCTACCTCTGCATTGTCCTTTTTGCGCCGCACAACAACCACAACCGACGACAGGATGCCTGATTTATGCAGCACCTGCGCCCAGCGGACGGGCGCATAGGCCATGCCAAAAGCGCCAATCTGTTCAATGGTCAGGAAACGGGCCATCGCAAGGAACACCAGAGCATTGCCGCCAAAACGAGAGAATTGGAGAACAACAGACCAGATGGCGTGACTTTTGAGCGTCTTTTCGGCCATCGTCTTAGGCCCAGACCTTATCCTGCGGTATCCTGTTGGACACGCTGCACAGCCGCGCCAAAGCGATTGCACGCATGTGTTGCACCTCGAGCAATTTCGATTGTGTAGACATTCTCAAGACTTCCAATTTCGGTTCGTAGCGATCCTAGGCGCAGAGGATCAGGCGCAGGTGGGCAGAGAGGTCGCGTATTTATAAAGTTCGATATCAGGGGCGCAGATTTCATTGATCCGGGCCCGCAGATCGGCAGAGATTTCTGAGGGGTTGCTTGCCCCTTTACCGCCAGGGCGCTTGTTGCGTTCCCAGCTGAGCAGGGGTCTGCGGACCAGGTTCCGCAGGGCCTTACGAAAGGCATCACCGCGCTTTAGATCACCGATCAGGGCAAAACGGTCCAGATTGGCCTTGGCAAGAGACATAGCCGCGGCCAGATCCTTAGTGGTGTGCTGAAATGTGCGCGCATAATACAGAAGGTAAGTCGAGCCGTAGCTCTGAGCCATTTCTGTCTCGACAAAAGCTTCAAGCGTATCAGGCCGGTTGGGATCGGGGTGGCGGCGCTGAACATAGTAATAATGTGACATGAAGCGCGACACAGGATCGCGCAGCAAGGTAACAGCCTTGCGGTCCGGATCCAGACCTTCATGCAGGTCTTCGTGATAAGACACATGGGCCGAAATGCATTTAACACCCCGATCCATCAGCTCGCCCAGCATAATTTTGCGGACCTCATGTTCCAGAAGGACTTTTTGCGGCCCCGTTGCATCTGGATGCATAGATTTGAGGATGCGTTCAGACCGGCCAAGATCAATGGTGGACTGTGACGTGGCATAGGCTGCGCGGATCGAAGAGCCAAAGCTGGTGCCGCCACATTTGGGGGCATGGATGTACAGCAGGCGTGGACTCATGAATCGCCTCCAAACAGATCGCGGGTGAAGATTTTTTCTTCGACATCCTTCAATTCATCTGTCAGACGGTTGGCAACGATCAGATCGCAATTGTCTTTGAAATACTGCAGATCCCGCACCACACGAGAGCGGAAAAAGTCTTCGCCTTCCAGCACCGGTTCAAAAACCATCACTTCAACGCCTTTGGCCTTGAGCCGTTTCATGATGCCCTGAATAGAAGACTGGCGGAAGTTATCTGAACCCGCCTTCATCACCAGCCGGTAAATGCCAACAGTGCGCGCGCCAGTCATCAAGATCTGATCCGCCAGATAGTCTTTGCGGGTGCGGTTGGCATCAACGATGGCCCGGATCAGGTTCTGCGGCACATGGCTGTAGTTGGCTAGCAGCTGCTTGGTGTCTTTGGGCAGGCAGTAGCCGCCATACCCAAAGGACGGGTTGTTGTAATGCGTGCCGATCCGGGGATCGAGGCTGACGCCTTCGATGATCTGGCGACTGTCCATACCGCCGGCCATGGCATAACTGTCCAGTTCGTTGAAAAACGCCACGCGCATCGCAAGATAGGTATTGGCAAAAAGCTTGATCGCTTCTGCTTCGTCGAGATCAGTGTATAAAAGCTCCACGTCTTTCTTGACCGCACCTTCTAAAAGAAGGTTGGCAAACACCTCCGCCCGGGCAGAGCGTTCACCGACAATGATCCGCGATGGGTGAAGATTGTCATAAAGCGCGCGACCTTCGCGCAGAAACTCTGGGCTGAAAATCACGTTTTCAGTCTCAAACCGCGCCCGGACCTCTCGCACGAAGCCCACCGGAATGGTGGATTTCACCACAATTGTGGCATCGGGGTTGATCCGGGTGACATTCGCAATCACGGATTCAACACTGGTCGTGTCAAAATAGTTGCTTTTTGGATCATAGTTGGTCGGCGTTGCAACAATCACAAACTCTGCATCGCCAAAAGCCACCTCAGCATCGGTCGTGGCTGCAAGGTCCAGGCTGCGGTTGGCCATGAACCCTTCAAGCTCTGCATCGACAATGGGGCAGATCCGATCATTCACCATCTGAACGCGATCAGAGGATACATCTACGGCAGTAACAGTATGATATTGTGCCAGCAATACGGCATTTGACAGGCCGACATAGCCCAAACCGGCTACAGCAATCTTCATTGAAAAATCTCTCTTGTCGAACTAGTTATTTGTGCTTCTTTGGCGGGTAGCCCGTTGGTAAAAGCGTTAACATGTCCTTACAACAGAATATTGAAGAAAGACATCGTTCACGTAACGGGGTGTCTATTTTTTTGATTATATCCTTCAGGTGGTATAAATTTCAGGCTGTTTCGGAACGCGTTAAACCTCTCGCAGAAAACGGTCTGCGCCGCTCAAACACGGATGTCAGCTCCGATTTTTTGCGCACAGATCTGTGATTGGTCTGATCGTAGAGGAGATGAGAGCCTTGCCTTGCAACGGTGAAATATGTTTGCCCGTCAAAGGTCGCCTGCCCTCAAAAGTGGCGGGTCAGGATTTTGTTGTGTAAAAACCAGAAATGTCAGAAGTTTTCTATTTACTCGTGTGCGTTCATGTTACCAGATGAGCCCGCGATTCCTCGCAGGATTTTAGCGAGAGATTTCTGAGATAGATTTGGGTGTTTGGATGCGTATTGTACATGTTCTCACGCGTTTGCTGCGTGCTGGTTCTGAGGAAAACACGATTTCCAGCTGTATATGGCAAGCGAAACACGGCCACGATGTCATCGTCGTCCATGGCCCTGATCCAGATCCGTACTGGCAAAAGAATTTTGGTGATCAAGTGAGCTTTGTTGAGGTGCCAGATCTGGTCCACCCCATCCATCCGCTTAAAGATCTAAAAGCCATTCGCGCCATGCGGGAGCTGTTCCGCGGTTTGGAACCTGATGTCATACACACGCATCAAAGCAAAGCGGGCATCATAGGCCGTTTTGCCGCCAAGGTGGTGCCCGATGCGCTGGTGGTGCATGGCATTCACATCGTTGCCTTTGAACAGGTCGGCCAGTTGAAAAAGAACATCTATATCGCTGCTGAAAAGCTTGCGGCGCGGTATACGGATCTCTTTATTGCTGTGTCGCGCAGTGTGGGCCAAGCCTATATTGATGAGGGCATCTGCAAGCATGTAGAGCCTGTTTATTCTGGCATGCCGCTCGAAAACTTCCGCAATGCACAGCCCCCAGAAGACTGGCCCGAGCTGCTTGGCGTCCCTGCGGATACCACAGAAGCGGCGCGCCCCAAGGTGATCTTGATGGTGGCCGCTTATGAGACACGCAAACGCCACCGCGCGTTTTTACAGGCGCTCAAACCGGTGCTGGCCGAGACCCCGAACGTGCAGATCCTCTTTGCGGGGCGCGGCCCGGTTGAGGATGACGTACGCGCGGCCGTGCGCGAATTTGAACTGCAGGATCACGTAACACTCTGCGGGTTTCGCAACGACCCATATGCGCTGATGGCGCTGGCAGATGTCTGTGTTCTGACGTCTGAACGCGAGGGGCTGCCGCGTGTTGTGGTGCAATATGTGGCCACAGGAACGCCTGTTGTCGTCTCTGACCTGCCAGGCCTTGAGGAAATCGTCAAAGACGGGGTGAACGGTCTGGTGACAGACGCGCATGATCTGTCTGATACGGCGGATAAGCTCAAACAGCTTTTGAACAACCCTGATCAACTGGCCAAGCTGGCAGAAGGCGCCAAGGCAACCGATGTGTCTGAATGGGAGCTCGAACGGCTGGGGCAGCGCACGACGGCTCTATACGAGCAAACCCGCGCGCATCTGTCACAAAAAGGGGCCGGAACGGCGCCCAAGCTTACCTGATTGAGACATCATGTTTATTCACGTTAACGGTCGTTTTCTGGTTCAACCCATTTCTGGGGTGCAGCGCTATGCGCGTGAACTGCTGACTGGATTGGATGCACTGCTGTCTGAAGATCCCGCACTTGCAGAGGCTCTGGGCCCCATTCACGTCTGGTATCCTGCAGATGCAACCCTGATCGAGCCACCGCAGTGGAAGGTGCTGAAAATCACCCCCTTAGACGGGTTCAAAGGGCATGCCTGGGAGCAGATCACCCTTGCGCGCAAGGCCGCAGGAGACTGTTTTTTGATCAACCTTTGCGGTGCTGGCCCCTTGATGGTCGCAAAGCAACTGCTGGTCATTCATGATGCCAATATCTGGACCTTTCCAGAGGCCTTCTCCAAATCCTACCGTCTGTTTCACAAAACGATGCGCCGCCTTTTGGTGCGGCGCGTGTCGCACTTGGGCACGGTCAGCCGGTTTTCTGCCACAGAGCTTGCAGGCTATCTTTTCACCTCCGCTGAACGATTTGAGGTGATATACAACAGCGCCGAACATATGCTCCATTCAGACACGACAGAGCCTGATGAAGCGGTGCTCGCACGCTTTAATCTTGAAGCAGGTCAGTATTTCTTTGCGGCTGGGAACCAGAGCCCAAACAAAAACATTGCGCGCCTGATCAAAGCGATGACACAGCTGGAAGACGGCGCTCTCCCACTCGCCGTTGCGGGTGGTTTTGCGCCCGGAGTGACACAAAGCACTCTGGAACACAGTGCCCAAACGCGCCTGTTGGGTCGCGTCAGTGACGCAGAATTGCGCACACTTTATGCCAATGCCGCGGCCTTTGTCTGGCCCTCTTTATACGAAGGCTTCGGCATTCCGCCACTCGAAGCGATGATGCTCGGCACGCCGGTGCTGTCCTCTGACAGCACCGCAATGCCAGAGGTTCTGGGCGATGCCGTCACTTATTTCGATCCTAAAGATGTAGACAGTATCGCAGCCGCCCTGAGAACATTTCAAACCCAATCGCCCGAGGCGTTACAGCAGATGAAAGCAGCAAGCATCGCGCGTGCTGAAACCTATTCCTGGCGCAAAAGCGCACAGCAGGTTCTGGCCATTCTGACAGAGGCTAAAAGTTCCAATTAAGCCTGTACAACAGGTGTCTCGCTGCGGGATGAGGCAAAGGCAGAAATTTTCCTGTTAAAAGTTACCAAAGGCTTTACAAGTGGCGACATTCAAATCGCTTGATGTGTGTTGGGGCATTATACACAAACTGTAGTCCTGTTGAGATGAGTGTTTAAGTACCATGACAAAATACATTGCGTTGACGTACCGGCAGACCGGTGCTTTGCGGGGCATTTCAGGCCAGGTCAGTTTCACCCCGCAAATGACAACAGGCTTATTTACACCACAAAACACACCATCGGTGATCAGACGGTTTTCTAACCACAGTCCTGCAAAACGGCAGGAGCCATCCAGGATGGCGCAACATCCCGAGTTTTTGGGAAAAACACGATTTGCACAGAAGGTTATTCCAGCATGACGAAGGCTGCTTCCAACATATCAAACCATGTAGATGATAGCGGACGCGGATTACGTATGCTGTTTGGCATGCTCTGGCGGGGCCGGATGATTATCGGCATTTGTGTCGCACTGGGTGCGGTGTTTGGGGTTATGTCAGCCTCACAGATTGAACCGCGCTACAGGGCGCATGGCAAAGTGATGTTTGACGTACAGCAAGCCAATGTCCTCAATATGGAAGACATGCTGCTGGCGAGCCCACTGTTTGATTCAAGCGCGCTGGAAAATCAAATTCAAATCCTGTCCTCAACGGCGCTGATCGAACGCGTGATTGACGAGCTGGAACTAGACAAGGACCCCGAGTTCAATCCGCTGCTGCGGGTGGAGAAGCCCTCGGCGCTGGACAAAGTGCGTGACTTGGTTGACGTGGGCGCCACGCTCGACGCTCTGCGCCAAAGATTGAGCGGCGCAGTCCCGGCCCAAGACGAGCAACAGAACACAACAGCACGCGATCGCTCTCATCTCGTGCGGCTTGCAGTGATCTCTAACGTGCGCAAAGGCCTGTCATTTCGCCCTGTGGGCCGCAGCCGGGTGATCCAGATTGCCTTTATGTCTGATAATAGGGCCACTGCAGCCAAAATTGTGAACACAGTTGCCGAGAAATACATTCTCGACCAACAAGAGACCAAACAGGAAGCCGCACGTGCTGCGACGGTCTGGCTGGCTGAACGTGTCGACGAGCTGCGCCTGAGCGTACAAACAGCCGAAGAGGCCATTGAAACCGCGCGGTCCGAAATTTCTGATCGCACCGGGCAGACGCTTGAGGTCACGCAACAGCAGCTTGAAGCGCTGAACCTTGAATTTGCAGCAACCCAAGCGGCCTTGTCGCGCCAAGAGGTCTTATATAATCGCCTGACGGATTTTCTGGCGCAAAGCACCGATTTTGGAACTGTCTCAGAATTCCGCGATTCACCACTGATCCAACAATATCGTATTCAACTTGAAGATCTGCTCTCTGAACAGTCCATCCTGCGGGCCTCTTATCCCGAAGGCCACCCATCACTGCAACAGGTGAGCGAAGATATCACCACAGTTCAAACCAGCATGGCGCAAGAGGCGCAGCGTATTGCGACCTCAGCCGGGCTTGACCTGCAGGGCATTCGCGCGCAGGAGGCCTCCCTTCTGGCAGAGGTGCGCCGTCTGGAAAAACTGGCCCTTGAACAGACCCGCAGTGAGGTTGACCTGCGCCAGTTGTCACGCGAAGCAGAGGCAAGCCGGGTGCTTTATGAGAGTTTCCTCGCCCGGCTTCAAGCAACAGCCGCACAGGAAGATCTGCATGAAGCCGATGCACGGATCCTGACCCGTGCAGAGATCCCGCTTTTTCCGCAATCGCAAAGCAAGAGCCTTGTGTTGACCATGTTCTCTATGATCGGGGCAATCATTGGGGTTGGTATTGTGTTTATCAGAACGCTCGTGAACACAACCTTCCGGTCGCTCGGACAGCTGGAGCTGGTGACCGGGCAGCATCTTCTGGGGGTTCTGCCTTTTGTTGGACGCTATAAAACCCGCGTGCGGGTGTTTCAGTATCTGCTGAACAAACCCAATTCGGTCCTTGCTGAAGCCATCAGGAATCTGCGCACTTCGATCTTGATGTCGAATGTCGATCATCCACCAAAGGTTTTGATGTTCACCTCCTCTGTACCTGGCGAAGGTAAGACCACCACAGCTGTAATGACGGCGTTGACCAGTCAGCAGATGGGCAAATCCACCATCATCGTAGATTGTGACATGCGGCGCCCCGATCTGTCGCAGTTCTTTACATCACCACACGGCAACAATGGTCTGATTGCCGCACTGCATGATGACGCCCCGCTGGAAGAGGCCGTGTTTCAGGACCCGGAAACCGGTCTTCATGTACTGATGACCGAAACAGGCGGCCGCTCTGCGCGGGTCAACGCCGCAGATGTTCTGTCATCGCAAAAATTCAATGATCTGATTGAGCGACTGACAGAAACATATGATCTTGTCATCCTAGACACGCCGCCCACACTGGCTGTGACCGATGCCCGGATCATCTCAAAACGTGTAGACTCGGTCATTTACGCGGTGCGTTGGGGCTCCACCGCACGCGGGGCTGTGGTCGAAGGTCTGAAAGAGCTGGAATCCGTCGGAGCCCCAATTTCTGGGGTGCTCATGACAATGATGGATGTCAAGAAATCAGGTCGCTTCTCATATAATGAGACAGGCTATTATCGCAGCACATTCAAAAACAGCTACGTCAAACCTTAAAGCTGCGCGTGCCACACCCTGATCACGGGGCAGCATATGCCTATGGTCAGGGCTGCACACCTGTTTGGATGCAGCCACCCACATCCCTAGTCAGATTCAGATATGGGGCTTTGCAAACCTGTAGCCCGTCATGGTGCACATACCAATCACTGTATCGCAGATAACGGTGGTGTTTTAAGGCGGGCTCCGCCGCTATCCCTCCCACACAAAAGGGCTGTCAAAATCAGCAAGCGCAGGTGCCGCCGCGTCTTTGTCTGACAGGATCGCTGCGCCCTCAAAATCCCAATCAATGCCGCAGCTGTTCCAGGCCACAGCACCGTCACAATCAGGCGCATAGTAATCCGTGCATTTGTAAATGATTTCCGTCTGAGGTGCGCGCGTCATGAAGCCGTGTAAAAACCCTTTGGGCACCAAAAGCTGTTTGCCGTTTTCTGCGGACAGCTCCACGCCCACCCAGTGACCATAGGTGGGAGACCCTTTGCGAATATCCACCGCCACATCAAACAAAGCGCCCTGCCCACAGCGTACCAATTTATCCTGCGCATGGGGCGGCGCTTGAAAATGCAGGCCCCGCACCGTGCCCACATCAGATGACATCGAATGATTGTCCTGTACAAACTCCAGATCAATCCCATGATCCAGCATCCGCTGCCGGTTCCAGCTTTCACTGAAAAACCCCCGCGCATCGCCAAACCGTTGTGGGGTCAGTATCACTACGCCTGCAAGGCGGGTTTCTTCTATCTGCATGGCGCTCTCTCGCTGTACCGTCCAAAATGCTTTTGCCAGACATAGCCAAAGCCTCTCGCCAAGGCCACTCTCGCTTTGGCTGAAACGAGGGCTCTAAAGGCCAGAAGCGCTGCGCTTTTTCACCCAGCCCAAAAAGGCCGCATCTGCGCTGCGCAATTGCGGGCTGCCCGTGCGCAGCCAAGTGGCGCGCCAATCCGCTTCCAGCGCGTAAACATCTGCACCGGGAAAAAGCGCGCGCGCCTGCTCCAGCGTGTCGGATTTCAAAACTGGCAGACCTTCCACCACCTGCCCCGGTTTCAGCGCAACACCTTTGCGGGAAAAGCGGATGATATCGCCGGGCAATTCTTCCATCTGATAATCCGGCAGGGTTTCAGCCGCGATCATGTCGCGCAGCATTTTGCGAAACACCCGACGCGGTGAGGCAGAGCCCGATTTCTTCAAAAGCGTATCCACCGAAATGCTCCACTCGGGCTGACGGCCACAATGTTTGCGCGTCAGCTCATAGATCCGCCGTTCCAACGGTTTGCGCAGACTGAAGTAATCCCGGCTCAGCGTCAGCACAGATTTGGACAGGACCGCACGATACAGCCATTCCGATAATGTCACCGCAACGCTCACCATCCGCCCCCCGCGCGCCTTGCGCACGATCTGCCATTTTTCAATCAGGCCAAACCCGGTGGTAACCTCTTCACCGCCGGTGACAATATTGGTGGTGATCCGGGTGCCCGCGAGACGTTCAAAAGCTTCGCGCAATCGGCGATAGGCATCGCCCGAGGTTTCGCGATTGGTGGCCACCAAAAGATCATGGGCTTTCAGATGCAAAGTGCGGCTCACCTGTCGGCCCGCATTCAGCGCCGCCATCAACTGGCTGATGCAAAAGATCAGGATGTCCTTGTCATGGATTGTCGCCAGACCTTTGACGCTGGGGGTCACGGTAATCTCAGCGCCATTGTGTTCATATTGCAGGATCCGCCGATCTGGTCGGGTCGCCAGAGAGAACAGGGGATGCTCCATCGAAACGAGATCGTTTTTGGGGACCGCTCCAAAGATATCACAAAGAAAGAAATCCCCCTGTGACAGATCTCCCTGTGCATGGGCTGGCAGATCGCCGCCAGGCCCTGCCCGCGTCACCGCCCCTGTTCCTGTTCCCGCTTGGGTCATCTTATACCTGCTCACTTTTGCCTCTTACATCTGAGGCTTTTCCGCGTGGTCTGCCTTCTGTTCGGACAGACTCATTTTTCGTGGTTTTAATTACACCCAGCCTAGAATTATCCACAAGCCCTCACAACGGGGGATCAGAGTCAGTTCTTCGGGGGATCAGATTCAGTTTATCGGGGTTTTAGATTCACATGCACTTTGAAAAAGGTCAGAATTCACCTTAAAAATATGGCTCATCTGCTCTTGGCTAGGGGCCTGTAACTAACTAATAACAAAATATAACAGGAAAAAAGATTACAAACCCCAAAGATCTGGCAAAACAGCAACGCTTTACTCTGCCGCAACCCCGTTATTTGCTTAGAAAATTCCATTTTTGATGCGATATTTCTTTCATGTGACGTGTTTTTGAGTATGATGCGATAAATGGCGCACATACAATAAAAAACCTAGGAAATACCCCTTCTCAGAACGCCTTTGCGTTTTAAACCATCCTACAAAGAGCAGACCCCTGGCATCGCCAGCAGCATGAGGCACAGCCATATGGCAAAAGATATCCACAAGGCCCGCGACCGCAGCAAAGAAAGCGCCTTGCCGCCGTATTTCAATATTGATCCAGACAGTGCTCTGGCGGATCTTGATACACCCACCACCACCAAGGGCTTTGCTGAGATCTCAGAAGCCTGCAGCCGGGGACGGGCAGATCTGGCCAGTCGGGGGCTGAATGAAGATGGTCAAAAACAGCTGCGTCTGTTTTCAACATGGGAAATAACCCGCTATCTAATCCCAGTTGCGCAAGCCCATTTTCGCCGGGTCCTGAAACAAAATCCAGATCTGCCTCAAGGCCAGGTTGAAGTGGAGGGGGGCGCCAAATGGTTCACCCTGGATGAAGTCCTGCGCCTACGCGCCTTCTTTGGAGCGCAGGGATCAAAATCCAAAAACTACCTGCCCTACCGCCCCGAAGGGCTGCCCGCAAAAATGGTGGCGGTGGCCAATTTCAAAGGTGGCGTTGGCAAGACCTCAACAGCCGCGCATCTGGCGATGTCTGCAGCGTTGGATGGCTATAAGGTTCTGGTGGTGGATTTGGATAGCCAGGGATCGATGACTTCCATTTTTAGCGGCAAGGTTGAAGATGAATGGCAAACCGCCTTTCCGCTTCTGGCGCGCCATTACGGCGAACATCTGCGCCTTGAAAACCAGCGCAGGTTAGACCGCGGCGATTCCCCCCAGCCTTTAGATGATGCGCTGACAGCTGCGATGGATATGACCGCTGGCGATGTGATCCAATCCACCCATTGGCCCAACATCGATCTGATTGGCGCGCAGCTCAATCTGTATTGGGCGGAATTTCAGATCCCGGTCTGGCGCATGGCGGCGCGGTCCTGGAAACTGTGGGACGCCTTGACTGACCGATTAGACGCAGACGGGGTTCTGGACCAATATGATGTGATCTTTATCGATACGCCGCCGGCGCTGGGATACCTCACCATCAATGGGCTGTCGGCAGCAGACATACTATTGGTCCCCATGGGCGCGTCTTTTCTTGAATTTGACAGCACGGGCCGCTTCTTTGACATGCTGCATTCCACCTTTGCCTCCATTGAAGAGGGGGAAAACCTTGCAGCCCGCGCTCTTGGCCGGCCTGAGATCGGCTTTGAGTGGGATGCGGTCCGCACCGTGATCACCCGCTATGACGGGGCCCAGCAGGGTGAGCTGGCTGGGTTGATGCAGGCCTATCTGGGCCCGGTTTTGTCTCCGCACAAACAGGATTACACTGCCCTTATCGGACAGGCGGGTGAACAGGTATCGGGCATCTATGAAGCTGATTACCGGGATTTCAACCGCGAGACCTATGCCCGCGGTCGGGAGACCTTTGATGCGACCTATGCAGCCTTTAAACGGCTCCTCATCGGGGTTTGGCGGCGCGAAGTGGGTGAGATGGAACAAGAGGCGCGCGCGGCCCAGTAGCCTTGCGTTAAGCTGGCTCGGGCAGGATGGCCCGTGGTCTGCGACAGGAGAGAATGATGGCAAAACGTAAAAGACTGACGCCTGCACAGGGCAGCTATCTGGCCCCAGATCCAAAACCCGCAGGTCTTGGTCCTGCCGCTGGTGTGGCCACTGGTGGAATTGCCTCTGCCCCCATTGCCCAGGTGGCGAGCGAAGCCTCAGCCCATGCTGCTTTGGAAGAGGTGACAGGGGTTTTAAACACCGCCCGCACCAAAGGGTTGATGATTGAAGAGCTGCCGCTTTCGGTGATTGACAGCCAGTATCTGGTGCGCGACCGGCTGGACCAGAACCCGGATGAAATGGCCGCGCTTGAGGCATCCTTGCGCGCCCGTGGTCAACAGACCCCAATTGAGGTGGTTGCCCTGCCTGAACCGCGCGATGGCATGACATATGGTTTGATTTCTGGCTGGCGGCGGTTGAGCGCGCTTAAAACGCTCTATGCCGAGGGATCAGAGCTGAAATTTGCCAGCGTGCAGGCCCGGATCATTCAGCCAGAAAGCGCTGAAGAGGCCTATGTGGCGATGGTGGAAGAAAACGAAATCCGGGTGAACCTGTCGCATTATGAGCGGGCCCGCATTGCGGTTCGCGCGATGAAGCAGGGGATCTATGCCAATCAGAAACTGGCGCTGCAGGGGCTGTTTGCCAATACCACCCGCTCGCGCCGCTCTAAGATTGGCAGCTTTGTTGCGCTGGTGGAGCAGTTTGACAGCTGGCTGCATTTTCCAACCGCCATCAGCGAACGTTTAGGGCTGGCCTTGGTGCGCGAAATGGACCGCCAGCCGCTGTTTGCACAGACCCTTACGGAGGCCTTGCGGCAAAGCCCGCGCCTTACTGCAGAAGAAGAGCTGGATATTTTGAACACAGCACTCACCGCAAGTGAAGGCTGCACCTACAAAGTGCCCCCTGTGGAGGAAACGACTGCGCCCGCCCCTGCTCCGTCTCGCCCGCGCGTGCGCAGCACCACGCCACAGATGGCAGCTGGAGAACGGCTTATCCTGAATGCAGGTCCAGGTCTTAAACTCAGCTTTTCGCCAGATCAGCGTAAGATCGAATTGATGGGAAATGCGATCACCGAAGAGTTTCTGGCGGATCTGCAGGACTGGCTGCGCAACCGCTGAACAGGTCAGATGATGGATAAAATCACCGGGTATAGCAGTGCTGTACCCGGTTTTTCTTTGTCACATCATACGTATTCAGTTTTTAGATTGTTTCGCGTGCGAAACATTTTCCGTGCGAAACACTGCCATAAGGGCGCGTGTGTGGAGAAGCTGCACCAAGCCGCGGGAAACAGGTTTGACATCCCGCATCAATTTCGGCTTGTGCTGGGATCAGATGAAATCCCGCTTGCGGGTGCATAAGGACCAAACCCCATGATCGCCTCTCCTGCCCCTTCAGTTGTGCCGCGCCGTCTTGTGGCTGTGGTGGTGACCTATAACCGTCTGGATAAACTGAAGGTGACACTGGCGCGTCTTCTGGATAGCCCGGCTGAAGAGTTGGCACAGGTGGTGGTGGTGAACAATGCCAGCACGGATGGCACCGCAGATTGGCTGGAGACGCAGGACAACCCACGCCTGGATATCCGGACCAGTGCAACCAACAGCGGCGGGGCTGGTGGGTTTGAATCGGGGATGCGCCACGCGATGGAGACCCATAGGCCTGACTGGTTGGTGGTGATGGATGATGATGGCCGCCCAGAACCGGGCGCGCTGGCTGCATTTCATGCCTTGCCTGAAGGCAAATGGGATGCGGTGGCCGCTGCGGTCTATTTCCCCTCAGGTGAGATCTGCGAAATGAACCGCCCTTCGCGCAATCCGTTCTGGAGCCTGCCCCAATTCTGGCGGACTCTGCGCAAAGGTCGCAATGGGTTTCACATTCCCCATGCAGCCTATCAGGAACCCGCTTGTGCGATTGATGTGACCTCTTTTGTGGGATTTTTTATCTCGCGTGCCGCGGTGGAGCAGGTGGGATACCCGGATGCGGATCTCTTCATCTATGGAGATGATTCAATCTATACCTTAGAGCTTAGTCGACAGGGTAGCCGGATTGGTTTTGTGCCAGATATTCGGTTTGAGCATGATTTCACCACCTTTGTTGATGCAGATAGCGGCCAAAGGTTTCGCCCCTTATGGAAGGTTTACTATCACCACCGGAATTTATTGCTGTTGTATCAGCGTGCGGCGGGATGGCTGTTTTGGCTGGTGCTGCCGGTTGTGTTGTTGAAATGGCTCTCAAAGGTGCGCCACCACGCCGGTGTGCGCGGCCGGTATCTGGCGTTGACGGGGCTTGCCGTCTGGGATGGGCTGCAGCGTCGGCGCAGTCGTGCTCATTCTGACATCTTACGGCGTGCTGGCGAGGGCTAAATCAGGTAAGAGGCTTGGAGCAAGGTTTAAAACACGGTATCCTGTGCCGACAAGAGTGTGCCGCGTTGAAAGGGATTCCGCCAGAGCGAGAGATGTTGCTTGTGCTTTTGGTGGTGCCGCCTTCAAACGGTGCGCATCTGGCGGTTTTGTAGATGTGCAGATGATAAAAAGGCCAGCGTTAAGAAACGGCCTTTCAGATGAAACGCAAAACCGTTGCAAGGGACAGGGACGGCAAATGATATATAAAATGCTGAGCGTTTTGACGCGGAAGCAGAAATCCTATGTGTTTCTCACGCTTGATCTCTTTTTGCTTCCTGTGTCTGCACTGTTTGCCTTTGGTCTGCAGAATTTGCAGACTACCCCAGTTGAGACCTTATTCCAGATTTTGCCATTACTGCCTTATGTGATGGCACTGACTGGCTGCCTGCTGTTTTGGCTGGGTCTGCCTCAGGTCAAGCTGAACGCTTATGAGCGTTATGCAATTTTTCAGACTGGTGGCATCGCTGTGAGCGCTGCATTGGGGTTGGTTGCAGGCACGACCGTATTTGGTCCCGAATTGCCCATGGGCACCTATGTGATGTTTGGCCTGTGTTATTTTATGGCCATGGCGGGGGCCCGTATTTTCCTGTTGCAGGTTGTGTTGGCAATTTATCGTCGGGCAGAGCCACGGTGCCGTGTGTTGATTTATGGGGCCGGAGGCACGGGGACGCAGCTGGCACAGGCGTTGAAGGCCCATGAAGAAATCGACCCGGTTGCCTTTGTGGATGACAATACATCCCTGCAGGGCCTGACCTTGATGGGATTGCCTGTGTTTGCGCCGGCCCGCATTCAGGAAATTATCACGAGCCGCCGGATCTCGCGGGTTTTGCTGGCCATGCCAAGCCAAAGCCAACCCAAACAAGAACAGATTATTCAGCGGTTGCAGAACTTGCAGGTGGATGTGCAGGCTCTGCCGTCTTTTGCGCAGCTTATCGGCACCGAGGCGTTGGTGGAAAAACTGACACCGGTTGCGCCTAAAAACTTTCTTGGACGCCGTGCACATGATGTGCCTTTGGCTGAAGCAACACAGGCATATCGGGATCAGGTGGTGCTGGTCTCAGGGGCGGGGGGATCAATCGGATCAGAGCTGTGCCGCCAGGTGCTGGCCTGTGCGCCGACACGGTTGGTGCTTTATGAACTGTCTGAACTGGCGCTTTATACCATTCACCAGGAACTGCAGGGGCAAGCTGAGGCTTTGGGCATTGATCTGGTGCCCGTTCTGGGGTCTGTCACCGATCCCCGTCAGGTGCGCGAGGTGTTGAGCGCGCATCAGGTGCAGGTGGTTCTGCATGCCGCCGCTTATAAACATGTCCCCTTGGTTGAGGCCAATCCGCTGGCTGGCCTTGCCAATAATGTTTTTGGCACGCGCACGCTGGCGCGCGTAGCGGGTGAATTTGGCGTCAAACGCTTTATCCTGATTTCCTCAGACAAAGCGGTGCGCCCGACCAATGTGATGGGGGCCTCTAAACGCATGGCGGAACTGGTGGTGCAGGATCTGGCTAGCCGCAGTCAAAGTACGGTGTTTACCATGGTGCGCTTTGGCAATGTTCTGGGGTCTTCAGGCTCTGTGGTGCCTTTGTTTCAGGAACAGATTGCCCGCGGTGGCCCGGTGACCGTCACAGATCCCAATGTGCGCCGGTTCTTTATGACCATTCAGGAAGCAGTACAGCTGGTATTGACTGCGGGGGCGGATGCCAAGGGCGGAGAGGTCTTTGTGCTGGATATGGGCAAGCCCGTATCGATCCTGCAGCTGGCGCGTCAGGTGATCGAAAGTGCCGGTTACAGCGTGCGCGATCCTGAAACAGGGGAAGGAGACATCAGCATTGATATCATCGGCCTGCGTCCCGGCGAAAAGATGGAAGAAGAGCTGACCCTGACAGATGAGCTGATGTTGACCCGTCACCCCAAGATTTTCTGCGCCCATGAAGCGGTGGTCTCTGAAATCGAAGTGGCGTCTTTCATCCGGGCTTTACGCCAAGCGGTGGCCAGCAATGACAATCTGGCGGCGCGTCAATTGATTGCGCGCTGGGTTGAGGGTGACGGCCTGGCCACAGCCACGCGAGCCCAAAAATAAGATCTGGTTTGTAAGAGTTGCAACCGCGCGCAAAGGCGCGCATTTTGTCCGCGAGATGTGACCATTTGTAATAGATGGTAAACCGCAAGAGACTTTGACCCGCGAAAGGGAAGCTGACGTGCCCGCAATCTTCAAAACACAAACACTTGCATTGGGGCTTATGGCCGCGATGGGAGGGGCCTCGTCTCTAGCAGCGCAAAGCAGCTATGAATTTTCCTTTGGCGCGCTGAGCGATGATTTTTTGGGGCGTAGCGAAACCTACGGTATTACCGCTTTTGATGGGGCGTATTTCTCGGGGCGCCATGTGTTTGGCGATCTGCGTCTGAGCTATACGCTGGGCGATGCCTTTGAAAATGATGCGGTGGACGCAGGGCTTGTCTTTTTTGATGTCTCTTATGCGCTTGGCGATGGAAATTGGCGCATCGGGGCGGGGCAAAGCGAACGCCACTGGGGGCCATCACGCTATACCTCTTTGATCCTAAGCCGCAATGCTCCTGCCTTTCCGGCAGCCTATATCGTGAAAGAAGAGGCCACCCAAAGCGATCTGCCCGTGCTGCGCTGGATTGGTCCATGGTATGGCGAGTTTTTGATTGGCACCACAGAGGATGCAGGCCAGCCGGAGGATGCGCTGTTTGTTGGCATGCGCCTGGGGCTGGAGCCAACGCCGGGCTTGGAGGTCGAATTCATTCGGGCCATCCAATATGGCGGTGATGGGCAGCCAAGCGGTTTTGGTGCGTTCACAGATGCGGTTTTTGGTAACACCAATGAAGGCGCTGCAGCAGGCGCAAATCAGGTTGCAGGCCTCAGCCTGTCTTATGATTTCAACCCGGACCAAAACGGGGTGCGTCTTTATGGACAAGCTTTGGGCGAAGATGAGGCCGGTGGCCTGCCAAGCTGTTGGTTCTTTATGGCAGGGGTTGAGGCCCGCACCCGGATTTTAGGGGCCAAAAGCACGCTGACGCTTGAACATGTGGACACCACGGTGAACACAACTGAAAATGGCTTTTGTGGTCCGGGCACGGCCTATGGCAACACAACCTATTCCTATCGCAACGAAGGGGTGGTTTTGGGCGCTGCTATCGGATCTGAAAGCCGGTCAACACAGCTGCGGGGCACACATGAGATGCCAAACTGGACGCTGGACTGGAGCCTTGGCCATTTTGCCATCAATGATGCAAACCTGCCCGGCCACAGTTTGAGCACCACCCGCGAAACCGGGACGGTTGCTTCAATTGGCGCAAGCTTTGACTTTGCCGGCGGCACCGTGCAGGGCATTATTGCCCATCAGGATTTTGATCTCGACACCGCTGATCAAGACAGCGGCACCCGTGTTGGTGTCAGCTACAGCCGCAGTTTTTAAAGCCTGTTTCAGCCTTTCCAAGACCCGGATGCGTAAAAACCGTCCCATGTATCTGGATCTTGGGGCATTTTAGCCGTCTGCTATTGGATCACTCTCAAGACCACATTTGAATGTGAGCTTGCGATGAGATCGCTTGCGCCAATCCTGTCGTTGAGTGCCGTCAAGGCTGCGACATTTGCAACGGTGCATCTGACCAGAGCGTCCAGATCCCCTGATAAGGACAGAACTTCCTGCACACCTTCAAGGGAGAGCATCCAGTTCAGCGCAGGATCACAGGGGCGGGCTGCGATTTTTACAAAGAGAACCGCACGGGTCAGATCATTCTGGGCATTGACGATCTGTGCGTGATATCCGCTGATAACGCCATTGGTCTCAAGTTTTGAAATCCGGTCTTGGACTGCGGTGCGTGACAATCCGATTTGGCGGCCGATTTCAGCGACACTTGTACGGGCATTGCGCTCTAAAATTGCAAGTATCCGTTTGTCTGTCTGATCCAAGTTCCATTCCCTCCAAACGCAGGTCAATTCCGTCGCTCTGCAAGTATCCGAAGTCTCAGGTGTTCTGTAGCATTTCACGCACTGCAAGAGGTCAATTTACAGGTGAGAGATGCAAAAGATCATCGCACAAGAATTTACGGGGCAAAATGCCTGGGACGCTTTGGACATAGAACACATTAGGGATGCAACTGTCCGCCTGCATTGGACAGATGCGCCTTACAAATGGCATGTGAATGATGGCCCGGAAGTGTTTGCGGTTCTTGACGGCAAAGTTGATATGCATGTCCGACAAGAGGGGCGCGAGGAGGTTTTGCGCTTGCAGCCGGGGGATATCTTTCATGCAGAGGTGGGAGACGAACATGTTGCGCATCCAGATGGGCAGGCGCGTGTGCTTGTTATTGAACAAGCGGGAAGTGTTTAAAAGATATCCCAGATTTACCGCACCAGCCAACGCTCTAACCCGTCACTCTGGGAAGACAGATGATGCCAGCGGGGATCTGTGGGTTGGCCTGCGCGCAAAACCAGTTTGCCCAAAAGACCGACAATAGCCCACTCAGAGCGGGCGCTGCGGGGGATATAGGTCTGTGTTGGGTCAAAGGCAGCAGAGAGACGGGGCTCTTTTTCACCCGATGGGGTGCTGTGATACAGCCGTGCGCCAAAGGCGTCGCGCTGGTATTTGCCCGGCCATTCGGCCAGATCCGCATCGCCCAAAAGGGCAGGGGTTGCTGAAATCACACCAATGGGGATTTCCTGATCCCGCGCGGGGCGGATCTTATCACCGTCTAACACCACAGACAGGCCGCGGCGGTCTTCGTCATCTGGATTGCCATCGGCCCATTCAAAAAACTCCGCATAATCCGCGCCACCGGCCTGCCAGCTGCCGGTGCAATGGCCGGTGCCATTGGCGCTCAGTCGGAATTGCACGGCCCCGCCCGCTTCGCCTTGCAAAAGGTCACCGGTGCTGGCGCTTTGACGCAGCCGCAGCCGGGGGCCATTGGCAGCTGAGAGCACCAGTGCCTCGTCCCATTGGCTGCCATTGGCGCTGAGTTTGACGCTTAGATCATCACTGCCGGCAAGGCCAATTTCAGCCCGCCCGCTAAAGGCGTTTTGCAAGACAAAACTGGCGGTGTCGCTGCTGTGAGCTTTGTTCACTTTGAGCTGATGGCCCTGACCTTCATGGTTGAACAGGCTGGCCTGTGCCGCAACAGTCAGGCGATTGTCACTGTCTGCGCTGCTGTTGATACCGATTTGCGGCGTTCTATAACAAGGCAGGCTTTGCCAATTGCTGCCACTCCAGACCCACATCTGGGCGCTGTTCAGATCCCACAGGCGCCAGCCGGGATCAGGCGTGAGATAAAGCCAGCCTTCGCCCTGCCAGATGGCCAGTTGCAACGCGTGCCCGGCCCAGATCCCACTGGGAGAGGATCCTATCGCATAGGCAAGGCCCACCGTCGGGCCGCTTGGCGGGGTTTCGGCATGGATATCCTGCACCACCAGCTGCACCAGCCCATCCAACAGGCGCAGGGCTTCATTGTGGGTCACATGTTTTTGGGCCTGCGCAGGCAGCAAAAGGGGCAGGTCCAGACGGGAAGAATGATCAGACATGAAGGCTCCGGCGACAGAAGAAAGTGAGAGAAGGTGAGCTTGCCTGAGGGGCTTAAAGACCGGCCTAAGAGTGCGTACGCTGGGGGTGCACCGCTTTGATCATGCAAGGACACAGGACAAAACAAGATCAAAGCACGGCTATTTTGCGGTGAATTGTTTTCATATTGAAAACAATCTTCATGTTGTTGCCGTAATTCAAACCGTATTTGCGCCATTGCTCTCGCCAAGGTTGCCAAAGGAAGGCGATTTTGTGGCGAGGCGACATGCGGGTGAGATTTGACACAAGCTTTGGGGCGGCGCAGGGCGTGGCGGATCTGATTGTGCTGGACATGGGTGCATGGTCTTCTTTGCTGGCGGTGGAACGGCTGGGCGGTGGAATCCACAGCTATGATCTCAATTCTTTGGCCCAGCAGGATGACCGCGCGCATCAAGGCGCTGTTCTGGGCACAGGGCAGGGCGCTGTGCTGGCGGGAGAGACACCCCGGCTGCTGTTGGCGGGCAGCGCCGGTTCACAGGTTCACAGCCATGTGGTGGCGCGCAATGGTGATATCGCGCGCCAAGACAGCTGGGCTTTGCCGGGGACAGGAGATCTGGATGTGCTTACCAGTGTTCGGATTGGTGGGCAGGATCTGCTTTATGGCTGGTCTGGAGGACGCCTTGGGGGATGGCGCATAGAAGAGGGCGGGCGTTTGCAGGCTGTTGCGCAAAATGGTGCTGGCAGCCCGTATCATACGGCAGAAGGCACTGGTGTGCAGGTGGTTTCAGCTGGGGCGTCGTCGTTTCTTGTGGCCGCTTACCGTGATGCAAATGGGCTGGGTGGTCTGCGCAGCTATGCAATCAACGCAGCCACAGGTGCACTGACACCGCAGGATCAGCTGGATGGTGCAGACGGCTGGGGCGTGTCGTTGCCTTCAACTTTGGAGATGGTGACAGCCTATGGCCGCGCCTGGCTTTTTGTGGGAGCGGCAGGCAGCAGTTCGCTGTCTGTGGTGGCGGTGTCAGGCTCTGGACGCCTCACGTTGAGCGATCATGTGATTGACAGTCTGGGCAGCCGGTTTGGCCAGATTTCTGCGTTGAAAGTTGTTGATGTGGATGGCCATGTTCTGGTGTTGGCAGCGGGAGGAGATGGCGGGCTGGAGGTGCTGCGCCTGTTGCCCTCTGGGCAATTGGTGCAGGCGGCACAGTTGGTGGAAGGCGAGGATGGCGGGGGCTTGCAGAATGTCACCGCAATTGAAGCCCATGTCAGCGCCAATACAATCTCGATTTTTGTCGCCTCAGAAGGGGGGGCGGGCCAGGATGGCGCGGGGCTTGCCCATTATGAGCTGCGCCGCGCGGATCTGGGACAGGTGTTGACAGCCCAGTCTGCGCGACTGCTGGGCACGGCGGGAGATGACCTTTTACTGGATGGCGGGCAGGCGCGCCATCTGCAGGGGGCCGCGGGCGCAGATATGTTGGTGGCGTCGCGGGCAGGCAGTCAATTGCAGGGCGGGGCGGGCGCGGATCGCTTTGTCATTCAGCCGCATCAGGGGGAGATTGCCCAGGGGCGGATTGAGATCTTAGATTTTGAAGTGGGGCTGGATCAGCTGGATCTGAGCCTTGTGCCGGGGCTGCGCAGTCTGAGCCAGCTGGAGGTGCGCACGCGCGGCGCAGAACTTTCACTGACCTTTGACGGGTTAGACCTGCGTCTTCACAGTGCAGATGGCACCCGTCTGCAGCTGCAAGACATCTGGCCACAGGATATGCAACAGGCCTATCATATCCCGCCGGGGGAGAGCCTGTCTGCAACCCCGGTGATTGATCCGCCACCGCCGGTGGTCGGGGATGAGACCCTTGTGATTGGCGATACCGGAGACAATCTGCTGACAGGCAGCCAGGCTGCAGATCGGATTGTCGGGGCGGCTGGTAATGACAGCTTGTGGGGCGCCGCTGGAGCGGACAGTCTGCTGGGAGGCGACGGGGCAGATATGCTGCGCGGTCAGGCCGGTCATGATCGTCTGTGGGGCGGTTCTGGTGCAGATCACCTGAACGGGGATCGTGGACGTGATACATTAAGCGGCAATGAAGGGGCCGATCGCCTTTATGGGGCGGCAGGGCATGATGTGTTGTGGGGCGCGCGCGGCAATGACCGCCTGTATGGGCAACGCGGCAACGACCGTTTGGAAGGTCAGGCTGGGCATGACAGCCTGTGGGGGGGGGCTGGCACAGACCGGCTGGTGGGTGGCACTGGAGCAGATCAGCTGCGCGGGCAAGCGGGCAATGACCGGCTGTTTGGCGGCACCGGGCGTGATGATCTGGGCGGAGGACAGGGGCAAGACAGGTTATATGGGCAGCAGGGGGCGGATCGTCTGAATGGTGGTGCAGGGGCCGATCTGTTGTGGGGCGGTGCAGAGGGGGATGTCTTTGTCTTTGCAGGCCGCCACGGGCAAGATCGGATCATGGATTTTCAGCAGGGACGCGATGTGATGGATCTACGTGCCTTGGCGCAGGGCGGGGCAGAGCGGGTTTCGGATCTTGATATCAGGTCAGCCCAAGGCGATCTTTCGATCGACACCGGCAGTGGCAGGATCCTTCTGGAGGATTTGGCGCGTCTTGAACTGACAGCGGCCGATTTCATTTTCTAAGTTTTTTGGTTTTGAGAGTATGAATGGGGGGCTTTGGGGGAGAACACGATGGACAACCAATCAACCAAGATAGCAGAAATTTGCGAATGTATTGATCATAGCTTTGGATTCTTAGTCTGGTGTGATGACTTTGCCCGTCGTGTTGATCCTGATGATCTGGCTTTTGGCCTCGCCCGGGGGCATGAGTTGATTTCTCATGCGACCCGACTGCATAGTTTTCTTGCCCTTAGGAAGCTCGACGATTTTTTATCAAGCAAGACGACCAAGGCGGATGATTTGGTCGCCACTAAACTTGGGTTAGATGTGTCAGAGATTCTTAGTGGAAAGTGTTTTCTAACATCGAACGAGCGACAAGACATAAACAAGGGCGTTGCTCACCTCACGAAACGGCTATCGCTTGATGCTGATAGTGAGGTCGAATTGAAGGCAATCGTCGTGCGCTCCATACCTATATACAAACGTTTGATACTGGAACTTTGCAATTTAGATACTTCTAACGAAGCTGAGTATTGGCTCAATAAGACTGGCAAACTGGTACAATGGTACAATGAAGTACTAGGCGTGGCCGGCTAAATGTCAGTTATGCCTGCAGTGTGCCTATTCAGCACTTGTCTGATTTGTAGTAAACCACAGTGCTATAGATCAAAGGCTTGCAGGGTGGACAATCTAGCGGGATTAACGAAAATAAAGATCGTAAGGGGCTGAGTTTCGTATTGTGGGCGCTCTGTAAATTTTCTGGCTGTGACCCCTCTTTCAGTGCCTTATACCAGTCTCTTGGGGGCAGCCATGGACAGGCTTTGGCAATCGGCTTAAACCAGTGCGCAAGACGGGGCGCGAACAAAGGGTTAAGCCAATGAGCCGCAAGTATTTTGGAACCGATGGCATCCGAGGCCGCGCCAATACAGGCGCAATGACTGCCCCCTTTATGGTGCAGCTGGCCACAGCTGTGGGGCAATATTTCAAAGACAGTGCAGAAACCCGTCGTGTGGTGATTGGCAAAGACACGCGCCGCTCTGGCTATATGTTGGAAAATGCCCTGACCTCGGGGTTTATGGCCGCAGGGCTGGATGTGTTTATGCTGGGGCCGTTGCCCACCCCTGCGGTGGGGCTGCTCACACGGTCCATGCGCGCAGATCTGGGCGTGATGATTTCCGCCAGCCACAATCCCCATCATGACAATGGCATCAAATTCTTTGGCCCCGATGGTTATAAGCTGTCAGACAAGGCTGAGGCTGAAATCGAAACCCTGCTGGAAGCCTTGTTAAATGGCACAACAGAAGCGTCCAGTGGCGAGATTGGCCGCGCCACGCAATTGCACAATTCCGCCACGCGCTATGTGGAATATGCTAAAACCACCGTTGCGCGCAGCGTGCAGCTGAATGGGCTGCGCATTGTTTTGGACTGTGCCAATGGGGCTGCCTATAAGGCGGCCCCTGAAATCCTATGGGAGCTGGGTGCGGAAGTGATCCCTTTGGGCATCCAGCCGGATGGGTTTAATATCAACAAGAGCTGTGGTTCGACCCACCCGGATGCCGCTGCGCGGCTGGTGCGTGAAACCCGCGCGGATCTGGGCATCTGCCTGGATGGGGATGCGGATCGGATTATCCTGTTGGATGAAACCGGCGCGATTGTGGATGGCGACCAGATCATGGCGCTTTTGGCCACACACTGGGCCAAGGAAGGCAAGTTGAACCACAACACATTGGTGGCAACGGTGATGTCAAACCTCGGTCTGGAAACTCATCTGAAGGAACAGGGGATCACCCTGCAGCGCACGCAGGTGGGGGATCGCTATGTGGTTGAGGAAATGCGCCGCGGTGGCTTTAATATGGGAGGAGAGCAATCCGGCCATATCGTGTTAAGCGATCATGCCACCACAGGGGACGGGCTGATGGCCGGTTTGCAGGTCTTGTCGATCCTGCAGGGCAGCGGACGAAAGGCCAGCGAACTGCTGCGCCGTTTCACCCCGGTGCCGCAGCTGCTGCAGAATGTGCGCTACGGGGCAGGCCGCGCGCCTTTGGAACAGGAAGACGTCAAAGCCGCCATTGCCAAAGGTGAGGCCGCACTGGCCGGATCTGGGCGCCTGTTGATTCGCAAATCCGGCACGGAACCTTTGGTGCGGGTGATGGGCGAAAGCCATGATGGCGCCGTTTTGAAAACGGTGGTGGATGACATCTGCGCAGCCATCGCGGAACATGCCTAAAGGGCAGCCTGTCGCCGGTTGTTCCGAATATTGGCAACGCCACCAAGATGCGTCTGACCGGTTTCATTGACGAGATCGAGAGCGCACTGGGCAAAAGAGTGGTCCGCAATTACATGGAGATACAGGCAGGGGATGTGCCTGCGATCTGAACCGATACGAATTCGTTGCACCAGCTGACAGGCGATTAGCCGCAGAGCGATGTCACAGAAAGTATTGCCCAATACGTGGCCTGGTTCCGCGACGACTATGAGAAACAAACAGGAGCTGATGCTCCGGTGTAGGATAAACACGGATGTCACTTGAGGCTTCAAAAGTTGCAATCGTTGGTCTGGGTTATGTGGGCCTGCCGTTGGCGGTGGAATTTGGTAAAACCCGCCCCACCTTGGGCTTTGACATCAATACCAGCCGGATTGCGGCCCTGCGGGGCGGGCAGGACAGCACTGGTGAGGTGACGTCTGCAGAATTGGCTGAGGCCGCGCATCTTGAAATCACAGATGATCTGGACACTCTGCGCACGGCACAGATTTATATTGTCACAGTGCCCACGCCCATTGATGCCCATAAGCGCCCGGATCTGAGCCCGCTGATTGCGGCCTCAAAAACCGTGGGCGCGGTGCTGAAACCCGGCGATCTGGTGATCTATGAAAGCACGGTTTATCCTGGGGCCACCGAAGAAGACTGCGTGCCAGTGCTGGAGCAGGTCTCTGGCCTGACATTCAACCGAGATTTTTATGTGGGCTATAGTCCTGAACGGATCAACCCCGGCGATAAAACCCACCGTTTGCCTAATATCGTCAAGGTCACGGCAGGCTCCACCCCAGAAGCCGCAGCCAAGGTGGATACGCTTTATGGAGAAATCATTACGGCCGGCACGCACCGGGCGGAAAGCATCAAAGTGGCCGAAGCTGCGAAGGTGATTGAAAATACCCAGCGTGACCTGAATATCGCTTTGGTCAATGAACTGGCGCAGATCTTTCACCGGATGGATCTGGACACAGAGGCGGTGCTGCGCGCAGCAGGCACGAAATGGAATTTCCTGCCCTTTCGCCCCGGTTTGGTGGGGGGGCACTGCATTGGTGTTGACCCTTATTACCTGACCCATAAGGCTGAAAGCCTAGGCCATCATCCGCAGGTCATTCTGGCAGGTCGGCGCATCAATGATCAGATGGGCGTTTATGTGGCGGGCGAGGTGGTGAAACTGATGCTGCAGCGTCAGATTTCTGTCAGTGCTCAAAGCCGGGTTCTGGTGCTGGGCCTTACCTTTAAAGAAAACTGCCCGGACCTGCGCAACACAGGCGTTTTGCATCTGATCCGTGAATTGCAGGATTATGGGCTGAATGTCGATGTGCATGACCCCTATGCCAACCCGCAAGATGCCCTGCGCGAATATGATCTGACCTTATGTTCAGATCCTGCCCAAGGCCGTTATGATGCGGTGGTGTTGGCCGTGGCCCATGAAGACTACCGCTCACAGGGGGCTGCCACTTTACGCGCCTATGGGCGCAAAACGCATGTGTTTTACGATCTGAAATCCGCCTTTGGCCCAGGGGAAAGTGATATGCGCCTGTAAAGAGTGGTTTTGCCGGCTGGGAGGTCGGTTCCTGTCCAGGCACAGTCCGCATGATCTGTGTCACAAGTGCCCGCAAAAGTAGCCTTTTTCCTGTGGCCAAAAGGAAGAAAACAAACTGTGCTGCAATCGCTTCACACAGGGCCGGTTTTATGGAAACTAGGCGCTGCAGGTTCGGCTATTCCAGACCGGACCCTTGAGTATTTCATTTGAGGTCCTTCTCATGCAAACTGTATTGGTCACCGGGTCTGCCGGTTTTATTGGCTTTCATCTTAGCAAACTGCTTCTCTCGCGTGGGTATCGTGTGGTTGGTCTGGACGCGCTGAGCGACTATTATGACGTCTCTTTGAAAGAAACGCGCCATGACTTGCTCGCAAAAGAGCCCAATGGGGATGCGTTTACGCCTGTCATCGGTAAGGTGGAAACGCCTGGTTTGGTGGCTGCGCTGTTTGCTGAACACAAACCGGATTTTGTGGTGCACCTCGCTGCGCAGGCCGGTGTGCGCTACTCGATTGAGAACCCGCGCTCCTATCTGGAAAGCAACCTGATCGGTACGTTTGAAATCTTAGAAGCCGCCCGTGCCCATCCGCCCAAGCATATGCTGCTGGCCTCGACGTCTTCGGCTTTTGGGGCCAACACCCAGATGCCTTATCAGGAAACCCAGCGCGCTGATCATCAGATGTCTTTTTATGCGGCCACCAAGAAGTCGACGGAAAACATGGCGCATTCTTATGCGCATCTGTTTGATCTGCCTGTGACCATGTTCCGCTTTTTCACGGTTTATGGCCCTTGGGGGCGGCCGGATATGGCGCTGTTTAAATTCACCAAAGCGATTCTCGAAGGCAATCCGATCGATGTTTATAACCATGGCGATATGAAGCGCGATTTCACCTATGTGGAAGACCTGGTGGAGGCGATCTGCCTGCTTCTGGATGCGGTGCCTGAACGTCCTGCTGATGGCCGGGTGCCCGAAGGCGACAGCCTGTCTCCGGTGGCTCCGCATCGCGTGGTAAATATTGGCAACTCCACCTCGGTTCAGCTCACAGATTTTATTGCGGCGATTGAAAAAGCCACCGGCCTCACCGCTGAACAGAACTTGATGCCGATGCAGGCAGGTGATGTGCCCGCCACATGGGCGGATGCAAGCCTGTTGCAGCAGCTCACCGGTTATGTTCCCAAGACCGATGTGGACACTGGCGTTGCCGCCTTTGTGGAGTGGTATCAAAGCTTTTACCGCCCCAATGTGGCAGGCCGCCAGTCCTAGCTGTGCAATTTCTGGACAGGGTCTGGGAGGTTACAGATTCTCAGCTCCTGTCTAAGCATACTATGATCGTTTGAGACTATCGTCTTGCGGGTATTGTGCCCGGTGGGAGGGGTCGCCAAAACGCTTTTAAATTCGTTTGCGAGACAAAAATAGGCAGAACTACAAATCCCTAACAAATAGCTAATGATTCTTCTTGCGATGGTACTTTGGGCTGTTAAAATAGATTCAGTTTTAAGAGTTTGAGGATTTAACGTGACCAAACAAGTCTACACCATCCCCGTTCTTCGTATTCATGGCAAAGTTGAAGCCGTTACGGAAGGCCTATCAACTGGTAGCCGCCTTGATAGCAGTTTTCCGCCGTCTTCTCCGCGTGGCGACCTTACGTTCTCATAAATCGCATGGCTGGCTTTGGCCAGAATGGTCATTTGTAAGTAGTGATTGAATAATGGCTGACTTCAAAATGGCGGCTGTTAGAAATTAACCAAGCAAGAGCAGGCGACCTGTCTTCTCTTGCTTCGTCTGTGTGGGACTAGGCGTTTTATGCGCCCTGATGTGATCGCACTCAATCTTAATGGCCTCATCAATGAAATATTTTCAAGCCAAAGCAACCGTGGTTGATGCCGATATGGATGGCGACCGCGCGCTGCTAGATCTCGAAGAGAATACCTACTTTACCCTAAATCCGACAGCATCGACCATCTGGGCTGCGATTTCTGAACCTCAACCTCTGCAGGTTCTTGTCGCTGAAGTGACAGAGAAATTTGATGTTTCCGAAGAAGAATGCCGATCTGATGTGGAGGCTTTGCTGCAGGATATGGTTGCGGCCAACCTCGTGAATGAGGTCGAGGCCTGAATGCGCCTTTTGCGTCGATTTGGTCTTTATGCTCTGTGCTTGGGAACCTTGGTTGTTGTGCGGGTTTTGCTGTGGCTGACCCGCTATCAGCGGATCATGAGCTGGCTGGTCAAACCCTGTCAGGCCAAGGCCAACCCTCAACGTCGCAGTGCCGTTGCTGCCACGGTGCGTGCCGTGAGCCGCAGCGCGAAGCTGGTGCCGGGCGCGAGCTGTCTGACACAGACGATTGCCTGTCAGGCGATTCTGTCTTGGCGCAGCATTCCCAGCACCATCGAAATCGGCGTCCGTTACAATGAAGATGAGACAGAGCAAAGATTTAATGCGCATGCTTGGTTGATGTGGAATGGCCACGCGGTTCTGGAGGCGCAGGAAGGCAATATTGACAGCTTCTCGATCATCAACAGCTTGCCGACCCCCACACGAGAGATAGTGCGTTAGCGATGCATGGTTTTGTTGCCCAGATTGCTGAGGCGCGGCCGATAGAACGGCTGAACCGTCTTGCACGGGCGGGCTGGCGGACAGACGCGAAATTTAACTGTGCCACGATTGGGATGGCGTCCTGCCAGCCTGTGACAAGATCTGATACAGAGGCGCAGCTGATTGGGTTGGCCTGGTTGGCCAATCGGGATGAGATCTGTGACGGTCTTGGCCTTGATACCAAGGCAAGTCATTTACAAGATTTTGATTTGATTGCACGCTTATGGGAACGCGACGGATCTGCGTTTGTGCATCAGGTCAATGGTGGGTTTTCGCTTCTGGTCTATCAACCTGAAACGGGTGTCGTTGATTGCTTCCGTGACCCGTTTGGCATGTTTCCCTTATATTATACGCAGCAGGCAGAGCATCTGACATGTGGGAGCGATCTGCGCGCAGTCTTGCATCTGGCAAACGCACCATTGACGGCGGATCTGACACGTCTGGCGGATTATATTGTGGGCGAAGAAATAGATCGGTCTCGCACGGCATTTGCGGAAATTAGGCGAGTGCCTGCAGCGCATATTTTGCGTGTGGATGGACAGAATGCGCCGGAGCTCCAGGCCTACTGGTCGCTGCCTGACCCGGATGAGATTTCTGTAGAGGCGGCGGTTTCAGGCTTTAAAGCACCGCTACAGTTGGCGTGTTCTGCCTGTGTTGGGGGGGCGCCCGACGGCGTTGGCGCGATGCTGAGTGGCGGGCTTGATTCCTCTTCGGTGGCCGGGTTGGCCGCAGATCAACGGGCGCAGGCCGGGGCGGCAAAACTGCCTACGCTGTCGTTTACATACCCCGGAAAACCCTATGACGAGAGCCCATATATCACCGCTGCAGACGCGCAGTTTTATACAGACCCCGAACATATAGCCGTTACAGCTGCCCCGGATCTGAGAGCGTTGCCGGGCATTGTCGAAGAGCAAATGGATCTGTTTCTGGCTTATGGATTACAGAAGAGCCGCGCGATCTATCACGTCGGACGCGATCGGGGGCTGCGGGTTTTGCTGGATGGTCATGGCGGGGATGAGGTCGTCTCCCATGGCTATGGTCGTCTGATAGAACTTGCGGCAGCGCGCCAATGGGGGGCGCTGCTGCGGGAAAGCCGGGGCGTGTCACAGGTTTATGGGAGCAGCACGTTACAGCTTTTTCTCCTGTTGTTTGGCAAATTTGCACGGTTCAAACCAAAGGGATTGCCGCGTCGAGCGATCATGCGCCTTGCCCGGCGGCTGCACCAGAAAGAGCAGAGAGGCGAGCCAGAGTTTGACAGTAAGACGCTGTTGTCAGATGATCTGCGCGCCTGGCTCTCTCTGGAGGAAACGCCACGCTATGATTGCACAGAAAAGAATGGCGACACCCCGGCAGAACTGCGTCAGCAGGAACGGTTTGAACACCGTAGGAACTTGAAAGCGCCAATTCTGGAACATGCGTTTGAAGTGCTGTTTCGGGCAGCTGGGGCGGCGTGTATTCTACCACTCTACCCGTTTTTTGATCAGCGCGTCGTCCGCTTTTGCCTGTCTGTGCCTGCAGCGGCCAAGCTGCAGGGGGGGCGTACCCGGTGGGTGCTGCGCGAAGGGCTTGGGGATGTCTTACCGGCATTGATCCGCAAGCGCCGCACAAAGGCTGATTTCGGGGATGAATTTCGTGATGCGGTTCAACGCTTTGCTCAAATGACACCGATTGGGCATTCTTTGCAGGCCGGAGCACGCCCGATAGATCTGCTGCGCCCAGAAATCGTTGCAGAGCTTGAGCACCGCGTGGGCGAACTGCAACACAGTTCTGCAGATGTGCTGCGGGCCTACTGGCGCCTTACGGTGCTGCGGGACTGGCTGGATGCCTGCACGCGTTGGACAAAGCTGCAAGCAGCAGGAAAGTTGATGTAACGATGCAGACATTCTACGATGTCTTTGGTCTTGTGATCCGGTCTGATTTTACACTTGAGGCTTTGTCAGAGGCAACTTTGTCAGAGGCCGCGGCGCTCCAACGCAAAGATCAAAAGCCCGAACTGGTTGTACGCCGCGTCAGCGGTTTAAAGCGGCCAGAGCAGCACTCTCATGACCCGTTTTTCGACATTACACCAGAGGTGCAGTATATGCATTGGCAGGCGGTGGGGACCTTTGTGGTTCGCAGTGCGGATCTGGTTGAGATCGAACCCGGTGATGGGATCGATGATCATCTCGTCTCGCAGCCCTTGCTGGGATTGGTGATGTCCATCGTGCTGGAACGGCGCGGCGTGCTGTGCCTGCATGCGGGTGCGGTCAATATCCGGGGGCGCGCTGCGTTGTTTCTGGGCGACAAAGGGGCCGGGAAATCCACTACCTGTGCAATGCTTCTGAACACTGGCGCTTTGCCGATAACTGATGATCTGGTCGCGGTTGAGACAACTGAGACCGGCAAAGCGCACATTCGCCCCGGATTTTCGCGAATGAAACTCTGGCCGGACAGCATCGCTGCGCTAAACTTGTCCGCGACAGCGGCTGACGTACAGGTCCATCCCAAGATCAGTAAAATTCAAAAAGCCATGCCGCAGATGGTCGAGCAAACCCCAGTGCCTGCAGCATGTGGCTTTTTTCTCAATCGTTCGCAGGATGTGACGCAGTTAGAGGTGAGCCGTCTGGCCCCGCATGAAGCTTTGCCGTTGTTGATGCGGTTTACCTTTATGGCACGTTATGGTGAGAGCCGATTGGGGCGGGATCATTTGATCGCCCATATGCGCCGTTGCAGTGCCTTTGTGGCAAAGGTCCCGATGCATCGGCTCGACATACCTGAAGACCTGTCGCAGCTGCCTGCTCTTTCCCAAGTTATTCAGGAGACAGTGGAACATGTCTGAATTTTCCGAAGCGCCTGTTTTTTATCTCTGGCGAATAGAGAACAACCAATTAATTGTGCGAAAAAAGCTCCGTCACACGATTTTTGCAAACAATTAGAGCAGTTTGTGTTAACGGATTCCCTTAGGTTTTACTGAAATATTCACAGGCTGTATTATGGTTTTGTATCTACTTCGTCGCGTTGGACTCATTTTGCTTTTTTCTTGTGCGGCGATTTCCGCGCAAGCTCAAAAAGATATTACAATCGCGCCAGGCGATACGCTGTCCTTTTGGATAATTGGCGCGCTTGATGCGCCCCGCACTGTTCCGATTCAGGCGGATGGCACTGTGATGTTGCCTTTGGTTGGCCCCTTGAGCGTCGCCGGACTTACCATTTCCCAGGCGCGTGAAAAACTGGCAACACGGCTTCGGGATGTGCCAGTTCGGATTGTCACCCAAGAGGGGCGCGAGCTGCGGATTGGTCTGCGCCCAAATGAAATTGGCCTGGATGTGGCGCAGTTTCGACCGATCTATATGTCTGGTGATGTGAACGCGATTGGCGAAGTGGAATACCGGCCCCATCTGACGGCCCGACAGGCCGTGGTCAAAGCCGGGGGGCTTTTGCGGCTGGAGTTTTCTGCCGCCAATGAAATACCGATTGGCCTGATGACACAGCGGGTGCGCTTGCAGCAGCAGGTCGACACAAGCACCTCGATACTGCAGCTGTTGGCACATCACTATCTGCTATTGAACCCGGATACAGACCTGACCACCGAGCCCTTGTTGCGACAGATCCCCGACCTGCCGTTGACGGATGGTGTTCTGACACAGGTTGAAATGCGCAAGACGCTTTTGGAACGCGAGGCTCTTAATCGCCAGAATGTTCTCAAACAGCTGGAAGCCCGCGTAGATGTGATCGAAAGCCTTGAGCGATCCAGCGCAAATTCAATGGAAATAGCGCAGTCCTCGGTGGAGCGGCTGACCAAACTGAATGATCAGGGTCTGCTACGGACCGAAGCCATGGATAGTGCGCGACAGGGGTTTTTACAGTCACAGACCCGCGCTCTGCAAGCGGCATCCGAACGGTTGCGCATCAGCCTTGAGATTGCCCGCCTTGAAAACGAAGGGACAACTGATGCGCTGGAAATGAGCGAAGACCTCTTGGAGGATGTAAAGGCTGAACTGGAACGTTTGCAGACTTCAAAAGCTCAGTTGCAGGTGTTGAACTGGAATGCCGGGCAATACCAGCCCCTAGACGAAGCCCCGCGCGCGGCAGAAGTGATCCTGACGCTTTTTAGAAACGAAAATGGCCAGACAACAGAGCGTAAAATTGAGTTTGACGACATCCTGCTGCCCGGTGATGTGTTGAACGTATCCTTGCAATGAAGCGGCACAAAGTGAAACTCTCTGTTCGGCTGCAGCGGTCGTGGACCTGAGAGGTCCACAGACTAAGGTGACGTTATATGTTTAAACTGATCGCCCTCAAACGCAGGTTCCGTGAGACCTTTGGCCTGTGGCGTAAGGTGTTCTGGCTGCTCAGTTACAGCGGCAAGTGGTTGGGCTTTGCGGTTTTAGGGCTGACGCTTGCGGAAATCGCATTTTCCATCGGGTCTCTCCTGATGATCAAATCTTTGGCGGAAACGATGATTGCCGCAGAGGATTTGCGGGCGCAATCTGATACGTTCTTATGGTACATTTTGTTGCTGTTGCTGGTGTTTCTTGCGGGTCGCATTGCGGCGGCCTTGGGCAATTATGTTCGCAGCAAACAGGGCTATGTGGTGACGGATTATGTCAATCGGGCGATACAAGAGCGTGCGGTCAAAGCAGATCTGAGCTTTTATGACAGTGCGGAGTATTATGACAGCCTGCAGGGGGCCCGTCAGGCGGGGGCAGGACGACCGGCGCAGGTTGTGGCCAATACACTGAATGTCTTGCGCAGCATGTTGATGCTGGGATCGATCATGATCGTAATTGCGACGGTGGAATGGCTGGTTTTGCCAATCTGCTTTGCTGCGGTGGTGCTTATCTTGGTAGTGCAGATCTATTTTACCCGCGAGCGGTTCCAATTGCAGCGCCAACTGGTCCCCAAAGAGCGTCGTGCCCTTTATGCAGATTTTCTGATGACCTCGGAACCCTATGCCAAAGAGATCCGTCTCTGGGATCTGGGAAGCTATTTGCGCAAGGTGTATATCCAACAGCGCAAGTTGATCCGCGAAGATTATAACGTCATTGAATGGCGCAAAGCGTTGTCAGAATCCTGTGTGGCCCTGATCAGTGCTCTGCTGCTGTCTACGGTCATTGCCTACCTGCTCTATCGCTTCAGTGCTGGGGCTGCGACGCTGTCAGATCTGGTCATTGTGGTGTTGCTGCTCCTCCGGGCAGAGCTGTCGGGGCGGAATTTCGTTGCGGCCCTTTCGCGCCTGTATGACGATCAATTGTATCTGTCGCAAATTTTTGGATTTCTGGATCTGAAAGCCAGAATTGAATCCAGTGCAGGTGCGCTACCGGTGCCGACCCATATCTGGAATGGCATTCAAATGAAGGACGTATGTTTTACCTACCCTGGTGCTGATGAACCGACGCTGCACGATGTGAGCCTGGACATCAAACCTGGCCGCTTCACGGCACTGGTTGGGGGCAATGGATCGGGTAAGACGACACTGATCAAGCTGCTGTGCCGCCTTTATGATCCTGAGAAGGGGCAGATCCTGTTGGATGGTGCGGATGTGCGCGGCTTTGCGACAAAATCTTACCGGCGGTTGTTTAGTGTTATTTTTCAGGACTTTGTCCAGTTTGCCTTTTCCGGTGCGGTGAATGTCCAACTGGCGGATCTGGGCCATAAGCCGGATTTTGATCGCATGCGTAAGGCGACAAAACTGTCTGGTGCGGATGAGGTTCTGGAAGAGCTTCCGCAGGGGTATGATACGCTTTTATCGCGTATGTTTGACGGGGGTGTGGAATTGAGCGGTGGCCAATGGCAGAAGGTTGCTCTGGCCCGTGCCGTCTTTCCAGAATCGCGGTTCCTGATCTTGGATGAGCCTACATCTGCCATTGACCCCAATGCGGAAGCGGCTCTGTTTGAAGGATTTCGCAGCAAGCTTGGTGGGCGAGGTGCGCTGGTGATCAGTCACCGACTGTCGACAATCCGAATGGCAGATTACACCTATGTGCTTGATAAGGGGCGTATCGTGGAAGAAGGCACGCATGATGAGTTGATCGCCCGAGGCGGGCGCTATGCCCAGATGTTTGAGCGACAGGGGCGCGGGTACCGCAGATAGCTGCGCCCTGTTGGGGAATTATCGGCCTTGAATGTCTGATAGAGGAAAGCCGTATTTGGCGGTCTTGGCGCTGGATATGGTTGTTAACGGTAAGACGACAGGTTCCTTGTCCGCCATTGCCCATGCCAGCCCCTGCAATTTACCATTTGTCTGTCCTCAAACGAGGGTTTTGGTGCGCCCTGAGACGCACCAAAATTTGTGTTACGTCCGGGCATAGACATCTTCGTAGCGAATGATGTCATCTTCCCCAAGATAGCTGCCGGTTTGCACTTCGATCAGGACCATCGGCACCTTGCCGGGGTTTTCCATGCGGTGGACAGCCCCTAGGGGGATGTAAACGGATTGGTTTTCGGTCACCAACTGGACCTGATCATCAATGGTCACTTTTGCAGTGCCTTCGACAACGATCCAATGTTCAGACCGGTGATGATGGCTTTGCAGGCTGAGTGCTGCACCAGGATGCACCAGGATGCGTTTCACCTGAAAGCGATCGCCAACCACAAGGCTTTCAAACCAGCCCCAGGGGCGGTGATCTTTTGGAAAGGCTGTGGCCTGTTTGGCTGATTTTTCTTTCAGCGCAGCCACGGCTTTTTTCACATCTTGGGCCCGATTGGCATCGGCCACCAGAACCGCATCTGGCATGGCGACGGTGATAATGTCTTTCAGACCGATGCCAACAACTTCAAGCCCGGCATCCTCAGAGCGCAAGAGACTGTTGTCACAATCAATGGCAGTGGCGTTGTCCGAGGTGACAACACCGCGCGCATCTGGGCCGCTTTCGCGCCAGACCGCATCCCAACCGCCCAGATCAGACCAGCCTGCGCCAAAAGGAACCACGCTGAGGTTTTCGGCCCGCTCCATCACGGCATAATCGATGGAGATGTCAGCGGCCTGATCCCAGGCTGCAGGATCAAGGCGCAAAAACCCAAGGTCTGGCTGGCCGGCATCCACAGCCGTTTGCACCGGGGCAATCAAATCTGGGGCATGAGCCTGAAAAGCGGCCAGAATGGTTTTGACTGAGAATAAGAAAATGCCGGCGTTCCACAGGTATTGACCTGAGGCGAACATTTTTTCTGCAGTCTCGGCGTCTGGTTTTTCAACGAACCGTTTCAACCCCAGCGGTGTGGGCTGGTCTGGCAGCTCTGCGGTGTCCAGTTCCAGATAGCCATATCCGGTTTCCGCATGGCTTGGTGTGATACCAAAGGTAACCATCTGGCCGTTTTGAGCCGCAGGAACACCTGCTTCGACGGCTTGGCGGAAGGCCTCTGCATCCGGGACCACATGATCCGATGGTGCCACCAGCATCAAAGCCTCAGGATCGCTTTTGTTGAGCCACAGCGCAGCCGCCAGAACCGCAGGGGCAGTATTGCGCCCGGTGGGTTCAATCAGGATGGCACCGGGATCAATGCCAATGCTGGCCAGTTGTTCCGTCACAATAAAGCGGAAATCAGAATTGGTGAGCACCAGAGGCGCACTATAGCCTTCGCCGGACAGGCGTTGACTTGAGGCCTGAAACAGCGTGGTGTCGCCAACCAGAGGAACAAATTGTTTTGGATAGCTTTTGCGCGACAATGGCCACAAACGGGTGCCTGAGCCACCACAAAGAAGAATAGGGGTAATCATAACACTAAATGACCTCGTGTTTACTTATGACGCATGGTTTATAATTTCTTGCGCTGGCCCCATTCATAGGTCTCGCGCCGTCTCGTCTAAAGGGAAATATGCGTCATTCAGGTGAATAAGTGGGGAGATCTCAAAGATCTGCTGCAATGGTGGTCGTCTCGCACCAAACTGCCTATTGATGTGATAAGCCTGTGGTGCGTCAGCATGTTTCATATGAGGCATTCAAAAGGGTGTTTCTAAGGTTTTGGCATCTCGGATCTGGTGCGTAAGATGACAGACTGGCAGGTGTGCATTGTGTCAGCGCCTGTTCACGTCGTCTAACGCGCGCCTTTTTCAGCGGACTATGGCTAAGTTGCTACATCTTTGTGCTTTTTTTCGTCAATGAATGGTTTATTGGCTGCGCGCAACGCTAATGCCAAAGAAACATAGAATAAATTACCTTAATAGTCTCAATGAAATCTCATTCCATGTTCAAGACATTCCGCAGTGGCCTTAGATACGAGATTTTATTTCTTACTTCAATCACCGGGTGAATACACGCGCCCGACTTTGGTACATTAGGCGTGATATGGACGATGTTGTTTTTAAACTGTTGCTGCTTTTGGGGCGGGAACATGTGTCTGAAGATCAAGAGAAATATGCGCGTGGACTTCTGGTTCAGTTGAAGGACTGGAACAGGTTTATGTCCTTGGCCCATGCCAAAATGGTATCTGGATTCGTCTACCAGAATCTGGAGCGGATTGGGGGTGTGGATCCAGAGATTCTTGAACGCTGGCGACAGCTTTACCGGGGCGTTGCGCTGAACGCTCTGCGGGTACGTGCGGAAATGCAGGCTTTCCAGCAGACCTGTATTGCTCCAACCGCGGCGAGGTCCGTGTTTTTTAAAGGACCTGCGCTGGCGGAGACATATTATGCGTCGCCCTCTTTGCGCCCGTCGCGGGATTTGGATGTGTTGATCCCAGATGAAGACTTCGAAGCGGTGTTTCGCGCAGCGCTGGAGCAAGGGTATTGGGTGGCCGTAACAGAGGAGACCCGCCCTGAACGGCCAGATGAGGAAACATGTCAGGCTCTCTTGAAATACAGCTCTGTGATTAACTTCCTGTCCCCGCGTGGTGTGCATGTGGAGATGCACCGTCATCTGGACAAACACACGAAACTGTTCCCGACAGAAGACCTTGTCACATCTGCAGAGGATCTGGTGCTTGCAGGGACGACTTATAAGGTTCTGCCGCTGGATATGTTGCTGTGTTATGTCTGTTTTCACAATTCGCGTCATGTGTGGTCGCATCTTCATTGGTTGAGCGATTTGGACGCGATTGTGCGCAACCCGGATTTTGACCGGGGCCGTGCTATGGAAGTGGCGCGTCGTAAAGGGCTGGATCAACTGGTGGAAGCCTGTTTGGAGATGCATGCGCTTGTGGCTGCGCTCTGGACATGGACGGAAGATCAAAAGCAGACCCCTGGTGGAAAGCTCCTTTCACTCTGTGAGATGAATCTTGCCGGCGGGCTGGAGGTTGAAGAGGAAATTCGTACAAGCTTGGGGTGGCGTTCAGTGCCTTACAAAGAGTTCCTGAGCCCAAAGATGCAGCGCAGGCTGCGCCGCCGTCAAGCGATCCACCGTTTCCATCCTACAATCCGCGAATATTTGGAATGGCCCCTGCCTGAAAGGTGGCATTTCATGTATTATTTCACCCGGCTGATCTGGCGCGTGCGGCTGCATGTGTTGAAAACTGCGTGACTTCAACCTCTCAGGTCGGGCACATTCATAAGCCAACACCGTGGCAAGAGTGCTTTCCTTGTGCTTACAATCTTGCAGTTATGAAACGGGGGGATGACCCCGGTTCCAGATAGGCGGCTGTCAAAGTGCCGGTTGCATAAGCACCTGTATCAATTGCGATCCGACCATGGGTTGCAGAGGGGTGCGGCTGGATAATATGCCCATAGACAACCCAGGTTTCATCTTGGCGCTGGCGTGTTTCAAACGTGGGGTGCCCCCAGATCAGGTGGTTGGGCTCTTGATCTTCCAGTGTCACATCCGGGTGCGCGCCTGCGTGGGCTGCAAATACATTCCCGGAGCTGTAAAAAGCGGGCAGCGCCTTCAGCCAAGCGATCAACCTGTCGCCCATCTTGGCTTCAAGCTGTGACCGACAGGTCAGCAGCGCTTCGGGCCCCAGTGTTTGCTTGTGCAGGCTGATGTTGAAGGACGCCAATGTCTGCAGGCCCCCATGGTGCAGCCAAGTGTGGCCACGTTCTGGATCTTGCAGGAAACGCAGCAGCATGTCTTCATGATTGCCTTTCAGGCAGATGAGATCCGGTCGGGACAACAGGAAGCGCAGCACCTGTGCGCTTTTTTCGCCCCGGTCGATATAGTCTCCGATCAAAATCGTCTTTGTGCCCTCGGGGATCTGATCCAGAAGCCGCTGCAGGAGATCAAAGCAGCCATGCACATCGCCGATAAGGGCGATAGGTTCTGTGGGCCGCGGATCAGGGAAACGGGGTAAAGATCTATTACGACTGTGTCGTTTTTTAAAAATCTGTCCAATCACCTGCAGCGCGTTCCTATCGGGGGAATATTATTCCCTTATTTAGCGGATTGCGCGGAGCAAACGACAACAAATTTATCGCAAACGCAGGGGAGATCAAATGGAAAACACCGGACCGTTTATGCATGCCCTGTCAGCATAAAACCAGTTGACCAGACATCAAAAAGGCCCCGCCGAAGCGAGG
The DNA here is from genome assembly GCF_900102795.1 of Epibacterium ulvae. Lineage (GTDB taxonomy): Bacteria > Pseudomonadota > Alphaproteobacteria > Rhodobacterales > Rhodobacteraceae > Epibacterium > Epibacterium ulvae. Next base: position 39,702 of record NZ_FMWG01000013.1, on the reverse strand, counting down.
CCTTTCTGGTAAACATCCAACCAGCCTAATTAGGCGAAGTCGAAGTCAGCATTTGACAGATCAGCCAAGTTCAGGCCTGTCAGAACAACAGATGTATCTTCATCGATTGCGATGGTAACACCTGCATCTGTTTCAAAGGCAATCGCCAGAACAGCATCCAGATCGGCAAGACCGATACCGCTTACGTCCAGCTGGTCATCACCAGTGCCGAAGTCAGCGATTGTGGTGGTGCCGCTGTCGTCACGCAGAACGAAGGTATCATCACCTGTGCCGCCAGTCAGGCTATCGTCGCCAAGGCTGACAAAGATCTGATCGTTGCCTGTGCCACCATTTACGGTGTCATCACCTGCACCGCCGCGCAGTTCGTTTGAGCCAGAGGTTCCGTTCAGAACGTCGTCGCCGTCACCACCACGCAGGGTATCGTCACCCGCGCTACCTGTCAGAGTGTCGGCACCTGAGCCACCATTGATGACGTCGTTGCCCGCGCCACCGTCCAGCAGAACGTCGTCACCAACACCACCGAAGATGGTGTCATCGTCAGAGCCGCCAGTGATGCTGTCAATACCAGCACCGCCGCCCAGGTTGTTCTCTCCGGACGCTGCGGAAATGGTGTCTGCACCGTTGCCACCGCGAAGGAAATCGTCATCCGCACCGCCAACCAGAACATCGTCGCCGTTTGCACCAAGCAGAGTGTCGTTACCTGCACCCGCGGTGAGGGTATCGTTACCTTCTGCGCCGTTGAAAGTGTCGTCGCCTGCAGCTTCAGTTGCAGTTTCGTCGATCGCTTCACCAGCTGCATCTGCAAACGCTTCATCATCACCGGTGGTGAAAGGAACGGTTGCGTCAAAGGTTACGGTAACAGTTTGGGTGTTGCCGTCTGTATCTGCCAGAACAACTTCATAAGAGAAGGTGACTGCATCACCTACGTTGCCCAGAGCTGCGATTGCAGCAGTGTTTGCTACAAACTGCAGGCCAGTTGCACCAGTGATGGTGAAAGCGCCATCGGTGTTGGTGAAGTTGCTGCCAGCAGTTGCGATCTCTTGACCGTCAACAGATACGATTGACGTTGCAGTGAAAGTGTCTGCGGTCAGCGCTGCGCCGTCAAATTCATATGTGTTGATGGTTGCCAGCGCCAGTGTGGTGCCGTCTGCATTTACGGACCCTGGGTTCAGGAAGCCTGAAGATGCGGTGCCGCCGACCAGAGTTGCGCCATCGTTGAAAGTGATGGACTGGATGCCGTTTGAAATCGTTGCGTCGTCGCCACCGGTGGTGTCGTCATCCAGAACCCAAACGCCAGTGTCTGCGTCAAATGCAACAGATGCGTTTGCACCTGTCAGCAGGGTCGCCAGATCGCTGCCTTCCAGTGTCAGGCTGTCTTCACCGCCGTTGCCGTCCAGGTCTTCACCTGTTGCATAGTCCAGCGCGTCTGTGATGGTGATTGTATCATCGGAAGTTGTTCCGAATTCGAAGACCTCACCTGTAGGTACATTAATTGTAGCCATGTCTTACTCCGTAAGTATTGCTCGTCGGATTGATGCGAGTAAGCGCACAGGCCTGATGCTCGCAAAAGTTTACCGCTCTCTGTTTTTCTGGATGGGCGATGAATGTCAAGGAAACTTCTGTCTGGGCCTGCGTCAAAGCAAAAGAACCTTAAAGCGTGGCGGTCATAACACGGTTTATTTTATTAAAAATTGTTAAGCCTGCATGTTCATATGGCGTTTCCTGCAAGGCCGTGCGGCGATTCCACTCAAACGGTCCTCACAAAGATATGTTCGCCTAAGTATACACGTCTTTGAGAGCTCAAAGAGAGGTGAAATAGAGGGCGGATTTTTGCCCGTTTTTGGAAGAATGCGCGAAATTCTGCCGGGGCTTTAGATCTTAATATCCTGAGGTGCAGCGTAAAATCCCTGTATCAACTGATGCAGCCGCATGTCGTTGTGGCTTTTTTCTGCAATGAGGTTACGCACCGAATCGGGGATCTCTTCGCTGCGATTCTCTCCGCTGTTTTCGCGATGTTCTGGCAAAGCAGCCAAACCATGGCTGTTGCGGAAGTGATCAAGGCTTGCCCCCAGATGTTCTGTGATGCCGATGAAACTGTAGGTGCGGGACAGTTTTTCCAAAGCATCATCAAAGGAGTAGAACGGACCAATCATCAGGTTGAGTTGATAATCATTGGGCAGCTGCTGGGCATAATCTTCCAGCGTTGGAAAGCGGGCTTTGAAAGCCTCGTGCTGGGGGTGTCGCTCAGAACAATTATAGCGATAGTTTGACACAAAACGCGCAAGCGGGTCGCGGATGATTGTGGCGCATTTGATCGGCAGCTCGTGGTTTTTCCAGAACATCACATCGCCCCAGCCGAAATGGCCCATCAGGACCTGTCGCACGGGTCCCTCTCCTGTGTGTTCTTTGGTACGGATATACAGCGCTTGTTTGGTTTTCTGGCGGAAGGATTTACCGGTGTTTTCCCAAGATACGGGATGAAAGATATCAAAGGCATTTTGCAGCGCTTTGCCAACTGACATGCCCGCAGTTTTGGGGATGTGCATGAAAAGGATGATATCTGCCGGGTCGTTAAAGGTGTTTGCGGCGACATGCTGGGGAGAGAAGCGGCGTTCAAACTGGGACGCGGCGTCGGAAATCTTTTGCATGGGGGTCTTTCATCCTGCGTTCAAAAGGCGATGGCCTTGGGCACCAAACCGCCTTAGCCAAGGGGGGGCGTCTTGTCAATCTGAGGGGCCCGAGAGCCTTTCTTTATAAGGGGAGCCCTGTGAGGATGCGCGCGGGGAAGTGTTTGACACTTTTGATGTCCTGTGGTCTTCACCAAAGGGTTCTTGAGGAATAAGCAGCCCTAGGGTTTTGACGTAAGGCCGCGTGTGAAACGCTGCCTTGTCGGTTAATGTCTGGCTGCAAATTGAAACACATGTGGTACGAAGGCAGCGCTTCCAATGGCACGCATTCCTGCGCAAAAGACCGGGCAGGTTGAAATCACCAAAGCCCGCCGCACATGCCGTAAGGCCTTTTGGTTGGTGGGGGTTTTCAGTTTCTTCGCCAATATCCTGATGCTGACCAGCCCGCTTTATATGATGCAGGTCTATGATCGGGTTCTGAGCAGCGGATCGATGGAAACGCTTTTGGCACTGACCCTTCTGGTTGGGTTTTTATACCTGATCATGGGCTGTCTGGATTTTATCCGAGGCCGTATTCTGGCGCGGGTGGGCGCACAGTTTCATGATCAGCTGGCCAAGAGGGTCTTTACTGCGGTGCAAGACAAGGTTGCGGCCGGATTTCATGATGAGAATGCCAAAGTGGGATTGCGGGATCTGGAATCCATGCAAAAGGCCCTGTCTTCGCCCATTGTTTCTGCGGTTTTTGATCTGCCTTGGTCGCCCTTATTTTTGCTGCTGATTGCCTCGTTTCACCCCTATCTGGGGGCTTTGGCTTTTGTTGGAGGCTTGGTTCTGGTGATCATTGCCCTGGTCAACCAATGGATGTCGAAAGCGCCCGTGGAACAGGCCAGCCGGATGGGAGCAGGGGCCCATCTTTTGGCGGATGGGATGCGTAATAATGCAGAGTTGATTCAAGGCCTTGGGATGCGTCAGGCAGCCTTTGCTAAGTGGCGCACGATGCGCCAGATGGCAAATGTGGCGGAACTGGGGGCCAGTGATCGCACTGGTCTGTTTGGCAGCAGTACAAAAACCATACGGATTGCTTTGCAATCTGCGATGCTGGGCACTGGGGCCTATCTGGTGTTGACCGAAGGTCTGACACCGGGTGTCATGATTGCTTCATCCGTGATTATGGGTCGGGCATTGGCCCCGATTGAAACGCTGATTTCTCAATGGGGATTGGTACAGCGCGCATTGCAAGGCCAAGAACGTCTGGCCACTATGTTGGGAGAAACACCAGAACGCCCGGCTCCGATGCCTTTGGCACGTCCAAAAGCAAAACTGCAGCTTCAAGGCGTGACTTTGGTGCCGCCAACACTTCCCGGACAGGTTTCAAAACCAGTACTGCAAGGGTTGAATTTCGACATAAACCCAGGATCTGCCCTGGGCGTGATTGGCGCATCAGGAGCTGGAAAATCCTCACTTGCGCGGGCTTTGATTGGGCTCTGGCATCCAGCCTCTGGGCGGATCCGGCTGGATGGGTCCACCTACAATCAATATGATATGGATATTCTAGGCAGCTATATTGGCTACCTGCCGCAGCAAGTGACCCTGTTTGATGGGACAATTGCAGAAAACATAGCGCGGCTGGCCGAAGTGCCAGACCCTGATCAGGTGGTGGCCGCTGCAAAGAAAGCTGCTGTGCATGAGATGATCCAGCAATTGCCGCAGGGCTATGACACTCCTGTCAAAGTCTCTGGCAGCCGCTTGTCTGGTGGACAGATCCAGCGGATTGGTCTGGCGCGTGCTCTTTATGGGGATCCGTTGCTTTTGGTTCTGGATGAACCCAATTCCAATTTGGATAATGAAGGCAGCCAAGCGTTGAACCTTGCTGTGGCCAGCGCGCGCAAAGATGGCCGTGTTGTGGTGATTATGGCGCATCGCCCGGCGGCGATTCAGTTGTGCGATAAGATCTTGATTTTGGATAAAGGCACGCAGCGTGCCTTTGGAGAGAAAGATGTGATCTTGAAAGAGCATTTGCAGCCTGCTGCTGCCAAAGCGGTGCCACCAAAGGCCGCTGCACCCGCGGTTCAGGGACAAGGGGCGCCTGCGGGCAAACAAGATGCGGGTGGTGCAGCAAAACCGCAGCCTGTCCAGTCGGATGTTGAAAACAGCAAAGCAGGTTAAACCATGGATACGCCTTCTTCAAACGGTCCTTCTTTTCGTGGCTTTGCTATTGCGGGTTTTGCATTCCTTGTGCTCCTGGTGGGCGGGCTCGGGGGATGGAGTGTATCAACACAGATCTCTGGTGCTGTCATTGCGCAAGGTTCTATTCAGGTGGAACAGAACCGCCAGATTGTACAACACCCTGATGGTGGGGTTGTGGCGCAAATTCTGGTTGGGGAGGGAGATCGGGTCTCTGCTGAAGATGTGCTGATCCAATTGGATGACAGCGAACTTTTGGCCGAATTGCAAATCATTGAAAGTCAGCTGGCGGAAATCCTGGCCCGTACCAGCCGTTTTACGGCAGAACGCGATGAGGCGCAGGATATCAGCTTTGATCCGCTTTTGCATATGCTGAATGGTAGCCATGTTGAATTGCCAGAGCTGATTGCGGGTCAAGAGCGTCTGTTTCAGGCGCGTCGGGTCAATCTAGAAGCCCGTGTGAACCGTTTAAAAGAACGGATCAGCCAAATTCACAGCCAGATTGATGGGATTATGGCACAACAAGAGTCGATCGACGATCAGCTTGTGTTGTTGCAGGAAGAATTGGTTAATCAGCAAAACCTTTTGGATCAAGGTCTTGCTCAGGCAGGGCGCGTTCTGGCGCTGCAGCGCGAAGAGGCACGCCTGCGGGGGCAGGCAGGCGCTTTGACTGCGCAGCGCTCGCAGGCGGCAGGGCAGATTACAGAGCTGGAATTGGAAATTCTCAATCAAAGCAGTGCGCGGCGGGAAGAAGCGATTACAACGTTGCGGGACTTGCAGGTGCGTCGTCTGGAGCTGATTGAGCGCCGCAATATCTTGATGCAGCGCCTGTCGCGTCTGGAGCTGCGCGCGCCAGTGGCGGGGGTGGTATATGATTTGGCTGTTTTTGCCCGCAAATCGGTGATCCGCCCGGCGGATCCTTTGATGTTCCTTGTGCCGCAAGATCAGCCTTTGGTGATTACGGCGCAGATTAACACGGATGATGTGGATCAGATTTATCTGGGACAGCCCGTCAATCTGAAGTTCACCAGTTTCAATCAGCGCACCACCCCCAGTCTTTTTGGGGAGGTCAGCCGGGTCTCTGCGGATGCGTTTCAGGATCAGCAGACAGGGCGGTCGTATTTTGAAATTGAAGCGCGCCTGAACGCAGGTGAAGCGCAGCGTCTGGGGCAGGATAATGTGCTGGTGCCGGGCATGCCTGTAGAAGTCTTCGCTGAAACCGGTAGCCAGACACCAATGGATTATCTGATCCAGCCCTTTACAGATTACCTGGGTCGGGCCTTTCGGGAGTTCTAAGGTGAGAGCTTATATAGCGCGCCGTTTACAGCAGTCTGTGAAACCGCTGTGGCACCTTGAACAGTTCATATGAGGTGTCATGAGCAAATGTGCCATCTGCTTTGACTGCGCGAAAATAATTTTTACGCGTTTCAGCGATCTGAAACCCATTGGAGGCCAGATCAATTTCCGTTTTATTGATCTGAGAGCGTTTTAGCCTGTTAATGTAATTCTGAATGGCTTTGTTTTTGGGGCGTGCCCAAATAGAATCTGCGCCTTTCCCTGAGGTTTTGTATTCGGCATGCCGCTTGGCTTGGGTTTTCATTTTGGTGTCTACATCCACATCTCTGATGTGGAATGTGACGCAGCTGCGATCAATTTCAAATTTGCTGTTACATCCATGAAAGCCACCGCCCCAGATGATGGCACGCTGTTTAATCAGGGGTTTGGTATATTTCTCAGATGCATAGACAAATTGCCGTTGGGAGAGGATGGGTTTGGTGACATCCAAAGGGGTGTCTTCCAGCCAGGGGATATGCGTCAGATTCAGACCTAAAGGCGCCAGAAGGCCACCTTTTCCAGCGCTTTGGGAGAGATAGCTCGCTAAGGTGTCATACTGGTTAGGATCTGGGACAATCAATTCATCCACATCTGTGTAAAGCACCGTATCGTAATAGTTCAAAAGACCGTTTGAGATATCGGAAATGAAAAGCGACCGTGCGCCATCAAAATTACTCGGCAGACTGTTTTTTTGGCGCCGCGGATAGCTTTCTCGTATGTGATCAGGGATATTGATTACAGAGATGCCCGGCGGCAGGTTTGAGCGAAAATTGTCGCTACTTTTATTATCAATAACAAAGATATCTGTATCTGGAAATGATTTGGAATAGTGATGATACCAGATCTTAAAGAAAAAGCTCTCATTTTTTACCATCGTCAGAATGCAACTCTTCATCGATCGATCACCTTAAAGAAAGAAATTTAAACAGCCTGATATCTGAGGCTCTAGTCGATTTATGTGTGCCTTGCCCTGTTGTGAGGCGGTGTATGGTTTTTGTGAAGCCTTCAACAGATTTTGTAATATAAAGCAAACTGTTACATGAGGGCAGCACAGGTTTCAGTTGCGGTCATTTGGGTTGAGTGTTTCCAATTTCAGGCCTTGCTCTTTCATCTGCGCCTGTACCTCTTCTTCTAATGCTTTCAGATCTGGGCGAGGGGCATCATAGCCATCATTGGCCATCTCTGGGTAATTGGTAAAATCGGGGCTGAAGAACTGTGTTGGGCCCTCGGGGTCATAACGTTGTGCGAGGGTTTCATTGACCTTCTCAAAGCGGCGTAAAAAAGCGCGGGCCTGGGCACGAGAGGGCGTGAGCTTTTCAGGATCTTCCAGCGCGCGTAGAGAGGGCATAAAGCAACTGCGCGGGTAGCCGCGTTGACGTAGCCAAAGCCCAGTTAGAATTTGGGTTCTGTTCCAGGCGGTGTTCAACCGCTCTGCAGGCTGTTCTGGCGCAGGTAGGCCAAGGATGTTCCTGAAATCAAGTACCGTATCGCTGCCGTGTAGATCTTGTGGCTGATAGCGGCGCACGGTCAGAGCCTCAGCGCCAAAAACGCGCTCCCACTTTTCAAGTTTTGAGGCATAATCCATATAGCGCATAAAATATGGTCGATAGCTGGGAAGGGCATGTACCTGTGCGCCATAGAATTGATAGGCTGTCTGTCCCAGTATCACCTGTTTACGGTGTGACAGCGCCAAAAGATCCTGACGGCGCAGATAGACGACAATGCGAATATCATCAAACTCCTGTCGCAGGCGCTCTGCAAGCGTGCGGATTTCTCGCTCGTCATGCAGCCAGAACAGCATTTCAGTTGAAATCACACAGTCTTCAAAACCCCGCTGATTGGCATTTTCCAGGCGGCGCTCCAGAAATGGCATGCGCAGTTGCGCGCGCAATTGAGGCCCCATGCCTTTGCAGGCAACCAAGGGGTTCATATCCACCCGTGGCCGGGCATGAATATAGCTCCATGGACCAAGAGTCTTGTCTTGTTGCCCCTGGAGTAGGGATTTTTGCAAAGAGGTTGAGCCGGTTTTATGTGTACCGATATGGAGAACTAACCGACGCATGATGTTTTTTCTTCTTGTTGAACCGTAGGGGCTTTTGCGGAGGGTATTTGGGTTTTTTGCAGGGTTTGTGCATAGATCCGTGACAGTACTTCACGTGCTGAGGGTTCGTTTTGCAGGGCTTGCAATCTGGCGTTCTGGGTGCGTTCAACCTGTTGGGCAAAGCCTTTGTCACGCAGCAAACGTATCACGAGATTACAGGTTTCTCGCACTGTTTTAAAGGGCGCCCAAGGCACCAGTGTTTCAGCGGGGCAGATCTCATTTTGCCCGCCAACATCGGTGGAGATTGGAATGCAGCCTGCTGCGATGGCCTCATAGCAGACCAACGCCAGTCCTTCATTTGAAGAAGGCAAAAGCATAATGTCGCTTTTGGCCAAAAGCGCAGGCACATCGCTGCCTGCACCGTGGAGATGAATGCAATCATTCAAACGCCAGCGCGCGACCTTATGGCGTAGGGCCTCCAGATAAGCACCTTCTCCCACGATATCAAAATGAAAAGACACGTTGTTTGCCTTGCCCCATTTGTGCAGACGGCGCAAAATGGCCAGCATCAAAAGGGGGCGTTTTTGATGGACCATGCGCCCGACAAAGGTGATACGACAGGTATTCTGCCCGGCCGACAGGCGCACCGGCAAAGGCGTTTTATCCCGTTGGCGATCATCCAGAAGGCGCCCCAGCACCATTTTAGAGCCATAGACACGGAAGCTTTCCCCATAAAACGCCAGCAGTTCATTGCTGATCACATGGTGATAATCCAGAAAATTGCTCCAGACCCCGGAAATGCGCGGATAGCCCCCATCGTGATGCTCAACAATATGGGTGCTGTCCAGATTGACCACATGAGGGTGGCGCAATTTGATGGCAGGCAAAGCATCATAGAGAGGCACACAATGGTGATTGTGGGTCAGGATGATGTTTTCCTGCGCAATCAGACGCTCAACAAAATGCCCTACCAGGGCAGGGGGAAGATAGCGGTCTGTGCGGATCAGGTGCAGGTCTGGATGCTGGGGCAGTTTGGCGCGCAGGCGCTCAGGGCCATGTTGGCCGACCATCACAAAAACCCGCAGGCCCAGATCCAGAGCCCATTGAATGCTATTAAGGCCCAGACTTTCTGCACCGCCGACGTCCAACCAATGCAGGCCGATCAGAATTGCAGGCGTTTTTTTTCTGGATGTGGTGTGCGCGACTGCAGGGTCTGTGAGGTAATTGGCTGTGCGGCTTAAGGGGAGGCGGGCAAATTTATGGCGTTTGGGACGTAGTCGCTGGCGGCGGCGTTCAACCAGATACTTGCCCTGTTCCCCCAGCAGCGGGGAGAGGCTGTTGACCAGCCGGTAGTGAAGTGGGCGATCAGCCCAAGGCAGGTTTTGATGTGCCCGCCCGCGTATTTGACGCGGTGAAGGGATTGTCAGACAGATCCGTCGGCCAAGCTGGCCTGGCTGTGGAGCCGGGCCGATCCGATGTGCGCCCAGATAGCCCTGCGATAGCATATCCGCGTTCAGCGGATTCTCCTGCCTTTGGATCAGGGGCGTCGCCATCTTGGATTTTTCCCACCACAGGTGCAGTTCAATCGGCTCCTGTGGATAAAGGGTTTCATAAATAAAGCGTACTCCGGCCACTTCCTGGTCGATGTAATCCTTGTCCTGCATGAGGGTGGCCCTTTGCTTGTTTAAACGCTGCTGTCGGGATCGGGCCGTTCAATGGCCGGAGCAAAGGAACAACCTTGCCAGATTGCTTTGTAAACCTCACGGCGCAGAGCGGGGTCAACATTGCCCGCGCGCATTTGATTGTGCACACCGCGCACAAAAACAGCCACCCCGTACCAGCCCTGTTCCCGGCGACGAAATGAGGTTTCATTGCGCGCGCCATAGCGGAATTTCCAGATGTTCTTGTCGTTGATCAGCGCGTAGTTCACCCCTTTGTTTTCAGGCACATCGTGGACGACTTCGCTGTTGGGGCAATAGATGCCGGGATATGTTTTGGCAATGCGCTGGGTGTATTCAGCGTCATCATACCAGATGAAGTAGTCTTTGATTGGAAAGCCGTGCTCCTGGATCACCCAGCGTGGCACGAGGACTGATACAAATGAGCAGGCGCTGACCAGAAAATAAGGTGTTTCGGGGCTGTAAAACCGGGGCCAGTCCCAAACGGTTGTGGGGGTATTCATTTCACAGAGATCCCCATTGGTCCATTTCACAGCCGAGCAGGCAAAAGCAGGACGGTGGTGAAAGCGGGTCTCAAAATCCTGCAGGCTGTGCTGGAGTTGGGCGATTGCTTCTGGTTCGGGGTAAGCATCATCATCGCTGAACCAGATATAATCATGGCCGGCCTCATAAGCGACGCGCGCGCCTTCATAAAAGCCACCCGCACCGCCGGAATTTTCGCGCAGACGCACATGTTGAAACCGCTGATCCTGGTTTTGCAACTCTTGCAGCCAGGCGCCTGTGTCATCGGTGGAAGCATTGTCGATGACAAAGACCTGATCCGGCAGCTGTGTTTGCTTTTTTAGCGCGTCGATCACCCGTTTCAGCTTATCAAGCCGGTTATATGTCACGATGACAGCGGCCAGAGAGGTGGGGAGGCTCATAGGGTGTCCTTTTTCGGTCCGTCAGCCTGTGGCCGATCTGTTATTGCTGTTTTGCGACGATGTACATCTTGCAGGCGGTGGCGGTGAAAATAAGCAGGCCATTTGTGCTGTACATTAAGCATATCCATCATCATTGCGGCCATTACATCCAGATTGCGCTGCTCTTCGGGAGTAAAGTAGTCTTTTGGATCAACCGATTGCGGGGTTTCAATGGTACGTGCCTGCATGGCGTCCAGCGCATCTTGTAAGATAGGCGCGTCTTCAAAAAACATCTTATCCAGTGCTGCAGCATCTTTGCGGTAGCTTTTTTGGATTTGTGCCCAAAGCCCCGTATCCATGCGCAGTTTTTCCTGTGGCGCCTCTCTGAGCATTGGGATTTGCCCAATACGGCGCGCCATTTCCCAGCCCAGGGTATGGCGTAGCCATTGGCCGGTTTCGTCGAACGTGGACTGCACATGCTTCAAAAACATCAGTTCGCGCAGGCCGAGCGCTTCGTTTTCAGACTCCAACTCAATGAATTCACAGGGCTGCTCGTCAAAGGCGACATGGGCAAAATCTTCAATGACGGATCCGCCGCGCAATTGGCTGCGTACCATAGGGCGCAAGGTGAAATCCGGGCCAAAAGCCGCGCGCCATTTTTCAAAGCGCGGGGCATAGTGGAAGCGACGTGATGCAAGGTTCTTGTCATAGAACGCCTGCATCGTTTGGTTGAACCAGCCGATTTTGATTTGTTCGCCAAAGCTGGACAAAATTCGTTCGGCGTGGGGGCGGACATAGGCAATGATATGAATGCGGCTCACGTGGGGACGGAAAAAATGATCCACCACGGTGCGAAAACCCGCAGCAGGAATATTTTCAAACACCTCACCAGACAACACAATATAGTCTGCTGTGCTGTCTGCGATTTCAGAGGCCAGTTCTTCCAAACCCGGTTTCTTGCGCAGATGCGCTGGCAGCGGCGTCTTCTCCAGATGACTTTTGATAAAGCCCATGAGGTAATTGTGGTTCAGTTTTGCAGGGTACAAAAGCTCAACTGTTTGCGGGCGCACAGCCCCAACTGCAAAAGCATTTTGTAGGGTGGTGGTTCCGGTTTTATGGTCTCCGATATGGATCACCAGCGTTTTTGAGCTTTGGCTTTGCGCCACCTGATCCGTCATACCCATGCCTTTGTCTTTCTTGCGGGAAGTTCCTAATCTAAGAACCTCAATGGGTCCAGCGCAAACCTGATGCGCAAAAACCGCTTTAACCAGGCTTTAGCGGTTCAAAATCTCGCGGTGATATCGCCCCATCAGCAACAGTCCCAATGCGAGCAGCCCAAGGCTTAACAGCAGCACATAAGACACGTTTACATAGTGCGCCCCATAGGTTGGATAAAACCCTGTGCGCATCAGCCCGGCCACATGCATCAGCGGGTTGTACCAGAGGATTTCGCGGGCCACAGGGGGCATGTCTTCAAATAGGAACAACACGCCTGAAGCCAGAAACAAAGGGCGGTTTAAAACAGACCAAATTACATCCCAGATTGGGAATAATCCCAAAAGAACAGCGTTTAATGTGCCGACTCCCAGCCCTACCAGCATTGCAAGCCCCATTGCGCTGACAACAGAAGGGATGTCCAGCACAGCGCGACTGTCAGAGATCAGCAAAATTCCGCTGAGCAAGAGTAAGGCTGTGAGGCTGCCTGTGAGGCTGTTCAAAAGAAATCGAGCCAAAATTGCGTCAATCCAGGTCACAGCGGGATAGCGCAGCAGGGGGCGTGAATACGTCAATGCGCGAGACACATTGCCAGAGAGCTCGCGATACAGGTTGAAGGGTAAAAAACCTGTTGCATAAAAAAGGAGAAAACTATTGCCCAAAGAGGGGGTGCGGATCACCAGGGAAAATCCCACAGACAAAAAGAGGATTGCAGCAAGGGGTTCGACGATGCTCCACAGATATCCACCGGGGGTGCGGCCGTAGCGGGTCGACATTTCGCGCAAGATTAATGCCACCACCACACGTGTTGTAGCAAAACTGCGTGTACGGGCCACAGCAGGGGGCTGGGCGGGCGCGAATGCAGCTTCAGAAGCGTCAGCATCTGGGGGGGCGGGGGAAGAGGGCGCAATGCGGGTCATGTCAAACAACGTGTTGATTGTGTGGTTGTAGAGTTGCAATAGGACAGCGATACTGCTGCAAAAGCAAAAGGCAAGAGCAATGAGTGTATTGTGGGACAAATCATCATGACGCAAGACAGCAACAGTAATCTGCGTCCTGTTGAAACAAGTGATGCACCCGAACAACCTGCCGCCGAGCCAGGCCCCGGACCCAAAGGGCCGGGAAAGGGTGGTCCTCTTGGGCCAAAGCAGGAGTTGAAGCGCCTGCGCAAGAAAATGCAGGAAGACAAAGCCGAGATTGCCCGGCTGACCGCCCAGACCGAGGCCTTGTCTACGGCTCATTCCGTAGCGCGCCCCGCTGGTATGCGGCGACGGCATTGGGGGCTTTTGGTCAGTTTTGCTGCTTTGGTGGTGATCCCATTGCTGGCGGCTGTCTTTTATCTGTTTACAATCGCCGAAGATCAATATGTGTCGACCACGGGTTTTATCGTGCGTTCACAGGAAAGCACCAGCAGCACGGATTTGTTGGGAGGCATTGCGACTCTTACCGGAAACGGAACCGCATCTGATGGAGATATTCTGTTTGAATTTATCCAAAGTCAGGAAATGGTTTCTGCTGTCGATACCGAACTGGATTTGCGCGGGCATTACAGCACATATTGGCCAAAAGATTGGATCTTTGCGCTTTGGCCCTCTGCCACTCAGGAAGATCTGGCCTGGTATTGGCAGCGCATTGTGGGCATTTCCTATGACAGTGGTTCGGGGCTGACCGAAGTCCAGATCTCTGCCTTTGACGCCGAAACGGCACAGGCGATCGCGCGCAGCATTGTGCGGATCAGCCAGGAGCGGATCAATGCGCTGAACGAGCAGGCGCGCAGTGATGCAATGCGTTATGCGCGCGCAGATCTGGATGTGGCGCTGGAGCGGTTGAAAGAGGCGCGAGAGGCTTTGATTGCCTTTCGCACGCGCACCCGCATTGTAGATCCTGAAGCGGATATTCAGGGTCGTATGGGGGTGATGAACAATCTGCAGCAGCAATTGGCCGAAGCTTTGATTGAATATGATCTGCAAAGCGGAACACTGGCGGCAGGAGATCCGCGTCTTGGTACGGCGCGCCGCCGCATTGATGTGATCCGCGATCGCATCGAAATTGAACGCATTAATTTTGCTAGTGCAGACAACACAGAGACCGGAGCGGTTGGCGAAGACTATCCCAGATTGATATCCGAGTTTGAACGGCTGAATGTTAATCGACAGTTTGCCGAGGAAAGTTACGGGGCTGCGCTGGCAGCTTTGGAGGTGGCCCGGGATGCGGCCACCCGACAGGGGCGCTATCTGGCCACATATATCAATCCCACCTTGGCAGAGGTATCACAGGCGCCCCGTCGATTTGTGCTGACGGGGCTGGTGGGGCTGTTTTTATTGCTGGGATGGTCCATCTTGGCACTGGTTTATTATTCCATCCGAGATCGCAGCTAAAGACAAAGAAGGGCTTTATCCTGTGATCCGCTTTGAAAACCTCACCAAAAGTTTCTGGCTGCGCGGAGAGCGTAAGACCATTATCGACAATTTGAACCTGACACTGCCCACAGGTAGCTCTTTGGCGCTTTTGGGGCGTAATGGGGCAGGAAAATCCACCTTGCTGCAGATTATTGCAGGCACGTTGCCCCCAGATTACGGTCAAGTGGTCACGGATGGGTCAATCTCATGGCCCGTTGGATTGGCGGCTTCGTTTCACCGGGATCTGACGGGCGCAGAAAATGTGCGCTTTATTGCCCGGGTTTATGGGGTGGATACAGATGATCTTGTGGCTTTTGTGGATGAGTTCGCTGAATTGGGGAAGTTCTATCACATGCCCATGCGGGGGTATTCCTCAGGCATGCGCTCCCGGTTGACCTTTGGGGCTTCTATGGGAATTCGCTTTGACACCTATCTGGTGGATGAGGTGACTGCAGTGGGTGATGCGGCCTTCAAACGCAAAAGCCGGGCGCTTTTCTCGGATCGGATGCGCCATTCCAGTGCAATTGTCGTCAACCATTCAATGGCCCAGCTGCGTGAATTCTGTAATGCGGGCCTTGTCCTGGAGCAGGGGCGTGTGCGCTATTTTGCGGATCTGGATGAGGCTATTGAAGAACATCTGCGTTTGATGAAATAAGCAGGCCTGGCCTGAAGTGAATCCAGATTGAAAAGACGTGGCCGAACTGGGACAGGAGAGACAAAATATGAGCGTAGGAAAATTTCTGATGGTAGGTGCGGGCCTGTCGGGGGCTGTGATTGGCCGCCATCTGGCGGAGGCAGGCCACGAGATCACTGTGGTGGATGCGCGCGCTCATATTGGCGGCAACTGTCACACCGAGCGCGATGAAAAAACCGGCGTTAATGTGCATGTCTATGGTCCGCATATTTTCCATACCGATGACGCGGAAGTCTGGGACTATGTGAACCGGTTTGAGACATTTCAACCTTACAAAAACCGGGTAAAAACCACCAGTTTAGACCCCAAAGGCCAGCGCGGTGTCTTTTCCCTGCCGATCAATCTGCACACGATCAATCAGTTCTTTGGCAAAACCTTTCGCCCTGACGAGGCACATGATTTCATCACCAAAGAACAGGCCGATACTTCAATCGCGGATCCGCAGACCTTTGAAGAACAGGCGATGCGCTTTGTCGGTAAGGATCTGTATGAGGCGTTTTTCAAAGGCTACACCATCAAACAATGGGGCATGCACCCGTCTGAACTGCCTGCGAGCATTCTGAAACGCCTGCCAGTGCGGTTCAACTATGATGATAATTACTTCTTTCACAAATATCAGGGCATGCCGGAAAACGGCTATACTCAGATGATTGAAAAGATCCTGGACCATAAAAACATTACGGTTCAACTGAATACGGCTTTCACCCGCGATATGGGCACAGCCTATGATCATGTGTTCTATTCCGGGCCGCTGGATGGCTATTTTGACTATGAACTGGGCCGCCTTGGCTATCGCACTCTGGATTTTGAACGCTTTGACACGCAAGGTGATTATCAGGGCTGTGCGGTGATGAACTACGGTGAAGAAAGCGTGCCTTATACCCGCATCACCGAGCACAAACATTTTGCGCCCTGGGAAAGCCATGAAGGATCGGTGTGTTACCGTGAGTTTTCGCGCGCCGCCGAGCCAGAGGATATCCCGTACTATCCCATCCGACAGGTGAAGGAAAAAGCCTTATTGCAAGACTATGTGGCGCTGGCAGAGCAGGCAAAAGATGTGACCTTTGTGGGCCGTCTCGGCACGTATCGCTACCTTGATATGGATGTGACCATCCGCGAGGCGCTGGACACAGCGCGCAGCTACCTGGATCTGCGCACTGCAGGACAGCCTGCCCCTGTTTTTGCTGCAGACCCGGTTTAGAAGAGCGGAACGGTATCTAATCCTCCCGGAAGGCGCGCGACATAGAGTCGACGATGGGTTTGGTGATATATTGAAAAAAGGTGCGCTCTTGCGTGGTGATCAGCACTTCGGCAGGCATGCCGGGGGTTGGCACAAAACCCGGAAATTGCTGATGACTGCTGCGCGCAAGGGTGACGCGGGCAATATAGACTTCGGGGTTGGTCTGATCTTCTCGATTGTGGATTGAATCCGCTGACACATAGATCACCTCGCCGTCCAGCACCGGGGTGGTGCGCTGATTGAGCGCGGACAGCCGGATAAAAGCGTGCTGGCCTAATTGCACGCTGTCAATTTCCGTGCGCGGGATCAGGGTTTCAATAATCAAAGGCGCGTCATAGGGGATGATTTCGGCAATTTCCTTGCCCGCTTTGATGACCCCGCCTGAGGTGTGATAATGCATCCGCACCACCGTGCCCGCCACAGGGGCGGTGATTTCCGTGCGTCGCAACACATCGCGCGCCTGCAGGATCTGTTCATTGATACTGTCCAGTTCCGCTTGGGCTGCGTTCCATTCGTCAAGGGCGGCCTCTTTATAGGCATGTTCAGTCTGCAGCGCCTGTTTTTGATATTTTTCAATCATCGTGTCGCTTTCCCCCATTTCAGAGCCAAGCCGCGCGATTTGTCCGGTGCCTTCCACGATGGAACGGCGCAGCGCGTTCAGCTCTGTCTTACGGGTCAGACCGCGATCAAACAGGGTGGTTTTGGCCTCCAGATCTTCCTGAAACAGTACAATCTGCTCCTGAACAGAGTGACGTTGATCGCTGTAGCCCTGTTTGCGCAGGCTCTGCGCGGTGATATTGTCGTTGAGCAGGCCCAGATCATTTTCCAGCTTGTCGCGCGACAGGGTAAAGCTTTCGGTCTGGCTGGTCAGAATATGCGACAGGTCCAGATTTTCAGCTGCCAGCGCATGGAGTTTTGGAGGGAATTCCAAGGTTTCATAGCCAAAATATTCGGCTCTAAAGCGAGAAATCATGGCTTCCAACCGGGCGCCCCGCATGTTCAACTCTTTCAGATGTGTCTCTGCGGCGGTGGTGTCCAATGTCACCAGACGATCCCCTGCTTTGACAAAATCGCCCTCACTGACAAGGATCTGATCAATGATCCCGCCTTCAAAGTGCTGCAGGATTTTATTGCGCCCGGTGGCGACAAAGCTGCCCTGTGACACCACTGCTGCCGCAAGAGGGGCGCTAAAGGCCCAATAGCCAAACCCGCCGAGACAGCCAAGCATCAAGATAATGCCAAACATCCCGATCCGGGACACCTGACGGGGTAATTCTGAATACCACTCTTGTGGCTGATATTCGTTTTCATGGGGCGGGTGAATTAAGGTCATGGTCGCACTCCTTATGCGGGGGCTGGGCCATTCAGATTGGGGTTTTGCAGATTTTGATTGCTTTGTGGCGCGGGCGCAGGCGTGGAGCGGCGGCGCTGCTCCAATTGGGCCAGAACCTGCTGGCGTTGGCCAAACATGGCGATATTGCCATCTGCCATCAGCATGATCTTATCCACCGACCCCAAAAGCGACGGTTTCTGCGTCACCACAACCACGGTCATATCGTGGGATTTGGCATGGGTCAGCGCGCGTGCCAGTGCCATATCGCCGGCTGCATCCAGATTTGAATTGGGTTCATCTAAAACCACCAGGCGCGGTTCCCCGAAAAAGGCACGTGCCAGTGCGATACGTTGTTTTTGCCCACCCGACAGGGGGGTGCCATCTGCTGCCACCATGGTTTCATAGCCTTCGGGGAAACTGGCGATCATCTCATGCACATCTGCCAGAACAGCTGCGGTGTGGATCTGCTCATCGGTGGCGTCTTCGCGCATCCGGGCGATGTTTTGTTTGATGGTGCCGGGAAACAGCTGCACGTCCTGGGGCAGGTAGCCCACGTTTGATCCCAGCTGCCGCTGGTCCCAGTTGCGCAGATCCATCAGATCCAGCCGCACCGCGCCTGAGGTGGGCAGAACGGATCCCACCAGCATTTTGCCAAGGGTGGTTTTGCCAGCCCCTGAATTGCCGATTATGGCAAGGCTGTCGCCCGGTGACAGGGTAAAGCTGAGCCCGTTTAAGACCACACGTTTTGTACCCGGCGGCACAAACAGCAAACGCTCCACATCCAGACGGCCTTCGGGATGGGGCAGGATCAGCCGGTCCCGATTAAGAGGCGAGCTGCGCAGCAGTGTGGCAATGCGCCCGTAAGCGGCACGTGACAAAAGGAAATGATTCCAGCCTTCAATAGCGCCTTCCACCGGAGCCAGAGCGCGGCCGGCAATAATAGAGGCTGCAATCACCATACCGCCGGTGATTTCCCCGTTGATCGCCAAGGAAGCCCCCCAGCCAAGCATGCCGATCTGTGTGAGCAGCCGCACCGCACGAGAGCAGGAGGCTGTGATGATATTACGGTCCTGCGCCTTCACCTGTGATTTCAACGAGCGCGCCGTGTCTTGCCCCCAGATGCTGACTGCTTCGGGGATCATTGCCAGCGCATTGATGATCTGGCTGTTGCGAGACATGGAATCCAGATGCAGATTGGCGCGGCTTTGATGTTGATTGGCCTCGGCAAAACTGCGGGAGGTGATCTTTTGGTTGATCAGCGCAATCACAAAAAGCACCAATGCTGTTGCCATCACAATCAGCCCCAGATGCGGGTGCACAAGGTAAATCGCCAAAAGGAAAAACGGTGTGAAAGGAATATCGAGAAAGGACAACAAGGTGCCAGAAACCAGAAAACTGCGCAGCTGCTGCAGATCGCCCAAGGTCTGATATTCACGCCCATTGCTGTGTAGGGACGCGCGCGCCGCAGCACTTAGGATGGGATTGCCAAGCTGGGCGGCAATTTCAACCGCTGTGCGCATCAGGATAAAACGGCGCACCGCATCCAGCACCGCCTGCAACAGGACTGCACCCACAATCAGGGTGGTCAGCATCACCAAAGTATCCATTGACCGGCTGGTCAGGACCCGATCTGAAATCTGAAACAGATACAGCGGGATCGCGAGGATCAGCAGATTGGTGGCGCAGGTGAACACCATAACCAGAAGGATGTTCTGGCGAATGGCTTGGAGCCCCAGCTCCAGACCTTTGGAAAAATCATTGGGACCAAGGCGTTTGTGAAACCGGCTGTCGTTGCCCCCACCGCCGCCGCTTTGGCTGCGTCTGATCGGTGATTTGGGCCTTTGGCCAGAAGGATGTGGGTTTTGAGGCATCTGATGGGGCGCTGCATTGGAAAAATCGCGCGCCTTTCCGGTTGCCCCCTGTCCTGTTGGTCCTGTCCCCCCCGGGTTTTCCGTTCCATAATCTTTCAATGTGCATCCCCCTTTTGAAAATTTAGGCAAGGAGCGTCTGCATCACATCCACCGCTGTTTCCCCTGATTGCGGTGCAAAGATGCCTGCGTCCTCGTCGTGGTCTGATTCCAGCAACCCATCGGCCAGAAACAGAAAGGCTTCGCTGGCCAGACCATCTGGTGTGGCCAGCATCAGGGGGTCTTGTTCCGAGACAAAATCCGCCTGATAGAGAAAGGCGTCGGTATAGGCGCCTTCGCTTGTGTAAATGGTTGAATCCAGGCCCGCATCGGTGATTGAGGCGAGGTTCAACAGCTCGTTTTCACCGGTTGTAACAGAGACATTGGCCCCATCCGTTGCCTGCAGCGTGCTGGCGGTAACCGCGACCTGATCGCCGTCCCCCAGTACATTCACCTGTTCAATGATCTGCAGATTGAGCACATTGCCGGTGACATGCAGCACGCGCAGCAGGTCCAATTCAGCAAAAGCCACATCCCCCTGCACCGCGCTGACATCATGGATGCCATTTGCAAACTGTTCTGCGGTCTGGGCAAATGGATCGGTGATCTCGGTATGTGTGTTTAAGCCAATGTTGGAAATGCTGGCCGCATTCAGCAATAGATTGTCTGACGCGCTGATATCGCCGGCAAACCCCGGCTGTGTGTTGATCCAGTCATTGTCGAACAGCACATTGGTCTGTGAAAGAAACGACAGATCGATGAAATCCCCATCGATGATGATCATATCATAGTGAAAGCCAAGACCAAGAATATCGCTGCTGTTGATCAGCGTATTGCCACCGGTCTGGATCAGCGTGTCTTGGGCCGAAAACCCAATGCTGAGCACATCACCGTCCTGAGCAAAGTTGAACTGCTGCACGTAGTTGTAATTCAACAGATCTCCGTCCAGCGTCACCACGGCGAGAAAATCGGGGCCGTTGCCGGGGGCGTCCCCATCGGCTGGCGCAGAGAGGACGGGATTGGCAGTCTGGATGAATTCTGCGCCATTATAGCTTTGACTGGGATCTGACGAGCTGTCAGTGGTGCTATTTTCACCATTTATAAGATCTGTATCGCTCCAGACATTGACCTGGCTGATCACGTCCGCCTCAACAGATTGACCACCCACTGAAACCACGGGCGCATCCAGCCAATTGGTGCTGATGCTGCTTTGGTTGATTAAAACATTGCTGCCGGCGCTCACCTCATGGGTGGCCGCATCCAGATCCGTCTCTGTCAGCGGCGTCCCTTGCGCAGATTGCGCCGGGTTTGACAAAGCGCCCTCTGCCATCTCTGGCGCAGAGGTCTCGTCTTCACTTTCAGCTGGGGCAAAGCGATGGCTGATATCTGCCAATTGGGGCAAGGCCTCTGCAGCGCTGCCATTCACAGTAATTGGGTCGATATCAGCGCCAAACGCGGCACTGATACTGGTGCCACCTATCGCTTGGGTCAGCGCGTCTGTCTCTAGACTCTGCAGCTGCGTTTTCAGCGCGAGACCGGTTTCATGGGCATGGATCTCCCCCTGTGCCGGCGCGGGTGTGGTCAAAGGTAGCAAAGCGTCTGCTTGGGTCTGCAGCGCAGAAAGACCTGCGTTAAATTCAGAAGCCGAGAGAAATTCAAATGCGCTGGGGTACGTGATCAGCACGTCCAGATCTTCCAGCACATTGATCTGGGCTGTGACCGTGGCCAGCTGGGCCGGCGGGGGCAGCTGAAAATTGGGCTGATCGCCGGTCTGGGATGTGCGGTTTGAAGAAAGAGGCGCGGGCGCTGTTTCGCTGGGAAACATGCGGGGCAGGGGCGCGGATACAACGCCGCTTTGACCCGATAAAATCAGCGGTGAGGTTTGTGCACCGATGGAAGGGCTGATGTCGCGCCAGTAGAGATTTGGATTGAAATCTGTCAGGTTATAGCTGGAGGATACATTGATATTAATCGTGAGAAAGGCGTTCAGATCTGGGGCCTGAGCCAGTTGGGCTGTAAACTCCTGATATTGAATTTTCAGCCGTGCGGCTTCATTTGAAAGTTCAAAAATCCCGATAAAATGAGCAATGATTTCTGTTTTATCGTCAAACATATCATGAGCCCCCGGTTTTGCGCAGATCCTTCGTTAAAATGTGGGCTGGAAAGGGGATCTGCGCGACATAGGCGCCGCGCAGATCCGGGGTTTCTCAGACTTATCCGTCGTCTTCGCCAATTAGGCTAGAGCTGTAGCCGCCGCCCACAACGGTCATATCAACCGTGTTGCCCAGCACATTTGCTCCTTGGACGATGTTCTGATTGAAGGCTGCATTGTCCAAAGCGGCGTCCGCTGAGGCGGTGGACAGGCCATTTACATAGCCATCATCGCCATTGTGCGATCCCCATGAGCCGCCGGTGTGACCGCCCATGCCGCCATCTGCAGAAATCAGGCCGCCTGTGCCGCCATTGCCGCCCCAGATACCAGCATCACCGCCAGCCCCTGCGCCATTGCCCGCTGTGCCGCCATAGCCGCTGGCATCACCACCAGCCCCGCCAGCACCACCGGCGCCTGAGCTTGCAGCGCCGTAGCCGCCGCCCATGCCGTGACCAAGACCAGCCCCATCTGCGCTGCCGCCATCCGCTGCACCAGAGGTTCCGCCTGCGCCACCAGCTCCGCTGGTGCCACCGGTGGCACCTGTGCCGCCATCTGCGTCATTGCCGCCTGTGCTGGATTGACCCAGGCCATAGCCACCGGCATCACCGGATCCGGCCAGACCCTGGCCAACGCCTGGACCACCATCTGCATCTGCAAAGCCTATGCTGTCACCGCCATCGGCCAGTGCCTGACCAATGCCAGGGGAAGGCAGGAAGCTAAAGCCGCCGCCGCCCGCGCCGATTGCACCTGCGTCGCCGCCATCGCTGCCGTCAGCGCCTGCATTGCCACCCGCGCCAAGGCCTCCGGCCAGAGCTGGGCCGCTTGCTGCGCCGCCAATGCCACCAGCCGGGCCTGCGTTGCCGCCGCTGCCGCCGGCTCCACCGCCGCCTGTGGTATCAGCCGTTCCGCCAGCTCCACCAGCGCCACCGGCACCAGAGGTTGCAGCGCCACCGCCGCCACCCAGACCTACGCCAACACCGCCAACACCGATACCGCCTGCGGTTGCTGCACCGCCTGCGCCACCTGCAGCGCCATCAGCATTGCCACCGGCATTGCCATAATGCATGCCACCAAGGCCAAGCGCACCGCCGCCCTGTGCCCCATGGGCATGGCCTGCACCGCCAGTGGAGTATCCGCTGCCAGCGTCGCCGCCATCGGCTTCGTTGGTGATGCCTTCTTCAGCATAGGCGCTGCCGCCCTGCGCTGTTTGGGTCGAGCCATAATTGGCATTGTTGCTGACGGATGCACCTTCGGACACATCATTGTCTTGCAGCGCATTGGACATGCCATTGACAACGCCCGTGTCATTGCCATCTCCGCCAAGCGCTTTTTGCAGAACGCCGCCCAGATTGATGTCGCCGCCAATGTTGGTATTGGCATTGCCATTGACCATGGAGATGTCATCAATTGAAGCATTGTTGCCGAGATCGAAATCTCCAAAGTCATCATCAGTTGGATCCAGACCGGTCAGGCCAAGATTGACATCAACATCAACGTCAACATGTGAGGTGTTTGAGGTGGTGGCATTTGATCCGGATGTGGCGGAAGATCCTGCATTGGTGCCAGCGGTCGAATTTGCACCCGCGGTCCCGGCTCCAGAGCCGGCCCCTACACCAGCGCCGGCCCCAGCCGCCGTAGACCCTGATCCAGAGGTGCTTTCATTGCTGTTGTGATTGCTGTTGGCGTTGCCGTTTCCATTGCCGTTCAGATTGCCGTTGCCATTCCCGTTGAGGTTCAGGTTTTCACTGTGCTGTCCCTGATACTGGTCTTGGCCTTGACCTTGCTCCTGACCTTGGCCTTGGCCCTGATCTTGACCCTGACCTTGCAACTGGCCTTGGCCTTGCAATTGGCCCTGTAGGCCAAACAGATGATTGTGACGATTGCCAGACATAAGTTATCTCTCCCTAAAAGGGTTCGATCGGTCACGAGTCTTTCCAAAGTGACCATTGCCGAACCAAAGTGTCTTAAAATCAATCGCCACGTTTCATTTGCCTGAGTGCAAATTGTGAAACGAAGCGATTGGCCGTCATGATGCCGCAGCAAATGAAAACGACAGCCGGGCTGAATTCCCACCGGGGTCGCGATTGTAAAGAATTCACCCGCAGCTGTCGTGCCGGGCTTGTTCATCCTGTTCAGTTTGGGGAAATGGCGTAAGCTGGAAATTCGGACTATATATTTATATGCGCACAACTTACGCGTTATACGCATTAAATTTCAGTTATTTATTTGAAGGTAGGGCGGCCTTTAATTAACCATGTTAATAAAGGATTGGAAATTTTATCCACAGATTATTGCAATTTTTATAAAGTTTGACATAATCATTAGGGGAGTTGTGGAAAAGACCTTCATACTTTTGATTAGTTGACGCGATACGAAAGAGCGTCTTATCTTCAGTATGTTGTTTTAAATCACAAAATAAGCGTCACAGGATCTTGAGGGCGCAAAATTACCTGGGCAAATCGAGCGTAAGTAAAGAAAAAGCGTTGCGTTTTAATGGCAGCAAGGCTTTGCGTGCGAGGGAAGGTAAGTGGGATTATCATTTCTATTTACCTTAGGGTTTGGAGAAACGAATGCCGGGTGTAAAAACTATGGCGCCGTTACCGTTGGATGATCAACAATTGATGACACCTAACGCTGAAGGCGAATTGGTTGTTTTTATTGGTCCACAAAAAAGTTTTACGCATACCGTTTTGCGTATTGTGGATGAAGAAATCGAAGATATTTTGCCGCTGCGATATGAAACGCTGGATGCGTTTTTACCAGCATTAAAAACACTGACATCGGGGATACGACTGGTCATTGTTGATGCCTGCGCCTGTGAGCGTGTTCTGCACAAAATACAAGAGATGGCCCATGGGGCTGCAGCAGAGTATCCGCACCATCAGATGCCGGGATTTGTTGTGGCCTATTGGAATGAGGCGAATGCCCATAGCACCTTAGAGCGTCTTGGCGGCAGCCTGGGGTTGCAGGGGTTTTTACCCATGAACCAAAGCATCGATATCTGGCTGGCGGTGCTGCGCCTGTTCCTCAGCGGGGGCAGCTATCTGCCGTCCGAACTTTTGGAGCAAAACATTACCACGCCGCAACCCACACCCGCTGCAAATGGAGAAACAGCAACGGATCCCACATCTTCAACCATATCAGAGACTGGCGGAGAGGCGATTGTGCTGTCATCAGCGGCTTTGGACACCTCTGGGGAAGAGAAAGAGGTTTTGACCCAACGCGAAGTTGCAGTGATGGAAGAGGTGGTGAATGGTCTGCAAAACAAGCAGATTGCGGCCAAATTAAAAGTCTCAGAACATACGATCAAGCTGCATATCCATCACATCATCACCAAGCTGAGGGTCAATAATCGTACTGCTGCAGCGATGAAATTTGTCACCACCTGCCAATATGCGCGGGCCTGAGATGGCGGCGGAGCCAGCTCTCCCACCACGTGCCGCCACAGAAGGCGTGCCTGCAGCAGATCAAAGACCCTCTGACATGCTGGACGAGGTACTGCTGCGGGTGGGGCGGCTGAATTACACCTGGACCAATACCGAAAGCCTGTTGATCCATTTGATTGCCGGATTGTCCAAGGTGGAAAAAGATGTGGCCGTTGTGATTTTTCTGACCCTCAACACCACCCGCGCGCGGGTAGATCTGGTGCAGCGTCTGGCCAAAATGGACCGTGTGGCCATGACCCTGCGCGATGAGGTGCTGGATCTGACCAGCCGGCTGACCCGAGAAGCGGCGCTGCGCAACAAATACAACCACTGTATTTATTCCTTTGACCCTGAAATGGGGCAATTGCAGACTATTTTGATGCGTATTCAGGACCGCCGTCACGAGATCCGGATGGGAAAAACCGAGGCCCTCACCAAAGGAGAAGCTTCACATATGGATGAGAGCATCAACCGGTTGCGCCAGCTGAATGTGGATATCTGGGATCTGGTGCGGCGGCATCATTTCCCGGCCTAAACCTGTAGCCTATATATAAACCTGCGTAATTTGGTCGTGTTCGGGAGGACAGTCATGCCTGTATTGCCGTTTTTAACCTCTTATCCGCGTGCGGGTATCCTGTGTCTGTGCCTTAGCCTTGTTGTGATCCAGCCCGCACGGGCCGTAGAAGGGACAGACCCTAAAGAGGCTTATGCGCTGGCAGAGGAGCTGCGTAAAACAGGCCGCTCTGCGGCGGAGTGGCAACAGGCGCTGGATCTGCAGCAAATGCTTTTTACCCAGGGGAATAAGAAATCCCTGTTGCGGGTGGCGCAATTGCATTTGCTTTTAGGTCAACAGGACGCAGCCTTGCAGAGGTTTGAACAGGCCAGTGCGGCCGGCAGCAGCTATGCGCGGTTTTTAACGGCAAATCACCATGCGCAAGGGGATTTTGGTGCAGCATCTACGCCAGAGGTTGGGCTGGCTGCGCTGCGTCAGATGGCGGTTGGTGAAAACGCGGGCCGGGCGCAGCTGGCGCTGGCACAGCTTTATACAAAAGGCATTGGCGGCACCGAAGCAGACGGTGATGCGCTGTTTTCTACTCTTGCCGTAGAGGGCAACAGCCGTGCGGCCTCTGTGGTCTTGCGCAAACATGAACGCCGGGGCACGCGCCTGCCAGATCTGGATGTCAAAGCGGTGGTGGCCGCGCAGGAAGCCCATCTGGCACAGGGAGATAGGCGCGCAGCCACAGTTCTGGCGCGCGCCTATCTGCGCCTGCGACGCTACATCCCGAATGCGGCTGCGCGCCATCGGGCTCTGGTGGCAGATCACATGGCCCTGTTGCCGGAAAAAACCCGCTATGCTGAGGTCGTCAGCGCTGAATACGACCGACGCAACCATCGTGCATCTGCGCGGGCGTTGACGGCAAAATTGGAACCGGTCACAGGGGAAAGCTTTACTCAGGCGGCCTTGCGTCTGCGCGGGATTGAACGCACTTCTTTTGTATATCTGCTGCAAAAAGAGCTGGCGGCGCTTCAGGCCTATTCCGGCCCCGTCCATGGCAAGCTGACCCGCCCGACGCTGCAGGCGCTGCTGCGCTATTGTCGCGCGCAGGGCGGATTTGACACCTGCAAACATGGGCCTTTGAATTATGACAGCTCGCTTTTGATTGCCCGCGCCATTGGCATGGCTAAAGAGACGCGCCGGGCAGAAGGGCCGCAAAACTGACTCGCTGAGGCGCCGCCTCTTCTTTACACAAGATATAGGAGGCATCCGGGCAGTATGGCCTGATCTGCCTCTGGTGTGCCTGCTCGGACCCTGCCCATTGGGTTAATAACCTAAAGACTTCTCCCAAAAATGTCATAATGCGTTATTTTTAAAGGAGAATATATCCTTTTTGCGGCACCCCCGCAGGGAGGGTGCTATGCGGGAGAAGGATAATGTTAGCAAAGTGGATGAGCGGCTTGTGCCTCCTTCCCCTCCTTGGAGGGGGACAAATGGCCCAGGCGCAAAGCTTGTCACAGATCGATCAGGATTTGCGACAAGCCATTGATTTCAGAGCTCTGGCCTATCGGGAGTGTCTGGGTCAGCATGAATGCACCATCGGAGAGGTCTCGCTGCGGGCGACCCGGTTAAACGATGATGGCGAGACCTGGAGCGAGGCCACCCTATATTGGGACCCGATAGATGGGATTGGCATTCAGGATGGGGCCCAAAACGACGAAATTGATTTCGAAGAACGGCTCGAAATCCGCTTTGAAGCGCCGCAACAGGTGCAGTCCATCTGGTATAGTGATCTCTTCCACAGCGAAGATCGCCGCTATGGCTCTTATCTGACAGACCGGGTGGAAAATGAACCTGTGGATACAGAGATTGCGGGGCTGGGTCTGGTGGTCGGAGATGCGGAAATCCGCCGCGCCACCTTTTCTGCCCGCGATCGCCTGCCCTGGAGTCCGTTCAATCAGGAGGTCTCGCTAGACTTCATTGAAAACGGGGATCTGCGGCGACGGGTGGTCATTCAGGATGAAACCATCATGGTGATGGCCCCGCGCGGCACCTCCACTGAACTGGACGCGCTTTTGGAAAACCCCATTGGCAAGGTTGATCGCGAGAAACGCTCCATCTTTGAAGGGGTGGAGACCGTTGAAATTGATCTGTTGCCGATCCTGGCGGAATTTCACGGCACCAGCCTGTTTGCGGTGGGCACGCGCAATTTTGATCTGGTGCAGCGGGTGGCCAATAATGAGCAGGCCCTGCGCAATCTGCGGCGCATTGCCGAATACAAACGCTCCACCATCGATATGTCCAATGGCGAGTTGCGCATGGATCTTGAGGAGACCACAGCGCTGGATGGGCTGACCTTCTTTGCGCCGTTTGATGCCAGCAATGATTTCTCGGTGGCAGGTCTTATCTTTGCACAAGAGGAGGGCTGATCATGGCAATTCGCAACAGATTGCGCGCCCTCTCGACCGTGATCAAAGGGATGATCATTGGCGCGATTGCCGTTACGCGGGCGTCAGCGGCGGTGGCGCCGCCCGGACCTGATGCACTGGACGAGGTGAACGCCAATTGGGACCAGCTGCGCACAGAGCTGGATCAGGGGGCTTTGGGTGGTGCAGAGACCACCCCGCTGCCGCCTGAGCTGGAAGACATTCTGGCGCTGGCAGATCTGGACCAAAATATCGAATTCGCCGTGCGCACATCCTATGCGCTGGTGGATGATGCGAGGGTTGCGGCCTTGGATGCCCGCTGGCTCGATACCATTATCTCGCGTGGCAACTCGCGCCAGATGGCACAGTATTTCGCTGTGCGCACCTCGCTGACTATTGCGCCCCCGGAGACAGGATCGCCTTTGAACTGGTGGCTGTGGAACGCCTGGGGCAAAGGCGGTGGCGATTGTGATGGTTAAGTCAGTGACCCCAGCGTGCGTTTTAGACGCGCGCGGCCTTTGCCGGTGGCAGCCAAGCAAGAGAGGTTGCGTTCCGGCAGGGTGATCACAATAGACCATGTTTGTGCATCAGGCGAGGCGTAGATCTCAAGGATGCGATTGCTGTGGCTGATCTGATTGGCAATGGGGGCTTCGCCAAATTGTGCAGCAAGCTGTGTGCTGACGTGATCGCGATCTGCGCATGTGGCCGCAGCGGCGGTAGAGACTGCGCCAAAGGTCGCAAACCCTAAGATCGCGCACAGCAAACGTGCACCTGTAACAGGCTGTTTCATACTGTCGTCCTCAATCCATTGGCACATTTTCATGCGCTCTCGACATGCACCTTTCACAGGGTGCCTGATCAGGGTTTAGGAAAGGTTTCTCCCAAGGTCACGTTTTAAAATTTTACATAACGCAGATTGGCGAGTTTCAGCCTGTGGCCGCGGAGCAGGCACCGTAAATGCGCTGTGATCACAGGAATGGCTGTTTGTGATCTTATGCACGGGAAGGCGTTTAAGAAAGGCGGCAGAGCGCCTCGTCGCATTCAGGCAAATAAGAGGGGCATAAGATCCCCAATACATGGTTAGAATACTGATCCTGCGCAAAAACACTTGGGAAACGCAGGAACACCCCCTACAACAAACTAAAACTCAGGGGGATAAATGCTCACTTCAATCATTTCATTCGGGGTCATTCTCGCGTTTGCGCTTGTGATATTTTGCGTCATCAAGTGGTGGAATTTGCCACTGACCGGCGTCACACCTGTGCCATTGTTCACGTTCATCGCAATCTTGTTCACGTCGGGGCTGGATGTCGGTCTGATCATGTTTCCGCTGGCGTTTGACTACCCGCTCTATGCAGACACGGTGGCCGAACCCGCCTATGCATTCACCAACCCACTCGCGCTTGAGTTCGGGTTCTGGGGCTTCTTGATCTGGGCGTTTTATTTCCTGACAACCTTCTATTTCTGCGCGATTGAGCCGCGTGTGGGCTTCTTCAAAATCCCAGTGGTGAAGCTTCTCAATAACATTGTGATCATCACGACATGCGCTTTCACGGGGGCGCTGTTCCTGATCTACATGCCTTACTACATCGCAGAAGTCGGCGATGGTGAAACCATCCTGCCCGTGTTTTACCTCATCTGTTTTCTCGTCATCCTGATTGCTGCATTCAGCTCGACGGACTTGAAATTCGTGAAGGTTTTGTCGGTCAGCTCGACCATCCTGTTCTTATTGCTTATCCTGTACATGTTCTTGAACGCAGGCATGAGCCTGGGTGACTTGGCCGCGACGTCCAGCAATATCGGCGGCTATTTTGCGAACATTCATAAGTTTATCATTCCGCTGACCGAGTACCACGAGTTCTATCTTTTCTGGTGGTTTGCGTGGTCCATCATGATTGGACAGTTTGTAAGCCGTTTTGTCGGTGGTCTAAAAACATGGCAGTTGCTGGCCGCGCTGCTTGTCTTCCCATCCATCCCCTTGGTGCTTTGGTTCTCGGTTCTGTATTTCTACCACCTCAACGGGATCGGCACAGCTGGGCTGCCAAACTGGGCCATGACAATCGTAGGAATTGTGTTTGTCATCAACTCGTTTGACTCATTGATCCGCCTTTACACGGACAACCTGAATCTCACGACGGAGCGCTTTGGCACTGTGTCGTATGTTTTGGCCAATGCGATCGGCCTGTTTGTGTTGACGCTGCTGTTCCAAAGCCAATGGTTGCAAATTCAGTGGGTGGGGACTGTTGTCATCGTTATCTATCTCTTGGCGTTGGCTTACATGTTCTTTGTCAAACGTGAGAAACTGTCCAATCTGGACGGCAATCCTGTGACCGCGGCAGAGTAAAACCACCAAACAGAATAAGGGTCCCGCCCAGACACTGGGCGGGACGACTGCGGGCGATGTTCTGGGGCAAATCTAGAATCCGCCATACTGGCCAGGCCGGTCTTGGTGTTGCGTGCAACATTTGAAGATAGGCTCAAAGTAAATGTTTCCCACAGCAAAGCGATGATGCGCCGTGCCTTTAATCCTGCCCTGTGACAGGCTCTGCCACAGGCGGTGTCTGGGCCTTCCACAGGGCAGCCCCTGAGGCCAGGTCGCGCAATTGCACCATAGCATAGCGTATCTGCAGGCGTTTTACGGCCTCTAAGGGGGAGGCGGGACCAATATAATCATAACTGAAATCATAGCGTCCCAAAAACGGGATCACCCGCATGGTTTCGCACAGGAACACATAGCGGGCAAAAGGGGTGATATAATGTTTGCGCAGCAGGGCCTTTAAGGCGGGGCGCAGGGTTGTGCTGTCCAGATCTCCAATCCAGATGCCCACCACGGGCAGATCATCGGGGTCTTCCATCCAAGCCGTGCGCCCCAGCGTGACGTTCAGCGCAGGCAGATGTGCAGCAACGGGGGTCAGTGCAATATTTGGCATGAAAGTTTGCGGCACCTCAGGCGGGATCGTTGGAAAATCCAGCGCAAGATCAAAAAGATCTGGCTGCTCCAGCTCTTGACTGAGATTTTGAAACTCCAGCTGGGCCAGACGCGGCCCCATGGTTTTATTATCATGGGTCAGACGGCGCAGCAGGGCAGGCGGGGCAAAGGTCTGGCTCATGTTTCAGGCTCCTGTGATGCATGGCCCATATAGGGCTGGAGCATCTGATCGATGCGCTTATTTAAGGCTGCGGCCTCCAGCGCCTGTTTGGGGCGTTGCGGGAACCGGGTGCCTGATTTGACGGCCTGCATAAAAGCTCTGATCTTGGGTGTGATATCTTCTGGCGTGTCTGCCTGCAAAACATCAGCCCAATTCTGTGTCGCAGCAAAAGAGGCGCGCGCCACCTGATCATCCATGCGGATGTGGTTGGTGGGGGCAAATAGGACGGGTTTGTCATAGGTCAGCATCAGTTCATGAAAACTGTTATATCCGGCGGCAGTCACCACACCATCAATGCCCGGCAGATAGCGGCTGAGCGGAAACAGACGACGGATCAGCGCGTTCTGGCTGCGCGGAGGGGGCGCCAGCGGGCTTTGGGCCCAGATCAGGGTGATCTTTTGGCGCTTGGCTTCGGCCACCAAAGCGGTCTCTAACGCGTCCCAATCGCCAAAAGCGCCCCCCAGAGAGATCAGGCAATAGATGCCCCGCCGCAATCCCATGCGTTTGCGGGCCTCTCGGGGGGAATAGGCGGGTAGGGTCACGGCCAGCGAGACGGGTTGTGTTTCATAGGTCTGGCAGAACCCACGGGTGTGAGCCTGATGCAAACGCGTGGGGCCCTGATCAACGGCAACCGCCAGGTCTCCGGGTTCCAGAATGAGATCGCAGAATTGCTCGTTTTCCATGAACAGCGGGTCTGCATCTGGGCTCAACATGCCGCGACGCACCCACAAAAAAGCACATGTGCCACAGCCGGGCATCCGCAGGGCGGCAAAGACAAAGGGATCGATCATGGCGCCGTCATAGGCCACGATATCAGGTTTAAAAGTCTGCAGCAGCAGGGCAAATTCCTGGGTTTCAAAATCCCGCCAATCGGGGGGGTGGGCGCGCAGATGGGCTGCGGTCTGGCGCAACACAATGGGATAGCCCGCGGCTTGCAGAATTTCAGCGGCGCGGGAAAAGCACCAAAACACCACTTCGGTTTCGCGCTCGGATTGTAAAGCGCGCGCCAGTGCCATCATCCGGGTGATATGGCCCAGCCCCACCCCATTGGGCACCACTGCCAGCATTCTGCGCGCCCGTGGCAGGGCCGGAACAGCGGGCCCATAGGTGCTGACATAGGCACAAAGATCCACCAGATCCTGATCGTTTGGATCTGTTGCATGCAGCCGGGCGAGACGACGCAATCGGCCCCAGGACAGCGCATCTATCTTGATCCGGCGCACATCACGTATCTGGTGCGTGTCTAGAAAAAAAGTCGCTTGAGGCTGGCCGCGATCCAAAGGCAGGCTTGTTTCCGGGCGTTGCACTGGCCGTAAGGCTGGGGCGGCAGAGACAGGCAGACCGGTCACAGTTTCACAGTATTGAGCGGCCTCCGGGGTGAGAGCGCAAAGCTGGATATGATCTGCAGGGCTTGCCTTTAGAGCGGTGGCCAACATGCGCAGCGCTGCCTCTGTCTGTGTGTGATCCTGCTGCAAGGTGTTGCGGCGCAGGATAAGCGTGACAGGTGTTGCGCTTTGAAGCAGGGCAGGCAGATGGGCGAGGGCTTCGTTCTGTGACAGGACAAGGATTTCATCTAAAGGGATGGACCGCTCAGCGGCGTCAGGCGAAGGGGAGATCAGGGGTAAAAACAGATCATGCGCGCGTGCAGGCTGATCTTCCAGCACCTGCCCAAAAGGATCACAGGCAGGCCCCAAGACTCCAACCCGGCGCTGTGCCTCAC
Source organism: Epibacterium ulvae (assembly GCF_900102795.1). Classification (GTDB taxonomy): domain Bacteria; phylum Pseudomonadota; class Alphaproteobacteria; order Rhodobacterales; family Rhodobacteraceae; genus Epibacterium; species Epibacterium ulvae. Next base: position 6,778 of record NZ_FMWG01000013.1, on the reverse strand, counting down.
CCGGCATCATGAGGCGGCTCCCTGGCCGCAATAAATCTGGATCAATGGATCCGTGACAGCTGTCTGGCTAAAGTTTTTGCGGATAAAGCCGACGCGCGGGTCGATTTTCGCGGCGCGGGCGCGGGGCAGCCAATGGGCGATTTCGGTGGCCGCTTTATCGGCGATGATATCTGCAGGTAAAAGCAAAGCCCCGGCAGCCCCGCGCCGTTGCAGGGCTTCACGCACGCCACCGACATCACAAGCGGCCACTGGCAGCCCTGCGGCCTGTGCTTCAAGCAAGACATTGGGCAGGCCTTCCACACGCGACATCAGCAACAACAGATCCATATCGCGGTAAATCTGGCCGGGATCCGTGACATCCTGGATCACTGTCAGATCTTCCAGCCCAAGGCGGCGGGCCTCAGCCAACACAGGATCCAGCAGTGGCCCTGTGCCAAAAATCACTGGGCGCAACGACAGGTCGGTCTGATGGCGCAGGGCCGCCACGGTCTGAAGCCACAAAAGCGGGCGTTTGTTCAGGGCAAGCCGAAAAACCCCGCCAAGTGTCATATCTGGGTTGGTCTGGCGCACAATATAGGGTCTGTGCAACGGCGCAAAGGTGGCCGGTTCAATGATATTGCGCAGAGGGTGCACATGGCCTTTGGGCAGAGAGAGCCATGTTTCATAATCCCGTGCGGCAGCCTCGGCATTGGCGGTAAAGGTCACATTACTGCGCGTGGCAAGAGACAGAAACAGGGGCTTTAAAATGGACAGCTTGTGATCATACCGGCTGTTTGGGGCCATATTGCGCATGCTTAGCACCAGGCGTTCGACGTTGCACAACACTCCGGCAAGGCCACAGGCGGCACTGGCGCGGTCCTGCCAGCCATGCAAAATCTGTGGGGAAAGACGTTGAATGAGATGCCACAAAGACGGCACATCCTGACGCAAATCAAAGGGCAGAGCATTGATAATGCGCGCCACAGCTGCGGGTAAGGTAGGATTTTCAACCTGCAGGGCTTCAAGACTGTGGACTTCAACGCCAAGGGCTGCAAGATCAGACAAAAACGCCGCGCGGCCTCGGTCTTTTTCCAATGAAAACACCGCAACATGCAGATCCTGCGGCGCTAAACCTGCCTGCAACAGAGCTTTGATCAGCGCCACAAACTGTCGCTCAGCCCCGCCTGCTTTTAGGGAAGCATTGACCAAAAGCACCCGACCGGGCGCTGTGCGGCGGCCCGGCCAGCCGGGCGGTGTGGCAGGCAGACCGGCAAAGCATTCCAGCGGTAGCATAAAATCCGGGCTGCGGATCTGGCTTGCACTGTCAAAATCTTCTGGCATTTCCGGTCCATCTAGGGTGCTAAACGCGCAGGCATCAAGCACCTGTTTCACCCCATCCCCAAGCGGCATCCGACGGCGACGCAGCCAAAGCAACAGACCGATTTCGCCGTGATCCAGCAAAGCCTCTCCGATGGCACAGCCCTGTTGATGACGCATGTTCTGGATCTGGGGCGGGCTGGCGGACAGGGCGCGCAACAAAGCCAGCATCACAGCGCGCTGGCCGATTTTCAGGGCCAATTGTATCCGGTCTTCCAATGGTAAATCACTGAGTAAAAGCGCTGCGGTAATCTGCTCTGCATCTTCAAATCGTTCAAGCCGCTGATACAGGCTGAGCAGGTGAAACTGGGCGTCGCGCTGATAGCGCGTTGATCCTTTTGCAATCTGCTGCCAAATCGTGATTGCGCTTTCAAACTGGCCCTTTTGTTCGGCCATACGGGCACGGCGTATGACAAAGCGCAGATCATCAGGGAATGCAATTGTAGCTGCGGCATTGAAAGCCCGCGCCTGATCAATTTCACCGGCATAGCGCAGCAGATCAATGGCGGCCATCGCGTGTTGTGGCGTCTGCGGCACTCCCCCTTTGGTCAGGCGCTGTGCGATTTCTGGATCAATCCGCAGTCTGCTCCCCTTTTGCTGCTGACGGGCCTGTTGCATATAGGCCTGTGTCAGCAACGCCAGCGCGTCGGGCCGGGTGGGGCAAAGCCCAAAAGCGCTTTCCAATGTAAAAATTGCCGCCTGCGCCTGGTTGTTTTTCAAGGCATAAGCCGCTTCATCAAGCGTCAGCCCCTCGTGGCTGCCCCCTGCAGCCCAAATTTCAGCCCGGATGGCCTGCGCAATTGGATCATGACCTGCCTGTGCGGCGCTGCGCGCAATATGTTCCCAGAGGCCCGGTGCCAGATCCGGTAACTGGCCAGACCCCACCAGAAACATCTGGGCTGCAGAGAAGCGTTTCTTTGAGCAAAGGGCAATCACTTGGCGGCGAACTTGCGCGACATCCTCCAGTAAATTACCATCATCCATAGATTTTCCGATCAACAGAAAGGTAAAATCACTATGCATCTGCCCCAAAGCGATGGCAAGTTCCGGTTGCAAAGCCCTGACAGCGTGCCAGTGATGATGGGAGCCGCAGATCTGGCTTTGATACAGCAGATGGCCGCAGATTTACCCGATCAGGCCCGGTTGCTGGAAATCGGCCCCTGGCTGGGCGGGGTGAGCCAGCATCTTGCAGATCATGGCACATTGCATGTGGTGGATCATTTCAGATGGAGCGCACAAAATGCGCAGAACCATCCCGATCTTTTGCCTGTTGGCGCCAGTTTTCGCCCTCTGTTTGAACGCCATCTGCAGACGCAGGGGAAGGCCGCCCGACTGTCTGAATGTGACATATCAGCCTTTGAATGGACCGGGGGCGCGCTTGATTTCTGTCTGATCGATGCGCCGCGCAACCGGGAGGATCTGTGGCTTTGCCTGCGTCAGGTTCTCAGTGCGCTGACAGAGACAGGGGTGGTACTGATCAAACATGGGCTAAATCCCGCCCATCTGGACATGATGGCCCTGATTGAGGTTTTAATCACCCATCAGGTTCTGGAGCTGGTGCTGACAGGGCAACCTGGCTGGTGCAATATTGCGGTCTTGCGGAGAGGGGAGGCCGGGACAGAACTGCCCACAAAAGCAGAGCTTGCCTTGTGGCTCAAAACCCCTTGCAACATAAAGCGATTGCCCAAGGATGGGCCACCTGAACGGGCTTTGCTGATGATGGCACATCTGGCAGAATTGGCCGCGGTGGGAGAAACGACCGCCGCCTTTGCGGCCCTACGCCAACAACGGCCTGATGCAGCTCTCTTAGCAGCCTGGATCTTATTAGAGCCCGGTATTGCGCCAAACACAGCAGAAACTGGTGCTTTTGCAGCCTTTGCCGATCTGGTTGAATATCATCATAGCGCAGATCAAAAGATTAATTGGGCGCCGCCCGATCACAGCCTGGCTTGGGCGCTGCGCCATTGCTGGTGCGCCTATGTGGCCAATCAAAACGGGCAGGCGTTTGCCCTATTTGAAATTGTCGCAGCCTTTGAAGCGGGCCGGATCCGGGATCTGTTGCCCAAGGAGACCGCAAAATGAGCACTTTTGACAAGATTGATACGCTTTACGGGGATCTGCCCTATATGTCGCGCCCCAAGGCAGATTTTCTGCGCGACCTCTTTTTGCAAAACAACCTGCGCGATGTGATGGAGATCGGATTTTTCCACGGCAAGAGCAGCGCCTATATCGCCGCTATTCTGGAAGAACAGAACGCCGGCCATCTGACCACTTTTGATCTGGCCTCGGCTCGTCGCAAAGAGCCCAATATCGAAGAACTGCTGACCCATCTTGACCTCAGCCATCGGGTGACACCATTTTTTGCCAAACGCTCTTATACTTGGGAGCTGCAACGGCTGATCACCACCACGCCCCGGCCCCAATTTGATTTTTGTTTTTTTGATGGGGGGCACACCTGGGACACCACCGGATTTGGGGTGGTGCTGGTGGACATGCTGTTGCGCCCCGGCGGTTTGATCCTACTGGATGATATGGATTGGACGATGGAAGGGTCAAAATATTATCAGAACAACCCAGCCCAGATGAGGCCCTATGACCGGGATGAACGCCAAACCCCCGCCGTACGCCGGATCTGGGACACGCTCTTGCCGCATCTGGGCTATGAGCATGTCAAAGAGTTTCCAGACTACGAAATGGGCCTGGTCCGAAAAGCTGCAGGTTAAAATACCCGCAGCTTTTGCCTTTTAAAACAGCACATCACTGGCGCTGAGGTCTGTGATGTTGCGGTCGATCAGCAAAAAGCTGTCACCATCATATCTTCAATAAGCAGGCCATGATTGGTTTGACGAATATGATTTGCGCGCAAGTCAGCAAAGCTTGTGATACCCGTTGCCGCACGCAGATCCAGTTGGTCATTGCTTCCAAAGCGCACCACCCGATCATCACCGCGGGAAAATACAAACACATCCGCACCTCTGCCCCCATCCAGCAGATCATTACCAGCGCCGCCATTCAGCTGGTCGCGACCATTTCCTCCAATTAAACGGTCATTGCTGCCACCGCCTAACAGGGTGTCATGCCCAGCCTGACCAAACAACTGGTCGCGCCCATTCCCCCCTAAAAGGCGATCTGCACCACGTCCACCGTTGAGGTAATCAAAACCACCTTCGCCAAGAAGAAGGTCATTGCCGCTTCCTCCATCTAGCCTGTCGCGACCCGTGCCACCTTCCAACCTGTCGCGGCCACCGCCGCCTATCAATCGATCATTGCCAGCGCCACCATCCAACTCGTTACGCGTGTTATTGCCCTGTAACCGGTCATTGCCGGTACCGCCCCAAGCATTTTCAATCAAGTTGATCACTTGGCCAGCATCATTTCGCACGGCCGCAGCCACCGCAATATTATCATCGATTTCACCAATCGAAGAAAACTGGCCAGGCCGTAGATCAATCTGACTGTTTGTTGCCAAATCAGAGGCGTCGATCAAATCCTCCCCACCAGCGTCCCAGATTGTCAGGATTACATCACGATAACGGCCGTCTTCGCCCACAACCTGCATGCCCAGATTGTTGTCGGAATTGATCGCATATTGATATTCCAGCGCACCATTTTCACCATTTCCATCGCCGAAATACACATTGGCTTCTGTCCGCGTTTCAGTGTTTGCGCCATATAGCTCTTGTAGCGCCTGAATATCCCAAAGCATTGGTGTCAAAGGCCAAGCCTGATCCGTGAGACTTTCCCGCTGCTCTTCTGGATGTGGAACATAAGACATCACAGTCAACAGATTGCTGGTATTTGGATTATTGGGATTTTCATTCGGATGATGCAGGCCCAAAGAGTGGCCCAGCTCATGCAGGTACGTGTTCCAGCTGGTGTGACCAAAGACTGGCCCCTCTCCATTCACAAACTGGTCTGTGTTGCTGCGATTGATCCAGACATCCCCGTCTGCGGATGCAATATCAGCGTTATCTCCTTCTTCGAGGAAATCTGATATGAAACCATAAAGACCGGGATCGCCAAACTCGGTGCTGCCAAAGGTGATATCCCCAACGCTACTGGTGTTGCGCACTTCAAATACCCATAGCCCTTCAGTGCCAGTATTGCCGGTAATATTCTCCAGATTGGTAATAGCAGTTTCACGACCAGATTGCGGAAGTTCAAAAAAATCAATGCCATTGCCTGCTGAAAATCCGGCACGCGCTGGCGTGCCGCCAAGGCCTGTATCCGCATCCCCTCCGGATGCTGTTCCTGCAGACCAGTTGATATCTTCGTAGCGAAACACAATGTCAAAATCGCCATTGCCCCGGTCGAACAATTGCAACTGAAACGAATTGGATGGCTCTGCGTTTCGATTGTAAAAGCCAACATTCTCCCAGGTCATCGTGACAACATCTGCCACGGCATCAATTTCCACCTGAATAGGATTGCCAACACGGGTGTCTACATCGGCCCAGAAAGGTGCAATAATGGGCAGGCTCTCATTTGCGATACTGGACGGGGTGAACTGCCCCAAGCTGCGGCCAAAAGTAATATTCCCATTGGTGTTCACAAAAATCTCGTCAGCCGCATAATGCGTGCCAACGAAATTCAACCCATCTTCAAAGACGTCTGACAGGTCCACCCGACTGGAACCATCGTCATTGCGCGGCAATACATCTCCAGCGGCAGCCATAAGCTGGCCATCTCCGACAATCGAACTACCTGAAATGCCATCAGTATTTGCAGACGCTGCACCCGCAGTGCTGCCAGGTTGCAAGTTCACATTCGCAACTTCATTCCAAGCCTCAATAGCACGCGACATCATCGCGCGCTGTGCCACGGTCATAGAAAAATTGTTCTCAAAAGGCACAAGGCTGACGCCGACATCCCACGCATCATCAACCCCATCAAAATTGCTATCAACGGCAGGGTAATAGGTGGGGATCTCTGAGCCTAAAAATGTATAGGTGATGACCCCGTTGCCATCATGCCAAGGAATGCCGTGGTCATCGATCAAAGACGTGTAATTGATGTTCATAAATGAGAGCCTTCAAAATGTCATTTTGTGAATGGAGGAGACAGTTGCGGTAGAAACGCATTGCCCAGACAACACTGGAAATAGAGATCACTGGTGAAGCGCGACAGGGCTTGCCGTACTTGGTTGTGAGAGGGGGCAGACTGACCTGAGGTACAGCACTGTATAAGCGGTGTCGTTGCCGCAATAGCAGCTTGTTCGCGCGCGCAAGAAACTTTGGCTTTGCAGATCTCAAAAGCACGATGTCTGAGAATATCACAGCCGTCAGGCGATGGGCTGGCAGCAGAAACCGAAGAAACCATCAAGCAACAGCCGATTCTGTTGAAAAACAATGTGTTGCGAGCGCAGAAAGTGACGCCTTGAACTGGACGCGAGCGCCTTTTCTATCAGGCTTTGCTCGTTTGC
>NZ_FMWG01000009.1 GCF_900102795.1 Epibacterium ulvae | reverse complement strand
AAATTCCTACCAGCGCGATATACAGACGTTGATCCATCGAATGAACCAAACCGCCCACATATCTCTTCAGTTATCTATCAATGTCAAAGAGCAAACACCCAGAGGTCAAAAACAGGACCGTAACGCCAATCTCTCAGCGCACACAGCCACCAAATCTCTCCAAATGCCCCAGTCTTTCCTAAGCGTCAAATCGTCTCTCCGATCCGTCAATCCCCGTCTCTCCGGAGCGTCCCTAGCAGCGTCTCCGCCGCCCCGTTGTGCGCCTCAGCGCCGCCGGTGAGAGGCCTTCTAGACCTACTAACACCGACTCGCAACCCCTAATCATAAGAAAAATGACAGAATTACAAAAAACTCTCGATCAACGCCTTCAATCTAGGCAATAGCCCTTCAATGTTAACCCCCACTCCTAAACCATTCGGGTGAATACCATCAGCCTGCATAAACAGAGACAGCCGATCTCCACCTGAAACACGCTCAGAAATCCCGGCAAAGATATCAGAATAAACCACCACACCAAACTGATGAGCCAAATCACTATAGATCTGATCAAATTCGGTCTGATAAGCTTGGCCATAATTCCCAGGTCCCTGGACCCCAACTAAAAAAACCTTCAGGCCCTTTTCTTGCGAAATCGCAATAATCTTGCCTAGATTGGCTTTGGCCTGTGCGGGCGGTAAACCACGCAAGGCATCATTGCCGCCCAATAGGATCAAAATTGCATCAAAGGGTTCGGCCAAGGCCCAGTCAATACGTGCGGCGCCTCCGGCCGTTGTATCACCAGAGACACCTGCATTGATCACCTCGATATCATAACCCTCATTTTGCAATCGTGCTTCCAGCTGAGGCACAAACCCCTCCTCTTGTGAGAGGCCATATCCCTGCACAAGACTGTCCCCAAAGGCGAGCAGGCGCAGTGGGTCCGCCTGCGCCAAACCTGCGTAAAAGATAAAACCCAATATAAAGGCAACCTTGTGTAACACGTGAAACGCTCCATATCCCAAGTAGCGACCCGCAACAGGCCCCGATTACATGACACAGAACACCCTCCAGAGCGCCCTGCCCATTCTTGATCTTAAAGATGCGTGCCTCACGTTAAAAAACAACAGCGGATCAGTCCAAATTCTGCGTGATATTTCATTGCGAATAGATGCTGGAGACACCGTAGGGCTCATTGGCCCCTCAGGATCCGGAAAATCTTCGTTGCTGATGATCATGGGCGGGCTAGAACGGGCCACTAGCGGCAGTATTCACGCTCTGGGACAAGATCTGAGCGTTCTGAATGAAGATGCACTGGCCCGTTTTCGCCGTGGCACTATGGGTGTTGTGTTCCAAAGCTTTCACCTTATCCCAACAATGACCGCGCTGGAAAATGTCGCGACACCTCTAGAGCTTGCCGGAGAGCCAGATGCGTTTGAACGCGCCGCGGAAGAGCTCAAAGCTGTAGGCCTAGACCATCGTGCAGATCATTTCCCAGCGCAACTCTCCGGCGGTGAGCAACAACGCGTTGCCCTCGCGCGCGCGCTGGCTCCACGGCCGCGCCTGCTCCTTGCAGATGAGCCAACGGGCAACCTTGACGCAAGCAATGGTCAAATGATCATGGACCTCATGTTTGATCTGCGCGACCGGTACGACATCACATTGGTTATGGTAACACATGCGCCCGAACTGGCCGCACGCTGCAATCGGATCATCCCGCTAAGAGATGGGCGAATTGATACTTCTACACAGGCCGAGGCCGCAGAATGAGCAAACGAATTTGGGCACAGGCGTGGCGCATTGCACGGCGTGAATTGCGCGGAGGGGTCAGAGGGTTTCGCATCTTTTTAGCCTGTCTCGCACTTGGCGTGGCTGTGATCGCTGCGATTGGATCGTTGCGCGCGTCGATCGAGGGCGGACTGGAACGAGAGGGGCGCGCACTGTTAGGCGGGGACGCAGAACTGACCTTCACCTATCGCACAGCGGAACCCGCTGAGTTTGAATGGATGAACCAGATCGCAACGGCATATTCTGAGATCATTGATTTCCGTTCCATGGCCGTTGTTGACGAAGAGCGCAGCCTGACGCAAGTGAAAGCGATTGATAATCTATACCCTCTTGTCGGGGCTGTTCAGCTGTCACCTGAGATGCCTTTGGGCATTGCCCTGCAACCTGATGAGGGCCTCCCCGGCGCGGTCATGGAGCGTGCTTTGGCTGATCGCCTTGGACTTACGACCGGTGAGACATTCACCTTGGGAAATCAGGATTTCCGCCTAAGCGCACTTTTGATCGTTGAACCTGATGCCGCCAGCGCAGGCTTCACTTTGGCCCCACGGACACTAGTACACACTGAGGCCTTAGCAAATTCGGGTCTTTTGGCGCCCGGCACATTGTTTTCCAGCAAGTATCGCCTACGCCTTCCTGCAGGCAGTGATCTTGATGCATTGAAAGCAGCAAGCGAAGCACAGTTTGCGGACACAGGATTACGGTGGCGAGATGCGCGCAATGCTGCCCCCGGTATTCGCCGGTTTGTTGATCGGCTTGCAGCCTTTTTGGTCCTTGTAGGTCTTTCAGGTCTCGCAGTTGGGGGTGTTGGGATTTCAGCCGCGGTGCGCGCATATCTTGCGACAAAGACCGCAACAATCGCAATGCTACGGACCCTTGGCGCAGATCGCAACACAATCTTCCTCAGCTACTTCCTGCAAATCGCGGTAATATCCGCTCTTGGTATTACATTAGGTCTGCTGGTCGGCGGCATTCTTCCGCTTGCACTGGGTCCAGTGATCGAAGCAGCCCTACCCTTCCCGGCTGAAATCGACCTCGCACCACGTGCGCTGCTGGAGGCGGCGCTTTATGGGGTTTTGACCGCGTTTCTTTTTACGCTCTGGCCTTTGGCACGCGCAGAGCAAATCACTGCTGCAACCTTGCTACGTGATCGCACCAACACCACAAAACAACGCCCGGCCTTCCGGTACCTGATCATCACCGCATGTGGCGTGATGGCTCTGGTCGGGCTTGCAAGCTGGTTCACCGGGTCGATGTGGCTGACAATCTGGATGGCGCTGGGGCTTATCGGCGCATTGATGATTTTATGGCTCGCCGCGTGGATGATGGCAGCCTTTGCGCGGTTCATTCAAAAATATATGCGCGGGCATCCCAGCCTTAGATGGGCCTTAAGCCAAACCGGTAACAACCGCGAGGCTGCAACAGCAACTGTTATAGCCCTGGGGCTAGGCCTTACAGTCCTTGCCGCAATTGGACAAATCGATGGCAATATGCGCCGTGCCATTCAGGACAATCTGCCAGATCAGGCCCCTTCTTACTTTTTTGTCGACATACAACGCGATCAGATGCCCGCATTTTTGCAGCGCGTTGAACAGGATCCAAAAGTCAGCCGCGTTGAAAACGCACCCATGCTACGCGGGATCATAACCCGTATTAATGGCCAACCGGCCCGCGATATTGCCGGGGATCACTGGGTGATCCGAGGCGACCGGGGCGTCTCTTATGCAGGCGCACAACCTCCAAATACATCAGTGACAGCAGGCACCTGGTGGAGTGAGGACTACACTGGCAAACCGCAAATCTCATTTGCGGCAGAAGAGGCTGAGGAAATCGGATTGGAGCTTGGCGATGAAATGACCGTGAACATCCTTGGTCGCGATATCACCGCAACCGTGACAAGCTTTCGCGAAGTAGATTTTTCCACCGCCGGAATGGGTTTCATACTGGTGATGAATGAAGCTGCTTTAAAAGCAGCTCCTCACAGTTTCATTGCGACCGTCTACGCGCAATCCGAGGCTGAAACGCAGATTTTGCGGGATATTGCGCAAGCAATGCCCAATGTTACGGCCATTCGAATGCGCGATGCCATTGATCGCATCGCAGGCATTCTGGAACAGCTCGCATCGGCTACGGGATATGGCGCCGCTGCGACATTACTTACCGGATTTCTGGTCTTGCTTGGCACTGCTGCGGCCGAAGAACCGTCCCGCCGCTATGAGGCGGCAGTTCTGAAAACACTGGGTGCTTCACGATTGCACATCTTATTCAGCTTTGCACTGCGCACCGCATATTTGGGCGCTGCTGCTGCTTTGGTAGCGCTCATCGCGGGGATTGCGGCGGCTTGGGCCGTAAACACATATGTCTTTGATGCTGCATTTACAGTTATATGGAGCAACGTGTTGCTGATCCTAAGCGCAGGCGTCGGTGTTTCTCTGCTCGCTGGGTTGGTCTTTGCACATGCAAGCCTCAAAAGCCGTCCAGCTCAAATCTTACGTACGAAGGATTAAACCGCCATCGCAAAAGATAGTGCGCACTTAGCGACAGTTTGGCGTACAGAATATGCGAGCAAGGTCAGTGTTATCACACACCAAACTGTCCAGCGTCACCCCATCCAGTGCACTATAAAAAGCATCTGCTGCGCGCTGCAAAGCATCGCGCAAGCGGCAAGCCGACACCAAAGGACACGTGTTATCTGCATCAGCAAAACATTCTACAATCGGGACCGGTCCTTCGACATGGCGAAACACATCACCAATCCCGATTTCAGCCGCAGCGCGCCCCAACATAATACCACCTTTGCGTCCGCGTTGCGTGGTCAGGTATCCGGCCTGGCTGAGCTGATTGATCACCTGAGCCAGATGATTTTCCGACACGTTGCAAACCTCCGCCACCTCAGCTTTGGTCACCAGGCGGTCGTCATGCGTTGCGCAGTACATCAAAAGACGTGCAGCAATATTGGTTCGTTTGGTAATCCGCATCCGTTCCTCCATCCTGCCGCGCCCTTCACGGCATTCGCCGCAAAAGGCAGATCAGAAAGATGGCACAAAACGCAAAAGTGCGATTTGACATACATCAATAATGGCACGGATTTTTACACAAGCCACAACAACCCAAAGATGAACAAAGATAACATTGACAGCTCAGAGTAGAGCATTGATATGGGTTGATGAAGAACTAACCAAAACAATCATTGAGGTCTCACAACTAGACCTGAAACAACAATCCGAATCTGTGATCTGCATTTTCAAAAGGCGGTCTACTGCATTGAGCACAGTCCACATCTTCTGCGTATGTGGACCTACTCACGAACAGGATATTAAACGACAAAGGATCTATTTATGGCATTCATTGAGGGCACCGAATACGATGACAATTTAGAGGGAACCTCCTCCAACGACACCATTATTGGTGGCGAAGGTTGGGATACCTTGCGAGGCGGCGCCGGCAACGACAGCCTATTCGGTGGTGACGATAATGATACGCTGATTGGTAGTGCCGGAGACGATACCCTGGACGGTGGTGTCGGGTGGGATTGGGCCTCCTACGAAGACAGTGCAGCCTCAGTCTCGGCCAACCTTGCAGAAAACACTGTAACGGGCAGTGACATCGGCACCGATGTTCTGGTCAATATCGACAACGTGCTAGGTTCTGATCAATCGGACATTATACGCAGCAATGCAAACGACAACTGGCTTGCAGGCGGAGCGGGTGCTGACACGCTCTATGGTGGTGCGGGCAGCGATATTCTTGATTTCTATTTCAACGACACCGGATATGGTCTGGAAATTGATCTGGCACGCGAAACAGTTGTCGATGGTTCAGGCGCAGTCGACACCTTCTATGATTTTGAAGGAGTCGCAGGCACTTCATATTCAGACTTGATCCGGGGGGATAATGGCGACAACAGGCTGCTTGGATATTCCGGCGATGATCGACTTTATGGCCTTGAAGGGGCTGACAGTATCCGGGGGCATTCGGGCAACGACACACTTTATGGGAATCGAGGAAACGACACGCTACGTGCCGGCCATGGGAATGACATCGTAAATGGCGGCCGGGGAAAGGACGTTCTGTATTACCGGCATGGAAACGACATGCTGGACGGCGGTCGCGGGCAAGACGAACTGCGCTTCTCAGATTATATACATGAGACCTACGATAACGAGTTGGGTGGACCAGATGATTTTCATGAACTTACCGTGAACCTGAAAACGGGTCAGCTCTCGTTTGTCACGGGCCTTGCGCTCCCCTACTTTTTCGATGACGTAAACGGTTCCTACCACACACACAACACCACTCTCAGCTCCATCGAACACATCCGAGCGACCTACGAAACAGATGATGGTTTTCACGAGCTACAACTCGACCTTAACGCCATAGGCTCAGCGGGTAAGAACACATTGATCGGCGGCGTTGGTCAGGATACATTAAGCGGCCGCAATGGCGACGATTTTCTCTGGGGCGGTGGCGGCAATGATCTGTTGCGCGGCGGGAATGGGAATGATCGGCTCTCAACAAGTTTGGGCAATGACACTTTGAATGGTGGGAATGGCGCGGATGAGCTGCGATTTGATCGTGCCGCGCGCGAGCTGGAAAATGGATCAAGTGACATTGTCATTAATCTGAATACCGGGATTGGTTATGCAACGGCCGATCGCACAGGTACAGAATCTCGAATCATTTCAATTGAAAACATCACAGGCACTTATGAAACCAATGGCGACCTGCGTGAACTTGAGGTTGACCTCATCGCAACAGGCACACAGGGCACCAATCGGCTGATTGGTGGGGCTGGCAACGATCAAATTCGTGGTTTGTCAGGACGAGACCGTCTGAATGGTGGAAATGGCAATGACCGGCTGCGCGGACAAGATGGCGACGATCTCATAATCGGCGGGCGTGGGCGTGACCTGCTTTGGGGCGACGACGGCAACGATACGTTCTTGTTTAATGGCAATTGGGGACAAGACCGCGTCAAAGATTTCGATATTGGCACTGATACGCTGCTGATCCGGGGCGCCGATGAAGCGAGTGATTTCGCAAGCTTTCAAGATGCAGCACAGCAAGTTGGCGACAATATCGTCTATGATGCGAGCGACGATGGGCGCAATGTTATCGTAATAGAAAACACTGTCCTGAATAATTTGAGCGTAGATGATTTTCAATTTGGCTAAAGACGAACCAATTGGAAAAAAGATAAAGGCGGTGCTCATCAGCACCGCCTTTTGTTTTTCTGGCTTTTATCGTTCTGGACACTGAAATCAACCGCGGGCGCGGATAACCTGCATCAGCGGTAGCAATGCCCCCATATCAGGGCCACGTTCCATACCCGTCACAGCCTTGCGCAATGGCATAAATAAGCCCTTACCTTTGCGCCCGGTTGCCGCCTTCACAGCTGTTGTCCATTCCTTCCAACTGTCTGCAGTATACGGGCCTTCCGGCAAAAGCTGCATCGCTTCAGCCACAAATTCCGCATCCTCATCAGCAATCAAAGGATCCGCGCCGGTCTGGCAAAGCGCCCACCACCCTGCAAGGTCTTTCAAGGTAGTGATATTTTCTTTGGCCACCTCCCAGAAGGCGGCCTGTTGATCTGCGGGCACTCCAAGATCGGTCAGGGTTGATGCCACGACTTCCACGCTTTTCCCTTGCAGCAAGCGAGATGTCAGCGGAAAGACATCCTGAACATCAAATTTGGTCGGTGCCGTTCCAAAGCGCGAAACGTCAAAGCCGTCGATCAACTCAGCCATCTCATTGCGCAACTCCACCGGGTCAGAAGAGCCAAGGCGCGCCATCAGGCTCAATAACGCCATAGGCTGGACACCTTGTTCACGCAGATCACGCAAGGCCAAGGTACCCAGACGTTTGGACAACGCCTCCCCCTGCGGGCCGGTCAGCAAGGAATGATGCGCAAATTCAGGCGGTGTGCCCCCAAGCGCCTTGATGATCTGGATCTGTGTTGCGGTGTTGGTCACGTGATCTGACCCCCGCACAACATGGGTCACACCCATTTCGGTATCATCTACAACCGAGGCAAGCGTATAAAGGAATTGACCATCCCCTCGGATCAGGACCGGATCAGAGACAGAGGCCGCATCAATTGACACATCACCAACAATGCCATCCGCCCACTCAATACGTTCATGATCCAGCTTGAAACGCCAAACACCATCGCCGCGTTCAGCCCGCAACGCAGCTTTTTCATCGTCGGACAGGTCCAGCGCGGCGCGATCATACACAGGGGGCTTGCCCATGTTGAGTTGTTTTTTACGTTTCAGGTCCAGCTCAGTAGGTGTCTCAAACGCTTCATAAAAGCGTGAGATATCCCGCAATTGATCGGCCGCAGCAATGTAACGGTCTAAACGATCAGACTGTCGCTCCACCTTATCCCAGGTCAGGCCGAGCCATTCCAGATCTTCTTTGATGGCATCAACATATTCTTCTTTTGACCGTTCCGGGTCTGTATCATCGATACGCAGAATAAACGTGCCGCCCGCTTTGCGCGCGATCAAATAGTTCATCAGCGCGGTGCGCAGATTGCCCACATGAATATATCCGGTGGGTGACGGAGCAAAGCGGGTTGTGGTCATCATGCATCTCCTGTTGAAGAGATGCTCTGTCATATGGCCTGCGTTTTGTCCAGTTGCCGAAGCTGCAAAGGTTTCGGTTCCCTCATGAATATAAGTTAACATAAGCAGATCTGATACACTTACAGACTCCGTATTTTTACGGCGCTGCACTCAGACGTAAATACAATTGTGCGCCCGCGCAGAGCAGCTGTTCACATCGAAACCAAAACAGCGCGGATCTCACAGGGACGTTACCCTTATGAGCAGAGGGAGTGTGCCATAATTCCCTTACATTCTCTCCTGTAGACCCCATGAAGTGAGGTTAAGATGAAACTCTCGATTTCCCGCCGCTCCATCTTGAGCAGTGCTCTTGCAGCGCCAATGCTGTTGAATGCTGCTTCCGCTTCCGCACAAACCACGCTGACACCCGCAAAGACGGCATCTGCGCGCAGCTTCCAAATTGGAAAATTTATTGTAACAACCCTTCTTGACGGTACGATAACGCGTGATGATACGAAAAACGTCTTTGGCCAAGGGGTCAGCGATGAAGAATTCGCACGTGTTTCAAAAGAGAATTTTATCTCTCCAGACAAAGGTCAATTCTACTTTACACCTACGCTTGTCTACACAGGTAGCGAACTGGTCCTGTTTGATACAGGTCTTGGTGGTGGCGGCATTCAAAAAGCGCTCGCCGATGTCGGTGTAACACCCGAACAGATTGATATTGTCGTCATCACCCACATGCATGGTGATCACATCGGTGGTCTTAAAACAAGCGGTGCAACAACTTTTCCAAATGCGCGCTATGTAACAGCCGCAGCCGAATATGATTTCTGGACGGGTCTTGGTGATAACGAACGCGCCGCGCCAGTGCGCAACAATGTCGTCCCCTTAGCAGAAAAAACCTCATTCATCAAAGATGGTGAAAGCGTGGTTTCTGGTATCACCGCGGTGAGCGCCGCGGGCCACACCCCCGGGCACACATTGTTTATGCTTGAAAGCGAAGGTCAGCAGCTTCTGCTCACCGCAGATCTGGCCAATCACTACGTGCTGTCCTTCTTAAACCCCGAATGGCCAATCATCTTTGACAACGACAAAGATGCCGCTGCCACAAGCCGCCGCAAAATATTGGATATGCTCGCAACCGACCGGGTGCCAATGATCGGCTATCACATGCCTTTCCCCGGCATGGGATTTGTCGAAACGCGAGATAGCGGTTTCCGCTTTGTCCCGGTCGGCTATCAATTTGCAATCTAAAAGCGTTTGAGGCGCTTGACCTGAGATATACACCCAAGCGCCGCGCATCAGCGCGGCGCTTGGCCCAACGGGCACAGGGTTGCCCTGCAACCCGAAGCCGGGCGGGAGCCCATCTGGGTTTTATGTTTCGCGTGGCGAGCGCCAGCGGTTTACAATTGGATAGCGACGATCCAACCAGAAAGCACGCTGTGTCAAACGTGCTCCCGGTGCTGACTGAAACCGCTTATACTCACTGATATAAACAAGATGCTCCACGCGGCGCGCATCGACGTCTTCAAATCCAGCAGCAACGCAGTCTGCAACGGATCCGTCTTGATCCACCAAAATCTCCAATAGTGCGTCCAAAACAGGGTAATCTGGCAAGCTATCACTGTCTTTTTGATCGTCTCGCAATTCAGCACTGGGTGGTTTGTCAATCACATTGGGGCGGATCACCTCCCCCGCAGGTCCCATCATCCAGTTCCGATGATTGGCATTGCGCCAACGACAGGTTTCAAACACCCGAGTTTTATAAAGATCTTTGATCGGGTTATAGCCGCCGTTCATGTCTCCATAAATCGTTGCATATCCTACAGCGACTTCAGATTTATTTCCGGTCGTTAGTAGCATTTCGCCAAATTTATTGGACATCGCCATCAACAATAGCCCTCGCAGGCGGGATTGAATGTTTTCTTCCGTCAGATCCGCATCCCGTCCTGCAAAGAGAGGCGCAAGCGTATTTGTAATCGCGGCCCGACCTTCAGAAATGGGTACATAATCATAATGCACGCCCAGCGCTTTGGCGACGGCCTCCGCATCATCCAGCGATTCAGCAGATGTATATTCTGACGGCAGCATGACGCAACGCACGTTCTGTGCCCCGATGGCATCCACGGCAATCGCCGCCACCAGCGCAGAATCAACCCCACCAGACAGACCAAGCAGAACTTTTTCAAAACCACTCTTGCGCAGATAATCCCGCAAGGCTTCGACCATCACACGGTAGTCCTGTTCCCAGACATCAGGCAAGCTCGCTTTTTCTCCGTCAAGCGCGCGCCACCCCTCCGCTGTGCGCTCCAGATCCAAATGGCTGATACAAGTGTCAAAAACAGGCATTTGAACTGCCAGCGCACCACCTGGATTCAAAACAAACGTACCACCATCAAAGACCTGATCATCCTGCCCGCCAGCCATGTTCAGATAAATCACGGGCAAACCGGTCTCAACACTGCGGGCAACCATGTGATTAAATCGCACATCCATTTTGCCACGAAAGTAGGGTGACCCATTGGGAATAAGAAGGAACTCCGCACCGGTCTCTTCAAGCGTTTCAGATACATCCTCATGCCAGCCGTCCTCGCAGATGGGGCTGCCAACACGGACATCCCCAACCGCATAAGGCCCCCCAAGTTGGCCAGCATCAAAAACCCGCACCTCATCAAAAACGGTCTCATTGGGTAAATGATGTTTCAACACCTTCGAGGCAATGTCCCCGTCTTTCAGAATAAGATAAGCATTATACAGCTTACCCCCTTCGGCCCAAGGGCAACCAATTGCCATAGCAGGCCCATCCACACAGCGCTGTGCCAATGTCTTGGCTGCGTTCATCGCCGCCGTGTGAAAGGCCGGTTTCATCACCAGATCTTGCGCATTATAGCCTGTTAAAAACATCTCAGGCAGCGCAATCAAATCTGCATGGGCGGCCCGTGCCTGTTCCCAAGCGGCAAAAGCCTGATCTGCATTGCCTGTGATATCACCCACCACCGGGTTTAACTGTGCCAGTGTCACGCGAAAACGATCAGCCATACCATCCCTGCCCTTTGCCACGATCCTCTGTAGTCATTTAACAGATCAGACATCAAGGGAAAGAGCCGCCCGCAAAAGACATTGCGACAACGGCGTCAGTCGCATAGTTTTCCTCAAGCCACATTCGGGCAGTTCTTGCACGAGTGAGATAAATTTGGGCAGACAGAGGTTTTCATGATCCGTCTTAACCGTCGCAGCGGCGATATACGTACACTGCTGCTTGCCAGCATCACCGTGAGCACCATTACGCTCGCCTCAGCAGCGCATGCACAAAGCAATGATGTTGTTACCACTCAGGATGAAATTGGTGGCGAATACACCGGTACATTCAGCGGCGGTCTTCCGCATGGCAACGGCAGCTATAAATTACCAAACGGCTATGAATACACCGGTGACTGGGTCGACGGAGAGATTCTGGGCACGGGCACGGCGCGTTTCCCGAGTGGATCCATCTATGAAGGCGAATTTGCGCGCGGCAAACCCGAAGGTCTCGGCAAGATTACCTTTGCCAATGGCGGCACCTATGAAGGTGAATGGAAAGACGGCGTTATTAACGGCCAAGGCATCGCACTCTACACCAATGGCGCACGCTACGAAGGGCAGTTCCTGGATGCCGAACATCACGGCCAAGGCACAATAGAGACCCCCAGCGGTTATAAATACGAAGGGGCTTGGGTCGAAGGCCGCAAAGAAGGCAAAGGCCAGATCACCTATCCCAATGGCGCGCTTTATAACGGAAATGTCGCCGATGGCACCCTTGCAGGATTTGGCAAGCTCACCCTGACAGACGGGTTGGTCTATGAAGGCGAATGGCTGAACAATCAGATGCATGGTCAGGGGAAGTTAACCCAACCAAATGGCGACATCTATGAGGGTACGCTGGTGGCAGGCCGCAGACAGGGTTTGGGGAAACTCACCTATGCGAACGGCGATATCTACGAGGGCAACTTCGAGGATGACCAACGCAATGGAAAAGGCAGCTTCACGGGCAAAGATGGCTATCTCTACGAAGGCAACTGGCAAGACGGCCGCATCGAAGGTCAGGGGAAAGTGACCTATTCGGATGGCTCTGTCTACGAAGGCCAATTTCGCGCGGACCTTGCGGACGGACAGGGCAAAATCACCTATCCTGATGGATCCACCTATGACGGCGCATGGGTAACCGGCGTCATCAACGGACAAGGCACAGCCACCTATGCAAACGGCCTCACCTACACTGGTGATTTCAAAGATGCGCAAAACCACGGCCAAGGCGTCATGACTTATCAAGACGGGTATCGGTATGAAGGCGGCTGGCAAAACAACCTGCGCCACGGCGAGGCGGTCGTAACCTATGCAGATGGATCAATCTATACGGGCCAATTTGCCGAAGGCCAGCGCCATGGAACCGGAAAAGTGCAGATGCCTGACGGCTTCACCTACGAGGGAGACTGGGTTGAAGGTAGCATTACCGGAACCGGGGTCGCGACCTATCCCAACGGAGATATCTACCAAGGTGGCTTTGTCGACAGCAAGCGCGAGGGGGAAGGAACCATGCGCTATGCCAGTGGTCAGGAAGCAAGCGGCACATGGGAAGATGGCGCATTGGTAAACGGCACTACGCAAAATTAATTTCAAAAATGCGCAGTCAAAAAACCAGGCTGCGCATTTCATCGTTTCTCAACCGATTTTGATCTGCTCCAAATGCGAAGGTCGCGAAACCCCGTTTAAATTTGCGGGATCATCAATTGGGTTTTGAAGTTGCAGGCCCATAGGCACAACTCCTGCCCAGATCGGAAGATCATAGTCTTCTGCATCATCTTTGGGTGGTCCTGTTCTGATCTTGATTGCGCCTTCCTCGATCTTCATACGCATCACAGCAGTGGCTTTGACCTCTTTGCTTGTCATCGGGCGTAAACTGTCCCAACGATCAGGGAAAAGCACATCCACCATGGTTTTGAGATGCGCCGAAATGTGGTCCGCCCCAACAATACGTTCAGCGGTGCCAAATAGGGTTGCTGATCGAAAGTTGACCGAATGATGAAACGCGGAACGTGCCAGCACATAGCCATCCATACACGTCACATTCATACAGATCTTCTGTCCATCCATCGCACGCAAAGCGCGGCTGGCTGAAGATCCATGCCAATAAACGTGATCCCCTTCACGCCATTGAAGCGTTGGCAAGATAGAGGGGGCACCATCCATTTGGTAGGCAATCTGGGCAAGAGGCATGGCATTCAAAACCTCATACATCGTCTTACGGTCATAACGCCCCTTTTCATGTGCACGTCGCAACCGACTGCGTTCTGATTTCAGATCTTGGTCTGGCTCTTTTGGCTTGGTCATGTGGGTCTCTCGAAATAGCGTTGCTTTTCTTTCGGCTATCAGCAAATTGGTTTACGACTAAGATCCACTTTTTAACTTTAATGGCAGTCCAATTTGCTACAACTTCCTACTCTGGACACCAAAGCAACATCACCACTTTATGTGCAGATTGTTGAGGCGGTCCGCGCGCAGATCAATGCCGGTTCATTGGCACCGATGACGCGTTTGCCAGCCTCTCGCGCACTTGCCACAGATTTAAACATATCACGCAGCACCTGCGTCTCTGCTTACGAACAGTTGATCGCCGAAGGATGTTTGACCTCAAAACGCGGGTCTGGTCTCTTTGTGGCTGAGATTGCACCGTTGAAACCTCAGACAGATCAACCACAGCGTCTTGCTTCCAGCCTTGTACGCTCTCCCCGGTATCTTTCTCCCGGTACGCCAGACGCAGAGCTGTTCCCCGCCCGCGCCTGGGCCCGCACGATTGCCCAAGTCGGGCGCGAAGAGCCCCTTGCCCTCTGTGAAAGATCTGACGCTTTTGGAGATCCGCAACTTCGTACAGAAATTGCCGCCTATGTCGCCCGCGCACGCGGCATAAAGGCGAACCCAGAACAGATCATCATTACAAGCGGCGCGCGCGAGGCCTTGGAGTTGGCGATGGAAACCCTCATCGACGGGGAAGACATCGCTTTAGAAATGCCTGGATTCTCACCAACCTATCGGTATGCGCAGCAGCGGCACTGGCCCATTCGTCCACTTCATGTCAGTGACCAGGGGGCGCATCTTCCCAAAACGGCTGCTAAAATAACGATACTGACACCCTCACATCAATTCCCGCTGGGGGGAGCCATGCCAGTGGCACAACGCCAGCATTTTCTGGACGCGGCGCAAATCAGAGGTGGCTGGATCATCGAAGATGATTTTGACAGCGAGTTTCGCTATCGTGGCCAGCCACTCCCGGCAATGGCCGCTCTGGATCGCCATGGGCGATGCCTCTACGTTGGGACATTTTCAAAAACGTTCAACCATGCCCTTCGGCTGGGCTATCTGATTTTGCCGCCGGTGCTTGTCTCTTTGTTTAGAGCACGTTTTGTCCACCCTAGCGCAGGTGCTGCAATCACAGCTCAGCGGCCCTTGGCGCGCTTTATGGCTTCAGGGCAATATGAACGCCATGTCCGCCGTGCCCGGCGAATCTATGCAGAACGCTATGAGACCGCCTGTGACAATCTAGATGTTTGGCCCGCACAGCTGGGCACCTATACACGCCACCGTGCAGGCATGCAAATCGCTTTTCACCTATCACAAGAAAGCCGACCAGATGATCAAATTTGCCAGCATGCCGTGCAAGAGGGCTATGATCTCACGCCTCTGTCAAAACACACGCCCAAACCCTTTCCCCGCGCAAACGGATTGCTGATTGGATTTTGTGATACCAAGGTTGAGGCACTACCTCCTTTGCTGAACCACCTGCAAAAGATTATCCACACTGTTTAAATTTGCCCGTTTTGTATCTTTTCTTTTGAAACGGTCTTTGTATAAATCACAGTTATGACCATGCACGCAGATATCATTTTATCCGACAAAGCCGCACGCGGCCTGTCTCTGCGTGGCCTACTGCTCCTAATCCGCCTCTGAGCGTGCCATTTGGCGCGTCCGCTCAGAGGGGTTTCGATCGCGCCAGTTTGGATTTGGAACAGAACTTAAGAAAGCATCAGACATGACACCTGCATCCGACACCGATCGCGTATGGATTTTCGACACGACTTTGCGCGACGGCGAACAAAGCCCCGGCGCAACTATGACGCATGATGAAAAGCTCGAAATTGCTGAGCTTTTGGACGATATGGGCGTCGATATTATCGAAGCCGGTTTCCCCATCGCCTCCGAAGGTGATTTTCGCGCTGTTTCTGAAATCGCTGAGCGCTCCAAAAATGCGCGTATCTGCGGATTGGCTCGCGCCAATTTCAAAGACATTGACCGCTGTGCCGAAGCCGTGCGCAAAGCTGCGCAACCACGCATTCACACCTTTATCGGCACGTCCCCTCTGCACCGCGCCATCCCAAATCTCAGCATGGATGAGATGGCCGATAAAATCCATGAAACCGTTACACATGCCCGTAATCTGGTCGATAACGTGCAATGGTCCCCGATGGATGCAACACGCACCGAATGGGATTATCTCTGCCGCGTGGTTGAAATCGCGATCAAGGCCGGGGCCTCGACGATCAACATTCCCGATACCGTCGGCTATACCGCTCCAGAAGAGAGCGCAGACCTGATCAAACGCCTGATCGCAACAGTGCCCGGCGCCGATGAGGTTATTTTTGCCACCCACTGCCACAATGATTTGGGCATGGCGACGGCAAACTCGCTCGCGGCTGTCGCGGGTGGGGCGCGTCAGATTGAATGCACGATCAACGGTCTGGGCGAACGCGCCGGAAACACAGCGCTGGAAGAGGTCGTTATGGCCCTGAAAGTGCGCAACGATATCATGCCCTGGCGCACTAATATCGACACCAAAAAGATTATGCATATCTCGCGCCGAGTTTCGACCGTTTCGGGTTTCACGGTGCAGCCAAACAAAGCCATCGTTGGTAAAAACGCCTTTGCTCATGAAAGCGGCATCCATCAGGATGGTATGCTGAAGAATAAAGAGACCTTTGAAATCATGCGCCCCGAGGACGTGGGCATCGCAGGCACCGCCCTGCCCTTGGGCAAACATTCAGGCCGCGCAGCCTTGCGTGATAAGCTGGATCAACTGGGTTTTGAGATCGGTGACAACCAATTGAAAGATCTGTTTGTTCGCTTCAAAGAACTTGCAGACCGCAAGAAAGAAGTCTTTGATGACGATATCATCGCCCTGATGCGTGTGGGTGAGGATGCCGACGATCATTTGCAACTGGTCTCGATGAAAGTCATGTGCGGCACAGGCGGTCAGGCAGAAGCCATGCTGGAGATGGAAGTCGATGGCAAAGACGCAAGTGCCGTCGAAAATGGCGATGGTCCAGTCGATGCCACCTTTAAGGCCATTCGCAAAATCTACCCAAACACCGCGCGTTTGCAGCTGTATCAGGTTCATGCGGTGACAGCTGGCACTGATGCGCAGGCCACGGTCTCTGTCAGATTGGAAGAAGAAGGGATCATCACCACAGGTGAATCGGCGGATACGGATACGGTCGTCGCCTCAGCACGCGCATACATCAACGCGCTGAATCGCATGATCATTCGTCGGGGCAAAGTCGGCGAAGGGGCCGATACCCGCGAGATTTCTTATAAAGATCTCGCCTAACCCCCCCTTCTGACAGATTGAAAAGGGCGCCTATTGCTGGCGTCCTTTTCATTTGTCGCGCTTTTGTCAGAGCTGGGCAAACAACCGATCGAGCCGCGCAGCTTCTTGGTCTGCCCCAAAAGGCGCATTGACCACAAACAGACCAGAGCCCACCATACGATGCCCCTCGCGCGCGGGTGGAAAACGTACTTCATGGTGCAGAACATTGGGCAACCCTTGATCCAACAGGGATTTGATCATCCCTCTATGTGGTCTATCCTTTAAAATCGGATACCACAGCAAGATCACGCCAACGTTCCACTTTTTGTGTATCTTGGCGATAAAACCGGGAATTTTAGTGTAGTCAGATTTGATTTCATAACTTGGATCAATCACCAACACGCCACGCCGGGGCATCGGCGGAGCCAACGATTGCGCCACTTCAAACCCATCCTGCTGATAAATCTTCGCGCGATGCCCCAACAACGCACTGTGCAAGGCTTCATTTTCCTGCGGATGTAATTCTGCCAGATGCAGACTGTCGTTTGCGCGCAAAGCATTCGCTGCCACCAAAGGAGAACCGGGATAGGCCTGCGCCCCATGTTGTTTTCGCACGTCCCGCAGAATCTGTAACAATGAATGGTCCTGTGCAAGCAGTCCCTCTTGCACGACGCGTTCAATCCCTGCTGCGGCTTCCCCCGTTTTCACAGCCTCTGCTGCATTCAGATGATAAAGCCCCCGCCCTGCATGGGTTTCTATATAGGTCAACGGCTTGTCTTTACGTGTCAGATAAGACAACACCCAAGCCAGAAGCGCATGTTTTTGCACATCAGCCAGATTTCCGGCGTGATAAATATGTTGATATGACAGCATAGCGCCTCTTTAGCCCGATTATTGTTGTTCGAAAAGAGCCATCACGCCCGGATCAAGTTACCAAATCTAAACCCGTTTACGGCACATTGACGACAGATATCCGCCCGCAGAAAGCAGGTCTTTATGCCCCTCAGAATGAGTTTCCATTCCATCATCGCACTGTGCAGCCTTCTGGCACTGCCCGTGACCACAGTGGCGAGCCCACATTCGCTGGTGTCTGATGGTTTCTTTCTGCACAAAACCTCGATACCGCGCAGCCAAGCCCCTTCAAACGGTATGGTCCCCGAAGATCAAGGGCGGGGATCCATCTCTTTGCGCCCGGGTGCTGCCAGCTTGTTTCGGGGGCGCAACGGAGGAAGCCTGTTTGCCCCCAGCATCGCTGCGCCCCCCGCCGCAAAACTGCTCATGAATTTGATCGCCGAAGCCGAGGCAGGCAAATCAGGGTATGATGCTGTCAATTATGGTGCGCGCATTAAGCCCCCCAAACGACCCACTGAAATGACCATTGGAGAAATTTACGCTTGGATCAAACAAACGCCCGGTCAGCCCCATGCCATCGGGCGGTATCAATTTATCCCGGCAACATTGCGACGGTTGGTCAAATTCCAAGGCGTCTCGTTGCAGGATCGCTTTAGCCCAGACATTCAGGATCAACTTGCCCATCAACTCTTGGAGGAAGCAGGCCTAAGCGACTTCAGGGAAGCAAGCATGCCGCGTGAAACCTTTATGTTGAACCTTGCCAAAATCTGGGCCGGACTACCGATGTCTAACGGTAGATCCTATTACGAAGGATATGCGGGCAACAGCGCCGTGCTGAGCTGGTCGCATTTCAGTACTGAATTCCGGCGCATTTTCCCAGGTTAAGCAAGACATCCTCGGTCCGATTCCACATCCTTGGATCTGCGCAATAAAGGTACAAATTGCATCCACGCAGGTGCTATTGCGGCACGACCAAGCGAAAAGGCGCTAGTTCTCCCCAATACGCTCTTTTAAGGCGGCGCTGTGCTGCCTATAAGATCTGCATGGGGACTCCTGTGTGAGGGCTCCCAAAATTATAGTTCTTACAGGGTCCCTACTTTATGGCGCTATTTGGAAATCTTGGCGGTCTGTTCACTTCGGACATGGCCATTGATCTTGGCACGGCAAACACGCTCGTCTACGTCAAAGGTCGCGGTGTCATCCTGTCAGAACCATCAGTGGTTGCCTATCATGTCAAAGATGGGGTTAAAAAAGTCCTCGCCGTTGGCGAAGATGCGAAATTGATGCTGGGCCGCACACCCGGTTCTATCGAAGCCATCCGCCCCATGCGTGAAGGGGTGATCGCTGACTTTGACACCGCAGAAGAGATGATTAAGCACTTTATTCGCAAAGTGCATAAGCGTTCAACGTTTTCCAAGCCAAAGATCATCGTCTGCGTGCCGCATGGCGCCACTCCTGTTGAAAAACGCGCCATTCGCCAATCAGTTCTATCAGCTGGCGCACGCCGCGCCGGGCTGATAGCGGAACCTATTGCAGCAGCCATCGGGGCAGGTATGCCAATCACGTCCCCGACTGGGAATATGGTTGTCGATATCGGTGGCGGCACCACCGAGGTTGCCGTCTTGTCCCTAGGTGACATTGTGTACGCCCGTTCTGTGCGCGTTGGTGGCGATAGAATGGACGAAGCCATCATCAATTACCTGCGACGACAGCAAAACCTTTTGGTAGGGGAAGCCACGGCTGAACGCATTAAAACCTCAATCGGGACAGCGCGTATGCCCGATGATGGCCGCGGTCAGTCCATGCAGATCCGAGGACGTGATTTGCTCAACGGTGTGCCAAAAGAGATTGAAATCAGCCAAGCGCAAGTTGCTGAAGCCCTAGCAGAGCCGGTGCAGCAAATCTGCGAAGCGGTTATGACCGCTTTGGAGACGACACCACCTGATTTGGCGGCAGATATCGTCGACCGGGGGGTTATGCTTACCGGTGGCGGAGCCTTGCTGGGGGATCTGGATCTGGCCTTGCGTGAGCAAACTGGTCTTGCGGTTTCTATTGCCGATGAAAGCCTGAATTGCGTCGCCCTTGGCACCGGCAAGGCATTGGAATTTGAAAAGAAATTGCGTCACGCAATTGACTATGAAAGCTGAGGCGTAGCTGCGCCTACGCGGCGCAGCCTGCACGACGCCCGAAAGGAGCGATTTGGCCCGAGACCGGTCTCAGCGTGAAGATTACGTAACCCCGCTCCGTCGTCTGCTGGTCGGGCTTCTGTGCTTATGCCTTTTTGCCTTTTTTATCGTCTGGCGCATCGACAATCCCCGTGTTGAACGGTTTCGAGCAAAAGTTGTCGATCACGTTGTCCCCAATATGGATTGGATGATGGCACCGGTTACAGGCACCATCAATCTGCTGCGAGACTTTCAAAGCTATCAACGCCTGTCCGAACAAAATCAAGAATTGCGCTCTGAACTGCGCCAAATGCGCGCCTGGAAAGAAGCCGCCCTGCAGTTGGAACAGGAAAATGCACGTCTGCTAGACCTGAACAATGTCCGCCTTGATCCCAAACTGACCTATATCACGGGCGTTGTGATGGCAGACAGTGGCTCCCCCTTTCGGCAATCTGTCTTGCTGAACATCGGCTACCGTGATGGCGTTCAGGATGGCTGGGCAGCAATGGACGGAATCGGCCTTGTCGGGCGCATTTCAGGTACCGGAAAAACCAGCGCCCGTGTTATGTTGCTTACAGATCCAGCAAGTGCGATCCCAGTTGTCATTCAACCCTCGGGACAATCCGCTTTGGTTTCAGGTGACAACAGCATATCCCCAACGCTAAATTTTCT
The DNA here is from genome assembly GCF_900102795.1 of Epibacterium ulvae. GTDB lineage: Bacteria > Pseudomonadota > Alphaproteobacteria > Rhodobacterales > Rhodobacteraceae > Epibacterium > Epibacterium ulvae. Next base: position 127,007 of record NZ_FMWG01000009.1, on the reverse strand, counting down.
TGAAAACGCAGATCTTGTTCGCCCAGGAGACCGTGTGATCACATCAGGCGATGGATCCGTTTTTCCCGCTGGCCTCTTGGTTGGGCAGGTTGCACAGGACCGCACAGGACGACTGCGCGTTCGCTTGTCTGCCGATTATGAACGCCTCGAGTTCCTTCGTATCCTGCGCCACCACGGCACCGAAGTTATCAACGATCAGGGAGGTCTGATCGTACCAGATCCTGATGCATTGACTCCCCGTGGCCGTCCCCAAAATCTGGAACTTTCACAAGAGGCTGCGCCCAGCGATGGCTAGTGCCCCACAAGCGCGCCTGTGGATGATGCGCCTTTTGTTCCCTGTTTTGTGTTTCGGTATCGTATTTGCGCATCTTTTACCTTTGAACACGTTACCAAAGGGCTGGGCTCCTCCAGATCTGATTCTATGCATCGCTTTGGTATGGGCCACACGACGCCCCGATTACATTCCAACGCTTTCTATTTTTTTCACCCTCTTGATGGTTGACCTGCTGCTCTATCGCCCCCCCGGTCTACTTACGATGCTGACATTGCTGGGGTGTGAGTTCCTCAAATCCCGCGTTCAGGCACACCGTGAAACGGCTTTTATGAGCGAATGGCTCACTGGAGCTATCGTGATCAGCGCCATCACACTCGCTAATCGCATGATTTTGAACCTCACCAATACGGAACAGGCAACTTTGACGCTTTCCATGATACAGATGATTATGACAATTATAGCGTATCCCCTGCTGGCGGTGTTTTGCCAAAGCGTTCTGAACGTACGCAAGCTCTCTCCCAGCGAAGCTGACGCCATGCGAGGTCATTGATGAAACGCGCCCCAAAAGATCAAGATCGAAGCCACCGTGTCTTATCACGGCGCGCATTGCTTTTGGGTGGTGTTCAACTTGGATTTGCAGGCGGACTTGCTGCCCGCATGCAGTACCTACAGGTAGATCAAGCCGATGAATTTCGCTTACTCGCGGAAGAGAACCGCGTAAATTTTGAACTTTTACCACCAGCCCGTGGGCGTATTTTTGATCGCAATGGTAAAGTTATTGCACAAAATTCCCCATCCTATCGCATTGTAATCGTTCCGGAAAACAGCGACGATGTTGAAGTTGCCATCTCTAGGCTGCGCAAACTAATCGATATTCCAGATGAAGATATCGAAAAAGCCATGGTGGATATCAAGAATTCCCGTCCCTTCCATCGCATCACGCTTTCAGATCAGGTTGCTTGGGAAGATATCGCAAAAGTCGCCGCCAATGCACCCGCGCTGCCGGGTATCTCTCCTGAGGTCGGCCTGACACGCATATACCCGCAAAATGCAGATTTTGCACATGTGGTGGGATATGTGGGGCCTGTATCAGACTACGATCTGTCTAAAATGGAGAATCCAGATCCTATTTTGCTCACCCCTCGCTTTCAGTTTGGAAAAGTCGGGTTTGAAGCCAAACTCGAAGAACAATTGCGCGGTAAAGCTGGCACCAAACAGGTTGAAGTCAACGCCTATGGGCGAATAATGCGGGAACTTGGCCGTCGGGAAGGTGAGGCTGGCGGCGACATGCAGCTGACCCTCGATGCAGATCTTCAGGCTTATACCCAAGCACGCCTAGGCAATGAAAGCGCAAGCGCCGTCGTAATCGATTGCGAGACCGGCGATTTACGCGCCATCTCCTCATCTCCCAGCTTTGATCCTAATCTTTTTGTACGGGGGATTTCTGGACCCGACTATCGCTCTTTGACCAGTGATCCTTACCGCCCCCTTGCCAACAAAACAGTACAAGGCACCTATCCTCCGGGATCTACTTTTAAAATGATTGTGGCGCTTGCTGCACTTGAAGAAGGTATCGTTGGAACCGAGGACACAGTTTGGTGCCCCGGCCATCTAGAAGTCTCAGGCCGTCGTTTCCATTGCTGGAAACGTGCAGGTCATGGTCATGTCAATCTGAACGAGTCTCTCAAAGGCTCTTGCGATGTTTATTATTATGATCTCGCCATCAAGGTCGGGATCGAAAAGATCTCTGCAATGGCGCGGCGTTTTGGCTTGGGTATTCGCCACGACCTACCGATGTCAGCGGTGGCAAGTGGATTGGCCCCTGACAAAGAATGGAAAAAACAAAGCTACGATCAGGATTGGCTGGTTGGTGACACAGTGAATGCCTCAATCGGGCAAGGATATATGCTTGCCTCACCGATGCAATTGGCGGTCATGACCGCACGATTGGCCACTGGGCGCTCTGTCACGCCACGACTTTTGAAATCAATAGATGGCGTTGAGCAACCTTCGGGGGCAGGCGAAAGCCTTGGCATGAACGAGAACATCTTGCGCGTGGTGCGGCGGGGCATGTACTCCGTCAGCAACGAACGCCGCGGCACAGGCTATGGTAGCCGCATTGTCAGCGAAGACATGCGCATGGCAGGCAAGACTGGCACCAGCCAGGTGCGTAATATCACCGCAGCAGAACGCGCTGCAGGTGTCATTCGCAACGAAGATCTACCTTGGGAGCGCCGAGATCACGCATTATTTGTAAGCTTTGCCCCCTATGATAATCCAAAATTTGCGATCTCAGTTGTGGTCGAGCATGGCGGCGGTGGATCCAAAGCTGCAGCACCAATTGCGCGTGATATCCTATTGCAGGCGCTTTACGGTGGCACACCACCGCTTGAAGCCTACCCAAAAGCAGATCGTAGCCGGATCAAAGCCCTGCAGGAGCGACTGCAACGCGAACAGGAAAAAGCCCATCAATCATCGTTGAAAGATCAAGCATGACCTACTTGTCCAACAACGCACAGACCATCCCAAGCGGGTTTCGCAAGGTTCTCTATCTGAACTGGCCACTGCTTTTGCTGACGATCACTATCGCAAGCGTTGGCTTTTTGATGCTCTATTCGGTGGCAGGTGGGTCTTTCTCAACTTGGGCGGAACCCCAAATGAAACGGTTTTTGCTTGGCTTAGGGGTGATGCTTTTTGTAGCTATCATTCCAATCTGGTTCTGGCGAAATATATCTGTACTGGCTTATCTAGGCGCTTTTGGTCTTCTCATCGCAGTTGAATTTTTTGGCAGCGTCGGCATGGGGGCACAGCGGTGGATCGACCTTGGTTTCATGCGCTTACAGCCGTCCGAGTTGATGAAAATCACCCTCGTTATGCTGCTAGCAGCCTATTATGACTGGCTACCTCCAGAAAAGACATCGCGCCCCTTCTGGGTAATACTGCCCGTTGTTATGATTTTGGCCCCAACTGCATTGGTCTTGAAACAGCCTGACCTTGGGACCTCAATTCTGCTGATGGCTGCAGGCGGCGGTGTTATGTTTCTCGCGGGCGTTCACTGGGCCTATTTCGCTGCAGTCATTGCATCTGGCGTGGGTCTTGTTGCCGCTGTCTTTCAAAGTCGAAGCACGGAATGGCAGCTTTTGAAAGACTATCAATATCGCCGGATTGATACGTTTTTGGACCCATCCCAAGACCCTTTGGGCGCGGGGTATCACATCACACAATCCAAAATCGCACTTGGTTCGGGCGGCTGGTCTGGAAGGGGTTTCATGCAGGGCACTCAGTCCCGGTTGAATTTTTTGCCTGAGAAACACACCGACTTTATCTTTACGACGCTCGCAGAAGAATTTGGATTTGTCGGGGCGTTCAGTCTGCTGAGCATCTATATGCTGGTCATCATTTTTGCGATTGCTGCGGCGATCGCAAACAAAGACCGGTTCTCCTCTCTGCTTACAATGGGGATTGCACTGACATTCTTCCTGTTCTTTGCGGTGAACATGTCGATGGTCATGGGGTTGATGCCGGTTGTGGGTGTGCCTTTGCCAATGGTGTCCTATGGTGGCTCCGTTATGCTCGTCCTGATGGGGGCCTTTGGATTGATCCAAAGCGCCAATATTCACAGACCGCGCTAAATCAAACCGAAGGCACAGATGATAAATATCCAGTTTTCCGCTTCTGAGACCGCATGGGCAACATATCAAGATACTATAGTCGCAGCCTGTGCCGCGCATGATCTTGAAATTGATTTACGCCAAGATCATGCCGCCGAAAACGTGGATTACATTATCTACGCACCCACTTCGGATCTGCAAGATTTCGCACCTTATACCCGGTGTAAAGCGGTGCTTAGCCTTTGGGCGGGGGTCGAACGTATCGTGGGCAATTCGACACTGACCATGCCTTTGTGCCGCATGGTTGATCCAGGATTGACGGCAGGTATGGTTGAATGGGTGGCCGGTCACGTATTGCGCTATCATTTAGACCTGGACCGCAGCCTTCAGACCCAGGACCTCTGGGCGCCAAAAATCCCGCCTCTCGCCCAGCAGCGGCAGGTGAGCATATTAGGCCTTGGAGCCTTGGGCACAGCCTGCGCAACAGCGCTAGCAGCTTTAGGGTTTTCGGTCACAGGCTGGTCGCGCTCTGCAAAACACGTTGAAGGCATTACGTCCCAACATGGTGAAGCAGGTCTAAAAAGCGCTCTGCAAAACGCCGAAATTCTGGTTCTTTTACTGCCAGACACAGGTGCAACCCAGAATATCTTAAATGCAGACCGGCTTGCGCTCCTCCCGCAGGGGGCACGCATAATCAACCCCGGACGCGGCACATTGATTGACGATGCGGCCCTTCTGGACAGCCTCAACAGCGGCCATATCGCCCATGCCACGCTGGATGTTTTTCGACAAGAACCGCTGCCCCAAGAGCACCCGTATTGGGCACATCCCCATGTAACAGTCACGCCCCATATCGCTGCGGAAACACGGCCAATCACCGCATCAGACATGCTGGCCCTAAACATTGCCAGAAGCGAAAGCGGTCAACCACTGTTACATGAGGTTGACCGCCAGTTGGGCTATTAAGCGGCAAGGCCGCGCCCCTTAAGCAAGGCCTCTACTCCCGGCAGTCGTCCCCGAAATGCGCGATACAAATCTGCCGGATCTTGTGATCCACCTGTCGAAAGAATGCAGGCTTCCAATGCTTCAGCGCGGCCTTGATCGAATGCGCTGCCCGCCTCTTCAAAGGCTGCAAAAGCATCTGCATCCATAACCTCGGACCACATATAGCTGTAATAGCCGGAACTATATCCGTCCCCTGAAAACACATGTGCAAACTGTGGTGTCGCGTGGCGCATTTTGATGGCGTTTGGCATACCGATTTCCGCGAGCACTTCGGCTTGTTTTTCCATCGGATCACGCGCGGCCTCTCCTTCATGAAAGGCCAAATCAACCAAAGCAGATGCTACATATTCAACAGTCTGGAATCCCATATCATAGGTCGCAGCACCCAATACCTTTTGCAGCAGGTCTTCTGGCATCGCTTTGCCCGTTTCGGCATGCAACGCAAAGTCCTGTAACACTTCTGGCACTTCCAGCCAATGTTCATAAAGCTGCGACGGCAGTTCTACAAAGTCACGCGCAACTGATGTACCGGAAATGCTTTCATAAGTTACATTGGACAGCATCTGATGCAAAGCGTGGCCAAATTCATGAAACAAAGTACGGGCATCATCCCAGCTGAGCAAAGCGGGCTCTCCCGCAGCGAAATTGCAGACGTTGATCACAATAGGCGTCTGCACCTCTGGAAACTTAGCTTGGCTGCGCATTGCAGAACACCAAGCCCCAGACCGTTTAGAGCCACGCGCAAAGTAATCGCCGATGAACACCGCAACGTGTTGACCACCGCGTGTCACCTCCCACGCGCGACAATCCTTGTGATACAGAGGCACATCAAGCGGTGAAAACTCCAGTCCAAACAAACGATTGGCACAAGCAAAAGACGCTTTGATCATCTGTTCAAGCTGCAGATAAGGCTTTAATTCTGCTTCATCCAAATCATGCTCTGCGACACGGCGTTTTTCCGAATAATATCGCCAATCCCAAGGCTCCAGATCGCCGTTTATGCCGTCGGCATGCATCATTTCAGTGAGTATTTTTGCGTCAGCTTCCGCCTGCGCCTTGGCCGGTTGCCAAACATCCATCAAAAGATTGCGCACTGCATCTGGCGTTTTTGCCATTTCAGTTTCCAGCTTGTAGGTCGCAAAACTATCATAGCCCAATAAGCCAGCGCGTTCTTTGCGCAGCCCCAGAATTTCAGCAGCAATTTCCCGATTGTCAGTCTCGCCCCCATTTGCACCTCGGGCCACAAAAGCCTTAAACGCCGCTTCACGGAGATCTCGTCGCGGTGAGAATTGCAGAAACGGCGTGATCACAGACCGCGACAGGGTGACAACAGGGCCATCCTGCCCTTTTTCCACACCAGCAGCACGGGCAGCCGACACCACAAATTCTGGCAACCCTTCCAGATCGTCTTCAGTCAGGGGCAGGAACCATTCGCGCTCATCCGCAAGCAGGTTTTGGGTAAAGCTGGTTCCCAAGGTTGCCAAACGTCCTTTGATTTCTTGCATCCGCTGATCATCTGCACCTTCCAATGCGGCGCCACCACGCACAAATCCACGATGGGTCAACATCAACACGCGCGCCTGTTCGTCAGTCAAATCCAGCGTGTCACGCTTGTTCCATACTGCCTGCACCCGTGCGTAAAGCGCCTTATTTGCGGTGATCGCTGAGAAATGCGCCGCCAGTTTTGGAGAGAACTCCCGTTGCAACGCTTCACGCGCAGGATTGCTGTCGGCGCCTGCAACAGTGAAGAACACCGACAAAACCTGTTCAAGCGGCTGGCAGGGCGTTTCCAACGCTTCGATCACATTGGCAAAACTTGGTGCTTCGGTGTTCGTTGCAATTGCCTCAATCTGATCTTTGTGTGCGTCAAGCGCAGCCTCAAGCGCTGGAGCAAAATCTGCGTCTGAAATCTCAGAAAACGGAGCGAGCCCAAATGGGGTTTGCCAGTCTTTCAACAAAGGGTTCGTCATCGTATTTTCTCCTCCGGCGGGCGCGATTTGATTTTATAAAACCACACTATCGCGCTGCTGTTTCAATTCTCTTGATGCGGCGTTCCGCAGGTTGCGCAATAGGGGTCTCGTTTTAAAGAAATGCGGCGAGTTTCCCCATAAAGCGCATCATAAATCAACATCGCACCTTTAAGCGGAGTGCCAGCCCCCGTGATAATTTTGATCGCCTCTACCCCCATCATCGCACCTATGACGCCAGGCAAAGGCCCCAAAACGCCAGCTTCCGCACAAGAAGGAGCCAATTCGGCTGCAGGTGCCTGAGGGAAGATACATTGATAACATGGTGCATTATCAGCTGGGTGAAAAACGGAAACCTGACCTTCCCATTGTGTCAACGCGCCTGAAATCAATGGCTTGTTGAGCGCAACCGCCGTACGGTTCACACGATAGCGCGTCTCAAAATTGTCGGTGCCATCCAAAATCAGATCATAATCCGCAAAAAGCTCTGTCGCGATCTCTTCGGTTAGTTTGCGATGATAAGGACGCACGGTCACATACGGATTTTGTGCAACCATTGCGGCCTCAGCTGAAAACACTTTAGCCATACCAATACGCGCGTCCGTATGAAGCACCTGACGTTGTAGATTAGTGTTCTCAACCTCATCATCGTCAATAACGCCAACCGTTCCAACACCAGACGCCGCAAGATACTGAAGCACGGGTGAGCCAAGCCCCCCTGCCCCAATCACAAGCACCTTGGCTTGCTTTAATTTTTTTTGCCCAGCGCCTCCGATTTCACGCATGACGATATGGCGGGCATACCGGTTGAGTTCTGTCTCACTAAAGGCATCATTCGAGGTCTGCGTATCAGTCAATTTTTGCTCCTCATGGTGCTTTGCGCGGTTGCGCAACCGCTGCAGGCCTTTGCTATAGGCAAACACCATCAAGCCCAAACTGCCAAAAATCAGCCACGGTGCAACCGATCCACCTGTCGCCAAGCGTAAAGGTTGCTCAGCCGGGAGTGTCAGCTGCATGATCACAATCGCGCCGTACAAAAGCAAAAGCAGTGCAATGCGCATGGGTTTAGATAGCGCAATCAGGCGCCCTCCCCACCAGATTAGCCCTGCAAGGCCAAGGACTACTGCCATATATGCTCTCCGACGCTCGCCACCAATCCGCTATCCACGCCCCGTTGAACCTAATCCACCGTCTCCGCGTTGGGTTAAGGATAGATCTTCAACCTCCAACACATCTGGATGCAAGACCGGCGCAATGATGGCTTGTGCAAAACGATCCCCGTGATTCAAAACCGTGGCTTCTTCCCCCAATTGAAAAAGCCCGACATAAATGATCCCGCGATAGTCTTCATCAATTGTGCCGGGACTATTGGGCACAATCACCTTATTTTTGATCGCCAGACTGGAACGAGGCCGAATTTGCATTTCGGTGCCGTGCGGCAGTTCCACGTGAAATCCTGTCGAAATCAGATGCACATGCCCGGGCGTCAACGTCACTGGTCCTTCAGGAAGGAAAGCCCGCAGATCCATTCCCGCAGCGCCTGCGCTTGCATAAGACGGCAAAGGCAATTCGTTGCCTGAGACACGTTTGAATTTGACAATCTGAGCCATAGTTTTCTCTGTGTTGTTTTATCTACGAAATATAAGTCAATGCGGCTGCGATACGCTCGGCCAACTGTTCTGCGACGGCCTCTTTAGACATTCGGGGCCAGTTTTCGGCGCCCTCCTCGCCAATCAACACGATCGCGTTTTCCGCACCACCCATAATCCCGGTTTCAGGTGAAACATCATTCGCAACAATCCAGTCACAGCCTTTGCGCACCCGTTTGGCGGTCGCGTTTTCAAGCACATCATTGGTTTCTGCGGCAAACCCAACAACCAGCTTAGGACGTTCTACAGTGCGCTGTGCAACTGTTCGCAAAATATCTGGGTTTTCACCAAATTGCAGATGCGGCAAACCATCCTTGGATTTCTTTAACTTGCGGTCGCTCGCGGTTGTCACATGCCAGTCAGCAACGGCTGCTGCAAAAACAGCCGCATCTGCGGGCAAAGCCGCCTCAACAGCTGCGGCCATCTCACGGGCGCTTTCCACCGCCACCACTGCGACGCCCGCCGGGGGCGCAACGCGCGCCGGGCCCGTGATAAAAACGATTTCAGCGCCAAGCGCGCTCAGAGCACGGGCCAACGCTGTCCCTTGCGCACCAGAAGAACGATTGGCGATATAGCGCACCGGATCAATCGGTTCATGTGTCGGACCAGAGGTCACAATAATCCGTTTGCCCTGCAAAGGCCCTGCTTTGAAAAACACCTCGATTGCCGCGCGAATATCCTCAGGTTCTGCTAATCGGCCAGGACCAAACTCTCCGCAGGCCATGCCCCCGTCGGTCGGACCAACGAAATCCACGCCATCTGCCTGCAATTGCGCAACATTGCGCTGGGTCGCAGGGTGTTCCCACATACGTACATTCATCGCAGGTGCAACAAGCACAGGCGTATCTGTCGCCAACAACAGGGTAGATGCCAGATCATTTGCAACACCTTGCGCCATTTTGGCCATAAGATCAGCGGTTGCAGGCGCAACAACAATCAAATCGGCGCTACGCGACAGTTGAATATGGCCCATCTCCGCTTCTGCTGTCAGATCGAATAAATCACGATGCACTGCCGTTCCTGCCAATGCAGATACAGAAAGCGGTGTAACAAACTCTTCCCCCGCTTTGGTCAGCACTGGCGTCACCCGTGCGCCCACATCTTGTAAACGCCGGATCAACTCAAGCGATTTATAGGCTGCAATGCCGCCCCCAATAATCAAAAGAATATGTTTGCCTGCCAGCATATCTACGCCCCTGCCCTCGCTCAGGAGGCCAGTCTATAAGGTGTCGCACAGAAGGGGAACGCCTATTAAGTGGATCTACCCCCTTGTTACAGGATAATCATTGCAGCAATGCACGAACCTCATGGGCATGGGAATCCAGTGATTTACGCATCTTTTGAAAGGCTGCAGCCTCCAATTGCCGTACACGTTCCTTGGACAAGCCAAGTTCTTGACCTAGGCTTTCCAGGGTTCGCGGACGTTCTTCCAGTTTACGCGCCCGCACGATCAATTGCTCACGTTCACTCAGATCATTCATTGCGCCAGCAAGCCAGCGACGCAAGCAAGACCGGTCCATCGTGTCCTGTACAATCTCCTCTGCCTGCGCGCATTCATCTTCCAGCGCATCAATCCATTCACGTCCGTCGTCGTCACTGGATTGGATCGCGTTCAAAGAAAAATCCGAACCCGACAACCGGCCATCCATCAACTCAACATCCCGCAATGGAACCCCGACCTCGGTGGAAATTTTTTGAAGCAATTGATGTTTGTCTAGCGCCACACCCTCCACCTGTGCTTCACGCTCCAACTGAGCTTGCACACGGCGCATATTGAAGAACAACGACTTCTGCGACGCGGTGGATCCTGTGCGAACCATGGACCAATTGCGCATGACATATTCCTGAATAGAGGCTTTGATCCACCAGACCGCATAGGTGGAAAAGCGCACGCCACGGTCCGGATCAAACTTATCAGCAGCCTTCATAAGCCCCAGCCCTGCCTCTTGAATCAAATCATTCATCGGGGCGCCGTAACGTTTAAATTTTCCGGCCATCGATATGGCAAGCCGCATATAAGCCATGATCAATCTATGCAGCGCTTGTTCATCACGATGGTCTCGCCATGCATAAGCAAGTTTCAGTTCGGTTTCAGCGTCTAAAAGCTCTGCTTTCATCGCTGTTTTGGGCAACGGATTCGCGAGGGAGTCGTATTGGGCCATGCTTCTCCTCCATAGACAGATAAACTTAGTACGATCTGCAAACGGATTTGGATCACTGAAGACAGTCACCAAAACAACTCCGCCAATACAGCACACACCACTCTACGTAGACAAACAGGCTGAGATAACTTGTCTTAACCGTGCTGGCCCTATAGCCCTGTGGTGTCTTTTGGATTGGCGAGGCAGATACATGCAGGGTTCAGTGACACTCATTCTGGGCGGCGCAGCCTCGGGGAAATCCGCCTACGCGGAACAGATTTGCCACCGTTCAGGCAAGGATCGCGTTTATTGGGCCACGTCCCAGATCTATGATCAGGAAATGCGCGAAAAAGTCGATCGTCATATCGCCCAGCGCGGGGACGGTTGGCGCACTCATGAAGAACCGATGCAGGCTCACAAGGTTCTGTCAAAATTGTCGCAAGATGAAATCTGTCTCATGGACTGCGCTACCCTTTGGCTTACCAATCATCTTCTGGCCGAACACGATCTTGAAACCGCACAGGTACAGCTTTTCACAGCGATTGATCAATGCGCCGCTGAGCTCGTCATCGTGAGCAATGAAACCGGTATGGGTATTGTTCCAGAGAATGCGCTGGCAAGACGTTTTCGCGAAGCGCAAGGGCGTTTGAATATCGCATTAGCAGCACGCGCAAACCGGGTAGAACTAGTGGCCGCAGGATTCCCTATAACATTAAAGAGCCCGTCATGAGCAAAACAGAATTTTTTCTGATCCGCCACGGCCCAACCCATGCAAAATCAATGGTGGGCTGGTCTGATCTTCCGGCCGATCTCAGCGATACAGCGATGTTGAAACGGATATCAGCGGCGTTGCCTAAAGATGCGCTGCTGATCAGCTCTGATCTAACCCGTGCGATCGCTACTGCTGATGCACTGCAAGGCACGCGAACACGGCTCAGGCATGACAAAAAGTTACGCGAAATCCACTTTGGAGCGTGGGAATTGCGGACTTGGGTTGAAATTGACGCAGAAAGCCCGGATCATATCCGTGCCTTCTGGGAAACACCAGGTGACATCGCACCGCCCGACGGCGAAAGCTGGAACGACCTGCGCGAACGTGTTGATGCCGCATTTGACAGGCTGTTAGATCAATATGCGGGGCAAAAAATCGTTGTCGTCGGACATTTTGGGCAGATCCTCACCCAAGTTCAGCGGGCATGTGCATGGTCCACACCACGCGCATTTGAGCAAAAGATTGACAATCTATCAGTCAGCACTCTTTCACATTACGATGGTGTCTGGTCTTCGAGTAGAATAAATCAAATTTTGTGATAACAAAATCGACATATATTCATTTTTGAAATGAATTACTTCGCGATACCATACATGAGCGACTTCCAGACATCCTAAGGTCTTTATCATGTATGATTTGTATATCGGCAACCGTTTGTTCTCTAGCTGGTCTTTGAGAGGCTGGCTTATGCTGGAACAATTCAATCTCCCACACAAAGTGCATATGGTTGGGCTCTATTCCGGGACCATGGCGGAAGATCTCAAACCTCTTGCCCCTGCTCGACTGGTGCCAACGCTAAAAACAGAAGAAGGCTTGGTTGTCGGTGAAAGTCTAGCAATTGCAGAGACACTCGCGGAGCGCCACCCCGATGCGCAGCTCTGGCCACAAGATCCAACCGCACGCGCAACTGCACGATGGCTTTGTGCTGAAATGGTTGGTGGGTTTGCACATCTGCGCGAAGATTGTCCCATGCAGTTGCGCCATATCTGGCAGGGTTTTAACCCCTCTGATGCCGTGAGAGCGGATCTCAACCGTATTGAAACACTCTGGTCCCATGCAAAGTCGGTGAAGGCCGTTGATGGGCCGTGGCTTTTTGGTGCTTATTCTTTGGCCGATGTTTTCTATACGCCTGTTGCGGCACGTATTATTGGATATGATCTGCCCGTCTCTGCAGAGGCCTCGGCCTATTGCAAAGCGCTCTTATCTGAACCCGCAGTCAAAGCCTGGCGTCGTGATGCTTTAGAAGAGACCTATGATCCGATGCCGTATGATTTGTCATTGCCCCACCGGGATTGGATTTGAACTAAAGATTTAATGTCACCTTAATGGTGTCGTTAATGTTTCGGAAACCATGATGGCAAAGGCTCTTTGAAAAACAGGAGGCCCTGCCATCGTGATGACTCGCAGCCATACGGTCGCTTTTCAAGGCGTGGAAGCCCGCCCGGTTGAGGTGCAATGCTCTGTCGCGCCGGGCCTGCCTGCATTTAATATCGTCGGCTTGCCAGATAAGGCCGTCAGCGAAGCCCGTGAACGTGTGCGCTCTGCGTTTTCCGCAATGTCTATCGCCCTGCCTGCGCGGCGCATTACCATCAATATGGCACCGGCTGATCTGCCCAAGGAAGGCAGCCACTTTGACTTGCCTATAGCGCTTGCCTTGCTCACCGCTTTGCAAATCATCCCCCCCGAAGCGTCCGAAGACACGATGGCACTGGGGGAATTGTCGCTTGACGGTCAACTTACCCCAGTTCCGGGTGCACTGCCTGCAGCGATGACCGCCGTTGACTGCGAAAAACAGCTCCTTTGTCCCAAGCCGTCCAGCGCTGAGGCTGCATGGGTTGAGGCCGCCACCGTCATTGGCGCTGCCACGCTTTTGGATGTTGTGCGTCATTTCACCGGGCAAATGCCGCTACAGCTTGCCAAACCCGGAAATATCGTGACCCCAAAGACGACAAAAGACCTGCGCGATGTCAAAGGGCAAGAGCGCGCCAAACGCGCGATGGAAATCGCCGCCGCCGGTCGCCATCATATGCTGATGATTGGCACGCCCGGGTCTGGCAAATCGATGCTTGCAGCGCGCATGTCTTCCATTCTTCCACCACTCAGCCCAAGTGAAGCGCTAGACACCTCCATGATTCAATCGCTCTGCGGCTTGCTCCAAGAGGGCGGCATTCACCGCGACCGCCCGTACCGCGAACCGCACCACACAGCCTCGATGGCTGCAATCGTCGGCGGCGGGCGCAAAGCGCAGCCCGGTGAAATCAGTCTTGCACACAATGGCGTTCTGTTTCTGGACGAATTGCCTGAGTTCAGCCGCGCCGTTTTGGAAACCCTGCGCCAGCCGATGGAAACCGGAGAGGTCATGGTCGCCCGTGCGAATGCCCATATCAAATACCCTTGCCGTTTTATGCTGTTGGCTGCAGCAAACCCGTGCAAATGCGGATATCTGAGCGACCCTGCCCGCGCCTGTGCCCGTGTTCCCAAATGCGGTGCAGATTACCTGGGCCGCATTTCCGGCCCGCTGATGGATCGTTTTGATCTGCGCGTAGATGTACCGCCCGTTTCATTTACCGACCTCGATCTGCCGCCCAGTGCCGAAGGATCAGCCGAGGTCGCAGCCCGTGTCGCCATCGCCCGCGATATACAAGCGGCGCGCTATGCGGATCTCTCAGAATGCGCACAAAATGCCGATGCTGAAGGCGAAATTTTAGAGCAGGTTGCAGCCCCGGGTCCAGATGGACGCGCTCTATTAAAACAGGCTGCTGAACGTTTTGGCCTATCAGCACGCGGATACCATCGGGTATTGCGGCTTGCGCGTACAATTGCAGATCTCGCCCAAAGCGACGACGTAACACGCACACATATTGCAGAGGCGCTCAGCTTTCGGCTGGCTCCCAGCTGAATTCCGCGCCTTCTCTCTCCGCAAGAGGCGCAATCTTAGACAGATCCGCCTCTTGCGCGTCTCAATTACAATTTGGCTTCAATCGCTTGCCAGATTTTTTCGGCAATGTTCACCCCATCAAAGCGTTCAAGCTCTTGAATACCTGTAGGTGAGGTTACGTTGATCTCGGTCAGATAATCGCCGATCACATCGATCCCAACAAAGACCTGCCCCTTTTCGCGCAACAAAGGTCCGATGGCGGCACAGATCTCAAGGTCACGTTCGGTCAAACCAATTTTCTCGGGGCGTCCACCGACATGCATATTTGAACGTGTCTCGCCTTTGGCAGGGACGCGGTTGATGGCTCCAACGGCTTCTCCGTCGACCAAGATAACCCGCTTATCCCCATTGCTGACATCGGGCAGAAATTTTTGTACGATCAGCGGCTCACGGCTAAAGCCGGTAAACAGCTCATGTAGCGAAGTCAGATTGCGATCATTTGCATCTAAGCGGAACACGCCAGCGCCCCCATTGCCATAAAGCGGCTTTAGAATGATATCGCCGTGCTTCTCCTTGAACGCTTTGATTGTTTCAAGATCCCGCGCGATCGTTGTCGGTGGGGTAAGCTCTGGGAAATCGAGCACAAGCAGTTTTTCAGGATAGTTGCGCACCCAAAACGGGTCATTCACCACCAGCGCCTGTCCTTTAAGACGATCCAGCAAATGGGTTGAAGTGATATAGTGCATATCAAACGGTGGATCCTGACGCAGCCAGACCACATCAAAATCAGCGAGATCAACTTCCCGCTCAGCTCCAAGCACTGCCGGTGCATCCGCAACGCGCTGTACTTTCATATCGTGGCCGCGCGCCGTAATGCGCCCTTCTTGGTAGGCCAATTGATCTGGAGCGTAATAAAACAGCTCATGCCCGCGCGCCTGCGCCTCTTCGGCAAGGCGAAAGCTGCTATCGGCATTAATGTCAACGCCCAGAATTGGGTCCATCTGAAAGGCTATTTTCATGGCGTCGGTCCTTTGTCGTGCTGCCAGGCTGTCTGCAAGCCTATGTGGCCCAGCACACTCTTACATTCAATGGGCTCACTCCAACCCAATTGCGTTTTCCAGTATTTTGATCTGACCCTGACCATCCACAAGCGCCACATCAAAGCGTGTTTCGGTCAATGCACCCTGAGGGGTCTCAGCCAAGAAAACCTCAGCGCTGGTGTAAATACGCGCTATCTGCTGCGCGCTCAAACGTTCTGCAGCCTTGGCAAATGAGCGACTGTGTTTAACTTCAACAAACACATATTGTGCGTTCAGGCGCAGGATGAGATCAATCTCTCCAGCCTCACAGCGCCATCGCTGCGCAACAGCTTCATATCCTTGCGCCTCATAAGCCCGCTGCACGGCCTGTTCAGCCGCATCTCCCGCCAGATGGGCTGCCTTCCCGCTGTGTTGTCGCGATGACGACATCATGTTCAATCCTCAGCTTTGGCCATGTTCAACGCCATCTGATAAATTTTGCGCCGTGGTAACCCGTACAGTTTTGACACGATATCAGCTGCATCCTTGACCGAGCTATCTTTCAGGGCCGCCCGCAAATCACTTTCTAAATCACTGGTACTTACGGTTGGGGCCCGCGCGCGATCTACCAAAACAACGATTTCGCCCTTCACCGGTTTCTCTTCTAGACTCTCAACCAGCTCAGACAGCGATAAACGCCGAACTTCTTCAAACTTTTTGGTCAATTCGCGACACAAAGCTGCAGGACGGTCGCCAAGCACGGTTTGCATGTCTTTGATCGATGCAAGCACCCTTTTAGGCGATTCGTAAAATGCCAATGTGCCCGGCACCTCGCGCAATTCTTCCAACCGCTTGCGCCGTGCGCCCGTCGCATTTGGCAAGAAACCCGCAAAGAAAAACGCATCCGTCGGAAGCCCTGCCAATGTTAGCGCTGTAATTGCAGCTGATGCGCCTGGCGCTGCGGTCACCAAATGCCCCGCCTCTGCGGCCGCACGGCTCAAATCATATCCGGGATCAGCGATAAGCGGCATACCCGCCTCTGATGCATAGGCAACAGATTGCCTGCTATTGATCGCGTCAATCAGGCGATTGCGCGCACCACTGCCGCTGTGGTCATGATAGGCAACCACCTGGCGCCCCGCTAATGGAACACCGTGTATTTCCAACAATTTACGCAAAGACCGCGTATCCTCTGCTGCAATCAGATCGCAGGAGGCAAGAATATCAAGCGCACGCAATGTAATGTCGCGTGCAGTTCCGATAGGTGTTGCAACAAAATATAAACCCGGCTGCAAACGGATGTTCTGGTGATTCAACTCTGGACCCGCCTTGTCGGTCGTTTATTATCCGGCTCTGAACCCAACACGGCGCCCCTGCCGGATCATGGAGCATCAAGTTTATTATGTTTGCCGTTTTCAGAAACGCCCGCAAGGCCGCATGTGCAGCAGCAGTGGCAATTTCTTCGTTTGCCCTCGTTGCTTGTGAGCCAGTCTCGCTCTCAACTGGTCCAACAATCAATACATCCAAACCTGTTCCTGTCGCACTTTTGGTGCCACGCGGGTCAGCAAATCAAAGCGATGGTGTGATTGCACGCAACCTTGAAAACGCAGCCCGTATGGCGATTGCAGACCTGAACGGCGTTAAAATCGACCTGCGTATCTATGACACCGCGGCCAATCCGACAACGGCGGCAAACGCTGCGACCCGCGCCGTAAATGAAGGTGCGCGCATCATATTGGGGCCTGTTTATGCAGAGGCTGCGAATGCTGCTGGCTTGGCCGCAGCCCAACGCGGCGTGAACGTTTTGGCCTTTTCCAACAACACTGCTATCGCGGGTGGGAACGTCTATATTCTAGGTCCGACCTTCGACAACACTGCGCGCAGACTAGCCCGATATGCGGCAAGCCAGGGCAAATCAGATCTCCTCGTCGTGAGTGGAGACGATCCAGCAGGTCAGGCAGGACGTGATGCTATCAACCGCGCCGCAAGCCAATCCAATGCGACGGTTGCTGGTTCTGTCAGTTATCAGCTCTCCCAACAGGGTGTAATCAATTCGATCCCTGTCATCCGCGATACTGCCGCACAGCGCGGCGCTGACGCATTGTTTATGACTGCAACGACCGCGGGCGCATTGCCCTTGCTGACCCAGCTTTTGCCAGAGGCAGGTGTTCGTTCTGAAAACTACCAGTATATCGGCCTGACGCGCTGGGATATTCCGCAACAAACGCTTCAACTGCCTGGTGTCCAAGGCGGATGGTTTGCGATCCCTGACCCGCAAAAGGCACAAGTCTTCCGTGAACGCTACACTGCGACCTATGGCACGCCGCCCTTGCCTATCGCGGGTCTCGCATTTGACGGCATCGCTGCTATTGGTGCATTGGTTGCTGCAGGCAACTCTGAAGCATTAACCGGCGCCGCATTAACCCAAGGTGCAGGTTTCCAAGGCACTGGTGGTGTTTTCCGTTTGCGCCCTGATGGAACAAACGACCGCGGCCTCGCTGTCGCCACTATCCAAGACAAGAAAGTCGTAATCATTGACCCAGCTCCCCAAAGTTTCGCCGGCGCAGGCTTCTGATCCACTGGTTCAGACTTCTAAATCCGAAAACTCTCTTCAGGCGTCGCTTTTGCTGGCGCCTGAATTGATTATTGATGTGGAACGCCTCAAAGCGGATGTCCAAACCAACGCCCAGGGCAACGATGGTACAGCCTTGCGCAGCGAAGTCGTCTCGTTGTTGCGAGCCGCAAACAAAGAAGGGCGTGCCGCTATCGCCGCCGCGTTTGAGGCACATCCATGGGATGCACGCGCGCTCACTCGCTCGTATAGCTTTTTGACGGATGGGCTCTTGGAAATAGCGCTTTTCACAGCCAAAGATATCCTTCACCCCAACCCGAACCCAACCAGCGGAGAGCGTATCGCTGTGCTTGCTGTTGGCGGCTATGGTCGTGGTGAGATGGCACCATTTTCAGACGTCGATCTATTGTTTCTGACACCCTACAAGATCACTGCATGGGCGGAGAGTGTCATTGAATCAATGCTCTACATCCTATGGGACTTGCGCCTAAAAGTGGGCCATTCGAGCCGCACGATAAAAGACTGTCTGAGACTGGGAGCCGAAGACTATACGATCTGCACCGCAATGCTGGAACATCGTTTTCTGGGGGGGGACCGTGCCCTTGCGACAGAGCTTGAACAACGCCTTGATGCAGAACTCTTTAGTCAGAATGCTCGTGATTTTGTAGAGGCAAAGCTCAGCGAACGTGAGGCGCGCCATAAAAAGCAAGGCCAGCGCTATATGGTTGAGCCGAATGTCAAAGAAGGCAAAGGCGGCTTGCGTGATCTACAATCTCTGTTTTGGATAGCAAAATACCTGTACCGTGTCAGCGATGTCGCTGAACTGGTAGACCTTGGTCTTTTTCAGCCTGAAGAATTTGAATTTTTTGCAAAAGCCGAGAATTTCCTGTGGGCGGTTCGAGGACATTTGCATTTGGTTGCAGGGCGCGCAACCGAACAACTGAATTTTGATTTACAAGTCGAAGTCGCCAACCGCTTGGGCTATAAAAATACCAGAGGTCGGCGCGGCGTGGAATTGTTCATGCAGGACTACTTCCGCCATGCAACGCGCGTTGGCGATGTGACACGCATCCTACTCACCAAATTGGAAGAAAGTCAGCAAAAGAATGCCCCGCTGCTAAAGCGTATTTTTCACCGAAAACCACGGGTTAAACCAGCCTTTTCGGTAGATCACAACCGGTTGCAAATCAGCGATCCCGATACCTTTTTCACTGACAAACTCAACCTGTTGCGGATCTTTGAAGAAGCCCTGCGCACGGGTATGCTCATTCACGCAGATGCCATGCGCTTGGTTACAGCCAACCTGCATCTGATAGATGACAAAATGCGCAAAACTCCGGAAGCACAGCGTATTTTTCTTGATCTCCTGATCAAACACGGCAACCCCGAACGCGCGCTCAGACGTATGAATGAACTTGGTGTTCTGTCGGCCTTCGTTCCGGAATTTGAACCAATCGTCGCAATGATGCAGTTCAACATGTATCATTCCTACACGGTTGACGAACACACGATTCAGGTAATTTCGAACTTTGACCATATCGAACGTGGTGAATTAGAGGATGAACTTCCGCTATCCTCTGAAATCTTGCGCAATGGGTTAAACCGTAAGGTTTTGATGGTTGCCATGCTGCTGCACGACATCGGCAAGGGGCGTGAACAGGATCATTCCATACTGGGGGCGCAAATTGCACGGAAAGTTGCACCGCGTCTCGGGTTGAATAAATCTGAATCTGAGACGGTTGAATGGTTGGTGCGCTACCACTTGTTGATGTCCGATATGGCGCAAAAGCGCGACATCTCAGACCCGCGCACGGTGCGGGATTTTGCAAAAGCTGTTCAAACCGTAAAACGGCTAGATTTGCTGTTGCTTTTGACAGTGTGCGACATCCGTGGCGTCGGGCCAGACACATGGAACAATTGGAAAGCCACGCTGCTACGCAATCTATATGCGCAGACACGGGCAGCCTTAGAAAACGGCATGGAAGCCTTGAATCGTGAACATCGCGGTGCTGAAGCGAAAAAGAACCTGCGCGCCGCATTGCCGGACTGGTCCAAGTCTGACCTGAAACGCGAAACGGCACGGCACTACCCTCCTTATTGGCAGGGCTTACATGTCTCCGCGCATGCAGATTTTGCAGATATGCTACGCGAATTGGACGGATGTGATGACGAAGCAACCGTCCTGATCCGTTTACACCCGGATGAAGAGCGCGACGCAACACGAGCCTGTTTCGCCATGCCAGACCACCCCGGCATCTTTGCACGTGTTGCAGGGGCCTTGGCTCTTGTCGGTGCGAATGTGGTTGATGCGCGATCTTACACAACAAAAGATGGCTATGTCACAGATGCATTCTGGATTCAGGATACCGAAGGCAGCCCATTTGAAGTCTCTCGGTTGCCCCGTCTAAAACAGATGATCAACAAAACTCTAAAGGGAGAAGTCATCGCGAGAGATGCACTAAAATCACGGGACAAAATCAAAAAGCGTGAACGCGCTTTCTCTGTTCCAACCCATATCACGTTTGACAATGATGGCTCTGAAATCTACACGATTATCGAAGTAGATACACGTGACCGGCCCGGCCTTTTATATGATCTGGCACGTACATTGACAGAATTGAACGTCTATGTCGCCAATGCTGTGATCGCTACCTATGGTGAGCAGGTCGTAGATACATTTTATGTGAAAGACATGTTTGGTCTAAAATATTACTCAGACTCCAAGCAGAAAAGCCTAGAGAAAAGATTGCGGGAAGCCATCAGCGCCGGTGTGAAACGGGCACAAACATGAAGCCAATTCGACTGCTTTCCGGCTTTATGACTGTCGGTTTCTGGACACTTGCGAGCCGTATATTAGGCTTTTTGCGCGAAATTCTCATCACGGCCTATATCGGACCTGGTCCGCTTATGGATGCGTTTGTAGCCGCGTTTCGGCTGCCCAATATGTTTCGCCGTTTTTTTGCCGAAGGCGCATTTAATGCAGCCTTTGTGCCAATGTTTTCTAAGCGGTTGGAAAGTGACGACAACGCAGAAGAGTTTGCGCAGGATGCCTTTAACTGGTTGGCAGCGGTTGTACTGGTTCTTGTCGCCCTTGGCATGATCTTTATGCCGGGATTGGTCTGGCTCACCGCCAATGGATTTGCAGGTGACGCCCGTTTTGACATGGCGGTGGGCTACGGCAAAATTGCCTTTCCCTATATTTTATGCATGTCCCTGGCTGCATTGTTTTCCGGTATCTTAAACGCCACAGGCCGCTTTGCTGCCGCCGCAGCGGCACCAGTCCTTCTTAACATTTTCACCTGTACAGCCATGCTCTTGGGCGAATTTCTTGGCGGGGCCATCATCGATTGGCTCATCTGGACGATACCTGTCGCAGGTATTGCTCAGCTTGCACTGGTCTGGATCGCAACAGAGCGTGCTGGTATTTCGCTGAGGCCTCGCCTGCCCCGCCCTAGCAAAGAGATGGGTAATCTCCTGCGGGTCGCGCTGCCCGCGGCTCTCGCGATGGGTGTCACCCAGATTAACCTAGTTGTCGGACAACTGGTCGCTTCTGACCTAGAGGGCGCAGTAAGCTGGCTTTTTGTCGCGGACCGTCTGTATCAGCTTCCACTTGGTGTCATCGGTATCGCCATCGGCATTGTACTGTTACCTGATTTGTCCAGACGTCTACGCGCGGGGGATACTTCAGGCGCGCGTGATGCTTTTTCAAGAGCAGGAGAGTTCTCTCTTCTCTTCACACTCCCCTCCACCGCTGCCTTTATCGCAATTCCATTGCCGCTGGTTTCGGTGCTTTATGAAAGAGGAGCAACAACAACGGCTGATGCCCAAGCAATAGCGTTGGCCGTTGCGATCTATGGCGTAGGCTTGCCCGCCTTTGTTTTGCAAAAAGTGTTACAACCTTTATATTTCGCACGCGAAGATACTCGCAGCCCATTCCATTATGCTGTCGTTGCGATGGTGATCAACGCGGCACTTGCTTTGGGCCTGAAGCCAACACTCGGCTGGATATCGCCCGCTGTCGCCGCAAGTGCAGCGGGTTGGAGCATGGTCGTTCTGCTCTGGATCGGGTCTTTAAAATTTGGCGAAGTCGCACGATTTGATCAGCGGTTTATCACACGCGGCGTAAGAATAACCGCCGCATCTGCGATGATGGGCATTGTGGTTTCAGGCGCATTCACATTATTTGAACCTTGGTTCTTTTCCGACAGCTGGCGCTATATGGCTTTACTCTTGCTCGTCCTTTTGGGCGCGCTGGTCTATTTCGTCGCAGCCCTCGTGATTGGGGCGCTCAATCTAAAAGAACTAAGATCAGCAGTTCGCCGTTCAGCATGAGGCAAAGAACCTGCGCGGCTCACTCTCGCCGAATACGCGCCCGGATTTTTGCCCAACCGCCAGGTGCCAAAAGGAAAGACAGTCCAAACCCTGCAGCAAAGCCGCTCAGGTCAGCCACCCAATCTGGCTGGCCTCCAAAAATCAGACCAAACAGCAGTTGAACACCCATCAAAAATGCAATCAACGAAAAGGCGCGGCTCTGTTGCTCGCCCAACTGGCCAAGAGATGCCCAAAGAATAAATGTATACGCCCCGATCAACCCATAAACCGCTGGAAAACCTCCGATCAACGGTGTCGGCCCACCAATCA
The DNA here is from genome assembly GCF_900102795.1 of Epibacterium ulvae. GTDB lineage: Bacteria > Pseudomonadota > Alphaproteobacteria > Rhodobacterales > Rhodobacteraceae > Epibacterium > Epibacterium ulvae. The sequence continues at coordinate 104,478 of NZ_FMWG01000009.1, read as the reverse complement.
CCAGACCAAACACCACGGCGCCCGAAATCGCAGAAAGAATGAAGATAATCAGCATTCTGACCTCTCCAAAAACCTCGGCAACCATTTTACCCAAAGCCAGAAGGAACACGCAGACAAACAACGCTTGGGTAAAATTACCATGTATGAAAGCATAAGACACAAATCGCATGATATGCTCGCTGGGGTATTGGCTGGTTTCCAGCATCCACCAAAAGATGTCAGGACTAAAGCTATAGCTCTGGAGCGCTGCCAAACGCCAGCCAACGGCCTCTGGTCCACCGACAATCCCGCGTGCCCCCAAGCTTAAAACACATTCGATCCCAAGCAAAACAAGCGCAAGGGCCACCACAACGGGCGGCAATGAATTGAATGGTGACTGCGGTTCGCTGGTCTTCATGCCTGTGGTTCCTTACTCTGGCCTTTAGAACAACCGCACCATGGTTGACGCGGTGGTACGCCATGGGTAAGCGACTGGGGTGCATTTATCCAGACGGGAGATCAAAAAGCATGAGCGAGACCAGCTTCACCCCCCGCGTCTTTTCGGGCATCCAGCCTTCGGGCAACCTGCACCTGGGCAATTACCTAGGCGCATTGAAGCGGTTCGTCGACTGGCAGGCCAAAGATGTGGAAAGCATTTACTGCATGGTAGACCTGCACGCGATCACCGTCTGGCAAGATCCAAAAGATCTGCAAAAATCCACCCGCGAACTGTGCGCAGGCTTTATTGCGGCCGGCCTGGATCCGGAAAAGTCGATCCTGATCAATCAAAGCCAAGTGCCAGAACATGCACAATTGGCTTGGGTTTTTAACTGTGTCGCCCGTATGGGCTGGATGCAGCGCATGACACAATGGAAAGACAAGGCAGGCAAGAATGCTCAAAACGCATCTCTTGGTCTGTTCGCCTACCCCGCTTTGATGGCCGCAGATATTCTAACCTATCACGCCACCCATGTGCCCGTCGGAGAAGATCAAAAGCAACATCTTGAATTGGCGCGCGATATCGCCACGAAATTCAACCACGACTATGATGTCGATTTTTTCCCGATCCCAGAGCCCGTGATCGAAGGAGCAGGCACCCGTGTTATGTCACTGCGTGACGGGTCAAAGAAGATGTCAAAATCAGATGTGTCAGACGCAAGTCGCATCAATCTGACGGATGACGCAGACACCATAGCTAAAAAAATTCGCAAAGCTAAAACTGATCCAGATGCGCTCCCTTCCGAAGCCAAAGGGCTTGAAGAACGCCCAGAAGCACGCAATCTGATCAACATCTATGCCGCATTAAATGGCCAGTCCGTAGACCAAGTGCTGGCGGATGTTGGAGGCAAGCAGTTTTCCGAATTCAAACCAATGCTCGCAGATCTGGCGGTAGACAAAATGTCTCCCATCACGACGGAAATGTCCCGCCTGATGGAAAATCAGGACGAAATCGATAAAATCCTGACCAGAGGCGCAGAGCGCGCCCGTGCCATCACAGCCCCGATCTTGCGCAAAACCTACGACATCGTTGGCATGGTACCACCGGTTGAAAGGTAATCAATCCAGCGCCTCAATTTGTCAGCAGCCACGCCAACCGGGGTGGCTGTGTGTGTTTCATCGGTTTGTTCATCGGTCTGGATAATCAACCCTTCATACTTTACCTAGGTTTTCCTTCGGAAAACACAATTTCTTTGCATTTCTCGCTTGACCCCTTCGCCCGGAACTCGTAAATCGCCTGCACACAGTCCAGACTGTACACAGTGTGGCGGAGTAGCTCAGCTGGTTAGAGCAGCGGAATCATAATCCGCGTGTCGGGGGTTCAAGTCCCTCCTCCGCTACCACCCTTACCTTAAAGCGTTGTTATTGCTGGAAAGCCTTACTATCAAAGGGCTTTTGATTGATCAGTGGTACACAACGGTGGTACACATTGGGCATGACAGACATGCCTAGACAGCAGTACCTCAGCAAAGACAACAAGGGTTGGAAGCTCCGCCGGAGGGTCCCGGAGAAGCTACGAGACGTGATTGGCATGACCCAATGGGTCGAGCGGCTCGCGGGGGTTAGCCATCGCGAAGCATGTGAGCGCGCCAAGACATTCGGCATCCGCACAGATGCGGAAATCAAACGCTACGAAGGCCAGCTTTCGCGCACACGCGTCAGCTCTCCCCCTCCAAAGCAAAATGCACCCGGGTTCACTTTGGAGCTGACCGATCACGAGATCGACCAGATCGCCATCGCTTACTTCCATGAGCTTGAGAAAGGCGTCCAAAGCAGCGGCGGCTACACCTAAACTTCCTGTACGATATGGCGTAGTTTAAAAGAAACCACGCCATATCGTCATGTTAGCTGAGCAGGAAATCAGCTTTTCAACGCCTGACCTTGTGCATCAAACGTGTGGGTATATTCGGGACCAAAGCTCAGCCCCAGACGTTGACCCGGCTGAAGGGTTGTCTCTCCCTCCACCCGCACATTGATCTGTCCAATATCTCCTGCATCCACGATCACAAAACAATCCGCGCCTAAGTATTCGACGACATCCACGGCGCCATCAAATGCGCCTTCACCTTCCGCGACAAAGCTGATGTGCTCGGGCCGGATACCCACATGCTGCGCCTGTGCAGGTAAAGTCTCTGCAATCCGCAACCCTTGGGCGGCTGCCGAGAATACATTCATTTTTGGGCTGCCAATGAACTGTGCAACAAAAAGATTGCCTGGGTTTTCGTATAGTTCACGCGGGGTGCCAACCTGGCTAATATGCCCTCCTTCCAAAACCACAATACGATCTGCCAGCGTCATCGCCTCGACCTGATCATGGGTGACGTAGATCATGGTCGAGCCAAGCGTCTGGTGCAGCTTTGCAATCTCGTAGCGCATCTCCACGCGTAAAGAAGCATCTAGATTTGACAACGGTTCATCAAAAAGGAAGGCTGTCGGGTCACGCACAATCGAGCGTCCAATCGCCACACGTTGCCGCTGGCCGCCGGACAAATCCTTCGGGCGACGTTCCAATAGCGCTTCCAATTTAAGAACACGCGCGGCCTCATCGACCTTTTCCTTGATCACCGCTTTGTCAGCACCAGCGGCCTTTAGAGAAAAGCCCATATTGTCGCGCACCGACATATGCGGATAAAGCGCGTAAGACTGAAACACCATGGCCAGTCCACGCTCAGCCGGGGGCTTGGAGGTCGCATCAACGCCACCAATCATGATTTGGCCGCGACTGGTTTCTTCAAGCCCTGCAATCATGCGCAGTAAGGTCGATTTTCCGCAACCAGATGGGCCGACGAAGATGATGAATTCGCCCTCTTCGATCTCAAGGTCCACCCCTTTTATGACCTGAACCTGACCGTACCATTTTTCGGCCCCTTTGAGTTCTATCGACGCCATTAGAGTGTCCCTTTCGCCTGTGATCCGGCCCAGGCAAGCCAAACGGCTGCTGTCCAGGTAAAGGTGTCGCCCCCAGCTGGCGCACCCGAAGTTGAATCGAAATATTCCGCAAACCCGTAGGTTTCGATAAGTTCAGCTGTCTTTGTACGCACCTCTTGTGCAAGGTCCGCATGACCGCAGTCTTCAAGACCAAAGCCAATCATCATATTCATGAACGCCCAGGTTGGCCCACGCCAATAACGACAGCTGTCGTATCGGTCCGAATCTGTTGGATGGCTCGCGACTGGAAAGCGCGTCTTTGTGAGGCTGGCGCGCAGTTTTTCCAATTGCCCCGCTTCATCAATGCCACCGTACCAGCACAAAAAGCTTGCATTAGACATGCAGTTGGCAAATTCACCGGTAGCGGCATTCCTTGCATCAAAGCTGCCCAGCTCAGTATTCCACAGGCTCCGTGCACCCGCCTCCAAAAGCGCGACCTCCTCGGCCATTCCTGTCACATCGAGGTTAAGGCGTTCGCCCACGGCCAGAAGATCCCGATGCGCCCGCAGCAACAAAAAGGTGGTGGTTGGATCAGCCATACGAAACGGGCTTTGCTCCCTCAAAGCCTGCTGATCCCATTTTAGCCGCGCACCCTGCTGCACCAACCAGATATAGCGATCATAGTCAAACTTGGTCGGGCGCATGGAAGCGTCCACGTGGCTGGTATCTTTGCGTGTATACTCGCCCACCCCTTCGGCGGTCATGGTTTTCAGGACCAAATCCCATTCTGGTGCATTGTCCCGCCCAGATTCCCAAGGATGCGTGACACAGACCGCGTTTTCACTGTCCAGGCGCCATTTTAGGAACCAACTGTGCCATGCGCGGATTTTGGGGAAAAGCGCGCTCAGACGCGCCTTCCCCATCGCTGGGTCACGATCATAAACCATACGCGCCATCGTCGCCGCGACAGGTGGCTGGGTGATCCCGGTTGACTGGGTCGGACCAACGCCCTGCCACACATCAGGCCCGGGGAAATAACCCGCATCCGGTTTGTGGAACAAGATATGGGGAACCATGCCCGTCTCCCATTGCCCTGCAAAAAGCGTTTCAATCTCTTGCCACGCCCGGTTCATATCAAATTCAGCAAACCCAAGTGCTGCAATCGCGCTGTCCCAGTTCCATTGATAGGGATACAGACCTGCTGTGGGGACCGTATATCCCCCCCGGTCATTCTCCCTGAGGATCCGCCTAGCGGCTTCTGTGATATTTTCAGATGTTGAAGACATAGGTGTCATCCTTTGACGGAGCCAGCAGTCAGCCCCTTGGTCATGAAACGTTCCAACCCAAGGAACAACGCCATAATTGGCACAGTCGCGATCACCGATCCCGCCATCAGGTGCTGGCGTGGGATCTCAGAAGAATTGAGTGAGGCAATTCCACGGGTCAGAGTGAATTTTGAGGGATCATCCAGCAACATAAAGGCCAGAAGGAACTCATTCCAGGCGATCATGAACACATAAAGCGAAACCGACGCCAACGCAGGAAGAGATAATGGCAAGGTGATTTTCCAAATTACCATAAGCCGTGAAAGCCCATCCATAAGGCCAGCTTCCTCGACCTCACTAGGGAGTCCCCGGAAGTATCCTTGCAACATGTAAAGTGCCACAGGAATGGTTGTGACCGGATAGATCAGGACAATACCAAAGACTGAGTTGCGCAGCCCTGCCATGGAAAACCCAATGTAGATTGGCAGCGCCAGAACGATCATGGGGACCATATAGATCAGCAGAATAGAACGCGAAAACGCAGCGCGCCCGCGAAAGCGCAAACGCGCAACCGCATAGGCCCCCGGAATTGCAAACGCCAAAGTGATAAAGACAGTCAGGACCGAAACATAAAATGAGGTCCACAGATACCCGCCAAATCCAAAGTCGGCAAACAGCTCTTGGTAACTGCGCAAGAGATCCAGCCCTTTGCTCAGATCGATTGAAAAGTCGAGCGGGTTGCGCAGCAGTTCAGACTGGCTTTTCAGGCTGGTCATCACCATCACGTAAAATGGGATCACCACAATTGCGGTGAAAAAGATATATCCAAACCCAGTCAGAAAGCGAATGATGGCCGCCTCGTACTGATGCCGGGTGAGTTGGCCGGGAGGGCAATCATGCGTGAAGACATAGGTTCCCAACGCAGAAAACCCAGCCGTGGCCAAATGCGCCAATAGCGTAGAAAAGCCCGAGACATCCTCGCCAACCGTAACAGGGCCAATGTCCAACACGCCAGCCAGCAAAAGAACACCACCAGCGAGTGCAGCGGGGAGTCGTCCGTACATAGAGACAAGCCCAAGGCCTGCCCCCCAAATTAGGGACAAAAGCAAGAGCGGTTTAAATGGTTCGCCCGTTGAAAAGCTCATACAGACGGCAACCGTCACCGCGATCACAAAGGTCCATAGCGCGCCAAGCAAGGGACCGGTCAGATATCCATTTTTGAACAGAGTCATAGGCCTTCCTCCTGGCTCATGAAGCGGAAGAAAAAGATACTAAAGGCCAAAAGACAGCAAAAGATAACCAATGCAACCGCTGCACCTGCACCGATATTGCCAAGCGCAAAGGCCTGTTCGTAGACATTCACAGTGAGCGTGCGCGTGCCCGCGTTGCCACCCGTCAGCAAGAAGATGTCATCGAATTTGTTGAAGGTCCAAATGAAGCGCAGCAGGAACAGAACCGACAAGATCCCCAAAAGCTGCGGTACGCTAAGATATGCAAATTGCTGGAAGGGAGATGCCCCATCCATATCTGCAGCCTCATACATATCTGTATCAATCGACTGCATCCGCGCGAGAATAAACAGGAAGGACAGTGGGAAATACCGCCAGATTTCAAATACCGTGACCATAATCAGGGCCAGTGGGCGCTCTCCAAAGAAATTGATCGATTGTTCCGTCACTCCCATCTGGATCAGCAATGCGTTGATAGACCCAGAGTGAGGATCCAGCAGCAAAATCCAAGCAAACGCCACAGCAATCACAGGCGCAACATAGGGAAACAGGTACAGCCCGCGTAAAATCCCCTGCCCTTTGAAAGACGCATTCAAAAGAAGTGCCGCAAAAAGGCCAAACAACAGCGCTCCGATTGTGCCAAAGACGGTGTAAAACATCGTTACACCGAGGACACTCCAGAACTCATCACCGTCAAAAATCTCTATCAGATTTTCGAGTGTGAATTCGAAGTTGGTCAGAATGTTTGTTGCCTCACCTGTCATGATCGGCTTGCTATCTTTGGGATCTGGGCCGTCAAAATAAGCTGATTCGGCTTCAACTTCGATTTCAATACGCTCACGTGTACCGGCCTCCCAATCACCAAACGTACAAATCAGCTGCTCATCCAGCGCACAGCGCGCGTCTAAATCTCCGATCACTTTCAGGCCCTGAGGCCAGATGTCTGTCAGCACCACATCGCGAATGCCCTGCTGGGCAGAACTGTTGCGCACACGATAGCGAAGCTTCGCCTGATCTCCAGGTGCCTCCAGCGTGCCACGCACATCTTCGCGCGCGACGGGGGTTGGCGGACGCAAATCAGCCAGCTCGACAGGTTTAAAACTGATCCAGAACACCGCAAGCAGCGGCAGAATAACAACCAATGCCACGGCAATGATCGTCGGGGAAAGGAGTCCCCAAGCCAGTCGCGCTTCTCGCCGCGCAAGCTGACCGGGCCCCTCAGGAGGCACAGGGTGTGTCATGTTGAAAATATCCATGGTGTCCTTCCCCAGACGAGCCGGGGAAGGGAAAGAAAAGGATTACTCGATTTCGCCCAGTTCTTCATTCAATGCGGCAACAGCTGCTGCAGCATCGATCTGGTCGTCAATGTACTCACGAACAATCCGGTTGATCGCTTGGCTGTTGATCATCTTTGAAGCAAGAGACAGCTGGCCTTCTTTGACACCCCAACGTTGCGCCACATCCAATCCACCTACGATTTCATCAATCATCTCTTGCGCATAAAGATCACCCAATGGTGCTTTACGATCGACACCAACGGGAAGCTTTGACCATGCTTTCGAGAAAGCCTCTGCATCATCCGCTGTTCCGCGGCGCACTGGGAACTTTCCTTCTGGCGCAATCGACAATGTCTGGGTGTAGCCTTCGTCCATTGAGAACTTTACAAACTCGATTGCGGCATCTGTGGACGCATCCGAAGTAATTCCGAAATAGCGCACGTCCCCCCATGCAGCACCTTCTGGATTTGATGGGCCTGCAAAGGTTGTCACGATACCAGTTTTAGACGCCAGTTCAGCAGAAGTTGGATCATCTGTGATGGTTGGCGGGGCACTGTCGCGCAGCCCAGCCAGTTCATCCAGAATGAAGGGAGACCAGATGATCATCGCTGCCTTTCCTGCAAAATACAGCTCGCGCGACTGTTTCCAGTATAGTTCACCCGGAGGTGACGCTTTTGCGATGGCTTTGTAGAAATCCAGAACTTCGGTGGTTTTTGCTGTATCAAGCTCAGCAAAACCCTCGCCACCCACTGGAGAGACACCATTGGCAAGGAAGACATGCTCCAAGATCTGGCTCATGAAATTCTCATCTACCTTTGTCGCGGCAACGAAACCAAAGACCTCTGGTGGATTGTGCAGCTTTTCAATAGCAGCCAGCACATTTGCAAATGACGTCGGAGCTTCTAAACCTGCCGCATCAAACAAATCTTTGCGGTAGACCAGCATCTGTGTCCAGCCATCGACCGGAACAGCAGCATACCCATCTGGCAGAGCAGCCATATTCAGACCGCCCGAAGCAAATGTGCCAATGCCTAGATCTTCGATCACATCAGTCGCCGCATCGGGATCCAGAATACCCGCATCCGTCCAAGGTGCCGCATATTGCAAAGTGTGGTAAATCACATCCGGCAGATCGCCAGCCGCATATGCCGCGGTCGCGCGCGTGCCCAGATCTTTTTCCGTGACAGGGATAACTTCGACTGTGTGACCGGTTTTAGCCGAAAAATCAGCCGCCAACTGCTCTTGCTTGGCAAGACGCTCTGGCTGTTCTTCAATCGTCCAGAACCGCAATGTGTCCGCCTGCGCCGCAACGGCTGACAAAGCCAGAACAGCTGTGCCCATCCAAAGTGACCGTTTCAATTCCATGGTTTCCTCCCAGTTTGATCGTCTTTGAGTGTTAGTGTTTTGTCGCCGGTGCAGGCCCTAAGGAACCACCCGGACGAAACTGCGCGGGTTCTTCTTCGCGCAGCAATTCCACATCCTCGCCGCGAATGCGGCGGATCAACAGTTGTGTCAAACGTTCACCTGCGCGCCGGATATCAACTGCATAACTCGCCAATGCCGGCTGCAGATTTGCGCCTTCTCCAGTGCCATCATACGTGACAACAGAGAGATCTTTTCCGATCGTCAGCCCGAACTCTTGTGCCGCATCCCAAGCTCCCGCAGCTGCTGCGTCAACGGCATAGATGATACCAGTCGGTGGGCTGTCCAATTCAAGGAGCGCGCGCGTGGCCTGCGCCCCTGCGGCGCGCGTTACAGCGTTTTGGTGAACCAGAGCATTATCTAGATCAAAGCCGTGGCTTTCCAAACCGTCGCGGTACCCTCTGTAGCGCAACCGCTGATAGTTATATTGCTGACCACCACCTACATAAGCGATGCGACGATGTCCCAAATCTACCAGTCGCCCCAGCGCCTCATGCATCGCGGCACCGCCTTTAATGTCATACCACGCGCACTCTGTTGGGTCCTCCACCCGCCCAAACAACACAAAAGGTGTCTTCAAAGCCCTCATCAGGTCCACGCGGGGGTCCTGACGCAGCGTGCGAGGCAATATAAACCCATCTGCTTTACGCTCTTTTATCAGCTGCCGCATCACTTCAAGCGTTCCTTCGGGTGTATCTGAGGCGGTGACTGTCAAGGTCCAGCCCTCACTGGCCGCCGCAACTGAAATGCCCGCCAAGAACTCCGCTAGAAACGGTCGTTGTGCATCGTGATCATAGGTTTGGATCACCAGCCCCATGGAGCGACTACGACCTGTACGTATCGCCTGCGCATGGCTGAGTGGTTGATAGCCCATGCGCTCAGCTGTGCGCTGAACTTTTAAGCGTGTCCGTTCCGAAATATCAGGATAGCCGTTCAGGGCACGGCTCACCGTCCCTTTTGTCAGTCCCAGTGCCTGTGACAAGTGATTAATTGTCACCCGACTCTGATCCGAAAAATCAGCTTTTACATGTCTCGACATACGTCCTCCCACCTAAACGATTCATTTCCGAAACCGGTTTCGGCAAGGAAAAAAATCACACACCACTGCGAGAAAGGGATTAATAATTAGGCAAAACCATAAAAAACAGCCTGAAATACAATCACTTAACATTCACATATATGAATAGAATTTTCCGTCTCGCGAATACGATTTTGCTCATTGCAAATCGCATTTGCGTTTCACCGCTTAGGGTTTTGACTGAGACCTCAATAGCTTGGCCGGGTTGGCATAAAACGCGCGCCAGCTTCAGGCGATCTACATCACCTCAAAACTAACGACAGAATACGACGCGGCGCAACAAGATCACAGAGACAATGGTCTCTGTTCCTCTGTTGAAGTTGCTGCAACTGCACATCATGGCGCCGCAAAAAGCTCAAAAAGCTTGCATCCGATAAAATAAACGAACTGGTCATAATGTGATCGATGACCTGGCCCTATTCTTCGTTCCGTTAATGAGATTTGAACGTAATATGAAGCGGTGCGTACGCTAACAGCCAGCACTGGATTAACCTCTCTCGAAAGGACCTGTCATGCAAGGCGCGTTCACAGAAAACGATCTTTCCCATGTTGTCAGCGCCGATAAGGCGCATGTGTGGCATCACCTCTTCCAGCACAAAGCACTAGAGACCGCGGATCCACGGATTATCGTCGAAGGCAAAGGCACGCGCGTCTGGGACCAACACGGAAAAGAATATCTAGATGCGGTATCTGGTGGCGTCTGGACCGTAAACGTTGGCTACGGGCGTGAAAGCATTGCAAAGGCCGTCAGCGATCAACTGGTAAAACTCTGCTATTTCGCAGGCGTCGCGGGCTCTATTCCTGGCGCGTTATTCTCTGAAAAATTGATCTCAAAGATGCCGGGCATGACCCGCGCGTATCTCAGTAGTTCTGGATCTGAAGCAAACGAAAAAGTCTTCAAGATGGTGCGCCAAATCTCGCACAAGAAATATGACGGCAAGAAATACAAAATCCTGTACCGGGATCGCGATTACCACGGCTCAACGCTGGGCGCGATGTCTGCAACAGGGCAAGAGCAGCGGGTTGCACAATATGGTCCATTTGCGCCAGGCTTTGTAAAAGTCCCACACTGCATGGAATACCGTAAAGATCAGTTGGGTTTGGAGAACCTGTCTGGTGAAGAGTTTGGCCGTGCCTGTGCGGATCAGATCGAAGAGGTGATCCTGCGCGAGGGTCCAGAAACCGTTGGCCTGCTTTGTCTTGAGCCCATCACCGCGGGCGGCGGCGTGATCGAGCCGCCAGTCGGCTACTGGGACCGCGTTCAAGAAATTTGCAAAAAGTACGACATCCTGTTGCACATCGATGAAGTCGTCTGCGGCGTGGGTCGTACCGGCGAATGGTTCGGCTATCAGCACTTTGGCATCAAACCTGATTTCGTGACCATGGCCAAAGGTGTAGCGTCTGGATATGCGGCAATTGCATGCACAGTGACCACCGAAGAAATCTTTAACATCTTTAAAGATGATACATCGGATCCGATGGGTTACTTCCGCGACATTTCCACCTTTGGTGGCTGTACTGCGGGCCCGGCGGCAGCGTTGGAAAACATTCGCATCATCGAAGACGAAAATCTGCTGGAAAATGTACGCACCTTGGGGGATCGCATGAATGCATCCTTCAAAGCGATGATGGAAAAACACGCCGTCATCGGGGATGTGCGTGGCAAAGGCCTGTTCCAAGGTGTTGAGCTGGTCAAAGACCGCGACACTAAAGAACCTGTAGATGAAGCAGATGCGCAAAAAGTTGTCGCGGAGTGCGGTGCGATGGGCGTTATCATCGGCATCACCAACCGCTCTATTCCTGGCTTCAACAACACGCTTTGCTTTAGCCCAGCATTGATTTCAACCGCAGAAGAGATCGACCTGATCTGTGAAACTGTTGACAAAGCGCTGAGCAAAGTATTCGGCTAATCATCAGCCCATCCGCAACAAAAACCCAAACGCCCTGCCCCTGCAGGGCGTTTTTTCATATCAAGCCTAAAATGCTTCATGTCAGTGGATGACTAACTGAAAGAAATGCCATTTGACACATTCTAATTTTCTACGATTAGAGCCTTGAAAAGGCGTAAGTCCAGATTGCATCCACCGTATCGCCAAACTAAAGTAACCCGATGGCGATATCTGTTGAAACTTTCTTTCTCAACCCCGACGCACAGGGCACACTTCAAGCTCAGATCCAGGAAATGATCGCCGAAGGCATCCTTTCCGGGCGTTTTCGCATAGGTGAAAAGCTGCCGTCTTCGCGCAAATTGGCATCCCATCTAGGCATTAGCCGAATTACTGTGACCTTGGCTTATACTGAACTTCTCGCAAGCGATTATCTATCGTCTAAGGGGCGTTCAGGGTATTTTGTCTCCACAAACGCGCCAGTGCCGCCCTCTTATACTCCGACGCAAAAAACAGTGGATTCTGTAGACTGGTCCCGGTCACTGGCCCGCACGTTCACCGGCGGAGATACGCCACATAAACCACAGGATTGGCGCGACTACCGTTACCCATTCATATATGGCCAAGCAGACGCATCTTTGTTCGATCATGCCAACTGGCGACTTTGTGCACTGCGGGCACTCGGGCATAAAGATTTTTCTGCTCTGGCCAATGATCAATACGATCACGATGACCCTCTTTTGGTCGAATACATTGCACGCCATTCCCTCCCCCGTCGTGGCGTTATAGCGCGTCCGCAGGAAATTCTAATAACGCTTGGCGCAACCAACGCGCTCTGGCTGACGGCACAAATTCTGCTGAATCGTGGACGCAAAGCCGCCCTGGAAGATCCAGCCTACTATACGTTGCGCGATCAATTGGTGAACACACGCTGCCAATTTGAAGGCATTCCAGTAGATGAAGATGGATTGCCACCAGAGCTCATTTCAGACGATACAGATGTCATCTTCACCTCACCGAGCCATCAAAGTCCAACTACGACGAACATGCCAATGGAGCGTCGCAAAGCGCTGCTAAAACGAGCGCGCGACATCAATGCAGTTATCGTTGAAGATGATTACGAGTTTGAGATGTCTTTCTTAGACTCTCCCTCCCCTGCGCTCAAATCGCTAGATCAAGAAGGCCGAGTTATCTACATCGGCAGCTTTTCAAAGTCGCTCTTTCCGGGTCTTCGCCTCGGGTATCTTGTGGGCTCCGAATCTTTCATCAGACAAGCGCGCGCTTTGCGAGCAAATGTTTTGCGGCACCCGCCAGGCCATATGCAAAGAACGGTAGCTTACTTCTTATCTCTTGGGCATTATGATGCACAGATTCGCCGGATCGCAAAAACCTTACACGGTCGCAGACTGGTCATTGAAGAATCAATCAAACAGCATGGTTTGACAATTTCCGGTTCAGGCCAGTTCGGTGGCTCTTCTCTTTGGATGAAAGCACCCGAAGGCACCAATATGGACGACGTAGCACGCAAGTTACGCTCAGGCAGTGTCTTTCTGGAACCGGGTGCACCGTTTTTCGCCCCTGCAACACGCAAACAAAACCACTATCGCCTCGGTTATACTTCCATTCCCAAGAGTAAAATTGAGGCCGGCATCGAACTGATTGCAAAAGAGATCGTAAAGTGTAATAAATGAGACGCTACGTCTCATTTATAGGCATATGGCGAAGGGAACTGGATCTATTTGGGGCCAGTTTTTGGCCCTAACGAGGGAAGACGCCACAGCCTAAACGAGACCAGTCACTTGGCCAATCTTGGCCCAAATTACGCGTTTCTAGGGAGCCGCCACCATGAAAATGACCACCGAAGAAGCCTTTGTTAAGGTGCTTCAGATGCACGGTATCGACAATGCCTTTGGCATTATCGGTTCCGCCATGATGCCTATCTCAGACCTGTTCCCTGCAGCTGGCATTAAATTCTTTGACTGCGCCCACGAGTGCAACGCCGGCATGATGGCAGACGGCTACACCCGCGCAACTGGCAAAATGTCGATGATGGTTGCCCAAAACGGCCCCGGTATCACCTCGCTGGTAACACCAATCAAAACTGCTTACTGGAATCACACACCTCTGCTGATCGTGACGCCACAAGCGGCAAACAAAACCATCGGTCAAGGTGGCTTCCAAGAAGTTGAGCAAATGGCTCTACTGGAAGACATGGTGGCCTACCAAGAAGAAGTCCGTGATGCGTCCCGTATCGCAGAAGTTCTGAACCGTGTGATCCTGCAAGCAAAACGCGCGTCTGCACCAGCACAGATCAACATCCCACGTGACTTCTGGACACAGGTTGTTGACATCGAACTGCCTGCAATCGTTGAGTTTGAGCGCCCACAGGGTGGTGAAGACGCCGTTGCAAAAGCGGCTGAGCTGCTGTCAAACGCGAAATTCCCAGTAATCCTGAACGGCGCTGGCGTTGTTCTGGGTAACGCAATTGGTGATTCTGCAGAACTTGCAGAGCGTCTGACCGCGCCTGTCTGTGTTGGCTATCAGCACAACGACGCGTTCCCCGGTTCACATCCTTTGTTTGCCGGTCCTCTGGGCTACAACGGCTCTAAAGCAGGTATGGAACTGATCGCCAAAGCAGACGTTGTTCTGGCTCTGGGTACCCGCCTGAACCCATTCTCTACGCTGCCCGGCTACGGTATTGATTACTGGCCCCGCGATGCGAAAATCATTCAGGTTGACATCAACCCTGATCGTATCGGCCTGACCAAACCTGTCTCAGTTGGCATCGTTGGCGACGCAAAGAAAGTTGCCCAAGGCATTCTGGCCCGCCTGTCTGACACCGCGGGTGACGAAGGTCGCGAAGAGCGCAAAAACACCATCGCAGATGCAAAATCCACATGGGCACAGCAACTGACCGCGATGGATCACGAAGATGACGATCCAGGCACCTCCTGGAACGAACGTGCACGTGGTCGTGAGCCAGAAAAAATGTCACCTCGTATGGCATGGCGCGCAATCCAAGCTGCTCTGCCTAAAGAAGCGATCATCTCTTCTGACATCGGCAACAACTGCGCGATCGGTAACGCTTATCCTTCTTTCGAAGATGGCCGTAAGTATCTGGCACCTGGCCTGTTTGGCCCTTGTGGCTATGGCTTCCCAGCGATCTGTGGTGCAAAAGTTGGCTGCCCCGACACTCCCGTTGTTGGTTTCGCAGGCGACGGCGCATTCGGTATCTCCATGAACGAAATGGTTTCGGTAAACCGTGACGATTGGCCTCCAATCACCATGGTTATCTTCCGCAACTACCAGTGGGGTGCTGAGAAGCGTAACACCACTTTGTGGTTCGATGACAACTTCGTAGGCACCGAACTGGCAACAGAAGTGTCTTACGCTGGCATCGCAAAAGCATGTGGCGTTCACGGTGTTGCAGTCACCAGCATGGAAGAGCTGACCGATGAGCTGAACAAAGCGGTTAAGCGCCAGATGGAAGACAAAGAAACCACCTTCATCGAGATCTTGCTGAACCAAGAACTGGGTGAGCCTTTCCGCCGTGACGCGATGAAAAAGCCTGTATCTGTTGCAGGTATCAGCCGCGACGACATGCGCGCTCAATAAAACATAAATTATAACCGGACTGGGAGAACGGACGAATGACACAAACACCACAAGAGGTGCTGAAGGCATCCGCTCCGTCCACTCAACCGGTTATTTCTTTATGCGAAGGCAGTGATCCCCGTATTGTTGCGGGGGCGCTTGCCGCTCAAAAGGCCGGACTGGCCCATATTATTCTTGTCGGAGATGCTGAAACTGTACGCGCAGAACTTGCCAATCAAGGCGGTTCAGAAAACGACGCGATGCAGATCCATGATCCGCTGACCTCAGAGCTCACCGAAAGTTTTGCCGCCGAGTACCACGCTTTGCGCAAACATAAAGGTGTTGACGAAGACAAGGCCTTAAAAGCCGTTCAAACCCCTGTTGTTTACGCGGCAATGCTCGTGCGCCTTGGCCATGCAACAGGTACAGTTGGTGGTGCGGTTCTCACCACAGGAGACATCGTGCGGTCTGCCATCCAAGTCATCGGTATGGCACCAGATGCTGCGATGGTTTCCAGCTTCTTCCTGATGTATCCGCCTGAAGGCGCTCCAGAAGGCGCCCGTGCAATGCTTTATTCTGATTGTGGACTGGTCATTGACCCCAGTCCAAACGAACTCTCAGAAATCGCAAAAGCGTCTGCAAAATCCTGCAAAGCATTGCTACAAACCGATCCAAAGATCGCATTTCTGTCCTTCTCGACCATGGGAAGTGCCCGCCATGCAGCCGTTACCAAAGTAACTGAAGGCATGGCTCTTTTCAAAGACGCCGCCCCTGACGTCGAAGCAGATGGTGAATTGCAATTTGATGCAGCCTTTGTCCCATCCGTTGGCGCACGTAAAGCACCTGACTCTGCGGTGGCAGGCAATGCCAATGTTATGATTTTCCCAAATTTGGATGCAGGCAACATTGGTTATAAAATCACCCAGCGCGTTGGCGGCTATACAGCTATTGGCCCTGTCATGCAGGGCTTGGCCAAACCTGCCAACGACCTGTCGCGCGGTTGCAGTGCTGAAGATGTGACGCAAATGATCGCAGTCACCGTTCTGCAAACACAAACTTCCTAAGCAAATACTCTCTCCCTCCTGTTCTTGATCACAGGAGTAATGTTCTCTTCACCTCCCCATTCAGAAGATTATTCCATTGACACAACAAGATATCCGAATCTCATTGCCTCACCGTTTCACCGGTTTCATGGAGCAGACGCGCGCGTTGGTTCCTGGGATTATGGTTGCTGTTATTGTAGCAATCACTGCTAAATTTCTTTCAGAACACTACGACACGCCAGCCATGTTGCTGGCATTATTATTGGGCATTGCAGTCAGCTTTCTAAGCGAGGACGACAAAGCCAAGGTTGGTATTGGCTTTTCTGCAAAGACCTTACTGCGCCTTGGGGTTGCACTATTAGGTGTACGTATTTCTTTTGGCCTAATGATGGGATTGGGCATTGAGCTCATTGCACTTGTCGTGGTCAGCGTGCTGCTGACCATTGGCTTTGGCTTATCAATTGCCCGTTTCCTTGGCCACAAATGGCGTTTCGCGTTTTTGACAGCTGGTTCTGTTGCCATCTGTGGAGCATCTGCTGCCATGGCAATCAGCGCCATTCTGCCAAAAGACGAACGTTCCGAGGAACGCCTGATCTTTACCGTGATGGGCGTGACCGTTCTATCAACCATCGCAATGGTCGCCTACCCCATCCTTGTGAACTACATGGGAATGAACGAACTTGCCGGTGGCCTGTTCCTGGGCGGTACCATCCATGACGTGGCGCAGGTTGTTGGTGCGGGCTTCTCTATTTCAGAAGAAACCGGTGACACAGCAACTCTGGTTAAACTGTTCCGCGTGGCCATGCTGGCCCCGATCGTTCTGTTTGCCTCGCTGATCATCCGCCGTTTCCATGAAACCACTGACGAAGATGGCAAGCGTCCACCACTCCTTCCCAGCTTTGTCCTTGGTTTCCTGGTCCTAGCCACACTCAACTCATTCGGACTGATCCCCGCTTTTGTTGCGGAAACTCTCAGCGGTTGGTCTCGTTGGTTCCTGCTGATTGCCATCGCGGCAGTGGGCATGAAATCGAATCTAAAGCAGGTCTTGTCGGTTGGAGGAGCCGCCATTGCCCTGATCATTCTAGAAACCCTGTTTATCGGTGGGATCATCCTAGTGGGGATACTCTACCTAACCTAGACAGACATCACCCAAAGGGAGCGAGATGACATTCCAGCAACCCAAGATCGATACATCGCCTAAGGTCTCTGACGAGATCCGAAAAACGACCTGTTATATGTGTGCCTGCCGATGCGGCATCAACGTGCACATGAAAACCGATGAAAATGGCGAAAAAAAAGTCGCCTACATTGAAGGCAACAGAGACCATCCTGTAAACAAGGGGGTTCTCTGCGCCAAAGGGTCCGCGGGCATTATGCAAGTTAATGCTCCCTCCCGCCTGCGCGCGCCTCTAAAACGCGTCGGCCCACGTGGATCGGGTGAGTTTGAAGAAATCTCTTGGGACGAAGCGCTGGATATCGCGGTCGGCTTGCTCAAGCCAATTCGCGAGAAAAACCCTGAAAAGCTCGCTTTTTTTACTGGTCGTGATCAATCCCAATCCTTCACCGGGTTCTGGGCACAAAACTTTGGCACCCCTAACTTTGCAGCGCATGGCGGCTTCTGCTCGGTCAATATGGCCGCTGGCGGTATTTATACCATGGGCGGTGCGTTCTGGGAATTTGGTCAGCCTGATTGGGATCATACGAAACTGTTCATGTTGTTTGGCGTTGCCGAAGATCACGACAGTAACCCTATCAAAATGGGCATCGGCAAAATCAAAGCGCGCGGCGCGCGTGTTATTGGCGTAAACCCAATTCGCTCTGGCTATAATGCAGTTGCAGATGATTGGGTCGGCATCACACCCGGCACCGACGGCCTGTTTATCTTGTCCATCGTACATGTATTGATGAAGGCAGGTAAGATCGATCTCGATTACCTTAGCCGCTATACAAACGCACCCGTTCTTGTGGATGCTTCTGGGGGCCCAACCAAAGGCCTGTTCTTGCGCGACAGTGATGGCAAACCACTGGTCAAAGATCGCAACACAGGTGAACTGACGGCGTTCGATAAACCCGGCGTGCGTCCCGATCTGTCTGCGACGCATGAGGTAGATGGCGTAACTCATCGCCCAGTGTTCCACCTGATGGCCGAGCGCTACCTGTCAGATGAATACGCCCCTGAAGCCGTGGCCGAGCGTTGCGGTCTGACTGCAAAGCGCATTCGTAACATTGCGGCTGAGATTGCTCGCGTTGCCTTTGATGAAGCCTTTGAGCTGGATCAGGAATGGACCGACTTCCGCGGCGAAACACATTCTAAGATGATTGGCCGTCCGGTGTCGTTCCACTCAATGCGCGGTGTTTCGGCACACGCAAATGGGTTCCAGACCTGCCGTGCCCTTCACGTTCTGCAAATCCTGTTGGGAACAGTCGAGGTTCCCGGTGGGTTCCGCTTTAAGCCACCTTATCCAAAACCACCAGAAGCCCACCCCAAGCCTCACGGCAAGGTAACGTGCAATGCACCGTTGGATGGTCCACATCTGGGTTTTGTGCATGGTCCTGAAGACCTAATGCTAAAAGACGATGGTTCTCCAATCCGCATTGACAAAGCCTTCACTTGGGAAAACCCGATGTCCAGCCACGGGCTGATGCATATGGTGATTTCCAACGCGCACGCGGGCAATCCCTACAAGATAGATACGCTGTTCATGTACATGGCCAACATGTCATGGAACTCATCCATGAACACGCGTGGCGTGATCGATATGCTGACCGATAAGGATGAAAACGGCGATTATAAAATCCCCAATATCATCTATTCAGATGCGTATTCCTCAGAAATGGTTGCCTATGCGGACCTGATCTTGCCGGATACTACCTATCTGGAACGCCACGACTGTATCTCGCTATTGGACCGTCCAATCTGCGAAGCTGACGGTGCCGCTGATGCGATCCGCTGGCCGGTGATTGAACCTGACCGCGAGGTGCGCGGTTTCCAAAGCACGCTGGTGCATTTGGCAAATCGCCTTGGCATGCCCGGTTTTGTCAATGAAGACGGCAGCGCCAAATATGAAGATTACGCTGACTATATCGTCAATCACGAGCGTAAACCCGGCATTGGCCCCTTGGCAGGCTTCCGTGGCACGGATGGCAGCAAAGTCGGCCGTGGCGAAGTGAACCCGAACCAGATCGATCAATATATCGAAAACGGCGGTTTCTTTGTCAGCCACATCCCGGAGGAGGCTTCTTACTATAAGCCATGGAACATGGCCTACCAGAACTGGGCCGTGGACATGGGGCTGTTTGACGCACCAACCCCCTACCTGTTCCAACTGTATTCAGAACCCATGCGCAAGTTCCAGCTTGCGGCTGAAGGCCATGGAGAGCGCCAGCCACCAGAACACCTGCGGGAACGCGTTCAAGAGACCATGGACCCCATGCCAATCTGGTATGAGACAGACCAACACGGCAATGACGGCTTCACCATCAACGCACTGACCCAGCGTCCGATGGCGATGTACCACTCATGGGGCACTCAAAACGCGTGGTTGCGTCAACTGCATGGCCGCAACCCGTTGTATGTGCCAACAAAGTTGATGCGCGAAAATGGGCTGGAAGACGGCGACTGGGCCAAAGTCACGTCACCACACGGGGAAATCACCGTGCCGGTGATGGAAATGGCGGCCTTGAACGACAACACCGTCTGGACCTGGAATGCAATCGGCAAACGCAAAGGTGCCTGGGCGCTTGAGGAAGATGCACCTGAAGCCACAAAAGGATTCCTGTTGAACCACCTGATCCATGAACTCTTGCCCGCTAAAGGTGATGGCCTACGTTGGGCCAACTCTGATCCAATCACCGGTCAGGCCGCATGGTTCGACCTAAAAGTAAAAATGGAGAAAGCCGCAGCCCCTGCAGATCTGGCCGAAAGCCAACCTGCGCTGCCGCCAATCAAATCGCCTGTGGGCACGGGTCCAAAGGATCTGGAATGGAAGGTGGGCAAATGATCTGGCCTTTCAGACATACGGAGCCTCCTAAGCAGCCGCCCATATTCAACTTTGAAATCACCTGTGACAACTGCGACGCGCGCCACGCTGTGACGGATCCCGATCTCGATGCGCAGATCCAACGGGCCTGCACGCAGATGGATCAAAAGATGAACGATCTGACCCGCGACTTTGGCATCGGAAATGGTCTGGGCACTTGGGGATACGACGATGACGTTGGCATGCTTGAGTTTCGTTTCCCGGACGGCGGCATTGTGGAAACCCCATTATCCTACATCGGCAGCTGGTTCGAACCTCGACAGGAGTTGCTCTGGGCCTGGGCCAATCCGCATCTGGATCCTGCGCGCACAGAGGTTGCGTCACATTGTTATGACTATGGTGACGCCAACAACCATCAGGTTTTGATGTCGCAGCCTGTTTGGTGCTCATTGGACGATGCTTGGCATCTGGCAAAGCTGGCGGGCACTCTCGCAGAGGTCGAGGGGGTCTATTCCGCCCCTATCGACGAGAATTTACGTTTTTTCTGGGCGATTAGAGACCCAAAATGGAGGGTCCTGCAATGACCGATCTCCCTAAATTGACAGATCGCAAGATGGGTCTGGTCATCGACCTGGACACCTGTGTAGGCTGCCACGCCTGCGTAATTTCCTGTAAAGGCTGGAACACTGAAAACTACGGTGTGCCGCTTTCAGATCAAAACGCATATGGCGGTGATCCATCTGGGACATTCCTGAACCGGGTGCACTCTTTTGAAGTGCAACCAGAACAGGGCGCAGCGCAGCTGATTCACTTCCCAAAGTCCTGTCTACACTGCGAAGACGCGCCCTGCGTCACCGTTTGCCCCACGGGTGCAAGCTATAAACGTGTCGAAGATGGCATCGTACTGGTCAATGAAGACAACTGCATCGGCTGTGGCCTTTGCGCATGGTCCTGCCCTTATGGCGCACGTGAACTGGATCAAGCCGCGGGTGTCATGAAGAAATGCACGCTCTGCGTTGACCGGATCTACAATGAAAACCTGCCTGAAGAGGATCGTATCCCGTCGTGTGTGCGTACCTGCCCCGCCGGCGCACGTCACTTTGGCGACCTTGGGGATGAAAACAGCGATGTTTCAAAACTGGTCGCCGAGCGTGGCGGCATGGATCTGATGCCTGAGCAAGGTACCAAACCTGTCAACAAATACCTGCCTCCTCGTCCCAAAGATGAGCTAGCTGGTGACATTGACGTACTTGCCCCGTTCCTAGCACCGGTCGCAGAAGAGCCGAAAGGCTTTATGGGCTGGCTGGACAAGGCGCTTGATAAACTTCCTGGAGGCGCGAACTAATGCATCCGGCACCATCCGTTATCATCTTTACCACCCTGTCTGGTCTGGGCTTTGGCCTGCTGACCTATCTTGGCCTCGGCCTTCCTGATGTTACTGGCCTGACAGCACTGGTGTTCTTTGTCCTTGCCTATGGCATGGCGGTTGGCGGCCTCTTGGCCTCCACCTTTCACCTTGGTCATCCCGAACGCGCGATGAAGGCCTTTTCACAGTGGCGCTCCAGCTGGTTGAGCCGCGAAGGCTGCTGTGCTGTTGGCGCATTGCTCATAATGGGCTTGTTTGCCTTTGGCGCGGTTTTCCTTGGCGCACAATGGCGTTTCCTTGGTCTCATCGGCGCGGCTCTTTCCCTGATGACTGTGTTCACGACCTCAATGATCTACGCCCAGCTTAAATCCATCCCACGTTGGAATTCTGCTTGGACCTGCGCGATGTTCCTAAGCTTCAGCCTTGCGGGTGGTGCTCTGATGGCAGGGCAAGTCGGTGTTGCAAAACCGCTGTTGCTGATTGCTGCGATTATTCAGTTGCTCACATGGTATGTCGGCGACCGCGCATTTGGTGAAGCAGGATCAACCGTTGGCAGCGCAACTGGCTTAGGCGAGCGCGGGTCTGTGCGCGCGTTTGAGCCTCCGCACACTGGAAGCAACTACCTATTGCGTGAATTCGTTCACGAAGTCGGTCGTAAACATGCGCTGAAACTGCGTGTGATTGGGTTTGGCCTAGCGTTTGCACTGCCTTTGCTGCTGTTGCTCGCTCAGCCTGAGTCCACAGGCCTGAAACATATGATGGCCGCAATCGCAGTGCTAAGCCACCTTGCTGGCGTGGCCTGCTCACGCTGGTTGTTCTTTGCCGAAGCTGAACATGTGGTCGGCCTTTATTACGGCAAACGCTAAGCAGTGCTGAGGGGCCGTTCGGCCTCTCTACTCTTCTACATAGGAAAGGCGGCACTCAAAGGACTGAGGCCGCCTTTTTTCTGTTCTTACTGAACAGAGAACTGCTTAGAGCAGCCCTGCATGTTTCATCGCTGCATCCAGCGCTGCTTTGGTGCTGTCTTCTAGACCCGTCAAAGGCAAGCGCACTTCATCACTGCACAGACCCAATTTGGACAACGCATATTTCGCTCCAGCCACACCAGGTTCTGTAAAGATTGCTTCATGCAGCGGCATCAGGCGATCCTGATATTCCAGCGCCTTTGCATAATCACCTGCCAAGGTCGCGGCTTGGAATTCTGCACACAGACGCGGTGCGACGTTAGCCGTAACCGAGATACAGCCTACGCCACCATGCGCATTGAACCCCAGCGCCGAAGCATCTTCGCCGGAAAGCTGCATAAAGTCTGCACCGCAGGTGGCACGCTGTTGGCTGACACGAGCGATATCACCGGTCGCATCTTTAACACCGATGATACGTGGAAGTTTAGCCAGTTCACCCATAGTCGCGGGTGACATATCAACAATCGAACGGCCAGGAATATTATAGATGACAATCGGCAGATCCGCGCAATCGTGCAACGCTTTATAATGCGCCAACATGCCACGCTGTGTGGGTTTATTATAGTAGGGCGTCACAACCAAAGCCGCATCGGCACCCGCTTTAGCCGCAAATTCCACCAAGCGGATCGCATCCACAGTGTTGTTCGACCCTGCACCGGCAATAACGGGAACACGGCCAGCAGCAGCTTTAACCACTTCCTCAACAACGGTTTCGTGTTCTTCCAACGACAATGTGGGGCTTTCGCCTGTGGTCCCGACAGGCACCAGCGCTGTAGAACCTTCACCGATTTGCCACTCGACCAAGTGTTTGAGCGCATCAAGATCCAGCTCACCGTTGCGAAACGGGGTGACGAGGGCTGGCATAGAGCCTTTGAACATGATGCACGCTCCTATCTATGGATTGGCGAGAAATCGCCGTTGGGGGAATGGACATACCGGGAATTTGAATTGATACCCGGCCGTCACAAGTTATCGTCACAGGCCTTAGCCCCGAGTCACTGGAAAATGCAAGTGAAGACACACGCCCTGACCCTGATTGCCACCATTTTCTTGGTGTTATATGCACCAACCGCACTGCTCGCACGCGGTCTCTCCGAAGCGATGCCGCTGATCAGAAGTGAGAACTGGAGCGCAGCAGCTCGCGCAGCAGGTCGCGAAGGCAGCATCGCACGTGACATCGTGCTATGGCATCAATTGCGCAGCGGCAATGGGTCTGCGCAAGAAGCGCTTGCCTTTCTCTCAAGGCGCCACGACTGGCCCGGGCTGGCACTCCTGCGTCGGCGGATGGAGGCACAGCTTTCCAATACAACCGCGGAAACCGTGCGAGCCTTTTTTACCACAGCAGATCCACAAACGGCAGATGGTGTGCTTGCCTATGCGAGGGCCTTGGAACGTTCAGGCGCGCGAACAAAAGCCGAGACGGAGATCAAGCGCGCCTGGCTCGACTTTGCCATGCGAGAGGCCACCCAGAACATCTATCTTGAACGCTATGGGAAATTATTGGCGCCGCTCCATACACAACGGTTGGACAGCTTGCTGTGGCAAAATCATCGGGTCAGCGCAAAACGCATGCTGCCACTCGTTTCTGCAGCGGACCGCGCGGTGGCAGAGGCGCGCATCGGTCTGCAGGAAACGATAAACGGCGTTGATGGGTTAATTAACGCGGTCCCTGCGGCCCGACAAGCTGACCCTGGCCTTGCCTATGATCGTTTCGTGTGGCGGGATGGCAAACGCCGCCAAGAAGATGCCATACAACTTTTGTTGGATCAAAGCACTGGCGCAAAGGCGCTTGGCAATCCTGCGAGCTGGCTACGCCGTCGCCGGGATTTTGCCCGTCAGGACTTGCGCGATGACAATTATGAACGCGCCTATCAGTTGGCCGCCTTTCACTTTGCCACCCCCGATGATGGATATGGCTATGCCGATTCTGAATGGATTGCTGGCTATGTCGCTTTGCGCAAACTCAAAGACCCTGAACTCGCCGTCTATCATTTCGACCGGTTCTTAGGGGCGGTAAAATCACCGATTTCAATCGGCCGTGGCGGCTATTGGCTGGGTCAAGCTTATGCGGCGCTGAATGACACGGATCGTGCGCATGCCGCCTTTACAATGGCGGCGCAATATCAAACTTCATTTTATGGCCTGCTTGCCGCCGAAGCCTTGGGCAGACCTTTTGACCCAGCCTTACGCGCACCTGTACAATCAACAGACTGGCGCAATGCGCCATTTATGCAAAGCTCTGTGACGCAGGCTGCGCTTGAACTGCTGGCAGTTGGAGAGTTGTCGCTGGCTGAACGGTTTTTGACCCATCAAGTCGAAACGCTCCCGGTAGGTCAGGCCCGGCAATTGGGGCAAATGGTGGTTGAAATGAAACAACCACATCTCGCAGTGATGATTTCTAAGCGCGCTGCCCAGCGCGGCATAGAACTAAAAGGAGCCTATTACCCGTTGCATCCCGTCGCGCAGGAAAACCTGCCAATGGCAAAAGAAATGGTGCTTGCGATTGCGCGCCGGGAAAGCGAGTTTGACCCCAGCGTCAGCAGCCATGTCGGCGCACGCGGCCTGATGCAACTGATGCCGGGAACCGCAGATCTTGTCGCAAAAGACCTGGGTATCTCAGACAGCCATACAACTGATCGCCTGATCAGCGAATGGCCCTATAACGCACGTTTGGGGTCACAGTACCTTGTAGACCTCGCCAAAACCTTTGATGGTAACGCGGTGATGATGGCTGCCGGTTATAACGCAGGGCCACACCGCTTACCCGTTTGGATCGAACGGTATGGCGATCCGCGCGATGGCATACCCGATATCGTAGATTGGATTGAACATATCCCGTTCAATGAGACACGGAACTACGTGATGCGCGTTGCCGAAAGCCTGCCTGTCTATCGCGCAAGACTGGGTAAAGAGCCCTTGCCTATTCCGTTTTCACAAGAGCTTTCTGGATCAACGCTGAAGGCGTTCGCGCCATAGGGTAAACAACCCTGCCCCAACAACGATAGCAGCGCCGATCGCCACATTGACCGCAAGCGTTTCTCCGAAAATCGCCAGCCCAAAAATAGCTGCGACAGGCAATTGCAGGTAAGCAAACGGTTGCACGGCGCTGGCTTCGGCTGCTTCATAACATTTGATTAGCACCCAGTGCCCCAATGCACCTGCCACCGCCAGCGCAGCCATCCAGCCCCAGTCTGCGGCGATCATAGGTTGCCACTGCCACAGACCAAGCGGCGTAAGCACAACAAAGCCAACCACGCCCATATAGAAGAATGACGTCTCAGAACTGTCTTCGCGTGAAACATAGCGCGTCAGCAGACCATAAAGGGCAAACATCAATGCCGCGAGCAGTGGCACCAATGCGCTCAGTTGGAAAACACCGCTGCCGGGTTGCAGAATAACAATCACGCCAAGAAAACCAAATGCAATGGCACTCCAGCGTCGCCAACCGACCGCCTCGCCCAGTAGTGGTCCAGACAAAGCTGCAATCAGCAATGGATACGACACAAACACCGCATGGCTTTGCACCAACCCCAACAGGGTAAAAGCAAGAACCATCACGCAGATCTCAGCCGCAAGGATAAACCCCCGGAATATCTGCAGCTTCGGCTGCTGCGTTCGCGCAACACGGCGAATGCCCCCTGCTTTGGATGCGGCCAGCCCGACGACCAGCAACAGCAGGAACCAATAACGGATCATGACAACCATTAAGACGTTGTATTCGGATGCCAGATGCCGTGAAAGCGCATCCATAATCGCCATAATAACCGTGAACAGCACCATCAGCAGGATACCGCGGCGGGTGTTATTCTGTGTCATCTTGATCTCTTTTCTGCGCGGGTCATGTGGCGTTTTCGGCCAAAACCCGGCACGCGTGTCACGGTAAATCCCGCCTCTTCCAATCCACGTCGAACAAAGCCCGCCGCTGTATAAGTCGCCGCTGTACCAGCTTCTTTTGTGTGGCTGGCCACGGCCTGCATTAGATCACTGCCCCAAAGTTCAGGGTTTTTGGCAGGTGAAAACCCGTCAAGAAACCATGCATCTGCTTGTTCCTGCCATGTCGGCAGTGCTTGCCGTGCATCATCCACAATCACATTCAGGTGCAGCGTCTCTAGTTCAAGCGTGCCACCGCCTGTCCAATCGGCTAGAAAGCGATCCGCCCATGGCATGATCTCAGCAAATGCCAAGAGCGCACGACGCATATCTTCAGGCTCCATTGGGAAGGCTTCGAAACTTGTGAAACGAAGCGGCGTAGTCTGGCCAGATTGCTCCCAAGCCCGCCACACCGTCAAAAGGTTGAGTGCGGTGCCAAATCCCAATTCAGCAATATGAAAACCCGGCGCAAATCGGTTGGGCAGATCATTTCCTGATAAAAACACATGCTCTGTTTCTGCCAAACCATTTTCGAGCGAGAAATAAGGATCATCAAATTGGTCTGACACCGGAATACGCTCATCCCGCCAGCTGAGAGATGCTGTCTGGTCTGTCATAACGTAATCCCCTAAACGACTGTGGTCTATTGGCGGCGACACTGGCGAAAGGGACAAAGAATGGCAATGACAGATGTGACCATCCGGGGCGCAGGTATCTTTGGCCTGTCGATTGCATGGCGCTGTGCGCAGCTTGGCGCACGCGTACAAGTGATTGACCCAAAAGGAGCAGGCGCAGGATCAAGCGGCGGTGTCGTCGGCGCGTTAGCGCCTCATGTTCCCGAAAACTGGAACGCCAAAAAAGCCTTTCAATTTGAAAGCCTCATTCTGTCAGAACACTTTTGGGCTGAGGTGGAGGGCACTGGTGGTCTGTCAACCGGATATGGTCGAACTGGTCGTCTGCAACCCATTGCAGATGATGCGGCCCTCACGCTTGCCAAAGAACGTGCCCAGAACGCGCAAGACCTTTGGCAGGGGAAAGCCGACTGGCGCATCATTGACGCAGCGCAAGCCGGACCATGGGCGCCCATTAGCCCCATGGGGCTTTTGATCCATGACACTTTGAGCGCTCGCATGCATCCACGCCAGACCTGCGCAGCCCTTGTTGCGGCCTTAGGCACTCATGGCGTTGCAATCAAAAGCGAAGGGGCGGATCAAGGATTCGTAGTACATGCGACAGGCTACGCAGGCCTAAAAGAGCTGAACACAGGGCACAGTCGCCTGATCGGCACGGGTGTAAAAGGTCAGGCCGCTGTTCTGGCTTATAGGGCCACAGAAGCGCCCCAGCTTTTTGCCGACGCCCTGCATATTATCCCGCACGCCAATGGCACAGTAGCGATCGGATCAACCACAGAACGCGACTTTGAAAACCCCGACACGCCCGATGCATTGCTAGAAGATGTCATCGACCGGGCCCGCCGTACCTTTCCCGTTTTGGAGCAGGCAGAAGTCCTGGAACGCTGGGCCGGAGTTCGCCCGCGATCCCGATCACGCGCGCCCATGCTGGGAGCGATACCAGATCGTCCAGGTCATTTTATTGCCAATGGCGGTTTTAAAATCGGCTTTGGCATGGCCCCCAACGTAGCACGGGTGATGGCGGATCTGATCTTAGAGAATCGCGACCAGATCCCCAAAGGGTTTCGCTTTGAAGATAATCTTTAACGGCCAATCTCTTTGCGCAGCGCAGACATAAGATCCGTTAAAGTCTGGGCATAGCGTTCAGAGACTAGATGTCCTTTGTCATCAAACTGTTCATATGAGGTGGCGATATTTATGGCTGGTCCCGGCACAACGCGTGCCATGAAAGGCTGCATCATACTGCGCAAAATCACCTCGGCTTGCGCACCGCCCCCCCGTCCGGCTGCGGCAGACATCACTGCAACGGGTTTATCTGTCCAGGGTGCTGCTTTTGTGCGGCTGACCCAATCCAATGCATTTTTCAACACACCCGAAGGCGCTTTATTGTACTCTGGTGTTGCGATCAAAATCGCGTCGGCCGCAACTATCTGCTCCGCAAGCAATTGAACCTGTTCAGGAATACCTGAACGCTCTTCCAGGTCGCCATCGTAAAGCGGTAAGTTCAGATCTGCCAATTCAACCTCTGCCGTGCCAAAGACACGCGCGGCCTCGCGGAGCAGTTTGGTATTGGTGGCCTCGGCGCGTAGCGACCCTGAAATCAAGAGTAATTTGTAGTGTGACATCCTATTTCCCTCTGGCAAACATATCTGCACCTACGCTAGCATCGTTCATAATCGCACTTAACCCAAGAAAAAGCGCACACAATGTTCAAAAACAAACAAAACCGCCCCCAATGCCTGAGAGCGGTTTCGAGAATAGGAATAAACGCGTTTAGGTGCTTGGGATCACAATGATCTCAACCCGGCGATTGCGTGCTTTTCCTTCCGGGGTAAGATTGCTTGCGATTGGTTCATCTTCGCCACGTCCCACTGTATTAATGCGGTTAAAGGGAACGCCGCCGGCTTGGATCAAATCCGCCACAGCATTTGCACGGCGGTTGGACAAATTAAGGTTATGAAGCGCCTCACCGTCGCTGTCAGCATGGCCAATCACACGCACCAAACTGTTAGGATAGCGCACAAGACTGTCAGCAACCTTCAGCAGATCACCACGGGCGGCGGGTGAAACCTGCGCGCTATCGGTCGCAAAGGTGAGATCATTTGGCAATGTGACGATCAAACGGTCTCCCGTATTCACAATGGAGATCTGATCATTGGCCAACGTCTGACGCAGTTCCGCCTCTTGCTTTTCAAGCTCATTGCCGATCAAACCGCCAACCAACGCACCAGCCGCTGCGGTGCCAATCACACCACCGGCACTATCAGAAGCCAAGGCACCTACGCCCGCACCGATCAATCCACCGATGAGCGCGCCATTTTCAGTTTTGCTCGTTCCACCAGAGTTCAGTTGAGACGGGTCTGTACAGGCGGACAGGCCAAGTGCCCCTACAAGCGCGGCAACCATTGTAATCTTTGAAATGGCCATTTTTTATCCTCATACTGTGTCTGCAGGCCACAAGGGCGTGCTTCTTTAGCTCAATATATCATGTTGAACCGCCGGACACTCAAGCAATTATCAGGGGAATTTCGGCGAAATACCGCCACCGTCGATACCAGTTACTCGTGAGCCTCAAGCTGTACAGCCTCATAGGCCAGCATCGCGCGCTTCACAGGAAGCCCCCAGTGATAGCCGCCCAAACCACCTGACTTGCGCAAAGCGCGATGACACGGAATGATCCAGCTGATCGGGTTTCGCCCAACTGCAGTACCCACAGCGCGGACCGCTTTGGGGGCATCAACCACCCGCGCCAACTCTGAGTAGGTTGTCACATGGCCTGAGGGGATCCGCAACAAAGCTTCCCAGACCTTGATCTGCAGCGGTGCCCCGATCAAATGCAGGCGCGCTTCGCCCGCAGTTTTAAAACAGGCCTGTGCCCAGTCCTGCAAGCGCTCAGGGGCTTCGCAAAATTCAGCCTTAGGCCAGCGCGACTGCATATCCTGAAAGGTGTCTGCACGCCCCGTCTCTGCTGCGAATGCCATACCACAAATGCCACGGTCTGTCCCCATCACCAAAGCCTCGCCAAACGGGCTGTCAAACCATGCCCAATAGATCAGCAACCCACTTCCTTTACGGGCATAATCCCCCGGGCTCATCGCTTCCCAACGCAAAAACAAATCATATAAACGCCCTGATCCAGACAGGCCGACCGCATGTGCAGTCTCCAGCGTGCTGAACCGATCCCGTAGCAAAGATCTGGCGTGATCCAGTCGCAAGAATTGTTGATAGCGTTTGGGAGACACCCCAACCCAAGTTGAAAACAGACGTTGAAAATGCGCCGGGCTCATTTCCATCTGGGCCGCCAGCGCATTTAACGAAAGATCCTGCCCGTTGGCATCGATCACCTCGATTGCACGGCGGATCACACCGTAGTGGTAGCTGCCTTCTATTTCATGGCCCAACATTTGCGTCTCCGTTGCGTTGGCAGCACTCTAACAACAGGTTTTGAACACAGGCGACCCGAAAGATGCGAATTGCGGTCGCACACACAGCGGATCTTTGGCTATGTTGCATCAGATTGATGAAGAGCGCGCGCGCTTTTCAATTGCCCTTCATAAATTCCGCGATAGATAGGCAGCGATGGCAAAGCAACTTGATTATCACACCCTGCGCGAGATCTTTACCCGGTTTCGCGACAGGGATCCCGAACCAAAGGGAGAGCTGGAACACGTCAATGTTTATACATTGGTCGTGGCCGTTGCCCTTTCTGCACAGGCGACCGATGTCGGCGTGAACAAAGCCACCCGAGAGCTGTTCAAAATCGCAGATACGCCACAAAAGATGCTGGATCTGGGCGAAGACGGGTTGATCGAACATATCAAAACCATTGGCCTATATCGGCAAAAGGCCAAGAATGTCATCAAATTGAGCCGTATTCTGGTCGAAGACTACGGCAGCGAAGTGCCAAATTCACGTGCCGCATTGCAATCCCTGCCCGGCGTGGGCCGCAAAACAGCCAATGTGGTTTTGAACATGTGGTGGCAGCAGCCTGCACAGGCAGTTGATACGCACATCTTTCGTGTCGGCAATCGCTCTGGCATTGCACCAGGCAAAGATGTTGATGCGGTCGAACGCGCTGTCGAAGACCACACACCAGCTGATTTCCAACTGCACGCACACCACTGGCTGATCCTGCATGGGCGCTACCACTGCAAAGCCAGAAAACCACTGTGCGGCACCTGTCTCATCCGAGACCTCTGTAAATTCGAGGAAAAAAACCTATGAAAACCTACCAACTCGTCGGAATAGGCAATGCCGTCGGCGATGTGATCACCCAATGCAATGATGCCTTCTTGACCGAGAAGAACATCGAAAAAGGGATCATGCAGCTGGTCGAACAGGACCGCAGCGCAGAGCTTTATGAGGCAATGGGTGAAAGCGTTCAAACGCCCGGCGGTTCAGTTGCCAATACCATCGCGGGTGCTGGTGCATTGGGGTTGAACGCGGCCTTTATTGGGCGTGTCTGCGATGATGACCTGGGGCAATTCTATGCAAAAGCGATGCAAGACGATGGGATTGATTTTGTAAACCCTCCCGTTGCAAATGGTGACCTCCCGACTTCGCGGTGCATGATTTTTGTCACGCCAGACGCTGAGCGGTCACTCAACACCTATTTGGGCATCTCATCTGAACTCAGCAGCGACGACGTACCAACAGAAGTCGCAGGCAACGCACAGATCATGTTCCTTGAAGGGTATCTCTTTGACAAAGACAAAGGCAAAACAGCCTTTATGGAAGCGGCACGTGCCGCCCGTGCAGGCGGCGGTAAAGCCGGGATTTCGATATCGGATCCCTTCTGTGTGGAACGCCACCGGGACGATTTCTTGTCATTGATTAAAAACGAACTGAACTTTGTCATCGGCAATGAAGATGAAATGAAAGCGTTGTTTCAGACGGACGATCTGGATGAAGCCTTGCAAAAAACAGCAAGCATCTGCGATCTCGTGGTCTGCACCCGCTCAGCAGATGGCGTAAGTGTTGTCGAAAGCGGCAAGCGCGTTGATATTGCGACGAAAAAGATCACAGCAATCGACACTACAGGGGCTGGAGATCAATTTGCGGCAGGTTTCCTTTTTGGCATGGCGACAGGCCGAGATGTCGAAATCTGCGCTAAAATGGGCTGTGTCGCTGCAGCGGAAGTCATCAGCCATATCGGACCACGTCCTGAGACAGATGTGAAAGTCCTGTTTGAACAGGCGGGCCTACTATAAACGGTCGATAACGAAAGCGGGCGGGGGGCTCCCGCCCGTCTTGGCAGCCCTAAAGGACCGCCTCTCCTGTTGGGCCACGCGCGGCAAATGCCGCGCGCTTCTCACCTCAGAGCACAGCTTTAAATTCCTCGATCACGCGTGCATAAACTTCGCGTTTGAAAGGGACAATGTTGTCAATCAACTCTTCCACGGGCAGCCAACGCCATTGGCTGAATTCAGGATGTTTGGTTGCAATATTGACTTGCTCATCCCGCCCGGTGAAGCGCATTAAGTACCATTTCTGCTCTTGTCCACGATACTGACCACCCCAGAACTTTGGAACCACATCATGGGGTAAATCATAGGGCAGCCAACCTTCGCTTTCCGCGATCAGTTCGACAAGATCCTGCGTGACCCCTGTTTCTTCTTCCAGCTCACGCAAGGCTGCTGTACGTGGGTCTTCGCCTGCGTCAATGCCCCCCTGCGGCATCTGCCATGCGTCTTTGTGGCGATCCATACGTTGGCCAACAAAAACGGCCCCCTCGCCGTTGAGCAGCATAATCCCGACATTTGGACGGTAGGGGAGTTTGGCGATCTCTTCCGGTGTCATCTCAGAACCCTTTTGTTACTCGTGATCTTAGACCTTGCAACGCCACACAGTGCAAGAGGGTGACGCGGCGTTGTGAGTGACAGTGGCACAGAGAATGCGAAAGTAGTCATGATGATTGGGAGAGATCAGATGACAAGCTATCCAAACCTTTTGGCACCGCTGAACCTAGGCCATGTAACCCTCAAAAACCGGGTGCTGATGGGATCGATGCATACCGGGTTGGAAGAGACCGGGGATTGGACACGTGCTGCCGCGTTTTATGCCGCACGCGCGCGGGGTGGCGTTGCGTTAATGGTCACCGGAGGTGTTGGCCCCAATCCTGAAGGCGCCGTTTTACCCGGAGCCGCTTTGATGCACGCCGCGCAGGATGTCGCCAACCATAAGACGATCACCAAGGCGGTGCATGCGGAAGGCGGGCGTATTGCCATGCAAATCCTGCATGCCGGACGCTACGCCTATGCAAAATCCTGTGTTGCGCCAAGTGCAATAAAATCGCCCATCTCTCCCTTCCCGCCCACCGAACTGGATGAAACCGGTATCGAAAAACAGATCGCAGATATCGTGCAGGCCGCGCGGCTGGCCCAGGACGCAGGCTATGACGGGGTCGAGATTATGGGCAGCGAAGGCTATTTCCTGAACCAGTTTCTTGTGACCCATACCAACCAACGCACAGACCGTTGGGGAGGATCTTATGAAAACCGCATGCGGGTGCCAGTTGAAGTGGTGCGGCGGGTGCGGGCAGCTGTGGGGCCGAATTTTATCCTGATCTATCGTCTGTCAATGATCGACCTTGTGCCAAATGGCAGCAACTTTGATGAAGTTCTTCTACTGGCAAAAGCCGTTGAGGCCGCAGGGGCAAGCCTGATCAATACAGGTATCGGCTGGCACGAAGCACGTGTGCCCACAATTGCAACCTCAGTCCCGCGTGCGGCATTCACATGGGTCACCCAAAAGCTGATGGGGCACGTCCAAATCCCGGTAATCACATCCAATCGGATCAATACTCCTGAGGTCGCCGAGGGCATCCTTTCCTCAGGGCAGGCAGACATGGTGTCCATGGCGCGTCCGCTGCTCGCAGATCCGGATTTTGTTAGCAAAGCTGAAAAGGGAGCTGCAGATCTGATCGCACCGTGCATCGCCTGTAATCAAGCCTGTCTGGATCATACATTTGGTGGCAAGATAGCGTCGTGTCTGGTTAATCCGCGCGCGTGTCATGAAACAACATTGGTTATCGAGCCAACACCCTCATCAAAATCAATCGCTGTTGTCGGAGCCGGGCCTGCTGGGCTTTCAGCCGCACTGACAGCAGCAGAACGCGGTCATAAGGTTACGCTTTTTGACAAGAATTCCGAAATCGGCGGGCAACTTAATTTAGCGAAGCAAGTCCCCGGCAAAGAAGAGTTTCATGGTCTTGTCGACTGGTTTCAAACGCGACTCAAGGCCTCTGATGTTGTTCAAAAACTCAATCATACAGTCCGCGACGAGGATTTAGACGAGTTTGATGAGGTCATACTGGCCAGTGGTGTTTCCCCGCGCGACCCCGGCATTCCGGGTCAAAACCATCCCAACGTGCTGACTTATATAGATGTCTTGCAGGGCGCCCCCGTCGGAGAGCGTGTTGCGGTGATCGGTGCAGGGGGGATTGGTTTTGATGTCGCAGAATATCTCACTCATCCTGACGATCATGCTTGCGTTGATCTTGCTCAATGGCTGCAAGAATGGGGTGTTGCAGATCCCGAATTTCACCGAGGCGGCCTGCATGAAAACGGCCCCGTACCGGCAGCCCCCGCACGTCAGGTGACATTGTTGCAGCGCAAAGCCCAGCGCCATGGCAAAGGATTGGGAAAAACCACAGGCTGGATTCATCGCCTGACCTTGCAACGCAAGAACGTCTCTTTCATTTCCGGTGTGCGCTATGACAGCATTGACGCACGGGGCCTGCAGATGAGTGATCCTGAAAAAAGCTGGCTGTTGGAGGTTGATACTATAGTTCTTTGCGCTGGCCAGATTTCAGACGCGGGGCTGGCCGTGCCGCTTGCGGCACGGGGCAAACCTTATCACGTCATCGGAGGTGCAGAACGCGCTGCTGAACTCGATGCGAAACGCGCGATAGATCAAGGCGTGCGCCTTGCCGCGCGCCTGTAGCGTCAATCGTGTAAATCCAGACTGTCGCGTGGCGTCTGCGCGCGTTCAGTCATACCATAATCCCGCAATACCCCTGCAACGCGCAGACGGTAATCGGCGAAAACACCTGCCCGCCCCTGCGCCTGTGCGAGACGGTGCTCTTCTCCATTACGCCAACTGGCGACGGCATCTTCATCCCGCCAAAAGGACAAAGACAGAAGTTTGTTTGGTGTTGTCAGACTTTGAAATCGCTCGATGGAGATAAACCCATCGACCTGTTCTAAGAGCGGACGCAACAAGGCTGCTTGATCCAAATAAGGATCTTTTTGACCTTCAGCAATTTCCACTTCAAAGATCACCGCAATCATGTGCCGTCCTCCCAAACAGGCTGCATTAAATTCCTCAGCTGCGCGGGTGGTTAGGTGTGCAGTCAAGGCCTGAAACATCTCTTGCAACAATTATCGCAAAGAGTTTCATGGTGTTTTTAGAGCCCATAAGCTTTGCTATATCAACCACTCAAATCAGCGTGACCCGAGGGAGAGGGCCATACAATTGTTCCGTACATCCAAGGCTGAACGCGAAATACGTGCGGCATTGCCAGAGCTTTATCCACGTCTCTGGCGTTACGCGATTGCGCTTACCGGTCGACAAGACTGGGGTGAAGAGCTGGCGCAGGCCACGTCGATACGTGCACTGGAACAGCATCGCCATTTCAAAGCGGGCACTCACGTAGATCGCTGGTGCTTTCGGCTTGCCAAAAACATATGGTTGAACGAGCTGCGCGCACGCCGTGTGCGCACTGGCAACGGGCTTATGCCCATTGAAGAGACTGAAATCCCCAGCACAGCACAATCTGCGGAAGCGAATATATTTGCGCATGAAGTGTTAAACTCCATATATGCCCTTCCCGAGGCACAACGGGTCACTGTTTTGCTCACTTATGTTGAAGGACATAGTTATAAGGAAACCGCCGATATTTTGGAGATACCAATCGGCACAGTCATGAGCCGCCTCGCTGCGGCACGCAAATCCCTGTCGTTTCTCAATCAAGACAGGCTGGAGCAGAGCTAATGTCATCACTTGAAAATACACAGAGATTTTCGGATGAAGATCTGACCGCCTATCTGGATGGCGAGGCAGGACAAGATCTGGCCAACCGGATTGAAGCAGAGCTTGAGACTTCGCAGGAATTGCGGGCGCGCTTAGAGGCTTTGACGCTTCCGATCGGTGACATCAGAGCGCTATGGGATTCCAAGCTCGCAGACGCCCCACCGATGCCCCCGTTACCCCAAGCGGCCCCGCGCCAAGCGCCAGTTCTACCATTTGGTCTGGGCCTCGCGGCGGGTATTGTGGTGATGATTGCCTTTCAATGGAACACAACCCCACCGCCGCCGAAATGGAGCGAATGGCAACAGTCAGCTGCAGCCTATCAGGCACTGTACATGACTGAAACCCTTGCGGGCTTTTCACCAGACACACAAGAAGCACAGCGCCAGCTTGACTATATTGAAGAGCGGTTTGAACTTGAACTGGCCTCAGTAACTGATGCCATAGGCGCGGAATATCGCCGCAGTCAGGTGCTGGGATTTGAACAACGGCCTTTGGCTCAGATCTCGTTGCTGACGGAAGATGGGGTCCCGCTCGCACTGTGTATCATCAGGCGCCCTGTAGAGCCCGACAAAGCGCTGCGCGTCGGTGCGATCGAAGGACTGGCCGCTGCCGAATGGAGCCGAGGGGAATATAGTTTTCTGCTCGTCGGCGGAGAGGACAAAGAGGTTGTAGAGGAGCTTGCTCAACAATTTGTCGAAACGATCTAAAGGATTGTTTCTCTGTTTCCAGCCTCAAAACGGTAAGGCAAAAACCCCTGAATTATCCTTTATACGCCGTTATCCTGCCCCATTTCGGCATCATTCAGAAACCTGTGAAAGGTTAATTGGAGAGAGTAAATGGATCGGCTGACCGAAATGGAAGCCTTTGCAAATGTCGTAGACCAAGGTGGTTTTACGGATGCCGCAAAGAAAATGGGAATTTCGAAATCGGCCGTTTCGAAACATGTCTCAAGCTTGGAATCGCGGCTGGGGGCACGCTTGCTCAACCGGACAACGCGCCGTGTCTCCCCTACAGAAATCGGGCTGGCCTACTATGATCGGGCGCGCCGTGTCTTAAACGATGCAGGCGAAGCAGACGCGCTGGTCACATCAATGCAATCAGCCCCCTCTGGCCTGTTGCGCATTTCCGTTGCAACCGATTTTGGTGTAAACCACCTCTCTCCTGTCTTATCTGATTTTCTGCAAAACTACCCCGATATCACCGTTAATATGGTGCTGAACAACAGGTATGTTGAGCTGATCTCTGAAGGCTTTGACATGGCAGTTCGGATCGGTGAGCTGGAAGATAGCTCATTGCGGGCGCGCAAACTGGCCGAGACCAGTAAACGTATGATCGCCTCACCAGAATATCTGGAAAAATACGGCCGGCCGCAAAAAATCGACGACCTGAACAACCACAAGTTGCTCCACTATTCCAACCAGTCCAGTGGCAGCGTTTGGAAAATCACTGCACCTTCAGGTGAAAAAAGACAGATCCGTACAGGTGGCTGGCTCTCCGTGAACGATGGGCAATCTCTTTTGACTGCTGCAATCTCAGGTCTTGGGATCGCGTATCTTCCCAACTATCTTTATGGCGAGGCTATGGCTGAAGGCTTGGTTGAAGATGTCATGCCAAACCTGCCGATGGAAACCCAAGGCGTTTATGCCGTTTACCCGCCCGGAAAATTCACACAGCCCAAAGTCCGCGCCTTTATCGATTTCCTCGTACAGGCCTTTGCCGAAAAGCAAGCAGAAGACTGGTAGTCTGCACCCTCCTCCTTTCACATCAAATCGGCTCAAAGCTTCTGCTTTGGGCCGGTTTTTTAGTTTTCTTGGAGCAATACAATTTCAACGCGCCGATTTGCATCGCGTCCCGTTTTGCTCAGGTTGGAGGTCAACGGCGCCATATAGCCAGCCCCGGCTGCTTCAAGGCGCTGAGGGTCGATCTGATACCCTTCAATCAACACCTGTCGGACCGCAGTTGCCCGCTTAAATGACACATCAACGTTCGCAGACAAGGCACCTACGCTGTCAGTATGCCCAACAAGCAAAAGCCGCGCCGCAGGGTTCGCCCGTAAAAAATCGGCCACACGATCAAGGCTTGGATACCGCGACCGCGCAAGTCGTGTCGCACCAGAAGCAAAATCCAAATCATCCAGGCGAAAATGACCCGTTTCTGTCAAAACTCTTACAAGATCGGTCTCTCCAGTCGGCAGAGGTAACGGTGCCAGCGGCGCATCCTCAGAGGTCGGCGCCGAGTTCACACCGGGGCGTGACACAAAATCAGCATCATCCACAGTGATGATTTGGACATAAACCGAACTGCCAGACCGCGAGACCAACAGGCTTGCAACCTGCCCATTGGGGTGGCTCGCTGATATAAATTGAAAATCACCGATATTGACGGTCATATCCGGTGCCGGAACCACTTCGATACCAAATCGAAAATCAAACCCTCCGCATTTGGCAGAGGCACATTCAAACCGAAGCGCATAACCTGCCTCTCGCAGTTGATCCCGCAAAGGGGCCAGGACCTGCAAAACCGTATGGCTGCCACTGATCCGCCAGGTCCGTCGTGAAATACGGCCTTCGTGGGTTTCACTTGGCACAACATCGTCTTTCACAGGGCCAAGCGGTAAATCATACTGCCCCAGTGCCAGATCTCTGACCGCAAGGCTGCGCGCCCCTTCAGGCAAACTTAGGTCCACCGCCAAAGCACTGCCAGCAACACAAAGTCCTGTACAGGCTATAAAAATTGCTTTGATCGGAAGCCAAGTCACTAGATATTCAACCGCTCTTTTATCACCATATGCTTTAGGCTTAGGCGTTTTCCTCTAAGATCCGGTAATGGTAATGGCCAACAACGTCCATGCCCAAACTCTGATACAAGTGGTTTGCCGCCTGATTGGCCTGTGTCACGGCCACAGCCAGCTCATACGCGCCGTTGCGCTTTGCCCATTTC
The DNA here is from genome assembly GCF_900102795.1 of Epibacterium ulvae. Taxonomy (GTDB): domain Bacteria; phylum Pseudomonadota; class Alphaproteobacteria; order Rhodobacterales; family Rhodobacteraceae; genus Epibacterium; species Epibacterium ulvae. The sequence continues at coordinate 65,553 of NZ_FMWG01000009.1, read as the reverse complement.
CCAGCCTGTCGCATCATCCACCCAGCAAGCCCTTTGCGGCGATGTTCTGGTGCGATTTCCAAACCATGCAGCATCGCGATATCATCGTGTTGCGCCACAAATGCTGTGCCTGCGGGTTGATCATCAATACGACCAAGAATAGCCGTCTTTGCTCCGACGACACGTTCCATTACGGCAAAACGCCGATCTGATATCCCGCCTGCAGTCCAGATCTCTTTTTGGATGGCCAAGGGCGGCCAGATACAAAACGTTGTGACACGCGGGATCACAATATCAGCAAGCTTCGCAGCTGCTACGGTATAGAGCGTGACGGGATCTTTGATCCGATACCCCTGTGCCTCCAATAGTTGATCCAAAAGCGTCTCGCCTTTGCGAATCATAAATTGTGGCGTTTGCCTCACGGCACGCATCTCTGCCTCAGCCTGTCGCAGTGTCGCAAGATCAGGGAGGCCATCTGCCGTTGCACTCGACACACGGCTACCGCCCCCTCGCCCCTCGCGCACAGTAATACATCCGATTGCATGGGTCGTCACAGGCGGCCAGGTCGCCTCAACCGCTGCATAATATTTGGCGTCTCGGCTCAAATCTGCAGCTCCACCGCCAGTTCAGTCAGGGCTTGTTCGATATGGCTGCCATTGGTTCCACGCACAACCACATTTGCTCCATAAACCCCGTTGTCCTGAAAAGGGTAACACCCAATGGACAGATCTTTATATTTTTCAGCCAGTGCAGATAAAGGTGCGGCGATATCGCCCTCTCCTTTCAGCACTCGTAGGGTCTGCGACAACAAAGGATCTCCGCCGGTCAACCCCGCAAGTACGCTTGCCACCATCGCCTGAAATACCGAAGGCACGCCTGCCATCACATGCACATTTTTCAAAGTGAAACCGGGAGCAATAGAGACAGGGTTATCAATCAAAACAGCTCCATCCGGGATCCGCGCCATACGCAGACGCGCCGCATTCAGCTCTTTTCCGCTGCGCTCATAATGTTCGGCCAATAGCGCGCGCGCATCTGCCCTAACATCCAAATGCACCTCAAAAGCACTGGCAATACAATCAGCGGTGATATCATCGTGGGTCGGCCCAATACCGCCACTGGTAAACACATGATCATAAGCAGAAGAAAGCGCCAGAACGGCGGATTTGATCGCCTCAGCATCGTCACTGACAATCCGCACTTCATGGAGGTCAATGCCGTGGTTGGTCAACTCACCAGCCAGATAGTGCATATTTGCATCTCGCGTGCGTCCAGATAGGATTTCATCACCAATAACCAGCATCGAAGCGGTGGGATTCGCCATCTATTTTCTCCTTTGTCTTACGACAAAGGATAGGTCCCGCTGGCCCGGGTACAAGACAGCATCTACGCCCTATAGGCAAAGATTGACTTTGGATCCCACTTTGTTAGGCAAAGGCATGAAATTTGCCACACCTCTTGTCCCCGCCAAACTCGTAAAACGTTACAAACGCTTTCTGGCGGACTGCCGGCTTGAAGACGGGCGCGAAATCACTGCGCATTGTGCAAATCCGGGATCCATGATGGGACTTGCCGCCCCAGGAACACGAGTCTGGCTGGAACCCAATGATGATCCAAAGAAAAAATTGAAATTCGGCTGGCGATTGGTTGATCATGAAAACGGCCATTTCACTGGCGTTGATACTTCAGTCCCCAACCGGGCGTTGCGCACCGCGCTTGAAGCTGGTCAGGTCAAGGAGCTGAGCGCCTATCACACGGTACGCGCTGAAGTGAAATATGGCGAGAAAAGCCGGATTGATTTTCTTTTAACAGAAGAAGGGCTACCGGACTGCTATGTAGAGGTCAAAAGCGTCACGCTCTCGCGGCGCGCTGGCCATGCAGAATTTCCAGATAGCGTTACCGCGCGCGGCACAAAGCATCTTGCTGAGCTGTCTCAGATGGTCTCACAGGGCCATCGTGCTGTTATGCTATATCTCGTGCAACGTACAGATTGCACAAGTTTTTCACTAGCAGCGGACATCGATCCAACCTACGCAAGCGCCTTTCAGGACGCCAGAGCAGCTGGGGTTGAATGCCTGATCTACAGCACATGCATTGACCCAACTGAGATCACATTGGGCAAGCCTCTCCCTTTTGCGGAATGATCCAGGCGACGGGGCCTAGCTCTTTCTCAGCAAAAGCCCTACATAACAGGCTAAGACGCAGGAACGGGAGCCAGAACAGATGAGATCGAAAGACGGCCGTACAACCAAAGACGGTATTCGGATCTACCAGGACAGCGATTTCGCTGGCATGCACGCTGCAGGTGCGCTGGCGGCAACGATCTTGGACGATATTGCCCAGCACGTTTACCCCGGCCAGACCACCGGAGAGATAGACCGTTTGATTACCGAGATGGTCGATACGTCCAATGCGACTTCTGCCACCATTGGCTACAAAGGCTACCAGCACGCCAGCTGTATCTCGGTCAACCATGTGGTTTGCCACGGCATCCCGGGCGATAAGCGCTTAAAAGACGGCGACATCATGAATATTGATGTAACCGTTATCCTTGACGGCTGGTTTGGTGATACATCGCGCATGTACGTCGCCGGGAAATTGCCGCGCAAAGCAGAACGTCTGATCCAAGTTACCCATGATTCCCTGATGAAAGGGATCGAAGCGGTCAAACCCGGCAACACATTTGGCGACATTGGCCATGCGATCCAATCTTATGCGGAAAGCCAACGTATGAGCGTCGTGCGTGATTTCTGCGGCCATGGATTAGGACAAGTGTTTCACGCACCGCCAAATGTCTTGCACTATGGGCGTCCTGGTACCGGACCAAAGCTAGAAGAAGGCATGTTCTTTACCATTGAACCCATGATCAATCTGGGCCGCCCTGAAACAAAGGTGCTTGCGGATGAATGGACTGCGGTGACACGTGATAAATCGCTGTCGGCGCAATTTGAACATTCCATCGGCGTCACGTCAGATGGCTTTGACATCTTCACTTTATCACCAGCTGGCAAATTCCACCCGACCTACGGCTGAAGAGTGCCGCTGCTCTCGTAAGCTCTAACCAGAGCTTACGACAAACCAATCAAGGTCGGCACCTCTTTCATATGATGAAATAGCTCTGCCCCATGTGATTTGAGCGAAGCAGCGTTGTCATGTGGCGCATAGCCCAAACACCGCATCCCTGCACGCGCGGCTGCTAACGCGCCATTGGCGCTGTCTTCAATCACCACACAGTCGCGCGCTTGCACATCGAAATGGCTTGCGGCTGCTAGAAACAAATCCGGGTCTGGTTTTGCGACACCTAGACTATGGGCTGAAAACATGGCGTGCGGATGAAACAGCTCCCATAAGCCGTTTTGCCCCAAAGTGATTTGCATCTTTTCTTCGCTGCCATTTGACGCGACACAAAAAGCAATACCAACCTCTTTGAGCGTCGCCAGCAGCTCAGGAATACCCGGCACCAGAGCCACCCCTTGTCGCAAACGCGTGTAGGTCTCATCGTAAACCTCTGAAACCCAGTCTGCAGGCAAATCCGCCCCAAGGCTGCGCGCTTTTTGCATGACGCCTTTCATCGTACCGCCGACAAAAAGTTCCATGCTCCGATCCAGCGATATATGCAAACCATAGCGCGCAAGATTATCAACAAGCACCTGGTTGGACAGCGTTTCACTATCCACCAGAACCCCATCACAATCAAAAATCACCAGTTTGGGTGTCGGGTTGGTCTGTGGCATCAAAGCCTCCTATCCGCGTGTCGCGGCATTGCGCCACATCAACGTAATATAGGTATCTCCGTATTTGCGACTGCTCTCCAGCTCAAAGCCTTCGCTTACAGGCATTGGGGCGTTTTCCTCCCAGACAATCAATGCGTCATCCGCGACCCAGCCGCCCGACAGAACAACCTGTAACGCCTTTTGGCCCAAATTTTTCCCGTAAGGCGGATCAAGAAAGATCAAATCAAAGGGTGTAGCGGGATTAACAGGCAGTTTGAGCGCATCCCGGCGGATTAATTTGCACCGGTCTTTTGCTTGGCACAGATCGATGTTCTTTTGGATCAATCCAGTCGACACACGCCCATCATCCACAAAGGTCACATGCTGCCCCCCCCGCGACAGCGCCTCTAGCCCCAACGCCCCTGTTCCCGCGAACAGATCAAGAATACGCGCATCCTTAAGAACGCCCGTGTGATTTAGGACGTTGAACAGACTTTCCCGCACGCGGTCGGTTGTTGGGCGCAGGTGCGCACCGGCATCGCCTTTCCCCACGGACGCCAGCGCACGACCCCTGAATTCTCCAGCAATGATCCTCATGCTTTTAACAGCGGTTTAAGATCTGCATCAGGATCAGCCACGACAGATTTATCAGCCGTTTTTTTCTGATCAATCAACCGTTTTGCCACCATGTAGGCACGTGGCTCATTCATCGCATCCACAGCAAGGAGGTCATCGCCCTTATAGTACCAAAACGACATGCTGCGTGCTTGCCCGGCGCGCGTCACAACCGTGTCAAACCCTGTGTTCAATCCCGCAATCTGTAGTTTGACATCATACTGATCTGACCAGAACCAAGGCTGCGCGACATAATCTTGTTGTGCACCCAGCATATTTGCAGCAACGACTTCAGCCTGATCAATCGCATTTGGCACGCTTTCTAAACGAATACGCTGCCCCAGATAGGGGAACGACGCGCAATCTCCCGCTGCCCAAATATATGGATCAGAGGTGCGACCCTGCGCATCCACTTTGATCCCATTGTCTAAGTCGACGCCTGCAAGCTGGGCCAGATCTGTGGTGGGGGCAACGCCGACACCAACGACAACAAAGTCCACATTCAAGCACCGCCCGTCACTCAGTTCTGCGGTCGAAACGTGCCCGGCGTCACCGCAAAGCTGTTTCAGCCCAATCCCTTCGCAGATCTCTACCCCATGCTCCTGATGAAGGGTACGAAAATACCCTGAGGTTTCAGCACAGGCGACCCGTTGCAAAATACGGCTCGCCATTTCTACCAAAGTTACAGAGACCCCACGTTTGGCACAGACCGCAGCTGCCTCAAGACCAATATAACCACCGCCGACAATCAACGCCCGCGCACCTTCGTTGACTGCGGGGGCAAGCGCATCGATGTCTTGCAACGTGCGCACCACATGCACCCCAGCCAAATCGCCACCGATCTCTGCTGGTAGTCTATGTGGCGCAGATCCAGTTGTAAGCGCCAGCTGATCATAGGAGAGCACCTCCCTCCCAACTGTGACAGTCTTGGCAGATGAATCAATCGCGGTGACAGGCTGACCTAAGCGGAGCGAAATATTATTCTCATGGTAAAAACTTTCAGGGCGTAAAAACAAACGCTCCTTCTCCATCTCTCCCAAAAGATAGGCCTTGGACAAAGGAGGACGTTGATATGGCAAGCTATCCTCAGCGCCAATAAGCGTGATTTTGCCGTCAAAACCATCTTTGCGCAGTTTGGCGACCAATGACGATCCGGCCTGTCCTGCTCCAATAACGATAAAATGGCTCATTCGTGGCTTGCCTCCTAAAGAACTTCTGGTCACGGTTCACGCGGACCCTATATGCGGGCTCATGCGAAACGCAAATACTAGAAAGGAACTCGCGATGATTTCTGTCGGAGATACGCTGCCCAACGCAACTTTTACACGGTTGGGCGCAGAAGGACCCGAAGCGGTAGAGCTATCAACGCTGACCAATGGGCGCAAAGTCGCAATTTTTGCGGTTCCCGGTGCTTTTACCCCCACCTGCCATTCCGCACATGTTCCAAGCTTTATCCGCACCAAAGATCAACTGTCTGAAAAAGGTATTGAAGACATCATCTGTGTCTCAGTCAACGATCCTTTCGTGATGAAAGCATGGGGCGAGGCAACTGGTGCAGAGACCGCAGGGCTGACCCTCTTAGCGGATGCTGAGAGCAGTTTCACTGCAGCCATCGGGATGCAATTTGATGCTCCACCTGCCGGGCTTCTTGCCCGTTCCAAACGCTATGCGCTGCTTGCTGAGGATGGTGTGGTCAAAGTTCTGAACGTTGAAGAAAATCCAGGTCAATGCGAGCTCTCTGCAGGGGAAGCCTTGCTCGACACATTGGGCTAAATTTCACCGCTGCAACCGCCTGCCACATAGCGGCGGGCGGTTGCTGTAACAGTTGCAGGTCACGACGCCAAAGCATCCATCTTGCGTGCAAGTTTCGCATCCAAGGCGCTCAATCCCTCTACATCATGGGTGCTCAACACCACTTCGACGCGATTATACACGTTGAACCATTCAGGGTGGTGGTTCCACTTTTCAGACCAGATGGCGACTTGGGTCATCCATCCAAAAGCTTCGACGAAATTTTTGAATTTATAGGTCTTTTGGATCGCATCACGCCCCTCGACCATCGCCCACCCCGTGGCAAACAGTGGCTCAAGCAAGGGACCACGTGTGGTTTCAGACAGTTTCTCGGTCATTCTTGCTCCTCCACCTGAGCTTTACGAAAGGGGCCATAGTCTGTCAGGATCTCAATCTCTTCTTCCACCGCAGCCCGTTCAGCCTCTAGATAGCGCGCCACCGCATCCGAAAATCCTTCGTCAGCAATCCAATGCAGACTATGGGTTTCAGTCGGCAAATACCCTCGCGCCAATTTGTGTTGTCCTTGTGCGCCAGCTTCAACGCGGGACAGCCCCATGTCTATGGCCAGATCAATGGCCTGATAATAGCACAATTCGAAATGCAGACAGGGATGATCTTCGACGCAGCCCCAGTAGCGACCATAAAGACAGTCCCGACCAATGAAATTTAACGCGCCAGCAACATAGTGACCGCCGTGTTTGGCCAATACAAGCGCCAGATCGTGGCGCATAGTGTCTTGCACAAGATCAAAGAACGCCCGCGTCAGATAGGGCGTGCCCCATTTGCGCGCGCCCGTGTCTTGGTAAAAATGCCAAAACGCATCCCAATGCTCTGGTTGGATCTGCTCACCCCTCAGCACATGGATTTCACCGCCAAAGCTTTGCGCTGTCTTGCGTTCTTTGCGGATATTCTTGCGTTTTCGCGATGCCAATGAGGTCAAAAAGGCATCAAAGTTTTGGTAATTCTGGTTGAGCCAATGAAACTGCTGCGCACTGCGCACCAGCAGACCCATTTCAGCGCCCATGTCGCGCTCTTCTTTGGTACAAAAAGTAATATGTAATGACGACAGCTGATTTTCTGCGCCTAGTTGCACTGCGCCTTGCACCAATGCATTGTGACCAACGCCTTCGAATCCAGGACGCACCAAAAAACGGCGTCCTGTGGCTGGGGTAAACGGCACAGCAATCTGAAGCTTTGGATAGTAGCGCCCCCCCGCGTTTTCATAGGCCTGCGCCCAATTATGGTCAAAAACATATTCACCCTGACTGTGGCCTTTGGCATAAAGAGGCGCACAGGCAATAAGCTGACCATTTTGATAAGCCGTCAGATACTGCGGTTGCCACCCCGTGCCGGGACCAACAGAACCACTTTTTTCCAAGGCATATAAGAACCTGTATGTGGTGAATGGATCAACCGGTGCGCCCCCATCCTGGGCTTCTGGACAGGCGCAACTGTCCCAATCCTCTACGGCGATCTGCTCGAGGCTTTGCAATATGCGCAATTCAATATTGGTGCTGTCCATTTTCACTCTCCTGCCCTCCTCATATTTGGGGCAGTCAGACGCAGGTTCAACAGTCTGAAATCACACTAATTTGTTTCTGTCGGCAGTATGCTGGCATGAGCAGCAACACGCCGCATCCTTAAGCAAAGGCTTCAAAGCCTTGCGCGTTCAACTGACGGGCAAGGCTCCAAAAATTACTTTATCTCAAAGACACCATCAATCTCAACTGCAACCCCCAACGGCAAGGAAGGAGAGCTCACTGCAGAGCGCGCATGACGGCCAAGATCTCCCAAGACTTCGACCAAAAGATCAGACGCCCCATTCACTACTTGTGGCTGTTCAACAAAATCAGCTGTGGAATTTACAAACGCGCCCAATTTGACCACTTTAACCAGACGATTAAGATCTCCACCACAGGCCGCTTTTACCTGCGCGAGCAATGACAATGCACAGCGTTTTGCCGCCGCCTTCCCCGCAGCTACATCAAGATCTTGCCCCAGCGTTCCGACGATCAAGCCGTTTTCATCTGCAGAAATCTGCCCTGAAACATAGACCATATTACATGAAACCACATAAGGCACATAGTTCGCCGCGGGTGCAGGCGCCTCGGGAAGCTCCAATCCGAGTTCGGCCAATTTCGCTTCAATTGTCATCTTTTTCTTTCCTTCTGATTCATGCTCAGCGGAGGCTACTCTGGACGGATCAACACGAAAAGGGTCAACGCCAAGCATCTTACGTCTCCCGGAACGCGCGGACAAAATAATCGCTGAGAGGTTTGATAAGATATGTCAGCGGTGATCGTTCTTCGGTACGAATATAGCTTTCAACTGGCATTCCGGGAATAAGCGCAACCTCATCTGGCAAACGCTCCAATTCACCAGGGTTCAGCTCTACTTCGGCTCGATAATATGTCAGCTGTGTACCTTCTTGTTCAAAGGCATCTGCCGAGACTTGTGAAACTGTACCAAACAACTCAGGTGTCTGACGCTGATCCAATGCCGAAAACCGCAAGGTTACGGTTTGCCCGACATAAATCTGATCGATATCAGTCGGCGCAACCTGTGTGGCAATCACCAGAGGGCGATCCTGCGGCACCAAATACAAAACCGGCTCTGCGGCTCGGATGACAGAACGGGGCGTTTGCACCTGCATCCCGTAAACGATGCCGGACACCGGGGCTGACACGTCAAGACGGGCAAGTTGTTGCTGAAGATTGCGCCGGTTCTCTGCCAGCTCAACCTCTTGAAAGCGCAGATCACGAAGACGCGAAATCGCCTCTTCGCGCTGTTCGGTGCTGAGCCGTAGCACTTCGATATCAAGCTCGGTGATCCGTCCACGCGCCTGCGCCTCGGACGAAATCAAGGAGCCAAGACTGCCTTCAAGATCTGCTTCAGTTCGGCGCAACGTCAATACGGTGCCTGCCTGCGTCAATCCACGCGTGAGCAAGGACTGCTGCGTCTCACGCTCTTCCGCAATGAGATCAAGCTGTATGCGTGTGGAGCGCTGCTGCGCCTGAACACCCACGATCTGTTCTTCGATTTGAACTTTGCGCTTTTGCATCTGTTCAATTTCGCGCGCCACAGATTCTCTGCGCGCCATGAACAGGCGCTGTTGCCCTGCAATGAAATCCGCAACATCCGGTTTCAGATCAACAAGGTCTAAAAGCTGTGGGTCAAATATGATTTCACCGGCGCCATCACGTTCCGCCTCTAGGCGACCACGACGGGCCATCACCTCAAACAATTGCCCTTCGACAACCGCAAGGCGTGATTGCAAATCCGCCGCATCAAGGCGGATCAGCATCTGCCCTTGCTCAACCGTATCGCCTTCGTCCACAAGGATCTCAGCAACGATACCGCCATCCAAATGCTGGACAATCTGGCGATTGCGATCCACTTCGATCCGCCCAGTTGCAATCACCGCGCCCGCAATTGATGACCCAACTGCCCAGCTGCCGAACCCACCAAGCAAAACGGCAAGACCAAGAAACCCCAGAACAAGCTGACTCCGCGCAGACCATTGTTGTCTCTGTTTCATGCGACGCCTCCTGTCTTTGCTGGTGTTTTCGAGTCTTGTTGCGCAGACTGCTGTATATTCTTGTGGTTCGAAACCATCTCGCGGAGTACTTGATCTTTGGGCCCATAGGCTGTCTGTGTACCACCATCGATCACCAAGAGCATATCACACTCTTGAATGGCTGCAGGGCGGTGCGCCATGATCAAGACAGAGCGCCCTTCCTGTTTCATGTGTTTGATTGCCGCATTCAACGCAACAGAACCTTCGTTATCAAGATTCGAATTAGGCTCATCCAGGATCACAATGGCTGGATCTGCAAACAACGCGCGCGCAAGGCCAACGCGTTGCATCTGTCCGCCTGAAAGGCGCCCGCCGCCCCCTGCTATTGGGGTATCATAACCATACGGTAATTTCAGGATCATATCATGTGCCGCAGCTTTGCGCGCTGCTGCCACAACGAGTTCAGAATTTGGTTTTTGATCAAGGCGAGCGATGTTCTGCGCAACCGTGCCTTCAAAAAGTTGCACGCGCTGCGGCAGATATCCAATATGCTGGCCCAAGACATCCGCGTCAAATTGATCAAGGGCCGCACCATCCAATCGAACAGATCCTGCCGCGGGCAGCCAAGCGCCGGTGAGTGCGCGAGCCAGCGTTGATTTCCCTGATCCTGAGGGACCAATCACGCCCACCGCCTGCCCAGGCTCCACTCGAAAATTCACATTGCGCAGCTGCGGACGTTTTTCACCAGGCGCAACCACTGCCAGACCTGTCACCTCTAACAAGGCTTTGGGTTTGGGCAAGGCAGTCCTTGGCTGCTCTTCAGGAACTTTACTCAGCAATTCCGCCAGAGTGTCCCAGCCTTTAAAGGCGCGCTGCACCATCGCCCATTGCCCTAACCCTTGCTCGATCGGTGCAAGCGCCCGGCCTAGCAAGATCGATCCAGCAATCATTGCACCGGGTGTCACATCCCCCTGCAAAACCAAATAAGCCCCAAGTCCAAGCATCGCCGATTGTAAGAAGAGACGAAGTGTCTTGGTAAGTGTCGAAAACCCACCGCCCAGATCATTTGCGCCGACAGTTTCGGTCAGCGCATTGTCGCGCGCGACTTTCCACCGATCAAAGGCCGCGCCGCGCATTCCCATAGACTGGATCATCTCGGCCTCGGTCCGAATTTCTTCGGACAGAAGGGACGCTTTATGCGACGAGACATTGGCTTGCTGTAAAGGCTTACGTGAGAGCCATTGGTTACACACTGCAATCGAGATCAGGACAACACCACCACCTAAAGCCAACAGTCCAAGCCAGGGATGGAACAAGGCGATCCCTGCAATGAAAATAGGCGTCCAAGGTAAATCAAACGCAGAAGTCAGCACAGGAGACGCCATTAAACGCTGCACTGCCTCAAGATCCGCTAGCCCCGTCTGTGCCACAGGATCCGATGTCACGGCTGACCGTCGAATCATTGCGTCGAACACACGTTTGTCCAACCTTGCTTGGAAACGTGCCCCCACACGTGCCATCACACGTCCGCGAACGTAATCCAAAAGCCCCATCATTCCATATAAAAAGACAACCAGAATTGAGAGAGCAATCAGCGTGGCTTCTGACCGGCTGCCTAAAACACGGTCATAGACCTGCATCATATAGAGCGGCCCTGTAAGCATCAGCAAATTAACAAAAAAAGAGAACAGGCCTACGGCCCAGTAGAGATTACGGCTCTCCCGTCGCGCATCGCGCAACTCGTTCAAGCCTGAAAGATGATCACGTTTTGACATAGCCTACTGCTAAAGTGAAGAAACCAGTGTATAGGAGACCTAAACACTGACACTTATTGTTTTTCACTTACAATGTCCCAAATGTGTCACAGGCCACTAAACAAAAATGGTAGCCCCCTGTGAAACAGGTGAAATGCACTTATGTGATATCAATCCTGTCTTCGCGGTCTTAAAGGGCTGCCTTGCATTGAATTATGAGATGAACAACGATGAAATCGATTAGTCGCGCGATTTTCCCAGCAGCAGCCCTTGTCGCTGCAGCCTTGACTGCAGGCTGCGCCAAACCGAACCCAGAAGCTCTGGCCACCGGTGAGGTTCATGACCCACATGAAGCGCGCAATCGCACCGTACATGCCTTTAATCGCGGCGTAGACCGTTATGCATTCCGTCCCGCGTCACAAGGGTATGTAACCATTGTTCCGCCAGATATGGTCAACAGTTTCAGCAATTTCGCCGTGAACCTTTCCATGCCTGGCCAAGCAGTGAACTCTTTATTGCAAGGCGACGTAAAACAAGCAGGCGTTGCGTTGTCACGCTTTGCGATAAATACCGTTCTGGGTATCGGCGGTCTGGGCGATCCGGCTACGGATTTCAATGTACCACAAGTGGACACCGATTTTGGCGAAACGCTCCATGTCTGGGGTGTCGGCGAAGGCTCTTATGTTGAGCTACCATTCTTTGGCCCCTCCAATGCGCGTGATGCAACTGGGCTTGTGGTCGACTTTTTCACCAATCCACTTGGCTATGGGAGCAATCCCGCCGAAAATCTCGATGCCTATGCTGAGGTCGTGCGCCGCCTTGGCGATCGTGGCACATACTCAGATACAATCGATTCGATCTTATATGACAGTGCCGACAGCTATGCGCAGGCGCGTCTGATCTATTTGCAGAACCGCCGGTTTGAGCTGGGTCAAACCTCGGAAACCTCCGAGATTGATCCGTTTGAACTGGATACAGAAGGGTTTTAAAAATGATGCACCGCCGTTCCTTTCTTGTGGGTCTGGGTACGACCCTGACCTTTGCACCACACGCTGCGTTCGCTCTCAATCAGAATGAAGCGCGCTCTTTGATCAACACCCTGGTTGGTGACATCAATGCCGTTATCGAAGCAGGCAAAGGCGAAAAAGCAATGTTCCGCGAGTTTGAACGGATCTTTGCAAGCTACAGTGATACATCCTATATCTCAGCTTATGCGATGGGTGTCGAAGCACGCCGCGCGTCAAGCAGTCAAAAACGCGAGTTTTCTAAAGCGTTTCAAGGCTATATTGCGCGCAAATACGGTCGCCGTTTCCGCGAATTCATAGGCGGTCGCCTTGAAGTGGCTAAGGTGAAAAAGGTCAAAAAGTGGTATGAGGTCGAAACCGTTGCGTACCTCAAAGGCCAGTCCCCCTTTGAAGTTACGTTTCAGGTTTCTAACCGGTCTGGGAAAAACCGCTTCTTTAATATGTATATCGAAGGCGTGAATCTCTTGCTCACCGAGCGAACCGAAGTTGGTGCCATCATCGACCGCAACAAGGGCGATTTGGACAAAACCATCCGCGACCTTAAAACACTCGGTTAAGATCAAACGTTATTCTAAATGAAAGGCCCCGGAAACGGGGCCTTTTTGTTAATTCCCAAAGATACCACGCAACACATTATCGATTGCACGGCCAAGACCTTGGCCGCCTCCCTGTTCGCGCGGGCGCTCACGGGGTTGTTCATAGCGCACCGTCGGCTGCGGGATTTCGCGGGCAATCGGTTGCGGCTCACGCATGGGCAGTGGGCGCGCTGGTAGGCCTTCGTGGACCCTCAACATGGTTTCACGCCAAATCTCAGCTGGCAGACCGCCACCTGTCACACCCGTCAGTGGGGTATTGTCATCATAGCCCATCCAAACCCCCGCCACATAGTCAGCCGTAAAACCGATAAACCAAGCATCCCGCGCGGCCTGTGTGGTTCCTGATTTTCCAGCAGCTTGCCGCCCCGGCAGTTGCGCCCGTGTACCAGTTCCACCTGCAATGACTTTTTCCATCATCCAGGTCAATTGTTGGGCAGCCCCGCGCTGAATGACACGTTCTCCAATGCCACTTTCTGTTTGAATCAATGGATCATTGTCTTGCAAAAGCTTTAGTTCAACCAGACCATAAGGCGCGACTGAAGATCCGCCATTCAAGATCCCCGCATAGGCACCAGTCATTTCCAACAAGCTGCTTTCAGAAGCGCCAAGCGCCAAAGCGGGACCATCCGCAAGATCACTTTCGATCCCGAAATCACCTGCAACTTTGCGCACAAGATCCCGTCCAACCGCTTCTGACAGTTTCACCGCAGGAATATTGAGCGAATCCCGCAACGCCCGTGTCATCGTCACATCACCATAGTACCGGTTGGTGTAGTTCTTTGGGCACCATTGTCCTGAACCTGCAATATGCAGACAGTATTCAGCGTCTCGTACCTGATCAAAAGGCGAATACCCCAGTTCCAGAGCTGTGGCATAAACAAAGGGCTTAAACGAAGATCCTGTCTGGCGTTTGGCTTGGGTTGCACGATTAAAAACACCTGACACCCGCGTCTGCCGTCCGCCAACCATTGCCCGCACTGCACCATCAGCGCTCATCACCACAATTGCGGCCTGTGCTTTGGACCCTGCCCGCACCTTTGTTGAAAAGATTTGGTCCATCGCCTCTTCAGCAGCCGTTTGCAGGCGCTGATCCAACGTCGTGCGGATCACGACATCCTCGGTGGTTTCCTGCCCAAAGAAATCTGGAATGGTGTCCATCACCCAATCTGCAAAATACCCTCCAGCACGCGCTTGCGCGGCCTTTGACAAGGTTGCAGGGCTTTGCTGACTGGCCCGCATTTCAGCTTCGGTCAGATACCCCTGTTCCTCCATCAGACGCAAAACGGTTGCAGCACGATCTTGTGAGCGTTGAAGGTTGCTGGTTGGCGATAGGGTGGACGGTGCTGTGAGCAATCCAGCCAGCATCGCGCTTTCTGCGGCATTCACTTGGCTTGCAGATTTTCCAAAATACCGTTGTGCTGCAGCTTCCGCTCCATAAGCGCCGCCTCCAAGATAGGCGCGATTCATATATATAGAGAGGATTTCATCCTTGGAATATTTCGTCTCTAGCGCCAGCGCATAGATTGCTTCCTTGATCTTGCGCCCCAAAGAGCCACGACGACAATCGCGTTCATAAGCGGCTTCATTCTTCCACTGTTTGGGGTCGAATTCGACACCCAGACAAAGCAATTTAGCCGTCTGCTGAGTAATGGTAGAGCCACCGTGGCCTGACAAAGGGCCACGACCTTCACGCAGATTGATCCGAATTGCCGAGGCCACACCGCGGGGGCTTAATCCAAAGTGACCGTAAAACCGTTTATCTTCGGTCGCGACAAACGCATGTTTCAGATGTGGTGACACAGTATCGGTTGTTACAACGCCGCCAAACTGATCGCCGCGCCATGCATAAACCTCCCCATTGCGATCCAGCAATGTGACGGAACCGCGCGCGCGTCCATCAACCAAAGCACGCGCTTCCGGCAGACCGATATAAACATTTCCGACTGCAATCCCGATGATCGCTGCAAGAACGGCTGCCGCGCGCCACGTCATGCGCCACACCAGACCCACACACCATGAAATCAATCGCCAAAGCCAGCCAAGTGGCCCACGCCGCACCTGCCTTTTTGGCGCGCGATTAGAGGTCTTGGGCTTTGCCGTGCGCCGCTTAAAAAGGCCAAACAGCCGCTTGTTTTTAGACTTTGATTTGGGTTTCTTGGGGCGTCGTACCGGTGGGTTACCATAGCGTTTATCCGCAACCAACGGTTTACGCCCTCTTTTTTGTGCCATGCCTAGTTCCTGCCCGGTTTGCCCGTTTTCCCAACATTACACCCCCTAATAAACAATGTAGAGGGGTACAATGAGCGGATTTCCCCTCCACAAACCGCCTAAATATTCATCATTGAGCAAAATTTAAGCAATTTTTTTATGCCCCGCCCTCTGGGAAGCACTCAAAAACCACAGCCAACGTTCCCACGACTCATCCCTGCCGCTTTTCTGCAGACGCGAAATGGAACGGGCGCAGGCCCATACGAGGGTGTTGAGATGAAAATGATCATAGCAGCCATCAAACCCTTCAAGCTGGAAGAGGTCCGCGAAGCGCTGACCCAGATCGGCGTGTCGGGACTGATGGTAACAGAAATCAAAGGCTTTGGCGCACAGGCCGGCCACACTGAAATCTACCGCGGCGCAGAGTATGAAGTGAACTTCGTACCCAAAATCAAGCTGGAGATTGTGGTGTCCGCCGATCAGGCCGATCAGGTTGTCGAAACAATTACACAGACCGCCCGCACCGGAAAAATCGGTGACGGTAAGATCTTTGTCCTGGACGTCGCACAAGCTGTCCGCGTGCGCACAGGCGAAACCAATCTAGAGGCGCTTTAAGCGTCCGAGACGGAAGGAAATGACATGAGAAAGTTTACTCTCCCTCTAGCCGCGGGGGCTCTCGTTGCGCTGCCCGGACTAGCGCTGGCGCAGGAGGCCGAAGGCCTGACCGCCCAGCACACTCAATACATCCTTACCTCGCTTCTGTTTCTGGTTGGCGGTTTTCTGGTGTTCTGGATGGCAGCCGGTTTTGCGATGCTCGAAGCTGGCCTGGTGCGCTCCAAAAACGTGACAATGCAGCTGACTAAAAATATGGCGCTGTTTTCGCTTGCAGCAATCATGTACTGGCTGGTTGGCTTCAATCTGATGTATCCTGGCGATGCCTGGATCATCCCAGGCCTGGTTGGCACATTTGCACCAACTGCCCTTGAACCTGTTGGACTTGAAGGTACCGAAACCGCACTTGATTATGCGTCTGTTGGTTCTGATTTCTTCTTCCAGCTGATGTTCTGTGCAACCACAGCATCAATCGTATCAGGCACCTTGGCTGAACGTGTTAAACTGTGGCCTTTCCTAATCTTTGTGATTGTCCTGACAGGAATTATCTACCCGATCGAAGCCTCTTGGCAGTGGGGCGGTGGCTGGTTGTCCGAGATGGGTTTCTCTGACTTTGCTGGTTCAACTCTGGTTCACGCAGCGGGTGGTTTTGCGGCTCTTGCAGGTGCTATCATCCTTGGTCCACGTATCGGCAAATATAAAGATGGCCGTACTGTTCCTATGCCAGGTTCTAACCTTGCTCTGGCGACCTTGGGTACATTCATCCTGTGGCTGGGTTGGTTCGGCTTCAATGGCGGCTCGCAACTTGCTATGGGCACAATTGGCGATATGGCCGATATCTCCCGTATCTTTGCAAACACCAACATGGCCGCAGCAGCTGGTGCTGTTACCGCACTGATCCTGACACAAGTCATGTTCAAAAAGCCTGACCTGACCATGATCCTGAACGGTGCGCTTGCTGGTCTGGTCTCGATCACAGCTGAGCCTCTGGCGCCCTCTTTGTTCCAGTCGCTGATCATTGGCGCAGTGGGCGGTGGCATCGTTGTCTTCGCGGTTCCTTTCCTGGATAAGCTGAAAATCGACGATGTTGTTGGTGCAATTCCTGTTCACCTGATCGCTGGTTTCTGGGGTACATTCATCGTGGCATGGACCAACTCTGATGCAAGCTACGTCACTCAGATCATCGGCTTTGCGGCAATTGGCGGCTTTGTCTTTGTTGTGAGCTTCATCGGCTTTGCGATCCTGAAAGCAGTTGTTGGCATCCGCGTCAGCGAAGAAGACGAAATCAACGGACTGGACATGGCTGAGCTGGGTATGGAAGCTTATCCTGAATTCAAGGCAAGCTAAGCCTTTTCATCAAAAAACAAAAAAGCCCGGCCTGCGCCGGGCTTTTTTTGCGGCCAACCAAAGTTTAATCAGGCTTTATGGGCAGCAAATTCGATCAGATCCCACAGGTTTCCGTACAAGTCCTGGAACACTGCGACAGTACCATATTCAGCTACATTTGGGTCCCGTTCAAAAACCACACCACGCTTTTTATACGCTTCATAATCACGCCAAAAATCATCCGTCTGCAAGAACAGAAAAACCCGGCCTCCTGCCTGATTTCCAACAAAGCTGTCCTGTTCCCGCTTTGAGGCTCTTGCCAAAACCAAAGAGCACCCCCCTCCGTTCGGGCGAACCACAACCCAACGTTTGTCTTGTTCGGGCTGGTATGTGTCTTCAATCAGGTCAAACCCCAAAACATCGGTGTAATAAGCAATCGCCTCATCATAGTCGCGCACAACCAAAGCGACATGTGCCATTTTTTGTGTCATATATTTATTCCTCCAATGCTTCAGCCAACGGCAACGACCGTCAGCTGTGTATCGCTCTGTCGTACATTGCCTAAAAAGAAACGCGCACTCCGTAAAAGAATGCGCGCTCATTCAATTCAAAATTTGCGTTAGCTTATACGCCAGCGTCTACAATGGCCTGTGCCAAAATTGGAACGGACTGTTTATTCAAGCCCGCGATATTCATACGGCTGTCCCCAACCATATAAATTCCGTTATCAACGCGCATTTTCTCAACCAGATCAGGTGTCGTCCCAAGAAGTGAGAACATGCCGCGGTGCTGTGCCAAGAAGGCAAACCGATCCGACCCTGTCAAACGCTGCAGCTCATCCGCCAACTGTTGGCGCAATCCCAGCATGCCAAGGCGCGTTTCTTCCAACTCAGCAGCCCAGTCACCGCGCAGAGCATCATCATTCATGATCGTCGACACAATCCGTGCACCGTGATCTGGCGGGAATGAATAGTTTTGACGGTTCAGGAAATTCAGATTGCCCTGATGCAGGGCCTGTGCGCTTGCATCTTGTGACACAGCAAGCAATAGACCTGTGCGTTCACGATAGATGCCAAAGTTTTTGGAGCAACTCGCCGCAATCAGCACCTCTGGGCAGCTGGAAGCAACCAGACGCACGCCCATGGCATCCTCTTCCAGCCCATCGCCAAATCCTTGATAGGCAATGTCGACCATCGGGATCAAACCTTGTGCATTGATCAACGCAATCACTTCGCGCCACTGCACTTCGTTCAGATTGGCCCCTGTTGGATTGTGGCAGCAGCCATGCAGCAGTACCACATCGCCTGTTTTGGCGGCCTTCAGGTCTTCGATCATTCCGTCAAAGTTTACACCGCGTGTTTCACGATCAAAATAGCGATAGGTGACGGTTTCCATGTTCAAATATTTCAGGATCGAGACATGGTTGGGCCAGGTCGGATCAGACACGAAGACGCGCGCATCCGGGTTTGTATTGCGCACCAATTCAAAAGCCTGACGCACCGCGCCGGTTCCGCCGGGCGTAGCCACCGCGGCGATATTTTCGCGTGCAACAGTGTCCCCCAGGATCAGCTGAATCATCGCAGCTGAATAAGCAGGATCACCGGCAAGGCCCACATAGGATTTAGAGCCCTGCTCTTCCCAGATCTGTTGTTCTGCCGCTTTAACCGCACGCATGACTGGGGTCACACCTTCAGCATTTTTATAAACACCGACTCCCAGATCGACTTTATTTTCGCGAGGGTCCTCGCGAAACATCTGCATCAACGCCAAAATCTTATCAGCAGGTGGGGCCTTTAGGTTTTCGAACATCAGCTCTCTCCGGTAGCGACGGGCAGGGTCGGAAATGCACCCCATTCCACCCAAGACCCATCATAAAGCGAATGATCGGTCTTCCCGATCCGCTCTAGAGCGAGGCTGAGAATGGCAGCAGTGACACCTGATCCACAAGTTGTAATAGCAGGTTTAGACAGATCCACGTTAGCCGCTTCAAAGACGGCCTTTAGGCCTGCGGTATCTTTCATGGTCTGATCTTTGTTCAGCAACGTGGTGAAGGGGACGTTTTTTGAGCCGGGTATGTGGCCCGCACGCAAACCTTCCCGAGGTTCAGGCACCTCACCTTTAAAACGGGTGGCACCGCGGGCATCAATGATCTCATGATCTTTTAGTTTTGATGCTGACGAAACCTGCGTTGCATCCCGTACCAAATGGTTTTGTACACGCACGGTCATATGGCGATCCCGAATGACCGGCGGGAGATCTTCCACGGGACGCCCCTCAGCCTGCCATTTGGGCAATCCACCGTCTAGAACTGCGATATTTGTCTGGCCCATCAAACGAAACAGCCACCAGACACGCGCGGCCGAAAACAGCCCCATATTGTCGTAGACCACCACCTGATGGCCGTCTCCGACGCCAAGAGCGCGCAGGCGCGACATGAATTTCTCAACAGAAGGCGCCATATGCGGCAGCTCTGAACGATGATCCGAGATATCATCGATATCAAAGAACCGCGCTCCCGGAATATGCGTGGCCTCAAAAGCCGTCTTGGCGCTGTCTGCCATCTCAGGACCGCTTCCAACCGGAGGAATAGAAGCATCCAGAATGCGCAAATCAGGATCTTTCAAGTGAGCCGCAAGCCACTCCGTAGAAACAAGCGTTTTTGGATCGTCCAGCATCTAAACCTCCCCATTGCATCTCTTAGCGCATGGGTACTCCCGGTTTGTCAGAGTCGCAAGAGATCTAGGCTCTTTCAGGGGCAATTGATGTGTACAAAGCCAGCTTTGCGACACCTATCGCACCGGATACGCCTGCTAGATCAGCTGTGATCCTTCATCAGGCGCTGCTTCTGGCGCGACCAATCCCGCTTGGCCTCAGTTTCGCGCTTGTCATGGTTTTTCTTGCCCTTGGCGACGCCCAGTTTGATCTTTGCACGCCCACGATGATTGAAATACAGAACCAAAGGCACCAAGGTCATCCCCTTGCGCTGTGTTGCATTCCACAGATCTGCCATTTCCTTGCGCGACACCAAAAGTTTGCGACGACGGCGTTCTTCATGCTTGAAAACTTTGGCCTGTTCATAAGGCGGGATATAGCTGTTCACCAAAAACAACTCGCCGTTTTCAACTGCCGCATAGGAATCTGCGATATTCACACCGTTGCCCCGCAGGGCTTTCACCTCGGACCCTTCCAACACGATGCCGCACTCGATATCTGAATCGATTGCATAGTCATAACGCGCGCGCCGATTTTCCGCGACAATCTTGTAATTGGGATCTATTTTTTGCTTGGCCATAGAAACAGGTCTTATGCGTCATGCTGCAAAGGTTCAAGATGTGCTGTCATTTGCGCTGACTGCGCAGCAACGTAAAAACTCCACTGGCAATGATCACCGCACTGCCAATCAAGGTGAGCATATCTGGCCGCTCTCCAAAAATGGCAATGCCCAAGATCATCGCGAACACCAAACGTGTATAGCGAAACGGTGCAATAATCGCAATTTCGCCTGACCGCATCGCTCCTGTTAAAGCCATATATGCTATAACGCCAACTCCAACGATAGCCGCAAGCCAGGCCCAGTCTGTGGTAGATGGGATCTGCGCCCCTCCAGTCCATGCAAGGGCACAGACACCCGCAACCACCAATACCGAGAAGCCCAAAAACCCAAGCTGCGCGTTTGACATGGTTTTGGGGGCCGCTCGGGTCGCCAAATCCCGCCCTGCCAAACCCAGCATCGCAATCACGGCAAATAGGGATGCGGGTTCAAAACCACTCACTCCAGGACGCAAGATCAACAAAACCCCAACCAGTCCACATCCAATCGCAAGCCAGCGGCGCCACCCCACGGTCTCACCAAAGAACACCACTGCCCCCGCAGCCACCACCAGCGGCGCAGCCTGTAAAATCGCAGAAACAGACGACAGTGGTGTCAACGCAATTGCAATCGCAAAACACAGGCGACCAACCAGCTCAGCAAGAGACCGCACCAGCATAACGCGCGTGCCAAACGCCGGGTGCCAAACCAACTGACCCTGCGCACGCGCCATCGCTGCAAAAACCGCCATTCCACCCAGACCAAATGCTATCAGCACCTGCCCCAGCGGCAAAGATTGAGACACAATCTTAAACACCATATCTTCAAGTGCAAAAGCCAGCATGGCGATGACCATCAACAGGCTCCCCCGGAAAGTTTCCATCTTTTATCCTTTGAATTAGGTCAAACCGGTAGCAGCGTTCTCCGCCACAGACACGCCTCAACGATAGTGATGCATATTCAAAAAGGCGGCGCCACCTGATCCCGCACGATATCCATGCGGTTGATCAGCCCGAAAACGCAGCCCCTGCCCTTGTTGCAACAAAACCCATTCTTCGTCTCGTAACACTTCCATCGGACCCTCTAAAACATAGACCTCTTCGGTTACTCCGTGCGCATGTGGTGAGGACTGATGCGATTGCCCAGGCAGCAATGAAATGCGAAACGTCTCTGCGCCAAGCGAGGGATCAAAGGGGAACACAATTTGCACCGCGATACTGCCTGGGAACTCTACGGTTTGCGGCACTATGTTTGACAAACGGTCCTGCAATAAAGCTGTCAAAGGCTGTTGAAACCCTTTGGCAATCTTCCAGAGCGTCGCAATCGTCGGGCTTGATTCGCCGCGTTCAATTTGCCCAAGCATGGCTTTGCTCACGTCCGTGATTTCTGCAGCTTTGCTCAAACTTAGCCCAGCATCCGCACGGATCTGACGTAAATTCTCTGAAATTGCAGCGGGATTCATGGCTCAGGCCTCAAATAACTCTTGTGCGCTATAGCGCACAAACTTATCGTCCCCTGCAAGCCGTGCGTTATAGCGGACACATACCGGCCAACAGGCCTAAGAGAAAGCCCTATGTTTTTCACTTCAGTCAAATCATCCCATATTTCCAGCGGGGCTGTTGCACTGCTTGTTGGCTATACCGGTTCAATCGCTGTACTTTTTCAGCTTTTTGACACGCTCAACCTCAGCCAAAGTCAGATCAGCGACTGGATGCTTGCTCTGGGTATTGGCGCAGGCGTATGCAGTATTATTATGTCATTTTGGGCGCGCCAGCCCTTACTGGCAGCTTGGTCCACCCCGGGCGCTGCGCTGTTGGCGGCGACCTATGCAGGTGCCCCAATCGCAGAAGTCATCGGCGCTTTCATCCTTTGTGCAGCTCTTTTGATCCTCACAGGGCTTTCAGGGCTGATGGCAATTCTCAGCAAATTAATCCCCAGCAGCCTCGCAAACGGATTACTTGCGGGTGTTCTATTCCCGTTTATCCTCGCCTGTTTCAATACCCTGCAAACCGAACCAATGCTAATGTTGGCGATGGGCGCAAGCTTTGTTGTAACAGCCTCATGGAAGCCCCAACTTGCGATCTTTGTTTCGCTCCTGTTCGGACTTGTCTATGTAGCATTTTCCAACACAGCCGTCCTCCCCGAGCACACCAGCTGGGCCTTGGAGAGACCGGACTTTATCACCCCAAGCTTCTCGCTGGCAACGATGATCGGTCTTGGTCTCCCACTCTACATCGTCACGATGTGCTCGCAAAATATTCCCGGTATCGCTGTGCAGCAGTCATTTGGCTATAAACCACCCGTCTCGATGAGCCTCATTGTGACGGGCCTTGTCACCGCAGGTCTCGCACCTTTTGGTGGATTTGCTTTCAACCTTGCCGCGATATCAGCATCCATCTGTGCCGGACCCGAGGCAGATACAGATCCAAACACCCGATATCGCGCCAGCGTTCTGGCAGGTGTGTTTTACATCTGTGTTGGTCTCGGGGGTGCTGCAGTCGTAGCCATCGTTCTCGCACTGCCACCTGCGCTGATCGCGATTATCGCAGGCCTTGCGCTTTTGAACACCTTCAGCAGCAGCTTGTTTCAAAGCCTGCAGCACACCAAAGAGCGCTTGCCCGCGCTGATCACGTTTCTTATCACCATATCCGGTGTAAGTTTCTGGGACATCGGAGCCGCATTCTGGGGCCTTTTGGCGGGGTTGATTCTCTATCACGGTACAAATCACTTGCGCCCCATACCACAAAAGACGTGAAATACCGTCGCCCCACACAAACCACGCCCCTGCGTCGTGGCTCAATAGATCAAAATACGCCCTCAGATATTGCCTTTATTGCGCGAATAGTGTCCCTGTGGGCCAGAAATAAAGGGAACCAGCTTCATGCCAATGTACCGATCCAGAACCTCCACCCATGGCCGTAACATGGCGGGTGCGCGCGGCCTATGGCGCGCCACCGGCATGACAGACGATGATTTTGGTAAACCAATCATCGCGATCGTCAATTCCTTCACACAGTTTGTCCCCGGTCACGTCCACCTGAAAGACCTGGGCCAGATGGTCGCGCGTGAGGTCGAAGCCGCGGGTGGTGTTGCCAAAGAATTCAACACCATTGCCGTCGATGACGGAATCGCAATGGGACACGATGGTATGCTCTATTCGCTGCCATCACGCGAAGTGATCGCAGACAGTGTTGAGTATATGGTCAATGCGCATTGCGCCGACGCGATGGTCTGCATTTCCAACTGCGACAAGATCACCCCCGGCATGCTGATGGCTGCAATGCGCCTGAATATCCCTGTGATCTTTGTCTCAGGTGGTCCGATGGAAGCGGGTAAAATCGACATTGAAGATCTGGATATGACCAAGATCGACCTTGTCGATGCGATGGTGGCCGCTGCAAACGATAAATTCACCGACGAACAGGTGCAGCATATCGAAGAAAATGCGTGCCCAACCTGTGGCTCCTGTTCTGGCATGTTCACCGCCAACTCGATGAACTGTCTTGCTGAAGCACTCGGGCTTGCGCTGCCCGGAAACGGGTCGACCCTTGCGACACATGCGGATCGTAAAAATCTCTTCCTTGAGGCAGGCCGTAAGATCGTTGATATCACCAAACGCCACTATGTTGGCGAAGAAAAAGGCCTGCTGCCGCGCGAAATCGCGACCTTTGCCGCGTTTGAAAACGCGATGTCGCTGGATATCGCAATGGGTGGATCGACCAACACAGTCCTTCACCTGCTGGCAATTGCCCATGAGGGCGAGGTGAATTTCACAATGAAAGATATGGATCGCCTCAGCCGTGAGGTGCCATGCCTTTGTAAAGTTGCGCCCAATACAGAAAACGTCCACATGGAAGACGTGCACCGCGCTGGCGGTATCTTCTCCATTCTAGGAGAGCTGTCGCGCGCAGGCCTGTTACACAATGACTGTTCGACTGTGCATTCCGCATCCATGGGCGAGGCCATCGCCAAATGGGACATCAAGGTCGCAAATAACCCCGAAGCTGAAAGCCTGTTCAAAGCAGCTCCCGGCGGCGTGCGGACAACAGAGGCCTTTAGCCAATCCAATCGCTATAAAGAGCTGGATGTAGACCGCGAAGGCGGCGTGATCCGGTCAAGAGACCACGCATTTAGCCAAGACGGTGGTCTGGCTGTCTTGTTTGGCAACATTGCATTGGATGGCTGCATCGTAAAAACGGCAGGCGTCGACGCAAACAACCTGACCTTTACCGGCTCTGCCTATGTCTGTGAAAGTCAAGATCAGGCGGTGAATGATATTCTTACTGGGAAGGTCAAAGAAGGCGACGTCGTCGTGATCCGCTACGAAGGCCCCCGTGGTGGCCCCGGCATGCAGGAAATGCTGTATCCAACATCCTACCTGAAATCCAAAGGGTTGGGCAAAAAATGTGCTCTTTTGACGGATGGCCGTTTCTCAGGCGGCACCTCAGGTCTGTCGATTGGGCATGTGTCTCCCGAAGCAGCAGAAGGCGGTTTGATTGGTCTGGTAAAGCAGGGCGATACAATTGAAATTGACATCCCAAATCGCTCTATTCACCTTGCGGTCCCGGAAGAAGAGCTGGCGATCCGTCGCGCTGCACAAGATGAAGCAGGTTGGGAACCGGCAGCTCCGCGCAAGCGCAAAGTTTCTACCGCACTCAAAGCCTATGCAAAACTGGCAACTTCAGCGGCAAAAGGCGCTGTACGCCAAGTGTAACGCTGAAGGACTGCGGCCTGCCTTTTTACAGGTGGGCCGCTGTTCCTGACAAAAAACCCTACATACTGGAAGAAACAAGTTCTCCCGCTCCTTACACTGGCCACCGGCTGTGCCGATCCTCAATACAGCCTTGGGCCAAGCGCCGCCTCTGGCGGCGCGGTTTCGACGACACGCAAAAGTTCTGCATAGCACGAACCACTATAGCCGATTGCCATTCAGCCTACTGTTTCAGAGAGTATGCTTTTTGGGGAAATCCGTTAATCACCTAATTTGGCGTGCACTTCATCCAAATCGATTTCACCAATTGGCTGCTTGTTCGATGGATCTTCCACATCATATTTGAACAGTTCAAAATCACGTTTGTAGATCTCATAGACCAGATGCATCGAGAGGTCGTCAAAATAGTCTTCAACGGGATGCAATCGCTTTGGTCCATGGCCTTCGCTTTCGTTGAAGCGCGGAATCTCTTTTAGATCTACAGAGTGCGGCGTGTTGATCTGATCCAACACGCCTTGCATGCCATCATCAAATTTCTCAGTCCATATGATCTTATCATATCGGCCGCCATTGCGGACGAATGTAGACACATGGCCAGAGGTTGCCGACCAGTGAATATCGGGATCCATTGGGCGACGAAACCTGATCGTATCGCGCGCAAAAAGCAAGAAGCGGCGGAAGCTTTGAATTTGGTCAAACTCTTCTTGCCCGTCTTCACCGCCAACTTCGACCCCATAATCATAGGCCAACCGGGGCACAAGATTACCACGATACCGCCGCCCATTGCGCTGAATGCCACAGATTTTGTCAAAAAAGGAACTCAGAATACGCGTATAGGGATTGCGCACACAGGTGAACGCATAAGAACGGTGTTCTTGCACATTGCGTGTGATTGGGCCCTGACTGTGTTCTTGTGCCCATTTATGCAAGCCATCGGTTGCATCATGGATATCGCCATCGAAAAAAGAACCGTGATCAGAATAATACATGATCTGCCCAATTGTTGAACAGGCACATTTCGGGACCACCCGGTACACCACACTTTCACTTTCGGTCATCCAAATTCCGGGAAATCCCATAAGAGCGTCCTCTTGCTGCCTTACCGCAACTGTAAAGGACACATATACGACACAACAGTCTTTTGATTTAATTCCTTGTAATCTGGTGTATTCAAGACATTAGCGCTGTCCATCATCCAGGTTTGAAATCTCCACCTATGGCAAAAATTGCGTATATCCTGCTCTGTCACAAAGACCCGGAAGCTATCGTCCTGCAGGCACAGCAGCTCACCGCTGCCGGGGATTATATTGCCATCCACTTTGATGCCCGTGCCTCGCGTCGCGACTATGACATTATTAAACAGGGTATCCGAAACAATGCCCATGCCACGCTCGCGACAAAACGCGTCAAATGTGGCTGGGGGGAGTGGTCGCTCATCCAGGCGACGTTGAACACACTTGATGCAGCACTTGCCACATTCCCGCGTGCAACACATTTCTACATCCTGTCCGGGGACTGCATGCCCATTAAAACGGCACAATATGCGCATGATTTCCTCGACCGCAACGATCAGGACTTTATTGAAAGCTTTGATTTTTTCACAAGCGACTGGATTAAGACCGGCATGAAGGAAGGCCGGTTGATCTATCGGCATTTCTTCAATGAACGAAATCATAAAGCACTTTTCTACGCGAACATGACCCTGCAACAGAAACTGGGGCTGCGTCGCCAAATTCCGGCAGGGCTGCAAATGCAGATTGGCAGTCAATGGTGGTGCTTAAGGCGACGTACCATCGAAACCTTGATGGCATTTCTGAAAGAACGGCAAGATCTTATCCGGTTTTTCAAAACCACCTGGATTCCTGATGAAACGTTTTTCCAGACATTGGTACGCCATCTTATTCCAGAAGCTGAAATAAACCCTCGCACGTTGACGTTTTTGATGTTCACAGACTACGGTATGCCAGTGACGTTCTACAATGATCACTATGACTTACTCTTGTCGCAAGATTTTATTTTTGCACGTAAAATCTCACCCGAGGCGATGGATCTCAAACTTCGGTTAGGCAAGTTATATTTGAGTAAGGATGTCTCGTTCAAACTCTCAAACGAAGGAAGAAATCTATATAAGTTTTTGACCACACAGGGACGCAATGGCCATCGCTTCACGCCACGATTTTGGGAAACCGAAAGCACCTTAGGACGCGAGCGCGAGCTTTTTGTTGTGTGTTGCAAAAAGTGGCACGTCGCAAAGCGGTTTGTCCGGCATTTTCGGCAGGTCAGTAAAGTTCCCGCCGTGGACTATCTGTTTGATGAAGAAGCCGCCAATTTGCCAGATCTTGGCGGATTAGAGACAACACTGACAAAACGCACACGGCACAGACGCGCGCTATTGCGCTTGTTGTTTGAGCATTTTCAATCTCACCAGCTGATAATCTGCATTGATCCAAACGCATTGGATCTGATCAAAGACTTTTTCGCAGATCGATCAAAAACACGCGTACTGCATATCCACTGTAAAATGTCTGATGAATACTTAAAAGGTCATGCCTTGCGATCAGGCCTTGCAGGAGAGCAAACGACCGATGCCAGCTTTGCACAAGTGCTGCCAACGCTGCGCAATGACATAAGGCACGAAGCAGAAGCGCTGTGGGATTCAGGTTTTAAAGACATCTATATCGTGGATGAAGCAGCATCACACGAAGAACAAGCGAACGCGATTTCAGCATTTTTACCCCTCTCACAACAACAGGCCCGCGAGATCGTTAAAAACGCGGACCTTTATAAGGATTAGGCATAAAGTTAGCGCGCAATACTGATTTGATAGTGCGTGAAAGCCCGCTCCCGGACCTCACGAAGCCCCGTATATTCAGCGCCCTCAAACACTCGTTCTACGGCTGCCATATCAGGGTATTCAACCACAGTGACCGTTTGCGGAAGTGCGTCACCAATGACCGTTTTTTCGATTTGATAACGCTCAACAATACGTGCACCAACTTGCTCCAAAAGAGGTGACGTCACCCCAATATACGTTGTCAGCGCATCTATATTGTCTTCATTCACCGATGTAAGTGCGACAACTTTAACTGTCATCTTGTCCCCTCGCCTCCGCAACTCTTGTGCCGAAATTAATTTAACACTCCGATTTATTAATAGCCGTATTGCAGCATAGAGAACTAGGACCTTCTCCCCTTTCACCGCACGCTTTAGCGCCGAAACCACTCCCGAAGGCGATTGCGCCTATCCCTAAGTGCATTCCCTGCAGCCCAAAGATCGTCTTCAATATGTTCAACAATGGGTTCCACCCGGCGAATTCTAAAACGACGCCACCGCACCCAAACAGCCCAGGCCACGGCAGAGAAACCGATCAAGAATATTATATTGAACCAATTGCGCGGCTTCACCTCTGGAGCAGCAACATCTGAAAGCGACACGGCATTTGGGAAAACCGTTAAAAACTGACTGCGCCAGCCATAGTGACGGATCGCAACCCATTCTGGCGCGTCCTTGGTTGAAATCGCATCATTGGCCTGTGTGTACAAATTCGCTGTATCAAACTTAAAATAAGGCGGCCAGCTCCATCCAGTGTCTTCGTTACGATACACGATTGCGTCTCCATTTGGACGCACGGCCTGAATGAATTGTACATCACGGTTTTGCACGGCAGCACTTTGCGCATCTGGACGTGACCAAAATGCTCTTGTCCAATCGTTCAGCTCGATACGTTCTTCATAGGTGTTGACGATCCGTACCACATCATATTGTGGCAGGGTATAATGCAGTACAGCGGCAATCCCGCTCCAGAACATCAGAAAAATAATCCATCTCACATATCCCATCGGGAACCTTTCCGCGCTGACCTACTCGTCTCGCGCATATACCATCAGCAACCTGCGCCCTTGTCTATGTGGTGGATGCAGAGAGAATTGCCAGGGGTCAAGCCTGTCATCGTCTTTCCTGCCTCAATCCAGCAATCTATTGCAGATCAACACAGCGAAGCCCTTTAACATATCACCGATGGTTCTGCTGTTTGAGTTATTCAAAGACGAATTATGATATTGATGTCTTTTCCATTGGGGAATGTATCACCCAGTCGTCTCAAACCCCTCTCACCTTTCAGTAATAAGAACAGCAAGCCAATGCATTCTTGTCGGTTCGGCACCTGTTCACCACTTCGAAACAAATGGCTTCAAAACTGGACTTATTCAATCCGCTCGACATAGGGTTCGGCACCTGCTTTGGATGGCGCAAGACGCCTTTGGAGAATCTCGATGCTTGATACAACCACAGACTTAAAATCCATGCTGGCAGATCCCAGCCTGCTTGAAACACGTGCCTATGTTGGCGGTGAATTTATCAGCACACAAAACACATTCGATGTGATCAATCCAGCACGTGGCGATGTGGTTGCACAGGTGACTGATCTCACACGCGCGGACGTGGCTGCGGCCATTGCATCCGCTGAAACAGCACAAAAAGAATGGGCGACTTGGACCGGTAAAGAACGCAGTGCCGTTCTGCGTAACTGGTTCAACTTGATTATGGAAAATCAAGAAGATCTGGCCCTGATCCTGACTGCTGAAATGGGAAAACCTCTTACCGAGTCGCGTGGCGAGATTGCATATGGCGCGTCCTTCCTTGAATATTTCGCTGAAGAAGCCAAACGGATCTATGGTGAAACCATCCCAGGCCACCAACGCGACAAACGCATTACAGTGATCAAACAGCCGATTGGTGTAGCTGCGTCCATCACCCCATGGAACTTTCCAAATGCGATGATCACCCGCAAAGCTGGCCCAGCGCTGGCTGCTGGGTGCGCCTTTGTTGCGCGGCCTGCGGAACTGACCCCGCTCTCTGCCACAGCTCTTGCAGTGCTCGCCGAACGCGCTGGCCTGCCCAGTGGTGTGTTCAGCGTTGTAACCACATCCGACGCATCCGAAACCGGCAAAGAATTCTGTGAAAACCCCACAGTACGCAAAATCACCTTTACGGGATCCACAGCTGTGGGGCGTATTTTGCTGCAACAAGCGGCGGGCCAGGTCAAAAAATGCTCGATGGAGCTGGGCGGGAACGCACCTTTTATTGTTTTTGATGATGCAGATCTTGATGCCGCCGTTGAAGGCGCAATCATGTGCAAATTCCGCAACAATGGCCAAACCTGCGTATGTGCCAACCGGATCTATGTTCAGGCGGGTGTCTATGATGCCTTTGCAGAGAAACTGAAAGCACGCGTTGCAGATATGAAAGTGGGCGATGGCTTTGAGGACGGTACCGTGTTTGGTCCTCTGATCAATGCCAAAGCAATGGAAAAAGTCAAATCGCATCTGACAGACGCAACAGCCAAAGGCGGCGAGATCATCTTGGGCGGCAATCCTTCCGAACTGGGCGGCACGTTCTTTGAGCCAACCATCGTGACAGGGGCCACCACAGACATGGCGTTCTCAACCGAAGAGACCTTTGGACCTCTTGCGCCTTTGTTCAAATTCGAGGACGAAGATGAGGTCATCGCCCTTGCCAATGACACCATCTTTGGCTTGGCCTCCTACTTTTATGCCAAAGACCTAAGCCGGGTTTATAAAGTCGCCGAAGCACTGGAATATGGTATTGTTGGCGTAAATACCGGTCTCATCTCAACGGAAGTGGCACCCTTTGGTGGCATCAAACAATCCGGTCTGGGCCGCGAGGGCAGCCACCACGGGATCGAAGAGTTTCTGGAGATGAAATACATCTGCATGTCGGTCTAAACAAATCTAGCCCGCTGCCGCAGCTCAGATTGGGGCAGCGGGCTTTAAGGCACGAAATTATGAAACTTGACCCCGATTTCCATTATATTCTCCACATCATCTTTATCGAGATCAGAGCAACGAAAAATCTCAAAAAAGCGCGTGCTATGGCTGATATCGTACACAACGTTCCAAATATGATACGAAACGGGCATTCGGCTGACCGAATTATCGAAGAGATATTATCTAAAGCGAAACACTATTCCGCTGAAAGCTATTTTCAGCGCTTACTCGGAATACCTCAAACGCCTTCTGATAAAGCGGAATAGCCACCCGGCACCACCGTCACAAAACAGAAACAAAACCGTCACATCCATGTGAACACGCTAGTGTTCTCTCCCGCCAAACAAACAAACCGGGAGTACCCCTGATGTCCGCGCGCTTTATCTGCCTGACGTCTGCCTTAGCCCTGACTGCTGTTCAGGCCTCGGCAGAAATGAACTTTAACCGTATCGCCTCTTTCCCCGTCATCAAAAATATGGCCGCGGGCGAAGACAGCGAACGTGAAAGCTCACCTGAAATTATCGATGCCACCGCAGATGGCATGACCCTAGCCTACACAGACAGCCCATTGGGCGCGCTGGGTCTTATTGACATCAGTGACCCATCAAACCCGGCTCCCAAGGGTAATATTGACCTTGGCGGTGAACCCACCTCAGTCGCGATTGTTGGCTCCACCGCATATGTGGGTGTAAACACCTCTGAAAGCTACACAGCACCTTCTGGATTGCTCAAAGCGATTGATACCGCAACAGGCGCAGAACAGGCCGCTTGTGATCTCGGCGGGCAGCCCGATTCAATCGCGAAATCAAAAGACGGCGCTTTTATCGCGGTCGCGATTGAGAACGAGCGCGATGAGGATCTGAATGATGGCCTGATCCCACAATTGCCTGCCGGCAATCTGGTCTTGATCAACACAGCCAAAGATGGCCTGGATTGCGCAAGCTTGAAAATGGTCTCGCTGACAGGTCTGGCTGACATTGCTCCAAACGATCCTGAGCCCGAATATGTTTCTATCAACAGCCTGGGTGAAACTGTCGTAACCCTGCAAGAAAACAACCATCTGGTTGTGATCTCCAAAGACGGCACAGTGCTCAATCACTTTTCGGCCGGCGCTGTTGATCTAGAAAACATCGACGCCACGGATGAACGCGGCGCGCTGATCTTTACCGAAAGCCAAAAGGGCCGCAAACGCGAACCTGATGCTGTTACCTGGATTGATGACAATCACTTTGCGACCGCAAATGAAGGCGACTACGAAGGCGGTTCTCGTGGTTGGACCATCTTTAACAAAAACGGCACCGTAGTTTACGAAAGCGGTACTGATTTTGAACATGCTATCGTCCAAATCGGCCACTATCCCGATAAGCGTTCAGACAGCAAAGGCGTTGAGCCTGAAAGCGTCACATTTGGCGAGTTCAACGGTACACCCTATGTGTTTGTTGGTGCGGAACGTGCCTCTGTCGTCGGTGTCTATGACGTCACCGATCCTGCCAAGCCGGTCCTGAAACAACTGTTGCCATCTGGTGTTGGTCCAGAGGGTTATGCGGTCATCCCTGAGCGCAATCTGCTGATCTCGGCCAATGAAAAAGACCTGATTGAAGACAAAGGCCCCCGCGCCCACGTCATGATGTATGAGTTCCAGAATGCAGCTCCTTCTTATCCTCATCTGACGTCGGAAGGCGCAGATGAACTGATCGGCTGGGGTGCAATTTCCGGCATGGTCGCAGATGACGATGGCATGATCTATGCTGTGAATGACAGTTTTTATGGCTTCCAGCCTTCGATCTTCAAGATCGATCCCAGCCAGACACCCGCCCGTATTGTGGATGTGATCCGCATCCATCGCCAAAACGGTCAACCCGCACAAAAGCTGGATCTGGAAGGCATCACGCTGGACGGCAAGGGCGGCTTTTACCTTGCCTCGGAAGGTCGTACAGACCGCGTTGTGCCACATGCGATTTATCACGTGAACAAAGACGGGCTGTTGAAAGCCAAAAAGGGTGAAATCGGACTGCCTGCGGAACTGATGTCAGTCGAAAAACGCTTTGGCTTTGAAGGCATTACCAAAGTGGGTGACACCCTGTGGATGGCTATTCAGCGTGAGTGGAAAGACGATCCTGCAAACCACGTCAAACTGGTCGCTTATAACCTTGAGACCCAAGAATGGGGCGCGGTACACTATCCCAAAGCAGAACCTACAAAAGGTTGGGTTGGCCTGTCCGAAATTCAGGCACACGGAGAATATTTCTACGTGATTGAACGCGACAACCAGCATGATGACCGCGCCGTAACCAAAAAGGTCTACCGCATCCCAGCTGCTGATATGGTTCCTGCAGCATTGGGCGGTGACTTGCCCGTGGTGTCAAAAGAACTGGTACGCGACTTGCTCCCAGATCTGACATCCACCGGCGGTTATGTTCTTGACAAAATTGAAGGCATGGCAATTTTGAACGATGGCACCGCATTTATCTCAACCGACAATGACGGCGTTGATGACAGCTCAGGCGAAACGATGTTTTTCTCAATCGGTAAAGTCAACGATCAGCACTCCTGATTGTAACCCGAGTTAACAATCGCGCGCGGCCTCATTGGGGCCGCGCATTTTCATTTCTTGGCTCAAAATCCTTCTAGAACCAGTTTCCCTTTGGCGGTACCGCTCTCGATCAGACGATGCGCGTCTAAAAGGTTTGCAGCATTGATCACACCAAAGCTGTCCGTCACCGTTGATTTTATCTTGTGCGCATCAACCAAAGCAGCGGTTTCATTGAGGATCTTCCCCTGCTCTGCGATATCAGCTGTTCCAAAAAGCGAACGTGTGTACATGAACTCCCAATGCAATGACACCGCCTTGTGTTTAAGCGGCAGGATGTTGAAAGACTGCGGATCATCAATCAACCCAAACCGTCCTTGCGGTGCAATTAATTCCGCCACCTGTTCAACGTAGTGATCGCTATGAGTGGTTGAAAACACAAACCCCGGCGCTCCGATACCATGATCAGCCACTTGCTGATCCAATGGCGCGCGATGATCAATAACGTGGTGTGCGCCAAGTTCTTTCACCCAGGCCTGCGTCTCAGGCCGCGATGCCGTCGCGATAATCGTCAGATCTGTCTTGGCCCGCAAAAGCTGGATTGCGATCGATCCCACACCACCAGCGCCACCAATGATCAGCACTGCAGGGGCCGCACCTGGAACAGGTGTGTCAACGCGCAAGCGGTCAAACAACATCTCCCATGCGGTCAGTGTGGTAAGTGGCAAAGCAGCCGCCTCGGCCAGACTCGCGGTTTTAGGCGCATGCCCCACAATGCGCGCATCAACCAGATGATATTCAGCGTTGGTGCCAGGGCGATCAATCGCTCCCGCATACCAAACCTGTTCGCCCACTTCAAACCCCGTCACCTGATCCCCAAGCGCCACAACAGTACCAACGGCATCCCATCCAAGAACGGCAGCTTCCCCTTCGGACGCAGGGCGCATGGCACGAATTTTGGTATCCACTGGGTTTACTGACACAGCCTGCACCTGAACCAATAGATCATGCCCAACCGCATTGGGACGTGGCAGTTCCAGATCTAGTAACGCTTCTTCCCGATCAACTTCACCCGATTCATAATATCCGACAGCCTTCATAACCGATCTCCTGATTGCTCCAAGCGAAGACATAGGATACCCTCTAAAAAACATCATACAGACAACCTTTGCCTATAGTGTCGAAAAGGATACCGGATGGCGAAAGCCAAACATTCTCGTTTTGACTGTTCTCCGGGATGTGCAGTCGAAGCAACCGTCAGCTTAATTGGCGGCAAATGGAAATCGATCCTGCTCTGGCATCTGCACATTGATGGTACTCTGCGCTTTAGCGAGCTGCGTCGGAGAATACCCAATATCACCCAACGGACGATGACCAATCAGCTGCGCGAATTGGAACAAGATGGGTTGATCAACCGGAAAGTTTATCCGCAGGTGCCCCCCAAAGTGGAATACAGTCTGACTGACCTTGGACGCGGGTTAAGTCCAATTTTAGAAGCCCTTAAAATATGGGGCGATGCGAATTTAAATCGTTTTGGCAAACCCGCTCAAGAGAAAGCCGAATCTGATACAGATCTGGCCTGAAACATGTACGAGCACACAAAAAGCCCGCCAAGCGGCGGGCTTTGAACATCTGTGACGAGTATCAAAACTACGAAAGCAGAACTAATTCACCGCTTTTGCATTTAGTTTTGGTTGCCCCACTTCTCCTGACGAAATTGCAATCCGGCGCGGTTTGAGCGCCTCTGGGATTTCGCGCTGTAGTTCGATATGCAACATGCCATCTTGGTGGCTTGCTCCGACAACGCGCACGTGGTCGGCAAGTGTAAAGCGCCGCTCAAACGCGCGGGTGGCAATACCCCGGTGCAAAAAGTTGCGTTCCTTGTCGTCTTCAGCTTTCTTTGCCGCAACAACGAGTGCATTTTCTTTGACTTCAACGCTTAGGTCCGTCTCAGAAAACCCTGCAACTGCAATCGAAATCCGATAGGCATCTGCTGCGGTCTTTTCAATATTGTAAGGGGGATAGCTTGGCTGTGTTCCATCCGTGCTCAGCGCCCGATCCATAAGATCAGCGATCTGATCAAAACCGATGGTGGCGCGGTGCAGCGGGGTAAAATCAAAAGTACGCATAGTCATCCTCATTCATGAGCGATCTGTAAAGGTGCCTTCCAATCGGACAGGCGGTTTATGTCGTTGGACCCGATCTTCGGCGTCCTGACGAAATTTACATATGCATCATGAAAAGACGTTCAAGAGTTCTGCCTAATTCAACGGGCGTAAAAACTTTGCGCCCGTCTGATTGCCATCCCCCACCTGAACCCGACGCACCCCCGAAGGCAGCCGATGTCCCTGCCCGGACTGGCCTAGCTGTGCCCGCAACACGTCCAACTCTTCCGCCAAACGTGCGCCCAGCGCAACCTGCTCACCACGAACTTCTGCTTTTGCAGACACAACAGACACAATCTTCGGCTCGTCCCCTTCAAACGAAAACACAGGCGCGCCTGAGGCTCCGAAATCCACATCACAAGACATGATCAAAACACCTTTTTGACGGGCAAGAACGGCGCAGACTTCTTGCAACGAAGGAGCCTCGGCCCGATCATGCGCATAAGAAACCACACCAATCTTAGCCCCCTTGCGCGGACGTGCATCCGTTTCAAAGGGAACAACGGTCGTGTTGCGAATAGGGCGCTGCAGTTCAAGCAAGGCAATATCATTGCGCACCCGTGACGAGGAGACCTCATCCTCATAGACATAAGACGGATGCAGAACCGCACGGCGAACAGACCGGTACGCAGATGCACGGCCATTGCGCCACCCGGCTAGGAACTCGATCCGTGTTGGGTCAATAGGTTCATTCACATCTGGATCAAACAAACAATGCGCAGCTGTAAGCACAAGATCTGGCGCGATCAGCGCACCTGTACAGATGCCTTTCCCGCCAAGATCCAGACGACCCACCGCTTCCCAAGCGCGCCCGGCATCTAGTGTATCAAGCCGCGTCAAAGGACTGTCTTGCGCCATTGCACCATGGGGCAAAAGCAACATGAACAGCAGGCCTTTTAGTAATTTCACCCCAATCTCCTGTAGTTATATTTTGATAGGTTTATTTAGGAGATAAGGCAAAATTGCGGCAGGTTCACCTAAGAATGGGGACCGTCGGCGTATGCTTGCTTTGCGACAGTGCTGGCGGTTTCGGCCCGCCAGTCGCCCAATCCAACAATTCCACCGTATGGACCACAGGGACAGCGGAACCAGATGAAATTTGCATCATGCATCCAATGTTACCCGCAGCAATGACATCTGGCGTTACAGCTTCAAGTGTTTTGATCTTGCGGGTCTTTAACTCCGCTGAAATCTCTGGCTGCACCAAATTATAGGTTCCCGCCGAGCCACAGCACAGATGCGGATCTTTGGGTTCAGCAACCTGATATCCAACCTGTCGCAGCAAGTCTTTTGGTAAGGTTTTGATCTTCTGTCCATGCTGCAAAGAACAGGCGGAATGATAAGCCACTGTAAGTGGTTCTGATCCCTCCCCGTGCGGCAGATCTAACGTGGCGAGTAGCTCGCTCACATCCATGGCACAGTCCGCGACACGGGCCGCATCCGCAGCAAGCGGCGTATCTTTGAACATATGCCCATAGTCTTTCACCGTAGTACCACAGCCAGAAGTGTTGATAACAATCGCGTCCAACCCACCGGCGTCCATCTCAGCACACCAGGCGCGAATGTTCCGCGCCGCCGTCTCTTTGGCCTGATCCTCGCGGCCCATGTGATGGGTTAAGGCACCACAGCAGCCTGCGCCTTCGGCCACCACAACTTCGCATCCAAAGCGCCGCAGCACGCGCAATGTTGCGTCGTTGATATCCGTATTCAAAGCCCGCTGCGCGCAGCCTGTCATCAAAGCCACCCGCTTTAACTTTGACGTATCCGGCGCAAAGCTTTGCGGGTCATCATTTCGGCTAACAGGCGGGATCACTTTAGGGGCCATATCCACCATCGCCCGCAGGCGCGCATCTGGCAAAAGCGCGCGAAAAGGGCGCGCGACCTTTGCAGCCAAAAGCGCAAGCCGAAACCGTTTGGGATAGGGCAACACCTGGGCCAGAACGGATCGTAAAACCCGCTCTGACACCGGACGTTTGTAGCGATCATTGATATAGGCGCGGGCCTGATCCACAAGATGCATATAGTGAACACCAGAGGGACAGGTTGTCATACAGGCCAGACACCCAAGACAGCGGTCAATATGCTTCACTGTCTTCGCGTCGGGAACACGGTTGTTTTCCAACATATCTTTGATCAGATAAATCCGCCCGCGCGGGCTATCCAGCTCATCTCCCAAGACCTGATAGGTTGGGCAAGTTGCCGTACAAAATCCACAGTGCACACAAGACCTCAGAATGTCATTGGCGCGCTGGAGCTTGGGATCTTTCAACTGTTCTGCTGTGAAATTCGTTTGCATAATCTATCCCATCAATCCCACGTTCAAGATCCCCCGAGGATCGAATTTTTTCCTTAGTCCCGCGGATAATGCCGCAAGGGGTGCAGGTTCTGGCTGAAACCGCAAGAGATGATGGGCGCCACGCAACAACGTGCAATGCCCCCCAAAACCGTTTAGGGCTGCGCGTACATCTCTCCCCTTGGGCACAAGGCTCCAGATCAGCCCTCCGGCCCAATCGATCATATGTTCACCGTCCAGCGCGGCAACAAAGGCTGGCATATTCCCCGGTTTGATCGAACTGCGCCACAGATCTCCCTCTTTCCCAACAAAGGGTTCAACATCACGTACAGAACGCCACAACTGGGCATTTCGCACCACATCCATCGTCATCTCAGCGGACTGCGCAATCGTCTTTAGGTGCCCGCTGAGCTCTGAAAGGCGATATGAAACAGAAGCCTCAAATCCCTCAACCCGGATAAGGGTCTGGGCCGGCCTCTCTCCAAATGCTGGAAGCCGCGCCGCGCCTGTCACATCATAAGGAGAATTCAAAGCGGCACTGAAAATCGCCAAAGACGCCTGCCAATCCAAATTCTCCCAAATCAGGGTGCCGCTACATTCTGGGGAGGGGAGCACTTTCAGGCTGACCTCGCTCAACACCCCAAGCGTGCCATGTGATCCGGCCATCAATTTCACCAGATCGTAGCCGGTTACATTCTTCATAACGCGACCACCATTTTTGATGATCTGCCCCATTCCATCGACAAAGCGCACGCCAAGCAGAAAATCACGCGCGGCCCCGGATTGAATACGACGTGGCCCAGACGTATTCGTCGCAATTGCACCGCCAAGGGTTGGTATGCCGTCTGTGCCCAGAAGTCCCCGTAGATCTGAAGGTTCAAACGCAAGACGCTGGTTTTCGGCGGCCAAGAGGACCTCGACTTCAGGCAAAGGCGTTCCAGCACCTGCAACAAGGGTAAGCGCGCCAGGTTCATAAAGCCGCACCCCGTTCAGAGCACACGTGCTAAGCGGTGCCCCCGCAATATTGACCCCTCTTGTCGCGCCCCCTTGTACCGCAAGGGGCGCATCCGCGTCACGCAACAGATCGGCTAGGTCTTGTTCGGAATTGGGCTGATACATCGTCATGTTCTTTGCTCTAACACTCTGCTGCGGCGGGGCGTGGTTACCTCCAATGGGAAGACTTTGGCTGGGTTCAGCAACCATTTAGGATCGAACACATCTTTCACATTTAGCTGCGCTTCCAAATCCTCAGATGTGTATTGCGCAGTCATCAAGTCCCGCTTTTCGACACCAACGCCGTGTTCGCCCGTCAGGCAGCCTCCAACTTCGACACAAAGTTTCAGAACATCCGCGCCCATTGCTTCACAAAGTTCAAGATCACCCGGTTTATTCGCATCAAACAAAATCAGAGGATGCATATTGCCATCACCTGCGTGAAAGACGTTTGCAACCTTCAGACCATACTGCGCCGATAACTCCCCAATTTTGCGCAAGACTTCAGGCAAGGTGGAAACCGGAATCGTACCGTCCAGGCACATGTAGTCGTTGATCTGACCCATCGCGCCAAAGGCAGATTTACGTCCCAACCAGATCCGGGCCGCTTCATCGCTATCTGTTGCTTCGCGCAATTCAACAGGATTGTGGCGGCCAGCGATCTCGGAAATCAATCCAAGCTGATGAGAGATCTCCGCCTCACTGCCTTCCACCTCAACAATCAAAAGCGCTTCACACATTGGATACCCCGCCTGTGCAAACGCTTCGCAAGCTTCAATACAGGGGCGATCCATAAATTCGATTGCGACGGGTAAAACCCCTGCTTTGATAATGTCGCTGACACAGGCGCCGGCGACTTCGTTGCTGTCAAATCCAATCAGGATCGGGCGCGCGCCTTCAGGTTTGTGTAAGATGCGCAGTGTTGCCTCGGTTACGACGCCTAACTGACCTTCTGATCCACAGATGACCCCTAAAAGGTCTAATCCTGCAGCATCCAGATGCGCCCCGCCAATTTCGACAATCTCACCATCCATCATCACCATGGTGACGCCCATCAGATTGTTGGTTGTCACCCCATATTTCAGGCAATGTGCCCCGCCTGAATTCATAGCAATGTTGCCAGCAATTGCACAGGCCAATTGGCTGGATGGGTCTGGTGCATAAAAAAAGCCAGCCTCCTCAACCGCGCCGGTCACGCTAAGATTGGTGCGCCCCGTCTGCACCCGTATAAACCGATTGTCATAATCCGTTTCAAGCACATCATTCATCTTAGCAACGCCCAAGATGACACAATCCGCGGTCGGCAGCGCACCGCCTGCCAGCGACGTTCCTGCACCGCGCGGAACCACTGGAACACCTTCTTCGTAGCAAATCCGCAAGACTGCAGACACCTCTTTGGTGGTTTCTGGCAAAACCACCAACAAAGGCGGGCAACGATAAGCAGTAAGAGCGTCACACTCATAGGCGCGCGTTTCTGACGGTTCAGTCACAACAGCATCCACGGGTAAAACCTGACGCAACCGCGCGGCAATCGTCGCTTTCCGGTCCAATATATGTGTATCCGGGGTCGGCATTTGCATGATGGTTTCTCCTTTGGTTATAAAATATGACCAATTTTTCCAGACTAGCAAGTCCCCAAAACCCATTCTAGAGTGCGCGCATGACTATAGCGCATCAACTCTCGCAGTTTTCGTTCATTGATCTCGCCGCACTCACTCTGCTTATTGGCGGGTGGATGTGGATGGGATGGCGTATTGAGAACCCTCACCCTGAACGCCCATCTGTGTCGGTCTTGATGGCGGATTTCCGTCGGGACTGGATGTACCAGATGGTGACACGGGATCCTCGTATCTTTGATGCACAGCTGATCAGCCAGTTGCGTCAGGGCACGGCTTTTTTCGCTTCAACCTCAATGATTGCGATTGGCGGCGGGCTTGCATTAATTGGCAATACCGAACAATTGGCAGGGGTTGCGCGGGATCTCATCCAAGACAACGCACCTGCCTTTGTCTGGGAGGTCAAACTCCTGATTATACTTCTCATTCTCAGCAACGCTTTTCTAAAGTTCGTCTGGGCCCATCGCATTTTTGGCTATTGCTCAGTGATGATGGCTTCGGTGCCAAACGATCCTGCTGATGCGCTCTCCTACCCCCGTGCAACACAGGCTGCGGAGCTAAACATAACTGCAGCGCGCAGCTTTAACCGAGGCATGCGCGCGACCTATTTCGCCCTCACAGCAACAGCATGGCTGCTTGGCCCTATTCCACTGATGATCGCAGTCGTGATCACCCTTGCCGTTCTATACAGACGGGAGTTCGTTTCTCGCTCTCGTGAATTTCTGCTGGATCTCCCTGCCCAACACAGCGACACACCAAAACGTGAGCACAGCGCACGTTCTGAGTAAGGTAAATCATTCTTATGAAAAAAATACTCTTCCCCCTGTTCGCCCTATGCGCAACACCCATTTTGGCCGATGCGCCAAAGATCGAAGGCGTCCAAGCTCAGAAAAATGGCGCGGCCTGGACATTTAGCGTCACATTGAGCCACCCTGATACGGGATGGGATCACTACGCAGATGGCTGGCGCGTTCTTGATATGGAAGGCAATGTTTTGGCAACGCGCGTGTTGCACCATCCACACGTCAATGAACAGCCCTTCACCCGATCGCAATCAGGCATCGACATCCCCAAAGGTGCGGATCAGGTGCAAATTCAGGCGCGTGACAATCTGGATGGCTGGGCCACAGAAACTGTTGTTGTCTTTACGCTTCCCTAAACGCGATGATAGGGGCCGCCGGATTGAATTGTGGCGGCCCTGTACAACTGTTCAGAAAGCATCAGACGTACCATCATATGCGGCCAAACCATTTTACCAAATGAGATCGAGAAATCAGCCTCAGCGCGCAGGCTGGCATCTATTCCGTCGGCACCGCCGATGACAAAAACGACATCCTGCTGTCCAGTATCACGCCAGTCTGCAAGCTTTTTGGAGAAATCAGGTGAACTGATAACTTTGCCGCGCTCATCCAAGGTGCAAATCAGCGCACCTTTGGGAAACGCCTTTCGCAGCAAGGTTGCCTCTGCCCCCATGCCCGCGTTTTTCTTATCTTCGACTTCTATAATGCGCGCGGGTCCAAGACCCAGACTACGTCCGGTCCGATCAAAACGCGTAAGATAGTCGTCAATCAAAGACTTTTCAGGACCAGCCCGCAAGCGCCCCACGGCACAGATATGAATGCGCATAGGGGCCTCTTACGACTTGGATCAGTCCGCCGATGGGGTCGGCGCAGATTCAGCTGGGGTCGTGCCGCCAGACAACCACATCTTTTCGATCTGGTAGAACTCACGCACTTCTGGGCGGAAAAGATGCACGATCACATCGCCGGAGTCTACCAGCACCCAGTCTCCCGAATCCTTGCCTTCGATTTTACAGACGATGCCATATTCATCTTTCAAACGGCCAAGCAGTTTTTCTGCCATAGAGGCCACCTGACGGGACGAACGACCAGACGCGACAACCATATGGTCCCCGATCGAAGATTTGCCCCGCAGATCAATCTGCACGACATCTTCGGCTTTGTCGTCATCAAGGGAAGAAAGGATACGAGCCAAGAGCGCATCGCTGGTTGGCTGTTCTGAAGTGGCTTTTACAGCCAAAGTATGGCCATTTTTGTTGGCCACGTCGGTATGGGGTGACAGGACAAAGTCCTCCGTTGTGACGCGCCGCAAACCCGGCGCTGGCATAGGTAATCGTAGCAGATTTTGCAGCCCGCATCAATAAAAGCAAACCGCGACCCTGCGAATCGGATCAACTATGTGCACCACTTGGCACCGCGCGAAAAGGTAAAACCCTCCAGACGGGCCGGATTTTACAAGCCTGATCGCGGCTCAATCTACGCAACTGCATCAATTCAACGGCAAAGCCTTGATTGCATCAGCTGTCAACTGTATCTGACCTCCATGACCTTTGACTTGGCACAGCACATTGAACTGCAAGACCGCGCGCGTCTGCGCGAACGGTTCTATGGTGCAGCCCGCACGGTTCTGGCACGCCTATAACGGTGTTTGCCCAGCCCTTCGCCAGCACGGATACTACATCAAGGGGAGAGGACACATGTCCCCCAAAACACTCTACGACAAAATCTGGGATGCGCATGTTGCGCACGAAGCAGAAGACGGCACTTGCCTGCTCTATATTGACCGCCATCTGGTCCATGAAGTGACCAGCCCACAGGCTTTTGAAGGCCTGCGTCTGGCCGGTCGCAAGGTTCACGCGCCTGATAAAACAATCGCGGTGCCAGATCACAACGTCCCGACCACTTTGGATCGCGCAGACCCGGCTACAATGACCGAGGAAAGCCGCATTCAGGTGGAAGCACTGGATAAAAATGCCAAGGAATTTGGCGTGCATTACTATCCTGTTTCAGACATCCGTCAGGGCATCGTGCACATCGTTGGCCCCGAGCAGGGCTGGACCCTGCCCGGCATGACAGTTGTCTGTGGTGACAGCCACACTGCGACCCACGGCGCATTTGGCGCGCTGGCGCACGGCATCGGCACCTCTGAGGTGGAACACGTTCTGGCGACCCAGACCTTGATCCAGAAAAAATCCAAAAACATGAAGGTGGAAATCACCGGCAAACTGAATCCCGGTGTCACCGCAAAAGATGTGACCTTGGCGATC
Source organism: Epibacterium ulvae (assembly GCF_900102795.1). Taxonomy (GTDB): domain Bacteria; phylum Pseudomonadota; class Alphaproteobacteria; order Rhodobacterales; family Rhodobacteraceae; genus Epibacterium; species Epibacterium ulvae. Next base: position 21,946 of record NZ_FMWG01000009.1, on the reverse strand, counting down.
ATCGGTGAAACTGGCACCGGCGGTGGTACTGGTTATGTGATTGAATACTGTGGGGAAGCGATCCAGTCGCTCTCTATGGAAGGCCGTATGACCGTTTGTAACATGGCCATCGAAGGTGGTGCACGTGCAGGTCTTATCGCACCTGATGAAACCACATATAAATATGTCAATGGTCGTGCCCATGCACCTAAAGGCGCACAGTGGGAAGCCGCGATGGACTGGTGGAAGACCCTCTTTACTGATGAGGGCGCGCATTTTGACAAAGTCGTCACCCTGCGTGGTGAAGACATCCAGCCTGTTGTGACATGGGGTACCTCTCCTGAGGATGTGCTGCCAATCACCGCAACCGTTCCAAATCCTGAAGATTTTGAAGGCGGTAAAATCGAAGCAGCACGCCGTTCGATTGAATACATGGGCCTGACGCCTGGTCAGAAATTGACCGACATCGAAATCGACACTGTCTTTATTGGCTCTTGCACAAACGGTCGTATCGAAGACCTGCGCGCTGTGGCTGATGTGGTCAAAGGCAAAAAGATCAAAGACGGCATGCGCGCAATGATTGTGCCCGGTTCTGGTCTGGTCCGTGCCCAAGCCGAAGACGAAGGCCTGGCCGAGATCTTCCAAGACGCCGGTTTTGAATGGCGGATGGCGGGTTGTTCCATGTGCCTGGCGATGAACCCGGACCAACTATCCGAGGGAGAGCGCTGCGCAGCGACATCCAACCGGAACTTCGAAGGCCGTCAAGGCTATAAAGGTCGTACACACCTTGTCTCCCCTGCAATGGCTGCAGCGGCTGCTCTGACAGGCAAGCTGACAGACATTCGTGAATTGATTTAAGGAGCCCGGACTATGGAAAAGTATACCAAACTGACCGGTATCGCGGCGCCCATGCCGCTGGTGAATATCGATACAGACATGATCATCCCTAAAGTGTTCTTGAAATCCATCAAGCGCACTGGCTTTGGCGTGAACCTGTTTGATGAGATGCGTTACAACCGCGACGGCACTGAAATCGAAGATTTTGTGCTGAACAAACCGCAATATCGCAAGACTGAGATCCTGATTGCAGGTGACAACTTTGGCTGTGGCTCATCACGCGAACACGCGCCTTGGGCGATTGCTGATTTTGGTATCAAATGTGTGGTGTCCACCTCTTTTGCGGACATCTTCTTCAACAATTGCTTCAAGAACGGCATCCTGCCGGTGGTTCTACCACAAGAGCAGGTCGATCTGCTGATGGCAGATGCGGAAAAAGGTGAAAACGCCCGAATGACCGTAGATCTGGACGCACAAGAGATCACGACATCAGATGGCGACGTCATCACGTTCGATGTAGATCCGTTTAAGAAACAGTGCCTCTTGGAAGGTCTGGATGACATTGCGCTGACGATGGCAAAATCCGACACGATCAAGACATTCGAAGAACAGGCAGCTCAAGCCCGCCCCTGGGTCTAAGAGCACGCTTTTGCGACCTCTAGAGCGGCCACCCTACGAAGGTGGCCGTTTTTCTTTTAGAATCAAACACTCTGCCCTCTGTTGGTGTCAAAAGCCTACTCGGAATACGTGCGGGTTCACGCCTTTCACCGGCAGAGATCAAGCACAAAAGATGGTGCATTCCAGCATCACATTGTCCACGAGCAGGCAACAATTCTTCAAAATCGTTCATCTAATCTTGAGACCTCGCGCCTATACATGCTGAAATAGGGCAAAATTGAGGCAAACCAATTTGCCCCGACATGAGAGCATTAGCAGTATGGACAGGATGCGATCCCTCAAAGGATCGCCTGCCCACTTTGAGGTACAGGACACGTGTTTACGCGGCTTACAGGCGCAGCCCTGCGCGCAGTCTTTGTGACATTGCTGATCGCAATGCCTTCTTTGATTCTGCATCAATCCACATCCCATACTGTTGAAGCGGTGGTATTTGTTGCCCTCTTGGGGGGGATCCTCGTTTTTGCAGAATACGCCTCTCATTTTCCGAGCCTGATACAATTCCGCGACGCACCGCCCTTAAACCGGATGCGCTTTCTCTCTGCTCTGTTTACGGTATTCTTTGTCAGCGTCCTGGCGCGCCATGATCTGGCACCAAACAGTCTCACCACTATTATCCACGGGGTGAGCTACAAGCTTGGTACAGCTTTGGATTTTGCATATTCGCCTGTCCAGCTCATGATGTTGATGCTGCCAAGCACGACGCCCTTTGAAACGGTGATCGACATTCGCAATTCTGCTGGACTTGCTTATGCGATCTCTTTGCTCACCGTGGTTCTTTTTGGGGGAGCCATTCGCATATACAATTGGCCTGTTGGCCAAGGCGCATTTAACGTGTGGACCAATCTGCCCTTGTTTGACCCGACAACTGGCGGTGATGTCGTTCAGCGGCTTAGTCGGGATGCGCGCATCAGCCTGTCTGCCGGGCTTTTGCTGCCCTTCGCGCTACCGGGCTGTATCAAACTTGCTGGTCATCTATTTGACTTGCACCTTTTGACCACCCCACTGACCCAGACATGGCTTATTGCGTTCTGGGCTTGTGCATCGGCTTCGATAACCATGCGCGGCCTTGCCTTGCTGCGTGTTGCTGATCTGATCGCCAAACAAAGAAAACGCGTCTACGATAGTTCTGAAACGCTTCAAACCACATGAGAGCGCTCTGCCTCACAGTCTTATTGATCTGCACGGCATCCTTTTGTGGCGCAGAAACTTTTCGCATTGCGACATTTAATACAGAGCTTTCCCGCAAAGGCCCCGGGCTTCTTCTTCGGGATATTCAAAAAGGCACTGATCCTCAGCTACTCGCCGTTGCGGCTGTAATCGTGGACACACGGCCAGATATCCTTGTTCTACAAGGGTTTGATTGGGATCATGGGCTTAAAGCGTTAGGCGCGTTTCAAAGCTTACTCACCTCAAAGGGTCTTTCGCTACAATACAGCTACAGCGCGCGACCCAACAGCGGCTTAGCAACTCACATCGATCTGGATGGAGACGGGGAACAAAACAATCTGAAAGATGCGCAAAGCTTCGGGGAATTTACTGGTGCGCGTGGCATCGCGCTTCTCTCAAAGTTTCCCTTAACGGTGCCGCCCGTTCTCGATTTGACCGCGCTTTTGTGGAAAGACCTCCCATCCGCAGACCTGCCTCTGACGCCTGACGGTCACGCTTTCCTTAGCCAAGACGCGTTGAACGTGCAGCGATTGTCCTCGACCAATCATTGGGCAATCTCCGTTCATCTGACAAAGGATACATCTTTCACACTTCTTACTTTTCAAGCGGGGCCACCTGTTTTTGATGGTCCAGAAGATCGCAACGGCCTGCGCAATCAGGACGAACTTCGCCTGATCGAATACATGCTCTCAGGGCAGTTTGGTCCCCTGCCCGATGCACCTGTTGTTGTTTTAGGGGGCGCCAACTTGGACCCGAACCAAGGTGAAGGCAAGCGGGAGGCAATCAAACGCCTGCTTACCCACCCCCAACTTCAAGATCTGCCTAACCTGCAGGACATAAACACCGTAGACTGGCCCCATATCGGACAGATGCGAGTCGACTACATCCTACCCGGTACAGACCTAACGGCTTATGATGCCGGTGTCCTTTGGCCTGAGACTGCAGATCACCCTGCTATTCTGGCAAGCCGTCACCGTCTGGTCTGGGCAGACATAAGCTTACCCGAATGACTCGATTTATTTCGAAAAATTGCAATACTTCGGGGCTTCTGCGCATCGAATGGTACTGCCGTTATTGACCCCGCTTGCCCAGAAGGATAGGCCAAGCGCGACCGTTTTTTAGGAGACACCGCATGCCTAACCCCTCCATTCTGATTCTGCCCGGCGACGGGATTGGCCCTGAAGTCATGACCGAGGTTCGCAAGATCATCGGCTGGTTCGGTGAAAAGCGCGACATCTCGTTTGATGTCAGCGAAGATCTGGTGGGCGGTGCTGCCTATGACAAACACGGCGTGCCTCTGGCGGATGAAACCATGGCCAAAGCCCAAGAGGCTGATGCCGTGCTTTTGGGCGCAGTTGGCGGCCCAAAATATGATGATCTTGATTTCTCTGTAAAACCAGAACGTGGCCTGTTGCGCCTGCGGAAAGAGATGGATCTGTACTCCAACCTGCGCCCAGCGCAGTGTTTTGATGCACTGGCGGATTTCTCCTCTTTGAAAAAAGATATCGTCGCAGGTCTGGACATCATGATCGTGCGCGAACTGACCTCTGGCGTGTATTTTGGCGAGCCACGCGGTATCTTTGAAGAAGGCAACGAACGTGTTGGCATCAACACCCAGCGCTACACCGAAAGCGAGATTGAACGCGCGGCACGCTCGGCCTTTGAACTTGCGATGCGCCGTGGCAAGAAAGTCTGCTCGATGGAGAAGGCTAACGTCATGGAATCTGGTATCCTATGGCGCGAAGTTGTGACCCGTGTCGCAGCGGACTATCCAGAAGTTGAACTGTCTCACATGTATGCAGACAACGGCGCAATGCAGCTGGTGCGCGCCCCGAAACAGTTTGATGTCATCCTGACAGACAACCTGTTTGGCGACATTCTGTCTGACTGCGCCGCGATGCTAACCGGATCTTTGGGCATGCTGCCCTCTGCATCTTTGGGAGCCCCAATGGAAAACGGCCGCCCGAAAGCGCTATACGAACCCGTACACGGTTCCGCACCAGATATCACTGGTCAAGGCAAAGCAAACCCAATTGCCTGCGTCCTGAGCTTTGCAATGGCTCTACGCTACAGCTTTGATCTAGGTGCGGAAGCTGACCGTTTGGAAGCAGCTGTCGAAAAAGTTCTGGCAGATGGTGTGCGCACCGCAGATCTTTTGGCAAGTGAAGGTGTCAGCCCTGTGAGCACCAGCGAAATGGGCGACGCGATTGTCGCTGCATTGAACGCAAGCCTCTAAGCAGGTGTTTGCCTAATTCGGCAGCGTGCTATGTGAATTTATTGTAAAAGCCTCGCCTGAAAGCGCGGGGCTTTTTTTTGCCACTTGACCAAATTCATCTTTATTCTATGGCTAGCGCTAACGCGGGCACCTCTCTTCCCCCGCAAAGGTATACCCCATGAATATCAAAGCAGCATTCATTGCCCTCTTGGCGTTTGGTTTATTCTCCTCACACGACGTCGTGGTCAAATATCTTGGTGAGGCCTTCTCCCCTCTCCAAATCATCTTCTTCAGCAGTCTCATGTCCTTTCCATTGTTGACGATGATGATGGTTCAGGATCCAACACCGGGGAATCTACGTCCAGTTCATCCCTGGTGGGTCACATTGCGATCCATCTGTGCGATGATCTCTCCGGCTTGTGCCTTCTTTGCGTTCATCTTGCTGCCTCTGGCACAGGCTTACGCCTTGTTGTTTGCGACGCCACTCTTGATCACCTTGCTCTCAATTCCCGTCCTTAAAGAGAAGGTTGGTGCGCCACGGCTCATCGCGGTCGCAATTGGATTATGTGGTGTCTTGGTTGTTGTACGCCCCGGCTCAAGCCCTTTGTCCTGGGGGCATTTTTTCGGAATAGCCGCCGCACTGTCTAACGCGTTACAGTCTATTACCGTGCGCAAGATCGGGCGTGAAGAACGCCACGTGGTCCTGATGCTGTATCCGCTGTTGCTTAACGTTGTTCTGAGCGGGGTTGCCTTGATCTTTGTCTATGAGCCCATGCAACTGATCCATTTGGGCGGTATCGGTATCGTGGCTTTCTTTGGGTTCGCTGCCACCTTGATGATGGTCTACGCCTATACGGTTGGCGAAGCGGCTTTTGTCGCGCCTATGCAATATTCCCAGATTTTGTGGGCGATGGGCTTTGGCTACATTCTGTTTGGCGAAATCGTAGATCTCTACACCTTATTGGGATCAGCGATCATTGTGTTCAGCGGCCTCTTCATCATTGCACGTGAAGCGTTTGGCAATCGCTCAGAACACACCCCTGTTTTGCGCAGCCGATCACGTGGTCTCTCTCCGGGAAGCTTCAGCATCTCTCTTGCGCTGCGACGCAAACAGCAAAAAAACTTAGAATCTTAATACATAACGCCGAGGACATGATGCCTCCCAAAGGAGGCCTATCAATAATCCTCAATCGCAAACGACGGGTTTTGCAAGATGGCTCCGTTAAACTCCCTTTCGTCGTAAAAAGGGTTGAGATCCAAATTCGAGAGGCATAGGCAATTATATGCCTCTCTTACTTTTACTCTTATTGTTTGGCGTTTTAGCCTATCTGTGGTGGAAGCACACCTCAACCACACTCACCCGGAATTGCCGCTGGCGACAAAACCGATCAAAAGGTCAATGGAGCTGCCTTTATTGTGGCGCAACCAAATCCGGTATGGATCCACCAAAAGACTGTTTGCGCGCGCCCTCGCGTTAGAAACGTGGGCGTAATACCGAACCCCTTTTCAACTAACGGCGCCGATAAAAATTAGCATTCCTTGGTCAGCGATATTCACTTTGCAAAAAATCGCTTGATTTGTGGACTGGATTGACTGATACCGCGCGCAAGACGCCAACGCACGCGCCTCTGTCGAAAGGGCTTACTCCCCTAAGGTTACGTAGCGACGGTAACGTCTCTGATGGAACTGAGCGGTCATATATGGCCGGGTCTTTTGGAGATGACCATGACAGCAGATGCTGCAGGGCAGACCGCCCCTGAAACTTTACCTCGTCACCTTTCATATATCTCTCAGACAAAATTCGACCGCCCAACCTTGGTGGTCGATAAGAATGCTGTTGTTGCGCGATATCGGGCACTCGCCCGAGGTTTGGGCAAAGCCCGTATTCACTACGCTGTGAAGGCCAATCCCGCACCAGAAATCCTAGAAGTGCTTGCAAAGGCTGGTTGTGGTTTTGATGCGGCCAGCCGATCTGAAATTGAGGCCTGTCTTGCCGCCGGAGCCTGCGTTGCTCGGATTTCTTTTGGCAATACGATCAAACGCCCTGCAGACATTGCTTTTGCCCATGAAATTGGCATCAAACATTTTGCTGCAGACGCAGACGAAGAGCTGGAAAAAATCGCAACACATGCGCCCGGTGCAAATGTGTGTCTGCGTTTACTTGGCCTGTCGACCGGTGCCGATTGGCCGCTCAGCCGCAAATTTGGGTGCGCACCTGAAATGGCACTGTCATTGATGCACAAAGCGAAAACGCTTGGCCTGCAGATCGAAGGGCTTTCCTTTCATGTGGGCTCGCAAACGCGCGACCCTGCGATGTGGTGTGAAACATTAGACCAAGTCGCCGATGTCTGGCATCAGGCAAAATCCGAAGGTTTTGGGCTTCGTCTGTTAAATATTGGGGGTGGTTTTCCGGCAAGCTATGCAAATCACAACGCAGATGCAGAACCCTATGCACGTGCTGTGATGGAACATGTACACAGCCGGTTCCCAGATGTTCCAGACATCATGGCGGAACCTGGCCGTGGTCTTGTTGCAGAAGCCGGAGCGATCGCAGCTGAAGTTTTGTTGACATCGCGCAAACACAACGAAGATCTGTATCGTTGGGTCTATCTTGATATTGGGATGTTTTCCGGTCTCGCGGAAACCATGGGAGAAGCGATCCGTTATCCGATCACAACAGAACGCGACCATGAACCAATGGGGCCTTGTGTGCTGGCTGGGCCTTCCTGCGACAGTGCCGATGTTCTCTATGAACGACACCCCTATCAATTGCCCTTAGGGTTAACAGGCGGCGATCGCATCGTAATTCATGCATGCGGCGCATATACGTCTACTTATGCATCAGTTGGTTTCAATGGGTTCCCACCACTTGACGTGATAGTCATCTAAAATCTTGCTATCAGCACAAGCATCGGTTTCCTTAGACAAAAAAGGAGGCCATCGTCCATGTGTCCAAAAGAACAAAGCAATACGGCGATAGAACCGGCTGACGCCGCTGTCCGCCGCTCTGTTGCGCCAGTGATCTGCTATCCCAATGAGGCCCTGCCCAAACCTAATTTAAAGTTTTACCGCAGTCTGCGTAACGGTGCCAAAAAAACAGCAGAGGTCATTGTCCCGGCCCGAGATGCAGCAAGCTTTACTGTGCCTGCAGGCCATTTTTTTCGTATTACATCTGTCGAAGGCCCTCAGGTTGGAGATCTCAACCTCTGGAACGCTCAGGATTTGAGCGAGCGGTTTTTCTCAGGAAAGACGCGTGCACTGCATGGCACCCATGTAACAACTGGTGAGCGCCTGTGGAGCAGTCTTCCACACCTTCGACCCATGGCGACCATCGTAGATGATACGTTAAATTGGTATGGCATCGATGAATACGGGGGATCCGTGCATGATGTCATTGGCACCAGATGTGATCCATATACGGGTAATCTTCTGGCGGGGTCTCAATACCATCATTGCTGCCACTCTAATCTGACTCGCGCTTTGGCCGATCATTTGGGCGTGCCGCTCTTTGATGCAGAGCCACATGTACACGATGTTTTAAATGTCTTTATGTGTACAGGATTTACGCGTGATACGGGCCAATACTTCATGAAAGCCAGCCCTGTCCGTGTCGGGGATTATCTGGAATTCTTTGCGGAAATCGACCTGCTTGGCGCCCTTAGCGCCTGCCCCGGAGGCGATTGTTCAAGCGAACATTCCAGCGATGTCGCAGCCTGCTACCCTTTGTTGGTTGAAATCTTTGCTCCATCTCAAGAGGCGTTAAAAGATTGGTGCAACCCACCTCGCAACGCATATGACCGCAGCCATGGTAGATAAAAGGCCCCTAAACGGGGCCTTTTAATGACAACGCGGCGTTAGCTCAATCAAGCGAACGCCGCTTTCAAGGCAATCTCAACCATATCACCAAAGCTTCTTTCGCGCTGGTCGGAGGGCAGTGCCTCACCTGTTTGCAAGTGGTCTGAAACCGTTAGCACCGCCAGAGAGCGACACCCATAGCGCGCCGCAAGCGTGTAGAGTTCAGCGGCTTCCATCTCGACGCCAAGTATCCCGTGACGCACCATCTGCTCATCCAGATCCGGGCGTTCCGCATAAAATGTATCTGACGAATAAATACCGCCAACATGTGTCGTCACATCTATAGACTGAGAGGCCTTTGCGGCTGCCTGCAGCAGCCCCCAATTCGCACAGGGGGCAAAATTCACCTCTTTGAAAATGCTCTGCGATGGTGATCCAACAGTGGTTGCAGTCATCGCCAGGATAATATCGCGCACGTTTACATGTGCCTGCATACCACCGCATGACCCAATACGGATAAGCGTTCTAGCGCCAAAATCTTTGATCAGCTCATTTGCATAGATCGACAGTGACGGCATTCCCATACCGCTCCCTTGGATCGTAACAGCGTTACCATTCCAAGTTCCAGTATAACCCAGCATACCACGGACATCATTGACCAGTGAAACATTGTCTAGAAACGTTTCAGCTGCCCACTTTGCCCGATATGGATCACCAGGTAAAAGAACTGTTTCAGCAATTTCTCCGGGCTTAGCACCGATATGGATTGTCATAAGACACCTACCACACAGAAATTAAATTTCTAAATCTGAAATATCTGCACCTGCTGTAAGCGCTTCATGAACCCACTGTGGCTTACGTCCACGTCCACTCCAAGTTTCCTCTGGATTGGTTGGATTACGATACTTGGGTTTAGATTTCGCTTTTTTCTGAAGACTTTGGGAAATTTGGGTAATTTCATCTAACGAGAACCCAAACTGAGCGGCTGCATCTTGCGCAGCTTTCAGCGCTTCATTTCTTTCGCGAATTTCAGCGGCTTCGAGAGCAGCTTCAACATCTTCCCGAAGTTTTAAAAGTTCCATTCTGGAGAGGTTCGACAAATTGATGGACATATTTCTTCCCATACACACAAACTGATATTTCACTCCCCTTGTCTATGAGGCAAAAATTAAGAGGATGCACGTAATAAAATAGGTTAATTCTCTCTTTCAACAATACCGGCATTTATACGCCGAAATGTGGAAGCCACTTATCCTGTCCCCTATTTATTTTACCTCACATCCTCTGCATTTTTGCAAAAGCATCAACAATGGATAATGAAAAACTGCAAAGCAAATACTCCCTTAAAGCCTTTGATAATGTAAAATTAGAACGAAAACTTAGTTAATCCACGCGCAATTTCAGATACCTAAAAGTAGAATTGCCTCGTAAATAAAAAGATCCTGATGAAACAGTTGAAACTCAGCTATAAAAATGAGCTTACGATGGCCAACAGGTTGGAAGGTTCGGGCGCATGCGGGAGAAACGAGCGACTGGAACAACATCAAACCGTGACAGGCTCACTTTACATCTCTTAAGAGATGCGACAGGTATCAAGGCAAAGGGGCAAGAGACCTGCCACCTTTCAGGGCAACGGCACGTACGTCTGTGCCATCCCATGAGCGCCATCAGATATAGAACGGGTTGTCCCTTTTATCGCTATGCTCCAGTTTTGAAATCACCTCGATCTTCTGTCAACGTGACCACCTCCAAAAAGCTTAACTTATCAGAAATGTCTTACCTTCTTTGAGGTTTGGCTGACTGGCACGATTTTATGTTGAGGCTATAACTCATACATCGTGCCAGCTATCATCCATTGACCACTTTGGCTATCATAGGTGCCGAGGGCACAGATTTGGCACCACGCGTGATCGGCAATTGCGATGGAACAGCGGTTCCCACATTGAAGTGACGCACCAGCTGACCAAGCTTGCCAGCATCAGATTCCAACATATGACTAGCCGCAGTCGCCTCTTCTACCATTGCAGCATTCTGTTGGGTGACCTTATCCAATTGGATCATGCCGGTGTTGATCTCAGCGAGGCCAGTTGATTGCTCAGCCGCTCCTTCCGCGATCTCGCTGATCAGGGACGAGATATGCCCGACACGCTCCACGATGGAATTCAGCGCACCTCCAGCTTTACCAACAAGATCAACACCCCGTTCAACCTGTTGCGAGCTGGAGCCGATCAGTGTTTTGATTTCCATTGCCGCGTCAGAAGACCGCTGAGCCAACGCCCGAACCTCGGATGCAACCACAGCGAACCCTCGCCCCGCTTCCCCCGCACGCGCGGCCTCAACTCCTGCGTTCAACGCCAGTAGATTGGTCTGAAAAGCGATATCATCAATGACGCTGATAATCTGAGAAATATGGCTGGAACTTTGCTCGATCTCAGTCATAGCTGTCACAGCGTTTTGAACGACCTCACCACTATTGTGGGCTTCGTCTCGGGCTTCGCTGACGATTTTCTCGACACTACGCGCTCCGTCTGCAGCAGAACGCACACTGGCTGTCAACTCATCCAACGCAGCCGCAGTCTGTTCCAACGTCGCAGCTTGGCTTTCAGTACGTTGAGACAACTCATCCGAGGATTGGCTGATGTTTTTAGCACCTTCCTGAATGCTTGCAGAATTGTCCGCAGCTGTACTGATAATTGTGCGCATTTGCGTCACCATTTCATTGAAATTCAGGCGCAGTTGCTCATAACTGTCAGGAAAGGGTGTCTTGATGGTTTTGTTCAAATTCCCCTCGGCAAGCCCATGCAGGTGGTCTGCCAATTTCACCACAACTGCCTTTTGCTCGTCCTGTGTCGCGATACGGGCCGCTTCTGCTTCACGCCCTTTCTTCAGCTGGCTTTTCAGCTGTTCAAGATGGCGCGAAATACGACCAATATCATCTCCCCGGGCAGTATAGGCATCCGAATGGCTATAGTCACCGTCCGCAATTTCAGTGATCGACGTGTCAATCGATTTAAGCGGGATCCCCATGATACGATGCAACGCAAGAGCGGTAAGACCGGCCAAGCCTATAAACGCCACAGTTGCCAGGACCAAAGCCATGAGACGCTGTCTCTTCAGCAGAGCTAAATCCACATCAGGCGTCCAAATAAAACCAACGGAGCCAACAATGTTACTACCATCCACTCCCACCATGGAGGGAGCAGTGGCAAATCGACCATCTTCTGAAAGCTGCAGTTCGCCGCTTTCAAAAGCTTTTATGGCTGCATTGCGAAGATAGGCCTGATCCGCGGGTGAAGCCTGCCCTACTTCTACTAAAACGTCACCGTCATTATTGAGAGCAACACCATAGGTGGCACGCTGTTCAGTACGCGCGAGAACGCCATCAAACCGTTCAATCAAAGGGTCGATATTGGCAAAACGTATCATTCCACCACTCGTTGACGCGACCTCAACGGTCATGGTTCTGCCCAGACTTTTCACCCCATGCTCAACTGTCGTTTTCTGCGCATACTCGCTTGACAATGTGAGAATCAAAGCAAGTGAGAGAGAACAAAATACCGTCAACAGCATGCATTTCACAAACAGAGACATCCCGCTGAACGCGCGTGGCGTTTCCGACTTGGTCATTTCAAATTATCTTTCCAAAAGCGTATGAGCACAGGGTGAAATTAAATTTGTCGTTATTCAGTTGGCAAACCGGCAGCATACCAAGCAGGGAAACCATCACGGAAATATTTCACGTTGGTATACCCCCAAGACACAGCCATTTCAGAGGCTTGTGAAGAACGCATGCAGGAATGGCCGTTACAGTAAAAAACAACGGGATCAGTTTGACCCACATGTGCAGCTAGCGCAGTTTCAGTCAGTTCAGTATCAGAATTCAGGTGAATTGCTCCGCGAATACGACCTGTTTCTGCGATATCCGCATCTTTGCGAACGTCTACAAATTTCGCGCCCTCACTGAACAGGTCAGCAGCGGCTTCAACGGCAACAGTTGCAGCGCCGGAAACAGTTTCTGGCGAAACCTCAGCCACAGCAGCGGAAGCAACGAATAGGGTCGAGGCAGCAAGAGTGAAAACGGTTTTCATCAAAAAATCCACTTGAGTTGATTGAATTGCTAATCAGGTGATCTGATTTCTGCGTTAAATATGCGTTAAAGAGACGCTCGGTAAATATGAAAACTCCGCGTAATTTTAAGTGTCATTTTTCACTCAAATTATGGTTTAAAAACGGACATCTAACATAAATTACTCGTACATCATTAGATCTCTGCCTCGTTGATTAGAAGCTGAACGAGAGAGAGAATAGCGGACATAAATGCTATCAAAAGGCTTTTTTGGGCCCCTTGTGTAGCATCTCAACGAAATGCATCGCCGGACAATGCTGGAACCGCCGAATGAAACAAGGTTTGAAAATCAGGGGGAACCACAGTCATTGCGCTCCGATCACAGCCCAGAGACAACATCCTCCAGACGGATCACAGGTTGCGATCATGCTCTCACAATTATCAGAAAGTCCTGCGCCCGAATGGATTCAGGTATCCCCTGTCGGTAGATTTAACACGGCGAAAACTACTTGTCGCACAAACGATGTGTGGAAAAGGCGAGAGGCTTATTGTGTTTCGTCCGCGCAGATTGGATGAGTCAGCGTAAAACATCACGCAGTTCAACACGACCGCGTTTTCGTTGCAATTCAAAGTGGCCAAGATTTGTCCATCCAACCAGAACAGTCTCTTCACTATCCGCACGAAATGCCGCCCGCAGACTGGTTTCAAAGGCGCGTCGGTCCTTTTTAGGCATCGGAGCAAGATCAAGAACAATCTGTCCGCCAAGCCCACGGACGCGGAGTGCGCGCGGAAGCGCTTTTGCGCAAGCCATATTCGCCTTCACTCCGGCAGCCATAGATGTATCTGAACCCGTGTTAACATCAACAGCGACCAAGGCGCGTGTGGGTTCAATATATAGATAAGCGCCACTGCCCAAAGGCTCTTTAATTCCTGCGGCCACATCTAAGGCATCAAGCACACCCAAGCGTTCAAAACCACCAGCTTCGCTTTCGATATCTGCTGGTTCAACCCAATCCCGCCACGCCAAAAGATGGGGGCCATCACCTTCGGCGAGAACTTCTAGTTCCGTGCCATGGTCATTGAGCACCTGATTTGCGACACCGAGCATGGCTTCAACATCCTCAGCGATATCATCGGTTTCCGCTCCAACACAGGCAGAACGCAAAATCAGCCCATATTCAAGTTCACCCATGATTTCATTGGCGATTTCCAAGAGACGATCACGTTCATCTTCATCGCGAATGCTACGCGAAATATTTAACCCGGGCGCATCAGGCGTCACGATTGCATACCGGCTTTTGAACAGAAGCTTTTGCGTAACAGGAATCGCTTTTCCTGGCTCTGCAAAGCCCGTCACCTGCACGAGCAGCTGCTGACCGGGCGCCAGACCTTTGACTTGCCGTAAAAAGGCAGGTCCGTCCGACGTGGTCAAAAACATACCACCTTGTCCTTTTACCGGGCGCTCTGACCGAGCGCGGTAAACTGTGCCAGGGCGTGGGGCATCACTATCGATCAAAAAATCTTCAAGCTTACCATCTACCAAAAGAGCCGCAGCTTCGCGGTCATTAAGGTGATCTAATATGATGCTACGGCCCTTCATACGGTCTCTTCTTTCATGATCGGATAGCCAGCGGCTTTTAGGAGGTTTGCTGTTTCGGCCAGTGGAAGGCCAACGATGCCCGTAAAGGATCCGCTGATCCAAGGTATAAATGCTCCTGCTGGGCCTTGGATTGCATAGGCGCCAGCTTTGCCCTGCCAGTCATTTGTTGCGAGATAAGAGTTTAATTCTTCATCTGACAAGCGTTTCATTTTGACCTGGCTGACGACGTCTTTGGTCCAGACATGTGCACCGCGACGAATAGCGACAGCAGTAATGACCTGATGACGACGTCCAGACAGGGCAAGCAAGTATTCGGCAGCCTGCCCGGCATCACGGGGTTTACCAAGGATCCTACGCCCCAACGCAACTGTGGTATCGGCGCAAAGCACGGTGTCATCATCTTGGGCTGGAACAGCTTCTACTTTGGCGCGGGTCACGCGCATACAATAGGGACGAGGCAGTTCATTCCTGAGCGGCGTTTCATCGATATCCGGCGGCCTGACGTCTGCAGGCACAATACCAAGCTGTGCCAACAGATCCAATCGGCGGGGACTGCCTGATCCAAGAATGAATGCCATATCTGGTTCCTTAGCCTGCTATACTGAGGTCATACGAGGTTCATGCACGTGGCGAAAGAGCATCTTTAATCTTTTGTGATGAGCAAAACAAAAGCCCGGCAAAAGCCGGGCTTTGAACTACAGATCAACCTTCACTTATTTAAAGCGGTAGTTAATCCGGCCTTTGGTCAGGTCATATGGGGTCATCTCAACCTGCACTTTGTCGCCAGCCAGAACACGGATGCGGTTTTTGCGCATCTTACCTGCCGTATGTGCGATGATCTCATGGCCGTTTTCCAGCTCGACCCGAAACGTCGCATTTGGCAGAAGTTCCTTCACGACACCGGGAAATTCGAGCGTATCTTCCTTGGCCATGGTCTCTCCTATGTGTAACGCTCGCAACCTACTGCGAGCTGTGCGCTTAAATGGGGGGTTTTGACCCTTTTTTCAAGGGCGAATCCGGCGTGATACTGTTTAGATGCATAGAATTCGAATCCCGCGACAGCGATTGGGAGCGGATCAATCAATATACTTACGTCTGAATGACAATATTATCCAAACTGTCCCCTCACACCTCGCTATTGCAAGTATCGCGTGAGTTTAGCCGCAGGTTATTGAGGACCAGGCTTCAGTGCGAGCCCCTGTCATCTTGCCTCTTTCGCTGTTTTCTGCTTCAAATTCCTGAACTTCAAAGCTGATACTAGTAGAATGTGCGTCGCTACCATATCTCGTCATTTTCATGGCAATCAGCGCTTACAAGAGACCGAAACAAACCCAAGATAAGTCTGATCACTTAGCATACGTATTTTCCCAAACGCATACCTTCAGAAGAATTAAAGTACCGCGCCGGGAAGCGCGGTACTGGTTCTTGATGTTCAACAATACTACGCAGCTGAGAAGGCGCGAACGCTACCATGCGGTTCAAAGACATGCAGGAAGGTCTCGGGATGAGGACGCATACGGTAATTGTCAGTCTCATCGCCAAAGATAACTTTGCCTTCTTCATCAAGACCGATGACAGTTGCTTTGACCGTATCGACGGGATAACCCGGCATACCCGACGGTGCACCACCGATATCGTCGATCCCCAGAGCTTTGGCTGCGGCCAGATTGTTGTCCTGGAGGATCTCAAAATGCGCAGGCAGATCTAGATCCTTGGCAAGTTTGGTGGAATTCTTAACGCCCTGATTAGAGATGAACTTAACTTTCACCCCAGCTTTGGCCAATTGATCCGCCTTTTCCTTCACCTCTTTCAGCTGGTTCATGCAGAATGGGCACCAGTTTGCGCGGAAAAACACGAGTAGTGTCTTTTCGCCTGCGAAAGACGCTGACGTCGTGTTCGTCCCGTCCAGACGTTGCAGCGACAGTTCCGGCAGGCCCTTACCATTCTCGATCGCGGCGCTTGGCTCGCGGCCATAATTCGAGAAAACGCGAATGTACCATTGAATGGTGATAGCACCGTACAACGCCACCCCGATGGCCACGTACTCGCTGGTAACCGTGAAGCCGCCGCGTGCATTTATTTGGTAGACCGCCCACACCACAGCGGCCAAGTTGATGAGCTGGATGACAGGAAGATTCTTGGAAGTACGGGAAATTCCCAGAGCACCGGCCAAGACCATCAGGAAAAACGGCATGGTGAACGTCGCAAAGAACGCCCCGATCCAGATCGGGTCAAAGCCTGACAGATAGAACATGACGGCCGAGCCGACGCCTGACAACATGTTCGACATGATATACGGGAGGATGAGTTTACCCTTCATCTTATCGGTCCTTTCAAGGTCGAATTGAATTACCTGCCTAGGCCCGTTCGCCAGTGTTCACGCAGGTATTTTGGGATTGGTTAATGTGCGCGCCCCACGTTGCGAGGCGCGCAACCCAACTAAGCAGTCGCAGTCGCCGTCAGACTGTCGAGAACAGGGAACAGATCCGCAGGTTCAGGACGGCGCGTGTAGTCAGGGTTCACTTCGGCATACGCAATATTGCCATTCGTATCGACGATGTAGCGTGCGGGCATCGGTAGATTCCATTCTCCATCACCATGAATGGCTGGTAGGTGCACGCCAAAGCCATCATGAAACGGAACAACGTAATCTTGCAGCGCCCAGCGAATGCCGAGCTTATTCGCCAGCTCGCCGTTTTTGTCCGTCAGGATTGGGAAGCTAAGCTCATTATCCTTCTGAGATTTCTCACTGTCTGCCGCGCCTTGCATTGAGATAGCAACCAGTGTGGCACCACGCGCCCGGATGTCGTCCGCAACTGCTTCAAGTGCTTTCAGCTCGATGTTGCAATACGGGCACCAGACGCCGCGATAGAAGGTCATAATGACAGGGCCTTTGGCAAGCAGATCTTTCAGAGCAACCTCGTTGCGATCCGAATCTGTCAGTACGAAGTCCGGCACGGTATCACCTGCTTTCAGAGCACGTTCAGCCTGTCCGCTGTCGATTAGTTCTTGGGTCGAACGAGCAAACGTTTCAAAAGCGCCTTCGGGGGCCATTTTTTTGAATTGAGCTTTAAAGCCGTCAAGTTGGTCCTGTAGGGTCATATCGTTTTCCATTTCTCAAGTTGTGTTTTTCGGCTGGCTGTAGGCTGTTTTCATGCCGCCTGCTTGTAATTTAAATCATTTGAAATTTGCCATGTAGACGGCATAATTGCGTTACTGTTATCCATAAAACGAATGAATTCGTATCGCGTAAATCAGTGAAAATTCAATCTGCACAACAAAAACCTTGAACCGATGGTCTGGCAGGCTCTCGTTAATCAATACGATTGCCAGATTGAGCTACCCCCGGAAAACCGGACACTGACGTAAGCTACGATTTGTTGTCTGCTGATCTTCACAACGAAGGAGATCGAAGATGTCGAAACGGAAGCAACATCATCCAGAGTTTAAGGCCACAGGGCCTCATGAGCCTCGCCAAAGCCATGTTCCAGCACGTCTGGGAGGCCCGTCGCGCCCAAGCCAAAGAGATCGTTACTTCTGGAAAGCGCGACATCAAACGTCTCGAAGTAGAAATCGAAAGCGTTCTCGACCGGATCATGTCGGTCTCCAACGACACCATCATTCGCCACTATGAATCAAAGGCTGAAACGCTTGAACGTCAGAAAGCGCTTTTGGTCGAAACACTGGCAAAGCAGGCCGAGCCCAAAGGGAGCATCGAAGAAAAACTAGAACCAGCCCTGAATTTCCTCTCAAACCCTTGGAAACTATGGGATGGCGGCACAGTACAAGCCCGCCGTTTGGTGCTGAAACTGGCCTTCACCGGCCCCATCAAGTACACGAGAAAAAAAGGGGGCTAGAACCGCTTATTTTTCGTTTCTATTCGATGCTCTACATGAAATTTCTACAGGTTAATTCTGTAATGGTGCCCGGGGGCGGAATCGAACCACCGACACGAGGATTTTCAATCCACTGCTCTACCCCTGAGCTACCCGGGCATCGGGAAGGCTGTTTGCCTTGGGTGAGGGCCTTCTATGCTGACTGGAGGAGAGTGTCCAGAGACTTTTGAAAAGTTTTTTGGTTTTGTTTGGTGAAAGGTGAATTTTCCAATACATCCAGTGTTTTCTTTACATCTTCAGGGTCTGACGGGCTTTGTTACATCTATTTTGGTTGCGCGTGCTTATCCATTTCCAGACGATCCTATCCATCTTTGCTGATGTGCCTGCGGTGGTGCGTCTTGGGTTGAATATCAGGCGAGTGTTAACCTGAAAGAACGAACGTGGCGTACGTATTCTGCGTAAGCGGGTTCGTGAAGGAGACAGCATCGCATCCCTAGAAAACCGTTGCCGCGAACATGCGACCTGTAAGGAACATGACGTGGTTGGCTGCTTTGGGGCTTTTTAGATCAGCCAGTTGGTGGCTTTAAACAGGACAGCCCGGGGAAGAGACACTGCATTCCCTTTTCGGGTTTAAGCCAAGGCTTCTTGCAAATGTTTGGTGAAGGCGCGGGCTGAAGGTTTGGTATTGCGTCCTCCCGCAAGTAAGGCGTGCACATCAACAGTACCTATTGTCCAATCCGGTAGCAATTGCACGAGTGTTCCTGCTTCCAGCTCCTTTCTGCAGCTCCAATAAGCCGTGCTGACAACACCCAAACCGGCGATGGCCGCAGTCGTTGTGCTTTCATTGACGGAAATCATCAACTGGCTTTCGACGCGAATGGATTGGACCTTTCCGTCCTTTTCAAAGCTCCAGCCTGCCTTTCCAATGCTTGACGGGCCCAGGATAACCTGGAAATCTACCAAATCAGTGGGTTGCTTTGGGATACCCGCTTTTTCTAGGTAAGACGGCGCTGCTACAACCAGCCTAGGTGTTGTGCCCAGCTTGCGAGCGACCATTGTTGAGTCCTCAAGAGGTCCAAATCGGATGGCGACATCAATGGCTTCATCGATCAGGTCCTGCATCGAATCTGTTAGAATAAGATCCACCTTGAGTTTCGGGTGGCGCTCCAGAAATGGTGGCAGGGTCGGTATGATTTCGCGTTGCGCGAAACTTGCAGAGGCCCCGACTCTTAGACGACCGCGCAATTCGCCGGTGCCGCGCACAAAATGATTAGCTTCTTCAATGTCGGAGAGAATCGGCTCGATACGCGTGAGATATTCTTCACCAGCCTCGGTTAGCCGAACGGCGTGAGTGGAGCGCACGAATAGCTGGACTCCGAGGTCTTTCTCAAGGTTGGATATGATCCGGGAGACTGATGGCTGAGATTTGCCGGTTTCCTTTCCTGCAGCGGTAAAGTTGCCGGTGCGCGCGACCCGCGAAAACAAACGAAGTGTAGAGAAGTTATCAGACATTCATATTTCGAATAATGGTTAGACCCTTTGGAAGACTACCCGCCAATGATCTTATGAGCAACATTTCGACGTAGCAGTGGACGGCAAGTACATCCAGCCAACCAAAACCTAGAAACTTTAGCTGTAAACGCTCTCTGAGAGGGAACATTCAAAATGATGATGCCACAAATGAACAGACGCCATTTTCTTGGGACATCACTGGCTGGGACGGCGCTTGCTTTGTCGTCACCGGCGATTGCTTCCAAGAGTATAACAATTGGTCAAAAGCAACTTTTCGCTCTCTCCGACGGTTACTTTGATATGCCCGCCAGCTTGTTTCTGGGCGCGCCTAAAAGCCTGCAGGCGCAGATCGGAGATCCTGCACGTATTGCCGCAAACACCTATGCATATCGAGCTGAAAGCCGCACCTTTTTGTTTGATGCAGGTGCAGGCACCAGCGACTTTATCACTCATGCCTTCCCAACGGCGAGCAAACTGCCGGAGGATCTCTCCTCAACGGGTATTTCGGCCGAAGAGGTAACTGATATTGTGATTACGCACATGCATCCAGATCACATTGGTGGTTTGGCTATCGGTGATCGTATCGCATTTCCAAACGCCCGCATTCACATTGCGGCCACTGAATGGAACTTTTGGAATGCCGCGGGCTTTGCGGAGACGGCACCAGAAGGAATGCGGCCGATGGTGGCGAATGTTCAATCCCTATCGAATGTGATCAAAAACAACGTATCCCTACATGGTGGGGCGGCTGATCTAGGCGATGGCGTGAGTGTCCTGCCTGCACCGGGTCACACTCCTGGTCATACAGCCATTGTCCTTGACGGTGGTCGTGAACAGTTTGTCGTGGTCGGGGATCTGACGGTTCACGAAGATGTTCATTTCGCCAATCCCAACTACGGATGGGCGCTGGACGTTGATGGAGAGCAGGCTGTGGCGACGCGGGTGTCTATGCTAGATATGATTGCCACCGATGGGCTGATCATGGGTGCGGCGCATGTCACAAAGCCAGGTTTAGGCCGCGTAGAGCGCGATGGTTCTGGCTTTCGTTTTCAACCTCTTTGATCTCTGTTTTCGAAGAGGCCTTACACTACAACGCAGCAGAGCTTTTTCTTGAGTGTTTTCCGATGTTCAAGCGCCCTCGCATATCTGGGTCGCTAAGGAGAAGTCTCTTCTGTGCACTTCAAGCGGCCTGATACCGATCACTGTGCGCACGGCCAGAGCATGGAATATGAGAAAGAAGAAAGTTTTGAAAGCATAGCAAAAATAAGTGCAGATACAGTCGTCAATGGAATGAAATGGAGATACGCGACAAAGGCGTTTGATGGCACTCGAACTCTTGCCCAACAGGACCGCGACGCTCTTTTGGCAACGTTGCGCCTCGCGCCTTCATCCTATGGATTACAGCCATGGAAATTTGTTGTTGTTGACGATCCGGGCATTCGAAGATCTCTTGGAGCTCTGGTTCCGGCGAATAAACCTAAAATTGAAGACTGTGCGTTGTTCGTTGTTCTCGCTCGTCGAACGCTGACATCGGCAGAAGATGTATCTCACCATGTTGATATGCTGCAAGCTGAACGTAACTTGCCCTCTGAGACGATCCAACCCTTGCGAGACATGGTGATACAGAGCGTCAAAAGAAAAGAAGCTGCAGCATTAGACAATTGGAATGCGCGGCAGGTTTATGTCGCCTTGGGCAATTGTGCTACAATACACGCCCGTGACGGAACCGAATTGGAGGCAATCCAGTCATCGTATATGCTATTGATCGCTTCGAAGTACTGCATATCCCGAATGTAGAGCTGGCAGTGAATGATGTGATTTTTGGAAGACTTCGGTTGCTCACGCGACTCTTTCGAACGCCAAGGGCCTCTTCCAACCTTGGTCTACATCATGGGTTTCAGAACCATTGACGCATTCGAAGATGGCTATTTCGGCGCCGCGGCGCATTCGCCAGAACCGTTGCCCCAGCAGCTCAACCTTGATGGTTTTGAAGCACGTTTCCATCGCGTTGTTACTGTAGCAATCCCTTGCTCCACTCGTCGATACCCGGAAGCAATGCTCGCGCAGAAGCTTCTGATAGTTACGAGAACAACACTGACTACCGTGATCTGTATAAACGCCGCTTGTCAGCTTCCATGAAGTCTTTTCAGCATTTGTAGGAAACGCCCTCACGACCGCAAAGCTCAGAGCAATACTGTCTTAACCACCCAACAAACCATCCAAGACGCGCCCCATCTTCTCTCCCGAAGAATGCGGCTTGC
>NZ_FMWG01000019.1 GCF_900102795.1 Epibacterium ulvae | reverse complement strand
GGTCCAGGGTTTGAGCTTTCTTGCCAAAAAATCGTTGGCGACGGCCAACTCCCCAATCTTGGCGTGCAGGTCTTTCACCTGCTCCTCATCAACCTCCAGCGCTTTCCGGCCTCCGCGTTCGAAGACGCCAGACGCCACTTCCAGCAGCGCACGCTTCCATTGATAGATCATTGTCGGACGCACGCCGAACCGACTGGCCAACTCGCTGACCGTCTCCTCGCCTTTCAAGGCTTCTAGCGCGACCTTGGCCTTAAACTCTGGATAATGTTGCTTCCGTTTCGACATCTTCGATCTCCTTCGTCGTGAAGATCAGCAGACAACAAATCGTAACTTACGTCAGTGTCCGGTTTTCCCGGGGTAGCTCATCCACCTCGGTGGGCGGTTTCAGAGAGGTGAGTATTAACCAGTCTACCACCGGCCCCGCCTTAATTCATGTCGCAATGCAGAAAATGTCAGCTAAGAGCCCAAATTTCCAGTTTTCCGCGCGGTAGCGAAAAGCTGCTTTCGAGAACTGACAGGATTGCTCACAAGGTGATCGAGAGGAGCATCGCGCATTCCAATTCGCGCGACAGGAATTTAGGGCTGCTTGGCCAAGAAAGTAGAAACCAGTTTCAATCCGTCTTTCAATATCTCGGGATTGTTCGCATAGCCAATCCGAACGTAACCTTCCATGTTCAGGGCAGACCCGGGCGTAAACATGACGCCTGTTTCTTTCAACAAAGCCACACAGAAATCCCGTGATGACATCGGCAGGTCAAGTTTCAGCAAGGCTGTTGTCCCTGATTTTGGTTTAACCCAAGTTATCTTTGGTTCTTGTGCCACCCATGCGCCTAGGATCGCGAGATTGCCACGTGTGATTGTTTGACTGCGCGCCAACACCTTATCGCTGTTTTCCAGCGCAAGCGTCGCGAAGTAGTCGTTGATCATACCAACAGAAATGGTGTCGTAATCGCGGTGGATGGCAACCGCTTCGATAACGTCCTGAGGGGCTGCGATCCATCCAAGGCGCAGACCAGAAAGGGAGAACGCTTTGGATGTGCTTGCGGTGCTGATCCCCTTTTCATAGACATCTGCGATTGAAACCGTTGCCCCAAAACCAGTTTGATCTGTGCCGCGATAAACCTCGTCACAGAGCACCCAAGCGCCCACTTCGCGGGCGATAGCAGCGATGGCTTCCAGCATGTCGCGCCCCATCAACGCGCCGGTCGGGTTGTTGGGGTTGTTGATTGCGATCAGCCTCGTGTCTGGTGTGACAAGAGCCCGCAATTCCTCCAGATCGGGTAGAAATCTGTTCTCTTCGCGCAGCTGCAACGGGTGCACTTCCGCGCTAATGCTGGAGGGTATGGAGTAGTGTTGTTGATAGGTTGGAACAACAGCGACAACTCTATCACCCGCAGACACCAAGGTCTTGTGAATGAGCATATTGGCCCCAATTGTGCCATGGGTGACGATCACGTTTTCGGGCTCTTGCCGCTCATACAGGGCGCAAATCGCGCGACGCAGGCGCATTGATCCTTCGATTGTGCCATAAGTCATTTTCATCGGCAGCAGAGCAGACAAGTCGCCGTCGTTGCTACCGCTCAAGGCCAACAATTCTGCGATTGTAATGCTTTCAACACAGGTTTCCGCCAAGTTCCATTTGCACTTGGTTTCCCACTCGTTCATCCAAATTTCGACGCCAAACGGTTCGATATGCATGGTGTAAGTCCTAGTTTCAGGCGCAAGCAGCGCGGTAGATGGCATGGGCGATGGCAATGTCTTCCAGACCCAATCCCACCGAGCGGAAGAAGACCGGACTGCCGTCATCTGGCGTCGGGCACGTACCAATAGAAAGCTCCCCCAGATCGCCGCGCAGATCATCAGCTGACCACCCGTGATCCTGCGCGGCAAGAACCATCTCGCCGGCTGTTATCGGTGTTGTTGCCCGGTAATCGCAATAGACTTGCGCCGTGTTCAAAAACGCAGGTTCCACTTCGTGGGCACGGTGTACGTTGGTGCTGATTGATGTGACCAAGGCATTGGGTTTGAAGGCGGCATGATCCACAACAGGTGTCCCAGACGACGTGCACAGCATCACAACATCTGCGTCTTGCACTGCGGCATCTGCGCTCTCGGCGCAAACTGCATAGGGACAGATGGTTTGCCATTGCGCCCAGACGTCTGAGCCAGTTCTGAGATTTGGCGAATAGAGTTTCACCTGTTGCCACGGGCGTAGGTTTTGGACATGCCGCCAGTGTGCTGCAGCCACAGCACCGGACCCGATAATGACAATTTTTTCTGCGTTTTTTCCTGCCAAGAGGTCTACCGCCAATGCCGTGGTCGCGGCTGTGCGCTCGGCCGTCAAAACACCCGCATCACACAGGCACAGGGGCTGGCCGGTTTCTGAGGACATCAGCACCGTCCACGCAGTAATGAGGGGTTTGCCCTCGGTCACAAGGTAAGGCGATAGTTTCGCGCCAAACACGCCTGTATTTGTGTCAGCCCCCTGATAGGTGATGAAATCGCCTTTATTTTCGGGCAATAGCGTCAAAGTTTGCGGCGGTTGCACCGCTTGCGCGCCGCCAAGCCCGAAAAAAAGCTGGCGCATTTCGTGCAAAACATCGATCTGTGGCAAGCGCTTTGCGACGGCGGCGGCATCAAGGATGATCGGGGGCGTGTTCATTGAGGTAGACTCCATGCAGTTAACGCTCTCATAAGTGAGTACGAACACGCGAACCATCATCCCCAAGGATGATACAGAACCTTAACAGCTTTTTGGAGGCAGCCTTGGACTTTAGCGCAAAGAGCATCAAAGCGGTTAACCTGTCCCTGTCAAAGGTGATGGAGGGACAAGGCGGGGCGCTCGATTTGATCGAGGCTGCCCAACACATCGTGCCGTTCACGGCGGCTCTTTGCGTCGTCAATCGGGTTGACCAATCGCCTGTCTACCTATGCGATTCCTACCCTGATGGGGCGCCCAAGGATGCGGTGCAATGCTATATCAGAAGCACCTATGTGCTCAATCCATTCTACAATGCGTTTTTGGCGGGGCTGCCGCCAGGGCTGCACCGCATGATCGATCTGGCACCTGACAATTGGAAAAGGTTTGACGATCTTCCTGAAGCTGTCTTGGCGCAAAAAGAAGAGATCGGTTTTCGCACGCGCGGTTGGCCAGAGAACCTGCAAGAACTTATCTTAGCAGTCGACCTTCCCAATGGGATGATGGGAGAAGTGAGTTTGGCACGACCATCAGACCTTGGTGGGTTTGAACCCACAATAGTTGAGCGATTTCGGCCGTTTTATCCGTTGTTTGCTACGTCATTTCGACAGATGTGGGCAAATCACTCAAACAACACGGCGATCTTGATCGAACCACACGCGCCACTAGAAGATTTCGCGAAAGACATTCTATCCCCTCGTGAAGCCGAGACTGTCCAGCTTATTCTGAAAGGGCATTCAAGCTTGTCCATTAGCCTGGTGCTAGGCATCGCCGTGCCAACAGTCAAAACCCATAGAAAGAATGCCTATGCGAAACTCGGCATCAGCACCCAACAGCAGTTGCTCAACACATTTTTGCAATGGCACGGTCACGATCTCTAGTAAATAGCCGACATTGAAAGCAGGTGTGTAAACGACCGCCTTGTCCGTAAAGCGGTCCTGGGGCCAGTCAGCACGTAAGGTAGGCTGTGCGGGACTTTTCAGACTTTCGCCGCACATGCACCAATGTCTGGTCTCGCGCTTTCGCCTTCTTGAAGACCGCGCTTCCTAAGCCAACGTATCACCAGTGCCGCCGATCATACAGCGCAACATCTCAGAGAATTTCTCCAACTCTTCATCTTCCCATCTATCGCTGAAAAGATAACTTGCACGTTTGGAGAACGTCGCAAGGCTCTGAGACAGCTTCTCTCTCCCCATCGACGTCGCAACAACGAAGACAAGCCTCGCATCTCGGTCGTCGACCTCCCGGCCTACAAGGCCAATTTTCTCCATCGGGGCGGCCATGCGCGTGATCGTAGACGCGCTGACATGCATCCGCTTTGCCAAATCGACTCGTGACAGCCGGTTTGCCGTTGCCCGTTCAAGGTGGAGCAACAACAAAAATTCATTCACAGATATGCCATGAACGGCCGAAAACTCACCGGATAAGCCAGCTCGGAAGTCTTCTGCCACTTGGATCAAGCGAAGCGCATTTGTGGTACATAAATCAGTCATGCAAACTGTCTATTGCGAATCGCTTTCATATGCAAGTACTTTGCACGAAGTGTGATTCAACCTCATCAACGCAATGTGGTCCCAAAATGTTCTTTGAAAATATGTTCTCGCTCGCCGGAGTTATTGCCATGATTGGATGGCTGATGCTCCTGATCTCACCCCTGACGCCGATTTGGTCTGACAGGATCGCCGGGGTGTTGTTACCGGCTATTCTCTCACTGGGCTATTTGCTGCTCTTAATTATACCTGCCTCCGCGAGCGGCGGAGGCTTTGGAACTCTGGCAGAGGTGATTGTTCTCTTTTCCTATGAACAGGCTGCATTGACCGGATGGGTCCACTTCTTGGCCTTCGATCTCTTCATTGGCGCTTGGGTTTGTCGAAAAGCGAGGTCAGAAGGCATAAACTTCATGCTAGTCCTACCCTGTTTGCCAGTTATCTTTCTGTTTGGTCCGGCGGGTTTTATCGCATTCCAAGCGGTTCGAGCTGTTCGAAATTGGTCAAGATCAGAATGAACGTCGGAAAGCGGCCACTGATCAATTCCGCAGCATCGGCTAGTTTGGGCTCTTAGCTGACATTTTCTGCATTGCGACATGAATTGAGGCGGGGCCGGTGGTCCCGCCGCTTTTGTTTTAAGAGCCAGAGGTGTTTGGCTTGTCCAAATCCCGCTGGCCGTCAAGGCGAGGGCGCGGTCCCCCCCTCGGGCAATGCTATTAGACAGGGCCGTGTCCTCGGCTGCGCCAACCCTGTCGAATAGCATTGCCTCGCCCCCTCCCGCGTTCGCCACATGGCAGATCAGCAGGAACAGGCGGCTTCGCCGACTGAACCTGCTAATCAGCCCTGATTTTCCACAAAAGGAAGTCAGATCAAACGAAACCGCTTGCAGGAGCATGAAATAAGGAAATTGGGTCAGTTTATGACGCAAAGGTCAAAGTTGTCTGACATTCAACAATGGTGAAATGGCGGACCGAGGAGGATTCGAACCCCCGACCCCTTGATTCGTAGTCAAGTACTCTATCCAGCTGAGCTATCGGTCCATTTCTTACAATGATATATCACTGCATATATTTGACGTCCCAATCTCGTCAATTTAATCACTTGCTGAAGGCGATTAAGGGTAGTGGCGGACCGAGGAGGATTCGAACCCCCGACCCCTTGATTCGTAGTCAAGTACTCTATCCAGCTGAGCTATCGGTCCACTGTGGAGCCGGGGTGTAAGCCTTGTTTCACAAAGACGCAACCCCCTATTTACAATTAATTCCTGCGTCTCGCCTCTTTTTTGAAAACACCCATACGTACAAAGGGCGAAAACCATGAAGCTACTGTTTAAGCTTCAAGAATTCTTTTGCGTATCAACAATCTGATCTCCTTTGGGCAACGAAACTTCAAACGCCGTCCCATCCGCTCCTGTGCGCTTCAGGCGCACTTCACCCCCGTGCCCCTTTATTAACTCAGCGGCAATCGCAAGGCCAAGACCAGATCCCCCTTTACGGTTACTGCCTTGAAAGGGTGTAAACAAATTTTCCTGGGTTTTGGGCGGTAGGCCTGGTCCAGTGTCGCACACCTCTATCCACCAAGAGGTCGGCTGCTCCCCGGCACGGATCAGAACGTGCCCCTCTTTGCCAGTTGCCGCAATTGCTTGCCGTGCATTACGTACCAGGTTCATCACAACCCGATAGAGCTGTTCAGGATCCGCCCGAACTTCTAGCCCGGCTGGCACCTCGCTTAGAATCTGAACCGGATCATCCCCCGCTGCCAATTGCTCACTATCAACGACATCTTCCATGATCTGGCACAAAGGCACCTCAATAAGGGCTGGCGCGGGTTCTTCCGCGCGCCCGAAGGCCAAGGTCCCTTCACACAATGAAACCGCTCGTGTAATAGAATTCACCAGCTTAGGTGCGAGACGTCGAACAAGAGGATCTTCGCTCATCTCGATACGATCCGTGAACAGCTGTGCAGACGTTAGAATATTGCGTAAATCATGGCTCACCTTCGCAACCGCCCCGCCAAGCTGCGCCAATCTTTCACGTTGCTTTAAAGCGTGGGTCAGTTCCATCTGCAGCTTTTGCAATGCATCTTCTGCCTCTCTCAGCTCGATGACTGTTGCACTTGGTTTGATAATACCCCGTGCATCTTCTGGAGCGGCTGCATAGCGCTGCATGTAGCCAACCACCCCCTTGATTGGACGGACCAGTAGCATTCGGACCGCTGCAAACAGAAGAATTGCCGTAAACACTGAGATTACTGCAGACAGCACCAGAATACGCAATCCATAGTCCAGCATCGCCGCGCGCAGTGGCGCTGCTTCGATTGTGATCTCGATCAACAGTCCTGCATCCCGAACCGGTTCACCAATCACGCGAATGATGTCGTCATTTGTTTCCAGCAACCGCATCATCGCATCGCGGATCAACACCATTGCGCTGGCATCACGCAGGTCGAACGTTTTCGCGATCGGATCGGGAATAGGAGACGCCAGCATCAGTTGGCGCACTTCATCCCGGCGCAGAACCACATTGAAAACGCCTGCGTTTTGCAACAGTTCTGCTTCCAATTCGGTTTCAAGCATATCATCGGCAAGCAATGCCAATGATGCAATTTGTGCCCGCTCCAACCGGTCCTGCAGATACTGTTCACGGAAACGAGCAATAGAAGGTACGAAAATCAGGATCTCAGCCAACATCACAAAGATGGTGGTCAAAATCAGAAATCGTCCAGAAAGCGTATTGAGCATTCTGCTCCCTTCGTATTGCACCGCTCCACCGCCTCTTTCAGGTCAGGGCAACCAGCGTTGCACAAATCCAACCATACGTTTGACTGTCGCGCTTTCAAAAAGCCGCGGGGTAAAATAAGCTCCTGCCACCCGTTTGTTCAACTCACCAACTGACGGATATGGCGCGACCATTGCGGCAACCTGCCCCATTTTCAAATTGTTTGCCAGCACAAGTGACCACAATGAGATCAATTCCCCCGCCTGCGGGCCTGCAATTGTCGCCCCAACTGGACGGCCTTTGAACACCATCAACTTGATAAAGCCGTTTGTTTTACGCTCAGCAACGGCACGATCATTATGGTGCATATCAAAGCGTGCGACCTCTAGTCGCGCACCAAATTTTTCCCGCGCCTGAGCTTCGGTCAGGCCAACCTGCGCAAGTTCCGGGTCGGTATAGGTCGCCCATGGGATATGATTGGTCTTTGCCTTTGACGGCAAACCAAAAAGCGCAGACTTAATGATAACGCCAGCATGATACCCAGCGACATGGGTGAACTGCAGCCCGCCCGCGACGTCGCCAATCGCATAAACCTTACGGTTGGTCGTGATCAAACCATCATCAACCTTGATTCCTGCGCGCGTGGTCTCAATCCCCGCAGCATCAAGGTTTAGCCGATCGATATTTGGCTTACGACCCACCGCCATAAGCAGATGGCTCCCCTTAAAGACACGACCATCTGCGGTTTGAACTTCAATCGCACCAGCGTCTCCTCGGATTTCCGCAGCCTGCGCGCCCTCTACAATCTCTACCCCTTCGTTGCGCAAGCTCTCAAGGACCAGTGCGGCGGCCTCGGGGTCATCTTTGCCCAGCGCCCGCGCCCCTTCAATCACGGTCACTGCACAGCCAAGACGGATATGAGCTTGCGCCATTTCCAAGCCGATAGGACCACCCCCGATAATCAACAAGTGTTTTGGCTGCTCACGCAGCTCAAACAGTGTCTCGTTGGTTTCATAGGGCACACTATCCAAGCCTGGGATTGGCGGCACAAATGGCGAGGAACCCGTAGAAATCACGATCCGGCGCGCCGTAATCTTATAAGCACCGGCTTGCACCTCTGTAGCAGACAAGAATTCACCGTATTCGCGGATCACACGCACACCGAACCCTTCAAAGCGCTCTTGGCTGTCCATGGGTTCAATCGTTGCGATAATATCTTTTACATGATCTTTCGCGGCAGCGTAATCAATCTGTGGGACCTGGTCTGCAATACCAAATGCCGAAGCATGAGCCTGACCATAGGCCACTTTGGCACTTGCCAATAAGGCTTTGGAGGGAACACAACCGAAATTCAGACAATCTCCTCCCATTCTATGTCCTTCCAGGAGAATGACGTCTGCGCCCATCTGTGACGCCCCAGCTGCAACAGACAGGCCTCCTGAACCGGCTCCAATGACCAGCAGATCACATTTCAGATTTTCCATGGGTTTTATTCCTCGTCTGATGTCTGCTTGCTCGCAGGACGCAGGGTTTTCACAAGAATAGGCATAGCCGCTAAAACACAAAGGCCAAGGATCGGACCAATTACATGAGGTTCCCACAGCAGGCTCAGATCTGGATCATCGCCACGATCAAAGACTTCTCCCAATCCGACTCCAATCCAAGTAAACACAATAGCACCCGGAACAATACCAATTGCAGTCGTCCACAGGTAATTGCGCAATTTCACACCGACCAGCGCAGGTAACAAATTCGCGACGAAAAATGGAACGGCTGGCACAAGGCGTAAAAGCAACAGCACCTCAATTTCATTTTGGCGCAATGCGTTCTTTAACATCTGCACACGGCCGCCAGCATTCTCGATTTTTGAATTTAAGAAATTCCCTAATCCCCAGCGTGCCGCGAGAAAGATAGCCGTGGCGCCCATAGTCGCAGACATAACGTTTAAAACAGTCCCGCCAAGCAAGCCAAAGAGAAATCCCCCCGTTAGGGAAGCCACAGCAGCACCTGGTAGGGAAAAAGCGACGATAGCGACGTAAATCAGTACAAAAATCGCCCCCACCGTCGCAAAATTTGCGTCCCGGAAAGCCAACAACGCCTCGCGATTTTCACGTAATGTCTCGAAAGACAGATAGTCTTTCAATGTTACGGCACCTACAACGGCCACCGCCGCGACAGCTATTAGTGGAAGGTGGCGGGCATAGCCTGCCTTAACGGCTTTGTTTGGAGTCTCTGTCATATCACTCATAAGATGTCTCAGCGTTGCGGATATTGATAGGGGTCTGATGTTGCTAAGAGCTAAATGGGGCGTTCGGGAGTCATTCTGATGCAATTTCACAGCGGGTTGATCAACAAACGCGCTTTCGTGAGTATTTCTGCAAGAAATCCTATCGTTTGTTTCAATCCAACCGTCGAGCACAGACAGGCAACGTCTTTTTGGCGAAAATATTGCAGTTTTACCGGAAAACTGGTCTGCAGGGTTTGACTTGTGCCCGCGCGCCTTCTAAAGACCAGTCTTCAAGATAGCCCGCAGGCGATGTGATTCCGCATCCCCCGCACAAACAGTTGGAGACCGGAGCGATGAAACGCACCTATCAGCCTTCGAACCTGGTTCGCAAACGCCGCCACGGCTTCCGTGCGCGCATGGCCACCAAGGCAGGCCGCAAAATCCTGAACGCACGTCGTGCACGTGGCCGTAAGTCGCTCAGCGCTTAATTCAGGTGACTACGCTACAGTAAATCTGTAGTTTGTTGAGATTTTTGACCGCCGAAGGCTCCCTTTTTGATACAAAGTATCTTGGGATATACGCCTTCGGCGGTTTTTCTATTTAATCCGGTCAATCACGAGACTTTTCAGTATGAATGTCATCGCAAAACGCCGTGATTTCCTGCTTGCCGCCCGTGCGAAACGGCAAGGTAGCAAGGGTATGATGGTTCAAGGCCGCTATCGCAACGATACGGCCGCGCTCCGCGTCGGGTTCACCTGTTCAAAGAAAGTCGGCAATGCCGTAGCACGCAACCGTGCCAAACGCCGCCTGCGCGAAATTGCACGCCTGGTTCTGCCTGCGCATGGCCGTGAGGGCTGGGACTATGTTTTGATCGGACGTGCAGAGCACACGGCAGCACGCCCTTTCAGCGCTCTCCAGAACGATCTGATCTACGCACTGCGCAAGATCCACAACCAAAAACCTTAACCTTTGCAGCGCAAAGATCGGTCTTACCTACTCCTACATTTTAGCAAGCGGCCTGTTCTGTATATGCATTAGCAGCTTTGGAAAAGTGCGACTGCATCAAAGGCACATGTTCTACTCTACGTCGCGTTGAACGCTACCACCCGCTTGGCGGTCCTAGAATAGATAGCGTCCCCGGTTAATTGAAGTAGCCATTTTTCACCATTACTTGACTGCATTCAATTCGTGGATAATATTTATCCACGAATCAAGAGGTGCACAATGAAGCTTAGCGATGGTATCGAACAAGCATTACACTCCGTTACGCTCATGGCAGCCTTGCCCAAAGGTGCGCTCCTCCCCGCCTCTGCGCTTGCTGACTTTCATGGCGTTTCAAAAACCTATCTGCTGAAACATCTACAAGCACTGTCACGTGCAAAGATTGTGGAAACTCTTCCCGGCCCCAAAGGCGGGTATCGTCTCCAAAAACACCCAAGTGAAATATCTGTGCTGGACGTCATTTTAGCGATTGAAGGGCCCGAACCTGCATTTCGCTGCAAAGAAATCCGCCAGAACGGGCCAAATCCGCTCAACGCAAAATACTTCAAAATGCCTTGCCAGATAAATGCCGCCATGCTGCGCGCAGAACGGGCCTATCGTAATGAGCTGCGTCAGATCTCAATCATGGATCTCAATCAAAATGTGGACCAGGCGGATCATGACGGCGCCATTGCCAAACGAGGCTGCGCATTTTTCGGAGAACATATGCGTCAATCAAATTCTTAACTCAAACTCGCAGGTATCCCTATGACACCACGACTGGACTTTCACGCCGCAGCCCCCGAGGCTGTCAAAGCCATTTTTGCTGTGGAGACCTTTCTTGCGCAATCCACAGATGTCACCCCCCATGATCTACATCTGCTCAAACTGCGCGCCTCACAGATCAATGGTTGCGCCTATTGTGTTGACATGCACACAAAGGAAGCGCGCAAGGATCAAATACCAGAACAAAAGATTGCCTTGATCTGTGTATGGCGTGAATCCAGCCTGTTCTCTGCAAAAGAGCGGGCTCTGCTGGCCTGGACCGAAGCCATGACTCAAATCAGCCAAGGCTGCCCTTCGGATGAACGTTATGAGGCAATGCGGGCGCATTATTCTGATGCAGCCCTCGTCAGTCTCAGCGTTGCAATTACCCAAATCAATGTCTGGAACCGACTCGCGGTCGGCTTTCGCACCCCACATCCAACCGACATCTAAAGCCTTCCTTGCGGATCATCCGCTTTGATCCAGGAATTGATCCAACGCGTTTGTTTGGGTCTTTTCCAATATGCGCAGAACTGGCATATGCAAATTATGCTTGATGATGACCTGACCGAGATCCACGCCCTCTTTGAAGGTGCCCCACAAACCACCGAGTTTAAGAAGCTGCGCAAACGTATCGTACGATACGCACGCGAAGCAATTGAACAATACGGTATGATCGAGCGTCGGGAAGACGGCTCGGTTCCAAAGTGGTTGGTTTGTTTGTCTGGAGGTAAAGACAGCTACACCCTGTTAGCAGTTCTTCATGAGCTCAAATGGCGCGGATTGTTGCCTGTAGACTTACTGGCTTGCAACCTGGATCAAGGGCAGCCCGGTTTTCCTGCAACAGTATTGCCTGAATTTCTGGAAAAGATGGGCGTCCCCCATCGTATTGAATATCAAGACACATATTCCATCGTCGTCGATAAAGTACCGCAAGGACGCACCTATTGTGCACTCTGCTCGCGCCTGCGCCGCGGCAATCTATATCGTATCGCACGTGAAGAGGGATGTTCTGCTGTCGTTCTGGGACATCATCGGGATGACATTCTGGAAACCTTTTTCATGAACCTCTTCCATGGAGGACGGCTTGCAACTATGCCCCCTAAGCTTGTCAACGAAGAGGGGGATCTCTTTGTTTTCCGGCCGCTAGCGCATGTGGCCGAAGTCGATTGTGAAAAATTTGCACGCGCTATGAATTACCCAATTATCCCATGTGACCTCTGTGGAAGTCAGGATGGGTTGCAACGTCAACAGGTGAAACAGATTCTTGATCAGTGGGAATCAAACAGCCCCGGACGCCGCCAAGTGATGTTTCGTGCGCTTATGAATGCCCGACCTTCACACCTTTTAGACCCCAAACTGTTCGATTTCATAGGTCTTTCGACTAAAACCGAAAAAGAA
The DNA here is from genome assembly GCF_900102795.1 of Epibacterium ulvae. GTDB lineage: Bacteria > Pseudomonadota > Alphaproteobacteria > Rhodobacterales > Rhodobacteraceae > Epibacterium > Epibacterium ulvae. The sequence goes on along the minus strand of NZ_FMWG01000019.1, from coordinate 34,042 downwards.
ATCTCTGAAAATGACGAAATTCCTCTCCTACGTTAACCGCTGAGTCAGACCCATGAACGTAACTTAGGTCAGCACCAAATGACTTAGGTAAAAGGTCTGCACATGAAAATTGCAAGTTCAGGTCTGATGGGACGCACTCGAAAGGCGCTCGGCTCGATTTTTCTCGGGCCCCCAATGCTTGCCTTTCTCCCAGCGCTGACTCTTGCCACGTATTGGATGGGTGGTGAAATTGCGCTTGTGATTGCAGCGCTCGGATTGCCGTTGATTTTTGCCGCAAGTGGTCTTTTCGATAGCACAACAGGCGCACCACAGGACCATGTTACTGGCCTGCTGCTGCGGGATGGCTTTGAGATGGCAGTGCAGGATGCATTTAAGTCTGCACAGAAAAAAGGCCAGAACTCTGCTGTTTTTATCATCGAGATTGATCATTTCAAAGACCTCGAAGCAGAACACGGGCAACAAACCAGCGAAGATATACTCGCCACGCTGGGCAACCGTTTACGCACAGCCGCACGCAATCAAGACAGTATTGCACGTATAGCCGACAATAAGGTGGCTATATGCCTTGCACCGATGCAACATCTTGATCTTGAACTTTGCATTCAAATCGCAGGCCGCTATCAGACCGCTATCGAAGAAGCGCTACCCGTTGATGGGATGACCATTTACCTGACCTGTTCTATTGGGTTTTGTACATTCCGTCAGACACCAGACGACAGCTCTGAAGACTGGATTTCAGGGGCGTTTGCAGCATTGGAAGAAGCCAAACACAATGGGCCCTCAGGGATGCGTGCCTACTCTAATGAGTTGCTACATCGCACAAAGCGCCGCAGAAATCTGCATGGAGAGGTCGTTCAAGCACTTGAAACAGGTCAATTCCAAGCATGGTTCCAACCGCAAATCAATACAGACACAGGTATGGTATCAGGCTTTGAAGCACTTGTGCGCTGGTCGCACCCTGTACATGGCCTAATTCCTCCATCGACCTTTCTGCCTGCTTTGGAAGACGCAGGATTGATGGAACGTTTGAGCGAAGTAATGATGTATCAGTCACTCTCAGCCGTCAAAGCCTGGGACGCAGCAGGAGTACAAGTTCCCCAAGTGGGTGTGAACTTCGCAGCGGAAGAACTACGCAATCCGGGATTGGTTGAACGTATTAGATGGGATCTCGAACGGTTTGGACTGACGCCAGACAGGCTGGCCATCGAAGTTTTAGAAACCGTTGTGTGCGATAACCCTGATGACGTAATTGTACGTAACATCATCGCCTTGGGGCAAATGGGGTGCCAAATAGACCTTGATGATTTTGGTACAGGCCATGCTTCCATCGGAGCAGTACGCCGGTTCAATGTTGGCCGGATTAAAATTGACCGCTCCTTTGTAACCAAAGCAGATCGTGACCCAGAACAGCAAAAGATGATCTCCGCGATCCTAACAATGGCAGAACGGCTGGATCTGGACACACTCGGGGAAGGCGTCGAAACAGCTGGCGAACATGCTTTACTTGCGCAGCTCGGATGTGGCCATGTTCAGGGCTACGGAATTGGACGACCGATGCCCTTTGACCAGACACTTGACTGGATCATCGCACATCAAGCCAAGCTCAAAGAGCCTCCCGCGATCGGTGGCAGCACTTGAACTAATCCAGAGCAATCTTTCTCATAGATATGAGTAAAACCAAAGAAAAATCGTCTTTTTCGCACGTCAAAGCCCATTGAGGCTTTGACACTTCTCGATTCCTCTTGACCTTTGCACCATGCCCCTGTTGAACCACTTGCGTCATTGCATGCACGAGGTGGCAGTCCCAGATGGACGATCAAAACAAAAATCTACTACTCGCAACTGTGCTCAGCGGCTTGGTGCTGCTTGGCTGGTATATCTTAGTCCCGCCGCCAGAAGCACCTGCTGATGCTGCGCTCGTCGAGGGCAATCTATTGCCTCCGGTTGACGCACCAGTGGATGCGACTGCTGGCGCGCCAGCAGCAACAGCTGCCACAAACGAACCTATTTCGACAGCAACAGAAAGCGCACCTGATGCGCCAAGGCTGACCATCGAAACCCCACGTGTGTCAGGAAGTATTTCCCTGCGCGGTGGGCGAATTGATGATCTTGCGTTAAAAGACTATCGCGTCACAAATGATGCGGAATCGGATATTGTGACGCTGCTGGCTCCTGTTGGTCAATCGCAGGCTTACTACGCCTTGTACGGCTGGGCTCCCGGCTCGGGTCTCGCACTTGACGATGTACCAGGTGCGAACACCCTCTGGTCTGCACCAGAAGGCGCAACTTTGTCTCCTGAAACACCAGTGACGTTGAGCTGGGACAATGGCAAAGGGCTTACCTTTGAGCGCGAGCTTACGATTGATGACAACTACATGTTTTCAATCAGGCAATCTGTCACAAATAACGGTGACACCACTGTTTCGCTTGCCCCATATGGGACTTTGGCCCGACATGGCGAACCACAGGATCTCAAAAACTTCTTCATTCTCCATGAAGGTTTGATCCGTGAGAGCGATGGAGAACTGGCTGAGCTTGACTACGATGATATGCAGGATTTCGAAGTAAATCCGCGTGATGGGTCAAATTCAGAAACGATTTCAGTGGAAAACGCTGGCTGGATTGGCTTTACCGATCATTACTGGATGACCACGCTTGTTCCCGAACAAGGCAAAGCGTTCCGCGCCGTAGCGAAATACGATCCGCGTCGTGAAATCTATCAATCAGACATCGTAATGCCCACAATCACGCTGGCAACGGGAGAAAGCAGTACCGCCAATTCACAGTTGTTCGCTGGTGCAAAAGAATGGGCTGCAATCCGCGCTTATGAAAAAACTGGAATTGAAGGCTTTCTCGACAGTATCGATTGGGGATGGTTCGCATTTCTGACCAAGCCGATTTTTGCAGTTCTGCATTGGCTAAACCTCCAGATCGGCAATATGGGCTGGGCCATCATCGGCTTGACCGTACTGATCAAAATCCTTGTCTTCCCGCTGGCGTATAAATCTTATGCATCAATGGCAAAGATGAAAGAGATCCAGCCCAAGATGGAAGCGCTGAAAGAGCGTGTGGGGGATGATCGCCAGAAGATGCAACAAGAGATGATGGCGCTCTACAAAAAAGAGAAAGTCAATCCTGCTGCGGGCTGTCTGCCGATTCTGATCCAAATCCCGATCTTCTTCTCGCTATACAAAGTGATCTTTGTAACGCTCGAACTGCGCCATGCACCTTTCTTTGGTCCTTTCCAAGATCTGAGTGCGCCTGATCCGACCACGTTCATGAACCTCTTCGGCTTACTGCCTTTTGAGGGGCCAGAGCCAGGAAGCATCCTTGCGCTAGTCTTTATTGGGATTTTGCCGCTGCTGCTTGGTGTTTCCATGTGGGTTCAGCAAAAATTGAACCCAGCGCCAACAGACCCAACACAGCAAATGATCTTTGCGTGGATGCCATGGGTCTTTATGTTCATGCTTGGTGGTTTTGCGTCCGGGCTAGTGGTTTACTGGATCGCGAACAATACGATCACATTCACACAGCAGTACCTGATCATGCGCAGTCATGGTTATAAACCGGATGTATTTGGTAACATTAAATCCAGTTTCAAGAAAAAGCCAAAGGCTGACAGCTGATGAGCGTTCGTATCACCTCTATGTGGAGACACCCAATCAAGGCCCATGGTCGTGAAGAGGTGAACGAAACACAATTAATCCCTGGGCAATGTATGCCCGGGGATCGTGTTTGGGCCGTAGCCCATGAAAACACCAAGACAGATGGTGGCGAATGGGCGCGATGCCAAAACTTCACCCGTGGAGCCGGCCATCCACAATTGATGGCAATAACGGCCCAGACTGAGGGGGCGTATATAACGCTTTCACACCCCAAACGGCAGGATCTCAAATTTCGTCCTAATCAAGATCAAGCAGCGTTTTTGGAGTGGGTTCGGCCTTTAATGGAGCCTGAACGTGCACAACCTGTGAAAATTATTCATGCAAACGGTTTAGGATTGACCGATAGCAGCTGGCCTTCCATCACATTGTGCAATGCCGCAAGCCATCGCGCGATTGAAGAGCACGTGGGCCAAGACCTTTCGATCCATCGCTGGCGCGGCAACGTTTGGCTTGACGGTCTTGAACCTTGGGAAGAGTTTAACTGGATTGATCGGGAATTGCGTCTAGGAGACGCAATCCTGCGCATACGTCAACGGACTGAGCGTTGCATCGCAACAGAAGCCAATCCAGCCACAGGGCAGCGGGATGTCGAAACACTTAACGCATTAGACGCTTGGGGGCATCGCGATTTCAGTGTTAAAGCTGAAGTTGTCAAAGGCGGCTTGGTGCGCACAGAAGATACACTGGAACTTTTATGAACACGCTTCCCTTTCCGCTCGCAGATGAGCCAGATGAGATCAGTGCCGAAAAAGGGCGCAAGCTCTTTGCGGGTGAATCAACCTTTGTCAAAGGCGTTGTCGCAATGTCAGGCCTGCCTCCAGCAGACCGCTTGGAAGTATGCTTTGCAGGCAGATCGAACGTTGGCAAATCAAGCTTGATCAATGCCCTAACCGGAACCAAGGGGCTTGCACGCGCCTCAAACACTCCCGGGCGCACCCAAGAGATAAACTTTTTCACACAAGGCCCTGAACGCTATTTGGTCGACTTGCCAGGATACGGCTATGCAAATGCACCATTAGACGTTGTAGCCAAGTGGCAGCGCCTGCTGAAACAATATCTGTCAGGCCGCCAAAACCTACGCCGGGCCTTTGTATTGGTTGATAGCCGCCACGGTGTGAAACCCGTGGATGAAGAAATCATGGCGCTTCTGGACAGCGCTGCTGTCACGTTTCAATGCGTGCTGACCAAGGCGGACAAGGTAAAAGCAAAGGATCGCGAACACGTGCTGGAACAGGTGCGCACTGCCCTGAGCCGCCACCCTGCCGCCTACCCTGAGCTGGTCCTAACCTCATCTGAAAAGGGCGATGGTATCTCGACCCTGCGTTCGATTGTTGCTAACTTAACCTGATGCTGCATCGCCTGTCTTCTTTTCTGCTACTGATTGCCTTGGCTGTTGCCGGGATGATCCCTGCTGGCTGGATGCCGGAAACAGGAGAAGACGGCCGTATACTCTTGGTCCTGTGCACTGATGATGGTGTTGTAGAGCAATGGGTAGATCTGGGGGATGACGAGACATCAGATCCTCATAGTTCCGGGGATCCAATGGAAGATCGCAGCTGTCCCTTCGTTGCACTCAACGGGATGGCTGCACTTGATGGCGATGTGTCGCTGATCAATCCTGCAACGCTCCTTACGGCGCGCTGGGGCGATCAGCCTTTCACCCACGCCAGTGCAGGGTTTTATACCCGCTATGACGCGCGCGGCCCTCCTGCATATCACTCCTCCTAAATTTGGCAGGTTCCTTGCGTGTGGCATTCGCCCACCGCGTTCTTTTCATGACGAATACCCCAACTCGCTGGGCCGTTTGATCGGTTCAGCCCTCATGAATGCCGCGCTCACGGGATCTGCCCTTGTGCCTCGTTCTTAACGACGAGGCTGCGCATACCGCGTGTTATTTCTATGCATCTGGAGTGAAAAATGGCAAAGAGCCAAACCCAACCCACGGGTGAAACCCGTTCGATATCTGAAAAGTTTTACTTCGCCGCCTGGCGCTGGCATTTTTATGCGGGTCTTTTTGTTGTCCCCTTCTTTCTAATCCTCGCAGTCACCGGCATGATGATGATGTTCATCACCCAGTACCAAGGCCGCGATGGCGAAAAGATCCGAATTGATCAAGGTGAAACAGCCCTTCGTATTGACGCCCAAACCGAAGCAGTCCTCGCCGCGCAACCCGGTAAAATTGTAGAGTGGATCGCACCAAAAGCAGATGACCTTGCAACGGTGTTTCGTGTTCAAACCGAAACGGGCAACCGTCTTGTCGCGCTCAATCAATACACTGGAGAGGTGATCAAAACTTGGGATCGCCGCAAGGGTTGGTACGACTGGGCTGACAATGTGCACGGCTCGCTATTGATTGGCGATACGGGGGATCGCCTGATGGAAATCGCAGCTGGGCTTGGTCTCGTCCTTGTTTTGACTGGGCTCTACATTTGGTGGCCCCGCGGCAATGTTCTGGCCGCCTTTGTTCCAAACCTACGTGCGCGTGGACGAGCCTTGTGGAAGAACCTGCATGCAGTGGTTGGCTTCTGGATGTCGCTTATGCTCGTTATTTTCCTCATCTCAGGCCTCTCTTGGACGGGCATTTGGGGCGGTAAATTCGTGCAGGCCTGGTCAAGCTTTCCAGCAGAAAAATGGGACAATGTTCCACTCTCCGACACCACGCATGAGGCGCTCAATCACGGGCACACCAACGACGTACCATGGGCCTTGGAAAAAACACCGCTTCCTCTTTCTGGATCACAGGCAGGTTTAACCGCGATCCCCGAAGACACTGCCGTGAACTTGGAAAGTGTAATCATTCTAGGCAAATATCTGGGGATGGAAAATCGGTTCCGTGTGGCCTTCCCACGGGGTGAAACAGGTGTGTGGACAATCAATCGCGACAGCATGAGCCAAGACAGCGACGATCCTTTTGTTGATCGCACAGTCCACGTTGACCAATATACCGGTAAAATTCTGGCAGATGTCAAATATGACGACTATTCCGTCATGGGCAAACTTATGGCGGTAGGCACGCCATTCCATATGGGTCTGATGGGAACCTGGAGCTTTGTTCTGAATGTCGTATTCTGCCTGTCGGTGATTTTCGTGTCGATCTCGGGCGTTGTGATGTGGCTCAAACGTCGCCCGTCAAAAGCAGGTCGTTTGGCAGCGCCTCCAGTTCCAGCAGATTTGCCATTCTGGAAGGGCGCAGTCGTCATTGGACTTTTCTGCTCAATGGCCTTCCCACTGGTCGGCTTGACCCTGCTCGCGGTACTCACTTTTGATGTCTTGGTGCTGAACAACATTCCAGCGATGAAACGTGCATTTAGCTAACGCACAAGATTGCGGCCTGTTTCCCTACCCGGCCGCAATCCACCTCTCAATCACACATGTTGCGCACCGTTCACTTCGATTTCGGCTCCTGAAATATAAGAGCTGGCATCTGAACACAGAAAATAGATCGCCTGTGCCACTTCATCTGGTTGCCCCAGACGTTGCAGCGGTAGCTTCTCAACAATCTTATCAGTTCCGGGGCTCAGAATAGAGGTTTCAACCTCCCCCGGTGCAATCGCGTTGACGCGGACCCCAAGCGGGCCAAAATCATGGGCCATCTCACGTGTCAGCGCTGCCAATGCAGCCTTCGATGTCGCGTAAGCAGCACCTGCAAAGGGATGTACCCGACTGCCTGCAATCGATGTCACATTCACAACCGAACCTTTGGCGCTAGCCAGCTCTTCTTTCAGTCCACGCGCAAGCACGACAGACGCAAAGAAATTGACATGGAACACCCGTCCCCAGTCCATCAAATCTGTATTAAGCGTGCTGAGACGTTCGCCGTTAGGCCCTTTCGGAGAGATCCCTGCGTTGTTGACCAATGCGTCCAGCTTCCCGTTCAGCCGTTCCTGGATCTGGCCAACAGCATTGATGGTATCTGAAGGATCGCCCAAATCCAATTGTACATGGTCTTCGCCACCCCAGGGGCAGTCTTTTGGCAGCGCATTTCGTGAACACGTAATGATGCGCCAACCTTCCGCGTGAAACTTTCGCACGGTGGCATGACCAATTCCGCGACTCGCACCGGTCAGCAATAGAGTTTTCTGGGACATAACCGCTCCATCCAGCATGCTTTGATCGCACCCTAGCAGTGCTAGAACCCATCGCAATGGGAATACGCAGTCCCTGCCCCTTGGCACAGCTGCCAGAAGGCCCTAAACACATCGTTCAAAGGGATGATGCAGCAATGAAGAAACAGACAATGGATCGAGATTGGATTGCAACCGCTGAGACGCTTTCAAGCGCTCTGCCATATCTACAACGCTATGACGGTGCGATTGTCGTGATCAAGCTTGGCGGTCATGCAATGGGCAGCGACGAGGCGATGGACAACTTTGCACGCGACATCGTGCTGATGCGCCAAGTTGGCGTCAACCCTGTTATCGTGCATGGTGGTGGTCCGATGATCAATGCCATGCTGGATAAGCTTCAGATCAAAAGCAGCTTTGTAAACGGAAAACGCGTCACCGATCAGGCAACCATGGAAGTTGTGGAAATGGTGCTGTCTGGCGTCGTAAACAAGCGCATTGTTCAGGCCTTAAACCGCCAGGGTGGGATGGCGGTTGGCCTATCAGGCAAGGATGCAAACCTCATAATCTGCGAGTCTGCGAATGCAGAGCTGGGTTTTGTCGGATCACCCACAAACATGGATCCAGCCGTACTTCATAACCTCTTTGAAAAAGATATGATCCCGGTTATCGCGCCAATTGGTGCAGGGCGCGAAGGCGAGACCTTTAACATCAATGGCGACACAGCGGCAGGTGCAATCGCACAATCCCTGAACGCGGATCGTTTGCTGCTGCTTACGGATGTTGCAGGCGTCAAAGATGATACCGGTGAAGTTGTCACTGAGCTAAAAGCGGTAGATGTCGAAGCCATGACACAAAGCGGCACTATTGCAGGTGGCATGATCCCCAAAACTGAAACAGCGCTTGAAGCAGTTCGCAACGGTGTTCGTGCGTGTACCATTGTTGATGGTCGCGTGAAAAATGCAGTTCTCTTGGAACTTTTCACAGATCAAGGTGCAGGATCAATGATACGCGCTTAGTTCGAACGTATCTGCCCACACCCAAGCAGGTTCAAGAATTTGATTTTGGAAAATAACTAGAACCTGCTACGCTAAGCATACGGTCCTAAGGGATTTCTATGCAGATGCTCAGTGCTATATTTGGATTGGAAATACGCGTTGGTCTGGTTCCACAACCGGCTGCAACGCGTGTGATGTCGATTGCACATAGATTTCACACTCTGCAAAGCAAATCTGCACAGGCTTATGGAGCTACCTCAGAGCGGAAACCGATTGCACGTTCTGACATTTTCCAAACCCTCTCATGCTTATTAACTTTGCAGAGAAGGCTACTCTCCGCATATGGCCGCAACCATCCTAGTACCAAATTACGCCACTATAAGGTTAGCCATGATCAAGCTGATTTTAGAAAGACGTTAAAAAGTAGTCTCATAGAGAATTTTAACGAATTCAAAATACAACCTGTGATTGACAAATATTGCCTTGCAATGTCAGTCTGTAAAGGCGAGCAAAGCCATCACAAGGAAAACGGCGTTGGCGCAAGTCGTTAATCTCGGCGCTTCCAACGTTCATCGTGTACTTAAAATCCTTCGCAATCGGCCCACCAGATGAGATACTTTAAACCATGACATGCACGTTAATTCTAACCCGCCATGCCAAATCTTGCTGGAATTCAGATGCGCCCAGCGATCATTCCCGTCCTTTGAACGAACGTGGCCAGTTGGCTGCAAAGGCACTTGGGAACTGGATCAAAGAATATGACTATCATCCGACTCAAGTGATCTCATCCTCCTCCCAACGCACGCGCGAAACATATCAACTGATGCAGCTGGAGACCTCAAGCATCTATCTCGAACGCCTGTATCACGCTAGTGCAGAAGTAATGTTTCAAGTACTGAAAGAAGCTGAAACTCCGCGTACACTGATCTTAGGGCATAATCCGGGTATCGCGTCCTTTGCCCATCAAATCGTATCCTTTCCACCAGATCATTCTCGATTTGAAGACTATCCCACAGGTGCAACACTTGTTGCTGATTTCCCAATTGAGAGTTGGAGTGAGTTAACATGGGGTAGCGGGATCGTCAGAGATTTTGCAGTCCCTCGCGAACTATTGGGCGCCAGCCCAGATTTAGCTGCATAAAAAACCCAATACTCCAAAGAAAAAGGCCCCAAGATATCCTCTTGGAGCCTTTTTTGTTTTAGCTACAGAAACTTGGATCAGTGACCCAAGATCTGGCTCAGGAACTGCTGTGTCCGTTCTGACTTTGGATTGTTGAAGAACTCTTCGGGTTCGTTTTGTTCAACAATTTGGCCATCGGCCATAAAGATCACGCGGTTTGCAACCTGACGGGCAAAACCCATCTCATGCGTCACGCAAAGCATGGTCATGCCCTCTTCCGCGAGCTCGATCATGGTGTCCAACACCTCTTTGATCATCTCAGGATCCAGCGCCGAGGTGGGTTCATCAAACAGCATGATACGGGGTTTCATGCACAGAGAGCGTGCAATCGCCACACGTTGCTGCTGCCCGCCTGAAAGCTGACCGGGGTATTTATGCGCTTGGTCTGGAATTTTCACCTTTTCCAGGAAATGCATCGCGGTCTCAATGGCTTCTTTCTTAGGTGTTTTGCGAACCCAGATCGGAGCCAGTGTGCAGTTCTCCAGAATCGTCAGATGCGGGAACAGGTTAAAGTGCTGAAAGCACATGCCAACTTCCGAACGGATCTTGTCGATATTTTTCAGATCCGACGTCAATTCAGTGCCATCCACAATGATCTGGCCCTGCTGGTGCTCTTCCAGACGGTTGATGCAGCGGATCATGGTGGATTTACCAGAACCCGAAGGTCCGGCAATCACGATACGCTCACCGCGATTCACGGTCAGGTTGATGTCGCGCAGAACGTGGAACTGTCCATACCACTTGTTCATGTTGGTGATTTGGATCGCCACTTCATCAGAAACCTGAAGTTTTGAGCGGTCGATATTACGGTCAGAGATAAGATCAGACATAATTGTGATCTCCTAGCGTTTATGGCCAGTCTGAAGCTTGCGCTCCAGGTACATGGAATAGCGGGACATGGAAAAGCAGACGACGAAGAACAGTACAGCAATAAATGCAAAGAGTTCCCAGTAAATACCATTCCAGTTTGCATCCGCACGAATTGCAGTCGAGAAGCCGATCACATCAAGCAGACCAATAATCGACACCAGAGTGGTATCTTTAAAGATACCGATAAAGGTCGATACGATGCCCGGGATCGAGATCTTCAGCGCTTGCGGCATGATGATCAGACGTTGTGCCTGCCAATAGTTCAATCCAAGAGAGTCTGCTCCCTCATATTGGCCTTTTGGCAATGCAGCCAGACCACCCCGGATCACCTCGGCCATATAAGCCGCTGAGAAGAGGGTCATCATGATCATAACGCGCAGAATAATGTCAAAGTTCGTACCAGGTGGCAGGAAGACATTCAGCAGCAATGAAGCAACGAACAGCAAGGTGATCAGTGGCACGCCACGGATGAATTCGATAAAGCCCACACAGATCGCCTTAACAATCATCAGATCCGACTGACGCCCAAGCGCAAGCAGAATGCCAATTGGCAACGAAACACCAATCGCCACAATTCCAAGCAGCAAGGCCAGCATAAAGCCACCAAACTCACGAGACTGAACGGTTTCAATACCGATTGGGATCACACTGGAAAGCCCTGCAACAACCGGAGCAGAAATGGCCATCCACCACAACAACGCCGCAATCACAGATGCGATGATCGCAATCAGTGATCCAGTCATCGCAGTCAGATGACGCGTTCCAAAGAAGACAATGGCAAAACCAACTGCCGCTGAGATTGGGTTCCATATGCTACCGCCCCACATCAGCCAGGGCATGATGAATGGGTAGGCAAGCGTCAGATAGATCATCTGGCGCGGCGACTTTTCTGAGAACAGAACAGGCGCCAAAGCAGCCAAAGTCAAAACAAGCGCCAGATTCACCCGCCAGTACAAATGGCTTGGATAAAACCCGTAGAGCATCTGCAGCCAACGATCATTGATTACGGCCCAGCAGGCGTGTCCGTGCGTGCTGCCCCATGTCGCGATCATGATTTCACGGCATTCGCTCAGTGATTCTGCATTCCAGACGGACTGGAACGTCCAAGGGATCAAAGCTGACAAGATATAGGCAACAAAGCCCAACGCAACCAGCGTCAATACCGAGTTTAAGGCACTGGAAAAGAGATTCGCACGTGCCCAACCAATCACCCCAACGGTAGAGGCAGGCGGTTCACGCTGTTCCAGCATTTCTGTGCGGACATAAGATGTATCGCTCATATTTACCGCTCCACCAATTTAACGCGGTTGTTGTACCAGTTCATCGCTAGTGAGATGCTCAGGGAAATAACCAAGTAAGCAGCCATCAAGAGAACCACGCATTCCAGCTCTCGTCCGGTCTGGTTCATAGTGATACCGCCAAGTGTACCGGTGATATCCATATAACCGACAGCGATCGCAAGAGATGAGTTCTTTGTCAGGTTGAGATAATTTGAAATCATCGGCGGGATGATGACACGCAATGCCTGCGGCAGAACGACTAGGCTCATGATGCGGCTGGATCGCATACCCAGTGCACCTGCAGCTTCGGTTTGGCCATGGCTTACAGCCAGGATACCTGCACGCACGATCTCTGCGATAAAGGCCGCAGTATACAGCGACAAAGCCAACCACAGAGCAATCAACGAATTGCGCATATGGGTTCCACCTTTAAAGTTGAAACCTTTCAATTCAGGATAACCAAGGTGGAAACCAAGAACAGCCAAGACGATCACAAATGGCACAAGGACAACAGCAAGGCGCTGCCACCAGACAACAGGACGATCACCAGTTTCTTCTTGAATGCGATCTGCGCGTTGTCGGATCTTTGAACTGACAAAGAAACCCGCGATCAGAACAACCAGAATAGCGATAAGGTCCAAAGACACATCAAAGCGCATGCTGCTCTCTCCAAAGAGAGAGAGATTGCCGAGTGAGTTTGAGAACAGAGCTTCCGGAATATAAATACCGCGGTTGGTGATCGCGACAGAATCAAACAGGCTCATGGTTGCTTCGGGATTTTCACCCCGGAACGCACGTGGGCTCGGTAAACTCTCGATTAAGACAGCCATTGCAAGAACGATCCACAAAAGAACCGGAACATTGCGGAACATTTCCACATAGACCGTCATAACCTTTGCGACGATCCAGTTCTTAGAGAGACGCAGCACACCAACAAGAACGCCGACGACAGTCGCCGTAATACAGCCCATAACTGCGACCAATAGCGTATTCAGAAGGCCAATAAAGGCTGCACGCAAATGCGTATCCTGACTATCGTAATCCAGCAGGCGTTGGTTGATATCATAACTCGCTGTTTCGGTAAAATACGACAGCGAAATGGTTTTACCCAGCGTATTCAGGTTGGCCAGAGTGTTGTTGATAAGCCAAGCGGCACCCAGCATCAATGCGATTAAGGCAACAGCCTGAATCGTCGCCGAGCGATACCGAGTGTCGTATATCAGCATAGACAGCCGAAACGACTCCTTCGGAGGGTCGGTAAGTGTAGACATTAGAGAGATCCCGTCTTTCGATCATATATTATTTGTTTATTCGCGTAGATCGCGTGATCGAATGTTTGTTCAGTAGAACAAGTTGAGGCGTGGACAGATGCCCACGCCCCATTTCATAGTGATATTAGCGTACTGGCGGAGAGTACTGCAGACCACCTTCGGTCCACAGCGCGTTCAGACCGCGCGCTAGACCAATTGCAGACTGACCACCAAGGTTACGCTCAAAGCTCTCGCCGTAGTTACCAACTGCTGAGAGGATACGAGCTGCCCACTGCGGGTCCAGCCCCAGCATTTCGCCCATGTTGCCTTCATGACCCAGCAGACGGTTGATTTCAGGGTTATCAGTCGCAGAAGCTGACATAGTACCAACATTGGCCGAAGTAATACCCAGCTCTTCTGCCGCAACCATTGTGTTGTAAGACCAGCGAACAACATCTGCCCACTCATCATCACCGTGACGTACGGTTGGGCCCAGAGGCTCTTTTGAAATAATGTCGCTCAGGATCACGTGATCCGCAGGCGTTTCAAAAGTAGCGCGTGTAGATGCCAGCTGTGATGCGTCGGTTGTGAAAACATCACATGCACCCGCAAGATACTGCTGCTGTGCTTCAGCAACGGTTTCAATTGGCACGGGCTCGTAGCTGATGTTGTTGGTACGGAAGAAGTCCGCCAGATTCAGCTCGGTTGTGGTACCTGTTTGGATACAAACAGTTGCGCCATCCAGCTCTTTTGCAGATGAAACACCCAGCTCTTTAGGAACCATAAAGCCTTGACCATCGTAGTAGTTCACACCAACGAAGGTGAACTTAAGGTCCGCGTCACGCGACAGGGTCCAAGTGGTAACACGCGACAGCATGTCAATTTCACCAGCAGACAGCGCGGTGAAGCGTGTTTTTGGTGTGGTTGGAACGAATTCTACCGCTGTGGAATCGCCCAGGACAGCCGCAGCTACAGCACGACATACGTCAACGTCGAAGCCTTCCCAAACGCCCTCTGCGTTAGGCGCCGAGAAGCCGACCACACCAGTTGTAACACCGCAGTTCAGCGTGCCGCGAGACTTAACATCGTCCAGCGTGCCAGCGGATGCTACACCTGCCGCGAGACCAGCAAAAGCCATCGCGCCCAAGAATACGGATTTATTCATGTTTACCTCTTCCTGATTTTCCGCCCAGTTTGGCGGTTTGATCCCTGGCATTTGCTGCCAGAAACTTTTTGAATTTTCAGTTTCCTGATATTCTCATCAAGTTTGTGATCATTCATCAACAAACGTCAAGTGCATGATCAGCATTTTCGATGGCCCTTTCGACAAAAGACCGATGGTTTGACGAAAAGTTATGCAGCTGCAGGGCAGATTTACGTGTGATTCAGGCACATCCATCAATCAGAACATGCATCAAAAAAGCATTTAGCATGAAGAAAATCCGCTTTTTTCAATGCAACGGTTTCAGCAGCTTCTTCATCCACACCCCACTGTTCTTCCTGCCAGTTTTCATCAATTCGCGACATAGACCAGACGTCATCTACAGGCTGCCAATCAAGGGCAGCTGCAAAGCCAAGAACAAGCGAGCCGGACAATGAAACCAGATCGTGAAACGCTGCCAGTTCAAAATTATTGAAAGCATGAGTGCGTTTACTCAATATATTCAACGCCTCTGGATCCTGAGGAACATGCAAAACGCCAGCTCTTGGCTCCAATCGGGCTCCCAGTACATCCGCAGCCCAATGTAATGCGGGATCCCAAGCCGCCGCCTGGCGTTCTACCAGCTCAGCCGGGGAATCAGCCCGATAGCATAGCAAATCCGAATCGCCATATCCCGCCAACATATCAGCGACTTCGGTGTGCTGAATTGCGACTTTGTCGATCGCAGCATTTGCAGACCGCGTGTTGGGCATCAAGTTTGGATTTACGACCTCCTCTTGTGCCTCCCACTCCGCGGCGATCAGTTCAGCCATACGTTGACTGGGCACTTGCAGTGAGGCTTTAGCCGGAGTTTTCACCCGGCGACCGTCAAGCAGGATCGAGAACCCGTCCGCCTCTCCTTCAACGGATACTGTAGTCCAAAATCGCTTTTGCTTCCACTCAGCCATATTAATCAGTCCTTCCAGATGCTACGAAGCAACGGGGCAAGTTCGGTAAATTCATGGATCACATGATCCGCACGCAATTGCTCTAGAGGGTGATATCCCCAGCTAACCGCAATCGTCGTCACCCCAGCCGCACGGCCCATGTCCATGTCATAAGATGTATCACCAATCATCACACAGTGTTCGGCACGCACGCCAGTTTCAGCAAGAGCCGTTTGAACCATTGACGGATGCGGTTTAGACGGATGATGATCAGCAACCTGTCGTGTCACGAAACAGGAAAGGTTATGCGCGTCGATCAGCGTATCAAGCCCACGCTGAGATTTACCGGTTGCAACACCCAGCAGATATTCAGGAACCGTGTGGAGAACTTCAAGCATCTCACGCGCACCTTCAAAGAGGGGTGAATGCGCCGCGCCCTCTATCTGACGTGTTGTCATGTATGATTTTTTGTAACCTTCCACCAACGCGGCAATCACATTGTCGCCTTGCGTTGGGGCAAGCCGCTGGCATGCGATCGGCAACGAAAGACCAACAATGGAGAGGATGTCGCTCCGTGACGGAACCGCAAGCCCTTGCCCCCGGAACGCATCCGTCATGGCACCAACGATTGCTGCTTGGCTGTCAACTAGGGTGCCATCCACATCAAACAGAACCAACCTTAGATCTGTGTCCATCAGCGCAGGCTTTCAAAGGGATCTTCCGCGGCCAGGTCTTCGCTCCAGCCAAAAGTTTCCCAACTTTCGACCATATGGGGCGGTAGGTCCGCCGTAATCGACAGTTCTTTCTTTGTGGTTGGGTGCTCAAAGGCCATCCGACGACAATGCAGATGCAATTTCTTAGAAATCACACCACCGATTTGTGCGCCCCACCCATCGCCAAGGTTTTCTTGGCTTGAACCGCCGTATTTACCATCGCCCGCAATAGGGTGGCCAATTTCAGACATGTGCAAGCGCAGCTGATGTGTACGTCCAGTGATCGGCTCCATCGCAACCCAAGCGGCGCGGCTCGCCACCCGGTAAAGTGTCGCATATTGCGTATGTGAACGTTTCGCACCTTTGGTCTGGTCAACATCATCTGAATGAAGAGCGATCATCTTTTCGCCTTCGCCATGTTTACCATGGCCGCCCGCTTTGACCATTCCACATTTCACTTCGCCAAGGTAAGGCGTTGGCACACCCGCAACCAGCGCCCAGTAAATTTTGCGCGTCGCATGATGTCGGAACGCAGCCGTCAAGGCCTGCGCAGCCAAACGCGTCCGCGCCATGACCAAAACACCGGAGGTATCTTTATCAAGCCGGTGCACAAGACGCGGCTTTTCATCAAGGTCAAACTTTAGCGCCTCAGCCAGACCATCAACGTGTTTCGTGGTGCCGCTGCCTCCCTGCACGGCAAGGCCTGCGGGTTTGTTCAGCACGATCACCGCATCATCTTTATAGATGACACAGCCTCGGATCATCTCTGCGTCTGCCTTTGAAATACGAACCTCGCGGGGTTCTGCCGGTTTCAAATCCTGTGCAGACAACGGTGGCACGCGAACCACTTGCCCGGCCTCAACCCGTGTCGAGGCCTTTGCACGGCTGCCATCAACGCGCAATTCACCTTTTCGGCACATCTTTTCAATACGTCCCTGATTCACATGGGGAAACAGGCGCCGCAGCCAGCGATCAACACGCTGGCCATCATCATCCTGTGCAACCGTAATCATTTGAACACCGCTCATGAAAGCACTCCTCTGGCAATCATCATGCCCAAAATCAATCCGGCCACAGATAGGCCCACCGACAGTCCTACATAAAGGCCTGCCTGTACAAAAACTCCACGTTCTATCAGCGCCATTGTTTCCAATGAAAACGTCGAAAACGTTGTGAACCCGCCCAGTAGACCGGTGATCACAAAAGGGCTGCCCTGCATCAGGCTGCGCTGTTCCATGACAACAACACTGAACCCCATCAAAAAGGATCCAAATACATTGATGCCCAAGATCGCAACAGGGAATGACGTCGCGCCAATAAGGCGCAAAACACCAAGGCCTGCCAGATACCGGCAGGCCGCTCCTATTGCGCCGCCCAGTGCGACCTGTGTGACAGTCCAAAACATGCGCGTTCACTCGCCCACGGGCTATGCAATGTCAAGTTTTGCCTGCCTTGCACTAAATGCAAAGGCCCCGCACCTGCTATCGGTTTCGTTTCTCACGTAGCTTTTCAAAATACTCCAAACGCCGCTTTAGCTCCCGCTCAAACCCGCGTTCCACGGGTTTGTACAATTCTGGTCTGGGCACACCGTCGGGGAAATAGTTCTGACCTGAAAATCCATCCTCGGCGTTGTGATCATAGGCATAATCAGCGCCATATCCCTGCGCTGCCATCAGTTTTGTTGGAGCGTTCAGGATATGTTTGGGGGGTGGCGCACTGCCGGTTTGTTTCGCCAGGCGCTGTGCCGCCTTAAATGCCATGTAATGCGCATTGGTTTTAGGCGCGAGCGCCAGATAAACCACTGCCTGTGCCAGCGCCAATTCTCCTTCAGGACTGCCAAGACGTTCATAGGTATCCCAGCTTTGCAAACACACGGCCTGTGCCTGCGGATCCGCCAATGCAATATCCTCGACTGCCATCCGGGTCAGACGCCGCGCAAGATAGCGCGGATCTTCTCCGCCTTCTAACATCCGCGCAAACCAATAAAGTGCGGCATCCGGATCTGAGCCACGCACAGATTTATGTAGCGCTGAGATCAGATTATAATGCTCATCCCCCGATTTGTCGTATTTCGCCGCGCGGCGCATCAAACGTTTGGCCAGAGTTTCAGGATCAAGCAGAGCATCAACGCGCCAGGCTGCAACCTGCTCAATTAAATTGAGCAATGCCCGCCCGTCACCATCTGCCATTTCATGCAAAGCCAGCCGCGCTGCCGGATCCAAAGGTAAAGCGCGTTTTAGCTCCGCCTCTGCGCGCAGTGTCAGATCCTCAAGGTCTTGCGCGCCCAAGCGCTCCAAAACCAAGACCTGCGCACGGCTTAGCAAAGCTGCATTCAATTCGAACGAAGGATTTTCCGTTGTTGCACCAACAAGAAGGATGGTCCCATCTTCCATATGTGGAAGAAATCCATCTTGCTGGGCTTTGTTAAACCGATGGATCTCATCAACAAATAACAGAGTTCCCTGCCCATTTTGACGGCGGATTTTCGCAGCCTCAAAAACTTTTTTCAGATCAGGAACGCCAGTGAAAATCGCAGAGATCTGTACAAAATGCAGATCCGTTTCTTGTGCTAAAAGGCGCGCGATCGTGGTTTTCCCCACGCCCGGTGGCCCCCAAAACACCAGAGACGACAAAGATCCAGATGCCAGCATAACACCAAGCGGCGCATCGGCACCCAGCACCTGTGTCTGGCCGATGACGTCGGCAAGTGCCCGGGGCCTCAGCCGGTCTGCCAACGGACGCGGTGGTTCAGCTTTTGGCTGCGACGCAATATCGTCTGGCGGTGGTTTGTCAAAAAGATCTGCCATCGCGCTACAGACGGAAGCGCAAAGACACGCGTTGGCCCCTGCGCAAAAGATCAAGCTGCAGCCAACGTGTCTTTTCAGATAGGATATCTTTTGCATCCTGCGTTGTTTCAATCAACACACCGTTGACCCCCAGCAGAACATCTCCGACCTGCACGCCACCGCGACCAGCGTATCGTCCTGCATCTAAGATAACCACGCCCTGCGTGTTCAAAGAAAGTCCCATCCGCGCAATAAGCGCTGGATTGACCTGTGCAATCTGCAGCCCCGGTAACAGGCTCCCCCGTCCCAAACGCATGGGGTTTGCTTGTGGCGCATCAGGGGCGACAGCCATTGCAACGGAAATCTGCTCTATTTTACCATCGCGAACGCGCGTGATCTGCGCCTCTTCGCCAAGGCCTGTAACCGTCATGCGAAACACCATCTCAGAGGGGGAATTGACGACTTTCCCATCGACCTGCGTGATCACATCCCCAATCACAAACCCCGCCTCCGCAAATGGGCTTTGGGGGTGGAGGTTTGAAATCATCATGCCTTCGACCAGATCAAGACCAAGCGAATTTGCAAGATCCGCATCCATTGGTTGCCCCGACATACCCGCCCAGGGGCGCTCGAAGTCTTCGGCACCACGCTGTGCTTGACGTACAAATTCGCGCACAAGATTAGCTGGGATGGCAAATCCGATCCCATTTGAACCGCCCGATCGGCTTAAAATACGTGTGTTAATCCCGATAAGGTCACCATTTACGTCAACCAACGCGCCACCGGAATTCCCCGGATTGATCGGTGCATCGGTCTGCACAAAATACCCAAGCCCATCTCCAGAAGCCGTCCCGGTACGCGCCAGACCTGAGACAATGCCAGAGCTTACAGTTTGCCCAACCCCAAAAGGATTGCCAATGGCCAATACCAGTTCTCCGACCTCGACCTGATCGCTATCGCGCAGATCCAGATACGGAAGATTATCTGCATCATCCAACTGCAAGATCGCAAGGTCGCTGGCCTGATCCGCCAGAACCACACGCGCATTAAACTCGCGACGATCATTCGTCACCACCCGGATTTCTGACGCCATACCAACAACATGGTAGTTAGACACAACAACACCATCGGCAGTCAATATCACACCGGAGCCGAGCGAATTTTCGACACGTGGGCGTGGCTGATTAAAACCACGAAATAGATCTTCAAAAAACGGATCGTCCATAAAAGGCGAGCGGCCGCGCGATTGTGTAACAATCTTTGCGTAGATGTTGACGACAGCTGGAGCTGCCTCTTTCACAAGAGGCGCAAAGCCAAGTGTAATCTCCGCGCTTGATTGCGGCACACGGGTTTCAGACCGCACAGATGTGCCAAGCACCAACAAACAAAGTGATAATAAGGTCAGACTTTGACGTATCATAAAGCCTCCAGCTCTGAATTACTCCAGATATGCGAAGCTCTGCCAAAGAATGCAAGAGAGGCCTTAAATTCGTACCAAGGCCTCTCACACATAAGACGATTAACCAGCAAGTCGCTGTTGCGCCACACGCCGCCGCGACACCGCCTCTGCAAGTTTGTGAAGTTCGGCAACCGTATCCTGCCAGCCGATGCATCCATCAGTAATAGACTGCCCATAGGTCAGTGGATCCTCACCCAGTTTTTGATTCCCAGCAACCAAATGGCTTTCAATCATCACACCGGTAATGCGCGTGTCACCCGCGGCCATCTGTCCCCCAACATCGGCAAGAACCTCAGGCTGTTTTTCTGGATCTTTGCCACTATTGGCGTGGCTCGCATCAATCATCACTTGACCACGAATACCGTCTTTCTCGGCTATGCGGCAGGCTGCATCAACAGAGTCCGCATCAAAATTTGTACCACCACCGCCGCGCAGGATAATATGGCAATCCGGATTTCCAGCAGTTCCAGCGATGGCAGCCCGGCCTGTTTTTGACAAGGCCATGAAGTGATGGGGGCGTGCTGCTGAACGCACTGCATCAATAGCGATCTGTACATTGCCACGAGTGCCATTTTTGAACCCCACCGGACAGGAAAGCCCCGATGCCATTTCACGATGAATCTGGCTCTCGGTGGTGCGTGCACCAATCGCAGCCCAGGCCACCAAATCCGAGATGTATTGCGGCACAGATGCATCCAAGAACTCTGTCCCGACGGGCAGGCCCAAGGCATTTATCTCTTCGCACAAACTACGTGCCAATTTCAGCCCGTCATTAATCTGGAAGCTTTCATCAAGGCCGGGATCGTTGATCAATCCTTTCCACCCACCAATAGTACGTGGCTTTTCAAAATAAACCCGCATTACGATTTCCAACTGATCACCCAGCTCTTGTTTTAACGGCAGCAAACGGCGAGCATAGTCCAAGGCCGCGCTCGGGTCGTGGATAGAACAAGGCCCGACAACGACAATTAGCCTGTCATCTTGTCCCTGCAAAATATTTTGAATAGCGGTTCGGCTGTGAACCACGGTCTCCAACGCGACGGAGCTGGCAGGCAGCTCCGCAATCAAAGTCTCAGGTGAGGCGAGTTCCTGCATTGCAGTAATCCGTAGATTTGCGGTTTTATGAGGCATGGGGTGTTTCCTATTTCAGCGGGGCCTTTGGCTGAGCGGATACAAAAAAACCGCCTGCAGCGTGCAAGGCGGTTTGGGTGTCTTGGTTTTCTGAATTCTGTTTTCAGAACGCGCAGACTTCTCCGACCGCCGTGTGGCGCGGATAATAAAAGTACCAGAAGGAGGCGAAGTTGCGGGTCATGTCGGAAAGGCTAGTGAAAAAGAAAAAGCCTGTCGAGGGAAAAATGGCGTCGACGTGCAAATGTAATTCCATCTCATATATATAGAAAAACCCTCGCCTTTCAAAAAGGCGAGGGCAACAATTCCCGATTGGGAAATCGCAAATTATTCAGCGTCTGCTGTCAGCTCTTCAGCTGCAACGCGTGCTTTGTCAGCAGCGCCTTTTGCGTCTACATCACGGTCGACAAATTCAATGATCGCCATTGGCGCCATGTCACCATAACGGAAGCCAGCTTTCAGGATGCGGACATAACCACCTTTACGCTCTGCGTAACGAGGGCCCAAAACATCAAACAGTTTTGCAACATACTGTTCCTGCTTCAGTTTTGCTGCGGCTTGGCGACGTGCGTGTAGATCGCCACGCTTTGCCAACGTGATCATTTTTTCAATGATCGGGCGCAGTTCTTTTGCTTTAGGCAAAGTCGTTTTAATTTGCTCGTGCTCAATCAGCGAGCCAGCCATGTTAGAAAACAGAGCCTTACGGTGCTCGTGCGTACGATTGAGACGGCGGTAACCACGTTTATGACGCATATGTTCAGTCCTTGTATCTTGCGTTTTTCTTTGTCTGGCGCCCCATGCGTGCGGGGTGCTCTCCTTGGGGCACATGCCCAGCTATAACCCCGGCCAACCCCGGGAATTTGCGAAGGGGGCAATAGCCCCCTTGCGAAACATTTTAGAAGCTATCTTCAAACTTCTTGGCCAGATCTTCGATGTTATCTGGCGGCCAATCTTCGACATCCATGCCAAGGTGCAGCCCCATACCAGACAGTACTTCTTTGATCTCATTCAAAGACTTACGGCCAAAGTTGGGCGTGCGCAGCATTTCTGCTTCGGTTTTCTGGATCAGATCGCCAATGTAAACGATATTGTCGTTCTTCAGGCAGTTTGCAGAACGTACGGACAGTTCCAGTTCATCCACTTTCTTCAGCAGAAGTGGGTTAAACTCAAGACCGTCATCTTCGTCCTGGCGACCGGCTGATTCTGGTTCGTCGAAGTTCACGAAGATCGACAGCTGATCCTGCAGAATACGTGCAGCAAAAGCTACCGCATCATCAGGCGTGATCGAACCATCGGTTTCAACTTTCATGGTCAGCTTATCATAGTCCAGAACCTGACCTTCACGAGTCGGTTGAACATCGTAAGACACGCGCTTGACTGGTGAATAGATCGCGTCGATTGGAATCAGACCAATAGGCGCATCCTCTGGCTTGTTTTTGTCTGCGGACACATAACCTTTGCCAGTGTTCACAGTGAGCTCCATGAACAGATCCGCACCGTCGTCCAAGTGACAAATCACGTGATCACGGTTCAGAACTTCGATACCTGCAGATTCTGCGATGTCACCCGCAGTCACGATTGCGGGGCCTTTTGCAGAAATAGAAAGACGCTTTGGGCCTTCTACTTCCATACGCAAAGAAACCTGCTTCAGGTTCAGGATGACGTCGGTGACATCTTCACGAACACCTGCAACAGAAGAGAACTCGTGCAGGACGTTGTCGATCTGTACACTTGAGATAGCTGCACCTTGCAGTGAGCTCATCAGCACGCGACGCAGCGCGTTGCCCAGTGTAAGACCGAAACCACGTTCCAGCGGTTCTGCGATAACGGTGGCCTGACGTGCGGGGTCATTACCTGGCTTGACTTCAAGCTGTGTTGGCTTGATCAGTTCTGCCCAGTTCTTATGGATCATGCAGTCCCTCCATTCCTGTCCGTCCCCCATGTCCCAAAGGGATTGGACGCCCGAGGTTTTATAAACGCGGACTGGGACCGTGCAGTTCGCAAGGTCCCAGCGTAATTTTTGTGCTTATACGCGGCGACGCTTTGGTGGGCGGCAGCCGTTGTGCGCGATTGGTGTCACGTCACGGATGGACGAGATGTTGAAACCAATTGCAGCCAAAGCGCGCAGAGCTGATTCACGACCAGAACCAGGGCCTTGAACTTCAACTTCCAGCGTCTTCACACCGTGATCCTGCGCTTTTTTGCCCGCATCTTCTGCAGCCATCTGAGCCGCGTAAGGCGTGGATTTACGTGAGCCTTTAAAGCCCATCGAACCCGCAGACGACCAAGAGATCGCGTTGCCCTGTACGTCAGAGATCAGGATTTTGGTGTTGTTGAACGAAGAGTTTACATGGGCAACGCCCGATGCGATATTCTTACGCTCTTTTTTCTTTGTACGAGTCTTATCACGTGCCATTGATCGAACCCTCCCTTACTTCTTCTTACCAGCGATGGCCTTTGCGGGGCCTTTGCGCGTGCGAGCGTTGGTGTGGGTACGCTGACCACGGACAGGCAGATTACGACGGTGGCGCAGGCCACGGTAGCTACCCAGATCCATCAGGCGTTTAATGTTCATGGTCACTTCACGACGCAGGTCACCTTCAACGGTGTAGTTTGCATCGATGTGCTCACGAATGGCGAGAACTTCAGCGTCAGACAGCTCGTTCACACGACGGGTTGCGTCGATGTTTACCGCTTCGCAGATCGCTTGAGCGGAAGTTGTACCGATACCGGTGATATATGTGAGGGCGATAGGAACCCGCTTAGCGCTGGGGATGTTTACGCCGGCAATACGTGCCACGTTGGACTTTCCTTTTTAAGTTGCGGTTCCGTAATCCCAGAACCTTTTTTCACAACATAAGCCCGGAAGCTTCCACTTACGGGCTTACTGTCATCCAGCTGGTCACTGAACCATTCCAGTTCCCAAATCAAGATGATTCTCTTATGAGCTGAAACCTTTAGGTGTTTGTATCAAAATGGTCAATACCTCTTGACAGGGTTTCATTTTGCACATTTCCAAAACAAAACCCGGCCTTCAAGACCGGGTTTCAAATATTCAAATCTAAGCGATTTTATTTATCGAGAATCGCCGCGATAGAACCTTCGACATCATCAATCGACGCCAGTCCATCAACCGCGCTTAAATTGCCTTTGGCATAGTAGTAGCCCAACAGAGGCGCGGTTTTCTTATAGTATTCCATCAGACGAATTTTGACGCTTTCCGCATTGTCATCGGCACGCACAGGCAAGCCCGCAGCACGGGCTTCTTCTGCGCGGTTCACAATACGGTCAACCAGAACCTCATCCTCGACCTGCAGTTCAATCACCTCGTCCAGTGACTGACCCATCTCTTCCAGAAGAGTCGCCAGCGCATCTGCCTGAGCCAAAGTGCGCGGGAACCCATCAAAGATGAAACCACCTTCTGCGCCTGCTGACATCTTTTCGTGGATCAACAGGATCACCACTTCGTCGGTGACCAGCTTTCCTTCGGCCATAATGGCGGCAACTTTTTTGCCCATCTCTGTGCCCGAGGCTTGCGCCTCACGCAACATATCTCCGGTGCTCAGCTGAATCATATTGCGGGATTCAACCAATTTTTTAGCCTGCGTACCTTTACCAGCGCCCGGAGGGCCTAAGAGAATAATGTTAGTCATCGACGCGACGGTCCCCGTTTCTTGCGTTTCTTGTTACGCCCGCTGAGTTGGCTCTTTTCAATCAAGCCTTCGTATTGATGCGCGAGCAAATGGCTCTGTACTTGCTGGATGGTGTCCATCGTCACGGACACAACAATCAACACTGACGTGCCGCCAAAATAGAACGGAATTGCGAACTGGCCACGCAAAATCTCCGGCAACAAGCAAACAGCCGCCAAATAGGCTGATCCCAACACCAAGATGCGGTTCACAACATATTCAAGATAAGCAGCCGTGTTTTTACCTGGACGAATTCCCGGAACAAAACCATTTTGGTTTTTCAAATTGTTCGCCACGTCATCAGGTTTGAATGCAACGTTGAACGTATAAAAGTACGCAAAGAAAACGATCATCGCGACGAAGAACAACAAGTATAGTGGTTGGCCGGGGCCAAAGTTCGCGAGCAACCATGACATCACAGGACCATTGGTGGCACCGGTTGAGAAGGTTGAGATCGTTGTTGGCAGTAGCAACAAGGACGAGGCAAAGATAGCTGGAATTACACCTGCTGGGTTTACCTTGACCGGTAGATGCGAAGACCCCCCATCATAAACCTTCATACCAACCTGGCGACGCGGGTACTGTATGTGGATTTTACGCAATGCGCGTTCCATGAAGACCACAAACATGATGATTCCGACAACCATCGCAATGACCATCAAAATCACAGCAGGGCTCAGCGCACCAGAACGACCCGATGCAAAGAACTGCGCCAGAGCAGCAGGGACTTCAGCGATAATACCAACAAAAATGATAAGCGAGATACCGTTCCCGATACCGCGATTGGTGATCTGTTCCCCCAACCACATCAGGAACATAGTACCACCAACCAGGGTTACCATACACGCCAAGCGGAAGTAGAGCCCCGGATCGGTCGCCAGTTCACCGCTCTCAAGCGAAACCGCAAGCCCGTAGGCCTGCGCTGTCGCCAGCACCACGGTACCATAACGGGTATATTGGTTGATCTTTTTACGGCCCTGCTCGCCCTCTTTCTTGAGTTGTTCGAGCGCGGGCACCATCGATGTCAGCAACTGAACGATAATCGAGGCGGAGATATAGGGCATAATGCCAAGAGCAAAGATACCCATCCGCCCTAATGCGCCACCGGTGAACATGGAGACCATGCCACCAATACCAGCACCCGCTGATTCCATAAATTCACGTAGCGCATTCGCATCGATCCCGGGCACTGGGATGAACGTTCCAAGACGATAAACGATCAATAATCCAATGGTGAACAGGATGCGGTTGCGCAGATCCGTGGCTTTGCCAAGTGCGGCCCAGCTGGTGTTCGCCGCCATTTGTTCTGCTGCTGATACCATAAAAAAGGTCTCTTCTTGCGAAAACGCCGCCCTGAACCATTTCCCGGCTCGGACGGCGTTAAGGAAAACTCTGAACACTATGTAAGCGGCTTTTTCGCCGCTCACAAGGTCACAACCGATTTACTCGGCTGCTGCTTCCGCAGCTGCCACGGTCAGAGCGCCGCCGGCCTGTGCAACAACGTCTACCGCTGCTTTAGATGCGCCGGTCACTGCGATGGTTGCTTTGGCAGTGAATTCACCTTTTGCCAGAACGCGGATACCGTCCAGCTTGCGGCGAACCAGACCGGATGCCACCAGGCTATCTTCGGTGATGGTCGCTGCATCCAGTTTGCCTGCGTCGATGAACTTCTGGATCAAGCCCAGGTTTACAACCGCGTAGGACTTACGGTTCGGCTTGTTAAAGCCACGCTTTGGCAAACGTTGGTACAATGGCATCTGGCCGCCCTCGTAACCATTGATGGCTACACCCGAGCGAGACTTTTGACCTTTGATACCACGGCCACCCATTTTACCTTTACCGGAACCGGGGCCACGGCCAACGCGTGTGCGTTTCTTAGTTGCGCCTTCGTTATCGCGCAGTTCATGAAGTTTCATGTCGCTTCTCCTCTTGCCGGAATTGACCCTCGAAGCGAATGGATCAAACACGGCTTTTGTTTCGTGATTCTCTGGCAGACGAACTGCCACCGGGTGCGTATAGACGGAACGCTTCAACGGATCAAGGAAAGAGAACCAATCAATCGAAACGCCCGTATTCATCAGGATAGCGTCAAATTGACGGGTCTGACAGGATCGCAGAAGCAACCGCCTGAGAGTGGCTCTGAGCATCCCCCCTTACCCACAGTCCCGTACCTATATGAATCGTCTCAAATTCGATCACAAATTTTCGACGTTTGATCGCAAAAGAAAACGCCTCCGGGGAAGGAACCGGAGGCGTTACACTCAGCTCATCGGGAGGGGATAATGAGCTTGAATTATAATTCTTGTGACTTAAGCGCCGTAAACATGCTTACGCGCAATCTCTTTCACATCATAACGTGAGATGCCGATGTCGTTCAGCTCGCGCTCTGACAAAGCCATCATTTCTGAAACGGTTGCAGAATATTCTTTGTAGAGTGCAAGGCGGGCTTTAAAGCCTTCAACCAAAGCATGGAGGCGAGCGAAGGGGCCAAAAGTAGCGGCAGTGGTGTTTACATATGCCATGTCTGTCATCCTATACATTTGAGTACCGGACCTATTCCGGTACAGCGCGTCAGGCTCCCTAACTGACAAGACAAGATATAAAGCGATGCGATGGCGCTAACAATTGACGGTTCGGACGATCTGTTATGCAGTTGCAGCATAGATGAAAAATTAACTCAATTCACAAGGGCAACAGCTTTAATCAGCCCCATAGAATACTTGCTTACTTATTGGGCAAATAAAGAAAAATAACAAAAAACGCCCCTAAGATGATCTTAGGGGCGTTCTCAGAATCATTTTAAAAGAGGGCTTAGTCGCGCTCTTCGATGATTTCGACCATGTGCGGGATCTTATTGATCATGCCACGTACCGAAGGAGTATCCTCCAGCTCACGGGTCTTGTGCATTTTGTTCAAACCCAGACCGATCAAAGTTGCGCGTTGATCGGCTGGACGACGGATCGGAGAACCGATCTGTTTTACAACAATGGTTTTCGCCATGACTTCGTCTCCTTATGCTTCAGCTTCAGCAGGTGCTTCGTCCCGCTTGGGCAGAATGTCAGCAACTTTTTTGCCACGACGCTGAGCAACCGAACGTGGGCTGGACTCTTTGGTCAGGCCGTTCAGAGTTGCGCGGATCATGTTGTAAGGGTTTTGCGAACCGATTGATTTCGAAACAACGTCTTTTACGCCGAGCATTTCGAAAACAGCACGCATTGGACCACCTGCAATGATACCGGTACCTTCAGGTGCGGTGCGCATTACAACTTTACCTGCGCCGTGACGACCTTCGACGTCATGGTGCAATGTGCGGCCTTCTTTCAGAGGTACACGGACCATCTGACGCTTGGCTTGTTCAGTTGCTTTACGGATCGCCTCAGGTACTTCTTTGGCTTTACCTTTACCAAAGCCAACGCGGCCCTTTTGGTCGCCAACAACAACCAGAGCTGCAAAACCAAAGCGCTTACCGCCTTTTACAGTTTTGGAAACGCGGTTGATTGCGACCAAACGATCTGCAAATTCCGGTGTCTCTTCTTCGCGACGGCCACGGCCGCGGCGGTTTTCACGTTCTGCCATCTTGGCATTCCTTATATATGGGCGCGTTTGGCGCCATTAATCCAATCCTAGTGGAGCAAGCGGCGAAAGCCCCCTGCCCCCCGGATCATCGGGACAGCCCGAAGGCTGCCCGCAAGACTTAGATCTTCAGGCCGCCTTCACGCGCAGCGTCGGCCAGAGCCTTCACTTTGCCGTGGAACAGGAAGCCACCACGATCGAAGTAAGCTTCGCTCACGCCAGCCGCTTTCGCGCGCTCTGCGATCACTGCACCTACTTTGGTCGCTGCTTCGACATTGTTCTTGCCGAAGAAACCCAAATCTTTTTCCAAAGTCGAAGCCGCCGCGAGGGTCACGCCACGTGTGTCGTCGATCACCTGAACAGAAATGTTCTTGTTTGAGCGGTGAACTGACAGGCGAACGCGACCTGCGTTGACCTTGCGAAGTTTGTTCCGGACGCGCAGACGGCGCTTCAGAAACAGAGTTCTTTTGCTGTTTGCCATTTTGCTGGTCCTTACTTCTTCTTGCCTTCCTTGCGGAAGATAAACTCGTCTTTGTACTTGATACCTTTGCCTTTGTAGGGCTCTGGCGCACGCCATTTGCGGATGTTTGCCGCAACTTGGCCAACGAGTTGTTGGTCAATGCCTTCAACGATGATGACAGTCTGCTTCGGCGCGGTGATGGTGATACCCTCAGGCGCAGTGAAGTCGACGTCGTGGCTGTAGCCCAGGTTCAGCTTCAGAGTGTTACCCTGCATCTGTGCCCGGTAACCAACACCGTTGATTTCCAGCTCTTTTTTGAAGCCTTCGGTCACACCAGTTACGAGATTCGCAACCATGGTGCGGGCCATGCCCCATTGCTGACGCGCACGCTTAGACATACCGCGTGGGTCAATTTTAACGACATTGTCTTCAACCGAGATTGCGACATCGTCAGTTGCAGTGAAAGTACGAGCACCCTTCGGGCCCTTCACTTCAACGGTCTGACCTGACACAGAGGCAGTAACACCACTGGGCAGCTCAACTGGTTTTTTACCAATACGAGACATCGAAAGACCTCCTTAGAAGACGGTGCAAAGCACTTCGCCACCAACATTGGCTGCGCGCGCTTTTGCGTCCGACATCACACCACGAGGGGTGGAGACAATCGACACACCCAGGCCCTGACGGACTTGTGGGATGTCATTGACGGACATGTACACGCGACGACCGGGCTTAGAGACCCGCTTCACTTCACGAATTACAGGTTCGCCTTCGTAGTACTTCAGGCTGATTTCAATCGCCGGATGACCGCCAGTGCCGGTGGTCTTCTCGTAGCCGCGAATGTAACCTTCGTCCGCCAGCACGTCCAGAACCCACGCACGCAGTTTTGATGCGGGTGTGGAAACGGTGGATTTGCCACGCAGTTGTGCGTTGCGGATGCGGGTCAGCATATCACCGATAGGATCGTTCATATCGCTCTCTCCTTACCAGCTGGATTTGACCATGCCGGGGATCTGACCAGCAGAACCCAGCTCGCGCAGCGCAATACGGCTGATCTTCAGCTTACGATAGTAAGCGTGAGGACGGCCGGTCAGCTGGCAACGGTTGTGAAGACGGGTCGCCGAGGAGTTCCGCGGCAGTTTCGCCAGTTTCAGACGCGCTTTGAAACGCTCTTCCATTGGGCGAGATTCGTCGTTTGCGATTTCTTTCAGCTCGGCACGTTTCGCAGCATATTTTGCCACCAGACGCTCGCGCTTCTTCTCGCGTTCGATCATGCTTTTCTTAGCCATGTCTCTATCCTTCCCGCGCTTTAGCTGTTGAAGGGCATGTTGAAAGCTTTCAACAGTGCCTTGGCTTCAGCGTCGGTGTTCGCTGTGGTAGCGATCACGATGTCCATACCCCAGGGTTCATCAACTTTATCAAAGTCGATTTCTGGGAATACGATGTGCTCTTTCAGGCCGGTGGCGTAGTTGCCGCGACCATCAAAAGAAGTGCCGGATACGCCGCGGAAGTCGCGGATACGAGGCATAGCAACGGTGATCAGACGATCCAGGAATTCATACATACGCTCGCCACGCAGGGTCACCTTGGCACCCATCGGCATGCCTTCACGTACACGGAAGCCAGCGATAGAGTTTTTTGCCACGGTGGTCAGAGCCTTTTGGCCCGCGATTGCGGTCAGGTCTGCCTGTGCGGATTTGGCTTTTTTGCTGTCTTTAACAGCAGCGCGGCCACAACCGATGTTCAGAACGATTTTATCCAGCTTAGGGATCTGCATGTCGTTCTTGTAGCCGAATTCCTCTTTCAGAGACGCACGAATGCTGTCCTGATACTGGGTCTTCAGGCGGGGGGTGTAAGTTGCGTCAGACATCAAACGGTCTCCCCTGTGGTTTTTGCAAAGCGCACTTTCTTGCCGTCTTCCTCGCGGAAGCCAACACGCGTTGCTTTACCGTTGCTGTCCAGCAGAGCCAGATTTGACAACTGGATCGGCAGAGCTTTAGGCAGGCGGCCGCCTTGCTCGGTCTGGGACTGACGTGTGTGGCGAATGGCAACATTCACACCATCAACAACAGCTTTGCCAGCTTTAGGGTCAACAGACGTGATTGTGCCTTCTTTGCCCTTGTCCTTACCGGCCAGAACGATGACCTTGTCGCCTTTACGGAGTTTTGCAGCCATTGTTACAGAACCTCCGGTGCCAGCGAAATGATCTTCATGAAGTTCTTGGCGCGCAGCTCACGAACAACTGGGCCAAAGATACGTGTACCTACGGGCTCATTGTTGTTGTTCAGAATAACAGCTGCGTTGCGATCAAAACGGATCGCGGTGCCGTCTTCACGACGTACTTCTTTTGCGGTGCGCACGACAACGGCCTTACGGACGTCACCTTTCTTAACGCGACCACGTGGAATGGCTTCCTTAACCGAGACAACAATAATGTCGCCTACGGATGCGTATTTACGCTTGGAACCACCCAGAACCTTGATGCACTGAACTCGGCGTGCGCCGGAGTTGTCAGCTACATCCAGATTTGTTTGCATCTGGATCATGTGGTTTCTCCCGACCTATGGGGCGCCGATGCGTGGCGTTGCCCCCAGGGTTTCGACTAACTGTGAAGTTAAGTCGCCAGGAATCTCAGAGTGAGATTCTTAGGCTTCCAGAACTTCCCAGCGTTTCGTTTTCGATTTCGGCGCGCATTCGATGATGCGTACAGTGTCGCCGACCTTGAAAGCGTTCTGTTCATCGTGAGCCCGGTATTTCTTGGACTTACGGATGGTTTTCTTCAGAACCGGATGTGTGAAACGACGTTCAACAGACACGGTTACAGTTTGTGCGTTTGCGTCGCTGGTCACAACGCCAGACAGGATACGTTTGGGCATCTTGTTCTACCTTATTCAGCTGCTGCAGCAGCAGCTTTTTGGTTCAGGATTGTGTTGACGCGAGCCGCATTGCGACGTGCGGCACGAATACCGGACGTGTTTTCCAGCTGACCAGTGGCTTGCTGAAAACGCAGGTTGAAGCTCTCTTTTTTATAAGAAGCAAGCAGATCGCGGAGTTCATCCACGGTCTTATCGCGCAGATCATTGGCGTTCATCGCCTTTGTTCCTTGTCCTAAGCACCAGAAGGCCCCTTATGACGGGTAACCCTATAACCTGGTGGGTTATGTAAACCCGTACGAAAGCACGGAAAATTCACCACCCTTATGAGATTCGCACAGCAAACCTAATGAGCGATGGGTTCCTATAGGGGAGAAAAGGAGGAAGGGCAAGGTAAAGTTCACATGTAACCAGCTGTCGCCTGCCCTGCCTCTATTGCAACACTCAATAATGTATCAGCGTCGCTATCCTTAAGTCATCAGAATGTACTGAACGGGAAAGCAACCGTGATCGCATTAATTTAAGCGACCGACACAACCATAACACGATCACGTATAAACTCGAAACGGTTCATAATGGCCTCGAAAGACTAAACACCTTACCGTCAAAAAAGCCAAACATGTGCGCAAGAAGGCGAAAACTACCATAACTATGAGATCAAGCCTACTTACGATCAGTGCTCTTTATGGAAAACTCATGTGTGTCGGATTTTGGCGACATGAAGCCTGAGCTCATCAGCCTTTGTATCAATCACCCTACTCCTCAATTCTTCTTCAGACAGAATAAAAAGTCCTAGGGTAAGATATGCTGGTATTGACCTACCACGCAGTCGAGGAACATCAGCCTCGCACTAAGCTCGAGTCAGTATTTCTTCGTCCAGATTCCGCGGCACCCGGCGGCGGATAAAACCCAATAAGAAAGGTGAAGAAGCGGATCGTTACTTTGGATTGCTACGATGCGCTATAGTATGGCGGCATGATGAGACGATGATCCTCAGAAAGCAGATCACGACCAAATTAGACATACCGCTGAGACCGCTTGCCGAAAAACCTTCAATTCATGGCTGCTGAACCTTTATCGTGACAGCAGCGCAGGGATGTTGGGCACAACAAAGTAGTGTTTCCATTGGCCATTCCAGGCCTTGTGTTCACTGGACGTGTACTGTGTGTCGTGTCGCACGATCCGGGAGTTTTTGCTCAGTGATTTCGTCGAACAAATTTTTGTCGATCATTTAAAGCAGCGCTTTTTCGTCGTCAAATAGAGGATCTGACTGGTGTTTAAGTCGTAACCCCACTCGAACTGAGAACCGCAGACCTTCTGATTGCAAATTTATTGATTGAATGCCCGCTTCCTCGGATCGTCAAAGAAAGTGGCGCGCGAGCAGAAAACTTCCGGTTTCCGCCCATGCTCAGAGACGTCCAGTCCGGCTGGTATTGCGAGGCTACTTTAGACTGACAGTTTGTGGAGCGTATTCAGCTTCCTATCCTTCATTTCTGGCAAAAGGTCTTCATTCGCTTTTTCACGTGACATATGTTTTGGCCTGATACAGGGATAGAGGCCTTCTGCAAAGAATACAACAACCGCCTGAATGCGCTGCACCGCGAACAAAACGCCGCGCGGAACAGTTTCATCACAGAACAGGGCAAGCTCACACGCGAGAAAGAAAAGATCGTGCAATCGATCTGCGACGGTGGTGAGCTAGCAGAGATGCTGAAAGACCGTGCAGTCTTCGCTCAGACCGTCTCAAAGAGTTGGGACATCTTCTGAGCAATCAGCCTGAGGAACAGGTGATCTTCCACCCCAATATGAGCGCCTACTACAAGCAGGAAGTCTCAAACGTCATGGCAACGCTCAACAGTTCTGAGCGACGTACTGAGGCATCACAACACCTTAGAGCAATGATCGATAAAGTTGTCCTGACGCCCAATGAAGCCGGGGACGAGCTGACCATTGATTTAATTGG
>NZ_FMWG01000008.1 GCF_900102795.1 Epibacterium ulvae | reverse complement strand
TCAATGTCAAAGAGCAAACACCCAGAGGTCAAAAACAGGACCGTAACGCCAATCTCTCAGCGCACACAGCCACCAAATCTCTCCAAATGCCCCAGTCTTTCCTAAGCGTCAAATCGTCTCTCCGATCCGTCAATCCCCGTCTCTCCGGAGCGTCCCTAGCAGCGTCTCCGCCGCCCCGTTGTGCGCCTCAGCGCCGCCGGTGAGAGGCCTTCTAGACCTACTAACACCGACTCGCAACCCCTAATCATAAGAAAAATGACAGAATTACAAAAAATAACAAAAATAACCCAACATCAATCGCTTAGAGACCTAAATAAAACAAACAACAGTCGGTGAGAACATAAGCACAGTACTTATAAAAATATTCCGAACCTCGTTGCTCGCATACACGGTGTTGCGGCCACGATTGACCGAGCCCGCTATCTAATGGCAAGGCTGCGGTCAAAGACCCACAGCCGTGGCGCTGTTTCCTTGAAAGACATGGCTGTTCTGACGGAACCACGCAACCAGCATCTCTTTCAAGGCATTCACCTTCGGGCTTTGCTGTAAGTCTTCATGATTGAGGAGCCACACAGGCGCATAGGGCGTGAGCGGCAAATGCGGAAGCCGCACCAGCCCAGCGCATGCAGCCTCAAGAAACAAAGGCATGCGCAACACCCCCATCCCCGCTTGGGCAGCCGCCATCAGCGATCCCATATCGTCAAGACGCGCCCGAATCCTGACATTTGGGTGCACAGTCTGCACGATTTCCGGCACGGTGTCCTGGTGGATAAACAACAACCACTCAACCTGCGCCTTGTGGTCAAAAGCGGCAGCTTGAGAAATCTCGGGCGTCCCAAAAAACGCGCTTCGCTGGTCGCACAAGCGACGCCCGATCAAATGACCCTGCGGTTCATGGCTGATCCTCAGGGCGAGATCCGCTTCGCGGCGGCTCAGATCCAGAATGTCATAACTTGCCTTCACCTTCAGATCGATCTCAGGATACCGGGAAGTAAACTCCGCCAGTACCGGCGCCAGATGTGATTGGATCAAAAGCTGTGGAGCTGTAAAAGTCAAAGACCCAGAAAGTGCCGATTGTTTCCCCGCCAAACGCCGCATCAAGCTGAATTCTTCGTGCTCCATCCGCTCGGCCGTATGTGCGATTTCATGTGCCTCAGGCAAAGGCACATACCCTTCCGGGTGACGTTCAAACAAAGGATGGCCCAATGCATCTTCTGCACGTTGAATACGACGAGACACGGTTGTGTAGTTCACACCAAGGTGCATCCCCGCCTTGGACAGGCTACCCAATTGCACCACAGCTAGGATTGACCGGATGTCCTCCCAATTCAAATTTGCCATAAGACATCCTCGATTTGACCCCCATGCGAAATAGCACACCGGACTTGCAGCATCACGTATTTTCGCACGCAAAGCCTTCCGCCATACCTTGGGCATCTATTAGACGTGGAGATACCTTATGGCCTTTGCATATGTGAACCTGATCGTAACCAACCCTGAAAGCCTCGCGGCCTATCGTGAAAAGGCGAGCGACGCGCTTGCCCGTCACGGCGGCAAGGTTGTAGCAGCCGCTCCCAGTCAGACTGTTCTTGAAGGTGATGCAGAAACCGGTTTGGGCGTAATTTTAGAATTTGCCACAACCGACAATGCCAAAGCATGGATCGCTGATCCCGATTTGGCAGATGTACATGCCCTGCGCAAAGGTGCGGGCAACAGCACCATCACATTGCTTGGATAATATCTCAAGTTAAGCGAATGCTCAAATTCAATGAGTTCGCTGTTATCCGCTTGTCCAGTTGGGGGCAACATCGCGCCACGAGAAAGCACGATGCAAGTTTCTTTGGAACTGGCCGAAGCAAAACTGATATTAACACGAGCCCGTATCCGTAATGTGCCTACAATGACGGATACGGTGCGCGCCACACCCAAGCCATTTGGGTGAATGCTATAAGCCTGCATAAACAGAGGCAGGCGATCACCACCTGAAACGCGTAAAATACCCACAAAGTTCCATAGGTGGATAAACTGATTGTTAGGGCGCCTGACTGATACATCATGCCGGAAATTGATTTAGATAAGGACATTCCGCATGATTGGCTTCAATCGTTTTATAGCAACCTGCAGCACGGCACTTTTGTTGGGCACCGGTGCGATTGCTGCAGAATACAAGATCACGTCGTTGAACTGGGAGCCCTATGTGGGAGAAAACCTCTCCGAAGGCGGCGTTCTGGTAGATGTGCTGCGCCAAGCCTTGGCCCAAGCGGGTGACACACTTTCAGTAGACTACCTGCCTTGGGCCCGCGCAGTTTCAAAAGCCAAAGGCGACCAGGCAATCAGTGGCTACTACCCTGCTTGGCCCAGCGATATCGCAGAAGGATTCTTCGCGTCTTCGATTGTCTACAAATCCCCGCTTGGATTTGTGCAACGTACAGACAACCCCATCACGTGGAATACTCTTGAAGACCTAAAAGGCAAGTCTATCGTGGTAGTGAAGTCTTATGGCTACCCACCAGAATTTGAAGCTCTGATGGAAAGTGGTGATGTCACCATCCACGGCACTTCAGACGATGCTATGGTCGTAAAGATGGTCGCCGGAGGACGTGCGGATATCGGCGTGGTTGACCCATTTGTTATGGCAAACTCATTGGCCACAGACGCCAGCATGACTGGCCTGAGCGACAAAGTGGAATATAATACCCGCCATCTGGTGGAATACCCCTTGGTTCTGGCGCTGCGCGATACCGCCGAAAACCGAGCTATGGCTGCCAAACTCGAAGAAAGCTTGGACAACATGCCAATCGAGCAAATCGTGTCTGACGCGCTGAACTGATTTCAAAGCACGTGGTCAAACAAAAAAGTCGGTGCAAATCGCACCGACTTTTCTTTTTACAGAAACCTGCAGCTTATTCCGCCGCTATAGGATCTTTGATCTTTTCAACCTTCACCGCCGAGAACTTAAACTCCGGAATTTTCCCATAAGGATCAATCGCCGGATTGGTCAGAATATTAGCGGCCGCCTCCACATAGGCGAAGGGCACAAATACCATGTCCTCGGCAATCGCGCGATCCGCCCGCGCCATGATCTCTATCGAACCGCGGCGCGTCGACAGGCGCACCATCTCACCGGGTTCGACTCCCATCAATTTTAAAGTGCGCGGGTGCAGTGAACAATTGGCCTCTGGCTCCACCGCATCCAAAACACGAGATCTCCGCGTCATCGCCCCGGTGTGCCAATGTTCCAGCTGGCGACCAGTTGTCATAATCATCGGATAATCGGCATCGGGCGCCTCATCTGGCGGGATGACGGCCGCAGGTGTGAACCGTGCACGGCCTTCTGCCCGCGGGAAGCCATCTCCGAAGACAATAGCCTGACCGGGGTCGTTTTCTGACAAAGATGGATAGGTCACACTTTCGGTCTTGAGACGCTCCCATGTGATATTGTCGAGCGACTTCATGTTGAGCTTCATCTCATCAAAGACCTCAGACACGTCGCGGTAGCCCCAGTCCAGGCCCATTCGATCTGCAAGCTCAGTTGTGATCGACCAATCTTCGCGCGCCTCTCCTGGGGGTGGCACCGCGGGACGGACCCGCTGCACCTGCCGGTTGGTGTTTGAAACCGTGCCGTTCTTTTCATAAAGAGCCGAAGCAGGTAGGATAATATCTGCGTAGTTGGCAGTTTCTGTCAGAAAAATATCCTGAACGATCAGCAAATCCAGCTTCGCAAAGGCGGCGCGCGCGTGATCAACGTCTGGATCAGACATGGCCGGGTTTTCACCCTGAATATACATGCCCCTGATATTCCCCGCATAAACCTGATCGACAATCTCGGTCACTGTGAGGCCCTTCTCATGCGAGAAATCGCCGCTGTCCCACACTTGGGTAAAGGCTTCGCGCACGCCAGCATCCGTCACGGTCTGATAATCAGGTAGGAACATCGGGATCAGACCTGCGTCAGATGCGCCCTGAACGTTATTTTGCCCACGCAACGGGTGAAGCCCAGCGCCGGGTTTGCCTACATTGCCTGTCATCAAAGCAAGCGAAATCAAACAACGTGAATTATCGGTGCCGTGAATATGCTGTGAAACCCCCATGCCCCAGAAAATCAGCCCTGCTTTGCCATTGGCAAAGGTACGCGCCACCCGGCGCAATTGATCCGGAGACACACCACAGATATCTGACATTTTTTCAGGCGAAAACTGTGCCAGATGCGCCTTTTCTGCCTCCCAGTTCTCTGTGAATTTCTCGATATAACTCTGATCATACAGTCCTTCTTCGACAATCACATGCATGATTGCATTCAGCATGGAAACATCCGCGCCGGGCCGGAACTGAACCATTTCACTGGCAAAGCGACGCAGACCAATTCCACGGGGGTCCATAACGATCAACTTACCACCGCGTTTGGTGAACTGTTTGAAATAGGTCGCCGCAACGGGGTGGTTTTCGATCGGGTTGGATCCAATCACAATCGCCACATCTGCGTTCTCGATCTCATTGAATGTTGCGGTCACCGCACCGGATCCAACGTTTTCAATCAACGCCGCAACAGAAGAGGCATGGCACAGACGTGTACAATGATCGACGTTGTTGTGCTTAAACCCGTGCCGGATGAACTTCTGGAACAGATAAGCCTCTTCATTGGTGCATTTGGCAGATCCAAACCCAGCAACCAAACGGGGATCTTCCGCACGCAGATCCATCAGGCCTTTTGCGGCCAGATCCAGGGCTTCATCCCATGTGGCTTCGCGGAAATGCGTGCTCAAATCACCTGGGTCTACGTTCAGACCTTTTGCGGGTGCATCTTCACGACGGATCAAAGGCTTGGTCAGGCGATGCGGGTGATGAATATAATCATACCCAAAGCGCCCTTTTACACACAGGCGTCCCTCGTTGGCAGGGCCATTGATGCCCTCGACATATTTCACCTTGCCGTCCTTAACCTTCAGACTGACCAGACAGCCAACTCCGCAGAAGGGGCAGACACTTTCTGTCTCACTGTCATAATCTTGCAAGTCTCCCTGTCCGGTCTCATCCAAGACAGAGGATGGCATCAGCGCCCCCGTTGGGCAGGCCTGCACGCATTCGCCACAGGCGACACATGAAGACGCGCCCATATCATCCGCAATATCAAACACCGGGTAGGCATCATGGCCCCGCCCCGCCATCCCGATCACATCATTCACCTGCACTTCGCGGCACGCGCGCACACAGAGGTTACACGAGATACAGGCATCTAAATTGACCGACATCGCCACATGGCTGTCGTCCAGCAACGGAATGCGACCTTCCTCCAACGTGGGAAAGCGACTCTCAGCGATTTCGTTCAGCTCTGCCATATCCCACAAGTGCGAGGACTTATCATGCGCCTCTTCCTGTTTGGGCTGGTCGGTGACCAGCAGCTCCATCACCATTTTGCGGGCGTTTGTAGCACGCGCGTTGTTGGTGGTGACGACCATGCCTTCGGAAGGTTCGCGTATACAAGACGCCGCCAGCGTGCGCTCGCCCTCAATCTCAACCATACAGGCACGGCAATTGCCGTCCGGGCGATACCCCGGCGCAGGTTTGTGGCACAGATGCGGGATCTTGATGTCACGGCCATTGGCAACTTCCCAGATCGTCATGCCTTTTTCAGCCGTGACGTCCTGACCATCGAGGGTAAATGTAACTGTTTCTGACATGTCTTAAACCTCATCCGGGAAGTGTTTCATGGTCAGGCGGATCGGGTTTGGCGCAGCTTGCCCCAGACCACAGATCGACGCGTCCACCATCGTCTGGCTCAGCTCTTCCAAAAGCCCTTGGTCCCATTTCTTCTGGCTCATCAACTTCACCGCTTTTTCGCAGCCAACACGGCACGGCGTGCATTGTCCGCAGCTCTCGTCTTCGAAGAAGCGCAGCATATTCAGCGCGGCCTGTTTCGCGCTGTCTTTATCCGACAGAACAACCACAGCGGCCGAACCAATAAAGGTTCCATGAGGTTGCAACGTGTCAAAATCCAACGGGATGTCATTCATCGACGCGGGCAGCAGACCCGATGATGGTCCGCCCGGCTGATAAGCTTTGAACGCATGGCCATCCAGCATACCGCCTGCAGCGTCTATGATATCTGTGATTGTAGACCCCGCAGGCAACAGATGCACGCCCGGCTTCTTGACGCGGCCTGAGACGGAATAAGAGCGCAGACCGGTACGGCCGTTTTTCTCAACCGAATTTAGACACTCCGGGCCTTCGCGGTTGATCTTGCAAATCCAATAGAGCGTCTCAACGTTGTGCACCAAAGTCGGGCGGCCAAAGATACCCACCTGCGCCACAAACGGAGGGCGATGACGCGGCTCCCCCCGCTTGCCCTCAATCGATTCAATCATCGCGCTTTCTTCACCGCAGATATAGGCCCCTGCCCCGCGACGCAGATCGATATAGCCCGGTTCAACAATACCCGCGGCTTCCAGCGCAGCAATCTCACGCCGCAAAATCTCCAACACCGCTGGGTATTCATCGCGCATGTAGATAAAGGCTTTTTCCGCCTCAACAGCCCAAGCTGCGATCAACATGCCTTCAAGGAAGATATGTGGCGTGCGTTCCAGATAATAACGGTCTTTGAACGTTCCCGGTTCACCTTCATCACCATTTACAGCGATATAGCGCGGCCCTTCATTCGCACGTACAAAGCCCCATTTGGTGCCCGAAGGGAAACCCGCCCCACCAAGGCCACGCAAACCTGCCTCTTTGATTTTGGCTTGAACCGCTTCCCAATCACCGTCTGCGCGCAGCGCTTTCAGAACCGCATACCCCCCCTCGGCCGCATATGAGGCAAAGGTTTCATAATCAGGGATATGAGCATGGGTGTCATTTGCGGCAATTGCTGCCTGCACCTTTTCAGGGGTGGCATGATCAATATGATTGTGCCCGATTTCCAGCACCGGCGCAGTATCACAGCGGCCCATACACGGAGCACGCACAACGCGTACCTCAGACGCATCCAACCCATCTTCCAGTGCTTTTTGCAACTGCTCAGCCCCTGCCAATTCACACGACAGCGAGTCACATACGCGGATGGTCAGCGCAGGCGGCGGGGTCTCTCCTTCGCGCACCACATCAAAATGCGCATAAAACGATGCAACCTCATAGATTTCGGCCTGTCCAGTGCGCATCTCTTCAGCCAACGCCCGGATATGTGCAGCACTCAAATGGCCATAGGCATCCTGAATCAGATGCAGGAACTCGATCAGTAGGTCGCGATTACGAGCGCGCTCTCCCAGCAGGGCGCAGACTTCTGCATGGGCCTGATCGTCCAACTGGCGACCCTTTGGGGTTTTGCGCCCTTTACCTTTGCCAGATTTCCATACGCCTTTGTTCGTGTCCAACGGTGCCACTGCCTTCTCCCTTGCATGGGTGCCTTGTCCCTGATCTCATCACGAAATCATATCGTCAAATCCCAAATTTGGATTGCACGATAACGCAATCTTATTGACCAAATGCGTCAGCCACCTCTTTTAACACCCGCACCGTAGTGAGTTCGGGCTGTCGCTCCAGCGTTACCAGACAAATGGGTTTGCGCGGCGAAGGATCCACCAGATCCAACACACGTGTGCCTTCAATTGGGCCGATCGCCTCGATCAAAGCTCGTGGCAGGATCGTTGCAACAGACCCTTCACGCGCCATGATCATTGCAGACATAAAGCCCGTAGATTCTGACATCACATCTGGCCGAATGCCCTGTTCCTGAAAAATCCGATCCAAAATTGAACGGTTTTGCATCTGAGGTTCCAACAGGCTCAGCGGCAACTGCCCCGCCTCCTGCCAGCTGATCTCTTTCTCAAAGGCCGC
This sequence comes from Epibacterium ulvae, assembly GCF_900102795.1. Lineage (GTDB taxonomy): Bacteria > Pseudomonadota > Alphaproteobacteria > Rhodobacterales > Rhodobacteraceae > Epibacterium > Epibacterium ulvae. The sequence continues at coordinate 192,773 of NZ_FMWG01000008.1, read as the reverse complement.
AACCATCTTTTCAGGGGCAAACAGCACATAGCTCTCTTCATACAGGGGCTGCACCGTGATCAACTCCTGCCCGATGTTATCGGCATAGGTAATGCCTGCATCCATCGTTCCCTCATACAAACCCTGTTGTATGGCAAGTGCATTGGTCACCTCGAACCGCGCAAGCAGGCGTGGATGGGTTTTGTGCAATTGATTCACAATCTTTGCAGCATAAGCCGTCGCCGTCGGGATAACCCCGATGACCACAATGCCGGTCACTTCACCACGAAACGCTGAAATCTCCTGCTCCAGCGCACGCGCATCGTCCAACAAAGGCCGCGCACGGCGGACAATCATTTCCGCCTCTTCTGTCAGCCCCTGAAATCGGTTCCCGCGCCGCACCAGCGGCAAACCCAGGCGTTCTTCAAGATTTCGAATACGCATGGAGAACGCAGGTTGCGACATCCCACACTCTTGGGCTGCGCGGGCAAAATGGCGCAGACGCGCCAAGGCTGACAACAGTTTCAGATCGCGCAGTTCAATCATGGCCTAAATCTCTCACACTCAAACTCAGTTATCATGGTGCACCATGACGCAAATGGCACGCGAGAAGTCAGCGCCCCGTAATCTTTGTTCGACATCTGTATAATGTGGGCGCAAACATGGAAAAATTTCCGAAAAGGTGAATTTTATTCCAAAACAAGACAGGAAACAGAACACAAACACGATCTGCAATATGGCTATTTTATGACAAATGCGGTAACTCCACTGCAACATTAACTGGCAGAGCATGAAAAACAGTGTTCGACCTTCCTGCGCTACGCGCCACCCTCTCCGAAAAATATGACCTAGAGCCGTCTCCGACTCTGGCGTCTGAAATGGCTGACACTTATGCGCGCATGTCGCGTGTGGTAACGCCTGCTGACTGGGCGATTTATGCGCCCTACGTCAAAGCGATCAACCAGCTCAAGAAAGAGCGCAACGCTGTGATTTTGGGGCATAACTATATGACTCCAGAGATTTTTCACGGCGTCTCTGACTTTGTTGGGGACAGTCTGCAGCTCGCGATCAAAGCAACCGAAGTGGATGCAGATGTGATCGTGCAGGCCGGCGTGCATTTCATGGCCGAAACCTCAAAGATTTTGAGCCCCGACAAAACGGTGCTGATGCCCGATATGGAGGCTGGCTGCTCGCTCGCAGAATCAATCACCGCCGAAGGTGTTGAAGAAATGCGACGCCGCTATCCCGGTGCGCCTGTTGTGACTTATGTGAACACAACCGCCGAAGTGAAAGCCGCATCAGACATCTGCTGCACGTCTTCCAATGCAGCCCAAATCGTCGCTGCACAGGAAAGTCACACGGTCATCATGACGCCAGATCAATATCTGGCCCAGAATGTGGCCAAAGACGTGCCACAGAAAAACGTGGTCTGGTGGGAAGGCTCTTGTATTGTTCACGAACAATACACGGCAAAAGACCTGCGTGATTTTCGCGAATGGAACCCAGATACGCGCCTCATTGCACACCCGGAATGCCCACCTGATGTGGTTGCCGAGGCCGATTTTTCAGGTTCGACCAGCGGTATCATCAAATATGTGACCGACGAAAAACCGCAAAAGGCACTGCTGATTACCGAATGTTCAATGGCCTCAAATATCGCCGATGAGCTGCCCGAGGTTGATTTTGTTGGCCCCTGCAACATGTGCCCTTTCATGAAGAAGATCTCACTTGAAAAGGTCCTTTATGCCTTGGACACAATGACAGGTCAGGTTGAAGTGGACGCATTGGTGGCAGACAAGGCCCGTCTGTCTGTACAGCGTATGATTGACCTATCGCGCAAGCTGGGGCTCTAAACGCAAATGCACATGATCAAAACTGAACAGGTCGTCATCGTCGGGGCGGGCCTTGCAGCGCTTTATGCTGCGCTGAAACTCGCCCCTCGACCTGTTGTTTTGATCTCACCTGATCCACTGGGCTATGGGGCTAGTTCCGCGTGGGCGCAAGGCGGTGTTGCCGCCGCGATGGCGCAATCTGACAGTCCAGAAGATCACGCCCGCGACACGCTCATCGCGGGCGCTGGCACGGTCTCATCTGAGGTTGCAGATTTTGTAACCCAAGCAGCACGCGAACATATCTACGACCTCTCCGAAATCGGCACCGCTTTTGATCGCACAAAGACAGGCGATTATGTTCTGTCCCGTGAAGCTGCCCACAGTGCCGCCCGTGTTGTGCGTGTTCTGGGCGACCGCGCAGGCGCCGAAATCATGCGCGCACTGATCGCAAAGGCACAGAAAACCCCATCCATTCAAGTGCTTGAAGGCGTTCTGGCAGAAGGGTTGAAGCAGTCAGAGGGCAGAGTAACTGGCGTCTATATCACTGCGGCCAGTGGTTCTGATCCAATTCTCCTACAGGGTGCCGCCCATCTTCTGGCCGGGGGTGGATCTGGCGGGCTTTATTCCCGCACCACCAATCCAGCCCGAATTTGCGGGCAGGTGATTGGTATCGCGGCCCGTGCAGGCGCAACAATTGCAGATGCCGAATTTGTTCAGTTTCACCCAACCGCCATTGACGTAGACGAAGACCCTGCCCCGCTCGCCACCGAAGCCTTGCGCGGGGAAGGTGCTACATTGATCAATGCTGCAGGTGAGCGGTTTATGGCGGCGGTTCATCCAGATGCAGAACTGGCCCCCCGTGATATCGTCGCACGTGCAATCTACCAACAGACACAGGCGGGCAATCGCCCCATGCTGGACACCCGCAGCGTTTTGGGAGCACAGATCACAACGCTCTTCCCCTCCGTTGCAGCCGCTTGCCAACGCCACGACATCGATCCGGCCCGCGCACCAATCCCGGTGGCCGCAGCAGCTCATTACCATATGGGTGGCATCGCAACCGATTTAACCGGACAAACATCTCTCTCAGGTCTCTGGGCCTGTGGTGAGGCCGCTTCAACCGGGTTACACGGCGCAAATAGATTGGCCTCAAACGGTCTGCTAGAGGCTCTGGTTTTTGCGTCTTCCTGTGCGCTGAGCATTGCAGAAACCCTTGGGCCCTCCACATCTGTGGCGCATGAAATCACACCCACCTTCAATAAGCAGTCAACAGAACCCAATCCCAAGGCGGTTCTGGCTTTACGTCAGGCCATGACTGATGGCGCTGGTGTTGTGCGTGATGCGACCGGGCTGCAAAACACATTGGCAATCATCGCAGCCCTGGAAGATGCGCATCAAGACAACACAGGCTTTTGCAATATGACCGCAACAGCCACTTTGATTGCTGCAGCAGCCCTTTTGCGCACCGAAAGCCGCGGAGCACATTACCGCACAGATTTCCCAGAGCCCTGCGACGCGCAGGAAGAACGCTCTGAACTTACACTTGCAACCGCACTGGCGTTACGTGCCTCTGTTGTAAAGGACCTTCCATGACCTTCGCCGCCCTACCCGACCTTGTTCTGGAACCCCTCGTCCGCGCTGCCTTGATGGAAGATCTGGGAAGTTATGGCGACATCACCACGCGCACGGTGATCCCTGCAGGCACAACCTACAAAGCTCGCATCAACGCCCGCGAGACCGCCATCGTGTCCGGTATGCAAGTGGCTTCGCTGGCTTTTCGTTTGGTTGATCAAGGACTTGAAATCAAAACTGTAATCCAAGACGGCACTCCCTGCCGCGCCGGAGACACCTTGATGGAAATTACAGGCGATGCAGCAGCTATCCTGTCTGGTGAACGTGTCGCACTAAACCTTTCCGGCCGCCTGACTGGTATTGCCACGCTCACCGCTGCTTTGGTGGCAGAAACCAAAGGCACCAAAGCCCGGATCACCTGCACGCGCAAAACAACGCCGGGCCTGCGCATTGTTGAAAAACAGGCCGTGCTGCACGGCGGCGGCTTTAATCACCGCTATTCCCTATCTGATGCAATCCTGATCAAAGACAATCACATCGCCGCTGCAGGCGGGATCAAAGCTGTGCTTGAAGCAACCAAATCGCAGGCCTCTCACATGATGAAGGTTGAGATCGAAGTCGATACGCTTGCCCAACTGGAAGACGTGCTCAGCATCGGGGGAGCAGATGTTGTCCTTCTGGATAATATGTCACCAGACACATTGCGACGCGCGGTTGATATGATCAATGGCCGCCTCGTCAGCGAAGCCTCAGGCAATGTCAAACGTGAAACCGTGGCAGAAATTGCGGCCACGGGAGTTGATTATATCTCATCTGGCGCATTGACCCACTCCTATCGCACGATCGATCTTGGGCTTGATTTTTAGCGCGTGTTTCACGTGGAATCTTAGTCCGCTGTCTGGGCTGGCCGCATCGTGGCGACCAGTTCGGCCACTTTAATGCCCCACATCCGCATCTCAGACTTGTTCAGGATCACGCCATCCTCGGCCAGATACATCCAATCGGTTGCAGACAGTGTGTATCCGCCTGATGCTTCGGGCAAAATGATCTTGTAGATCAATCGCACCGTGGACCCGGATACCACGCCTTCGGCCTCTCCAACGACATCTGGGGCGGTCGCGGTAAAGCGATTGCCTTCCTGTTTGGTCAGCGTCCAATTACGGGTTTGGCTGGCTCCGTTGGAATAGGTGAAATCTTCAGCCAGCGTGCCTTTTCCATCTGCCCAAGCGCCTTGCATTTGCGCCACAAAACTATTCGTCACCTTGCCCAAAGGGCCATAGACAATCCCCTCAGCAACAATTGGCCCTGACAAATGTTTTTCAAGGATAAAGGCAGGCTCAGTTCCGGCATAATCCGCTGGTTTCTGTGCCCGAAAGCCAAAAAACACCGGCTTGGCGATCAACACACCCACCAGCAACAACAGAAGTAACGTGAGGAGTTTCATGAGGAGGTCTCCGATTTGGGGAGGGATAGAACAAGGCCAATGGCCAAAAGTTTGAGGAACAAGGGCAAGATTGCATAGGCAAAAACCAAGGCCCGCTGCCCCGTCGCATCATTGATACGTCCCGGCTGAAACCCTGCCCAATCCAAGAGGGGCAAGGCGACAAAGGCCGCCAACGCAAGCGCAAGTTTGCCTGCGCCAGACCAAATGCCAAAGGCAAGGCCGGCATTCAGCCCCTGACGTGCCAAGGCACGCGAAAACATAACGGGCAAAAGCAAAAGATCTGCCCCGCTTGCGGCGCCAGACGCTACACAGATCACCGCAAAGGCCAAACCATGCCCTGCAGACAGACCAGCAGCTCCAGCGAAAGAGACAATCGCCAAGCTCATGGCAATCAGCAGTGTTTTACGAATGCCGAGGTAATCGCTGATACGCCGCCAGACAGGCACCGAAATCGCGGCCGCCAGAAAGAAAAGCACCAAAAAACCGCCCGCTTGTCCGGGCAGGTGCAAGTGATCTTCGACAAAGAACAAAAACAAGGTGGCGGTCAGGGCAACTGGCAGGCTGTTCACCAGATAAAGCAGAACAATGCCCGTCGCTTTGGCCTTGGTAAGGGCGCCCCATGTCAAAGGATCTGTTTTTGCAGGGTGCTCTTTCCAGATCGGTCGGCATAACAGCGCGCACAGCAGGCATATCACTACCATTACCCAGCCAAAGACGGCATAACCATCGGTCTCTGCACTGATTTGTGACAACAGATCCGGTGCCAGCGCGGCCAAAATCACACCAAATAGCAAACCCGCCTCACGGTAACTGGCCATTCGGGTCAACGCCACGGTGTCTGCGCCCCCGGCAAGAACGGTGCTGCGCGCATAGATCAGCACCATCCCAAGGCTGTAAGCCGTAAATAAGACCACAAGCCCAAAGACCAGCCCGCCCAGCCCCTGCGCGACAGAAAAGACGAGAGGAAACCCAATCGCCAGCCCAACGCTCGCGATCAAAGCCAGCCAGCCATGCGCCGTGCTAAAACGATCTGCGATCCAGCCCAGCAGAGGGTCCTGCACCAGATCGATGATGCGCAGCAGCAGCAACAGACCACCCAGCGTCGCCAGCTCTAATCCCAAATGGACAGAAGCAAACCGAGGCAGGTGAATGTAGAGCGGCAATCCAGCCGCTGCCAACATCACCCCAAATAGGCTGAGCCTCAGCGGCCTCACCCGTTCGCCCCCCGGATTGTATCAATATCAGGCATGGGCCAGCTCAACCTGCACTACGTTTGTGTGCCCTACCGCAAAAGAAGCCGCGCAAATTTCCAGATAATACTGCCAGGTGCGCAAGAAACTTTCATCATGGCCCAGCGCATGAATCCGCCGCGATTGTCCTTGCAGGCGTTCGGCCCAGATCCGGCAGGTGTGCGCATAGTCTTGTCCAAATGCGAAATTATCCCGTACAGCCAACCCGGCACGGCTGGCTTGATCTGCGATCACCTGATCCGACAGAAGCATCCCTCCCGGAAAAACATATTGGCGAATAAAATCAGACGTCTTGCGATAGGTGTCAAAATAGCTGTCGCGCACGGTAATCGCCTGGATCACGCATCTGCCACCCTCTGCAAGGTTGCGCTTCAAGGTGGCGAAATAACTTGGCCAATGGCGTTCGCCCACAGCTTCGATCATTTCCACAGAAACGATATTGTCATATTGCCCCTGAACATCGCGATAATCACGTAGTTGAATGTCCGCTTTTCCATCCAGCCTGCAATCCGCATAACTGTACTGACTGGGAGAGACTGTCACACCGGTGACATCCCGCCCCTGATCGGCGGCTTGTTCTGCAAATCCACCCCAGCCGCAGCCGATTTCAAGCAAGCGTTCCCCAGACGACAGACGTGATAGAATACGTGCATTTTTATCATGCTGCGCCTGCGCAAGATCCGTCCCTGAATTGGCAAAAAGACCCGAAGAATAGGTCAGACCTTCATCCAGCCAAAGCTGATAAAATTCATTCCCCACATCGTAATGCGCGCGGATGTTTCTGCCTGATCCCTTGCGCGTGTTTGATCGCAATACACGGTCTACAAGGCGAAACCTTGCATTCGCCAAAAGCCCCGCTTTGTCGAATTGTCCCAATTGCTCCCGGTTCTGCAATGCAAACACCATCAGATTTTCAATCGATGATGTCTCCCACAACCCCGCAACATACGCCTCGCCAAGGCCGACCTGCCCATGCGCGGCCAAAGCTGAGACCGCTGCCCAATCCCGGATGTCCAGATCCACTTCAGCACCCGTATTGCCAAAACTGTAGATTTGCCCATCAGGCGTTTTCAGACGCAACCGACCGTTTGGAAGCGTTTCGCAGGTCGAAAGAAATTTCGTTTTCAACGCTTTGTCTGTCAGTCGCATAAGTCTCTCCTACCTGCGGGCCGCTTTGTTTGTTGATCTCGTTTACCAAGCGCATTGCACTGGCGATGCCGTCTTCGTGAAAACCATGCCGATTGTAAGCTCCGGCAAACCACGTGTTGTTTTGCCCCTGCATTGCGCGGATCTGGGTCTGCGCTTTTAACGCTGCGCGATCAAACATCGGGTGGGCAAATGTCACCTGATCATAGATTTTGTCTTCCGGGATATCGGCATCCGGGTTCAACGTCACAAACAGCGGATCCGTTTCTGGAATGCCCTGCAGCGCATTCATCCAGTAGGTGACACCAATAGATCCACGCTGCGCCCGATACGACCAGCTGGACCAGCAGGATCTGCGCTTGGGCATCTGGCTTTCGTCACAATGCAGAACCGCCTTGTTCGGTTGATACCGGATATTGCCTAGGGCCTCCGCCTCAGCGGCTGTTGCTCCGTCTCCAAGGATCGCAAGCGATTGATCCGAATGACAGGCAAGAATGATTTCATCAAATACCGCATCCTGACCGGTCTCTGTTTTGACATGCACACCCAACGCGTCTCTGTGAACATGCCGAACCGGCGTTCCCGTATGAAGGCGACAACCACGTGCTAGCAGTGCCGCTTTGATCCGGGTCACATATTCAACGCTCCCACCCTTAACAGTCCACCACTGATGCTGGCCAGATCCGGCAAGCAGCGCGTGATTGCGAAAGAACCTTACAAGGGAGCGCGCCGGAAAGGCTTCGACCTCTTCCGCAGGGGTCGACCAGATGGCACCACACATCGGCATCAGATATTTATCACGAAACCAATCCCCCAGCCCAAGATCCGTGACCAGTTCACCAATCGTTTGATCATCCCGTGTTGCCGCCGTTTCAGCCTTGCGGCCAAACCGCAGGATATCTGCAATCATGCCGTAATATTTTGGCTTCAACAAATTCCGCTTTTGTGCCGCGATTGCTTTGAGAGAGTTCAAACCATATTCAAGCTGGCCATCGTTAATGCTAACGCCAAAGCTCATCTCGCTTTTGATGACTGGCACATCCAGCGCGTTGAACAGCTTGGTAAGATGAGGGTAGGTTACGTAGTTGAACACAATAAACCCGGTATCCACGGGCTGATCGCCATTTTTCCCTGCAAGCACCGTTCGCGCATGCCCGCCCAGACGATCTGCGGCTTCGTAAAGCGTCACGTCATGTTGCGGCGACAGGTAATACGCGGCAGAGAGGCCCGAAATACCGCCCCCAACAATCGCAATCTTCTTGCGGGGCGCTTGGGTTTGATCCAACATTGATACCTCATCTGTTGTTTGTTTTGTAAAAGTTACGCAGCGTGCCCCCCCGCTGGATCACATTTCTCAAAAAAATAATCTTTACACGACCTTAGATGATCCAACGCTCCTTTTGCCACGTAATGCCTATATGATCGAACATATTGCAGCCCAGACCTATCACCGTCGCCAAGGCGCACTGCACAATGCATTCACTTATGGTGTCGATTTTGTGCTAACCGACCTGACTGAACCACAGCCAGGGCTGATTTCGAAAAACCGCTTTAATCTCTGGTCGTTACATGATCGCCACCATGGCGGACCACGCGGCAAAGGCCAAGGCCTGCCTTGGTTTCAGGAGGTTTTAAAAGCACATGATTTCCCGGTTGAGCAGGCAGAATTTCTGCTCCTGACACAGCCAAGCCTGCTGTGGTTTCACTTCAATCCCGTCAGTTTTTGGATAGCCTTGATTGATGGAAAGCCCTGCGCCTTTGTCGCCGAGGTCAATAACACCTTTGGCCACCGCCACTGCTATTTTTGCGCCCTGGATGGTTTTCGCAGCATCCAAGAACGCGACGTACTCCATGCGACAAAAATTATGCATGTCTCGCCCTTCCAACAGGTGGCAGGAACGTATCAGTTCCAACTGGCCTACACAGAAGACGACATCAAAATTCGTATTGATTACAAAAACCAAGGCGAAGGCGTGCTTGCCACCCTTAGCGGAAAACGTCGGCCCGCCACCAATAGGTCTTTGCTGTATGCAGCGATGCGTCGGCCTTTCGGGGCTGTGCGTGTCATCGGTCTGATTTACTGGCAGGCCCTCAAACTCTGGATAAAACGCGCGCCGTTTCTCAAAACCCCACCCCCACCCAAATTACCGCTGAGCAGTCAGATCACCCACGACACACGAGACCCTTCCTAATGGCGTTTCACGGGAAAACCATATGGCTGGTTGGGGCAAGCGAAGGTCTGGGCCTAGCCCTTGCGAAGCAGCTTGCTGCTGAAGGCGCGCAGCTCATTCTGTCAGCCAGGTCTGAAGATCGCCTGCACGAGATCGCCAAAAATCTGCCCAATGCCCGTGCGCTGCCGCTTGATGTCAGCGATCTGTCATCCATTCAACACGCCTATGCGCAGATCAAACATCTGGATGGCGTAATCTACAACGCTGGCGCGTATGAGCCGATGTCAGCACAGAACTGGAACACCAAATCTGCCCTAAATATGGTGGAGGTGAACCTTTCCGGTGCGCTTCGAGTCATCGGATGCGTTTTGCCGGATTTTCTGGCACAAGAAAGGGGTGACATCACGCTGATTGGGTCCTTGTCCGGCTATCGCGGACTGCCAAAAGCGATCGGATACGGCGCAAGTAAATCTGCTCTCATCAGCCTGGCTGAAACTCTGCGTCATGATTTGAAAGGAACCGGCGTCGGTGTGCGCCTTATCAACCCCGGCTTTATCCGCACCCGCCTGACAGATAAAAACACGTTTAAGATGCCAATGCTGATGGAACCAGAACAGGCCGCTCAAAAAATCTGCGCAGCCCTATTGCGAAAAAGATTCCGCACAGATTTTCCAGCACCTTTTTCTTGGGCAATCAGGCTATACGGCCTTCTCCCTGACGGGATTGTCTACCGCGGCAAATAAGCTGGAATGTCAGATCCGGAACAAAGGCTGCAACAACCGCGGCATCAACGCGCGAAACCGCAAGGGGGCATCCGTCGCGGCCAGACAGATACACGGCATCTCTGTGTCTGCAGTCGGTGTGTGTTCAATATCCTCATCGCCGATCTCAACATCGCCGACACCAAAAGACCCCAGTTCATCGTGAAAACTACCCTGCAGCACCAGTGTCAGCTCCAGACCATTGTGACTGTGATCCGGCACAGCTTGCCCCGGCGGGATATGCAAAAGACGCACAATACCACTGTCATCCGCAGACAGGATTTTCTGACGCACCCCCATGCCCAGACGCTTCCACTCTGGCTCCTTCCCACCCAGTGCCGCAATCACCGGCGCAGGGTAAATGCCCCTGCGCTCATAGGTTGGTGCAGGCCTGAACGGCTCGTCCAGCAAGGCCATCGTTTGGCCGCGTAGATGTCCAGACACTGAAATCCCGGGTGTGTCATCCAAAATGACACCACCAACGCTTTGATGCGCATGTAAGGCAGACCGGCATTCTGCACACATCGAAACATGTGTCGCCACCACGACAGAAAAGGCATGCGGCAACGTTCCGGCGGCATAGGCTGCCAACATACCATCGGGAATATGATGTTTGATTGCAGACACTTATCGCAACCCCTTCAATTCTTGGCGTAGCCGATTCAATCCAAGCCGGATGCGTGACTTGATTGTACCCAAAGGCAATCCAGTGCTTTTGCTTATCTCGCTATGGCTCAACTCACCCAAATAGGCCTGCTCAATCACGGCCCGTTGATCTGTGGTCAAATTGTTCAGGGCTTCGCGCAGCTGCGCTGCTTCCTGTTCAACACCGACAATCTGGCTGGCATCTTCCTCACATTCCGAGGCGTCACGCAGTTCTTCTGGAATAGGGCGGTTTTCTTTACGGGCCACATCGATCTGGCGGTTTCGCGTGATCTGATAAATCCAGGCAGAAACCTGTGCACGCTCAGGATCAAACAGCGCCGCCTTACGCCACACCGTCAGCATGACGTCCTGCACAATCTCTTCCGCTTGCCCGGCTGACGTCCCACCACGCATGACGAAACCTTTCAAACGTGGTGCGAAATGATCAAACAAATGCGAAAATGCCTGTTTGTCCCGCTGATCGCGGACCGCTAACATCCAGATGGTCTCAGGCGTCATCTGTGCTGTTTTAGTTTCTGCCACGGTCTTGCCCTGCCGAAATCGATCGTAACGGATCAGCGAAGCGTTTGACCGGTCACGCGGAATATCTAGACTGGGCATCATCATACACCCAATTACGCAGCAATCATCATCCTGGATCACTGCCTGACGACTATTTTTCACACCTCACAGAAAAAAGATAGAAAACGACCAGGCAATAGGCAATTTAATCCCCTAGGTAACGCTGCAACGCAGCCGGTGGGTTGTCCATCAATCGGGCCACAGCAACCGGCATGGTCACGGTGCCTTCGGCAACAACCACTGCTTCATCAGCGATACGTAAGGCATCTGCAGGATCATGGCTTACCATGATCGCATGCATCCCCGTCTCACGGCACAACTCAGCCACCAGATCCAGCATCCGTTTTTTTAACGCCGGACCAAGAGCAGCAAAGGGTTCATCCAGCAGCATCAAGGGACGCGCCTGTAGCAACACCCGTGCCAATGCCGCGCGGCTTTGCTGCCCGCCCGACATCTCTGCCGGTTTACGACGCTCAAACCCGGACAGCCCCACACGTTCCAGCGCGCCGGAAATCTGTTTGCGCTGCGCCGCATCTGGACGGCCTCTGGTCAAGGCAAGCGCAAGATTTTCCTGAATGCTAAGATGCGGAAACAGGTTGTTGTCTTGAAACACAATCCCCACTGGGCGCGCCGCCGGTCTGGCATGGCTGATATCACGATCTTGCCAGAAAATCGCACCGCTCACAGGATCGCTAAATCCAGCGATCACATTCAAAATTGTAGACTTCCCCGCCCCTGACGGTCCCAGCAGCGCAGTAATCTGCGCACCAAAGGCCAGATTGGCGCGGATCTCAAAATCCCCCTGTACAACTTTGATCTGATCAAGCCTCAGCACCGCTGCGCCCTCCTTTGTCAAACAGCCAAAACAGGCCAAGGCTCAGCCCCAACAGCAGCACTGCAGCCCCACGTGCTGCCTCCATCTGATAGCTGCCCATCAGGCGGTAAATCTGCAATGGCAGGGTTGAACTGTCACCATCGGCAAACAGCATAATGACCCCCAGATCCCCCATCGACAGCGCGGCTGTCAGCCCAGCAGCAAATCCTAAAGGACGGCGTAGCCGGGGCAGATAAACCACCCGCCACAGATGCCAGCCCGTCAGGCCAAGCGCAGCTCCAAGGTGCCCAAAATCCTGTCGCGCACTGTCCAATCCAGGCCGCAAAATACGCAACACAAAAGGCAGTGCCATCAAGGCGTTCACGATCATCGTCACCGGCAAAGCCACATCCGCAGGGCGTATGATCGGCTGCAGTAGCAAAAACGCACCGGTGCCAAGCACCAAACCCGAAACGGAAATCCCCAATAGTGCTGCTGCCTCGCCTGCACGCGACAACAGAGGAAGCGCAAGCGCAAGGGTAAGAAGCGTGGCCCCAAGCGCTAAGATCAGCGACCGCCCGGCAGCGCTCCAGACGAGGCTGGGCATATCCCCAAGGCCGGGCGCCCCCGCCACAGCCACCGCCAACAGGGGCACCAGCAGAAAGCTCGCAGCGAGCACAATCCAAATGACATCGCCCAACCGCGCGTCAATGCTGTGACCATCCCACCGGGCGACCCGACGGTCCAGACCTGCTCCCATCCCGCCTTTCGCTGCAAACCGCAGCGCAATGCCACCAGCAACCAAGCCCAGACACAGTTGCACAACCGCGAGCGTTGCCGCCTTACCCAGATCAAAATCAAACCGAAACGCTTGATAAATGGCCAACTCTAACGTCGTGGATCTTGGCCCGCCCCCCAAGGTCAGCGCCACCGCAAAAGAGCCAAGACAAATAACAAAAATCACCGCAAAGGCGCCCGGCACCAGCTGTTTCAGCATCGGCCATTCCAGCACGCGCCAGACCGGCGCATTCAGGGACGCGGCAAGCCGAAACCGTTCGGCTGGAATGGCCAGCCACCCCTGCAAAAGCAATCGCACGGCCAAGGGCAGATTAAAAAATACATGCGCAAGAATAACGCCGTGAAATCCATAAATATCCAAACGTGGCACGCCCAAAGGCGCCAGCGCCTGATTGATCAGCCCGCGGCCACCAAACACCGCCAAAAGCCCAAGAATCGCAACAATAACAGGTAAAATAAAAGGCGCGCCCATCACCGCAATCAGCGCCTCCCGTCCCCAAAACCGTCGACGGGCCAAAGCGCGGGCCACCGGAATGGCCAGCACCACACTGAACAGCGCTGAAACAGCCGCCTGTGTCAGGGTAAAGCGCAGGGCGGCCCAATCCGCAGGCCCAAGGCTGCCAAAACCGCCCCCACGCCACAACACCGCCGTCACGGGGAGAAGGATCATCCCCGCAACGATCAGTGCTGTGCTTATTGTGACAAGGCGCGACGCCATGCCTCGATTGCCTCATCGCGCAGCGCTGCTGCTTCATCTTCGCTATAAAACAGCACTTTTTCAGGGGTCGGCAGGCTCTGGAAACCTTCCGGCCACTCGCTTTCTGCCAAGGCTGCCGGGAACGACCAGTTTGAAGTCGGGATCATTGACTGGAATTCATTGCTCAGGATAAAGCCCATGAACTGGTCAGCCAGATCTGATTGATCCGTGGTTTTCAGCTTTGCGGCCAGTTCGACCATGAAATAATGTCCATCCTCAAAGATCGCTGCCGATTTGGTCAGGTCTTCTTCTGCGATGATGTGATAAGCCGGGGATGTCGTGTAAGACAGCACCATGTCAGCTTCACCATCGGTGAACATGCCATAGCTTTCAGACCAGCCTTTGGTCACGGTGACGATCTTTGGCGCAAGCTTGCTCCAAGCTTCCTCCGCCTTGTCGCCGTAAACATTCTGCACCCACAGAACCAGCGCCAATCCCGAGATCGAGCTACGCGGATCCTGAATAACCAAACGCAGATCGTCCGGCGCGTTCAGCAAATCGTCAAAGCTGGTCGGCGCTGTCTCAACCTTGGTGTTGTCATAGATAAAGGCCGTATGGCTGTAGTTAAACGGCAAGAAGGTATCATCTGCCCAGTCAATTGGCAGCGTCAGCGGTGAAGTATCCAACCCATGCGGCGCAAACAGACCGCTTTCGCGCGCTTTCTTGGTAATGTCGGAATTAAAACCGATCGCAACATCTGCTTCGGTGTTTGCGCCTTCCAACAACAGGCGCGGCAACAATTCACCCGTCTTATACTGAAGATCACAGCCACATTGTGCTTCAAACGCGGCTTCAATACCGGGGCCAGGTCCCCAGTCCGAAGCAAAGTAATCCGGGGCGTAGACCGCCAGCACAGGCGTATCTGCTACAGCCGCGCCAGCAAGCATCATGCCCGCAACAAAAGGAAGCGCTTTCATCGCAATCTCCAAAACTAGGGGCGGAGATTCGGGCATCATGTAACGAGGCCACCTTCCCTCCGCCGGTTCTAACCGGTTCAGGTTCAGCGGGTTTGCAGAACGCATCTCAGCCTACAGCAGGCTCCCCGAGGTATGAGTTCAATAATTCAGCATTTAAGCGGCGACAAGCAACAAAATTTCCCTACCTCGCAGCTGATATCACTTCGGTGAAACCAAACCCGCAATTGTCTCTGAAAATTCAGCCAATTGTGGCGCAAGCGGCGTCGTTTTGCGCCAAATCATGCCCAATGTGCGCGTCGGTCGGTCCGAGGGAAAGCGCGAAATCGCGACAGGCGTGGACCGTGTTTCAACCTCAACCGCCATTTCGGGAATCAACGTCAAGCCAATGCCTGAGGCCACCATCTGCACCAAAGTAGACAATGCACTCCCATCCAGCAGCTCACGCGGTTCAGCTGGGCGCATATCACAAAACGAAAGAGCCTGATCCCGAAAACAATGCCCCTCCTCCAGCAACAACAGTTGCATCTCGCGCAAACGGTCCCGACTGGGCACCGGCCAATCCCCCTGCCCCTGTGGACGCACCAAAACAAACTCTTCCTTAAACAGTACATGTTCAGAAAATCCGCTCTCTGAGAGCGGCAGCGCCACGATTGCACAATCCAGCCGCCCATCGCGAAGCTCAGCAATCAGATTTTGGGTCAACGTTTCCCGAATGCGCAATTCTATATTTGGGTATGCTTCAGACACACCAGATACAATTTGAGGCAACAAATACGGTGCAACCGTTGGTATGATCCCCAAACGAAAGCGCCCCGACAGCCCCGCCCCCGCCGCACGCGCGAGATCACCCAATTCGTCAACCGCGCGTAAAATTTCCTTGCTACGCTTTTGAAACTCTTCGCCAAAACTTGTCAGCCGCACATGCCGCGCCCCACGTTCAAACAGCAAAAGGCCCAAGGTTTCTTCAAGCTCTTTAATCTGCACAGACAAGGCAGGTTGCGATACCGCGCACAGGTCTGCCGCATGACCAAAGTGTTTTTGATCTGCCAAAGCTTCAAAATATCTCAACTGGCGTAAAGTGATTTTTGAACTGTGAAAACTCATAACTTTTTCTTATCGCAACTATGAAAAAATGCAACTTTTTTTAAACCCCCGCCTGCTGTTAGTGTGCCGACAAGAGACGATTCTGAACAGTATCGCACTCCTACGCACCATGACGAAAGCCAGATCGGAGATATTCAGCTATGACTGCACATGAGAGCAAAGGTGCCGGTAAATGCCCGGTGATGCACGGTGCCGCTGCAAGCGCTACCAACGACAAAGGACAAGGAAATAAAGATTGGTGGCCAAACCAACTTGATCTGAAAATCCTGCATCAGCACTCAACCAAATCCGATCCAATGGGTCCTGATTTCAACTACGCCGAAGCCTTCAAATCGCTTGATCTGAAAGCCCTGAAAGAAGATCTGTTTGCACTGATGACAGACAGCCAGGACTGGTGGCCAGCCGATTATGGCCACTATGGCCCACTGTTTATCCGCATGGCTTGGCACAGCGCCGGCACTTACCGCACCGCAGATGGTCGCGGCGGTGGATCAACCGGCAATCAGCGCTTTGCGCCTCTGAACTCCTGGCCTGATAACGTCAACCTCGACAAAGCGCGTCGTCTGCTGTGGCCGGTCAAAAAGAAATATGGCAGCCAGATTTCATGGGCTGACCTGTTCATCCTCGCAGGCAACTGCGCGATTGAAAGCATGGGTGGCAAAACCTTTGGTTTCGCAGGCGGTCGCGAAGACATCTGGGAACCCGAAGAAGATATCTACTGGGGCTCTGAGGACGAATGGCTGGCGGACGAACGCTATACTGGCGATCGTGAGCTGGAAAACCCGCTGGCAGCGGTTCAAATGGGTCTCATCTATGTAAACCCAGAAGGTCCAAACGGCCAACCCAGCATCCTGGCTTCTGCCCGCGACGTGCGCGAAACCTTTGCCCGTATGGCGATGAACGACGAAGAAACCGTGGCCCTGATCGCAGGTGGCCACACCTTTGGTAAATCCCACGGCGCAGGCCCCGAAGCGCACAAAGGCCCCGAACCCGAAGCGGCAGATGTCGAAGAAATGGGTCTTGGCTGGAAAAACGACATGGGCACCGGCGTTGGTAAAGACGCAATCGGCAGCGGCATCGAAGGCGCATGGACTCCAACCCCAACCAAATGGGATATGAGCTACTTTGGTGTTCTGTTCGGCTACGACTGGGATCTGGTCAAAAGCCCTGCCGGTGCATGGCAGTGGCAGCCTGTGAACCCAGCCGACAAAGACATGGCACCTGCAGCCCATGATCCAAACGAGAAACACTTTATCATGATGACCACCGCAGACATGGCCCTGCGGATGGATCCAGCCTATGAAAAGATCTCTCGTCGCTTCATGGAAAACCCAGAAGAGTTCGCGGATGCCTTTGCCCGCGCATGGTTCAAACTGACCCACCGCGATATGGGTCCACGTGCTCTGTATCTGGGTGACGAGGCCCCTACCGAAGAGCTGCTGTGGCAAGACAACGTTCCTGCTATTGATCACGCATTAGTGGACGACGCGGATGTGGCAGACCTGAAAGCCAAGATCCTCGCAAGCGGGTTGAGCGTCTCTGAACTCGTGTCCACGGCTTGGGCGTCTGCCGCAACTTTCCGCGGCTCTGACAAACGCGGTGGGGCCAACGGCGCCCGCATTCGTCTGGAACCACAAAACGGCTGGGAGGCGAACCAACCAGAGCAGCTGTCACGCGTGCTTGATGTGCTGGGAAAAATCCAATCAAGCTTCAACGCGGCGCAATCCGGCGACAAGAAAATCTCACTCGCAGATGTGATTGTTCTGGGTGGTTCTGCAGCGATCGAACAGGCGGCCGGCGCGGCGGGCGTTGACATTCAGGTCCCCTTCAACGCGGGTCGTACAGACGCAAGCCAAGAGCAGACAGATGTGAACAGCATCGCTGTTCTGGAACCTGAAGCAGATGGTTTCCGCAACTATCTGAAAAAGGACTATTCTGTTCCTGCCGAACGCCTGCTGCTGGACAAAGCTCAGCTGCTCACCTTGACGGCCCCTGAAATGACCGTTTTGGTCGGTGGTCTTCGGGTTCTGGGCAACAACCATGCTGGTTCAACGCACGGTGTCTTCACCCAGACTCCCGGTGTTCTGACACAGGACTTCTTTGTCAACCTGCTGGACATGGGCACCCAATGGACGCCTGCTGAACAAAACGGTGTCTATGAAGGCCGCGACCGTGCAAGCGGTGAAATCAAGTGGACTGCAACACGCACCGACCTGGTGTTTGGCTCCAATTCACAACTGCGCGCATTGGCAGAAGTCTACGCACAAGACGATGCAAAAGGCGCCTTTGTCAGTGATTTTGTTGCAGCTTGGGTCAAGGTGATGGAAGCAGATCGATTTGATCTGGTCTAAGATCTACACCCTTTAAAGACGACAGGCGGTCCAGCAATCCTGGGCCGCCTGTTTTGTGTTCGGCTCCTCACAAAACTTATCGTTTCCGAATGTTTCTACGGAATTTATGCCGCGCTTTGCTCTGCGCGCAGCAGCAGGCGCATGAAAACGCTTGCTGGATCTTCAACATAATCCCCAAAGGGCGCGCAATATTCATAACCAAGCGCTTCATAAAGCGCACGAGCAGCTTCAAATCCCGGGTGTGCCGAAGATCCCGTTTCCAGTACCAACGCCTTGTAACCCACTGCGCGCGCTTCTTCGGCAAGGTGATCCATCAACCGTTTGGCAACGCCGCGCCCCCGCAAGGCCTGTGCAACGTGTACAGATTTCACCTCAGCCGTGCCGTCTGGCAAGGCCACCAATCCACCGCAGGCCACGGGGGAATCCCCGTCATAGACAGCCCAAAACTGCATGCCCTGTGCCCGCATGTCCTGTGGTGTCAAAGCGTGGTCACTTCCATCAGGTGAATGGGCCTTGGAATGGGCAAGATGAGCTTCCAACAGAGGCAACATTTCGGGTGCAGCGGGATCAGCTAAGCGAATATCAATCATTTCGAAGCCATCACTCCTTTCTGTGAGTTACCTATTTAGGCGCTAAACACCCCCATGATCGCAAGTCTCCCTTATGCAGGTGACCTCTGTCTCAAGAGTATTTTATGTCCATCTATTGATAGATAGTCACATTTTTAAGATCCTAGCATTCTATTTTCAATTTAGCGGTAAATTTTGATCGTTTTTTAATCGCCACGATTTGTTGAATGGTTGAAAGTAGAACTTTATAATAATCTTTGGCTGGGTTTCTTATCCCACTCCACCCTCGACACAACGCCTTACTCGCACCTATTCAGACGTGCATATATTCCTCAAAAAACTGCATGAAACGATGCTCGCGCCTAAATCTCGAGGAGCATTTACTGTGACAGGAAATCGCACAAGATATTGCCCAAGTTTATTCAGCCGATTTCAAGCGCACTAAACTCAATACGCTTTTCACAGAGTTTGTTTCAAACGAGTTCTCCACTTCCCCGGAAGGCTTAGTTGCACAAATCGGGTGATAGATTCTCTGTTTGAACCCAGTGGGGTACCGTGGCAGATCTGGGTTACTACATCTGCTGATTGATGCACCAGGGTCCAGGCCGTGGGTGAATGAAACGCTCGCAGAAGTAAAAAGCGCCTGTGGTGAATGCTTCACTTTGGGGTGGATGAAAAATACTGGAAATCAGCGCGGTCGAGATCACGACAAGCAACGTCGGCGACGCCCCAACGCTGCCCGACCTGTTGGCGCAAATTCCACCGGATCAAAAGATCAACCCGGCCACCAGCGTTGGGGCCTATGACACGCGTAGATGCCATTATTCCTCCGCGTAAAAACGCGCAGCTTTGGCAAGCCAGCAACAGCTGGCGCCATTGCACCATTGCGCCAAACGAAGCCTTAAGAGCCTGCAAATATCTAGAGCAGGCTTTGTGGCGAAAACTGACCGGCTATCACCGTCAAAGCCGCGCAGAGAAAAAGATGAATTGCGTCAAACTTCTTGGCCCAGTGTCATGGCCCGAGACTGCGATCGCCAGGCTGCTTCGCTCCAGGTCCACGCCGCAGTGCTTAACCGCATTTGGCATGCCCGTCACAGAGTCCGGAGGATAAGTACCTGTGAAAAAATCATAAATCGACTTTCACCCAATCTATGCAACAGAGCCCACCTGAAACCTAAAGTCATATCATTGCTGCACAACATCTGAGCTATATTCGACACAGGAACAAGCAATTGCAGGATCTTTATTCGGCAACTTTTGGACGCTCAGACACCGAAGCTCCGGTTGCCCCTTCTTCTTCCATCTCAGGACTGTAAAAGAAATGCTGCGCTCGACCTGCATTCTTTGCAAAATACAAAGCCACATCAGCCTGATGCAACATGGTTGCAATATCCGGCTTTTCAAACGCTGTGGACAGAGATGTTCCTGCGCTTCCAGAAATATGGCATAGCTTATCCTCAAACGGAATCGGCTCTTCCAACCGAGCAATCAGGCGCTCTGCGATTTTTCGCAACATTTTACGATCCGTGAGATCGTCCAGAATCAAAACAAACTCATCGCCGCCCACGCGTACTGTCGTATCTGTTTGGCGCGTACATTCCACCATCACTTGCGCCACATGCTGCAACACCGCATCGCCTGCAGCATGCCCCATCGTGTCGTTGACCTGTTTGAAAAAATCGAGATCCACATGCATCAGCGCAAAATCGCGACCTGATTTTAGCAAACGTCCCAGCACGTGATCCATAGCACGGCGATTTTTCAGACCGGTCAACGTATCAGTAAAGGCCTGCTCCTCTGCGGCGATCTTTGCCCCTTGCAAGCGCGTGTTCAACTGTCGGGACGCTTCCATCGCCGCTGATTTCGCCTCAACAAGATACAACATCTCAATTGTTAGATCCGTTGGCGCAAAATCGGCGCTGGTCAGATCGTAATCCTGAACTGCTTCCAGAACAGATATACCAAAAGACAAATTGATAAACGCCCCACCGCAATTTGGTAACGGAGCAAGCATTCCTTTGATACCTGTTGAAGGTTCGCCCCGCATATTCATATGCAGCTTTGATCCTGCCGTGCTCAACAGATCCTGAAAGGAATGAACCCAGCGTGGCCGTGAAACTTCAAAAAAATCAAAGAAAGCCTGACCCACCCACTCTTCATCGGGGCGCAGTTTTTTGAGCGTAGGACCGGCAGATAAAATCTGCCCATCAGCGTCGACAATCACATGCATTGGGCTGACCTGATCAGCCAATTGTGCAAGCTGCTGTTGGGTAATCATCGCGCGCGCCCTCCAAGGTCAAAGACACGGCCTTCCGCAAATTGCGTTTCCACCAGTGAAATCGAAATCACATCTGCATCTTCGCGTTGGCCCGCATGATCTAGGATCACCAAATCGCCATAATCATCTGCCATCGCACGTAAGATGCCCATCATGACATTCGCATATCCTGCCAAACCCTCTTGGCAATAAAGGTCAAACTGCCCTGGCGCCTGCTCCACCAATTCCAATCCCGGCAGATGCAAATCAGACACGGCCAACCGCGCACGATCCGGCAAATCATCTAACGAATGTAAGAATTCGACGTAAGTAACCCCCCCAAAGCGAAGCAACCGTCTTAACGCTTCGGCCTTCGGATTCGAAACAAGAAACGTTCCCATATCTTCAAGCGTATCCGCCAGCGGACGCCCCAGAACATTTTCAAGTGCAACCAATACCTTTGCAGACTGCTCGTCAGGATAGATCAGCATCGCCTCGAACTCGGTGAACCCAAGTCCTGCATGTTCCATCACGTCTTTCCAGCGTTCCGTGCCGTAGGTGCTGGTAACAAACGCCTGTATCGCCGTATTGATCAGACCGTGCATTGGCGGGCCCCTTGATTCGTCTTTGCACCACTATGAATGCAGCTTCCTTAACAAAGGCCCAACATAAGTGGCTCACGAAAAATTCACCAAAACGAAGGAAGAAGGCACAAAACAATAGTGTGAAATCTTAGATATGCCCTTCGAAAAGAACGGCAATCTTTGATTTCACACCGCACTGGTTACAGTACGATTAATGATATTTTTGCGATATTTTCTTCAAGGGGAATTCCTGAGAGTTTTCGACATCCAAGCGGGGATTTCACCGATATTGTCCAAAACCACATCGGCAAAAGGCGCCAATTCAGAAGCGGACGCTGGCCCAGTCAAAACCGCAACACGCTGCATTCCGGCGGCGTGCCCCGCAATCAGATCGTGGCGACTGTCACCAACCATTGCGCAGCATTCAGGCGCAACATCCACCGCATGCGCAAAAGCCAGCAGGGGAGACGCATCTGGTTTTGCACCAAAACCACTGTCATACCCTGCAACAAAGGCAAATCGCTCTCTCACCCCGATCCGATCAAGCTGCTGAAATGCAGAATGCTCAGAATCATTTGTCATCACGCCCAGCGCCAAACCGCGCGCAAGCAGATCATCCAGAAAAGGGGCCAAAGGAACCGCTTCCGCAAGGGGAGCACGCGCTGCATTCTCCGCCAGATAACGTTCCAATTCAATCGCGTCCCAAGCAGGTAAATGCGGCAAAAGCGCCGCGGTCACCTCACCATTCGTCCCTGCGATAGCAAAGCTTTCAGGCAAAAAGACCTGTTGTTCCAAATCAAATTGCAGCGCCCCAGCCAATATCTGCGCTAGATCTTGATCGCCTTGCGCAAGCGATCGGATGATTTCTGCCGACCAGCGGTTCCATGTCGCTGCGAAATCAAACAACGTGCCGTCTTTATCAAACAGCAATGCTTCAACTGCCATAGCCCCTCCGATGCTTACCGAACAGTCTCCTATCAGGTCCAGTTGACCTGAGCACCCCCCGGCAGCATGTGCCGTGCCTGCATTGGCAACTCATAGCTGATACCGATGTGATCGCAGCACTGAATGACCCAGGCATCATCCATCATAAGAAAATCCAGAACGGATCCCAGAAACTCGGGTTCCGCGGCACGGGCACGTAAATCAGCCTCGCTCGCCCCGCTGGCACCAAGAAAGACAGGCAGCAACTCATCATTGCCCACCAGCCAGGCGAGAATTTGAAGGGCGAGGGTTTCAGCGGAGTGAGCGGATATTTGCATAGTTTCAACTTTAACAGAATACGAAATGATTTGTTAACCACTGTCGTAAACACTCAACCTTAACAGAGTGTAAGCGTCGAAAGGATCACAGGGTGCAAGGGACAATCCTTGTCATAGATGGCGTGGCCACCAATCGCATCATGTTAAAGGGGCAGCTTGCCGCTGCCTATTTCGATGTCTGTCTGGTCCAAGACCTAAACGCCGCGCGCGTGGCGATGACTGCAAACCGTCCCGACCTTGTTTTAACAGCAATGCAATTGCCCGATGGCAATGCCAACCTTCTCAAGGCTGAGATGCGCCGCGATCTTGATCTTTGGGATGTTCCCGTGATCGCGCTCAGCCCCTCTGACTGCCCAAAGACACGGCTGCATGGTCTGGCCGCTGGTATAGATGACATCCTACCGCTGCCAGTGGACGATGTCATTTTACAAGCGCGCATTCGCAGCCTGCTGCGCGCCTGCAATAGAAAGCATGAACTCCAACTCCAACGCAACGCGCACCAAGACATCGCACTGCCTTACAGCGACCCTGCCGATTTTAGCGACCTACATGAGGCACATATTGGATTTGTCATGGCCTCTCAGCACGCGGGCAGCTCCTTTGCAAACCCTTGGTCTCATGACCTTAAACACCTGCTCCCCGCCCGCATGACGGATCACTCTTTGGAAGATGTCAGTGATCTGATGTCCGCCTCCTCGCCTGATGTTATTGTGTTAGAGCTGACTGCAAACTCACATCCTCTGGCATTACGGCTCATCGCAGATCTGCGCGCCCGCGCCCCGACACGGCATTGTGCCGTCATCGCCATTCCCAATGGGGTGCCGTCCGAGGTCATCGCTGATGCATTAGATCGCGGCGCGCATGATATCCTTCACGCCGGTTTCAGTGCACAAGAGCTTGCCCTGCGTGTGACTGCATTGTTGCGACAGAAACGCCGCGAAGATCGTTTACGCGCCACCGTCAGAAAAAGCCTGCGTGCCGCCGTTGAAGACCCGATGACAGGGCTTCACAACCGCCGCTATGCGATCCCGTTTCTGGAACGTACAATTGCGCATTCCAAAATCAGCGGTCAGCCTTTTGCCGTGCTGATTGCAGACCTTGATCACTTCAAGCAGATCAACGACCGATATGGGCACCCGGTAGGGGATAAAATTCTCGTGGAAACAGCCCAGCGCCTGCAATCCCTGTCCCGCAAAAATGACCTTTTGGCCCGTATCGGTGGCGAAGAATTCATGATGGTGCTGCCCGATATGTCGCCGGTGGACACCGCACAAGTGGCCGCAACCTATTGCGAAGCTATTAACAATCACCGCTTTGAAATTGAAGGACAGGATCAGGCGATTACAATGACAATCAGCATTGGGGCAATCATTGGCGGTGGAGATCGTGAGGTCCCTGATACTGATACGCTTATCGCCAGTGCCGATCGCGCGCTCTACACCGCAAAGAACAACGGCCGCAATCGTGTCACCTTAGGCACCACAGATCCCGTAGCTGCCTAAAGAGGGCAGCACACCGTTAGGGATCTTTGGGCTTGTGGAATTTGCGGTGTTTTCCGCCGCGTTCAAGACGTTCTGCAAGATCGGCACGCGCTTCATCACTCATTTCAGCCACTTTCGCGAGCCAGGCGTCCTGCACCCGATCCTGAAACTTCTGGCGCGTCGCGCTCTGTTCCGTCAACACCGCCTCAACCGCTTGCACATCAAAGGGCTTGGCCTTCAAGGCCGCTGCAAGCGCTTGTGCCTCTGCCTGACGTTTGGCATGGAAATCCTTATGCCCTCCCTCGGCGTCACGCCGCAAAGACTGGCGGGTTTGTCGATCTAGATCCCGAAACAGCATACGCCCAAACGACTGGGATCCTCCAGTCTTAGGATGATCTTTCGCGCTGAAACGATACGCCGCCCCGGCCGCAACACCCACAACCGCAAGATTCAGCGCCAAAGACAGGCCCAATAGGATACGCAGCCATCTTGGAGATTTTGCTGTACTGTCAATCTTCATTCTATGTCCTCGGCAAAGACGTCTGCCAAATCAAAACTATCCACGGGCAACGCAGTGTCAAAAATTGCCCATACCTCTGGGTCCGCAAAAACCCCCGGCGGAGAAAGCCCAATCAAAAGCCCCGCGACACAGGCCGTCGCCAGCCCGGCTACCCCCAAGAAACCGCCCAACATATCAACCACAAGTCGCCAGCCTTCGGTCGGCGTTGCAGACTGATTGCGCGCCTCTTTCACCAGATTGTGCTGAACACTTGCGGCATCCGCAAGAACGGCCTGCTTTAACGCATCCGGCATCGAAGGTGGCTGTGCTCGGGCGGTAGCAAACAGCGCATCTAACGCATCATCAGAAATGTCGTCTTGCTTATCCATCTGCATACCCCAGTTCCGCACGCCTGCTTTGCAGCCCCTTGGCCAAAGCCCGTTTCCCACGCGCGGTCAAGCTTTCCACCGCTTCGACACCAATCTCCATAATCGCCGCAATCTCAGGATTAGACAAATCCTCTAGATGGCGCAAAACCACTGCCTGACGCTGGCGTGGTGGCAATTGCATCAGGGCAGCCTGCAACGCATCAAAACGTGCGTTTTCCTGCAACTGATCGACTGCGCTTTTTGCATCATCCTCGGGTTCGGGCACGGCATCAAGATCCAGAAAACCGCCACGCTGTCGGCGCTTCAAATCGATGCACAGATTCATCACAACACGATACACCCATGTTGAAACTTGGGCCTGCCCCGACTGCCAATTCGGCGCCATACGCCACAGGCGCATCATCGCCTCTTGGGTGATATCTTCGGCCTCGGCACGATTGCCCAGAACCCGCAAGGCAACGCCAAAGGCCCGCGGCATCAGCCGATCCGTCAACGCGCCTGCGGCATCTGGATCACCATTGGCAAACAACACCAAAAGCGCATCGTCGGTCAGACGGTTCGCTTCTTTCATAGGAGCCCCCACGTGTTGGGCGCTCCTTCTTGCAAGGTGTTGTGATCCATTGGACATCTTTCAGCAGTTAATTTTGCCCCGTCTGGGCCGCATCTCCCTTGGGATGTTTCTTGTGATGGCGATGTTTACGCGCCTCTTCAAACTCTTGTTTTGAGATAGCACCACTTTTGTCCGCATCCAAGCGCGCAAACATACGGCCTTCTCGTCCCGTTGCCGAAAGCTCGTCCTGACTCAACTGGCCATCTTCATTGGAATCAAGCCGTTTCATCATCTTTTCAGCCCGTTTTGCGGCCCGCTCACTCCCCTTTGCTGAAATTTCCTCCAGGCTCAATTGCCCATCTCCGTTGCTGTCTGTTGCCGAAAACCGTGCCGCTTTTACGGCATCCAGCTCTGCACGTGAAAGCTCTCCATTCCCATCTGTATCGATCTGTTCAAACCCAAGCCGCTGATGCCCTGCGCCGCCCGGTTTCGCGATCACAGCTCCGGTTGCCACAATGCTTGCCGCCGTTACCAACACTGCCATAAGCTTTACCTTGTTCATATCGCCTCTCCTTCGGCTCAAAATATCTCACAAAGCAGCCCTGTGCTGCTCTCTACACAGGCTAAAACGCAGCAACTGACGGCTTCCGTCGCAAAAAATTCAGAAATTTATGCTTGCCTCGCTGCGGCATCCCGCCGCACAGTCGCTCTACCTCTTTTTTCGCAGGTCTCTTTGCCCCACATAGAGCGAAACAATAGGAATGATCACATGTCAGATATCGTCGCGACAGACGCTGCCGACCGCCCATTAAAACCAGCCCTCTTTAAAGGCTGGCGTTGCCGTTGCCCCCGCTGTGGCGAAGGGCGGGCCTTGCATTCTTATCTCAAGGTCAACGAGACCTGCGGCAATTGCGGGTTGGACCTCAGCAAAGCGCGCGCTGATGATGGTCCTGCCTATCTGACCATTCTGATCGTTGGCCACCTGATGGCCCCAATCATGCATGTGGTTTACTTTGAATGGCAACCAAACCCATGGGTCACATTTTCTGTGTTCAGCTTAGGCTGCATCGTCTCTTCCCTGTTGTTGCTGCCCCGTATGAAGGGCATGGTCATCGCCTATCAGTGGGCGCGCAAAATGCATGGATTTGACAAAGACGACTAAGTCACGCCCTATGATGGCATCCATTTTTCGGAGGCCACATGTCCGCTTCATCTCCCGCGCAAGCTCAGGATAAATCAGCCATTCGTCAGGCCGCGACGGTGATCGTGCTGCGCGATGCACAAAGCGTTGATCCCAAAATTCTCATGGGGCAACGCGGGGCACAAGCGGCCTTTATGCCCAATAAATTTGTCTTCCCGGGCGGTGCCGTCGATGCATCGGATGCCGAGATCCCGCTGGCCACGCCCCTATCCGCACAAACCCTGCGCCAGCTTTCAGATCAGTCAGATCCTGCCTTGGCCCCTGCCTTAGCGGTTGCCGCCATTCGTGAACTCTGGGAAGAGACAGGCCTTGTTCTGGGCCATCCCGGCCACTGGTCTGTCCCTCCTCCTGCAGATTGGCAAAGTTTTGCGGAACAAGGCTATTTACCCACAGCCGGGGCCCTGCAATTTGTGTTTCGCGCCATCACACCACCCGGTCGCCCCCGCCGCTTTGACGCACGGTTTTTCCTTTTGGATGCCAGCGCAATTGCGTCTGACTTGGATGATTTCACCGCAGCCTCAGATGAACTCTCGCATCTGCAGTGGATCCCGCTCAGCAAGGTGCGCCAGTTTGATCTGCCCTTCATAACCCAGGTGGTTCTGGCAGAGGTGAGCGCCCGACTCCCAGACCTCACCCCGCCGGCAAGCGTGCCGTTTTTCAAAAACGATGATGAAGAAAGTCTGTTCCTGCGCCTCAAGGGGGCTACAGCGCCAGAACCAACCCCAGAATAGAAATCACCAACAAGCCCATTCCAACGATCTCGCGCTGGGTGATTTTTTCCTTAAAGAACAAAACAGAAGCCAAAAGCGATAGTAGCAATTCAGCTTGCCCAACCGCTTTGACATAGGCTGCGTTTTGCAGGCTAAAGGCCCAAAACCAGCAAAATGACCCGCCCATACTGGTCAGCCCAACCCAAATCGCCACGCGCCGCGCCTGCCAGACCCGTTTGATCTCATTGGGATCTCGCAGCAAAAGCCAACACAGCATCATTGTCGTCTGCAGACACACCACGATCGCCAGTGTGATCCCTGCACGCAACGCCGCATCCAGATCCCCCAACTGCAACGAAGCACCCCGATACCCAACCGCAGAAAAGGCAAACAGGATCCCTGACCCCAGCCCCAATTGCGAGGCCCGATTGGTTAGGTTCTGCCACCATTTTCCCTGCCCATCAGGCGATTTGGACAAGATCAGGACAGCCGTAAGCCCAACCAGAATAGCCCCCCAGGCGCCAAGGCTCATCTGATCGCCCAGCACAACCAACCCCAAAAGCGCAGTTTGAATCACCTCTGTCTTTTTAAACGTGATCCCAACCGCAAAATTGCGCTGTTTAAACAGCGCAACCACACAGACCGTTGCAAGGATCTGCGCCAGCCCGCCAATCGTCGCATAGACCCAGAACTGTCCCGTAAGGGAAGGCACCGCCTGCCCGCTTTGCTGCAGATATAGAAACAATAGCGCCAGAATAAACGGCGCAGAATACACAAATCGCGAAAACGTTGCCCCTGCCGGGCTCAGCGATACGCTGCTCAGAACTTTTTGCAACATAAAGCGAACAGTCTGAAAGCTTGCCGCGGCAAGCGATACAAAGATCCAAATAAACATACCGCCGTTATGTCAAACGCGCCGTGCACACTCCAGCGCTATTTCAGGCCCCATAGGATGCGCGACCAGATCCGTTCATAGACGATGTAGCAGCAAAACCCGACGCAGGTGTTGATCAGCGCTGTGGCCCCGCCCAGCATCACAGATCCCGTTGCCAGAAACCCGACAAGGCCCATCGTAATCAGCCCGATCACATTCCAGATCACCGCTTTGGTCAAAGATCTTTTTGTGGTTTCCATCTGCGCCTCGTGTTCTTTTTTGATTTCATCCAAAAGTAGAACAGATGCGCACTGTGCACTATTCTGAATTTAGTTCACAAATTTTAGCAACTGTGACAAAATAAAACACATGATGAATAAAGTAGACAAACGCGTAAGATCTGAACAGTTTCGCCGACGCCTTTTACAAGCGATGGAACGCAGCAACACCAATCAAAGCGCCCTCGCCCGCGACATTGGCGTCGACCGTTCCACAATTTCGCAACTGCTTAGCGATGATGGCGCGCGATTGCCAAACGCCCATGTCGTGGGCAGCTGCGCTGCTGCCCTTGGGGTGTCCGCAGACTGGCTGCTTTCTTTGTCAGACCGCCCCGAAAGCGCGGCAGAATTGCTCGCCATGAGCCTCAGCCTCAGCGAAGCGCCCCGCGCTTTGGTCGATGAACGTATCCTGCAATGGTATCTTGAGGCCGAGGGCTACAAAATCCGCCACGTGCCAGCTGCCCTGCCCGACATGCTGAAAACCCGCGCGGTCTTGGAATGGGAATACGCCCCGCATCTGGGACGCAGCGCTGATCAGGCCATCGGCGCCTCACAGGACCGGCTTGAACTCATGCGGCAAACCCAATCGGATCATGAAATTGCCCTGCCCGTCTACGAATTGGAAACCTTTGCAAAGGCAACCGGCTATTATCAGGGTCTGCCCAAAGATCTGCGTCTGGCGCAGCTTCAGCACTTTGCCGACCTCGCAGAGCAGCTCTACCCGCGGCTGCGGATCTATCTATTTGATGCGAAGCGTCTTTACTCAGCGCCGGTCACGGTCTTTGGTCCTTTGCTGTGCGTCTTTTATGCGGGCAGTCACTATATGGCCTTTCGCGATCGCAGCCGTATTGAAACCTTTACCCGCCACTTTGATCACCTAGTGCGCGAGGCCGATGTCACGGCCCGCGCGTTTCCGGGATACATTGAAGCCCTAAAGGCAGAGATTAGCTAACAGGCGACCGTGCCGCCCCCACCGCACGCCCAGCCCCCTCGGGCCGGGGCAATCCAGCTTGCGCCTTGCTGATCCGTTGTAAATTTGCCGCCAGATCAGGCCTAGGATCGCTTGCACGCCGGGTTTGAAGATTCACGTGCAACAGCATATGCTCTGCGGTGGCCAGCATCGTATCGCCGCGCCGCATTTCATGCCACAGCTGCATCTTTTTGCCTTCAGCCAACAAGACTTGCGTGTGAACCGTGATCGGATCTCCCGCATGGGCTTCGTCCAAATGGCGCAAATGCGTTTCAGCGGTGAAAAAGCTCCCGTCCGCCGCAATGTAGGCTGCATCACACCCAATGATTTCCATAAACCGGTCGGTGGCTTGCGCAAACGCATCCAGATATCGGCTTTCTGTCATATGGCCGTTGTAATCCGTCCAATCCAGCGGGATCACACGGTTCTGTGTCAACACGGGCTGCGTCAGATCCTTCAAATCTTCCAGCGTGGCCGCCAACCCGGCCGCCGGCAGGCCTTTGCGATCATGCGCGTTCTGCAAAGCACCTGCGCCTGCATCATTGGCCGCAAGCGCACGCATCATCGCCACAAGATTATCATCCCGCACCCGTTCCAACGCGCGGATCGACAGGTGCCCCGATTGCGCATCTGATTGCGACGCGATCAGATCCACCAGATCATCCGTGAAGTCTGGCACATCCATCAATTTGGTCCAGGGCCATTTCAATGCAGGCCCAAACTGCGCCATGAAATGCTTCATCCCCGCTTCACCACCAGCAATTCGATAGGTCTCAAACAATCCCATCTGAGCCCAGCGCAACCCAAAGCCGTAGCGAATGACGTTGTCGATCTCTTCGGTCGTGGCGATCCCGTCACGCACCAGCCACAAAGCCTCGCGCCACACCGCTTCCAGCAACCGATCCGCGATATGGGCGTCAATTTCCTTGCGGACATGCAGCGGATACATGCCCAATCCCTCAATGATCCCTTTTGCTCGGGTGAGCGTCGCCTCCGCAGTCCCGGCACCGGGCACCAGCTCCACCACGGGCAGCAGATAAACCGGGTTAAACGGGTGCGCGACCAGAATCTGTTCCGGGCGCACCGCCCCCTGCTGCAGCTCAGACGGCTTAAAGCCGCTCGTTGACGAGGCAATGATCGCTGTGGGATCAACATGCGCCTGCACCTCAGCCAACACCGTCTGTTTCAAATCAAGCCGCTCCGGCACGCTCTCCTGCACCCAGTCCGCGCCAGAAAGCGCCTCACGCAACGTCCCGCAAAACGTCAAGGTACCTTCAGGCGGCAGCACAACATTTCCCAAACCCGGCAAGGCTCTGCGGGCATTTTCAAGCACCTCACCCATCTTGCGCGCAGCATCCGGATGCGGATCAAAAACCCGCACATCCCAGCCATTCAACAAAAAGCGCGCGGCCCAACCGCCGCCAATGACGCCACCGCCAATAATCGCTGCTCTCATTTCATCTTGCCCCGTACTTACCAGAGAATGCCAATTGGATCTGCGCCCCGCGCAAGATCCAGCGCCGGGAGGCCCCTCGATGGGGCAGCCCGGCGCATATACCTTGCTTGAAACGCTTAGCGCGCAAGTGGTGCACGTTTCACAAGGCCAAGCCGCTTACGCACCTCTTCCGGCCCAATCACCCGCGCGCCCATGTTTTCAACCAGATTTGCCGCGCGCTCGACCAGCTGCCAGTTTTCCGCCAGCACTCCTTTGTCGAGCCATAGATTATCCTCCAGCCCAACCCGGATATTCCCCCCCGCAAGCACTGCCGCCGCCGCATAGGCCATCTGGTTGCGCCCCAGTGAAAAGGCCGAAAAGGTCCAATCCTGCGGCACATTGTTCACCATCGCCATAAAGGTGTTCAGGTCATCTGGCGCCCCCCAGGGCACCCCCATGCACAATTGCACCAGGGCCGGTCTCTCCAGAATACCCTGTTTCACCAGATGTTTTGCATACCAAAGATGCCCAGTATCAAAGGCTTCGATCTCGGGCTTGACACCAAGGTCGGTCATCATGCGCCCCATCGCAGTTAACATGCCCGGCGTATTGGTCATCACATAATCCGCTTCGGCAAAGTTCATCGTGCCACAATCCAACGTGCAGATCTCAGGCAGACATTCCGCCACATGGGCAACGCGCGCACTTGCTCCGATCATATCCGTACCATCCCGCCGCAGCGGCAAAGGGGCTTCGACGTCGCCAAACACCATATCACCCCCCATGCCTGCGGTTAGGTTCAACACCACATCCACATCCGCCTCGCGCACGCGTTCTGTCAGCTCACGATACAGCGCCAGATCCCGCGAGGGCGCACCCGTGTCAGGATCGCGCACATGACAGTGCACAATCGCCGCCCCCGCCTTGGCCGCAGCAATCGCGCTGGTCGCTATTTCAGCCGGGGATCGCGGCACATGGGAGCTGCGATCCTGCGTCGCCCCCGACCCGGTAACAGCACATGTAATGAAGACCTCACGGTTCATTTTCAGCGACATCGCAATATACCCCCTTTTCCTATGATTTATCCCCAGAGTGATCCCCGGATTCCTGTTTGAGACTCCCAGCACAGTGGCGCAGCCTTAGGGCAGACAGTTTACAACATGCGAATCGTACTTGATGAAATCCGCAAAAAACATCCTTCAGCCTGAACACCAGCCGCTGAAAACCGCCGTTCTGGTGCTTGATGAAAGCAATACTTTGTCTTTCGCAGCCGCCGTAGATCCCATGCGCGCTGCCAATCGTCTGGCCGGTCGTCCCGCCTTTGATTGGGACTATATCAGCGCCACAGATGAAACCCCGATGCTGACCTCAGGCCTCACCGTGCCCAGTTTTCCTCTGGCCCGGCTGGATGGCTGCGATCTTCTGATCGTGGTTGCAGGCTTTCAGCTTGCGCGGCATGCAACACCCAGCCTGCTGGCGGGCCTGCGCCGAATTGCGGCCAGCGGTGCAACCATCGCAGGTATTGATGGCGGCCCCTGGCTTCTCGCCGAAGCTGGCCTGCTAGACGGGCACACCGCCACCACCCATTGGGAAGATCTGGAAAACTTTGCCAGCCGCTTTCCCAATGTGAACAGCAGCACAGATCGCTTTGTCGTCTCAGAAGGGCGCATGACCTCTGGTGGAGCAACGCCTGCAGTTGAAATGATGCTGCATCTGATCAGCGCCCGCCATGGGGCCGGTTTTGCGGCGCGCGTGGCCGGGCTGTTTCTTTACGACGGCGAAGCCACAGCAGCCCGCCCGCAAAGCCGCCTTGGTGGACACAAGCACAATGCGCTCACCGCCAAAGCAAACGCGCTTATGGAAGCCTCGCTGGACGATCCCCTGCCCCTCGCCCAGATTGCCGAGGAACTGGGCACCAGCCCCCGCAGCCTGCAGCAGCAGTTTCGCCTGCGCCTGAACACAACGCCACAGGATCACTATCTGCAATTGCGCATGGCCGAAGCCCGACGGCTGGTCACAGACTCAGATCTGCCTTTGATCGAGGTCGCAATGGCCACGGGCTTTACCTCGCAATCCAGTTTTGCCCGCGCCTTTCGCACAGCCCACGGCCTGTCCGCGCGGGAATTGCGACAGGAAGAATTGCAGGCAGACCCCAAAGGCGAAACCAGCCTGCGCTCTGATGCACCAGCTCCCCGCGACACGCGCACAACCGCCACGCCGCTTGTGGTGCCGTCAAACACACCGCTCGGCGCGCTCCTTAGCAATCGGGCACGCCCCCACTGATCCCAGAGCGCCCACCGCACCGCGCACCGCGCGGTGCCACGCCCAACAGGCGCAAGCAGGCTTTGCCTGTTTCAGCGCTTGGCGGGAGCCCCCCGCCAAGCCTCAGCTGATATAAAACCAAACTGGTTTAAAACGGCATCGGATGGGCTTTATGCACCGCATTGATGTCCGCCAGCACCGCGTCGCTCAGCACGACGTCTTTGCCTTCAAGAATGTGCGCCAGCTGCGCTTCTGACGTCGCGCCAAAGATGGTCGAGGCCATAAAGGGACGCGTATTGCACCAGGCCAATGTCATATGCACCGGATCCAGATCATGGCGCTTTGCAACCTCAAGATAGGCTGCAACGGCCGCTAAAGCCCGCTCCGTCAGACGCCCCCCCAAATCATCACCGCCATGACTGCGGCTGACCGCCAAGCGCGACGCCTCAGGCGCTGCACCACCCTGATACTTGCCGGTTAACAGCCCTGTCGCCAAAGGAGAATAAGACAACAACCCCACATCCTCATAATGGCTCAGCTCAGCCAGATCCGTATCATACATCCGATACAGCATCGAATATTCATTCTGGATCGTCTGCACCCGTGGGCCACCGGTTTTCTCTGCCAATTGCAGCCATTGCGCAGTGCCCCAGGCGCTTTCATTGCTCAGACCAAAGGCCCGGATATTGCCTTTTGCGACATGGGCTTTCAGCCCCTCCAGAACCTCTTCCATATTGGCCAGAACATCCGCCCGCGTCTGTTCTGAGGCCGCAGGGTCGTAGGTCCAGTTCTGACGGAAGCAGTAGCTTCCACGGTTGGGCCAGTGCAGCTGATAAAGATCAATGCAGTCTGTCTGCAGACGTTTCAGCGACCCTTCAATGGTTGCATCCAGCGTTGCCCCTGAAATCGGCGCACCATCGCGCACGGCTGCAAACCCCGCACCGGAATGCTTGGTGGCGACCACATAATCATTGCGCCGGCCGGTTTTGGCAAACCATTCACCGATAATCTCTTCCGTGCGCCCAACTGTCTCGGCGCGGATCGGATTCACCGGATACATCTCAGCCGCATCGAGGAAATTAAGTCCGCCGTCCAAAGCCATATCCAATTGACGATGCGCACCCGCAACATCTGTTTGTGCACCAAATGTCATCGTGCCCAGACACAGGTCCGTGACCATAATATCGGTCTGCCCAAGAGCTTTCATTTTCATGTGTGAGATCCCTGAAAAGCTATAGTGTTGGCCCTAACCTATGCATTCTGGCCTACACTACAAGCCGCACATGACAGCCTGAAAACCGAAAGGGCCGCACCAAGGCGGCCCTTCTTCAACACTCTTTCCAATATCGCCCGTTATGCGCTCTCAGCGTCCTTGCGCTCCGCAGCGATCGCTTTGGGCGCGTCCGATTGATCCTCATCCGCCAAGGCACCGTTCACGACACCAGAAATCCCATTGTCCATCGACAAGCCCAGCTCTTCGCCCAGTTTCTTCAACGCAGGCATCTGCACCGCCATGCCCATGATCGAATCCAGCGCCTGATTAACAACGGGTTTGTCCCCTTGCCCGGTTCCGTCGCCACCCGATGTGCTGGCGCCAATGCCGCCAACCTGATGGATTTTGATGGTTTCGATCTTTTCAGCCGGTTTGACCATTTCCGCGACAATACCCGGCATCGCCTCCAGGCGAGCCATATCGATCTTCATCTTGATCAGCTCGGCAGACAGAACATTTTCCGCCTCAACAATGGCGCGTTTGCCTTCCGCCTCGGCGAGCATATCGTTTTTCTTCGCTTCCGCCCGAATGTTCAGCGCATCCGCCTCGGCCTGTGCTTCTTCACGACGCGCTTCTGCACGGTCTGCAGCCGCCTCTTTTTCGGCCTGCGCCGCCAGACGAATTGCGGTGGCTTCCTGCTCGGCCAGACGTTCGGCATTGATCAGCGCAATCCGCTTTTCACGCTCAGCCTCTGCAACCTCACGCGCGGTGGCAACAGCTTCTGTTGCTTTGGTCGCTTCCGCACGTGCCAGATCAGCTGATGCCCTTGCCCGGCTTTCTTCTTCAGACTTCTGCGCGATGATGATCTGGCGTTCCTGATTGGCCACCTCCAATTCGCGTTCTTTGGCGATTTCAGCTTCCTGCACCGCCCGTTCCTTGGCAATTTCCGCATCACGCAGCTTCGCCTCGCGGGCAATTTCAGCCGCCCGAACCGCCTCTTCACGGGCAATCCGCGCCCGTTCGGTTTCGCGTACACTGTCTTCAGAACGCGCTGCGATCTCAGCCGTTTGTGCCGCCTTTAAGGTTTCCAGCTCTTGCTGTTGTTCAATCCGCGCCTGTTCTTCATCGCGCTGAATATGCAGGCGCTGGCGCTCTGCTTCCATTTCCGCACGACGCACGGCCACGGCGGCCTCTGCATCAATCTGCGCGCGTTCCTTTTTGGAATTGGCAATCACCTCAGCCAGCTTGCGCATCCCCACCGCGTTGAACGCGTTGTTTTCATCCAGCGCCTCAAAGGGGGTCTGGTCCAAGGCTGTGAGCGACACAGATTCCAACGACAATCCGTTTTTCAACAGATCCTCAGACACCGCATTTTGCACCTCTTGTACAAAATC
Source organism: Epibacterium ulvae (assembly GCF_900102795.1). Classification (GTDB taxonomy): domain Bacteria; phylum Pseudomonadota; class Alphaproteobacteria; order Rhodobacterales; family Rhodobacteraceae; genus Epibacterium; species Epibacterium ulvae. Next base: position 156,722 of record NZ_FMWG01000008.1, on the reverse strand, counting down.
CGCCCGGTTTTCATGCAGCCCATCCATCGTCATCTGCGCCGCAACCGCGCGCAAACCGTCAATCAGCTTGCCTTCAATCATCTCACGCAGCTGTTCCACATCAAATGTGCGATCCCCCAGCGTTTGAGCCGCGCGCCCAATGCCTTCCACGGTGGCCATCACCGACACGTAAAATTCAACACCCACATCCACACGCATACGGTCTTGCGTGATCAAAGCCGCATCGCCGTTGCGCTGCACTTCCAGACGCAGGGTCTTCATGTTGACCGGGCTCACCTCATGCAGCAGCGGGATTACAATTGTACCGCCATCCATAATGACCTTTTTGCCGCCCGCGCCCGTCTTCACCAGACTGATTTCACGGGTAGAGCGGCGGTAAAGTCGCGACAGAACAATGCCCAGAAACAGCAGGCCAACAACAACCACGCCAACGACTAATATAATGAACTCCATAAGAAGCCCTCCTTCTTTGAAAATGTTGATAGTTCAGAAACCGTCCAAAACAGTGCGCCTGCGGTGTGGCTTGCGACACGGGTTAGGACACGGGGATCAAAACGTAACGGTTTTGCCGTCGGTCCCGCATCACCAGAACCTCGGTTCCCTGTGCAAGGCTTGTGCCCCGTTCAAGAGGAACAGCGCGCAGATGATGGCTATTGCCAAAACCATCAATCACCCGCACCTCAGCGGGTCGCCCGTCCGAGGCCGTGCCTTGCGTGATCACACCCCGACGGCGGCCCAGACTGCGTTCGGACAGGGCTTCGCTTTCGGTCTGCGGCAACAGGCGCGCAAAAGCTGCACCAAACCCACGGGCACAAAAAAGCGCAGTGGCGCCAGCCGCAGGGAGGGCAAGACCCAAGGGCGCGGTCAGGCCCCAAAACCGGTCCAACCCAAACTGCACGCCGGTGCCGATCAACCCAAAGGCCATTAGAAACACGGCCAGCCAGATCAGAAACGGCACTTTGCCCAAACCCAGCCACGCGGCAGGACCAACAGCAACAGCAGCCCCGCCACCGCCAGCGGCATCAAGCTCCATCATCTCAATATCTGCCGCCTCAATCGAACCAAGGTCGCCCAAGTCCAGATCAGAAATATCCGCGATGTCCGGCCCGTCTACATCCAGCCCCGCCTCTGCGTCACCGCCCATCAGGCTGCCGCCGATGACCAGCATCACCAGTTCAAGAGCCGTCAATCCAAGCACCACAGCCAAGGCCGTGGTAAAGGGGAGGAAACTTGGAAGCAGTAAAAAGTCGAACATCAAATTCCTTATCTGTATACTGTAGTATACCACATGTGGTAACGCGTCTGTGATATTACAAGAGACGCTCGCGTATAAATTGCACCTGTGCGCCTCCTTATTCTTCTATGCTGCATCGCCGCTGCACCGGGGGTGCATAAAGGGTGCATCGATGTCACCCCCCATTTTGTGAGGATCAAAGGAAACCACACCCACCTGCACCAGTGGGGGTTTCCGTACCCGCGCCCATGCGCTAGACGGGCACCAAACGTATTACGGGATAGATGGCATGGCACGCATTCTGATTACTTCGGCGATCCCCTATATCAACGGGATCAAACACCTGGGCAATCTGGTGGGCAGCCAATTGCCTGCAGATCTTTATGCACGCTTTCAGCGCGGTCGCGGCAACGAGGTGATGTTCCTCTGCGCCACAGATGAACACGGTACACCAGCCGAACTGGCCGCCGCAAAAGCAGGCAAACCGGTGGCTGAATATTGCGCCGACATGCATCAGGTACAGGCCGATATCGCCCAAGGATTTGGCCTGTCGTTTGATCACTTTGGCCGCTCGTCCAGCCCGCAGAACCACGCGCTGACACAGCATTTTGCAGGCAAACTGGCAGAGGCTGGTCTGATCCGTGAAGTGGTCGAAAAGCAGGTTTACTCCAATGCCGATGGTCGCTTTCTGCCTGACCGTTACATTGAAGGCACCTGCCCCAACTGCGGCTATGAAAAAGCGCGCGGCGACCAGTGTGAAGAATGCACCAAACAGCTGGACCCAACTGACCTGATCAATCCGCGTTCTGCTGTTTCGGGATCAACAGATCTGGAAGTGCGCGAAACCAAACACCTGTATCTGTGCCAATCCCAGCTCAAAGATGATCTAAACGCTTGGATTGACAGCAAATCTGATTGGCCCATCCTGACCACCTCCATCGCAAAAAAATGGCTAAACGATGGGGACGGTCTGCAAGACCGCGGCATCACACGTGATCTGGACTGGGGCATTCCGGTTAAAAAGGGCGATACAGACTGGCCCGGCATGGAAGGCAAAGTGTTCTATGTCTGGTTTGATGCGCCCATCGAATATATCGCAGCTTCCAAGGAATGGGCTGATGCCAACGGCAAAACAGATGCCGACTGGCAGCGCTGGTGGCGCACCGATATGGGCGCAAATGATGTGAAATATGTCCAGTTCATGGGCAAGGACAATGTGCCATTCCACACCCTGTCTTTCCCGGCCACAATCCTTGGATCAGGCGAGCCATGGAAGCTGGTCGATCACCTGAAATCTTTCAATTACCTGAACTATGATGGCGGTCAGTTCTCTACCTCGCAGGGGCGCGGTGTCTTTATGGACCAGGCGCTGGAAATCCTGCCTGCGGATTATTGGCGCTGGTGGCTGCTCAGCCATGCGCCGGAAAGTTCAGATTCTGAATTCACCTGGGAAAACTTCCAGCAATCCGTGAACAAAGACCTTGCCGATGTTCTGGGGAACTTCGTCAGCCGGATCACAAAATTCTGCCGTTCCAAATTCGGCGAAGAAGTGCCTGCAGGCGGCGCATATGGCGAACAGGAAGAGGCGCTCATTGCCGATCTCACCTCCCGCATTCAAGCCTATGAAACCCATATGGACGCCATGGATGTACGCAAATCCGCGCAGGAATTGCGCGCGATCTGGGTGGCTGGCAACGAATATCTGCAGTCCGCCGCACCATGGTCTGTATTTAAAACAGATCCAGAACGCGCAGCGGCGCAGGTGCGCCTTGGCCTGAACCTGATCCGTCTTTACGCCGTGCTCAGCGCGCCTTTCATCCCGCACGCAACAGAAACGCTGATGGCCGCACTAAAGAGCGAAGATCACATCTGGCCTGATAGCCTCGCAGGCTTCTTGAGTGCGTTGAAACCCGGCCATGCCTTCACCGTGCCCGACGTACTGTTTGCCAAGATTACAGATGATCAGCGCGAAGACTGGCAATCGCGCTTTTCCGGCACACGCGACTAAGCATAAAAATTACGCAGTCTCGCAAACGCTCCCGAAGCCGGGAGCGTTTTTCATTTATACGCGCCAAAACTCATGGCGCGGCATTTTGTCAGATTTGCACCGAATCAGATGATTCGAAAATGCCCTTTAACACGAAGGCGCGAACATCCATTTCGCCTTTTAATTAGGCTCTCGGCGGGTCGTTTTAGAAAAAAACAACCTCACCCTCGTTTTTTATCAAACCAGAAAGCCGCGGACCCCTAACTTTTATAAATTGAAAAAGATTCGAACCGCGCCACATTTCGATATCGCCAAAAAATTTAGCACACCGTTCAGAATAAACCAGATTTACCGAAAGATTGAGGCGAAAACAGAGCTGAATTTTCGCAGATCACACCGCTATTAGCGTCGACACAATTTGGCGAAATCCTACTTCCCGGCTTCGGAATGTCAACGCCTTGCAACTCAGATAATTTTGGTCAGTCTTAACTTTATGACAGATTATTTCGACGAGATGCTAAACCCAGACGGCTCGTATCGCGCCGCCTACAGTGACATTGGCCAATGGTTCAGCGAAGAAGACGCCGCGCGATTGCGCGCAAAGCAACGTGAGGCCGAAGAAGTCTTTCGCCTGACCGGCATCACCTTCAACGTTTATGGACAAGCCGACGCCGAAGAGCGGCTGATCCCTTTTGACATTATTCCACGCGTGATCTCTCGCAGCGAATGGCAAAAGCTATCGCGCGGGATTGAACAGCGCGTGCGTGCCATCAACGCTTTTTTGCATGATATTTATCACCGGCAGGAAATCGTGCGCGCCGGCCGCCTCCCCGCCGAGATGATTGCTGGCAACGAAGCATTTTTGCCGCAAATGCTGGGTGTTTCTCCGCCGGGCCGTGTCTATACGCATATCGTAGGCATCGATCTGGTACGCACCGGCCCTGATGAATTTTACGTTCTGGAAGACAATGCCCGCACCCCATCCGGAGTGAGCTATATGCTCGAAAACCGGGAAACTATGCTGAAAATGTTCCCCGAACTGTTCAGCAAAAGCCGCGTTCAGCGCGTATCAGACTACCCAACCAACCTGCGCCGGTCTTTGGCCGCCAGCGCCCCGGCCATGACCACGGGCGACCCGACAGTCGCCGTTTTGACCCCCGGCATTTACAATTCTGCTTATTATGAACATGCCTTCCTTGCCGATCAGATGGGCGTTGAATTGGTGGAAGGTCACGATCTGCGGGTCCGTGATGGACGGGTGTGCATGCGCACCACGCAGGGTTACAAAGCCATTGATGTGCTCTATCGCCGGGTCGATGATGAATTCCTTGATCCGCTGAATTTCAACCCCGACAGCGCACTGGGCGTTCCGGGCATTATGGATGTCTATCGTTCTGGCGGGATCACAATCGCAAACGCGCCGGGCACCGGTATTGCTGATGACAAGGCAATATATTCTTATATGCCTGATATTGTTGAGTTTTACACAGGCGAAAAGGCGATTTTGCAGAACGTCCCCACCTGGCGCTGCTCAGAACCTGATTCACTGGCCTACGTGTTGGATAACCTGAACGAACTGGTGGTCAAAGAAGTGCATGGATCAGGCGGCTACGGCATGCTGATTGGCCCGGCAGCAAGCAAAAAGGAACTGGCAGCGTTTCGTGCGAAACTGAAAGCCAAACCCGGCAATTACATCGCACAGCCCACGCTGTCGCTTTCAACGGTTCCGATCTTTGCCAAATCCGGGCTGGCGCCCCGCCATGTTGATCTGCGCCCCTTTGTTCTGGTGTCACCCGAAGGGATCAATATCACCCCCGGCGGCCTGACCCGCGTTGCGCTGAAAAAAGGATCTCTTGTGGTCAATTCAAGCCAAGGCGGCGGCACCAAAGACACCTGGGTACTGGAGGACTAAGCGATGCTCGGAAAAACTGCCGGAGGGCTGTTCTGGATGGCGCGCTATCTGGAGCGCGCGGAAAATACCGCACGACTGCTGGAAACAGGCCAACGCATGGCCCTGACTCGATCCAGCGGAAGCGATGATGAATGGGTTTCGGTCCTGCAAACGGCGGGTGTGTTGCAAGGATATCAAGCCAAATACGACGAAATCAGCAAAGACAATGCTATTGATTGGCTGCTGCGCGATCCGGACAACCCGTCATCGATCCGTTCCGTCGCCAAACTGGCCCGCGACAACGCACGTCTGGTTCGTACCGCCCTGACCTATGAGGTCTGGAGCGCGGTCAACGGCGGCTGGATGAGCCTGGAAAGCGCGCTGAAACGCCGCGTCGGAGAGCGGGATCTGCCCGGTGTCATCGAATTGGTCCGTGAACGTACCACATTGGTGCGTGGGGCCATTCTGGGCAGCATGATGCGCTGCGATATCTATGATTTTCTGCGTCTTGGCACCTATATCGAACGCGCGGATAATGTTGGGCGCATTCTGGACGTGAAATACTTTGTCCTGTTGCCGACCGCCTTTTCAGTGGGATCATCGCTCGACAACGTGCAGTGGGAAATCATCTTACGATCCGTTGGCGCAGGCGGCGGCTATCGGATCTTGCACGGACAAAAAAATGGTCCGGCTGAAATTGCTGATTTCTTGATTCTCGATGAACGGATGCCACGCAGTCTCAGTTTTTCTACGCGTAAATTGCTCGAAAACCTGAATTATCTAGGTAAGGATTACGGAACCGAAATGCCATCTGCCAAACTGGCTGCAGATCTTTATGGAAAATTCTCGGGCCGTGACATTTCCGAAATAATTGATCAAGGTTTGCATGAGTACATTCAAGATGTCCTCGGTGAGCTGGGGCGTCTCAGTGCCCAAATCGAAGTCGACTACCGGTTTTATGAGTAAACCTATGCAACTCAGGATTAAACACACCACCCGCTATGCATTTGATGCGCCTGTTCCTTTTGGATTGCAGCAGGTGCGCAAAACACCCAAATCCTTCCGAAACCAGAGCGTGCTATCCTGGTCCACCACTGTGATTGGCGGCAAGAAAGAACTGCAATTTGAAGATTTTCACCGCAACACAGTGGAACTGGTCAGCTTTGACATCAACACTGAGAGCATCGAGTTGATCTCAGAAGGGGTGGTTGAGGTTGCAGATCAAAATGGCATTACCGGCCCACATGAAGGGGCCGCGCCTTTGTGGTTGTTCAAGCGCCAAACTGATCGCACCAAGCCCGGCAAAGGAGTGCGACAGCTTCTGAAAAACATCACGGATGGATCCACCCTGGATCAATTGCATGCACTGTCAGCACATATTAAAACACAGATCGCCTATGAAACTGGCGCATCACAACCAGACTGGAGCGCTGAAGATGCAATCGCAGCCGGACGCGGCGTGTGCCAGGATCACAGCCATGTCTTTGTGTCTTGTGCGCGTGCCCTTGGCATTCCAGCCCGGTATGTTTCAGGATATCTGATGATGGATGATCGCGAAGTCCAGGATGCAACCCATGCTTGGGCAGAAGCCCATGTTGATGGATTGGGATGGGTTGGATTTGATGTCTCCAACGGCATTTCGCCCGATCAACGCTACGTGCGTGTTGCAACTGGTCTGGACTATAGCGAGGCGGCTCCGGTAATAGGAAGCCGAACAGGAGCCGCAGGTGAGGCGTTGAACGTCCATCTCGAAGTCGCTCAGCAATAGACGGAGACCAGCATGACCTATGCGGTTGGGATGCGGCTGAGCCGCGGCTTAGTGTTCATGTCAGACACGCGGACCAATGCCGGGGTCGACAATATCTCCACCTTCAAGAAAATGTTCTCCTGGAACACTCCGGGAGAGCGCACCATCACGCTTTTGACCGCAGGCAATCTGGCCACCACACAGGCGGTTGTCAGCCTTCTGGAAGAACGCACGAAATCCCCCGAAAACCGCGCGCCTTCAATCCTTGAAGCACCGACGATGTTTCAGGTCGCACGTATCGTTTCAAAGGCGCTAAAAGAAGTCATCGAGGTCCATTCCCGCGGCGGCCAGCAGGCAGATAGTGCGTTTCATGCAACCCTTATTCTGGGTGGGCAGATCAAAGGCGGGCAATCCCGTCTGTTCCTGATCTACCCTGAGGGAAATTTTATCGAAGCCGGAGACGACACACCGTTTTTCCAAATCGGTGAAACCAAATACGGCCGTCCAATCCTTGTCCGGGCATATGATCCGAATATGTCCTTTGCGGAGGCCATTAAACTGCTGCTGGTCAGTTTTGATTCGACCATAAAGGCCAATCTTGGCGTTGGCGCCCCGCTTGATCTGCAGCTTTACGACGAAGACAGCCTGGAAGCTGGCCGTAAAGAGCGTTTCGAAGCCGAAGATCCCTATTTCAAAACCATCTCCGAAAGCTGGGGCGGTGCTTTGAAACATGCGCTTGAACAATTACCGGATTTTGAAACTTAGGCGCTTTGACGAGGGAAAATACCCCCTCTCTCAACTCGATCGCTCGCGATCGTTCTACTTTTTGCGCAATTCGTTCAAACATCTGTACAACGCGCGTCGAGAGAGTATGTGTTAGGGATGCTTGATCTTCTTAGTGATATCCTGACGACGCTCTCCATGCGGGGCACGCTTTATTTTCGCACCTCTTTCACACGCCCCTGGGGCGTGGCGGTGCCCAATTATGAAAACGTCGCCCGGTTTCATTTTGCCCATCGGGGATCATGTCTGGTCGCTGTGGAAGGGGTGGAGGAGCCTGTGCAACTGGCACAGGGGGATTTGATCATCATCCCCCATGGTGCTGCACATGATCTGGTTTCAGATCCGGCCTCGGAGCGCACCGTTTTGCCGCTTGATAGGGTGCTCGAACAGTCCGGCTATGATGGCAGCGGTGTTTTGGTCTATGGCGGTGAAGAGCCACAAAGCGAAACACAGCTTATATGTGGTCATTTTTCGTTTGAACCGCATGCAAAACATATCTTGGTTGAGCGCCTGCCCCCCTACGTGCATCTTAAAAACTATGGCGAAACCGCTGGGAAATGGATGGAAGCCACCTTGCGGATGATCGGAGACGAGGCCGGGCGGCGCAGGATGGGGGGGGATCTGATCGCGCTCAAGATGTCTGAGGTTATTCTTGCGCAGGCCATTCGCGGATTTATCGAAAGCAACGAAGCCACAGCTTGGGGGCTGGCCGGGTTTTCAGATCCAAATCTGAGACGTGGGTTGGATGCGTTTCATCAGGCGGTCGAGCAAAGCTGGACGGTTGAAAGCCTTGCGCGGGCTGCAGGCATGTCCCGCACCAGCTTTGCTGTCTTATTCCAGCAAAAGATGGCCATGACTCCGATGGAATACGTAACGGGCTGGCGGATAGAAATTGCAAAACAGGTGCTGTTGAGCCCTGCAATGTCAATAACAGATGCGGCAGAACGGGCCGGGTATGCATCAGACTCAGCCTTTGCTCGCGTCTTCAAAAAAGAGACAGGGCTAACGCCTGCACGGTTTCGCAAGCTTGGACAGACTGAGGATGCGGTTTCTTGAACGATCTGCAATAAATCGAGAACGCGCGCACATGGGATAAAGCGCGCTCTTTCCCTAGGTTTCTTCCATCAAATGTTTGCATTCAACACAGGAAGAAAACCTCATGTCTCTGCGTTTTGTCACCAAATCCATCCATGCATATCTTGACTATCCCGTCGCATTTGGCCTGATCCTGATGCCGTTTATTTTTGGCCTCGGCACTGAAAATATGCTCGCGTTCTGGCTGTCTGTTGTGACAGGGGTTGCAGCCTTTGGGCTGACCGTTCTTACGGATCATCACCTAGGTATCTTTCGGGTGCTGCCTTACAGTCTCCACCTTGCAGTAGACGGCGCTGTGGGAGTGGTGTTTGTGGCCGCCCCCCTCTTACTGGGCTTTGCAGGTATCGACTTCTGGTACTACATGCTGCTGGGTCTGACCGTGCTGTCTGTGGTCAGCCTGCACAAAGCAGAGGACGTGCCCAGCGCAGCCTAAAGTACATGTCTCAGCGGCACGATCGCGCACAGGTGACATAAATCGGGGCTGACAGTGTCAGCCCCTTTTGTTTCAGTAAGAACATTAAAAATTACAAAAATGAAGGCTGGGAAACCCGCATTCCTTTCATCAAAAATTCCCTTATTCAAATAAACCAGATCGTTCCAACTTTTGTACAGTTAGTTCATAATACAGCTACCCACATTGCTATAACGGGCGACATATCCCAACTTATTTTCACGATCTAAGAGACGCGATGGTCGCACTCAGATCACAAGAAAAGGGAAATCCTATGATCAAGAAACTTGCATCCGCATCCGTTTTGATGACAGCTCTTGCCCTGAGCAGCACTGCAGCATTTGCAGCGGATGAATATAATGTCTCAAACGGTATTACAGCCGCAGGCGCGCCACTTGGCCTGCACGGTGTGGACCCGGTTGAATTCATCGCGACCGCAAACCCAACCGAAGGATCTGCAGCCTACGCAGCGGTTCACGATGGTGTTGCCTACTACTTCACCAGCGAAGCCAACATGAAAAGCTTTGAAGCCAACCCCGACGCATACCTGCCCCAAAACGGTGGTTTCTGCACCTTTGGTGTGTCTGTTGGCAAAAAATTCGACGGTGACCCAGAATATCACGCCGTCATCGACAACAAGCTTTATGTCTTCTTGAACCGCGCGATCTATGACGAGTTTGTAAAAGACAAAGCAGGCACCATCAGCAAAGCAGATGCGCAGTGGAAAAACATCCGCAGCACCGCTGTAAGCGACCTGTAAGACAGGTTCATATCCTACGACAAAGGCGGGCTTTTGGCCCGCCTTTTTTGGTTTCTGTGCGCTGCCAAAACTACCCTGTTTCAGCAAGATGATCTCGAGAGCGGGCGTAAAAAATAATACCTGATTAAAAAAGTCAGATTGACAATTCTTAGTAAACGAGTCAGATATGCTTCATCTAGCCAATCTGGCCGCGCCAGACCAGCCCGATGTGAGGATGACTTAATGACTGTTTTAGCGCGCACCCCCGGTGCGTTGAAATTACGCAACCAAACATAGGGCGATAGAGATGAACCAGATTGTGACCCCCAAAATGACCACCGCCACCGAAGTTTTCCCAACTTATCACGCGGAAGATCTGACCAAGAGCGGCACACAGGCCCGTATCTTGTTGAATGGTCAGGTTTACAGTCTGCGCATCACCCGCGCCGGAAAACTCATTCTTACAAAATAAACACGCCCTCTTTGGGGCACTCTCTTCTTTTGGTCAGGTTCTGCGTCACCGTCGGGCCTGTCCATTTACGACCTGACGTTTAAACCCGACAAGGAAATATCCCAATGATCTCTACCGCTCTGCGCGCCAGCACCGCAGCCGCTTTGTGCCTTGCTGCCAGTTCTGCATTTGCTGTGGAAAAAGCTGACGTACTAAATACTTACGCGGACATCGCCGCGGCCAAGTATGACGACAGCCTGTTGACTGCAAAAATCCTGCAAGCCGCTGTGGATGCGCTGATCGCAACACCATCAGCCGAAACCCTGCAAGCCGCACGCGACGCGTGGTTTGCAGCGCGTGTGCCTTATCAGCAGTCTGAGGTGTTTCGTTTTGGCAATGCCATCGTTGATGATTGGGAAGGCAAGGTAAATGCCTGGCCGCTGGATGAGGGGCTCATCGATTATGTTGATGCCTCTTATGGTGGTGCCACGGACGAAAACGCATTTGCCGCGCTGAATGTTGTGGCAAACCCCACGTTCACGCTCTCGGGCAAGACCATCGACACCAGCGATATCACACCTGCCCTCTTGGAAGGAGATCTGCATGAAGCCGACGGTGTTGAGGCCAACGTGGCCACAGGCTACCACGCGGTCGAATTCCTGTTGTGGGGGCAAGATCTGAACGGCACAGAGCATGGCGCGGGCAACCGGTCTTGGACCGACTATGCGACCGGAGCCGACTGCACCAACGGCAATTGCGAGCGTCGCGGCGATTACCTGAAAGCCGCCACTGATCTTTTGGTCAGCGATCTGGAATGGATGGCGGCACAGTGGACCGCAAAGGGCGACGCACGCAGCACGCTTTTGTCAGATGAAGATGCAGGGATTTCTGCCATCCTGACCGGTATGGGGTCTTTGTCTTACGGTGAGACCGCAGGTGAGCGAATGCGCCTTGGTGTCATGCTGAATGACCCGGAAGAAGAGCATTCCTGTTTCGCTGACAACACGCACAACGATCACTACTATGATGGTCTTGGCGTGCAAAACGTCTATCTTGGCCAATATGTGCGCGTTGACGGCACTCTGATCTCTGGCCCATCCGTTTCAGATCTGGTGAGCGCGGAAAACGCCGCTCTTGATCTTGAAGTTCGCGGCAAGCTTTCCACCACTATGCGTGCTCTGGGACAGATTAAAACCGCTGCTGAATCGGGTTTTTCCTATGATCAAATGTTGGCAGCAGGCAATGCGAAAGGCGAAGCCCTGATCATGTCTGGTGTAAACGGGTTGATCGATCAAACCCGCTCGTTTGAACGCGCGATTGTTGCGTTAGACCTGAACAACGTGGCCATCGAAGGGTCCGATTCATTGGACAATCCAAACGCTGTCTTCCAATAAACAACACACCCGGAGCGTTGATCCGCAATGCTCCGGGCTTTTTATAATATTGCATCCCCCAGCCCTGCGTTTCAGACTAGATTTCGGCTAAATTGCTGCGCATCGCCAGAGAGTTTCAGACACAACATGCCTCGTTTCGTCTTCAATACCGATATCATGCGGACCTCGGTGTCGTGCATCGCCACATCCCTGCTTCTCTGCGCTCCAGTACGGGCAACAGATCTGCCAGAAATGGCTTTTGCGGATCCACACCTAAACAGCCTGCCACGCACCGCAGATGAAACCGCGCGCATTGCAACGGTTACCGCACCCGCCACAGATTTCAGCGCGCCAGAACCCTTTGAAACACGACAGGCCGGCACCGCAACAACACGTGCGCGCCATGATCGTGATGCCTTTTCCCAGCCAAGTGCAAACCTGACATTTGAACAGGAACTGGGGTTCAAACTTGGCAATGCATTGTTTGAAAAACTCTGGGTCTTTTCGCCCTCTTCCACGCTGGCCTCTGATGGGTTAGGGCCGCTTTACAACGCGCGATCCTGTCAAAGCTGCCATGTCAAGGATGGGCGCGGCCATGTTCCGCAAAGCGCTGATGACAATAGTATTTCCCTGTTTCTACGCGTTTCAATACCTGGCCCAACACCTGCCGAAATGGCAGCGGTTCACGACTATATCGGCACGCTGCCTGATCCCACCTACGGGGGGCAGCTGCAGGACTTTGCAGCGCCCGGCCTTGCGCCTGAATACAGGTTGGATACCACTTACGAAGACGTCAACGTCACGCTGAATGGTGGTGAAATTGTCACCCTGCGCAAACCAACCTATCGCGCGGCCAATCTGGGCTATGGTCCCTTGCACACCGATGCCATGCTGTCGCCCCGGATCGCCCCCAGCATGATCGGCCTTGGCCTGCTGGAGGCCATTCCTGCCGCAGATATCCTTGCCCATGCAGACCCAGAAGATGCAGACCGCAACGGGATTTCAGGGCGCGCCAATCTGGTGTGGTCTGTTGAACATGATCAGATCATGTTGGGTCGCTTTGGCCTGAAAGCGGGCATGCCAACGGTGCATGAACAATCCTCGGGTGCGTTTTCTGGTGATATCGGCATCTCCACCCCCCTATTTCCGGCCCCCTGGGGCGAGTGCACAGAGGCGCAGGCAGCCTGCCGCACAGCACCACATGGCGATGATGATATACGCGAAACTGAAATCAACGCGCCCAACATGGATCTGGTCAGCCACTACAGCCGCAATCTGGCTGTTCCCGCGCGGCGCGACGTCGATGATCCACAGGTTTTACGCGGCAAAGAGGTGTTTTACACGGCAGGCTGCACCAGTTGCCACACACCTAAATTTGTCACCCACCGTCTGGAAGAACGGCCAGAACATAGTTTTCAGCTGATCTGGCCTTATAGCGATATGTTGTTGCACGATATGGGCGACGGCCTTGCCGATCACCGCCCCGAGCATCGCGCAACAGGCCATGAATGGCGCACGCCGCCGCTTTGGGGCATTGGCCTCGCCCAACAAGTCTCCCCCATTGCGAGCTTTCTACACGATGGCCGCGCACGTACCCTGTTAGAAGCCATCCTGTGGCACGGCGGTGAAGGCGAAACAGCCCGCGATCATGTTATCGCCCTGCCGCCAGAGGAGCGCGCAGATCTGATCCGCTTTCTGGAGAGCCTGTGATGTGGAAATCATATACATTAGCCCTGTCTCTGGCTCTGTCCGCGCCCTCGCTCATGGCGGCCCCGCTTGCGCCTGAAATCACCACATCCCAGATCCAGCCAGCCTTTGCTGCTTTGGCGCAACGGGCAGACAGCCTTGCGCACCGAACGACAACCCATTGCCTGTCTGACCCGGCCCAGATGACCCAAGCCTATCATGACGCATTTGATGCCTGGATTGCCGCCAGCCACTGGCGCTTTGGCCCGACAGAAACCAACACACGCGGCTTTTCGCTTGCCTTTTGGCCCGACAATCGCGGCAAAACCCCAAACGCCGTGCGCGCACTTTTGGCCAAAGCGACGCCTGAAACATTAAAGCCTGCGAATTTTGCCGACCAAAGCGTTGCGGCCAAAGGGTTTTACGCTTTAGATTTCCTGCTGTTTGATGTCGATCTACAAGGTAAGGTACCCTCCCAAAACCGTTGCGATCTGGCGCAGGCGATCACCCACGATATTGCCAGAATTGCGGCAATACTCAACACAGAATGGCAACACGAGTTTGCCTCTCTCATGACAGCTCCCTCTGCGCGCTACGCCACCGCAGCAGAGGCCACCCAAGAGCTGTTCAAAGCTCTTACAACCGGGTTGCAGTTGAATGATGATCTGCGACTGGGGCGCCCTCTTGGCACGTTTGACCGTCCCCGCCCCAAACGTGCCGAGGCCTACCGATCAGAGCGTTCCCTGCGCCACCTTATGGTCTCTCTCGAAAACCTGCACCTGCTTGCACTGGCCCTCGCGGTTGAGGCACCAGAGGTCAGGTCCACCTTGGATCGCCAGTTTTACCGGGTGATCAGCCGCGCCGCCCGGCTGGATGACCCCACGCTGGCTGGCGTGAGCGATCCGCAAAAACGCCTGCGGATTGAGGCCGTCAAACAAGGCATACAGGATTTGCGCAGCACCGTCGCAACACAGCTGGGGCCACATCTTGGCGTGTCTGCTGGGTTTAATTCGCTGGATGGTGACTGATGGCAAAATCTTCAAGACGCAGCTTTCTTGCCGGTCTGGTCGCAGCCAGCGCATGGCCGCTTCCCAGTTGGGCGGATCTGGGCAGTCCCGCATTTCTATCGGCCGGGCGCGCGCCCTCTGGGCAGGATATGGTTGCCGGGCTTGATTTACAGGGCAATAGGCTGTTTCAGCAGGTCTTGCCGGGACGTGGTCATGCGTTTTGCGCGCATCCACGCCTCCCCCACGTCATTGCCTTTGCACGCCGACCAGGCCGATTTGCGCATGTGCTTGACTGCAGAACCGGTAAGACACTTGCGCAGCTGCAGCCACCTGACGGCTACCATTTCTATGGTCACGGTTGCTTTTCCACCGATGGGACACGGTTGTTCACCACTGAAAACGACTATGAAAATGCGCGTGGTGTGATTGGCGTGTGGTCGGTCCAGGACACCTACCAGCGTATTGGCAGTTTTTCCTCTGGCGGTATCGGCCCGCATGATATGGCAGGTTTACCAGATGGCTCTTTTGTTGTCGCAAATGGAGGGATTGAAACCCACCCCGATACCGGGCGCAGCAAGCTCAATCTGGCGACAATGCAATCAAACCTCAGCTACCTGTCTGAAGAAGGCGTGCTGCAGGACCAAATCACACTTTCGAATGACTTTCGCTTAAACTCTATTCGACACCTTGCTATCGCGCCCGACGGCACGGTGGCCTTTGCTATGCAATGGCAGGGCGACATTGGATTAGACTTGCCGCTTGCAGGCCTGCATAAATTCGGCACACCTGTCCGCCTTTTGGCAGAAGACGATATCAGGTGGCGCGAAATGAAAGGGTATGGCGGCTCTATCGCTTTTGATCACGGTGGCACCCATCTGGCGATCACCTCTCCACGTGGCAACAGGCTTTTAGTACTCGATACAGCGTCTGGCTCAATTCAGGTTGAGCACGTTCTGTCAGACGTCTGTGGCGTCGCACCACAGGCGCAGGGCTGGTGCGCCACCTCTGGAACCGGTCAAATCCTCACCATTGGGGCGGCGCAGGCGACCCTTCTTAAACAAACCCAATTTCAGTGGGACAATCATCTGGTCGCACTATAAGGCATACATCCAAGCAAAACCCAAACGCAGCCAATTCGAAAGCATTTCGAAAATTAAGCGTGACTCCGTTATTCTAATTTGCTACCCAATCGCAAGCGAAAGGAAAGCAAATGGATGCTCTTGAGCGGCAAAACGAAATTCTTCAACTGCTGGAACAATTTGATCGGGTCGAGGTTGATGACCTTTCCCAGCGCTTTGCTGTGTCGTTGCAAACCATTCGCACCGATCTCAGAGATCTATCTTCGCGTGGCGCGCTTTCACGGGTGCACGGGGGGGCCGTGCGTATCAGCGCAGGCGCAAGCCGCGACTATGCGGACCGGAGACGCCTGAATGCCGATGGCAAACAGGCCATGGCGACCCTCGCAGCGGATCTGATCCCCGACAATTGCTCTTTGACGCTGAATATCGGCACATCAACAGAACAGGTTGCACGCGCGCTGTCCAATCATCGCGACCTAACCGTGCTGTCCAATAACATCAATATTATCAATCTCATGATGGGTGGCCCCGCAAAAGAGCTGGTTTTGATGGGCGGCACAATCCGTCAAAGCGACGGCGCGATTGTGGGGGAAGACGCGGTTGAATTCATCAACCGATACAAGGTTGATTTTGCCATCATAGGCGCCTCTGCCATGGATGCGGACGGCGCAATCATGGACCACGACGCCCGCGAGGTCTCTGTTGCACGGGCAATTTTGCAAAACGCGCGCACCAAAGTGCTGGTCTGTGACGGAAGCAAATTTGACCACGCAGCCCCGGTTCGCATCTGCGATGTCTCGGATCTGGACGTGATGATCACAGACCGCGCCCCGCCTGCCTCTTTCCTAAAAGCCGCAACAGCGGCTGCTACCCGAATTCTAACAACTGAGGAAACACCCTCAGAAACCGAAAGTTGACCTCATGACAGATCAAAAGATCACAGATCTCTTTATCATTGGCGGCGGCATCAACGGCTGCGGCATTGCGCGTGATGCGGCAGGTCGGGGCCTGAGCGTATCACTGGCTGAAATGAACGACCTTGCCTCTGCCACCTCATCAGCAGCAACCAAACTGTTCCACGGTGGGTTGCGCTATCTGGAATTCTTTGAGTTCCGTCTGGTTCAGGAGGCCCTGATCGAACGTGAAGTTTTGCTGAAAGCGATGCCCCACATCTCATGGCCGATGCGGTTTGTGCTGCCGTTTCATAAAGACATGCGCTTTGACAGCGAGACACCAACCTCCCGTCTGTTGACCAAAATCATGCCATGGATGAAAGGCCGCCGCCCCGCGTGGCTGATCCGTCTGGGGCTGTTTCTGTATGACACGCTTGGCAAACGCGGCATCTTGCCCGGCACCACCAAAATTGATCTGACCACCAGCCCGCTGGGCCAGCCAATCAAGGATAAGTTCAAAACCGCTTTTGAATATTCCGATTGCTGGGTCGAAGATGCCCGCCTTGTGATGATGAATGCCCGTGACGCACAGGCCCGCGGTGCGGAGATTATGACGCGCACCAAAGTCATCGGTGCCGAACGCACCGACGATCACTGGATTATTCGCTTGGAAGACACCACAACCGGTGAGACGCTGGAGCGACGCGCAAAACTGCTGGTCAATGCGGGCGGCCCTTGGGTTGCAGATGTTTTGCATCAGAAACTTGGCCAAAACAGCAAAGAAAACGTGCGCCTTGTGCGTGGCAGCCATCTGGTTGTGCCCAAGCTTTATGATCATGATCGCTGCTATTTCTTCCAAGGCACCGATGGTCGGATTATTTTTGCCATTCCGTATGAAGAAGATTTCACCCTAATCGGGACCACGGACGCAGATCACACAGATCCGCAGACCAAACCTGAATGCACGGATGAAGAACGCGATTACCTCTTGGCCTTTGCGTCGCAATATTTTGAAAAACCCATCGCCAAAGATCAGGTGGTCTGGAGTTACTCTGGCGTGCGCCCACTGTATGATGATGGCGCCAGCTCTGCCACAGCGGCGACACGCGAATATGTCTTGTCACTCGATACAAAAGCGGCCCCACTTCTGAATGTGTTTGGCGGCAAAATCACCACCTATCGCAAACTGGCCGAAGCGGCGCTTGTGAAAATCGGCGCAGCCCTCCCCGGCGTCAGCGGCGCCTGGACCGCAGGCGTCGCACTTCCCGGTGGGGATTTCCCAGTTGAAGACGTAAAGGTGCTGCAAGATAAGCTTGCGATGGATTACCCCTTCCTGGACCCTTATGCGACCCGCCGCATGATCCGCGCCTATGGCACCGAAGCCTGGGAGGTTCTGGGCGACGCAACTCAGGCCGAAGACCTCGGTCAGGCTTTTGGAGCAACGCTAACAGCGCGGGAACTGGACTGGGCAATTGCACGCGAGTGGGTGCGCTCAGGCGAAGACTTCCTGTGGCGCCGCACAAAATTAGGTCTGCGCTTGGACGAATCTGAACGGTCCGCAGTTGAGACCTACATCAAAGAAAAAGTCGCACTGCCAAACTCATAAAGGCAAAAGAGTAAAGGGGCGGCTCCCGCCCCTTTTCCGTGACCCCGATTTAAAATCGGCCTCCCTCAAAAGCGTTGGGCCGGGCGGTGGCGCTGCCGAAGGCAGCGCCACCGCCCCCCGGCGATTTGCGAAGCAAAGCGCAAAACCTCTAGCCGAAGCAATCAGCTTTGCTCCAAACGTCAGCTCAGAATTCGACCCCTTTCTGTGCTTTGATACCTGCGCGGAAAGGATGTTTGATCTGCTCCATATTGGTCACAAGATCAGCGATCTCAATCAATTCTTCCTTGGCATTGCGCCCTGTCAAAACCACATGGGTCATTGCCGGTTTCTGCTCCACCAGAAACTCCAGCACCTCATCCAGATCCAGATATTCATAGCGCAGCGCAATATTGATCTCGTCCAAAAGCACCATCGTGTTGCGCTCATCCAGGATCATCTCTTTGGCCTTTTCCCAGCCTTTACGCGCCGCCGCGATATCGCGCGCCTTGTCCTGCGTTTCCCAGGTGAATCCCTCGCCCATCGCGTAAAACTGGCATAAATCACCAAAGTTTTCTTCGATCAGGGTCCGCTCTCCAGTGGCCCAGGCGCCTTTGATAAACTGCACCACCGCGGAGGGCATCCCATGGGCGATACAACGCATGATCATACCAAACCCAGAAGAGGATTTCCCCTTCCCTGGCCCGGTATGGATGATGATCAGGCCTTTTTCGCCATCTTTATTCTGCATCATTCGATCGCGGGCGGCTTTCTTCTTGGCCATCTTTGATGCATGGCGCGCCGCGTCTTCTTCCGAAATGTCCACCTCAGATTTCTCACTCATGCCAATCTCCTCATGGTTTCACATCTCTTGACAAGGAAGCCCCCTATGGCGCAAGGGGATTGTTGTTGGTTCCCGGGGAAACCTGGGCGAAGAGGGAATGTGACAAAAAGCAGACTCAAAACTCTGCCTTTAAAAGCACAGCCGCCCCCGCGACCGTGACCGGATGAGACGACCAAATGCCACTGGGGGCCAAACCCCGGGAAGGCTGGTCGTTCACAAAGCAGCTGCTTTGACATCCGCAAGCCGGGAGACCTGCCAACACAGATGTAAACGGGCGGACGGGGTGTTCCGCGACCTGTCACGCAACGTCAGACTGGCGTTCGTGCTGGCCATCCCCAACCTGCCGGACGCAAAAGGAGTTGCGCCCAGATGGCTGAAGAAACCAAACCCGCAGAGGTCTTGCTGACCGTCTGTACAACCTGCCGCCGCGCAGATGTGGACCCGGAAGGTCCCCGTCCCGGCGCAATCCTGCTTGACGCACTCACCGAGGCTGGCCTGCCCGAAGGCGTTGCCATTCGCGGCGTCGAATGCCTCTCGGCCTGCACACGGGGCTGCTCCATGGTGCTCAGCGGTGGGGCTGATCGCTATTCTTATGTTTACGGTGATCTTGATCCAGCTGAACACGTGGCAGATATTCTGGCCGGTGCTGCGGCTTATGCCAAAACCACCGATGGCCTTGTGCCCTGGCGCGAACGCCCAGTTGTGTTTCGCAAACAATCCATTGCCCGCATCCCGCCCCTTGCCTTGCCGGAACAGGAGTGATCCCCATGACCGCATTGAATAAAATTCCCGTCACTGTCATCACTGGGTTTCTGGGCGCTGGTAAAACCACGCTGATCCGCCATCTGATGCAAAACCCACAAGGCAAGCGTCTGGCTGTGGTAGTCAATGAATTTGGCACCGCCGGTGTAGATGGTGACATTCTGAAATCCTGTTCAGATGACAATTGTCCAGCTGAAAACATTATGGAGCTGGCCAACGGCTGTATCTGCTGCACCGTGGCCGATGATTTCATTCCCACCATCGAACGCCTGATGGCACTGCCTGAGACACCTGAACACATCATTATCGAAACTTCGGGTCTGGCCCTGCCGAAACCTTTGCTCAAAGCCTTTGACTGGCCTGCAATCCGCTCTCGCATCACTGTAGATGGGGTGATTGCACTGGCCGACGCGGAAGCCGTCGCCAAAGGACAATTTGCCACCGATCTTGATGCAGTTGAGGCCCAGCGCGCCGCCGACGAGGGGATTGATCACGAAACGCCTTTGTCAGAACTGTTCAAAGATCAGATCTCATGTGCGGATATCATCCTGTTGTCCAAAGCAGATCTTGCTGGCGGAGACGGCGTTGAAACAGCCCGTGCCGTGATCGAAAAAGAAGCGCCGCGTAAATTGCCCGTTCTGCCGATGACAGAAGGCGTGATTGATCCGCGCGTGATTCTTGGTCTGGAAGCGGCCGCCGAAGACGATCTTGAGGCGCGCCCCAGCCACCACGAACATCACCATCATCACCACGACGACGATCATGATCACGAGCACCACCATCATCACGATCACAGCCATGATGATTTTGAAAGCATCGTGGTTGAAATGGGAGAGGTTGCCGACCCCGAAGACCTGCAAAATCGCATCATCGCCATGGCCCGCAGCCGAAACATTCTGCGCGTAAAAGGCTATATCGCGGTTCAAGGCAAACCGATGCGCATGTTGGTTCAGGCCGTGGGCGAACGTCTGCGCGCGCAATATGATCAGCCTTGGGGCAGCCAGCCGCGCAAAACGCAGCTGGTTGTGATTGCGGAACACGACAATATTGATACCGCAGGCATCCACGCAGATCTGGGGGCGTAATATGCCCACCGGCGCGTCCCTTTTGTCACGCATGCCTCCGTCTGGCCTGACAGCCCGGCGGTGCCTGCATTGGAGCTGATCCATGCACGTCGTCTTTCGTGAAAGCCACGGTCTAGATCAGACAGACACGCCACAGGATTTGGGGCAAACGCCTGCAGATCTTGTGGTCTTGTCGTTTTCCGACAGTGATCTCGGCGCGTTTGCCGCCGGGTGGCAGCGCGGGCGTGCGCGCCTGCCCAGCCTGCGCCTTGCCAATTTGGTGGCTCTGAAACACCCGCTTTCTGTTGATGTCTACGCAGAACAAACCCTTGATGGCGTAAAAGGCATTCTTGTGCGCCTGATTGGCGGGGAAAGCTATTGGCCTTATGGCCTGGCAACACTGCAGGATCTGGCGCGGCGTAAAGGCCTTGCGCTTGCCATCCTGCCTGCCGATGGTCGCGAAGATCCCCGGCTGGATGAACTTTCGACCCTACCTGTCTCTACGCTGCGACGTCTGCAGGCGCTGTGTGACGCTGGCGGCGCTGTCGCAGCACAAGCCGCACTGGCTCAGTTCTCACTTGCTGCAGGGCTTTATGCGGGCCCCGTGCGTGGCGTTAAATCCATATCAGAATATGGGTTTTACGACCCAGACGACGGCGTCATTGATCCACCTTGCAAGGGCGACAAACCTCTGGTTCTGATCAGTTTTTATCGCTCTTACCTCACCGCAGCCGATACCGCCCCGATTGACGCGCTGATCGCTGAATTGCGCGCGCGCGGCTATGCGGCCTTTGGTCTGTTCACAACCAGCCTGAAATCCCCCGCCGCCGCAGAGTGGGTTCGCACCACACTCCCCGCGCTTGCGCCCGCAGCGATCATCAATGCAACCGCCTTTAGCGCGCAAGGATCCGATGGCAGCGCCTCCCCTTTGAACACAACCGGCTGCCCTGTCTTCCAGGTGGCGCTGTCCACCGCACGACGCAAGGATTGGGCCGAGGCCGACCGCGGCCTCTCTCCTGCAGACCTTGCAATGCATGTGGTCCTGCCCGAGGTTGATGGACGTCTCTTTGCAGGTGTTGTCAGCTTTAAAGCGCCGGGGAAAAAAGATCCTGACCTTGAATATTCCCGCTTTGCACATCGCGCCGATGCAGCTCGGGTGTCTGCGGTTCTGGATCGCGTCGAGGGCTGGTTACAACTCGCCACCACTCCAGCCGCTGAAAAACGCGTGGCGCTGGTACTGTCGACCTATCCGGGCCGCGATCACAATCTGGCCCATGCAGTGGGTCTGGACGCCCTTGCCTCTTGTGAACAGATCCTCAAAACGCTCAAAGATCACAAGTATGATGTCGCTGCGCAATCTGATCTTGGCCAGCGCCTCGGCACTGAAACATGCGCCCTGCCGCTGGAGCAATACCAACACGCGCTCGCGCAACTGCCCGAGGCGCTGCAAACGCGCCTTGCCGCGGCCTGGGGCGCGCCACAAGACGATCCGGATCTGCGCGACGGGGCGTTCCATTTCAAAGCCATCCGCAGCGGCAAAGCCCTGATTGCGCTGCAACCCGAACGGGGCGAGGTGAAAACCCGCGTAGACGACTATCATGATCTCGACCGCACCCCGCGCCATGCCTATGTGGCCTTTTACCTCTGGCTACAGGCACAAGTCGATTGCCTCACCCATATCGGGGCTCATGGCACGCTTGAATGGCTGCCAGGAAAATCAGTCGCCCTCTCTGAAACCTGCTGGCCCGAGGCGCTCACCGGGGCTTTGCCTGTGGTCTATCCTTTTATTGTCAATGATCCGGGTGAAGCAGCGCAGGCAAAGCGGCGCATCGGTGCGGTAACTCTTGGCCATTTGCCGCCCCCCCTGGCGCAAACTGCACTGCCCGAAGGCATGGCTCGACTGGAAAGTCTGCTGGATGAATATTCAACGGCGGATGGACTGGATCCAGCCCGCCGCGATCGCCTGATCGATGATATCCGCGCCGAAGCCCAGGGCACCGGGGTTGAAGCTGATCTGGGCCTGACGGCTGACACCTCACCTGCCGAAGCCATCACCCGGATTGATGCCTTTGTCTGCGACATCAAGGAAAGCCAATATGGCGACGGGCTGCATATCTTTGGCACCGGCAGCTGCGGTGCCGCGGAACAGGCAGGCCTGATTGCGGCTCTGAACGGGCAGCTTGTGCCGCCCGGCCCCTCCGGATCCCCGTTTCGGGGGCGCACAGATGTGATGCCCACCGGGCGCAACCTCTTTACAACCGATCCACGGGCGGTGCCTTCCCGCGCGGCGCATGCGCAAGGGGTCAAACTGGCGGAAGAGCTGTTGCGCCGCCATCTTCAGGACCATGGCGACTGGCCCAAAGGGCTGGTCATTGATCTTTGGGGATCTGCCACCATGCGCACCGCTGGGGAAGAATTTGCAATGGCCCTGCATCTCGCGGGCCTGTCTCCACAATGGGATGACGCCTCAGAACGTGTTTCAGGCTTTGAAATCCTGCCTCTGGCCCTGTTAAACCGACCGCGTATTGATGTCACGTTGCGGGTCTCGGGCCTGTTCCGGGATGT
Source organism: Epibacterium ulvae (assembly GCF_900102795.1). Classification (GTDB taxonomy): domain Bacteria; phylum Pseudomonadota; class Alphaproteobacteria; order Rhodobacterales; family Rhodobacteraceae; genus Epibacterium; species Epibacterium ulvae. Next base: position 133,489 of record NZ_FMWG01000008.1, on the reverse strand, counting down.
CTTTCCCGGCCTGGCCCAGATGTTTGAAACCGCCGCAGCCGCCTTGGCTACGCGCGACGAAAGCTCTGCCGACAATCCTTACAATCAATCTACACCGCGTGTCTTTGGCCCCAAACCGGGTCAATACGGTCTCTCTATGGGCGCGCATCTGGACGATTATACGCCCGAAGCCCGAAGCGCTGCAGGCGAAGCCTGGCTGGCAGCCTCATCACACGCGATTGATGCAAAAGGGGAAATCACTCTCGCGCGGGAAGCATTGGAAACCCGTCTGGAAACTGCGGACAGTTTTGTACACCTGCAAGACCTGCCTGAAACAGATCTTCTGGTCGCAAGCGATTACGCCGCGCATGAGGCCGGCTTTGCAGCCGCCATGGCCCGATTGGGGCGCGCAAAACCTGCGCTGTATCATATGGATGCCACACGCCCCGATCAGCCCAAGGCGCGCGATCTAAGTGAAGAGATTGCCCGTGTGACCCGCGCGCGCGCGGCCAATCCCGACTGGGCCTCTTCCATGATGCGCCATGGGTTCCGGGGCGGCGCGGAAATCGCTGCCACCCTTGATCATATGGCAGCCTTTGCGCATCTGGCAGAGGCCGTGCCCGCGCATCTCTTTGATCTTTATTTCGAGGCCACGCTTGGGCGGCCAGATCTGGTTGACTTTCTGGAGCAGGAAAACCCTGCCGCCCTGCAGGCGATGCGCGACCGATTTACCGCGCTGCGGGCAGCAGGGTTGTGGCAGACTCGCCGCAATTCAATCCTCGCAACCTTGGAGGGGGGTGCATGAGCGGTGCACCAAAGGTGTATGGATGGTGCCCCGGTGCATTGCGTCCAATGATGTCCGGTGATGGGCTGATTGTACGCCTGCGCGCGCCCCTTGGTCGTCTGTCCCAAAGACAGGCCCATGGCATTGCAGATCTCTCTCTCTCCTGCGGCAATGGTCTGATGGATCTGTCATCACGCGGAAACCTGCAGCTGCGCGGCATCACAGAGGGCAGCCATGCTAAACTCCTGTGTGGCTTAGATAAACTTGACCTTCTGGATACGGACGTGACGCAGGAAGCCCGCCGGAACATCCTATGTACACCGCTTTGGCAACAAGGCGACCTGACCCACCAGGTGGCAGACCAGCTTGCCGATGCCCTCTCCAAAGCAAGCGATTTGGCACTGCCCTCAAAATTCGGCTTTGCAGTCGACTGCGGATTGACGCCAGTTCTACAAGACATATCCGCCGATATTCGTTTTGAATATCATACAGATACCGAGGTTCTTCTGGTTGCTGATGGCGCACCAACCGGTCGACCAACCCCTGTTGCAGACGCGGCGGAGGCCGCTGTCGAACTTGCCCTTTGGTTTCTCTCCCATGGCGGCGCACCCGAAGGTCGCGGCAGGATGCACCGTCTCATCGCGCGCCGCGGGCCACCACACGCGCATGGAACACGCCGGCGCAAAAGCGCTTTGAAGCCACGTCCCGGTACAACCGCCAGCGGCTGTTTTGTGGGGCTGGAGTTCGGTCAGATCTCAGCAGAAACCTTACACCAATTGGCTGATCGCTCTGCCCTGCGGCTAACGCCTTGGCATATGCTTTTGCTCGAAGAGGTTAACCAAATTACGCCCTTACCCGGTCTGATTCTGGAGGCAACGGATCCGCGCCTGCAGGTCTTTGCCTGTACCGGCGCACCCGGCTGCCTGCAGGCGCTTTCCTCCACCCGTGCCTTGGCGCGTGATCTTGTCGAACATATCCCACCGGGTCAAACCCTGCATATCTCTGGCTGTGAAAAAGGATGTGCCTATCCCAAAACAGCTTCGCTTGTGTTGCGCGCAACAGAAACTGATTGCTTTGACCTCATCCATAATGGCACAGCCGCAGATGAATCAAAAATGTCACCTCTAGATGCTGCCGCTCTGCGCGCCTCGCCTGATCTATTGCAAAAGAGTCCGTAACCCATGCCACACACTTATGAAACAAATGGCGCAGCGATCTACGCTGAAAGCTTTGCGACGATCCGAGCCGAAGCCGATCTGGCGCGGTTCAACAAAGATGAAGAAAGCGTTGCAGTCCGCATGATCCATGCCGCCGGCATGGTGGGTCTGGAAGAGCACATCGTTTTTGCAGATGATATGGCCCGCGTGGCACGTGATGCATTGGCTGAAGGTGCTCCCATTCTGTGTGATGCCTATATGGTCTCTGAAGGCATCACACGTCCGCGTCTGCCTGCCAACAATGACGTCATCTGCACCCTGCGTGACCCCAAGGTGCCGGAACTGGCAAAAGAAATGTCAAACACGCGGTCTGCTGCCGCACTGGAGCTGTGGCGCCCGCAACTGGCAGGTGCGATTGTTGCAATTGGCAATGCCCCCACGGCCTTGTTTCATCTACTCAACATGCTGGAAGACCCGGCATGCCCGCGCCCGGCCGCTATCATCGGATGTCCCGTTGGATTTGTGGGCGCCCGAGAGTCTAAAGACGCTTTGATGCAAGATCGCCCTGTGCCATCGATGATCGTGCGCGGCCGCCTTGGTGGATCGGCAATTACTGTGGCAGCGGTCAATGCGCTTGCCAGCTGGAAGGAATAAGACGCCATGACCGCTGGCAAAATCATTTGTGCAGGCCTTGGCCCTGGTGACCCCGACCTGATGAGCCTTCGCTCTTACCGGGCCATTCAGGGCGCGCGCCATGTGGCCTATTTCCGCAAAGCAGGTCGAAAAGGGCAGGCCCGGACATTGGTCGCAGATCTTTTGCCTGCTGGCGTGGTAGAACACGCGATGGAATATCCGGTCACCACCGAGATCCCTTTCTCGGATCCTGAATACAACCGGCTCCTTTCAGAATTCTATGATCAATGGGCTGAAACGCTTGCGGAGATGGCGCAGACAGAAGAAGTGGTAGTGCTATGTGAAGGAGACCCTTTCTTATACGGCTCGTTCATGCATCTTTACACACGTCTGCAAGGGCGTTGCCCGGTTGAAGTCATCCCCGGTATCACTGGCATGTCGGGTTGCTGGACCGCCTCTGGCCAGCCGATCACCTGGGGGGATGACGTGCTGACTGTTGCCATGGCAACGCTCAGCGAGGACGAACTGGCCCGTCGTGCCGCAGACACAGATGCGCTTGTTGTGATGAAAATCGGGCGAAATCTTCCAAAGCTGCGACGCGCTTTAGAACGGGCCGGACGCAGCGAGGACGCATGGTTGATTGAACGGGGCACAATGCCCGGAGAAACCGTGCAGCGCCTGTCAGAGATCAGCGGACCCGTTCCTTATTTCTCGATTGTCTTAATTCACGGACAGGGACGCCGCCCATGACACCCGTTACATCCGGTTCGCTGATTGTCGCAGGGCTTGGTCCGGGCGATGATGCATTGATCACGCAAGAAGTGCGTGACGCAATTGATCAGGCCACTGATATTGTTGGCTATATTCCCTATGTAAAACGTATTCCCGCGCGCCCCGGCCTGACCCTGCACGCCAGTGACAACCGTGTCGAGCTGGAGCGGGCCTCCCATGCTTTGGAAATGGCCGCGGCCGGACAGCGCGTGGTTGTGGTTTCCTCCGGTGATCCCGGTGTTTTTGCAATGGCCTCAGCCCTGTTTGAAGCCCTGGAAACTGGCCCCAAGGCCTGGCTGGATCTTGATATTCGTGTTTTGCCGGGTATTACCGCGATGCTGGCTGCAGCGGCACAGATTGGTGCACCCCTTGGGCATGATTTTGCAGCGATCAACCTGAGCGACAATCTAAAACCGTGGGATCTGATCGAAACCCGCTTACGGGCTGCTGGGGAAGCCGGGTTTGCCATGGCCTTTTACAATCCCCGCTCCAAATCACGTCCGCATCAGTTTGCACGGGCTTTGGAAATCTTACGCGAAGCTTGCGGCCCGGATGTGTTGATCTCATTTGCCCGCGATGTGACCAAACCCACACAAAAGATCCTCACCGTTACACTCGCTGAAGCGCGCGCCGAAATGGCGGATATGCGCACCATGGTTGTTGTTGGCAATCGTGATACCCGCCGCATAGGGCCGCATGTCTATACGCCCCGTTCCGTCACATGATCCGTCGCAAGCCATTCCATAACGTCAGCCACAGTGGCAAAGATCTGGCGGTCTGGGACCTGAGGTCGCTCAATCAAAATGACCGGCAGATTCAGGTTGCGCGCCGCTTTCAGCTTGGCCACAGCACCCGTCCCCCCTGCGTTTTTTGCCACGACATGGGTAATGTTATGTGCACGCATCAGGGCGAGATCTCCGTCCACATCAAAGGGACCCCGGGCGATCACAGCCTGTGCATAGGGCAACGGCAAATCCGCGACAGGCGGATCCACCAAACGCAGCAGGTAGAAATTGCGGGCCTTGGCCACAAACGGATCAAGCGTTTGTTTGCCAATCGCCAGAAAGACACGCGCGCCCTGTTCGGGAAGGGCTGCAACCGCAGCCGCAATATCCGCAACAGGCTGCCATCGATCTTCCGGCCCAGGCTGCCAAACCGGTCGCTGCAACGCGCACAGTCGCGCCCCTGTTTCGTGACAGGCAGCCACCGCATGTGCGCTCATCTGCGCTGCAAACGGATGTGTCGCGTCAATGACATGCGTGATCTTTTTGCTTGTGATATAGTCCACCAGACCTGCCACGCCCCCAAACCCGCCCTGCCGCATGGGCAAGGGTTGCAAGACCGGGCGTTTGGTGCGGCCTGCATAGGAAAACACCGCCCGACGCCCGGCTTTGGCCAAACAAGCCGCCATTTGCGACGCTTCTGTTGTGCCTCCAAGCAAGAGGATGTGCTCCATGTCTGACACCACTGCCTCTCCCTGGTTGACAATTGTTGGCCTGGGCGAAGATGGCCTGTCTGGCCTGTCAGATGCAAGCCGATCTGCGCTCAAAGATGCTCAGATCATCTTTGGCGGACCACGCCATCTTGATCTGGTGCAAGCAGGCCCTCGCGGGCAGGCCTGGCCGGTTCCGTTTTCAACCAGTCCCGTTATAAAACACCGTGGAAGCCCTGTGGTGGTTCTCGCCTCTGGCGATCCTTTCTGGTTTGGTGCGGGGGGGTCTTTGATGCGCGATCTTGCGCCAGAGGAATGGGTGTCACACCCTGCACCTTCGTGTTTTTCACTTGCAGCCAGCGCATTGGGCTGGAAACTCGAAGAGAGCCAGTGTCTTGGCCTACATGCGGCCCCCTTTGAACACTTGCGACCGGTGTTAAGCCGGGGTGTCAAATTGTTGTGCACCTTGCGCGATGCGCAGGTACCGCAGGCGCTGGCAGACTGGCTGACGCAAAACGATCATGGCGATGCAACGCTGCATATCCTTGAGCGTCTTGGCGGACCTGCACAATCCATTCACAAATGCGCAGCACGCGCGTATCAGCACACCTGCAGGGGGGCTCCGGTTCTTGCGGCCATCGAGGCCACAAGCGCCGGGCTGCCGCGTGCTTCGGGGCTGTCGGATCACCATTTTCAAAACGATGGGCAAATCACCAAACGTCCTATCCGCGCGCTGACACTTTCGGCGCTGGCCCCACGCCCGAATGAATTGTTATGGGATATTGGCGGCGGTTCAGGCTCTATTTCGGTTGAATGGTGCCTGTCTGCGCCCGCGGCCCGGGCGATCACGTTTGAGGTTCGTGCTGATCGTTTAAAAAACATTCAGGCAAATGCTGCATTATTTGGTCTCTCCCACCGGATCTTCCCCGTCCTTGGCTCCGCGCCTGACATTCTCAAGGACATTGAGACCCCCGATTGCGTCTTTGTGGGTGGTGGCGGGTCCAAAGCGCTTTTTGCACATCTTTGGCAGATCTTACCTGTTGGCACCCGGATCGTTGCAAATGGTGTCACGCTTGAAACTGAAACCGTGTTGATGACTGCGCATCAAGACTATGGCGGCCATCTGTTGAAAGTAGACCTGTCAGAGGTTGCAGCTCTTGGACGTATGCGCGCATGGGATAGAAGCCGCCCTGTTATCCAGTGGAGCGTCACACGATGAAAATCGCAGGCATCGGATTTAAAAGCTGCGTCCCCTCTTCCACGTTGGAAGAGGTCCTGAAACAAACAGGGCAGACAACAGACGCTATCACAGTTTTACGTTCAAAAGCACAGATCCCGGCCTTTCAGAGCTTTGCACAAAAGCTGGCCCTGCCGGTGATCTTGCTTGACGAAGACGATATAGTCGGCGAACAGACCCCTACTTTTTCTGCGCGGATCAAAACGCGCTTTGGCACCGGTTCTGTTGCAGAAGCGCTCGCGCTTGTTGTGGCCCGTCGTTATGGACAAGACGTGCAACTGATCCACCCAAGAGACATATCAGCGGATGGCCAAGCCACCGTCGCAATTGCGGAGACCCGATCATGACTGTTCACTTTATCGGAGCTGGCCCCGGTGCCGCTGATTTGATCACCCTACGCGGCCGAGATCTGATCGCAGCCTGTCCTGTCTGCCTTTATGCAGGTTCTCTGGTGCCTGAAGAGCTGTTGCAGCACTGCCCAGAGGGCGCCCATATCGTCAATACGGCCTCCCTCTCATTGGATGAGATCATCGCAGAAATCAAAGCGGCACATAACGCTGGAAAAGATGTGGCGCGGCTGCATTCAGGGGATCTGTCAGTGTGGTCTGCCATGGGAGAACAGTTGCGCCGCCTGCGCGCCGAAAAGATCCCTTATGATGTGACACCTGGCGTGCCCTCTTTTGCGGCCGCAGCTGCAGCACTGGGGGCCGAATTGACATTGCCTGGAGTGGCTCAATCGCTGGTTTTAACCCGCACATCCGGACGTGCCTCAGCCATGCCTGATGGCGAAACGTTGGAAAACTTTGGCAAAACGGGTGCCACGCTGGCGATTCATCTTTCCGTTCACGTGTTGGAAGATGTGATTGCGCGTCTCATTCCCCATTACGGCGCAGATTGTCCTGTGGCTGTCATCTGGCGTGCCACATGGCCGGATCAACGCATTGTAAAGGCCACGCTGGAAACCCTCGAAGAGGCAACCGAGGGCGAGCGCGGACGCACCGCCCTGATCGTCGTGGGACGTGCAATCGGAGCAGAGGAGTTTGACGAGAGCTGTCTTTATGCAGGAGATTACGATCGTCGCTACCGTCCGGTCGGCACCCATCCCCGTTTTCCTGAAGGACAAGACACATGACACATGGGTTGATGATATCAGCACCCGCCTCCGGGACGGGCAAAACAACTGTAATGCTAGGCCTTCTGCGCGCGTTTCAGGAAGATGGCTTGTCCGTGCAGCCGTTCAAAAGCGGCCCTGATTACATCGATCCGGCCTTTCACCTTGCAGCTGCGAAACGTGCCTCGTTCAATCTGGACAGCTGGGCGATGGATGCGCCGCTTTTCAGCGCCATCGCTGCGCAATCCTCTGGAGCAGATATTTGCATCGGTGAAGGCTCTATGGGGCTTTTTGATGGTGTTGCAACACGCGGGCAAAACGGATTTGGCAGCTCTGCAGAGACGGCAAAACAGATGGGCTGGCCTGTTGTTCTGGTCATTGATGTGGGGGGGCAAGCGCAATCAGCAGCTGCGACAGCCTTGGGGTTTAAAGCCTATGACCCTGAGCTGCCCTTTGCGGGGGTGATTTTGAACCGGGTCGCCAGCCCGCGCCACGAACGTCTGACCCGGCTGGGGATGGAACGTGCTGGCATTAAAGTCCTTGGTGCGCTCCCACGGCGCGGAGACCTTGCCCTGCCGGAACGGCATCTTGGATTGATACAAGCGGTTGAGCATCCTGATCTTGAGGCTGCGATCTCTGGCTACGCTGCCTTTTTGCGCGAACATGTTGATCTTGACGCGTTGCGCGCGGCCGCCTTTGGCGGCCGCGCGCCCGCGGCGCGGGGGGGCATGGCAGGCCAAGGCTTGCCATGCCCCCCCGCGCAACGCATCGCGCTCGCGCGCGATGCGGCTTTCTCATTCACCTATCCACATTTATTGAAAGGGTGGAAAGACGCCGGCGCTGAGATCTTACCTTTCTCACCCTTGGCAAATGAAGCCCCTGCTGCAGATGCTGATCTTGTCTGGCTGCCCGGAGGCTATCCAGAACTTCACGGTGGCACATTGGCCAATGCCGAAACCTTCAGAAAAGGCTTACAAAAACACGCTGAGACCAAGCCTGTTCACGGTGAATGCGGCGGCTATATGGCCCTTGGCGCCGCACTTATAGATAAAGAAGGCAATCGCCATCAGATGGCAGGCCTGCTCGGGCTTGTGACCTCTTACGAGAAGCGCAAATTCCATCTTGGGTACCGGCGCGCCGTCTTGCAGGCCCCAATGCCCGGATTTTCAGCGCAGCAAGCTCTGCGCGGGCACGAGTTCCACTATTCAACGATCTTGGATGAACCTGACGCCCCGCTTGCGGAAGTCTTCGATGCCGATGGCAAACCAGTCCCAGAAACCGGGTCGATAAAAGGCCATGTCACCGGCACCTTCTTTCATCTGATCACCGGAGAAACAGCATGAGCGGATTTGTCAGCTTTGTTTCATCCGGCCCGGGTGATCCCGACCTTCTGACACTCAAAGCCGTCAAACGACTTGAGCAGGCTGAGGCTATTCTGTTTGATGATCTTTCTTCCGGTCCGATCTTATCACATGCTCATAAGGATGCGGATCTTGTCGGCGTCGGAAAACGCGCTGGGCGTCCCTCTCCCAAACAAGACCACGTGAGCACACTTCTGGTCGAATACGCCCAAAGCGGCGCGCGTGTTGTGCGCCTGAAATCCGGTGACGGAGGTATCTTTGGCCGCCTTGAGGAGGAACTCCTTGCGTTGCGCGCGGCTGGCATTCCTTATGAAATCATCCCCGGCGTCACCGCTGCCTCAGCCGCGGCCGCGGCTGCAGGCATCCCCCTGACGCGCCGCATGACCGCGCGCCGCCTGCAATATATTACAGGGCATGGCATTACGGGCGCCTTGCCCGAAGATCTGAATATGCCAGCCCTTGCTGATCCCGAAGCCACCACCGTTGTTTACATGGGCAAACGCACCTTTGCCGAACTGGCTGAAAAATTGATTGCGGCCGGACTTCCTGCAGACACTCCAGCCTTGGTGGCCATCGGTATCTCTACCCCGGATCAAGATCTCAAACACGCCACTGTTGGAGCGCTGCCAAAATATCTGAACGCGCTTGAAACCACAGCCCCTATTTTGATCCTTTATGGCCCTTTGGCAGATATGGACGCGTTTCCAGATGTATGAGCTGACACTCATCGGGATTGGCACCGGTAACCCGGATCACCTCACACTTGCAGCGGTGCGCGCGCTCAACGCGCAGGATCTGATCCTGATCCCCAACAAAGGTGCAGGCAAAGATGATCTGGCGGCGCTTCGTCACGACATCTGCGCGGCGGTCATCCATTCACCCGGCCCGCATATCACCGAGTTTGAGCTGCCGGAACGTGACACCCGCACGCAAGACTACCGCCGACGCGTGGATGACTGGCATGATATCATTGCCGATATCTGGTGGCAAAACATAACCACCACATGTCCCGATGGCGGCAAAATTGGCTTCCTCGTCTGGGGTGATCCATCGCTTTATGACAGTACGATGCGCATCGCTCAGCGCCTCAAATCCCGTGCCGCGATCCAACTCACCGTTATTCCCGGCATCACATCAATACAAGCGCTTACCGCAGCACATGCGGTGCCCTTGAACGAAATCAACGGCGCTGTAACCCTGACAACTGGTCGCCAGATCCGCGACGGTGGGTGGCCCGCCTCGGCCGAAACTGTTGTTGTCATGCTCGATGGGCAATGTTCTTTTCAAACCTTACCACAAGACGGGTTACACATTTGGTGGACGGCTTATGCGGGCATGAAAAATGAAATTTCGATCAGCGGGCCACTTGCACAGGTTTCGACAGACATTCTTGAAAGACGCGCGCGAGCGCGGCAGGAACACGGGTGGCTGATGGATATCTACATGCTGCGCCGTTTTGCGGTTTAGCTCAGGTTCCTTATCTCTTTAAGTGATGTTTGCAGCCTTCAAGCCATTAAAAATTTATTTATTTATCACAACATGTATCGACGGGGCGGATTGGCAAACTCGGATCATGCACTGATACTGGCAATCATTAACCCTTCATATAACGATGAGATTGAGGACCCGAGTTCAGCTACACAGGGAGAGGTTCAACACAGGGCATGACACTCAAATTTAGGCGAAACTCGGTCACAAACTTAGACTGTTTGCAGTGATGTGTCGTCAGTTCCCCATCCATCAATGAAACAAGATCGCGGCTGATTGCCAGTCCAAGCCCGGTGCCGTTCTGAGTTGTATCGGGGCGAGCGTCAAATTGAGTAAACCGCTGAAAAATCGCGTCTTGGTTTGCAAAATCGACACCAATTCCTGTATCAAAAATAGATATTTGCAATCCCAAAGGATCATTATTTTTATCTGAAAACGTCGGCACCACCTTAAGCAAGATATGCCCCGTATCAGTGAATTTTACTGCGTTTGCAGTCAGATTGTTTACAATCTGCCCCACACGCACCGCATCTAACTTATAAAGTCGATGCAGACTATCATCCAACTCAAGCGCGACTTGTATCGGCTTTTCCAAGCGATGCACCAAGCCCCTCGTTGTTTCCAACCACTGATTGGCAAGAGAGCGGATATTTGCTTCATGCGGGTTTATCTCAATGCTGCCTGAATCCAGTCGGGACAGATCCAACACATTGACCAACTGTTCAAGCAGACGTTGCGCCGCGCGATGACCAACCGCAGCTTGCTGCCGGTGCCGGTCTGGTACATCCTCCCCCTCTTTGATCAGATGGAACAGACCAAGAATAGAATTGAGCGGATTGCGCACCTCATGGCTCATATTGCCCAGGAACGTCGTCCGCGCCTGAGCAGCCTGGTTCGCGACCTTCTCTGCCTGCTCACGTGCTTGAATTTCATCCTTAAGTTCAGAAATATATCCAGAAACCCGCGCACGATAGCCTTCTACGGACATGCCAATCTGATCTAACGCATCCAGTTTGGAATGCCTCTTGCGGTCCAGTTTCAGTGCAGCACGAGCTTCCAGTGGGTTTGCATCAGACACATGGGCCGCGATTTTCAGCAAATGACGAATAATCATTCGATGCATAACAACCAACAAGGCGAGAGCTGCGAGATAAGCCTTTGCAACATTCGAAATCAATATAGTCCAGAATTCCGCCCAGATCCGGTCGCGTACAGCAGCCAAAGAGAGCTGAACCGTCAGCGTTCCGACAGAGGTCTCTCCGCGAGAAGCATGTGTCCGGGTCAGCGGATAGCTCCGCGAGATTGCCTCCATATCGGAGCTACCCTGCTCCCAGGAGTGGCCGGTCGGCGTATGCAATTCAACGTAGGCAACCGCTTCCGCAGTTAAGATGCCACCTAAAACGGTTTCAACTTGGTCAAAATCAAACTCCCAAAGTGCATGTTTAAGCGTGGGCACCATTGTCTGATCAATCTGATCAAGAACCTGTTCCACATCCATCTTTTGACGATTAAAACTGGAGTAGATCTGAATTGCCGTTGAAAAAACCGACAAGATACCGCTGATAATCAACGACGCCATCACAAGCCGTAGGCTCAGCCTATCAAAAGCAAATGATTTTATTGCTTTAAACATAAAAACCTTCCTAAACGCCTTCCCATGCGCAGAAAAGCGCAAGCGAACCAAAAATCGCATCGTACCTACGAGGCCCTGTAGACGCTCCGGGTATCGAAATTAGCGCTAGCAGGTTAAGGAAATATATTCATTGACAAAAACAGGCATCGCATGTGGGAAAGATCATGGATAGCGCTACTGTTGCAACAGCCTTGCCACCTGCACATGGCAGCCTTGCATTCTGCCAAAACTGTCCCACAAAGAGGCCCGAGGCATATACATTTCAGCTTTCTGATGCTAAGGGGCCACTTCTGCCGAGGCGTGAACAGCTTTTGCAGCTTGTTTTCTCGCTCTTACGGATCTGCACAACATGACCTCTCCCCTATTTGATGCGCTTAAAGAGCGCGGCTATGAAACCCTAACCAGCGTTCAGGAAGCCGTCACCGCGCCAGATCTGGAAACGCGCGATCTGTTGGTATCCGCCCAGACCGGTTCGGGTAAAACCGTCGGATTTGGTCTTGCCATTGCCCCTACCCTACTTGGAGATGCGCAAAAATTTGGCCCCGCAGCCGCCCCGCTTGCACTGGTCATCGCACCAACGCGCGAACTTGCCCTTCAGGTCATGACAGAATTGCGTTGGCTCTATGGTAACACAGGTGCGCGCATTGCCTCTTGTGTCGGCGGCATGGACGCACGGGATGAGCGACGCACGCTAGAGCGCGGTGTTCATATTGTTGTAGGCACGCCAGGGCGCCTTTGCGATCACATCAACCGTGGCGCGCTGGATATGACAGCGCTACAGGCAATTGTTCTGGACGAAGCGGATGAAATGCTGGATCTGGGCTTCCGCGAAGATTTGGAATTTATGCTGGGCGCCGCACCAGAAGAGCGCCGGACTTTGCTGTTTTCGGCCACCGTTTCGCCGATGATTGCCAAACTGGCGGAACAGTTTCAAAATGACGCCCAGCGTGTGAGTACAATTTCCGCCGGGGGCCAGCACAGCGATATCACCTATCAAGCGCTGCGCGTTGCACAACCCGATGCGGAAAACGCAATTATCAACGTGCTGCGCTTTCATGAAGCTGAAAATGCCATCGTCTTTGCCAACACCCGCGCGGCGGTAAACCGGCTGACGGCGCGCCTGTCCAATCGGGGCTTTTCTGTCGTCTGTCTTTCTGGTGAGTTGAGCCAAAGTGAACGCAGCCACGCATTGCAAGCGATGCGCGATGGACGCGCGCGTGTCTGCGTCGCAACAGATGTGGCGGCACGCGGGATCGACTTGCCCAAGCTTGAATTGGTCATCCACGCTGATCTGCCCACAAATACCGAAGCCCTGCTGCACCGTTCAGGCCGGACCGGGCGCGCAGGACGCAAAGGATTTTCCGCGTTAATCGTACCACCCAAGATGACCAAACGCGCGGAACGACTGCTAAAGTGGGCCAAGGTCAAAGCGGACTGGCAAGACGCCCCCTCTGCAGAAGCAGTTCTGGAACGTGACGAAGAACGCCTGCTGGCAGATCCTGCATGGAACGAAACACCAAGCGAGGTGGAAACTGCCTTTGCTGCAAAACTGGTTGAAGCCTATTCACCTGAGCAGATCGCAGCCGCCTATCTGCGCCTGTACCGAACCCGCCATTCCGCACCGGAAGAGCTGCTGGATCCAGGTGCGCGCCCCGAACGCAAAGAGCGCAAAGACAGATCTGAATTTGGCCCCAGCAAATGGGTCTCGCTCTCGATTGGGCGGGAACAGCGGGCAGAACCCCGCTGGCTGCTGCCTCTCTTATGCCGGGCGGCAAACCTGAACCGCGAGCAGATCGGTGCAATTCGCGTGCAATCCAATGAAACGCTGGTGGAAATTGCTGAACCAGCAATGGCTGGGCTAAAGCAAAACCTGCCTGCGAACAGCGTTCTGGAAGATGATATCAAGCTAAGCTTTGTGGAAGGCACCCCTGATCTGGGTCGCCCACAGCCACATCGCAAAAGCCCGCGAGGGGATGCAAAACCCCGGTTCGATAAGAAACCGCGTGGGGACAAACCCGCTTATAAACCTGATGGCGGCAAGCCCAAGGAAGAGCGCAAACCATGGTCAAAAAAGCCAGCTGACGGGGACGACGATCGCCCAAAGATCAAAGCAAAACCCGCATCTAGCAAACCACGCGCAGACCGGGACGACAAAGCCCCCCGCAAACCGCGTGAAGAGAAATCCCCACGTGGGAAAAGCGATCGCGCTCCGCAGCGTGGTTTTAAAGGTTCTGGCGAAAAACTTGCTGGAAAATTCAATGACAAACCTTCTGGAAAATCCGGAGGCAAACCCAAAGGATCAAGCGAGGGAAAACCCTCTGACAAACCCTCAGGCAAGTTTGGCAAAGCAGCCTATAACCCCTCTGCCCGCCTCAGCCGCAAAGGAAAGCCCGGAGGCAAACCGGGTGGTAAATCTGGCGGTAAGCCCGGCGCATGGGACAAACCCAGACGCAAGTAAGACATAACACCTGTAATCAGCAAAGGCGCTTTGGCAACAAAGCGCCTTTTGTCTTGCGTTTTTTCCTGACTATGAGATTTCAAAGAGATGCGCTTTGTCACCCTTATCTCTGTTCTCATCGCGGCTTTTGGCATCGGAATCGGTGTGTATTATATCGCGTTTTCGTCTTTCAGTACGGCAGAGCTGGCCAAAGCACGCGCGCGCCTGTCTCTCTATCACAGCACTGTTGTTGCGGAACTAGAGCGATTTTCGCATCTGACCTATGTGCTTGCACGGGATCCATTTGTGATCGACACAGCCTTGGGCGCGGACCGAAACGCCCTGAACCACCGTCTGCAAGAATTTACGGAACAGGCCGGGCTAGAGGCGATATATCTGATCGACCACACAGGCGACACGATCGCTGCGTCAAATGCAGGCAGCGAATTGAGCTTTGTCGGACAAAACTATGCCTTTCGCCCTTACTTTCAGGATGCCATGAAAAATAGCCAGGGGCGCTTTTATGGTATAGGCACCACCACAGGACGACCCGGCTATTTTATCGCAGATCAGGTGCAGACCGGAACAACGGATCGCTTAGCCGTCATAACCCTGAAAATTGATCTCTCTGCCCTTCAGGACAGCTGGCGGGCCTCGGGTGAGGATGTTTTGCTGGTGAACGGGGATGGCGTTGTTCTTCTGTCCGCAAATCCCAATTGGCGCTATCGTAGCCTGTCCCCACTCACAGATGTGCAGCGCCAGCGCATCGCTGATGCACGCCAATTTACAAACCAGCCCCTTACGACATTGAACTGGTCCAAACCCAGTCAGAACCGGGCTTTGATCGACGGGCAAGATGCGCTGCACGTCATGGCCACGGATCTGCCGCATGGCTGGAAACTCCATTATTTCACCAGCGATGACCGCGCTGTGACGCAGGCGTTGCTGGTCGCAGGATCTGTCTTTCTTTTGGCAGCCAGCGCCTTGATCCTGTGGCAACTGCGCCGCGCCCGCCATATGCGACAGGCCTTGCAGCAATCCGCATTGGAAGAAGCTCTGCTGCGACAAACCAATTCTCGTCTTGCCCGTGAAATCGAAGATCGACGCACCGCAGAACGTCGCCTAAAGCGCACCCAAGGAGAGCTGGAACGCGCAGGCCGTCTTGCCGCACTTGGGCAGTTGGCCGCCTCGGTGACTCATGAACTTGGCCAGCCCATTGCCGCGATGCGCAACCATCTGATCGCGGCACAAATCAGCAAATCGCCCCCTGAAACATTAACTGAGCGAATGAACAGCCTTGTGGAGCGCATGGAAGGGATTACGCGGCAGCTTAAATTTTTTGCCCGCAGCGATGATGAACGGTTTGAAACCTTTGACCTGTGCGCCGCACTACAAGCCGCTTTGGACCTGATCGACAGCAACTTGCAGGCCGGGAACGTGGAGCTGCACACATCCATGCCCGATTTCCCCGTCCTTGTGCGCGGCAATCGCTTGCGGCTGGAACAGGTGATGATCAACATTTTGCGCAATGCAATTGATGCAATGGACGATCTCGACAACCGGCAGCTTGATGTCGAAATCGATCAAAATGATCACAGCATCTGGTTTGAGGTGCGCGACACCGGTCACGGCTTAGGCGATGCAACCCTTGCTGACCTTCGTGAACCCTTTATCACCACACGCGAAAGCGGACGCGGTATGGGGCTTGGCCTTGCGATTTCGGCTTCTATTGTAAAAGATCACGGGGCAGAGATGCGCGCCGAAAACCGCCCCGACGGGGGGGCGCTTTTTCGCGTAACTCTACCTTGCCCGGAGGCTCAGGAAGGATCTCATCCGTGACCGACACAACGAAGTTTTCCGTTCTTGTCGTCGAAGACGATAAATCAATGCGCCTGTCCCTGATGGAACTGCTAGAGGCCGCGAACTGGCACGTCGATACCGTTGCCCGCGCTGAACTGGCGCTTGATCGCCTAACAAAGGCGCAGCCCGACGTGATCCTATCTGATATCCGCATGCCCGGCATGTCAGGGATTGATCTATTACATCAATTGCAGGGAACCGGAGCGCCACCGATCGTGTTGATCTCTGCCCATGGTGACATTCCTACAGCGGTTCAGGCCATGCAGGATGGCGCTTACAGCTATCTGGAAAAACCCTATGATCCGCGCCGTTTGCTCTCTGTTTTGTCACACGCAGCAGAACAACACCGGATGCAGCATCAAAATCAACGCCTGAAAGAGCGCCTGACGCAGTTGGCTGGGCTTGATCGTACCCTGTTGGGGCAATCCAAACAGATCATGCGCTTGCGCGATGATATTCTGGATCTGGCACAGGTACAGACCAGTGTCTTGATCCAAGGTGAGACCGGCACCGGCAAAGAGCTGGTGGCGCGCGCTCTGCATGATCTTGGCCCAAACAGTGATGGACCTTTTGTTGCCGTCAATTGCGCTGTTCTCTCGGCTGAGCGGTTCGAACAAGAGATGTTCGGCACTGTTGACGACCCATCTGGCTATATTTTATCTGCGATTGGTGGCACCGTTTTTCTAGATGAAATCTGTGCCTGCCCGCTGCCTGCACAGGCCAAACTGCTGCGGGTGCTTGAAGACAAGCAGGTTTTACCAGTCGGGGCGGATACACCGATTGCGGCGAACTTCCGCGTGATCTCTGCAACCAATCAGGACATCATTGTTGCAACCTCTGCCGGGCAATTTCGCGCCGACCTTCTATATCGGATCAACACAATGGCGCTGACCCTTCCCCCCCTCCGTGGGCGGCGGGATGATTTGATGCTGTTGTGCATTGAATTCATGCAACAGCTGGCACAAGTCTATGAAATCGCGCCTCCCGTGCTGACTCCCGATGACCTGACGCAACTGATGATGCATGAATGGCCTGGCAACGTGCGCGAATTGCGCAATGTGATTGAACGGCGCATCCTTGCCGCCCGACGCGGCGGCGGCAGCATGGAACAAGCCCTGCAAGCAGACCCCTTGCCCCAAGATGTGCCTGAGACCCTGCGTGAAGCTGTCGCATCCTTTGAGCGTGAACTGATCAGCAAGGCAATCCGGACCCATCAGGGCCGCATGGATGCAGCCGCCGAAGCTTTGGGGATCGGGCGGCGCACATTGAACGAAAAAATCGTGAAATTGGGCCTGAATAAAGACGCTCTCTTGTAGCCAATCTGGCTCTGCGGAAATCCGCAGGGGCATTAAAACTGCATAAGCGGATTTCTACATAGGCAAGTTTGATTGATTTCGCGATGCTTTGTGAGGAAGACTGATGTCTGAACTAAATTAAAAACAGCTTGGATAAATCTGGGAGGATACCATGCGTCATCTACTAAGCCGTACCGCGCTTGTTGCCATTGCAGCGACCTTTGCAACAGAATCACTGGCCACCGAATGGAACGTGTCTCTTTGGGGCAAGCGCCGCGCTTTCACCGAACATGTTGAAAAACTGGCTGAACTGGTTTCTGAAAAAACCAACGGTGAATTCACGCTGAACATTTCCTATGGCGGCCTGTCTAAAAACCGTGAAAACCTTGATGGTATTTCAATTGGTGCGTTTGAAATGGCGCAATTCTGCGCGGGGTATCACCGTGACAAAAACCCATCGATCACCGTGCTAGAATTGCCGTTTCTTGGCATTTCCTCGCTGGAGCAAGAAGTCGAAGTCTCAATGGCGCTTTATGACCATCCTGCGGTCAAAGAAGATCTGGGACGCTGGAACGCGATCCCTATCATGCCCTCTCCGCTGCCACAGTACAATCTGGCAGGTGTCGGCGACAAACCTGAATCTTTGGATGATTTCAAAGGTCTGACCGTCCGCGCGACTGGCGGCATTGGTCAAGCTCTGACCAGTGTTGGCGCTGTACCGACGTCAATGTCTGCAACCGAAGTGCGACAGGCGATGGACAGTGGTGTTGTCAAAGCCGTCGCTTTTGCACCCCATGCACATATGTCCTTTGGCACCATCGAGAATGCAACGTGGTGGACAACAAACCTGAACCCCGGCACCGTAAACTGCCCTGTGGTTGTAAACTCTGACGCGCTTGACTTCCTGACAGACGCAGAACGCGAAGCATTGCTCAGCTCTGTTGATGAGGCGCTGGAGCATTATGTAGACACATATAACTCCAAAACCATGGCAGCCTGGGGCCCAGCGCTGGAAGAGCGCAACATTACTCAAGTCACCTTTGGTGAGGATGAGCTGGCCTCGTTCCGGGCAACTGCGGCACCAATTGCCCAGACATGGATCGAAGAAAACGCCAGCCGTGGCCTGCCTGCGCAGGAACTTTATGACATGGTCACAGCAAAGATTGCTGAAACCGCCAAGTAAGGCACATGTCCCTGCGCCGCAAATACAGGCGGCGCAGGGCTTTTGCCCTCTCCTGACATCTTAGAATAGAAAGGTCTGCGATGGCTGGCTCTTCGCTGGTGCTGAGCGATGACAGCACCCTTTCCAAAATTGACCGTAGTCTTTACGCGGTCGAAAAACAGCTCGCCCTGCTCAGCGGGCTGGCGGTCTTTTCATTGATGCTTCTTGCGGTCTGGTCCGTTGGTGGCCGCAATATCTTTAACCAGCCCCTGCCTGGATATGTGGACTGGATCGAACAGGCCATGCCGCTGATTGCTTTTATGGGCGTCTCGTTCACCCAACGCGATGGCGGCCATATCCGCATGGATATTCTGGTGGGGGCTTTGAAAGGTCGCCCGCTTTACATTGCTGAAATCATTACAACGCTTGCGATGCTTATCCTCATGCTGCTGCTTGTTTGGGGCACCTGGTCGCATTTTTCGCGTTCCTTTGACTTTGCAATGCCGATGTGGAGCCGCGACAGTTCGATGGATATCAGCCTGCCGCTCTGGCCTGCAAAACTGCTCGCGCCTGTGGCATTTGGTGTTCTCGTACTGCGTCTTGTCCTGCAGTTGGTGGCCTATGTGCGCGCCTTTATCCGCAATGATGACACTCCAATCGCTGTTCCATTGGTTGCAGATGCAGCCACACAAGCGGCCATGGAAGCCGAACAGCTGACCGGCCACGACGACACATCCGCCAAAAAGGATCAGAACTGATGGAACCTATTGATATCGGATTGATCGTCTCAGGCGGCCTCCTTGTGATGGTCGTCTTGGGCATGCGGGTGGCTTTTGCCGCGGGACTTGCAGGCATGATCGGCTTGATCTGGATTTTCTGGGCAAAGGCTGGCTATGATCCATCGCGTTTTGGCAAGGCGCTGACCATCGCCGTTAAAACTGCAGGTCAGGTACCCCATTCAAAAGTGTCCAGCCAAGCGCTTAGCTTGATTCCAACCTTTATTCTGATCGGCTATCTTGCCTATTACGCCGGCCTCACAAAAGCCCTGTTTGAAGCTGCCAAACGCTGGCTTGCTTGGGTTCCGGGCGGATTGGCTGTCTCTACCGTCTTTGCGACAGCTGGATTTGCAGCCGTGTCCGGTGCCTCCGTAGCCACCTCAGCCGTCTTTGCCCGCATTGCCATCCCTGAGATGCTGAAAATCGGCTATGATAAACGTTTTGCGGCAGGCGTCGTGGCGGCAGGTGGCACCTTGGCTTCTTTGATCCCGCCCTCTGCAATTCTGGTGATCTATGCGATTATTGTGGAACAAGACGTGGGTAAGTTGCTGCTGGCTGGCTTTATTCCCGGTGCTTTTTCAGCACTGATCTACGGGCTTTTGATCATTGGTATGGCGATGACTATCAAAGGCTTTGGCCCAGCGGTTTCTGGTTTCACGTGGAAAGAGCGCCTTGTCTCGCTTCCGCCTGCCTTGCCAATTGTCTTCGTCGTCCTGACCATTATCCTCTTTGTTTACAATCCGTTTGGCGGTGAGGCTTGGGGCACACCTACGGAAGGCGGCGCAATCGGGGCCTTTGTGGTCTTTCTGATGGCACTGTATCAGGGCATGCGCTGGAGCGAACTTCGCGACGCGCTGATGGAAACTGCAAAACTGTCTGTGATGATTTTCACCATCATCTGGGGCGTGTTGATCTATGTGCGCTTTTTGGGTTTCGCAGATCTGCCCGGTGCGTTCTCTGATTGGATCACGTCACTGTCCATGTCGCCGATGCTGATCCTGATCTGTATTCTGCTGGCCTATGCGGTGCTGGGGATGTTCATGGATGCAATTGGCATGCTCTTGCTCACGCTACCTGTTGTCTATCCAGCTGTTATGGCACTCAACGGTGGAGAAGCCGTTACAGCAGCCGAAAGCACCTTTGGCATGTCTGGTCCGATGTGCGCGATCTGGTTCGGTATTCTTGTAGTGAAAATGGCCGAATTCTGCCTGATCACCCCACCTATCGGCCTGAACTGTTTTGTCGTCGCCGGGGTGCGCGATGATCTGACGGTGCAGGATGTATTCAAAGGCGTGACGCCGTTCTTTATCGCCGATGCGGCAACCATCGCCCTTTTGGTGGCCTTCCCCTCCATCGTGCTTTGGCTGCCGTCGCTGGCATAAACGTCAACATAGCTCTCTCAAAAGGCCCTGTTTTAACACGCAGGGCCTTTTTCGTCTGGGCTTGGCAGCAAAGCTGCAGCAAGTTAAGCAGAGCCGACACTCATCGAGACAGACAGGACAAGACCCCGTGGTAGAATGGATCACCTCAGATCAGCTGGTTTCCTATGACGAGGCTGTCAGCTTTATGGAAACACGCGCCGCCGCCATTGCGGCAGGTGAGGCGGATGAATGCATCTGGTTGGTGGAGCATCCTCCACTTTATACCGCAGGAACCTCTGCCAAGCGGGAGGACCTTCGCGATGCTGATCGCTTTCCCGTATTTGAAAGCGCCAGAGGCGGCCAATATACCTATCACGGCCCCGGACAGCGCGTCGTTTATGTGATGCTCAACGTTGGCGCACGCGGCAAAGACGTGCGCAGATTTGTCAAACAGCTTGAAAACTGGGTGATTGCAACCTTGGATCAGTTCAACGTCAAAGGCGAGATCCGAGAGGGGCGCGTGGGCGTCTGGGTGGAACGCCCGGAAAAGCCCCTGACCGCAACCGGCAGCCCAGCCGAGGACAAAATCGCTGCCATCGGTATCCGCCTGCGCCGTTGGGTCAGCTTTCATGGGATATCCATCAACGTTGAACCCGACCTAACCCATTTTGAAGGTATCGTGCCCTGCGGCATCAACGATCACGGCGTCACCAGCCTCGTGGATCTGGGCCTCCCCGTCACCATGGACGACGTAGATGTCGCGCTAAAACAAACGTTTGAAGAGGCCTTTTCTTAAAGACGTTCGGTCATCGGCCATCTGCGAATATCAACGGCGACACATTTTAATCGGTTGATCAGCTGCTGGACATACCCGCCAACATCGCTCCAAGTGCAACAATATGCACCAGGATCAAAGCCTTATCATTCCAAAGAACCCCAACCATCATCCAGCCGAACACCCCGACAAGGAAAAGATAAAGGTTCCAAGGAGTCCATCCAAATCCGGTGGCGGTATAACCTAGAATTTGAATGGCCGACGCCGCCCATTTTATCACAAAAACAAACCGCTCAGATCGCAAACCCTGCGCCGCATTTTCTACTGACATTTTCATCTCCATCACATTGCACCTCCACATTTAAAAGCTAAAACTGACAATTCCGATTGAGATTTGATGTTTCATGCCAATAGAATTACTATTGCCATATGACAGATCTTCCCCCTCTGAACGGATTGCGTGCCTTCGACGCTGCTGGGCGGCGGCTTAGCTTTCGGGCAGCCGCAGAAGAACTTGGCGTGACGCAAGGAGCTGTGGCACAACATGTGCGGCAGTTAGAGGCGCATTTGGGCCTGAAACTCTTTGATCGCATCCCTCAAGGCCTCGCACTGACCAGCGAAGGGCGCGCTTATCATGCAAGAGTGGCACCGGCATTTGCGGATCTGCGTGCAGCGACGTCGATGCTAAAACCCGATCTCGGGAAAGTATTGATCAGCGTCACCCCGTCTTTTGCCGCAAAATGGTTGATCCCGAACCTGCCAGATTTTTCCTCAACCCATCCTGAGATTGACTTACGCATTCTGGCGACCGAAAAAATTTCAAGCTTCTATAGTGATGGAATTGATCTGGCTGTAAGACAGGGCACGCCACCCTTTGGAGCTTCGCTGGACGCAACGCTTGTCTTCAAGCAAGATGTGATCGCAGTCGCATCACCGGATATGCTGGGTGCAAATTCGCTTCCCATGCATCGCAACACGCTCGCAGAATTGCCTAAAATTCATGACAGCCATGATATGTGGCCCGCAGCCCTCGCCTCTCTCAATGTTTCTGACACACACAAACGAGGGCTACGGCTAAGCCAAACAGCTTTGGCCATCGATGCCGCTGTTTCTGGGCAGGGTGTCGCGCTTGTCAGCCGCTTTTTGGCACAAAAGGACATCACGACAGGACGTCTGGTCGAGCTGATGACATTGCCGGATATCCACAGTCAGGACTTCTATCTACTACGCCCACGCAAGACTGCTCAACACCAAGCGGCGAATACGGTCGCCGCTTGGCTGCAAACACGGGCTCAGGCATAGCTCCTTGGGCACCCTGACCTCAGAACCCAAAGACTAAAGCGCCGCGCGAATTTTTGATGCAATTGCTTTGATCTGCTCCATGTCGCCCATTTGCCCCGGCGCACGCAGTGGCACGCCGTCGTGGCGCGGCAGAATGTGGAAATGTAGATGGAAGACTTCCTGGCCACCGGCAGCCTCGCTGAACTGCTGCAGCGTCACACCATCGGCCTCAAGCGCCGCCTTGGCTGCAACTGCAAGCTTCTGTGCGGTTTGAGCAACCGCCGCGATTTGGTCTGCACTTGCATCCAAAAGGTTGCGGCAAGGTGTCTTGGGGATCACCAAAAGATGCCCATCCACCCGCGGCATAATGTCCATAAAGGCCAAAGTATCTTGATCTTCAAAAACCACCTCTGCGGGGATCTCCTTGCGCAGGAGTTTGGCAAAAATATTATCGTTATCATAAGCTATCATAGCGGGATCCCTTGAATTTCCACTGTCTCAACCCTTTGTTTACCCATAAGGCACATCGCATGCCAGATGTTGCGTGAAAGCCAAAAGGCCCAGCATGAGGTCAAATATTATTGATCCAAATCAAAGTCGCCCATTGAAGGTGGGCGTGCTGCGCTCTAGAACCTGTTGTTGAGTCTTGGCCGATCGGGACCTGTTCCTATGGCCTTACATTATGCAACAGGAGGCACCCACCGATGGCAGACGCAGCCATTCATGGTCACGGCCACGAGGACGAGCGGAGTTTTTTCACCCGCTGGTTCATGAGCACGAACCATAAGGATATCGGCATTCTCTACCTGATCGTTTCGGCGATTGTTGGTCTTATTTCTGTTATGTTCACCGTTTACATGCGGTTGGAGCTAATGGATCCCGGCGTTCAATACATGTGCCTTGAAGGCGCACGCCTGACGGCTGCAGCCGTGGGCGAATGTACCCCGAACGGCCACCTCTGGAACGTATTGATCACTGGCCACGGCATCCTGATGATGTTCTTTGTGGTGATCCCCGCGCTCTTTGGTGGTTTTGGCAACTACTTCATGCCACTGCAAATCGGCGCGCCCGACATGGCGTTCCCGCGCATGAACAACCTGTCCTTCTGGATGTATGTTGCAGGCACCTCGCTGGCGGTAGCATCCGTTCTGGCACCTGGCGGCAATGATCAGCCTGGTTCTGGTGTGGGTTGGGTTCTGTATCCACCGCTTTCAACCAATGAAGGCGGCTATTCCATGGATCTCGCGATCTTTGCGGTCCACGTGTCTGGTGCCTCATCGATCCTTGGTGCGATCAACATGATCACCACCTTCCTGAACATGCGTGCCCCCGGCATGACCCTGTTCAAGGTGCCACTGTTCTCATGGTCGATCTTTGTCACATCTTGGCTGATCCTTCTGTCCCTGCCGGTTCTGGCGGGCGCGATCACCATGCTGTTGATGGACCGGAATTTTGGCTTCACCTTCTTTGATCCTGCGGGCGGCGGCGACCCGATCCTTTATCAGCACATCCTGTGGTTCTTTGGCCACCCGGAAGTGTACATCGTGATCTTGCCCGGCTTTGGTATCATCTCACACGTGATTGCGACCTTCGCGCGTAAGCCTGTGTTTGGCTATCTGCCCATGGTCTGGGCGATCATCGCCATTGGTGTTCTGGGCTTTGTTGTTTGGGCACACCACATGTACACCGTCGGCATGTCGCTGAACCAACAGGCTTACTTCATGCTGGCCACTATGGTCATCGCGGTGCCCACAGGCGTTAAGGTCTTCTCCTGGATCGCAACCATGTGGGGCGGCTCGATCGAGTTCAAAGCACCTATGATGTTCGCCTTTGGCTTCCTGTTCCTGTTCACCGTTGGTGGTGTAACCGGTGTGGTTCTGTCACAGGCTTCTGTCGACCGTGCTTACCACGACACTTACTACGTTGTGGCACACTTCCACTACGTGATGTCTCTGGGTGCCGTCTTTGCGATCTTCTCGGGCGTTTACTTCTACTTTGGTAAGATGACTGGCCGCCAATACAACGAGCTGGGCGCGCAGATTCACTTCTGGATGTTCTTCATCGGTGCAAACCTGACCTTCTTCCCACAGCACTTCCTGGGTCGTCAGGGCATGCCACGCCGCTACATCGATTATCCTGAAGGGTTCGCATATTGGAACAAGATCTCGTCTTACGGCGCGTTCATCTCCTTTGCCTCCTTCCTGCTGTTCTTTGGTGTTGTGATCTACTCACTGCTGCGCGGTGCACGGATTACCCAGAACAACTACTGGAACGAATACGCGGACACGCTGGAATGGACCCTGCCGTCCCCTCCACCAGAGCACACCTTTGAAATCCTGCCCAAGCAGGAAGACTGGGACCGCTCCCACTCGCACTAAGATGTGTTGAAAAACAAAAAGCCTCGAAGGAAACTTCGAGGCTTTTTTGATAGGCGAGGCTACATAAGCTCTCCTTATTTAAATTAAATGGCGGCTTCGAGCCCATACCTCCCAAACGCTGCGGTGTGTTGCGCTCGAATGGCAGCTTTCAAGCGGCGAGGTAAAGCTTCTCGATCAACTCACTGCGTTCGTGATACGCAAAATCAAGAACTAAGATATCTTCAAGCATCACTTCAGAATAATCAGTGCAGTGTTTTGCAAACTCCACGACTTTTTCAAGCGTTTCGTCTTCATGCCAAGTTGTCATGACGAATTTGCCCTCGGGGTAGTCGCCGAAGTTATAGACCTCTAGAAATGCCCAATCGACGCTATCGTCCCATGCAGAACAATCAATTCCCCATGCCAACGAATAGAGGCATCCAGCTTTAACAAGAGCTTTGCTGATCTCGTTCCGATAGTCCCTACCAACTTCGCGCTCGATAAGTATCAGGCACTTGAATTTGGTCATCTCCTTCGGCAAGGAAATAGAGACGTCAGTAGGTAAGAAAACGTAATTGAACATCTGCATAAAGTGACATTCAGGCCGCCTATTAGTCAAGGTGAGGGATAAGGGGGTATGAAACCTTAGCCACATCAGACCTGGAGATGTACTTCAATAGCGTCAGCTTTGTTTGCACCGCCGACATCCCCTCGCTCCATTAAGAACCGCTTTAGGCGCGCGACCAGAACACATTTTACAATCAGAAGACCGATCCCCGTGCTGTTCAAGCCGCAGTCATGGCAGGCACAGTCAGCGCCCCTTGCACAACCATGGCAAACACCTCACTTTTGCTCGAAAGATCACAAGACCACGGTACCCGCAGCATGCCTTATGCTTGGACAACCCCACCCAGCGACACTGGCGGTGAACTCCACCTTTGGCCGCATCAATCCCTGCCTATCGAAGGCTATGTGCGTATCTTAACCTTTGCGGCACTTATGCTGGCGCTGCCCTTGTTGATGGTGCTGGGCTCCACATTGATGTGGGGGCTGTTGCCCTTTGTGTTGCTGGCACTTTTTGGATTAAAATGGGCGCTGGATCGCAACCGGCGCAGTCAACAGATCTTAGAGGTTCTGACGCTCTCAGACTCAAAGACCACATTGCAGCGCAAGAACGCAGACGACAGCCAGCAGGACTGGCAGTGCAATCGCTATTGGGTTCAGGTTCACCAACATGACACCGATGGCCCCATCCCTTGCTATATCACCCTCAGCGGAAATGGGCGCGAGGTGGAAATCGGCGCGTTTCTGAGCCTTGAGGAACGCCAAAGCCTTTACCAAGATTTATGCCGCCAATTTCGTGCAGCTTAAAGAAAACCCCGCTCCACAAAGGAACGGGGTCTTTGGAATTCAGCGATCTCTTGCAGAGATCAGCAATTACCACCTTGGCACAGCTGGTCTTTGACCATGGGGCCGACTTTGCCAAAATCCATCTGGCCAGTATATTTCCCCTTGAGCACGCCCATCACTTTGCCCATGTCGCGAATTGATTCGGCACCAGCCTCAGCAACGGCTGCGCGAATGGCATTCGCAACTTCGTCCTCATCCAGCTGCTGTGGGAGAAACTCTTCGATGATCGCGATCTCTGAGCGTTCCTGTTCCGCCAGATCCAGCCGACCGCCTTCTTCGTAAGCGCGCACACTTTCGTTGCGTTGCTTGGTCATTTTCCCAAGAATTGCAACGACTTCGCTATCGCCTATCTCGATCTCATCGCCATCAATACGGGCGGCAATCTCTTTGTCTTTGATCGCAGCATTAATCAGCCGCAATGTGGCAAGCCGGGATGTCGCCTTGTCGCGCATCGCTTGCTTCAGGGCTTCGTTAACCCGTAAACGCGTGTCCATATCTCTCTTCCATACCTAGGGTATTTGGAAGGTTGAGCTTTACCCAATTGCATCCCCTACATCAAGCCGGACCCGTTCTCCTGTTTTCAAGACAGAGAGCACACAAAACACGCAGAGCTGGCTTGACCGCCCTTCCGACTGCCCTTAAAAGCCGGGAAGTTTTGCCCAGATTGGAGACAGTGTCATGCCCCTCCCCGCCCAATCCAAGCCCACAGCCTGTTTGGCCCTCGCAGATGGGACCGTCTTTTACGGAACCGGATTTGGAGCCAATGGCGAAACCGTAGCAGAGCTTTGCTTTAACACAGCGCTCACCGGATATCAGGAGATCATGACGGATCCGTCTTATGCCGGACAAATCGTGACCTTCACTTTCCCACATATCGGCAACGTCGGCGTCAACCCAGACGATGATGAAACCGGCGACCCCGTTGCAGCGGGCATGGTTGTGAAATGGGATCCAACGCAATCCTCTAGCTGGCGCGCAACCGAAGAGCTGAAAGCCTGGCTCACCCGCACGGGCCGCATTGCAATCGGCGGCATCGACACGCGCCGTCTGACGCGTGCAATCCGCCAACAGGGGGCACCACACGCCGCGCTTGCCCATAACCCAGATGGGGAGTTTGATGTTGAAGCGCTGGTGGCAAAGGCGCGGACATGGTCCGGCCTTGAAGGTCTGGATCTGGCAAAAGACGTGACCTGTGCGCAAAGCTATAAATGGGATGAAATGCGGTGGGCTTGGCCTGACGGTTTTGCGCGCCAGAATGCGCCCAAGCACAAAGTGGTCGCGGTTGACTACGGTGCAAAACGCAACATTCTGCGCTGTCTGGCTTCGGCAGGCTGCGACGTGACCGTCTTGCCTGCAACTGCCACAGCCGAAGAGGTTCTGGCCCATAATCCTGACGGCGTCTTTCTGTCCAACGGTCCCGGCGATCCGGCAGCGACCGGCACATATGCCGTCCCAATGATCAAAACCATTCTGGACAGCACCGAGCTGCCGATGTTTGGAATTTGCCTCGGTCACCAGATGCTGGCTTTGGCTTTGGGCGCAAAAACTGTGAAAATGAACCACGGCCACCACGGCGCGAACCACCCTGTAAAGGAAAACGCTACAGGCAAGGTTGAAATCACCTCAATGAATCACGGTTTTGCGGTTGATGCGCAATCCCTGCCCGACGGCGTTGAAGAAACACATGTATCGCTGTTTGACGGGTCAAACTGCGGTATCGCGATGACGAATCGCGCCGTATTCTCGGTACAGCAGCACCCAGAGGCCAGCCCCGGCCCGCAAGACAGCTATTACTTGTTTGAACGCTTTGCTCAGGCCATGGACGATCGCAAAAGCGCGTAAACATCGTTAAAAAAAGCAAACCCGCGTGCTGCCTCGCTGCACGCGGGTTTCTTGTTAAGATTACATTAACCATCCAGCGGAATCCTGAACAAGTTATCCACACTTACTTGTTCAAAAGGTGTTTCATGGGTGAGATATGGACCTCTGCAGCCCTGCGCAGACGCAGTCAGCACCAACCTGCCCAGCGTTCCTTTGGACTGCGCCCCAAACGATTGGGGGAAACCCTACTCCAGGGTCAGGCCATAAGCGGCGATCATCTGATGCGCGCTTTGGTCTTACAACAGCATCAACGTGCATCTTTGGGAGATATCCTTGTATCTGAAGGATGGGCGGAGCGTTCCACGGTGCTCATGGCACTTGCACAGCAATACCAGATGCAGACTGTCAATCTCAGCGGTCGCCCTCTCTCCAAACGCCTTCTGGAACGCAAACCTGTTGATTTTTGGCTCGGCCATTGCATCGCGCCATGGATGCAGCTGGGCTCTACCGTCATCTTTGCCATTGCACACCCCGAACAGCGAACACACCTGCGCCAGCTGCTCGCGCCAAGCTTTGGAGACATCCGTTTTGTTTTGACAGACGAAGACGCCATTCGCACCGGTGTTGCCCGTCACATGCAACATAGTCTTGTTCACCGCGCCGTAACCAAAACACCAAACGCCTACAGCTGTCGCGATCTTATGTCTCCTCGTCGATGCCGTATGGTGTGTCTGATTCTGATCTCGGCTGTTCTTGCCTTCGCCCTTGCCCCCAAAACAATCTTTCTAGGGCTGACGGCCCTTGCGATGCTGTCCCTTCTTCTGTTCACATCCTTGCGTCTTGCTGGCTTGATCCATGCTTTGGGAAAACGAGGCAAATCAGCCGATTCACGGACTGGACCTACCCCACGTAAGCTCAAACGCCTGCCGCGCCTCTCGGTTCTGGTGCCCCTCTACAAAGAAGCAGATATAAGCCGGGATTTGTTGCGCCGACTTGGGAAACTCTCGTACCCACGCAGCCTACTTGAAATCTTTCTGGTGCTGGAAGAACATGACGCCGTGACCCGCGCCGCCGTTCAGGCGGTGACATTACCCGACTGGATCAAAGTGATTGAAGTGCCTGCCAATGGCACGCTCAAAACCAAACCACGGGCCATGAACTACGCGCTTGAATTTTGTCGGGGTGATCTTGTCGGGGTCTGGGACGCCGAAGATGCTCCTCAAGGGAATCAACTTGAACAGGTTGCCAAAGCTTTCGCCAGCGCCGACAAAAATGTTGCCTGCTTTCAAGGGGTCTTGGACTATTACAACCCAACAGCCAATTGGCTGGCGCGCTGTTTCACCTTGGAATATGCCAGCTGGTTTCGCCTGATCCTGCCCGCCATGTCACGTCTTGGCCTTGTTTTACCGCTTGGCGGCACAACCATGTTTATCCGGCGCAGCGTCTTACAAGAGGTCGGCGGGTGGGACGCACATAATGTCACCGAAGATGCGGATCTTGGTGTGCGTCTTTACCGCGCAGGCTATGAAACACGCATGTTACCTGCCACCACCTACGAAGAGGCCAATTGCCGCATCTGGCCTTGGGTAAAACAACGGTCGCGCTGGCTTAAAGGGTTTATGATCACCTACCTTGTCCATATGCAACGCCCCGGGCGCTTGGTGCAGGATCTGGGCTGGCGAAAGTTCTTTGGCTTTCAATTCTTCTTTATTGGCGCGGTTGGTCAATTCCTGTTCGCCCCGGTTTTATGGACCTATTGGATCGTTTGGTTCGGCAGCCCTCACCCAATTACAACCGCACTGGGGCCTTCGGTGCTGTCACTGTTCTTTGCCGTGATGGTGGCTTGTGAGCTTACATCAATCTGTGTCGCCACCGCAGCTGCATTTGTGATCAAACGGCCAAGCCTTGCGCTTTGCGCGCCAACCCTGCTGTTTTATTTTCCGCTCGGCACCATTGCCGCCTACAAAGCCCTGCGTGAATTGCTCAACCGGCCGTTTTTCTGGGACAAGACCCATCATGGCTTTCACAGTGATCTGCCCAGCCCACCAGCCCCTAGGGTTTTATCCGATCCCCAGCCTCACGCTGCAATCGGGTCACAAACGCCACTGAAATATGATCTTTAAGCGCCTGTGAAGCCGCATCCCCATCTCGTTGTTCAATGGCGTCAACGATCTTCTTGTGTTCGGCCTGTGCAATCTTGCCACGCCCTTCTGCCGCCAAAGACGTTGTCGCCATCAAAGCCATCGTGCGATGCACAAGATTGAGCTGTTGAACCAGATAGCGATTGTGTGACGCCAGATGGATTTGTTCATGGAACCGTCTGTTGGCCTTTGCCAGCTCGTTGGGCTGATCAACCAGAGCATCATCCGCGTGCACCATGTGTTTCAACACTTGGATCTCTTCAGAGTTTGCATGCTTTGCTGCCAAACGTGCCGCCAACCCTTCCAACTCGCGCCGAACCACATAAAGCTCGGCCATCTGGTTGTGATCCAGCGACGCCACGATCAGCGATCGCCCATCCCGTTCCAGCAAGGATTGTGTTTCAAGGCGCTGCAAAGCTTCGCGAATGGGGGTGCGAGAAACGCCAAACCGCTCGGCCAGATCACTTTCCACCAAACGATCACCAGGCTTGTAGACACCCACATCAATCGCCTCAAGGATCAAGGCATAAGCATCTTTTTGGTTCGTGCGGCTCTGGTTCATTCTGTCCTCGGTGGGTCAACCCACAATATGTAGAGTTTCACAATCTCTACAGCCCCCTTCATGCCAATCAAGCCCAGCTACACAAAAGAGCGCATAAATACACCAAAAATCAGAGCAAACCTCAGTTTGCATTGCTCAAAAGCGGAAAGATGCCTAACACCGCGTGTATGATCAAAGCGCAGTTTTCCCATGTTCGCCACTGGGTGTTCGATCTCGATCACACCCTGTATCCCCCGGCCACCAATCTGTTTGACCAGATCGAGGTCAAGATGACGCGCTATGTTGTCGAAACCCTCGGTGTAAGCGAGGCCGAAGCGGATCATCTGCGCGCAACCTACTGGCGCCAATATGGTACCACGCTCGCAGGCCTCATGCGCGAGCATCAAATCGATCCCGATCCCTATCTTGTCGCCGTTCATGACGTTGACATGTCGCATCTCACCCCTGCCCCCGATCTTGCAGGCCATATTGCGGCCTTGCCAGGACGTAAAATTGTCTACACCAACGGATCTGCGCCTTACGCGCAACGCGTGCTGGCCGCGCGCGGGCTAGACGGGCTGTTTGATGATGTGTTTGGCGTCGAACATGCGAATTACCAGCCCAAACCAGAACGCGCCGCCTTTGACATGGTTTTTAACCGCGCAGGCGTTGTGCCAGAACAGGCCGCTATGTTCGAAGATGATCCGCGCAATTTGGCCGCACCGCATGCGTTAGGCATGCGCACCGTACATGTGGCTGAGCGCGCGAAACCTGCACCCCACATTCATCACCATACCGATGATTTGACAGGGTTTTTAGCACAACTTACAACGGACAATCCTTAAAATCCGCGCAAAAAGCCGCAATTCGCTACCAGATGTCGCATGGTCTGGCCACAGTCAAAGACCTATCTGAAGCGCATCATTTCTTGCGCCCGGAGTGCCTTAGATGTCGACCATTACCCTGCCCGATCGCCTGTCTCTGACTGAAAAAATCATTTTCGCCATCCCCCTCTTTGGCCGCATCGCCAAAGAGGTCTCATACGGGCCAGAAGAAAACCTGTACTATGCGCTCGCAACCTTTCTTTGCCTGTGGGGATGTTCAGCGCTTTTGTTTGGCCTGCCGGGCCTTTATCTGCCAGCTCTGGGTCTCGTCCCTGTGATCTGGCTTGCCTTGTTGGCGATCACGCGCGGCTGATCTCGTTAAATTCAGCCCCCTGCGCGACCAAGACGCATGTACTTTGCCGTCGCCCCCCCCTATCTCTGAGTTAAGACGATAGAGGTGGTGGTGATGACACAGACAGGGAAACAGACAGAGCGCTGCGATATTCTGATATCGGGGGGCGGGGTTGCTGGGCTGACCGCAGCGGCGGCATTTGGTGCGTCCGGATTCTCTGTGATTTGTGTCGATCCAACCCCACCAGTCACAGAGCGTGATGCCAAAGGCGCAGATCTGCGCACCACTGCCTTTCTGCAGCCTGCGCAAACCTTGCTTGAAACCATCGGACTATGGCCGCGCTTTGCAGATCACGCCGCCCCCTTGCAGGTGATGCGCATCGTGGATGCCGGAGGGGCTGAACCCACCGCGCGCGTGGTCAAAGAGTTCAATGCCGCAGAAATCTCAGAAAAACCCTTTGGCTGGAACCTGCCCAATTGGCTGCTGCGGCGCGAACTGATCGCCCGTCTGTCTGACCTGCCCAATGTGGACTTTCGTGCAGGCGTGGGCAGTCAATCTCTCTTTACCCGCACCGATGAAGCGCGCGTTACCCTGACGGATGGCAGCCAGATTACAACCCGGCTTGTTCTGGCCTGTGATGGGCGCAACTCTCCTATGCGTGACGCAGCGCACATCCCGGTGCGCACCACCACCTATGGGCAAAAAGCACTGGCTTTTGCGGTAACGCACCCAGTGCCCCATAAAAACGTTTCAACCGAGATCCATCGCAGCGGCGGCCCTTTCACGCTGGTCCCCTTGCCTGACTATCAGGGCAAGCCGTCTTCAGCCGTGGTCTGGATGGAGCGCGGCGCCCGCGCACGTGATTTGCGGAACCTTCCCGTTGATGCCTTTGAAGCAGAAATGACGCGGCGCAGCTGTGGCCTATTCGGCGATCTCACGCTGGCCTCACGACGCACACTCTGGCCCATCATCAGCCAATCTGCACAGCATATGGCGGGGGAACGCGTGGCGCTGATGGCAGAAGCCGCCCATGTGGTGCCTCCAATTGGAGCACAGGGACTGAATATGTCCCTAGGTGATCTTCAAGCCCTGCTGGATCTGGCCCAAACACGCCGCGAGGGGCTTGGGGATGTTGCAATGCTCAATGCCTATCACAAAGCACGCCACGCAGAAATCTTATTGCGGGTCAAAGGCATTGATCTGTTGAACCGAACCTCCATGCTGGCCCCCCGTCCCTTGCGTGACCTGCGCGCGCTTGGCCTTGGGGCCTTGTATTCCTTGCCGCCGGTGCGGCGGACGCTGATGCAAATGGGGCTTGGCATGAAATAACGCTGTCACGGCAGACAGACGGAAAAGGCCGCTCTGATCAGAGCGGCCTTTAATTTATTACAGCACCTGATCCAGTGCTGTTTTCAGGCGCGCTATCGTGGCCTCCACGTCATACAGCTTGTCGAGACCAAACAGGCCAAGGCGGAAGGTGCGGAAATCATCAGGTTCATCACATTGCAGCGGCACACCGGCAGCAATCTGCATACCAATGGCGGCAAATTTCTTACCGTTGTGGATCTCTGCATCCGCAGTGTAGCTGACCACAACGCCCGGCGCGCCAAAGCCATCCGCAGCAACGGATGTGATACCTTTGTCTTTCAAAAGCGCACGCACCCCGTCGCCCAGCGCGAACTGGGCCTCGCGCAGCTTTTCAAACCCATATTCCTTGGTTTCCAGCATCGTATCACGAAACACCCGTAAGGCATCTGTTGGCATCGTTGCATGATAGGCATGACCGCCATTTTCATAAGCCTGCATGATTGCACGCCACTGTTTCAAGTTCAGCGCGAAACTATCAGATGCCGTCTCAGCCAGACGAGCTTCAGCCCGCGCGGACAACATCACCAGCCCTGCAGAAGGTGACGCACTCCACCCTTTTTGAGGCGCAGAAATCAACACATCCACGCCAGTGGCTTTCATATCAATCCAGGCGCAGCCGGATGCGATGCAATCCAGAACCATCAGCGCACCGACCTCATGGGCCGCATTCGCCAATGCGGTGACATAGTCATCCGGCAGGATCACACCTGCTGCGGTTTCCACATGCGGTGCAAAAACGATATCCGGCTTTTGGGCGCGGATTTCGGCAACCACGTCCTCGATTGGCGCAGGCGCAAAAGGCGATGGCGCAGAATGACCCGTCTGACGCGCTTTCATTACAGTCGCGCTGGCGGTCAGACCACCCGTTTCAAAAATCTGGCTCCAACGATATGAGAACCAGCCATTGCGCACCACCAAAGCTTTTGCGCCTTTAGCGAATTGCCGTGCAACAGCCTCCATCGCATAGGTACCTCCACCGGGCACCAGCGCAACCGCATCGGCTTCATAGACCTCTTTCAGCATTGCGTTGATGTCCAGCATGACCTGCTGAAACGTCTTTGACATATGGTTCAACGACCGATCGGTGAAAACCACTGAAAACTCATCCAGACCCTCTGGGTCTACGTTGTCCAAAATCGCCATCAGGGCATCCTTTCCTTATGCTGCTTTCTGGCTACCCTGTGGAGGGGACAGGCGCAACGTTTCTACAGCGGTCCCGGGCGGCGTTCTTCGCTAAGCAAGACATTTGCATCCACATTACCAACCCCCGGCAACGTCATCACGCGACGGCGCAGCACCCGTTCAAAATCGGCAATATCGCGCGCTGTAACCCGCAGTCGATAATCATACATGCCTAAAACATGCTCCACCGTCTGCACCTCGGGGATGGCGGTCACCGCCCGTTCAAAGGCCTCAAGGCTGACCAAGCCTTTCGTCGCAAGCTTGATCCCCAGAAAAACCGTAACGCCAAAACCCAGTTTTTCCTTGTCCAGATCCAACCGCCGTCCCGCGATAATCCCAACCTCTTGCAACCGCTTGATCCGCCGCCATGTGGCAGGCTGGCTCAACCCCAAACGACGTCCCAACGCGCCCGCGCTTTGGGTTGCATCTTCAGCTAAAGCGCGCAGCAGGCTGCGGTCGATTTCATCTAACTCCATCATAGCGGTAAAGTTTCGTCTGATTTGATTCGGGACACATGCATCAGGGCTTCGATGTCAGCGATATGTGGCAGGGCCAGAATACGGCTGCGGTAGATCTGTTGATAATGCGTCATATCATGGGCAATGACTGAAAGGCGTACATCTACACGGCCCAGAAAGGTCTGAATTTCGATCACTTCAGGGATCTTACGTGCGCCTTCAATAAAGTCATCAAACGCCCGCATTTGGGTTTTATCCAGCGTGATCCGCAATGACACCTCAACCTCATAGCCGAGCGCGCGCCAATCGATCACAGCCCGCTGCCCACGCAACACGCCACTGTCGCGCAGCTTGTCCAGCCGACGAGTCAGCCGCGCTACGGTAAGGCCAATCTGCGTCCCAAGGTCAGGAATCGACTGGTCGGGATTGTTTTGCAGCAGGCGCAGAATGCGCCGATCCAGATCATCAAGCATAAATCACATGATATTTTTAAAATTTACGAATGAAAACATCAAAACTAGGCGAAATACACATGTATTTCAGGCTCGCACCCGACAAAACTCTGTCTATGATCGCCGCAACACTAACAAAAGGATGCCGATCATGCGCGTTTATTACGACAACGATTGCGATGTGAACCTGATCAAAGACAAAAAAGTTGCCATTCTGGGCTACGGCTCACAGGGTCACGCGCACGCGCTGAACCTGCGTGACTCTGGCGCAAACAACCTTGTTGTTGCGCTGCGTGAAGGCTCCCCTTCTGCGAAAAAAGCCGAAGGCGAAGGCCTGAAAGTTATGGGTATCGCAGAAGCTGCAGCATGGTGTGATGTGATCATGTTCACCATGCCCGATGAATTGCAGGCTGACACCTATAAAAAATACGTCCACGACAACCTTAAGCCTGGGGCAGCCATCGCATTTGCACACGGCCTGAACGTACACTTTGGCCTGATCGAGCCCAAAGAAGGCGTAGACGTGATCATGATGGCGCCTAAGGGCCCCGGCCACACCGTGCGCGGCGAATACACCAAAGGTGGCGGCGTGCCTTGCTTGGTTGCTGTTGACACCGACGCCACCGGCAATGCGCTGGAAATCGGCAAATCCTACTGCTCCGCAATCGGTGGTGGTCGTTCCGGTATTATCGAAACCAACTTCCGCGAAGAGTGCGAAACCGACCTGTTTGGTGAACAAGCTGTTCTGTGCGGTGGTATCGTTGAACTGATCCGCTGCGGCTTTGAAACACTGGTTGAAGCAGGTTACGCACCTGAAATGGCCTATTTCGAGTGTCTGCACGAAACCAAGCTGATCGTTGACCTGATCTATGAAGGCGGCATTGCCAACATGGATTACTCGATCTCAAACACTGCGGAATACGGTCAGTACGTCACCGGCCCACGGATCCTGCCTTACGAGCAGACCAAGAAAGCCATGAAAGAGAGCCTGGCGGACATTCAGTCCGGTAAGTTTGTACGTGACTTCATGCTGGAAAACGCGGTGGGTCAGCCCACCATCAAAGCGTCCCGTCGTGCCAATGACGAGCACCAGATCGAAGTTGTCGGCGGCAAACTGCGCGATATGATGCCTTGGATCTCGGCTGGTAAAATGGTCGACAAAGAGAAAAACTAAGGCCCTTGCGGTTTAAGCCGCAGCCTTTTTCCTCTGCGGGGCGTTTCGAGCAATCGGAACGCCCTTTTTAATTATACTTTCAAAGGCCTCAGTTTCATGAATGTAGGTTTGCACAATTGGATAAAACTCTTGATGCTTGGCTGCATCTGGGGCGCATCGTTTATGGGTGTTGCCGTCGCGCTGGAAGGCTATACGCCGCTCACAATTGCCGCCCTGCGCATCTCCCTCGCTGCCATCTGCCTTACAACGCTGGTTTGCATCACGGGGCCCGGGCTGCCCGCATTCAACACCGCGGAAGGACGCATCGTCTGGCTTTGCGCCCTGTTGATGGGGGTCTTTTCCAACGCGGTGCCGTTTTCTCTGCTCAGTTGGGGCATGACACAGGTTGCCAGCGGGTTTGCTGGGGTCACGATGGCAGTGGTGCCGCTTTTTGTGCTGCCGCTTGCTCATATTCTGATCCCCGGTGACAGGATGAGCCTGCGCAGCACAATCGGATTTTGCTGCGGCTTTGTTGGCGTTGTGGTTCTGATCGGGCTTGATGCCTTTGCCAGCACAGGTGCGGATCTGGAAACCCTCGCGCGCCTTGCCTGTGTTGCGGCAGCCCTGTGTTACGCCATCGGTGCAATCGTGACCCGCCTGTGCCCCAACACCAATATGCTCTCCCTCTCTGCTGCCGCCCTTCTCTGTGGTGCTGTCCTTATTCTGCCAATTGCACTGGTAAAAGAGGGGATTCCCTCGTCTGCACCGGTACGGTCAACCTTTGCAGTCATCGCCCTTGGCCTCATCCCAACAGCACTGGCCCAGGTGATGCTGGTTCAAGTGATCCGCAGCGCCGGACCAGCCTTTTTGTCCTTGGTCAATTATCAGGTACCAGTCTGGTCTGTAATCTTTGGGTTTGCACTGCTGGCAGAAACCCTACCGCGTCAGCTGTTTGTCGCACTGGCGCTCATCTTAGGCGGGCTTTTGATCACAAGCGCGCAACGAAAAAAACGTTGAGCGCACTATTGCCGTAAAATGTACCACGCGAGCTGATTGAGGGGTGCTCCAATATGCGCCCCTTGCCCTGCCAATCATAAGCCTCTAAGGCGAGTTGAACAACAGGAGCGCGAAATGCCGGATATTTCCCCACGCTATTGGCTGATGATCGCCACCTTGGGTTTTGTCTGGGGTGGGACGTTTTTGCTGATCAAAATTGCCCTGACAGATGTCACCCCGTTCTGGCTGGCCGCTTATCGCATTACCTTGGCCGCGCTGCCCATGACATTGATCTGGGGTCTACGCGGGTTTCGCCTGTTTCAGGGATCAAGCGCATGGCGCACTGTAGTCTTAATCAGCATCCTCAGCACCGCCCTGCCCTTTGCCTTAATCAGCTGGGGGCAACAACATGTGCCCTCTGGCTTTACCGGTGTCAGCATGGCCGCAATTGCGTTGATGATCTTACCTCTTGCCCATTTCTTTGTGCCCGGTGAACAGATGAGCCTACGCAAAGTGATTGGCATGTGCTTTGGGTTTGCAGGTGTCACTGTTCTTATCGGCGCCAAAGCCTTTGACAGCTCCGGCTCTGACCTGGAGGCCTTTGGTCGTGCGGCCATCCTTGCCTCGACAGCCTGCTATGCGGTGCAATCCATTCTGATCCGCCGCCTTCCCCCGGTGGACCCGGTCGGCCTCGCAACTGTTTTACTGCTGATCGGTTCCGTGCTGATTGTGCCGCTCGCGATTACCACCGAAGGCGCACCCATTGTCCCACCACCACAAACACTGTGGATCATTCTGGTGCTTGGCGTGGTGTCGACTGGTTTGGCCAACCTGTTGCGCGTGCTTGTCGTGCGCGGGGCAGGACCAACTTTTATGACCCTAACCAACTTTCAGGTGCCCCTGTGGGCCGTTGTCTTGGGCGCGCTGCTTCTAGGAGAAGACCTGCCCTCCTCCCTGCTCAGCGCGCTTGCTCTTATCCTGTGTGGGTTAGGCTTCAGCCAATATGGCCCGCTCAAACGCCTGTTCTTTGGAAAACGCTCTGCCGAAAAGGTCGCCCCTTAACGAACGGCCTGCCACAAGCGCACCGCTTGCGCAGTGTCCGCCACGTCGTGCACTCGCAAAATCTGCACGCCTTGCGCAATACCAGCAAGCCCCACCGCGATAGATCCCGGCACCCGCGCCGATGGGTTATCTTCCTCGGCAATTGTGCCAATAAAGCGCTTGCGCGACACGCCCAGCAAAACAGGGCAACCCAATGCATGAAACAGGCTGATGTTCTTAAGCAAGGTCAGGTTATGTGCCAGCGTCTTGCCGAAACCGATGCCGGGATCAATCACGATCTGCTCGCGCACAACACCAATCGCCTCTAGCCGGTCCACCTGTTCGGCCAGAAAATCATATACATCCAGCAAAACATTATCGTAAACCGGTTCATCTTGCATGGTGGCAGGATCGCCCTGCGCATGCATCACACACACCGGTACACCTGCCTGCGCCGACAATGGAGCCAGCGCCATATCATAGGTGAAACCTGACACATCATTCACAAGATCCGCCCCGGCCTCCATCGCTTCCATTGCAACAGCGGCTTTGCGCGTATCAATTGAGATTGGCACATCACTTTGGGCACGCAGGGCTTCAATCGCTGGGCGCACGCGCGCGACTTCGTCATTCTCGTCGACAAGTTCAGCACCGGGGCGTGTGCTCTCACCACCCACATCCAGCAATGTTGCCCCATCCGCAATCATCTGCAAGCCCACCGCGCAGGCCATCTCAGCATCTGCCAGCTTGCCGCCGTCAGAAAAACTATCAGGAGTGACGTTCAAAATACCCATG
Source organism: Epibacterium ulvae (assembly GCF_900102795.1). GTDB lineage: Bacteria > Pseudomonadota > Alphaproteobacteria > Rhodobacterales > Rhodobacteraceae > Epibacterium > Epibacterium ulvae. The sequence goes on along the minus strand of NZ_FMWG01000008.1, from coordinate 94,065 downwards.
ATCTGTGGCGTAGACATATCAAGCCCGGCGATTGAAGCCCGGCGCGCAGTCAATCTGCGTCGATCTTCTTCTGGAACCAGCCCTGCCGGCACCACACGTGCAGGCGCGCCGCGGTCCAGAATTTCCACCTCAGAAAACCACAATGCCCCCCCAGCTAAGGGGTATGCCCCTTCCGGTCGAGCCTCTCCTGATCTTACCAGCGGTCTATAATAACTCAAAGTTGCGTTTGCTCCAGTTTAACGGCACGCAAAGGAACGCTCGGGTCTTCAGGCAAGGCTTCGTCAATAACGATCATCTCACCCGCTTCAAAAGTCGCGGCAAACCATGCAGCCAATTGCACTGCATCATGCGATGCAGCTGCAGGACTGTCCACAGCATCCAAGACAACTTTAGAAGGTGCCCAGACGCAAATTTGCCCGTTTTTCATCGCCCAGTCGAGTTCAGTGCGCGTTGACACAACCACACAGCGATTATCCTTTGATGCCAAGCGCCAAGCGTTCTGTTCTATGGCCAAAAGATCAATCCGACGTTGAGTCATTTTATGACCCGTCTGGGGCATAGGTTGATCATGACGGCCAACACATAGAATCAAAGGCCGTTCACGACACTCCATCTGATCGATCCAGCCAGCCAGATTCACACTGTCGATGGCTGCATTGGATAGATACATTAAACGAGGGTGCGGAACCTCTTCCTCATGAACGACATGACGTACCTGATCCTGCGCGCGCACGATCTCAACGCCCAAAGCACCAGGACCCCGGTCCAGCTTTTCAATCCGCACAAAAGCGCGCACAGCCTGTGGTTCCGTCAGAATCCGCTCGGCAATACGTTCGGCCAAAGTCTCTAATAGGTTCAGACGTTCTGCGGCAAGCTCATGAGCAATGGCTTCCGTCACCCGATCATACGACAGGATACGATCCACGTCATCGTCCAGATCAGCTGGCAAAGGTTCGATCTCAACCACGATATTGAAGCAGATCCGCTGAGTGGTGCCGCGTTCTGCCTGAAATGCCCCAATCTCAACTTCGACCAGATGATCCCGCACTGAAAGACGATCAAGCGGCTGCCCAGCCGTCGCACGGGAGCGCTCATCCGGGTGTTCAAAGGCGAGGCGGATCTCAGAAGACATTGGGTCGTCCTTTGGCTGGCGAGACATATTCAGAGGCCCCGCTATAGCCTATCAGCACTCGAAAAACAGTATAAACTCCGCCGTTTCAGCGGCCAATTGCGCCAAATCAAACGCAGATACATCCTATTGAGAGGCCGCTGTACGATATCTATCGTCACGGTAGAACATGTGAACACCGATACGAGCAGTCTGTGTAAAGGCCCGGCGCCAGCTTGGACGCACAGCGGTCGTGTGATAGTAGGTTGCGCCATCTGTCACCTTTGACACGGCGCCATCCATTGCCAGACGTGCAACCTTGGCAACACGTTCATAGGCTTTGGGTTCACGGATAACTTCTTTGTGGCCATCGCAGGTATAGGTAAACTGGCACTGATATTTGCGACCGGTGCCCTGATTGATCACAGCACACAAAGAATTGGGGAAGCGCTTGCTCGCAACACGGTTCATAATCACTTCGGCAACAGCAAACTGACCCTTCACCGTCTCTCCACGCGCTTCAAAGTAAAGCGCCTCAGCCAGACAGGAAAATTGCTCTCCGCCCTTTGCAGAAGGTTGCGCATCCAGAAAAGATTTGCTGAACTGTACCTTATTCTCAGGGCTCTGGCGGGACTTGCGGCCAAAAGACAGGAAGCGGGCCACGCGTTCTTCGGGCAGGTTGTCCAAAGAGGTGCGCTCTGTACGGAACAATGCGCTCAGATCTGCCTCGGCCTGCGCCAAACTGGCAATAAAAATTGCTGCGGCCGACAAGGCCGACAATAAGGTCGTTTTCATGTGGGTATCCCCCCAAGTTCACGTCACACGCTGGGCAACTACTATGCGTGCAGGGGCGCTCTTTAAACGAAAGCGCTCAAAAGGTCCAGTTTAGGCCAAACTTTTGACATACCCATCACACCGCAAAGCCACCGCAAGCTCCCAACACGCGCGAAATAGCAAGGGAAATGTTAATTTTTTCTTTCACTTACGGGCGAATCGCCCAATTTATCTGCGATCGCCAACTGAGCGGCGGCAAGCCGCGCAACTGGGACGCGAAACGGTGAGCAAGACACGTAGTCAAAGCCTGCTTTGCGGCAAAATGCAATTGATTCGGGGTTTCCGCCGTGCTCTCCGCAGATCGACAAGGTCACATCCGCATTTGCCCTGCGGCCACGCTGAACCCCCAGTTGCAACAGTTCGCCCACGCCATCGACATCCAGCACATGGAACGGATCTTCGCCAAACACACCTTTCTGAACATAGGCGGACATAAAGCGCCCTGCATCATCGCGCGACAAGCCGTAGGTCATCTGTGTCAGGTCATTTGTACCAAAGCTCAGAAAAGCTGTATGCGGCGCAATCTCTTCAGCACGCAAGGCTGCACGCGGGGTCTCGACCATCACGCCAAAACGATAGGTAAAGTCACATCCCGTCTCTAGCCGAACTGCCGCGGCAACAGCATCGATGCGGGTTTTGACCAGCTCAACCTCGCGTTTGGCTGACACCAGAGGAACCATAATTTCAGGCACTACCAACGCCCCTCCTTTTGAGGCTTCGACTGTGGCTTCAAAAATTGCGCGCGCCTGCATGTCATAAATTTCAGGGACCGTCACGCCAAGGCGCACGCCCCGCAAACCCAGCATCGGGTTATATTCGCCTAACTCCTCAACCCGGCGCGTCACTTCGCTGACAGGAATACCCAAGGCTTCAGACAGTTCGCGCTGTCCGCTCTGCCCGGTTGGCAGAAATTCATGCAAAGGCGGATCAAACAAGCGAATACAAACCGGAAGTCCTTCCATGATGCGAAACAATTCGCGGAAATCGTCCCGCTGCATTGGCAAAAGTCGCGCCAGAACGGCCTCACGCCCAGAAGGGGTTTCCGCAAAGATCATCTCGCGCATCACCGTCAGGCGACCGGGATCAAAGAACATATGCTCGGTCCGGCACAAGCCAATGCCCTGCGCATCAAAGTTGCGCGCCGTCTGCGCATCCATCTGCGTATCCGCATTGGCCCGAATACCAATATCACGCGCCGCATCTGCCCAGCCCATCAGAGTCTGAAAGGTTTCATCCTGCGCCGCTTCCACTGTTTTGGCTTCCCCCGCCAAAACCTGACCAGAGCTGCCATCAATTGTGATCACATCGCCCGCCCGGAAAAGGCGCCCATCTTCCGCCTTTAACCGCTTGCGGCGGCTGTCAAATTTCAAACTGGATGCACCAACAATGCAAGGTAGTCCAAGACCGCGCCCAATCACAGCCGCGTGGCTGGTCATCCCCCCCTTTTCCGTCAACACAGCAACAGCTGCATGCATGCCCCGCACATCTTCAGGAGAGGTTTCGCGCCGCACCAGAATACAGCGTTCATTGCGCGCCGCACTTGCCTGCGCCTCCGCCGCTGTAAAGACCAGCTTGCCAGTGGCCGCGCCAGGACTTGCCGCAATGCCTGTTCCAATCACGTCCCGCTTGGCATCGGGGTCAATCTGGCGGTGCAGCAATTCATTCAGTGCATGGGCGTCCACCCGCATCACAGCTTCTTCGGGCGGAATAATGCCGTCCTGCGCCAATCCAACAGCAATGCGAACCGCCGCGCGCGCTGTACGCGCCACCCGCACACCATCCAGAATATGCACGGCGCCATCCTGAAGCACGAATTCCACCTGCATCTCCTCACGCAAGCGCGCGCGCATCAATCTCGCATGCACTTTCAGGCTCTCAAACGCCTCCGGCGCCAGATCTTCCAACGCCTCGCCCCGCGCGTCTCGCTCTAGGTACATGGCCGAAACCCCACGCCCAAGCGCATCTCGCCCCTGCGACTGGCTCAGGTAACGCCCCGAAATCTGCGGCTCACCCGTGGTGCTACTGACGAGCTGCAACACACCTGACCCACACACGCCAGGCCCTAACCCCGGCACCATTTCCTGCACCACAAGGCCAAGCCCCGCATCCGCAGGTGCACCTTTCGCCTGTCGCAACAGGCGCGCAGAGGTGCCTTCCCAGGCCCGCGCCATGGATCGCAACACCGCGCCCAGCTGTTCGCTGCGATCTTGCGGGAATTTTTCATCGGTTTCCGCTTCATAGGCCTGCAGGATCTCGGCCAATGCATCCGGGCCACCATCTTCCACATCATCAAACACATCCGGATCCAGACGCGCAACATGCACCGCATAAGACTGCACAAACCGCAAATACAACGCTGCAGCGGCCTCTGGCCCCAGTTTTGTGCACAGATCCGTATAGGTCGTCTCATTGATACCGATGTTCAAAATGGCCCCTGGACCACCCCAATCAGGATCCTCTGAAGACGGGCGCACACACAGCAGCGCATCCTCTGGAAACTCTTTCAAAACCTCTGTCAGGTCCGGCATCCGCCCTTCGGCGATGGCATGCACCGCATCAAAAGACAGCGCCACAGTGCGCGGGACAGGCAGATCCAGCCGCACCAGACGCTGCAAACATTTCGCCCGCCCCCCATGGGTCGACAGCGCGATACAGGCGCTTGGCGTAATTTCAGTCGCAAATGGTGTCTGGTTGGAATTATTCTGCACTGCAGCACTCCCTCTTTGCCCCGCAGCATAAGCCCTTCAGAGGCCCGTGCAAGGGGCTTTCCAACCCACCTCTCCCCAAAACAAAAAGAGCAGACCCTCAGGCCTGCTCTTTCTCTGTCACAATGTGAATGAAAGCCGCCTTTAGCCTTCCAAACGCGACAAATCTGCGACTTGGCCGCACAGTTTTCGGATATCACTCAAAACATTCAATCGGTTACGACGCACCACCTGATTGTCAGAATTGACCTGAACCCCCTCAAAGAAGGCATCCACCGGTTGGCGCAGTGCGGCCAAGCCGCCCATGGCGGCCGCGAAATCTTCGGCCTCGATGGCCGAAGAGATCGCCCCTTCGCCTGCTTCTAGCGCGTCAAACAAGGCAATCTCAGCGGCCTCTTCCGCATATTTGCGGTCCGCACCGTAAGAATACTCCACACCGTCGTTCTCTTCGGCCTGGCTCAGAATGTTATTGGCCCGCTTAAAGCCCTGAACCAGATTTTCGCCATCTTCAGTTTTCATGAAATCTTCCAGCGCGCGGGCGCGTTTGACCAAAAGCGTCAAATCGTCGTTTCCATCCATCGCAATACAGGCGTCAATCACGTCGTGGCGAATGCCCTGATCCCGCAGGAACACTTTCAGACGGTCATGGAAGAAAGACAGAAGATCTTCGCCAGATGTGTTGATCACCGCTCTTGCGGCCTCAACCTGATGGGCCATATCATGAACCCGCTTCTTGGCTGCCTCCAGCGTGTCCTCACCTGCTGCAGCCTCCGCAGTTTTTGCCTCCAGAACCGCACCCTGCCATTCCGCAAGTTTCAGCAAGACTTTCAAACTGGCTTCAAAGCTGTCTTTCAAAGTCATCCGCAGATTATTGTTCAACACCAACCGGATCACACCCAGCGCAGCACGACGCAGCGCATAAGGGTCTTTTGATCCTGTGGGCTTTTCATCAATCGCCCAGAACCCGGTCAGCGTGTCCAACTTATCCGCCAGCGCCACTGCAACAGAAACCGCCTCAGATGGCACATCATCCGATGGACCCAGTGGGGAATAATGCGCTTCACAGGCATTGGCCACGTCTTGCGACAAGCCAGCGGCCTCTGCGTAATAGCGCCCCATCAGGCCCTGCAGTTCCGGGAATTCATAGACCATTTCAGACGACAGATCCGCCTTGGCCACTTTTGCCGCCTGTTCCGCCAGATCCGCGTCCGCACCCACAACTGGGGCAATCTCGCGTGCCAGCGCTGCAATGCGATCAATCCGCGCAGCCTGGGTGCCCAATTTGTTGTGGAAGGTCACATTCGACAGCTTTTCGGTCCAGGCCGTCATGCCGCTTTCGGATTTGGCAATGCGCAGGTCATTTTCCCAGAAAAATTTCGCATCTGCCAAACGGGCTGACAAAACCTTTTGATTGCCTGCCAGAATGGTTGCGCCGGTGTCACGGGTTTCACGGTTGGCCACGGTGATGAATTTTTCAATCCGCCCCGTTTTAGGGTTCTTCACCGAGAAAAACTTCTGATGCTCTTTCATCGAGGTCTGAAGAACCTCTGCTGGCAGATCAAGAAATTCATCATCGATGCTTCCCAGCAGTACAACAGGCCATTCAACCAGCCCTGCAACCTCTGTCAGCAGACCCTTGTCTTCGACCACTTCCAGCCCACTCGCAAAGGCCTGATTGGTCGCGTCTTGCCAGATCGCATCCGCACGCTCTGCCGGATCAAGCACCACATAGGCGCGTTTCAGCTTGGTGCTGTAATCCTCAAAGCTAGAGACAGTGATCTCCCCCGGTGCCATGAAACGATGGCCCTGTGTCACATTGCCAGCCTTGATGCCGTCAATGTCCAAATCAACAACCCGCGCGCCCTCTTCATCAGACAAAATGCACAGGATCGAATGCAAGGGACGCACCCAGCGCAAAGATCCCGCGCCCCAGCGCATGGATTTGGGCCAGGGAAAGTTTCGAATGGTTGCTTCCAGAACCTCAGCAATGATGACTTGTGCCGGGCGTCCGGCTTTTTCGATGCTGGCAAAATACACTGCGCCCTTTGGCGTCTCGCGCTCTTCCAACTGATCACGGCTCACACCTGCGCCACGCAAAAAGCCCTCAATCGCCTTCTCCGGCGCCCCCACTTTGGGCCCTTTTCGCTCTTCGCGCACGGTGGGGCTTTCGGCCAACAGGCCTTCCAGTGTCAATGTCAGGCGGCGCGGTGTCGACAGGGCCGCAGCCCCTGCATAGGTCAGCCCTGCCTCAACCAGACCATCCGTGATCCGTTTTTTCAGATCTTCAGCCGCCCGCGCCTGCATACGGGCGGGGATTTCTTCGGAAAACAGTTCAATCAACAGATCGGGCATTTCATGTCCTCGAATGGCGGGCGCTCAAGACGCGCAAAATTCAGTAGCGCCACCTCAAGGGCGGCAAGGCGCAAGGCGCCGTTATCGTTCTGGGCAAGCCTCACCTACGACGGTTCCGTCATAGGCTTTCTTGCCGCATTGGTTCAGCTCGTGCCAGGCAAAGCCCAGCCCCTCGTCGGTGATCGCCACAATACGATCCACCCCGTATGAGATGTTTTTCACAGACAAAAAAGCCGTCGCGCGGCCGTCTTTCAAAGCCGCGCCCAAGGCCGCTGCATCAAAACAGTCAAACCACGGCGGCGCGTTGCGCGGATCTTTCTGATCAGACAGGGCAAAAACCTGCGACAGCTCTGCCGGGGTAAGCTTTGTTGTAAAACAGGCCCGGTAGCGAATGGGAGAGCTGTCCGCATCAATGGCTTCAAAATCCGCATAGGCAATCGGACGTGGCGTTTCAGCCCCAAGCGGCATCAAAACTACATCTTCGCCGGGCGTCAGCGCGACCTCATCGTAAAACCCATAGATCTGCAGGTAGTACATGCCAACGCCCGCAGCCAATGCAGAGACACCTAAAAGGATGGCGAGAAACTTGCCCATTTTTGTTCAGATCCAATCCAAGTTGACGCGTTTCGCAGGGTAATTTTTTGCACGCTCCGCCAATGCAGCAAAACGTGCGCGCTTCTTCGGAAAAAGACCCGGATGTGTTTCAACCAGAAAAGGGCCAGTTTGATCCGGGACACCGCGATCCAGTAACACTTCCATCAAATCCAGCTCTGCGCCTTCAATATCCATTTTGACCATCCCGATACGGCGGCCTTCATCCAGACGGGCTTGCAGCCAGGCTGGGAAATCAATGACCTCAACCGGGATCGCATCGCCAGATGCGTCCACGCTGCGCGCATCAGCCATCAAAGAACTGCGTATGGATTCCTTGTGCCGATCATCCTCAAAGCTCCCACTTCGATATAAAGACAAGGTTCCAGCCTCAACGCCAACCGCTGCATTGATCCGCGTGACATTATCATAATCCGCAGTGGCCTGCTCAAGCTGTTTAAACGACCAAGGATCGGGTTCAAAGGCCACCACGTCTGCACCGCTTTGTGCCAGTCGCAGTGTGACACTGCCAACATTCGCACCGCAATCGACCACAAGATCGCCGGGACGCAAAGTCGCAATTACTCCATCCAGAAACCCTTCAGCGGCCGCGCGTCGGTTGCTCTTTTCGGCTGTGCGGCGCAATCGCTTGATCCGATTGCGCAGCCGTTCCTCAAGCTCCTGTGCATCACTGGACTCTTGTCCCATTCTGAGTTCCCTATCAGCTTAGGCCGCAAAGCCACCTGCTTCAGTCTGCACAAAAGCATCCGCACATTGTTTGGCCAACGCCCGCACACGGCCAATATAGGCCTGTCGTTCCGTCACAGAAATCACACCGCGCGCATCAAGCAGGTTAAAGATATGGCTTGCCTTGATACATTGATCATACGCCGGATGCGCCATAATGATACGCTTGCCGGTTTTAGGGTCGTCATGTTCCTGCGAAAGGATCGCCGCACATTCCGCCTCGGCCTCTTCAAAATGGCGCAACAACACGTCGGTGTTGGCCACATCAAAGTTCCAACGGGCATATTCTTCTTCAGTCTGCTTGAAGATATCGCCATAGGTCAGCGGCTGAGGAGATTGTGGATCGTTAAACGGCATATCCATCACGTGATCCACGCCCAGAATATACATGGCCAAACGTTCCAGACCATAAGTCAGCTCACCAGAGACCGGCGTGCAATCATGGCCGCCGACCTGCTGGAAATAGGTAAACTGGCTGACTTCCATACCATCGCACCAGACTTCCCAGCCCAGCCCCCAGGCGCCCAATGTGGGGCTTTCCCAGTCGTCTTCGACAAAGCGCAGATCGTGCAGTCCTGCGTCAATCCCAATGGCTTCCAGGCTGCCCAGATATAGCTCTTGCAGGTTAGGCGGAGAAGGTTTGATCAGAACCTGATACTGATAGTAATGCTGCAGGCGGTTTGGGTTTTCACCATATCGACCATCCGTCGGACGGCGCGAGGGCTGCACATAGGCCGCAGCCCAGGCTTTGGATCCCAGCGCGCGCAATGTGGTGGCCGGGTGAAAAGTCCCCGCGCCCACTTCCATGTCATAGGGCTGCAAAATCGCACACCCTTTAGAGGCCCAATAGGTCTGGAGCCTTAAAATGATCTCTTGAAAGGAGCGCGGCGCGCTGGATGTTTGGGTCATGACGTATCCCTTTTGGGGCAGCAAATGCGACTGTCTTCCTATGCAAGCCGCGCCACAGGGTCAACGGGCAAACCCCCTCTGTGCCCGTCAAACAGAGGCTGACCTGATGAATTGCTGCAGCAATAGAGGAATTCCCCCGCTAACAGGAGTTCCCATCCGCACCTTTTATCGCTATGAGCCGAGGAAATTTATTATTCTCGGGAATAGAGGTCTTGCAATGAAAAGACTGTTTGCCACATGGGCCGTGGTGATATGCGCCATGTTCTTTGCATTCGTGGAAACCGCGCAAGCGCAGCAAAATTCGGTCTGGATTCAGATCGCAGCGCACCCTTCACGCGCAGATGCTGAAGCACGCGCACGTGACTTTGCATCACAACTGCCAGATGTAGCGGGCTTCTCGCTGGGCGCAGGCTGGTTCGGAGTGGTCCTGGGCCCCTACACACGCCCGGATGCTGAACGGATCTTGCAGGTCTATCGCCGCGAAGGATCCATTCCAAGAGACAGCTTTATTGCTTTCTCTCGCAATCTGCGGGCCCAATTCTTCCCGGTGGGCCCCGTTCAAAACACCGCACCTGTTGTCGCGCCTGCGCCCACAGAAGTGCCTGCAGTTGAGGAACCGATTGCTCAAACCCCGGAGCCCGCACCAGCGGCGTTGCCTGATGAAACGGTTTCCGAGGCACGGCGCAGCGAAAGCCGCCTCACCCGCGCTGAACGTGAAGCCCTGCAGATCGCCATGAAAGCACAAGGGTTTTACACCTCCACCATCGATGGCGCTTTCGGACGCGGCACCCGTCGCTCCATGGCAGATTGGCAAGCCGCAAACCGGTTTGAGCCCACAGGCGTTTTGACAACCCTGCAGCGTCAGACCTTGCTGGATCAATATAACGCCCCGCTGATTTCAGTTGGCATGCAGCGTATCGAGGATGCTCCGTCAGGGATCGCACTGGACCTTCCCGCCAAAGAGGTGGCGTTTGATAGCTATGAATCCCCTTTTGTGCAATACAAAAGCCTGACCGATCTGGGCGCGCGTGTGTTCCTGATCAGCCAACCCGGCGATCAGCGCACCCTGCACGGGCTTTATGATATCATGCAGACGCTTGAAGTGATCCCGCTGGACGGGGAGCGCAAGCGCAACGCCAATGATTTCACCATCGAAGGCCGCGGCAAGGGCATGGTGACCTACACCCAAGCCACCCTGCGCAACGGTCAGATCAAAGGCTTTACGCTGATCTGGCCGGAAGGCGACGAAGAACGCCGCAGCCGCGTGCTGACAGCCATGCAAACCAGCTTTACCCGTCTGGATGGCGTGCTTGATCCTGCAGCGGGTGCCGATGCGCCACAGAATGTAGATTTATTGGCCGGCCTGCAGATCCGCCGCCCCCGCCTGTCGCATTCTGGTTTCTTTGTCGATGACAGAGGCACCGTCATCACCACCTCTGACGTGGTCGCCAGCTGCTCTCGCATTACGCTGGATCATGATTACGAGGCCGAAATTCTGCTGAATGACGCAGCCAACGGTTTGGCGGTCTTAGCTGCAAAAGATGCGCTTGCCCCCATCGCCGTGGCGGAATTGGCGACAACGACACCTCGCCTGCAGTCTGATGTTGCGGTCTCTGGGTTTTCGTATCAGGGCGTTCTTGGCGCACCCAGCCTGACTTGGGGCGTGCTCAGCGACCTCAAAAGCCTTGATGGCAACGAAGGCGTCGCACGCCTCGCCCTTGCGCCGCAAGATGGTGATGCAGGCGGCCCCGTGATTAACAACACAGGTGCGGTGATCGGAATGCTCTTACCAAACCGCATCGGAAATCAACAACTGCCCGACGGGGTCAGCTTTGCCGTCAACGCGGATGCTCTGCGCCTCGCCCTGAACAGCGTAGACCGCCGCCCCTTGGCCAGCGCCGCAGAACAAAGCGTTCCAAACGAAGCCCTTGTGCGCGCAACAAGCGGTATGACCGTTCTGGTCAGCTGCTGGGAATAACAGCTGCCGCCATCAAACAGAAAAGCCCGCCTCTGTGTAATGCAGAGGCGGGCTTTTTTCTTCGAACCAACCGTTCGATCAATAGGGCGCGATCTGTCCATCCCAAGTGTGAAAACACCCCGTGCTTTGCAAGGACAGCAGATCAAATTCCGAAATCAATCCCGCCGCTGAATCCTGCACAGACACATCTCCTTCTGGGCCGCCCATGTCGGTGCGCACCCAACCAGGGTGATAGATCCCAACAGCGATCCCCTCAGACTGCAAATCTGTTGCCAGATTACGGCCCAAATTCAAAACCGCAGCTTTGGATGCCCGATATGCGTAGCTTCCCCCCGGAGCGCGCGCATGGCTCGCCATCTGCGATGAGAGAATTGCAATTTTGGGCTGCTCCGCCAGTTTCAGATTGGGCATTAAAGCCTGCACCGTCAGAAAGGCTCCAGTGACATTTGTCGCCAGCGTTTTGGTCCAGATTTCAGCGCTGAAATCTGCAAAGGGGGTACCTTTGTCCAGATAAACACCGGCATTACAGACCACCAGATCCACAGGCCGCCCTTTAAGGTGCGCAGCAAATCGCGCTTGCTGTCCCGGATCGGTCACATCCAGACGCGTATCTGCCGAGTGATCGCGCGACGTTGCCGTGACCTCATGGCCCGCCTCCCGCAGCTGTTGTGTCAGTTCTTTCCCAATGCCGCGGCTTGCGCCGGTAATCACAACATGCATGCTTTTCGCCTTTAAATATGTATGCGCTAATTTGTCTTACGTTTCGGAGTAAAGGGAAGCGGTAAAACCGGTACCCCATCTTCAATCAAGTCTTTTGCGTCTTCAAGCTTGGCTTCGCCATAAATCGCACGCTCAGGCGCCTCGCCCAAATGCATGGCGCGCGCCTCAGTCGCGAAGTCTTCGCCAACATAATCAGAATTGGCCTCAACGGATTTGCGCAAATCTTTCAGCGCCTGTTGCATCTCTTCGCTTGGCGCAGCTGGCGGCGGTGTTTCAGCGGCCACTGCGGGCACCGATGGTTCAGGATCGCCAAGCCCAGAAACCGCTTTGCGGCCCGGACGCACGCGCGGTGCCATAATCGCTTTTTCGACATTCGCATCGCCGCAAATTGCACAGGTCACATGACCTGCAGCGGCAAGCTTGTCAAAAGCGACGGCCGATTGAAACCAGCTTTCAAAGCGGTGGCCCTTGGCACATTTCAGCACGTATTGAATCATTCGTTTCCTCTTAACAGATCACAGGGTTACGGATCACCTGCCAGAAGATCAAGAGGTCAACAGATATTCAGACTTTCAAAGCCCTGCGATCTTGTTTCACCGCGCAACTTAGCCCGCAGTCAAAACATCCTGAAGCTGCAAGCGCAAAGCCTCTTCACTCTGGTCACACACCGTCGCAAGCCTGCGCACGCCAAAATGCACCCGTGCCATATTTTGATAATACCCCGTAAAGATATAATTGGCAGAGGCTCCCGCAGCGCCGCCCAAAACAGGCACTGCTTGCGCGGCCAGTTTCTGCCCCAAAACCATGCCCAGCTTGGGCGCCACCTGTGCGATGAGTTTCTGCAAACCTGTGCCCGTCAACGACAGCCGCGTCATCAGAAAATCCGTATCCGTCTGACCCGTGTCTGCAAAGGGGCCAGACGCCCCAAAAACCTGTATCGTATCAAACAGCACGCTTTCCGAGGTCACATCAAACCCCTGCCGTGCAGCCTCACTTTGGATGCTGCGCAGCAAAAACGCGGTGGTCACAGGCAGTTCCGCCAAGGTGCCGGGCAGGCCTGTCGCCCCACCAGCCGCGCCCAGCGCCGCACCGATCAAACGGTTCACCTGCGCACTTGGACGCGGCAAATAGCGATCACTTTGCGCGGTATTACGCACCGCTAACCACAAAGCCGCCTCAGTCGCAGATGCCAGATTGTTGCGCACAGGTCTGGGCAAACGTGCAAGCAACGTTTCAGCCCCGCCGCCAAGCCTATTCAAAAACCGCATAGCAGAGCCTGATGCAGCCCGCTGGCATGTCGCCAATTGTTTCAGTTCCGCCTCGATCTCAGCCGCCGTCAAAAGGGGCGCAGGCGCAAGAATTTCGCTCATGTGACCTCCATTTACATAGACTAGATCAGCATGAAGAGCATAAATTTCAACTGCCCCAGCGTATAACCTGTCCAGAAACACCCTTCCAGCCATCTGGTCTTAGATCAAGTCCCAGCACCCGGTCTGGGTTGGTTGGGGGCGGCATTTCAACCCCATTCAGGCGCTCAAATCCAAAGCGCTGATAATAGGGCGCATCCCCCACAAGCATCACCCGTGCCCAGCCGCTGTCTTGGGCCTGTGCCAGACTATCCCGGATCAACGATCCCCCCAGCCCCTCCCCCTGGCGGGTGGGGTGCACCGCAACAGGGCCAAGTAAAAGCGCATCCCAGCGGGCCTGCACGCCGTTGATATGAACAGGCCAAAAACGAATTGCGCCGCCCAATATGCCATCAGGATCACGCGCAACCTGGCTCAATCCCGTGACAGGTGGCACATCATCGCGCAAGCGATAAGACGACAGCGCCTCTCGCCCCGGTGCAAAGCACAGATCATAAAGGGCCTCGACCTCCCACCGATCCTCTGGTTGCTCTGCCCTGAGTTCCAACACGTTTTTGCCCCTTCTTACCTTGGGTGGCTGGTCATCGCCCTATCACGCACATAAGTGTGGGGCAAATGCCTAGGAGACACAGTGATGTTTTACAATCCCAAGGACGGCCACGGCCTGCCCCATAATCCCTTTAGCGCCATTGTCAGCCCGCGCCCCATTGGATGGATTTCCACTCGCGCAACCGACGGGATCAACAATCTGGCCCCCTATTCTTTTTTTAACGCAGTGGCTTATGAACCACCGCAGGTGATGTTTGCCTCAACCTCCACCAAAGAAGATCAAGATGGCACCAAGGACAGTGTGGCCAATATTCTGGCAACCGAAGTCTTCTGCGTAAATATCGTCGAATACGCGATGCGTGACGCAATGAACGCAACCTCTGCCAACTTGGGCAAAGAGGTGGACGAATTTGCCCATGCCGGACTTGAACTGGCCGATTGCTCCAACATCAACTGCGCACGCGTGGCTCAAGCCCCGGCGGCCCTAGAGTGTAAACTCACACAGGTGGTCTCACTCCCTGGAGCGCACAACCGCGTGGTGTTTGGCGAAGTCATCGGCGTGCATCTGCGCGATGATTGCATTGTAGAGGGGCGCTTTGACGTCACCAAATACACCCCCCTCGCACGACTGGGCTATCGCGACTACACATCGGTCGAAAAGCTCTTTGCTCTGGAGCGGCCTGAATAACCCCTTCCGCCCGTCCGCCCGTCCTTCACGCCGCCCCATTGGTTCAATGTCATACCAGTGCATCGAAATAAAAAAGGCCGGAGTAATTACTCCGGCCTGTTCATTTTAATGCCCACCAAGGATCCCGGTTTTGACGCTGTAATCTACTGCAACGCCGTATTCAGGATCATCGTCGCTATCGACCACCAGATGGCCTGCATTGGTCAGCAGTTGATGGCAATCGCGGGTCAGGTGGCGCAGGATCAGGGCTTTCCCAACCGCTTCATATTTGCCAGCCACAGCTTCAATCGCCTGCAGAGCGGATTGGTCCACAACACGGCTGCGGGCAAAATCCACGATCACCTTGTCCGGGTCGCCTGCCACATCAAACAACTCCACAAACCCTTCGGTGGAACCAAAGAACAGCGGACCTTCGATTTCATAAACCTTCGCGCCCGCTTCCGTTTCAGACTCGCGGGTGATCGCGTGAATGCGGCGCGCATTGTTCCACGCATAGGCCAGCGCCGAAACGATCACACCAACCACAACCGCAATCGCCAGATCTTCGGCCACGGTCACGGCTGTCACCAACACGATCACAAAAGCATCGGTGCGCGGCACTTTGGTCATGATCTTAAAAGAATTCCACGCAAAGGTGCCGATCACCACCATGAACATCACCCCCACCAATGCGGCCAGCGGGATTTGTTCAATCAGCGGTGAGGCCACAACGATAAACAGCAACAGAAACAAAGCCGCCGCAATCCCCGCAATCCGGGTGCGCCCACCGGATTTCACGTTGATCATCGATTGCCCAATCATCGCACAGCCGCCCATGCCACCAAAGAAACCGGTCACAATGTTTGACGCCCCCTGCGCGATACATTCCTGGCTTGCGCCACCGCGCTTGCCGGTAATTTCGCCCACAAGGTTCAGCGTCAGCAGGCTCTCGATCAGGCCAATCGCCGCCAAAATCACCGCATAAGGCAGAATGATCTGCAAGGTTTCAACGTTCAGCGGCACCAAAGGCACATGGAACGCAGGCAAGCCCCCCTCGATCGAGGCCATATCCCCAACCCGCGGCACATCAATGCCAAAGACAATCACCAGAACGGCCACAATCCCAATCCCGGCCAAAGGCGCAGGGATCACTTTGGTCAGCTTCGGCGTGCCCCAGATGATCAGCATCGTCAGACCCACCAGCGCCAGCATCGTCACCAGCTGCGGCCCCGCCAGCCATGCGCCCCCCCCGGCACCATGGCCGGTGTTCACAATGGTATCGGGATCTTTAAACTGCGTCAGCTGCGCCAGAAAAATCACAATCGCCAGACCGTTCACAAAGCCCAGCATCACCGAATGCGGCACAAGGCGGATAAATTTCCCCCAATGCAGCGCCCCCGCGATCACCTGCAGAATGCCCATCAACACCACTGTGGCAAACAGATACTCCACCCCGTGTTCGGCAACCAGCGCCACCATCACAACGGCCAAAGCCCCCGTCGCACCCGAAATCATGCCGGGACGTCCGCCAATCACGGCGGTGATCAATCCCACCAGAAAGGCCGCATAAAGCCCCACCAACGGGTGCACCCCGGCCACAAAGGCAAAGGCCACCGCCTCGGGCACCAGCGCCAGGGCCACGGTCAGGCCCGACAGCACTTCGGTGCGCAGGCGGCCCACAGACCAGCCCTCATCCTGCATGATTGACAGGTTCGGCGGAGATATTCGATTGGCCAACAGGCCCAAAGCGGCGCGTTTCATCAGGGATACCCGTAAAGTTCGCAAAGACAAGAGAAAGAGGTTGCCCCGCCCCTACCCCAATTTCACAGGTGGAGCAAGGAACCCCGCACCCCACCAAGAAACAGCGCCCCAAAAGCGACGCCAAAACCACCATCTTGCCAGCCCCGCGCCGCCGTTTCATAGTCTCCCTATTGATTAAAGGAGCATTTGCGTGCGCTATTCCAGCTGGAAACAGATCAAAGATGCCACCCCAGCAGAGCGAAAGCTGAAAGACTGCGCAGAAGCGGGCGAGCCTTGCGAACTTGGCCCTCACGATAAAATCCCGCGAGAGCCTACAGATTGGGCAAAGCCGGACGAAAACCGCCACATCCGCGCCGATGTCCTGCGGTTTCTGATCCTGTCAGACACCACCACCGAAAAAGGCATAATGATTGAAGGCGGCTATATCAGCGATGCACTCGACCTGAGTGATTGCACCATACCTCGCAAATGCATGTTTTTCGGGTGCCGGTTTGAAGGCCCACTCTTTCTTACACGCTCTACCATAGAGAGCGACTTACGTATATCAAACAGCGCACTATACAATGTTGACGCCGCAGGCAGTCGCATCGCTGGACAGCTAGATTTCGGTGGCACACAATTTTTGGCGACAGAGATACCTGCGCTTAATCTCCAACATGCTGAAGTCAAAGAAAGTGTCTTGTTAACCAACACAAGTTTCACCTCAGCTGCCATTTTGGCCGGAATCAAAATCGGCGGGCAACTCGATTTTTCTCGCGCAACCTTTATGATCTCAAGAGCCCCCCCGAACTATCTGTTCTCAGGAGACACCGCACTGACACTCGAACGCGCCGAAGTAAAAGAAAGCGCTTTCTTCAACTGCATAAGTTTGACAGCGACGGCAAATTTAAGCGGCATCCGTATTGGGGGGCAATTGGATTGCACCGGCGCTGCATTCCTCGCCAAGACGGACGTCGCCCTATTCATGCGCAATGCAAAGGTCCAATCAGAACTTATAATCAAGGATCTGGAAGAAGTTAACGGTTTGATCGACCTATCGGCAACTTATGCTGGATCGTTGACAGACGACCAAAACAGCTGGCCTTCGAATAAGAAGTTGATCCTTGATGGTTTTACCTATGATCGAATTATAGGAGCCACCGATGCAAAAAACCGTCTGGACTGGCTAGCCAAAGGAGATCGCTGCTCCCCTCAAGACGACGAAGAAAACGAAGACGAGAGGTTTTTCCCCCAACCCTATAAACAGCTCGCCAAGGTCTTGCATAATATGGGGCATGAGGCAGATGCGCGGGAGGTTTTGTTTACCTTGGAACAAAAACTCTCAATCGAACGTCGAAACGCGCTGCAGCAAGACATCAAAACCCTACGCCAGACCGCGCCAAAAACAGGTTTGGATATTGCACGTCTCCTCATCCTTGGAATGGAGCGTGGCAAGGACTGGCTTTTACGCTCTATCATTGGCTATGGCTACAAACCCTTTCGCAGCCTTGCCGCGCTCGTATTGCTCGTCTGCCTGTTTTGGCTCTTTACCCTTGCGGCATGGCACACGGGCGGCTTTGCTCCCAATTCCGGCGTCATCCTGACCAGCCCGGATTGGACCGCCCTTGGCACCGATCATCCCAATGCAGCCGCAGCATGGGCAGCACTCGCCCCCGCTGGACAGGATTGGGAGAGCTTCGGCAGCTTTGCCTATGCGCTGGACGTGGTGATCCCAATTATTGAATTTGGCCAAACAGACGCTTGGGCCCCCTCCACCAGTCGCGGTCTGGCCGGTACAATCCTATGGTGGGCCCGCTGGCCTTTCACCATCGCTGGCTGGATCGTCACCGCTCTGGGGGCAGCGGCGCTCACCGGGGTGATCCAACGGAAATAGCCTCCTTTTGTGCGGGTGCATCGCCGGTGTACAGGGGGTGCATCGGGGGTGTACGGATGTCACCCCCGGTTTTTGGCTAAAAACACCCCCTTCACCGGGTTCGCCTCTTGCCAAATGTGCCGCGCCTTGGCCTTATCCGCGCAAACCCCGCAGGAGATAAAACCATGACCAAAGACACCATGATCGCCGTCATCGGCGGCTCGGGACTTTATGAAATTGACGGGCTGGAAGACACCAAATGGGTGGATGTTCAAACCCCTTGGGGGGCGCCCTCGGATCAGATCCTTACAGGGCGTTTGAACGGCGTCAAAATGGCCTTTCTGCCCCGCCATGGACGCGGCCATGTCCACGCCCCAACCGAGGTGCCCTACCGCGCCAATATCGACGCGCTGAAACGACTTGGCGTCACGGATGTGTTCTCGGTCTCGGCCTGTGGCTCCTTTCGCGAAGAGATGGAACCGGGGCATTTTGTCATTGTAGATCAATTCATTGACCGCACATTCGCGCGCGAAAAAAGCTTTTTTGGCACCGGCTGCGTCGCCCATGTGAGCGTCGCACACCCAACCTGTGATCGCCTGTCTGATGCCGCCGAAACCGCGGCCCGCGACGCAGGCATCACCGTGCACCGGGGTGGCACCTATTTGTGTATGGAAGGGCCGCAGTTTTCCTCGATTGCCGAAAGCAAAATGTACCGCGAAAGCTGGGGCTGTGATGTCATTGGCATGACCAATATGCCCGAAGCCAAACTGGCCCGCGAGGCGGAGCTGTGTTACGCTTCGGTTGCGATGGTCACCGATTTTGACAGCTGGCACCCCGATCATGGCGCGGTGGAGATCACCGATATCATCGCCACCCTGCAAGGCAACTCCACCAACGCCCGCAACATGCTCCGCCGCCTCCCCGATCTTTTGGGCGCATCCCGCGAAGATTGCCCGCAAGGCTGTGATAAAGCACTGGAATTTGCCATTATGACAGCTCCAGAAAAGCGCGACCCTTCGCTGGTGGCCAAGCTGGATGCGGTTGCAGGCCGGGTACTGAGCTAGGCAAACCCACCGGAGGTCAGATATTCCTGACCTCCCTTTTTTACACCACTGTGCCATGCTGCATGGGGTCTGTCCCGATCTCAAAATAGGTCAAAAATGCGCTTATACGGTATTGATGTTGCGCGGTTCCTTGCCTTTTGCGGTATGGTCTTGGTCAATTTCCGGCTGGTCGCCGAAATGCCAGAAGCGCAAGATCTGTCCAGCTGGCTGGGTGCCGTACTCGAAGGGCGCGCCGCTGGTCTTTTTGTAATCCTTGCAGGTTTGGGTCTGGCACTGGGCACACCTGCTCCGTCAGTCGTGGTGCGACGCGGGTTGGTTTTGATTGGTTTTGGAAGCCTCAACCTATTGATATTTGAGGCAGATATACTGCATTATTACGGGCTGTTTTTTCTGATTGCCCTGCCCTTTCTTGGCTTGTCCTCGCGCGCGCTGATCCTCAGCTGTGCCCTGATCCTTGCTCTCAGCTTCACGCTGCAGCTCACGCTCAACTACGATGCGAATTGGAACTGGGAGACGTTGACCTACAGCAACTTCTGGACCGTTCAGGGGCTTTTACGCCACAGCCTGTTTAATGGCTGGCATCCGGTTCTGCCCTGGATCTGTTTTCTGCTGTTTGGCCTGTGGCTGGGCCGTTTGCCGCTGGCCCGCGCCTCGGTTCAGGTACAACTGATCCTTTGGGGGAGCCTGACAACGGTATTGACGCTCATGCCTGTGCGCTTTGCAACAGATCCTGAGATCATTTTCCTCCTGCAGACCGCGCCTATCCCACCTGTGCCGTTTTACGTATTATCTGCAATGGGCAGCGGAGCAGCGGTTCTGGGGCTCGCGCTCTGGATCACCCCACGTCTGCCGCAAGCTGTCATCAATCCAATGGTGCACACCGGACGACAGACGCTGACGCTTTACATTACGCATATCTTGTTGGGCATGGGGTTAATGGAGGAATGGGGCTGGCTTAACAGTCCGCCAAGTTCAGACAAAATGGTGACATATAGCTTTGTATTTTGCGGGTTTTGTGTCCTATATGCTGTGATTTGGGCGCGATTTATGAAGCGCGGACCATTTGAAGCGCTCATGCGGTTTGCAAGCGGTACCGGGATTGCACAAAAGTCTCGTCAGACCAATTGACGCGGCGCATCAGCTCTGGCTTGGTAAACTGTCTGTTTGTTCTGGAGCCTTGTTCATGGATTTCAATCTTTGGTTGGCCTTTGTCGCCGCCTCCATCGCCCTTCTGATTATTCCCGGCCCAACTGTTTTGCTGGTGCTAAGTTATGCGCTGTCCAAAGGACGTCAGGTCGCTGTGGCTTCAGCCTTGGGGGTTGCAACCGGCGATTTGATTGCGATGAGCGCATCCCTTGCCGGCCTCGGCGCGTTGGTCCTAGCCTCTGCAACAGTGTTTTCAGTACTGAAATGGTTGGGGGCCGCCTATCTGCTCTATCTGGGCGTGAAACTCTGGCGGAGTGCAAAAGATGCGCAGGGATTAACTGCGCTCAGCACTGGCGCCGACATCCAAGCGCGTGGCGTCTTTGGCCATACGGCGGTGGTGACAGCGCTCAACCCTAAATCCATCGCGTTTTTCATTGCCTTTGTTCCGCAATTCCTGCGCCCAGAACAGCCGTTGGTGCCACAGTTTGTGATATTAACCACAACATTTGTGGGACTGGCTGGTGCAAATGCACTGCTTTATGCGCTGTTGGCGGATCATCTGCGTGCCCGCATTGCCCGGCCAAAAATCATTGCCGGGCTCACCCGTCTGGGAGGCGCGGCACTGGTTGCGATGGGTCTTGCAACTGCAGTGCTACGCCGCCCTGTTTAGGGCAACGCGCAAAACAGTCTCTCCCCTTGCAAGTATAGCGAAATTCGCCAATATCGGCTTTTGGGTTCTGGCCATATTTAGGCCAGAACCCATGGACCGATCCTGTCAGATCTTATGAGAACCAAAGCCATGCCCAAAAAGCCCGACGTCAAAGATTATATCCGCACCATCGTGGACTTTCCTCATGAAGGGATCATGTTTCGCGATGTCACCACGCTGTTTGAAGATCCGCGCGGCTTTCGCATGGCGATCGACCAGATGTTGCACCCCTATGCGGGTGAGCAGATTGATAAGGTTGTCGGGCTGGAGGCGCGTGGCTTTATCCTTGGGGGTGCCATTGCCCACCAGTTGAGTGTAGGTTTTGTGCCGATCCGCAAAAAAGGCAAATTGCCCGGCACCACCATCAGCGAGGAATACAAGCTGGAGTACGGCGAGGCGATTGTTGAAATCCACGATGATGCGATCAAACCGGGTGAAAAGGTTCTGGTGGTGGATGATCTGCTGGCCACGGGCGGCACGGCGGGTGCCGGCATCAAGCTGATCCAGCGTCTGGGCGGCGATATCATATCATGCGCGTTTATTGTGGATCTACCAGAACTGGGCGGGCGCAAACTGCTGGAAGCACAGGGCATGGACGTGCATGTCTTGTGTGAATTCGAAGGGCTTTGAGCCTGTCACAGGCCTCTTTCAAGCGGATCCAAAAAGGTGAGAAAACCGGTGCATCCGTGCGCCGGTAACCTCTTTTGACATCACGTCAGATCACAAGGGATCACGAAAATTTGAATTGAATTTAAGCTTATCGCCAGCTTAGCCCGAGACCGGCAAGCGTCAAACGCTGCTTGGCGGAAAGCCGCCAGATCCAGAGCACAAAGCACTGCGTAACTCTCCCACAATGTCAGATCGGCATTGGTTCAACTCTATGGGAGAGACATTATGACCGCATTTCGTACCCGCTTGCTGACCACTGTTGCTGCAACTCTTGTGGCGGGCGCTGCCTTTGCGGGCGGACAGGCCAAAGACATCGTCGGTACCGCCAAAGCCGCAGGTGATTTTGGCACGCTTCTGGCCGCGGCGGAAGCTGCAGGACTGGTAGACACGCTGAAAGGGGATGGACCTTTCACAGTATTTGCGCCCACCGATGCGGCCTTTGCTGCACTGCCAGAGGGCACAGTTGAAAGCCTGCTAAAGCCGGAAAACAAAGACCAACTGGTGTCAATCCTCACCTATCATGTGGTCCCGGGTAAGGTGATGTCAGGTGATCTGGTCGACGATATGAAAGCTGCAACCGTACAGGGATCATCCATCACAATTGATCTGGATGATGGCGTGAAAGTTAACTCAGCCTCGGTCACTGCGGCTGACATCGAAGCGAAAAACGGCGTGATCCATGTGATTGATCAGGTGATTTTGCCTTGATCTGACGGGTGGGTCTTATCCCGCGCGCAACACCGCGCCGGGGTTGAGAATGCCGTGTGGATCCAGCGCCTGTTTTATGGCGCGCATGGCGGCCAGTTTGACCGGGTCGCCATAGCGCTCCAGCTCTCCAACCTTCAGGCGTCCCACCCCATGTTCTGCGCTAAACGATCCCTCGCAATCGGCGACCAGATCATGGACCACACGACTGATTTCACCCCGCAGGGGGGCGTAGTCATCCCGGCTGCGCCCTTTTGCGGGGAACACGTTGTAATGCAGATTGCCGTCGCCCAGATGGCCGAAACAGTTGATCCGCATATCGCCCAGTTTTGCCAAAGCCATCCCTGCCCGTGTGATAAAGTCAGGGATCAGCGATATCGGCACTGAAATATCGTGGCTGGCAATGGAGCCCACGTGTTTGTTCGCCTCAGGGATGTGTTCACGCAGAGACCAGATCTCTTGCGATTGGGTCAAAGATTGCGCAATTACGCCGTCGCTCACAAGGTCACGCTCCATCGCCTGTTCAAACAGGGTGATAAGATCCGACTCGGGGTCGCGTCCTTCGGGCAGGCCAAGGTCCAACAGGACACACCATTCAGGCGCAGTGTCAAAGGGTTGGCGGATGTCTGGCAAATGGTCTGCGACAAACTGCAGGCCTTGTTTGTGGATCAATTCAAAGGCGCTGATACCTTCGCCAATCAGATCCCGTGCCAGCGCCAAAAGATCAATCGCGGCCTCTGGTGAAGGCACTACCAACAGGGCTGTGCCCTGATGGCGCGGGCGCGGTGCAAGTTTCAGCGCGGCTGCGGTGATAACACCAAGCGTGCCTTCGGAGCCTATCAGAAGATTGCGTAGATCATAGCCAGTGTTGTCTTTGCGTAGGCGGGTCAGACCATTCCAGATCTCACCATTTGGCAGCACCGCTTCCAGTCCCAGACAAAGGTCGCGGGTATTGCCATAGCGCAGGACATTCACGCCGCCCGCGTTGGTCGCCAGATTGCCGCCGATCTGCGCCGTGCCTTCCGCAGCCAGTGACAGTGGGAACAATCGGTCTGCGCCCTCAGCTGCGGCTTGGACATCCGCCAGAATCGCGCCAGCCTCCACGATCAGGACATTTTCCTGCGGGTATATCCCGCGAATGGCCTTCATACGTCCTAAGCTCAGCAACAGCGGCAACGGTCCCTCACTGCTGACCTGCCCGCCAACCAGTCCTGTCCCACCGCCATAAGGAACAACGGGCACGCGCGCGTGGTGGGCGCGGCGCAGAATACTGGAAACCTCTTGTACAGAGCGCGGCAAGGCAATTGCTGCCGCTTGCCCCT
The DNA here is from genome assembly GCF_900102795.1 of Epibacterium ulvae. Classification (GTDB taxonomy): domain Bacteria; phylum Pseudomonadota; class Alphaproteobacteria; order Rhodobacterales; family Rhodobacteraceae; genus Epibacterium; species Epibacterium ulvae. The sequence continues at coordinate 70,310 of NZ_FMWG01000008.1, read as the reverse complement.
GATGGCGCCCGCGGGGTTCTTCCAGATAGCGTGGTTCAGGCTGGCGCAGGCTGTCAGCAGGAAGATCAGCCGCAAGAGCTTCTAGGAAGGCGGAGGAGGCAGCGTTCAGATGTGTCATGCCTTTGCATGGCGTCTGAGCGCTGATTTGACAAGAGATTTCAGCTTGTCCTGCCCCCGGCGTCAGGCCTGCCCCGCCATCGTGCGACCACGGCGATCATGGCGCAACGCGGCATAAAGCACATGGGTGCGCCAACGCCCGTTGATCTGCAGATAAGACTGCGCGACGCCTTCATATTTGAAATTCGAGCTTTCCAGCAAACCACGAGATGCGGTGTTTTCTGGCAAACAGGCAGCTTCAATCCGGCTGAGGTCCAGTTTGGTAAAGGCGTGGTGCAACACAGCCCCAATGGCTTCACGCATATAGCCCTGACGGGCAAAGGGCAGCCCTGTCCAATAGCCAATTGTGCCGGCCTGGGCGGGACCGCGGCGAATATTATCGAGGGTCAAAGCCCCGACGATGGCCTGATCTGTACGTCGTAACAAAAACAGCGGGATCGCCGTGCCAGCCCCCACCGAGCGCTGCGCCCAATAGACCCGGTTGGAAAAGGCTTTGCGGCTGAGATGATCTGCCGCCCAGCTGGGCTCCCATTGGGTGAGATGTTCCTGACTGTGCAGTCGCAGGGCCGCCCATTCGCGAAAATCGGAATGGGTCGGCAACCGAAGCGTCAGGCGTTCAGTTTCCAGACGGACCTTACGACGAGAGAGTAGCATCACGCGGCGCGGCGCTCCTGTAGTTTGGTCAGATCCGGTGCCCCCGCAATGGGACCATAGAGCGCCAGCGCTGCGGGGGCCTGAACCGCATATTGTGCTGCAATATCGCGCACATCCTGCGTGGAGACCGCATCAATCTTAGCAATCGTATCTTCCAGTGATGGCACGTGGTCCCAGACCTGAACCAGACGCGCCAGACGTTCAGCCCGGTTGGACGGGCTTTCAAGCCCCATCAACATGCCTGCTTTCATCTGGGCACGCGCACGCGCAACCTCTTGATCCGTCATATCATCCGCTGCGCGTTTCAACTCATCAATGGCGACCGTTGCCAACTCACCCATCTGTTCACCAGAGGTGCCTGCATAGATCGTCAGCGCGCCGGTATCGGCATAGGCACCCGCCTGCGAAAAGATCGTATAACACAAGCCACGCTTTTCGCGAATTTCCTGAAACAAACGGGACGACATGCCGCCGCCCATGGCGCTGGCATAAATCTGCGCCGTGTAAATTGCATCATCACGGTAACCGGGGCTTTCCAGAGCCAGGGCAAAATGCGCCTGTTCCAGCGCCTTGTCCTCACGAACTTCACCACCGGTAAAGCGCGCCACATCCATCACCGCATTCGGTTTTGCAGACATGCCGCCAAAGAGGCTTTCTGCCAGCTTTACGATCTCATCATGATCAATACCGCCTGCGGCGGAGAGGATCATTTGCGATGGGCCGTAATGTTCCGCGATAAAACCTGCAAGGTCAGCCTGCGTAAAGGATTTTACCCGTTCTGCAGGACCCAGAATGCTGCGACCAATGGGCTGATCACGGTAGCATTGCTCTTGCAACCAATCAAAGATCACATCATCGGGCGTATCCAGCGCTTGCCCAATTTCCTGCAAGATCACATTGCGTTCAACCTCGATTTCACGCGGATCAAGCACAGAATTTTGCAGAATGTCGGCGATCACTTCCATCGCAAGGCCAGTATCCTCTTTCAGGACACGCGCGTAATAAGCGGTCACTTCACGCGAGGTATAGGCATTGATGTAGCCGCCCACATCTTCGATGCTTTCCGCGATTTGCAAAGCAGAGCGAGTTTTGGTGCCCTTAAACGCCATATGTTCAAGGAAATGTGCGATACCATTTTGCGCGGCGCGTTCATTGCGCGCGCCTGCCGCAACCCAGATGCCAATGGATGCGGACTGCAGCCCCGGCATCTGTTCGGTTACGATGCGAAACCCGTTTGCGAGCCTGTGTTGTTGAACGGTCACTGAGCGATGGTCTTTCTGATATGAGCTTCGAGGGCAGAGAGATCATTTGTGATCTCGGTCAACTGTTCAGGACGATCGTAAAGATCTGCCATGCGTGCCGGCAGATCTGGGTGAACATTCGCAGCCTCTTTCACAGCGGCGGGGAATTTTGCCGGATGCGCCGTGGCCAGCGTGACCATTGGGGTGTCGTTTGTGCGATGTTCGTTTGCAACTTTCACCCCCACAGCCCCATGAGGACACAAAAGCTCACCCGAGGCGGCCAGTTCAGATTTGATGGTCGCCATGGTTTCGGCCTCAGATGCGCGGCCAGACACATATGTTTCCGTCAAAGCCTGCATCGCGCCTTGAGAGACCTCAAAACCGCCCTGCTTCAGCTCTTCCATCAATTGAGCGACTGCCTTGCCATCCTGGCCATAGGCATAGAACAAAGCCCGTTCAAAATTGGACGAGACCTGAATATCCATCGATGGCGAGATCGAGGGGATGGTATCGCCCTTGTGGTACCCCTGCCCGCTGAGGCAGCGGTGTAGAATATCGTTTTGGTTGGTCGCCACCACCAGCTGATCAATTGGCAGGCCCATTTGTTTGGCAATAAAACCTGCAAAAATATCACCAAAGTTACCCGTGGGCACGGTGAACGAGATCTTGCGATCAGGTGCACCAAGGCTGACAGCGGAGGTGAAGTAATACACCACCTGCGCCAGAACACGGGCAAAGTTGATGGAATTCACACCGGCCAGTTTCACCTCATCGCGGAAGGTGAAATCGTTGAACATATCTTTCAGGCGGGCCTGACAATCATCAAAATCGCCATGCACGGCAAGCGCGTGGACATTTGCGGCTGAGGGTGTCGTCATCTGGCGGCGCTGTACCTCGGAGACACGGCCATGGGGATACATGATAAAGACATTGACCGCATCCAAGCCGCCAAAGGCCTCCATCGCAGCCGACCCCGTATCCCCTGAGGTTGCGCCAACAATTGTTACAGTTTCTCCGCGGCGTTTCAGCGCCACCTGGAACAACTGACCAATCAATTGCATCGCAAAATCTTTGAACGCCAAAGTCGGGCCATGGAACAGTTCCAGCAGGAAATGATTGGGTGCAAGCTGTTTCAGCGGTGCTTTCGCGACATGGTCAAAGCCATCATAGGCGCGGGCGATGATATCGCGGAACTCCTCATCCGTGAAACTGTCACCAACAAAGGGGCGCATCACGCGAAAGGCGACCTCTTCATAAGACAGGCCGCGCAGCGCTGCGATGTCATCCCGGCTCATCTGGGGGATCTCTGCAGGCACATAAAGACCGCCATCACGGGCAAGTCCGGTCAGCATGGCCTCTTCAAATGTCAGTTCTGGCGCCTGACCACGGGTTGAGATGTATTTCATCACGTTGAACCTTTGGAAGTGGCGCGCGTGCGCCATAGAAAATAGGCAGTCATTGCGGCCCAGATGAAGGCCAGCGAAAACCAGGTGAGTGCATATTGCAAGTGATCATTCGCAATCCCGTCGATCCCCACGGGAGTAAGGCGCAGGCCTGACGCAGGGTCAGTGCGTTGAATGACCAAAATCGGATCTGTTTGTAAGGTCTCGGCCATGGGCACCACATCGCGCGCATACCAGACATTGGTGCCGGTATCGGGTGTTGGCGTAAAGCTGTCGACTTCAACCGGCCAATGCAGATTGCCAATCAATTTTGCAGCGCCAAGCGGGCGATCCATGCGCTTGTTGCGCGTGGGCACAAAACCGCGTTCGACCATAATACGCCGCCCGTCATCGGTTTGGAACGCCGCAATAATGCGATAACCCGGCCCCGGCCCTTTGATCGAGGTAATCACATGGATTTCGCCCGGTTCAAAGTGACCGCTGATTTCAACAGGTCGGTATTTATCAGCTTCTGGATCTGGTGTGTGTGGCAGCGGGGTCGGAGCGGCCGCGATTTTGGCCTCGATCTCAGCCAGGATACCTTCTTTCCACGCTAGGCGCTGGAGTTGCCAGACCCCAAGCGAGAGCAGGATCACAAGACCCAGCCCGCTGGTCAGCAGAAAGAAGAACGTGCGCCGCATATGGCCTCTCATACAGTGCAAAAGCGCGCAGGACTTATCCCCGCGCGCTCTGCTAAATACGCTGTGTCTTTGGCTTTGGAAACCACAAAGATGTGCGGGTTACATTGCCTCGGATTGCATCATTGGCTTAGTGAACCGGTGCGCCCCAGATGTAAACGGCGACGAACAGGAACAACCAGACAACGTCAACAAAGTGCCAGTACCAAGCTGCCATTTCAAAGCCAATGTGCTGTTCTTGATTCATTTCACCTTTCATCGCACGGATCAGGCAGACAGTCAGGAAGATCGTACCGATGATCACGTGGAAACCGTGAAAGCCCGTCGCCATGAAGAAGTTTGAGTAATACTCATCTCCACCAAAGGTCCAATCTTCGTGTGCGATCAGCTCATAGTATTCAAAGGCCTGCAGGAAAGTGAAAAAGACGCCAAGCGCGATACCAATTGAGAGGCCTTGGATCAGCGCTTTGCGGTCGTTGTTGTGCACCAGCGCGTGGTGTGCCCAGGTTACAGCACAACCAGACAGCAGCAGAACCAGCGTGTTTATCAAAGGCAGTTCAAATGCGTTCACCGCGTGGATTGCAGGGGCCACATATTCTGTGCCTGCATAAGTCTCCATTGGGTAGATCGCATGTTTGAAGAACGACCAGAACCACGCAAAAAAGAACATCACTTCGGACATCACAAAGAGGATGAAACCATAGCGCAGACCAATCCGTACAACGGGTGTATGATCGCCGATTTTGCTTTCCTGATTGCATTCACGCCACCAGCAGTAAGCCGTGAAAATAACCAGAGCAAAGCCACCCCAGAACATTGCAGATGTCACATCAGACATCCACAACACCGCTCCGAACAGCATAATGAAGGTGCCCACCGAGGCCAACAATGGCCAGATCGACGGGGGCAAAATATGAAAATCGTGGTTTTTAGCATGCGCCATGTCAGTGTCCCTCACCTAGCGGCCTAGTTCGTGTTTGTGTCTGCGTTTGTCTCAAGAGTAGCAATCTCTTCAGGCAGATCAATCTCATAGAAAGTGTACGAAAGTGTGATCGTATGCACATATTTTGCGTCCCGGTCTGTTACCAGTTCCGGATCGACAAAGAAGGTAACGGGCATTTGCACCCGCTCCCCCGGTTGCAGCACCTGCTCGGTAAAGCAGAAGCAGTCAATCTTTTCAAAGAAACCACCCGCCTCATAGGGTGTCACGTTATAGGCCGCCTGACCTGCAACGGGACGATCCGTGGGGTTATAAGCTTCATAAAAGGCAAGACCGGTTTCGCCGATGCGCAGCTCCATCTCGCGTACAACTGGGGTAAACTCCCACGGCATACCGCGTTCTTTGGAAGCGTCAAAGCGCACTTTGATGGTCTGATCGAGGATCTCTTCTGATGCGCCCTCGGCAACACCCGTGACGCCGCCAAATCCGGTGACACGGCAAAACCAGTCATAAAACGGAACAGACGCCCAGGACAGGCCGCCCATCAGCACAACCACGCCCACCAATTGTAGGACCGTTTTCTTAGGACCGTTCATTGCCATCAGTTCTGCTCCGCGAGTTCGCTGGGGAATTGGAATCCGTTTGATGTCACTTTGACCATCGTCAGAGCGAGCACCAGCACAACGAATGCCCCCAGAACCAGACCCAGGCCAACATTTCGACCAAACCGGCGTTTGTGCAGATCGTGTTCCTTGTGAAGTCCCATCTTACCAGCCTCCCAAACCATAGGGTTTCAGCAGTGTCTCAGCCAGAATCGCACCAAAGTGCAGGAAGAGATAGAGCAGTGATAATTTGAAAAAACTACGCTCAACCTTGAAATTATCAGCTTCGCTGTCTGCTTCGGTACGGCGGAAAATCTTCCATGCGCCCATCAGGAACATAGCGTTCAGAACCAATGCGACCGCCAGATACAATGGGCCACCCACGCCAGAAAAGGCGGTTGCAACAGCCAACAGGGCCAACAGCACGGTGTAGGCAAGGATATGACGGCGTGTGGCCCGACGTCCATGTGTCACGGTCAACATTGGTACGCCCGCATCATCGTAATCAGAGCGCATAAACAGTGCCAGTGCCCAGAAGTGAGGCGGCGTCCACATGAAGGTCAGGGCAAACATCAACCAGGGTTCGACGGCCATTGTGCCGGTTGCAGCAATCCAGCCGATGACAGGCGGGAAAGCACCCGCTGCGCCACCAATAACAATGTTTTGCGGCGTCGAGCGTTTGAGCCACATGGTGTAGACCACCACATAGAAGAATATCGTGAAGGCCAGAAACGCACCAGCAAAGACGTTTGTTGCCAATGCGAGCATGATCACCGAAAGGCCAGACAGAGCAAGACCAAAAACCTTGGCCTCTCCTTCTGAGATCTTGCCGGCAGGGATTGGACGGCCCTTGGTGCGTTTCATCACCCGGTCGATATCCGCATCCCACCACATGTTTAGCGCGCCAGAGGCTCCGCCACCGATGGCGATGAACAGAATCGCCGTAAATCCGATGACGGGATGAACCGAAATAGGCGCGGCCAAAAGGCCAACCAATGCCGTAAACACAACAAGAGACATCACCCGCGGTTTCAGCAGGGCAAAGTAATCCCCAAAGCTGGCCTCGTCCTCACGGACAGAGCTGGCATGGATGCTTGCGTCAGTCATTGCGTTTCAGATCTTTCAGTTAGATATGAGGGCCGCATATTGCAGCCCCTCAAGAGATATTCAGGATCGGAAGAGCGGCTCTAAACGCCCCTCTCTTACCTTAGTTAGCAGCGACCTGAAACGGGGTTGGCAGGCTCGCATATTCAGCTTTCGCCTCTTCCAACCAAGCTTCATAGGCTTCTTCGCTCACAACCTTGATGGTGATGGGCATATAGGCATGGTCTTTGCCACAAAGTTCTGAACACTGGCCAAAGTAGATGCCTTCTTTTTCGGCTTTGAACCAAAGCTCTGCCAGACGACCAGGGACACCGTCTTGTTTGACGCCAAAGGCAGGCATCGCCCAAGAGTGAATCACGTCTGCTGCAGTCACTTGCATGACAACAACCTTGTTCACAGGAACAACAACAGCCGTGTCGGTTGCCAGTAGGAATTCGTCTTCATTGTAACCAGCGTTCACCAGTTTGGCGCGCATAGCATCGTCCAGAATATAGGGGGTTTCACCCTTATCTGTATCGACGGTCGCAGGATTGCCCAGCATGTAGCTGTCAAACGCAAAGTCGTGATCGGTGTATTCGTATCCCCAGTACCACTGGTAACCGGTCACTTTGATATTGACTTCACCTTCTGGGATAACCTGCTGACGGAACAATTCAGGTAAAGAGAAGGAGCCAATGAACACCAGAACCAAAATTGGAATAATGGTCCAGGCAATTTCAATCGGAGTATAGTGGCTGAACTTCGACGGTGTCGGGTTCGCGCGGCGGTTAAAGCGGACGATGGCATAGGCCAGAAGCGCGGCAACAAACACACAGATGATGGTGATGATCACCAGAAGCATGTTGTCTAGCTGCTGCAGCTTGCGTGCCAATTCAGTCGCGGGCGGCTGAAAGCCCAATAGGCCATCATGCGGCTTACCAATGGTTTCTAGACCTTCTTGCGCTATAGCTGGAAGGCTTGAAAGGCCAGCGAATAGGCCCGAAAGCGTCAAAGCATTCTTCATATCATGTCCTGATCGGTTGATCGCATCGGTTTGGGGTTTGTTACACTTCGTAGAACCAATGATTCCAAAAAACAAACTTACCCAGTTGTCTTTGTTGCATGTAAAAATCATATTCCTCGCGACAGATAAAGAGGAATGCTTACGTTAAACCGTCGCTTTCTTGATTTATATCAAAAAAACTGGGTGCCATTCATGGATAATATCAATTTTCGACCCTTTGAAACCCAATTGCCCGAACCTGATGCGTTGGCCACTTTGCGCAGCGCATTGGCTGGTGCAGATGATGGTGAGATCTTTGCCGAACGGCGTAAATCAGAGAGTTTAGTCTTTGATGACGGTAGGTTACGCTCTGCGAGTTATGATGCGAGCGAAGGATTTGGCCTACGCGCAATCCGCCAAGACGTCACCGGCTATGCCCATTCCACAGATCTATCGATAGCGGCATTACGTCGCGCCTCGGATACCGTACGCCTTGCGGTGGCAGATGGCGGCGGCACTATGGCAGATGCGCCACAGCCACCGCAGACACGTTTATACACCGACATTGACCCGATCAGCACACAGCCTTTCCAGATCAAAGTGGACACCCTGCGCGAAATCGACAGCTTTGCCCGTGATCTTGATCCACGTGTGGTGCAGGTTTCCGCATCTTTGGCAGCCTCCTTGCAGGAAATAGAAATTTTGCGCGCAGATGGCACTCAACTGCGCGATGTTCGCCCCATGGCACGCCTAAATGTCTCGTTGATTGTAGATGAAAATGGGCGTCGGGAGAGCGGATCAGCAGGTGGTGGTGGTCGTGTTGGCCTAGATGGGCTGATTGACCCTGCAGATTGGAAACCAAAGGTGCAAGAAGCGCTTCGCATTGCTTTGGTCAATCTTACAGCTGTTCCCGCCCCTGCCGGTGTCATGGAGGTGGTGCTTGGCCCGGGATGGCCCGGAATTCTGCTGCACGAAGCCATTGGGCACGGGTTGGAAGGAGACTTTAATCGCAAAGGCTCTTCTGTGTTTGCAGACATGATGGGACAGCGCATCGCCGCCCCCGGCGTTACGGTGCTGGATGATGGTACAATTCCCGATCGTCGCGGCTCTATCACCGTGGATGATGAAGGCACTCCCAGCCAGAAAACGACGCTGATCGAAGATGGCGTTCTAGTTGGCTATATGCAAGACCGCCAAAATGCCCGATTGATGGGGACAACCCCAACAGGAAATGGACGGCGGCAAAGCTATGCCCATGCGCCTATGCCCCGAATGACCAACACTTATATGCTGGGCGGCGGCACCGATCCAGCAGATCTGGTGGCTGATATCAAAGATGGCATCTGGGCTGTCGGGTTTGGCGGGGGACAAGTGGATATCACCAATGGAAAATTTGTGTTCTCCTGTACAGAAGCTTATCGCGTCAAAAATGGCAAAGTTGGTGACCCTGTCAAAGGCGCCACTTTAATAGGAGACGGAGCAACAGCACTGAAACAGATTCGCGCTCTTGGCAATGACATGGCGCTTGACCCCGGCATGGGGAACTGCGGCAAGGCCGGCCAATGGGTTCCCGTCGGCGTTGGACAACCCAGCGTGCTGATGGGAGGTCTCACCGTTGGTGGTGCTGCAACCTAGCCGAAAAGATATCAAAGCTTGTGGATAAATCAGGATAAGCACCAGAAAACCGGTGCTTATTTTGGTATAAAAGTACTCAAACGGTTAAATTTGAGCGCTGGAATAGCAAGCAATTACATCGAAAGTATATGTATTTTTCAATAAAATAACGCAAACCCTCCAATCATTCACCAGCTGTTAACCTTCATTCCGTTAATTCTATTTCTGCAACATGGCGGAGTAACGGATGACCGAAGATACCCCTTCTTCCACTCACCCCCCACTCCCACCCACCACGGAAGATATTCAGTTCTCCTGGCTCCGCCTGTTGCGCTCTCGACGTGTCGGCCCGGTGACGTTTCACCGCCTTCTGGCCGAATATGGCACAGCGCAGAATGCGCTTGCCGCGCTGCCTGAATTGGCACGCACCGCTGGTGTAAAAAGGTATGAAATATGCCCTGAAGGCGCCGTGGAGAACGAACTCCAAGCCGCAAAAGCCGCAAAAGCGCGGCTTTTGTGTGCTGGTTCTCCTGACTATCCTGAAATCTTATCTGATCTCCACGATGCGCCTCCGCTTTTGTGGGCGATTGGCGATGTTGCCTTACTGCACCAGCCAAGCGTGGCGCTGGTGGGCGCGCGAAATGCCTCCTCTTTGGGCTTACGTATGGCCCGCGCGCTTGCCCGCGATCTTGGCGAATCGGGATTTATCACCACCTCCGGTCTGGCGCGCGGTATTGATGCCGCAGCCCATGAAGCAGCGTTAAACGCGGGCACAATTGCCGTTGTCGCAGGCGGTGTTGATGTCATCTACCCGTCAGAACATGCTGACCTGACCAAGAGAATCGCTGAAAGAGGCCTGATTTTATCTGAACAACCCATGGGGCTCGCACCACAGGCGCGTCACTTTCCCAAGCGCAATCGTATTATCGCAGGCCTTGCCCGCGCGTTGATAGTTGTTGAAGCCGCTGCGCGCTCTGGCAGCTTGATCACCGCGCGTGATACGCTTGATCTGGGGCGCGAAGTGCTTGCGGTGCCGGGCCATCCCTTTGATGCCCGGGCTGCGGGGTGCAATATGTTGATCCGTGATGGCGCGACCTTGGTCAGAAATGGCGCTGACGTGCTGGCGGCATTACCCCCCTCAGCACCAAAGCCTCCTAATCCTCAACCACGTTTGGAAGACTTGCCCCCACCGCCCCCCGAACAACGCAACCTGCGCGAGACCCATGCGCTTCATCAGCATATTTTGGCCCGTCTTGGTCCCGCACCGACAGCCGAAGATCAATTGATCCGCGATATTTCAGTGCCCGCGCGCGACATCGCACCGATTCTGACCGAGCTTGAACTGAACGGAGAGATTGATCGTAGCCCCGGCGGACTTCTGAGCCGTCGGATGAAATAGCCCGCTTCAAAGCAGATCAAAATAATTTACGTTCCAATACGTTGCTCGGCATCTTCCAAAGCATTTTCCAAGCCTTCGCTTGTGATATCGTAGATGCGCTCTTCATGTATCAATGTAATGCGCCCGCCCTCTTTCAGAATATCTAATAAAGCCGCCGCAGAATATTCAAGCGCGCACCAACCTTCCCAAGGGGAATTCGCTTCTAAAATCGTACTGTCAGGCAAGCTTAATTTTGCACCTGCCCTAGAGAGCCAAACCTTTGATTTTTCTGCGGGTACAAGGCCTGTAATCGCTATTAAAAGTTCTGCATTAGACTGAAGTCCTCAGGCTAGGACAGTTGTATCCCCATATCCTCCTCGATATCGCAAATAACAACCCAGTTTGCATATTGCTTCACAAGCTCGTAGGGACGTGGCGCCTCTGCCCAAGCAGGAACCGTCACAAAAAGAATGAAAAGCGAAGAAAAAAATCTTTTCATAGCAATAATATAGTCTCGATGAGTTAACTTAAGCATCTCTGTAACATGCAAATTAAGACAACTGTGTGAAATTACGTATACGGCGTGACAAAAGAACACAGATGCTGCTGAGACACGCGCCAAAAGTCAGACATTCTATTATTTGTTTGACGTTAAATCGCAGGCAGAGATTGACAATCTCCCCTTGCGTCCCACACTCAGCGCACAATAGAACGCGCCCTACTCGTCCGAAGAGGTTATAAATTTATGCCCGTTGTTGTCGTCGAATCGCCAGCCAAAGCAAAAACAATTAACAAGTATCTTGGCTCCGATTACACGGTCCTGGCTTCCTATGGACATGTAAGAGATCTGCCGGCAAAAAATGGCTCGGTTGATACCGACGATGATTTTGCCATGACCTGGGAAGTGGCCAATGACAGTCGCAAACATGTCAAAGCCATCGCCGATGCGCTAAAGACCGACGACGAATTGATCCTCGCAACCGACCCTGACCGCGAAGGGGAAGCCATCAGTTGGCACCTGCAGGAAGCGCTGACCAAACGGCGCTCGATCAAGAAATCCACCAGCGTCAGTCGTGTGACCTTTAACGCGATTACCAAAGAGGCCGTGACACAGGCGATGCAAAACCCGCGCCAGGTGGATATGCCTTTGGTTGAAGCCTATCTGGCGCGGCGCGCTTTGGATTATCTGGTTGGCTTTAATCTGTCGCCGGTTCTGTGGCGCAAACTGCCCGGTGCGCGGTCGGCCGGTCGGGTGCAATCCGTTTGCCTGCGTCTGATTGTTGAACGTGAAACAGAGATCGAAGCCTTTGACCCGCGCGAATACTGGTCTGTCAGAGCACAGCTGCAAACTCCACGCGGCCAAGGGTTTGAAGGCCGTTTGACCGTATTGGGCGGAGACAAGCTGGACAAATTCACGCTAGCGAACTCCACTGCAGCGGAACTCGCGGTACAGGCCGTGGCCAGCCGCGATCTGGCGGTTAAATCTGTTGAAGCAAAACCCGCGTCACGCAATCCTTCTGCCCCGTTCATGACATCCACCCTGCAACAGGAAGCCAGCCGCAAATTTGGCATGGGCGCAAAGCAATGTATGAACGCAGCCCAGCGCCTTTATGAAGCGGGTTTGATCACATATATGCGGACGGACGGGATCGACATGGCGCCCGAAGCTGTCTCTGAGGCGCGTGCTGAAATCGGCAAACGCTATGGTGCAGACTATGTGCCTGACAGTCCGCGCATCTATAAAAATAAAGCGAAAAATGCCCAAGAGGCGCATGAGTGTATTCGCCCCACAGACATGAGCCGCGATGCCGCAAGCTTGAAAGTTTCAGAAGATGATCAGCGCAAGCTTTATGATCTAATCTGGAAACGCACGCTGGCTTGTCAGATGGCAGGCGCCCGTATGGAGCGCACCACGGTAGATATCGCGTCCGCTGATGCACAGGTGGTGCTGCGCGCTTCAGGACAGGTGATGCTGTTTGACGGCTTCCTGCGCGTCTACGAAGAAGGGCGCGATGATGTTGTAACCGACGATGACGACAAACGCCTGCCTCAGATCATGGAAGGCGAAGCGGTCAAATTTGGTGGTTCTTTGAAAGCGGACTATGACAAAGCTGGCGCAGAGGCGGCTTATCTGTCAGAAAATGCAGCCGTTCTGGCCCTGCAACACCACACGCAACCGCCCCCCCGGTACACGGAAGCGACATTGGTTAAGCGCATGGAAGAGCTGGGCATTGGCCGCCCGTCGACCTATGCCAGCGTCATCACCACGATTCAAGATCGTGAATATGTGCGCAAAGACAAAAATCGCCTTTTCCCCGAAGACAAAGGCCGTATCGTTACGATCTTTTTACTGAATTTCTTCCGCACCTATGTTGGCTATGAATTCACCGCAAACCTAGAAGCCCAGCTGGATGATGTAAGTGCTGGAGACGGCGATTATAAAGCCCTTTTAGGAAAGTTCTGGCGCGACTTTTCAGCAGCGATTTCAGAAACCTCTGATCTGCGAATTTCTGAGGTTCTGGATGTATTGGATGATGCGCTTGCGCCCCAGCTTTACCCGCCGCGCGAAGACGGCACCGATCCACGCAGCTGCCCCAAATGCGGCGCGGGTGCGTTGCATCTGAAAACGTCACGGACAGGCGGTTTTGTGGGGTGTGGGAACTACCCCGAATGCAACTATACACGCCCCATTTCTGGTGAAGGTGCGGAAGGTTATGAGCGTATCCTCGGCGAAGACGACGGGGATGAAATTCACCTGAAGTCTGGCCGTTTTGGCCCTTATGTGCAGCGCGGTGAAGTCACGCCTGAAAATAAAAAGCCCCCACGCGCGTCTTTGCCAAAACAAAACCGCAACTATCTGCCCGGTTGGAGCCCGCAAGAAATCACACTGGAAGGTGCACTGACCCTATTGACCCTGCCACGTGAAATCGGCCCGCATCCTGATGGGGGTGTGATCGCTGCCAACTTGGGGCGTTTTGGTCCCTATCTGATGCACCAGCTGCCGGATGAAGAAAAACCGATCTATGCGAATCTCAAAGAGACGCTTGAAGTGTTTGAAATCGGTATGAACCGCGCGGTGGAGCTGATCACGGAAAAACGCAATAATCCTGGCCGCCGCCGTGGCAGTGCAGCCAAGGCGCTAAAGGAATTGGGAGATCACCCAGATGGCGGCGCGGTGAACGTCTTTGATGGCCGTTACGGCCCATATGTGAAATGGGAAAAGGTCAATGCAACCCTGCCCAAGGATCTGGACCCAAAGGACATCACGCTTGAACAAGCGATGGCTTTGATCACCGAGAAGGTCGGTAAAAAACCTGCAAAGAAGAAGACAGCAGCAAAAAAGACCACCACAAAGAAAGCCACTGCCAAGAAAGCTCCGGCGAAAAAGAAAACGACCGCTGCAAAAACAACTGAAGACGCAGAAAAGTAATTTCTGCCTCTCTGCACGAAAGCCAAAGCAAAGGGTGACCATTTGCTTTGGCTTTTCAGGGCTTCCGTAGAAATACGTAAGCGTCTCAGTATTCATTGACAGCCTTCCCCAAAGCGCGGCAAAGTTTGCCAAACCTCACGCTGGGAGAGCTTTATGAAGAAAATCTACCCCAATGCCGCAGCTGCCCTGGATGGGCTTTTAAGCGATGGCATGATGATTGCTGCAGGCGGTTTTGGCCTTTGCGGTATTCCCGAATTGCTGCTGCAGGCCATCAAAGACGCCGGCACCAAGGATCTGACATTTGCCTCGAACAACGCTGGCGTTGATGACTTTGGCATTGGCATCCTGTTGCAGACCAAACAGGTCAAAAAGATGATCTCGTCTTATGTGGGGGAAAACGCTGAATTTATGCGCCAATACCTATCGGGTGAGCTGGAGCTGGAATTTAACCCACAAGGCACATTGGCTGAACGGATGCGCGCTGGCGGTGCTGGCATTCCCGGTTTCTTTACCAAAACCGGCGTTGGCACCGTGATCGCAGACGGCAAGATGGAAAAGCAATTCCCCACCGGCCCAGATGGCGCAGCAGAAGACTATATCATGGAAGAAGGCATTTTTGCTGATCTCGCCATTGTCAAAGCGTGGAAAGCTGACGAAACTGGAAACCTGATTTTCCGCAAAACGGCGCGCAACTTTAATGCGCCAGCGGCCACCTGTGGCAAGATCTGTGTGGTTGAAGTGGAAGAGATCGTTCCAACAGGTTCGCTTGATCCCGATGCCATCCACCTGCCCGGCATTTATGTACATCGGATCATTCAGGGTGATCATGAAAAGCGCATTGAACAGCGCACCACACGTCAGAAGGAGGGTGCATAATGCCTTGGGATCGCAATCAAATGGCCGCACGTGCGGCACAAGAGCTGCAAGACGGCTGGTATGTAAACCTTGGTATTGGCATTCCAACACTGGTCTCGAACTACATCCCTGAGGGGATTGAGGTAACGCTACAATCCGAGAACGGCATGTTGGGCATGGGTCCTTTCCCTTATGAAGGGGAAGAAGATGCCGATCTGATCAATGCAGGCAAACAAACCATCACCGAGCTGCCCCAGACTGCCTATTTTGATTCTGCGCAGTCTTTTGCGATGATTCGCGGCGGTAAGATTGCGATGGCGATTTTGGGCGCCATGGAAGTGGCCGAAAACGGTGATCTCGCCAACTGGATGATTCCTGGCAAGCTGGTGAAGGGCATGGGCGGTGCAATGGATCTGGTTGCAGGTGTGGGCCGCGTGGTTGTGGTGATGGATCACACCAACAAACATGGTGACAGCAAAGTTTTGACAGAGTGCACGCTGCCTCTCACTGGCAAAGGCGTCGTGGACCGGATCATCACCAATCTGGGCGTTTTGGACGTCGTTGACGGCGGGTTGAAAATCGTGGAACTGGCCGATGGTGTCAGCGAAGACGCGCTGCGCAGTGCCACCAAGGCGACGATCATAGATTAACATATCTGGTGTCAGGGTGATTGCACCCTGACACCTAATCTAAACTGACGATTTATTTCGTACAGGATGCATCATCAGTGATCGGATTGACGACCCCATCACGCAAAAAATGCTTACCAGAGAGAACCTGCATTCACCTGAAAATCCTCCATTGTCAAAGCACGCGCAGCATCACTGACAAGAAATGCAGCCAGTTCCGCCACCTCAGAGGGTTGAACAAGCTGGTCTTGAGGGTTTGACTTGCAGTATTCGGCACGCACCTGCTCGAAAGACTGACCAGATGATTTCATGTCTGCGTCGATATAGCTGCGCAGCATTTCAGTTTCGACCCATGTAGGGCTGATGGACACACAAGTCACCCCATGTGCTGCTCCTTCAAGACTCACACAGCGTCCCAAACCCAAAAGACCTGCTTTTGACGCGCAATAAGCCGCATTGTTTTCCATCCCGTTGTGCGCAGCAACAGAGGCAATATTGACAATGCGCCCCCATCCGGCCGCTTTCATATGAGGCATCGCGGCACGGATCATACGAAACGTGCCGCTTAGATTTGTATCGATATGGTTCATCCAAACATCCTCTGGATGGTCGATGATCGCAGCCTCTTCATATATTCCAGCCGCATTTACAAGAATGTCGACACCGCCCGCAGTCGCCACAACCTGCGCAACACAATCATCCACGCTGTCACGCGATTGCACATCCAAAGGAAGTGACACAATACGATCAGCGTCTGCTCCCAAAACATTATGCACATGATCCTGATCGCCACCGCGACGTGCACCGACAAAAACAGATACCCCATCACGGATCAGCCTGCGCGCAATGGCCAACCCGATTCCAGACAGCCCCCCAGTTACAATTGCGGTTTTCGTCTTTCCATTCACGTCACCAGCCTCCATGCTGTTTCGCCTCATTTGTTTGCGCCTTTAAAGACCGCTGCCACGGGCCAATCACTGCCCGGTTTGCAAGCGCAGCCACCCAGACTAGGGCCTTATTGAAAAGCCTGAAGCGTTTCTTTTCTGTCGCTGCAAAGTCGGTGTCTCTACCGATAAACAGCGTTTAGAAAAGACAGTCCGCCTGTTTATAACGTCAATTTAATTCATGTTTTGAAAAACGCAGCCATCTGAGATCAGCAAAGGAGGAGTTTTACACATGCTGCGGGCAACATCAAAAGTCGCCAGAACTTTGGGCACATAGTCCCGTGTTTCCACATAGTCAGGCACCCCCTGGTGATCCCGAATAGCCCCAGCCCCGGCATTATAGGCTGCAAGAACCAAAACAGGGTCGCCATTAAAACGCTCCATCAACCAGCTAAGATAGGCCACGCCCCCGGCAATGTTCTGGGCAGGATCAAAGACATCCTTGACGCCAAAACGCTCTGCCGTTTCAGGGGTGAGCTGCATCAAACCCTGCGCGCCTGCGCTGCTTACCGCATCCAAGCGCCCAGAACTCTCTACCGCAATCATCGCAAGCACCAACGCAGGAGAAATCTGCGCTTGGACCGTCTCAGTCAGAATAGACACCGCATGCTCTGAGACAATCTTTTGCAAATCATCCAAACGGGCCACAGATACGGATTGCGCCCCGCGAATGGCCTGCAACGCATCATCAAGGCGCGCAGGTCCGATCTCTTCCAAGCCGGGCGATATATCCTGCCAGAACCAAGAATAGCGCGCCTCGCCCTCGACAGTTGGCAAGGCGGCAGGCGCCTCGGGTATAACCACCTCTGGGGCGATTTGTATCGTGATCCGTTTTTGGCTGCCCGGTTGTGGTGGCTTTAAGGTTTTAGATTCGAACTGAGGAAAGGGAGCAGGTGTCTTACGCGGCGAATCCACGGCATCGTCTTGCGCGAAACAAGGGTTTCCCAGAAGAACCGCCCCCAACAGGGCATATGTCATAGTTTTGACCACAAGACTCGCCTTTTTATTCCTTAGGTCTCTCTCAATATTTCGGGCAGAAACCTTCTCAATTCCCATCGAAATTCGGGCATTTTTGCCATATTTGACCTACTTTGTCATCATCATACCCCAAGCATGATGCGGAGGTTTAGGTTTGTTCCCATATTTTTCAGAAGCTTAACGAGTTTCCTAGCAAAAAGTTAAAATTAGGCAGGCCTTTTCAGATTCCGGCCCCAATCCTGCCATGCTCCAAGGGCTATATATATTCACACCACGGCGGACAGGGGACATGCTGGTGAGAGAGCACACCCCAGCAACGGCCACCGAGGTTGATTGAAACGACGAGATCCTTTGGAGGGACTAACCATGATCAAATTCATCAAAAACTTCCGTAAAGACGAAGACGGCGCCGTAACTGTAGACTGGGTTGTGCTGACTGCGGCTGTCGCGGCTCTGGCAGGCGTTGCATATACCAGCATCGCAGGTGGTGTTGACGATATCGCGAGCGCAACAGAAACCGCTCTTGACGGTGCGAATGTTGTAGTAAATCTGGGTGAAAACCCTGGCGCTGCTCCTGCCCCTTAATAAGATTTCTTAATAACGTAATCATGCAGGCCGCCTGCTGCCAAGTGGGTGGCCTGTTCTCCCTTCTCGAAACGCAACAGAGCAGTTGCGAAAAACGAATTGGTGGAGATAAAATGAGATCAATGAAACGCTTTCTAAAAAGCGATGACGGTGCTGTAACTGTTGACTGGGTGGTGCTGACCGCCGCCATCATCGGTCTTGCAATATTTGGCTTTGGGGCTTTTCGCGATGTCGCCTTCGCTATCGCAAACGCACTGTCTTCACAAATGTCTAGCGTCGTGGTGAGCGTTTTCTAACACAATGAAAACAACGCCTCGCCTTAAAGGTGCCGAAAGGCTTTTCCTGTAACTTTGCGACTATCCCGGTGAAAGGTACATCATGCGCGCAGCTTTTGCTCTTGTTCTTTTAGTTGGTCTTGCCCTTGCAGGCGGTGCCGCAATGATGGTGCAAAATCGCTTTGATGCCTATAAGGCTGCCTTGGCACATGAACGCGCTAATCGCGGGCAAGCGATTGCAACCGTTGATGTTCTTGTCGCGACAGAGCCGCTAAAATATGGCCAACAGCTTAGCAGAAATCAGGTTGCATCGGTAAAATGGCCTCAAGCCAGCCTGCCAGAAGGAACCTACCAGACGTTGGACGCATTGTTTATCTCAGAACGTCCTGAAGATGAACGCGTCGTTTTACGGGCTATAGAGCCCGGAGAAGCCATTTTATCAGTAAAAGTCACCCGCCCAGGCGAAGATGCAGGTATTACATCACGCCTAGAGCGAGGCATGCGGGCCTTTGCGATCAAAGTTGATGTCTCATCGGGGGTTTCAGGATTTCTGCGCCCCGGCGACAGCGTTGACGTTTATTGGACCGGACGTATCCCTGACCAAGTGAATGGTAACCGTGGTGATGTTACGCGTCTGATCCAACCGAATATTGAATTGATCGCTGTTGACCAGAAAGCAGGCGATGTAAACCAAGCCGTGATTGCGCGCACTGTGACTGTGGCGGCACGCCCTGAACAGGTTGCAGCATTGGCACAGGCACAATCAACCGGGCGTTTATCTCTGTCTCTTGTAGGTGCACAGGATGATACAATTGCGGAACTGGTCGAAGTGGATCAACGTACACTTTTAGGATTGTCTGATATTCAGGCACCGGCCCCAGCCCAACAAAAGCGCGTTTGCACAATCCGTAACCGTCGCGGTGCAGAAGTTGTGGTAACAGAAATTCCCTGCACCAACTAATTTTACGAGACGCAATACCGATCATCGCAAACAGGGATAGAGTTCTATCCCTGTTTTACCTGCCTGTTGCCCCTCTTCCACAGCATAAAAAGGCTGCGAGAAGTTTCCTTGCAATACTATTCAAATTCACGCAGTCTTCTTCTCAATAATGGGCGCTAGACCCGTATCTGAGGCGTGATCGGAAAGGCAGGTCACATGAAATTTTCTCGTTTTGTCGCAGCCACGTTATTGGGCTGCGCTCTTACCAGTGTACCTATTGCACATGTCGCAGCGGCGAATGAGCTGCGCGTGGTCCGCAAAGGTGCCAGCGCGACACTTGATGTGCCCATGAACCGCGCGGTTGTGGTGGAGAGCGAAACGCCTTTTGCTGAAATCACCATCGCCAATCCCAGCATTGCGGATATCTCTTCTCTGTCAGACCGGTCCATCTACGTCTTGGGGAAAACGCCAGGGCTAACGACGCTGACCCTTCTGGATGCGGCGGGGCAGTTGATCAGCAACGTAAACGTGCGCGTGGCAGCAGATGTGAGTGAATTTAAGGAACGGCTGCGCCAGATCTTGCCAAATGAGCGTATTGAAGTACGCACCGCGAACGACGGTATTGTGCTATCGGGCACTGTTTCAAGCGCCGCGCGACTGCAACGCGCTTTGGATCTGGCCGAACGCTATGCCCCGGAACGCGTTTCAAACCTGATGTCTGTCGGTGGTGTGCAACAGGTCATGCTGAAGGTGCGTTTTGCAGAAATGCAGCGCAATGCATCAAAACAGCTCCGCTCGTCTTTTGCTTTAAGTAGCCAAAGCGGCAGCACCGTTGCCGAAACAGGTACTTTTTTGATTGGTGACAACGGGATCGGGTCACAAATCGAACTGCGTGGTGGTGACGAAGGCGCGATTGCCTTCAGCTTTGGCGTTGGCTCGGTTCAATTAGGCCTGTTGTTCGAAGCACTTGAAAGCAAAGGAATTGTTCGCACGCTGGCGGAACCGAATCTCTCAGCCCTTTCTGGACAAGAAGCACGTTTTCTGGCGGGCGGTGAGTTCCCGATTCCTGCCGTCGATAGCGATGGCAACGTGAACGTTGAATTCAAACCTTTTGGCATTGAACTGGATTTTGTCCCGCGCGTGGTTGATCAAGACCTGATCAATCTGGAATTGAAAGCAGCTGTGTCTTCTATTGATCCAGACAATACATTCAGCTCTGCGGGCCTTGAAATTGCGGCCTTCAATCGGCGAGAAACAGCAACCACTGTAGAACTTCGTGATGGTGAGAGCTTTGCGATTGCCGGCCTTATTCAAGACGATTTCGTGGATTCCACGTCACAACTGCCTTGGATTGGAGATGTTCCAGTTCTTGGTTCTCTGTTCCGCAGCGCCGAGTATCGCCGTGATCAAACCGAACTGGTCGTGATCATCAGCGCTCATCTGGTTTCTCCGACACGTGGCGAAGCCTTGGTTTTGCCCACAGATCGGGTAGCCCCCCCCAGCGAGGCTGATCTGTTTCTCTTTGGACGGACCTCACGCAGTCAAAGTGGCGCAGCAGGCGAGGTCGCGCGTCAGGGCTTTACCGGATCATACGGCTATGTACTTGATTAAAAAACGGAGTTTGGGATCATGTTGAAACGTTCACTGCTCTTGTGTCTAACCATGGCAGCCGGCGCCTGTACCAACGAGGCAGGTCTTGAGCGCCAAAGTGTCTTTGGAGAAGCCACCCGTCATAATGCTGCGGTGACCTCAGGTGATTTAAACTTTGTTGTTCAACTTGGACAACGATTTGCAAATGAAGTG
Organism: Epibacterium ulvae; assembly: GCF_900102795.1. Lineage (GTDB taxonomy): Bacteria > Pseudomonadota > Alphaproteobacteria > Rhodobacterales > Rhodobacteraceae > Epibacterium > Epibacterium ulvae. The sequence goes on along the minus strand of NZ_FMWG01000008.1, from coordinate 49,159 downwards.
CCCACCACAATCAACTTCGATTTCAACAGTGCTCGCCTCGACAGTCAGGCGAAAGCAGTCCTAGACCGCCAAGCAGATTGGATTAAACAGTTTCCCGAAGTCCGTTTTAAGGTCTTTGGGCACACAGATGCTGTTGGCAGCGATGCTTACAATCGTCGTTTGGGCAAACGTCGTGCAACCACTTCTGTAAACTATCTCATTTCAAAGGGTATAAGCCGCAAGCGCTTGGAAGCCGTCGTCTCTTTGGGAGAAACAAAACCGGTTATTGCCAGCCCGAATCGTGAGCGCGAGAATCGCCGCACAGTGACGGAAGTCTCTGGCTTTGTCCGCGATAACCCGCTGCTGGATGGAAAATATGCCGCCATTGTCTATCGTGACTATGTTCAAAGTGCGGTTGTCGAAGGCACGTTAACACTGGATGATGGGCTAGAAACCAAGCTCGGTGGTGAGTAAACAATTCATATAAATAGGAAACACGTGAATCTGTGCGTGTTTCCACCTCTTAAACAATTCCTCACAATTGGGGCTTTTCAGCCCAAATCTTGCCCATATTTTCCGCGATCCTTCTCTCTATGAGGTGAGCTGCATCCAAGACAGGCTGCGGTCCAGCCTGGCAGAATGCCAAGCACACCGATCGAAGAGGATTGAAGGCTATGAGCAGCGATCAGCCGCAGACAGAAACAAATGCAATCACCGCCTGTACCATCAGCCGGGATGTGCAGAATTTCGACCTGTTGATCGAAGACATGGAAACCGCACTCGGCGAGGCTTGGGGCGATCTTAGCTTTTCCGAAGCACTGGCCTTCTTTCAGCAAGACGAGGCCAAATCGCTTGAATTTGTAGCGATCGCTCTTGATGCTCAGGATGAAGACAATCTGAGCCAAATGGGTGAAATCATCACGCAGGCCAAAGCGGTTGGAATCAAGATTATCTTGATTGCTGAAGACGTCACCCCTGCAGTCCTGCATAACTTGCTACGCCAGGGTGCGGATGAGTTCATCCCCTACCCGCTGCCAGAACAGGAATTGCAGGCGGCTATTGATCGTCTACGGATCCAAGGCTCTGAAATGGCGGCACCTCAACCTGCGACATTAAAGTCTGATAACAACTGTGACGGCGCCGTGGTGGTCTGTCACGGTTTAGCTGGTGGCGTCGGTACAACAACGTTAGCCGTAAATCTTGCATGGGAAATTGCGGAACGCACTTCAGGAGACAGGCCACGCGTTTGCCTGATCGACCTTGATCTACAGCATGGGTCAGTTGCCACCTATCTTGACTTGCCGCGCCGTGAAGCGGTCGCTGAGTTATTGAGCGAAACCGAAAGTTTGGATGATGACCTCTTTGCGCAAGCCTTAGTAACCTATCAAGATAAGTTGCAGGTTTTCACTGCGCCAAGTGAAATGCTACCGATGGAATTTGTGGGCCCTGAAGACGTGCAGCGCCTGATCAATATGGCGCGGTGTCATTTTGATTTCGTCGTCATTGACCTGCCACGCACGCTTGTTCAATGGTCTGAGACCGTTTTGAGTATGGCACATTTGTATTTTGCGGTGCTGGAGCTTGATATGAGATCAGCGCAAAATGCGCTTCGTCTGAAACGCGCGTTGCAATCAGAAGATCTACCTTTTGAGAAATTGCGATTTGCGCTGAACCGCGCCCCAAAATTTACCGATCTGAGCGGTAAAAGCCGGGTCAAACGTCTGGCTGAATCCTTGGGGATCTCGATCGATATACAGCTGCCTGATGGTGGCAAAACAATCCTGCAAAGCTGTGATCATGGCCAGCCTCTTGCAGCCGCGGCGCCCAAAAGCGCATTGCGGAAAGAAATCGGCAAACTGGCGCAATCATTACATGAGTTGGGCAAAAACGAAACCGAAGCGGCATAACCCGCATGAAGGTTGGGGTGAGTAATGTTTTCCAGATATAAGAAACAAATTTCCGAGACAGCGGCCAAACCTCAAAAGGTGGCAGCAACACCTTCTGTAGCACCGGCCGCGCCCGCACCTGCAAGCCTGCGCAAACCTGCTTTGCAAAAACCGGCGAAAGCCGCCCCTGTGGATAAAGAACGCAAACGCAAAGAACGGCTTGCTCAAATCAAGATTGAGATGCACCGTGAGTTGCTGGACAATTTGAACCTGTCAGCATTAGAGCACGCGTCAGAAGCAGAACTGCGATCAGAAATTTCTGATATCACATCAGAACTTCTTGCAGAACGCAGTGTCGTATTGAACCGAGAAGACCGCCAGACCCTGAACAAAGAGCTGTATGACGAGGTCACTGGCCTTGGCCCTCTAGAGGTGCTGCTGCAGGACGATACGGTCAGCGATATTCTGGTGAATGGCCCCCAACAAATCTTTATCGAACAAAACGGTAAACTCAGCCTCTCTGACATCAGTTTTAAGGATGAAAAACACCTGATGCGGATCATCGACAAGATCGTCTCAGCTGTGGGGCGTCGTGTGGATGAGAGCAATCCATATGTTGATGCGCGGCTTGCTGATGGTTCCCGATTTAACGCGATGGTACCACCCATTGCGGTGGATGGATCTTTGGTATCGATCCGGAAATTTAAAAAGGACAAACTGGGCATCGATGATCTGGTCAATTTCGGCGCCTTCACAGAAGAAATGGCGGCCTACCTGCAAGCCGCTGTTGCCACACGATTAAATGTCATCGTCTCTGGCGGAACCGGTTCTGGTAAGACCACAACGCTGAACGCTTTGTCTTCGTTTATTGACAATGCCGAACGTATTTTGACCATCGAAGACACCGCAGAATTGCAATTGCAACAGACCCATGTTGGCCGGATGGAAAGCCGCCCGCCAAACGTGGAAGGCAAAGGTGAGGTCTCCCCACGCGACTGTCTGAAAAACGCGCTGCGGATGCGTCCTGATCGGATCATCGTGGGGGAAACGCGTGGCGAAGAGGTGATCGACATGCTGCAGGCCATGAACACTGGCCACGATGGATCGATGACAACAATCCACGCGAACTCTGCCCGCGATGGGGTGTCACGTCTGGAAAACATGATCGCAATGGCTGGCATTGAAATGCCGCTCAAAGCTGTGCGCAGTCAGATTTCCTCTGCGGTCAATGTGATTGTTCAGGCCTCGCGCCTGCAAGACGGATCCCGTCGTATGACATCCATCACCGAGATAACCGGGATGGAAGGGGACGTGATCTCGATGCAGGAAATATTTCGATTTCAACGGGTTGGCCTCACACCCGACAACAAGATTATTGGTCATTTCACAGCCACTGGTGTGCGCAGTCACTTCTCTGAGCGATTCCGCCTGTGGGGTTACGACCTGCCATCATCGATCTATGAACCAACATTGTCGGAGGGTTTGTAATGCAAATACCAACCGAAATTCTGATTTATGGTCTAATTATTCTTGCCGTGCTTGCGCTGGTTGAAGGCCTGTATCTGGTGACCTTTGGCAAATCCATTAGTCTGAACAATCGGGTCAACCGACGCCTTGAGATGCTGCAAAAAGGCAGCACGCGAGAGCAAGTATTGGACCAACTCCGTAAGGAGATGGGCCAGCATATGCGCACGCAATCTATCCCGCTTTATTCGTTATTGGCGGAGCGCGCCCAAAAAGCAGCAATCGCGTTTAGCCCAAAACAACTGATCATGATCATGGGAGCACTGTCTGCCCTGGTCTTTGCAGTGCTCAGTGTTGCGACGCAAACAGATCTCGCGCTTCGCGTTCTGGCGTCGATTGGTATTGGCGTGGGAGCGGTGTTTTTCTGGGTCAACAGCAAAGCCAAAAAACGGCTCGCGCTTATTGAAGAACAACTGCCTGATGCTGTTGAACTTATGGTGCGCTCATTGCGGGTCGGGCATCCGTTTACCTCTGCTGTACAAATTGTTGCCAAAGAGGTTGATGATCCTCTGGCCACCGAATTTGGCATGATTGCAGATGAGACTGCCTATGGTGGTGATGTTGGGGACGCTTTGAAAGATATGGCGGAGCGGCTGGACATTCAGGACATGCGGTTTTTGTCAGTCGCCGTAACCATTCAACAGCAATCCGGAGGCAACCTGGCCGAGGTGCTGGATGGGCTGGCCAAAGTAATCCGTGCACGTTTTCGGCTTTTCCGTCGTGTCAAAGCAATTACCGCCGAGGCGCAATGGTCCGGTAAGTTCTTGTCAGCCTTCCCTCTTTTGGCGCTGATCGGCACTTTGGTGAAAGACCCCCATTACTATGATAATGTGATGGATCACCCTTGGTTTATTCCCGCCTGTTTTCTAGTGGGTGGCATGTTGACCATCAATCTATTCGTCATGCGCGCGCTGACGAATATCGAAGTGTGAGGGGGATAAGATGGCAGCACTTAATGATTTTCTGATCACACAATTTGGCGACATGGGGCCTTTTCTGGCGCTTGGTGGTCTTGGTGCTTTGTTGATCTTTGGAGCAGGTTTTTTCTTTCTCAACCAGCCCGAGGACCCGCTCGCAAAGCTGAACCGGGATCTCAACCAGAAAAACATCGCCCAGCCTAAACGAGAACGATTGCGCCAAACTGGCCGCAATGAACAATTGCAAAAATTCGCAACCTTTCTGGAGCCGCAAGACGCTGAAGAGCTTTCCGCTATGGCCCTCACTCTGCGTCAAGCGGGTTATCAGTCAAAAGATGCCGTTCGACTGTTTTACTTTGCGCAGATGGCACTTGGCCTTATTGGCCTGTGTTTAGGGCTTATCTGGGTTTACGTGCTGAATGCTGATACAACCTTTGACAGTCAGCAAATGGTACTCCGCATTCTTGGCCCCGGTGCGGCAGGGTATTTTCTGCCAAAATATTGGATCACACGCCGCGTCGAGGAGCGTAAAAAGAAAATCACGCAGGGGTTTCCGGACGCGCTGGACATGATGCTGGTTTGCGTTGAGGCGGGCCAATCACTGGAACAATCAATTATTCGCGTTTCAAAAGAGCTTGTCGCATCTTATCCCGATCTGGCGGAAGAATTTCAGGTCGTTGCGCAGGAAATGAAGGCCGGGAAAGACAAAGAGAAAGTCATGCGCGATCTGGGGACGCGTTGTGGTGTGCAAGATATTGCATCGTTCACGACAGTGATGATCCAATCATCCGCTTTTGGTACATCAATCGCCGAAGCACTGCGTGTTTATGCGGGTGAAATGCGAGACAAACGCGTCATGCGCGCCGAGGAAGCTGCGAACAAATTGCCCGTGAAAATGACACTGGCGACGATGGTGCTGACGGTTCCGCCTCTGTTGATTATTCTGGTCGGCCCTTCCGCGCAGAATATCGCCAATCTGGGCAGCGGTGGCGCACCGTAATTAGACGACGCGGTTCCCCTCATCTGCCATCAAGACTTCAGGTGGGGTTGTTTCTTTTGTCACGGGGCACTTCACATTTAGCAGATGAGCCAAAATACCCCTATCGTTACCTGCTGTTTCTGGTCTACGTCTGAGGCACTGTGAAACAGAATTGTGCCAATGATTGATATACGTGCCGCGATAGGTGTCGGTTTTTGTCTGTGCTGTTTAATGGGCTGTACGGCCCAAAAGACGGCCTTACATCAGGGCGGTCTATGGGCGCCCGGCGTCGACACACGCAAAGAGGCCATTGACCCTCTGGTTACCGGTCATCGCCTAATGGCTGCTGGACAATATGAATTGGCACTGGACTCTTTCACCCGTGCCGGGCTTGTGCATGGATTGAACGGAGAAGTTCTGTCATCTCTTGGGTCCGCAAATCTTGCGCTTGGGCGTTTGGGGCAAGCAGAAGATTTGTTGCGCCAATCGGTGGCAAAAGCGCCAGACTGGCCAGAAGCCTTAAACAATCTCGGCGTTGTTTTGATGGAACAAGGCAAATATCCCGAAGCAGAGCAGTATCTGCGACGTGCCGTTGCTTTTGATAATGGCGAAAGTGACGCAATTCGTGAAAATTTACGTGTTGCTCTCGCCAATTTGGATGCCGACTCACATAATGATCAACAAGAACAGCCTTATCAGCTGATACAAAACGGCGGCGGCAGCTATTTGCTGAAACGCACGCCTTAAACAAGGCAGAGCAGCAAGAGGACGCAAAATGCGCCAGTCTATTTTCATTTCTGCAGGCTTAGCAGCCGTTTTGGCACTTTCCGCCTGTGCGCCAAAATCAGAGATCGATATCGAAGAAGCCATAAAAGATATCAACGTGGTCGATGAAACCAATCTCAATGATGTGTTTCTTCAGGCATCCGATCCGAATGAGGCTGTGAGCTATTTCAATAGATCTCTTAAATCGGATCCTGACCGAACAGATTTACAACGGGGCCTTGCCACCTCTCTGATCCGCGCGAAGCGCAATACAGAAGCTGTGCCCGCGTGGCGGCGTGTGGTTGCGCAGGAAGATGCAACGTCAAATGACAAAGTGCAGCTGGCAGACGCGCTGATCCGGACCAATAATTGGGATGACGCCAAACAGGTCTTGGATTCTGTGCCGCCAACGGTTGAGACCTTTCAACGCTATCGGTTAGAGGCGATCGTTGCCGACTCCCGCAAGGACTGGAAGCGCGCGGATAGCTTTTACGAAACAGCCGTTGGCCTGACCACGACACCTGCCCGTGTCATGAACAACTGGGGTTATTCCAAGCTGACCCGTGGAGATTTCAGCGGGGCCGAAAAACTGTTTTCCGATGCTATTCGCCAAGACAGCACATTGTTTACCGCCAAAAACAATCTGGTACTCGCGCGTGGAGCCCAGCGTAATTACACGCTGCCACCTGTTCCTGTCACGCAAAGAGAACGAGCGCTTTTATTGCACACCAGTGCGCTTTCCGCCGTCAAACAAGGGGATGTGAGCACAGGGAAAGGCCTGCTGCGGGAAGCAATCGCAACGCACCCTCAGCATTTTGAAGAGGCTGCACGCGCCTTAAGCACTCTGGAAGGTGGCTGACCCAATGTTCGCCCAGCTTCTGGAGACGCTTCAGATCCAGACGAGCGTCGCGAGCGCCTTTTTGATTTTTATGCTGCCGCTTTGCGCAATTGTTGCCTACAGCGACCTACGCGGCATGCGCATTCCCAATTGGACCGTTGATCTGACGGGCGCTATTTACATTATTGTGGGTCTATTCGTCATGCCAAGCTGGCCAGACTATGGCTGGCAGCTGCTCCACCTGCCTGTCGGCCTGCTGATTGGTTTTCTGCTTTACGCGGGCGGTGCAGTGGGTGCAGGCGACGCAAAATTCGTTGCTGCTGCTGCACCTTTTGTTGATTATGGAGATCTAGCACTGATCCTGTTGATTTTCTGCGCCAACCTTCTTGCAGGTTTCACCACGCATCGGGTCGCAAAATACACCGCTTTGCACAAGATGGCCCCAGATTGGAAAAGTTGGCATGTGGGCGCGAAATTCCCCATGGGGTTTTGCCTTGGTACAACCTTGGTAATCTATCTGGCGTTAGGGGCGTTTTATGGAACTTAACTCCACCTCAGATCGTTGCTCATCCGCATCTTAATCCTAAAATTCTGAGTTATATCAAGCCATGGTCCCGGAATTGCACGGACTTGGCCTATCTGTTGCCACAGTCCTAAATAAACTGTTCCTGTGACCAGCCACCCAAAACGTCGGCATTGTTATAGGATCAGACCAAGATGAACATGCACGCTTCTTCGGTAACCGCGCCCCCTGCCCCCAGAGGGTTGGCACAGATGCAGCTGCCGGTCGTCATGATGCGCGATATTCTGCTGAAAACCATGTTCCGCAACAATCTGGACATGGTGAGCGAAATTTCAGCCGCTATCTGTTTGCCCATCCCTGTCACTCAAGAGTTGGTTGATATCGCACGGGAGCAAAAGCTGCTGGAGGCGACAGGAACGCTCAATGCGAACAGTGGCAATGAAATGGGCTATCAACTGACGGATGCGGGACGCGCACGCGCGCTGGATGCGCTCAGCCAATCTGAATATTTTGGTGCAATGCCGGTCCCGCTTGATGTGTATCGCGAACAGGTAAAGCGCCAATCTATCCGCAATATTATGGTGACACGAAAACAACTAACAGATGCGATGGGGCATCTGGTTTTGCCAGATACGTTATTGGGGCAACTTGGGCCAGCCGTAAGCGCGGGACGCTCCATTCTGATGTATGGCCCACCCGGCAACGGGAAATCATCAATATCAAACGGAATTCGCGATGCCCTAGGGGATCATATATATGTGCCCCGTGCCATTGAATATGCCGGTCAAGTGATAACGGTCTATGATCCTATCGTACATACACACATCGAAGAGGATGCAGAAGACCCAACACAATTGCGCCGTCCCAAACGGTTTGACACGCGCTATGTGAAATGCGAACGCCCCACTGTGATCACGGGCGGAGAATTGTCACTTTCGATGTTGGATCTGGTCTACAACCCGACCGCGCGCACGTATCAGGCGCCGCTGCAGCTTAAATCAGCTGGCGGTGTGTTCATCGTAGACGATCTGGGGCGCCAAGCAGAACCGCCACAAGCACTGGTCAACCGCTGGATTGTCCCGCTGGAAGAAAACAGAGACATACTGGCGCTACAATCAGGTGAAAAGTTTGAAGTACCTTTTGACACTTTGGTTGTTTTTTCAACGAACTTTCATCCAAATGAGATCTTCGATCAAGCCGCGCTGCGTCGGATTTTCTTCAAGATTAAAATTGACGGGCCAAACCAAGAGAATTTTCTCAAGATCTTTGGATTGGTGGCTCGTAAAAAAGGCATTCCCTTGGATGAAGACGCTTTGGTGCATCTGTTACGGAACAAATATCCTACCATCGGGAACATTTACGCGAACTATCAGCCAATCTTTCTCATCGATCAGATTATGTCGATCTGTGATTTCGAAGGCATTCCCTATCAAATGACCCCGGAACTGATTGATCGCGCCTGGGATAATATGTTCGTCCAAGATGAGACCATCGTGAAATAGCATATATGTGCTCTCCCCCGTAGTCTTTCCGCCCAATAGAATAAGGCTCATAGCATGCACGTCTCAAAGTCCGCAGGACAAACAAAGGGACGTTCGCCCTTCGACCAATTTGCCCAATAAAATTAAAAGGTAGCAATATACAATAATAAGATGGAATCGAAACTTTCTTTTAGCACCTTCAGACTAAGAATTATTCATTCCGGTTTGCCTCGAAGGACGGTTTCAATGCCCAAAATGCTCTTTAGCCTTCAAATGCGTATTTATGCCATCGTGTTAATGGCACTGGCACTTGCGTGTTTTCTTACATTCACGTTGCTCAATCGCTCTATCGACAACGCTTTTGAAATCCGGAAATCAGATGTGCGTTCTATCACCGAAGTCGCGGTCAGCGCTTTGCAGGATTTAGATCAAAAAGTGAAAGCTGGGGAGATGTCTCTTGAAGAGGCGCAAGCCCAAGGCCGCAACGAACTCGAGAAATTAAACTATGGTAATGGCGGCTATTTCTTTGCGGTCAATCATGATCATTTCTTTGTCGCACACCGCGTAAGCCCCCATTTGGTTGGTACAAATCAACACGGCCTAACCGACAAAGCTGGTCAGTTTCTGGTCCAAAATATTGTGAACATCGGGAAAAGCGAAGGCGCTGGGTTTGTCACTTATCTTTGGCCACGTCCGAATTCGCAAGAAATTGACAACAAACTTAGCTTTGTGATGAACTTTGCTCCTTGGAACTGGGTCATCGGAACTGGCGCGTATATTGAGGATATTCAAGAAGAATTCTCGAGCATGCGAAATGGGGCGATCATAACCCTTGCTGCTGGACTGTTTTTGATGAGCTTTGCAAGCTATCTTCTAATGCGGACAATCACCAAGCCTTTGGATCGTCTCTCAAAGCGAATGCAGAGCATGGCAAGTGGCGATCTGGACTCTAGTGTTCCTGAACGAGAAGCACGTAGTGAATTTGGGACTATGTCTTACGCAATTGAACAATTCCGTCAGGGCCTTTTGAAGCAGAAAGAACTCGAAGCAACCCACCAGGAGACTGAAGAAGCACGCAATAAAGTCATCGCGGCGCTCAGTGATGCGCTTTCCAAATTGTCAAAAGGGAACCTGACCAACAGTTTGGAAGACCCTTTCCCAAGTGAATTCGAACAGTTGCGCAAGGATTTCAACGCCACCCTGTCGACGATGGAAAGCATCGTGAACCAGCTCATGGACACGGCATCATCAATCCGCAACGGTGCAACCGAAATCAGCCAATCTGCAGATGACCTTTCCAACCGTACAGAAAGCCAAGCTGCAACGTTGGAGGAAACCGCGGCAGCTTTGGACGAGCTGACAGCAAGTGTCCGCTCTGCCGCGGATGGTGCGCGCAATGTAGAAACCACCATGCAAGAGGCCGGGCGTGAAGCCGAGGCCAGCGGTGAAGTTGTTCAAAACGCAGTCACAGCGATGACTGAAATCGAGACAAGCTCTAATCAGATTTCACAAATCATCAGCGTCATTGATGATATCGCATTTCAAACCAACCTACTTGCTCTCAATGCAGGAGTCGAAGCGGCTCGTGCTGGTGAAGCTGGCCGAGGCTTTGCGGTGGTTGCGTCCGAAGTTCGTGCTCTGGCGCAGCGTTCGTCAGATGCGGCAATGGAAATCAAAACCCTGATCTCCGACTCATCTCAACAGGTAGAGCGCGGTGTTGATCTTGTGGGCAAGGCGGGCGACGCACTGAATGCAATTGTCGGACAGATCGGCCATATTTCGTCTCTTATCTCTGGTATCGCTGAAGGCGCTGCTGAGCAATCAACCGGGCTGGGCGAGATCAACACAGGTATGACCCAACTGGACCAGGTGACCCAACAAAACGCGGCCATGGTTGAACAATCAACCGCTGCAAGCCACCTTCTGAAAAGCGATGCTGGCAAGATGATGGAGCTGATCTCTCATTTTGACACCGGTGTAAGCACCCCGATGTCAACACTGGCGCCCACACATACTCCCGCTGCCCCTGCGCCATCCGCACATGGGGATTGGGATATCTCAGATGCCCCCCAACCGACACGTGCCGCCGCAAATGGCGATATCTGGCAAGAATTTTAAACGTACGAACACCAAAGACCGGCCTTTGCAGCCGGTCTTTATGATTCCTTTGACCAATAGGTCTAACCATCTTTCTCTAGGATCCACGCAACCTCTGGCGCAGCAACGAAACGCCACTTTCGCAACGGCCCCGCCATCACGTTAAGATAATACATCTCAAACCCGTAAGGCGCACCGCAGGGATGATGCCCTTTGGGCACCAAAACCACATCGCCATCTGCAACAGCCATGGTTTCATCCAATGTCCCATCATCCGTATAGACACGCTGCACACCAAACCCATTGGCAGGGTTCAGACGATGGTAATAGGTCTCTTCCAAATAGGTGATCCGGGGGAAATCGTCTTCATCATGACGGTGTGAGGGAAAACTGGACCAATGCCCTGCCGGCGTAAACACCTCAGTAACCAAAAGGCTGTCTGCAATATCCTCGTTCTCCATCGCGATATTGTTGATGTATCGGGTGTTTGTTCCCTTGCCGCGTTCGGTCAAAGTAATACCATCGGGACCAATTCGGCGCGCGCTATGCTCTCTTTTGCCCGGTGCAGAACACACTGCAATCACGCAATCCGTTTCGGCACGGGCGTTCCAATCGCTCTCGTTTGGGACATAAAGACAATGCGGTGGCGTTCTTTCAAAAACGCTCATCCGATCCCCCAATACGCCCCAGTCCTGCCCAGCCGCCGCGAAATGTGCCTTACCTTCAACCATCACAAGTATCACTTCTCGTGCCATGGTCTGTTCTGCAATCTCGTCACCCGGTTGCAAATGATAAAGCGCGAAACCTACATAATCCCACCCTGCGGAATTCGGTGTAATATCATGCACTTTGCCAGATTGTGCGATTGGCTTACGATGCAAATTACTCATATCATTACCTCAGAGATCAAGAGCAACAGGCTGACCCGTTGCCGCCGATTGTGCCGCTGCATCCGCAAGTGCCAACGCGGTAATCCCATCTTGTAGGGTCGCAGGCACTGGCGTGTCGTGAAGCGCTGCATCAACAAAAGCTTGCCACTCCACCACATAGGCCTGCGCATAGCGTTCAAGAAAGAAATGTTCCGGCTTTGCGCTTAGCACGCCCTTTTCTGTTGCTTTCGATATTGTGGATTCACGAATATTCTCAAGTGAAAGCAAACCCTTAGATCCAAGCAATTCCACCCGCTGATCATAACCATACGCAGCGCGCCGACTGTTTTTTATCACCGCCAAACGCCCATCCCCATAGGTCAAAGTTGCAACGGCTGTGTCCACATCACCTGCAACTCCGATCTCTGGGTCAACCAAGGCGCTACCGACCGCTGATATTTTAACCGGTGCTTCTCCCATCAGAAAAGTCGCCATATCAAGATCATGGATCATCATATCCCGAAACAAGCCGCCCGAGACTTTGATGTATTCAAGTGGCGGCGGCGCCGGATCAAAGGATGTGATGGACAACAGCTCCGTTTTTCCGATTTCGCCACCTGCTGCCGCTTTCTGCAATGCCGCAAAATTCGGATCAAACCGGCGGTTAAATGCCACCATAATGGGTCTTGTCGCCTCTTTTGTCCTTGATTGACAAAGACGAGCTCGATCCACCGATAGATCGACGGGTTTTTCACACAGAATCGCCTTATTTGCTGCTGCTGCTGCTTCAATTAAATCAGAGTGCGTATCTGTCGACGTCGCGATCAAAACCGCATCAATTGCTGGGTCCGCAATAATCTCCTCTGAGCTGCGCACCGTTGCATCATATTGTTTTGCCAGCGCGTCCGCGGCTGGAGCATACACATCAGAAACTGCAACCAGTCTGCTTTCACGATTCCCCGCAACGTTTACCGCGTGGACCTGACCAATGCGTCCAGCCCCCAAAATTCCAACGTTCAGCATGGCATCCTCCCTTGCACATCCTTGATTTGTGCGCAGGCTCATCGCTTTTGCACCCATGTGCAAGATATTTTTGCACATGGGTGCAGAAAACTTGCTAGAATATAGCGAAACAATTCAGAGTAAGACCCATTTATGACGCAAAATCCACCTCCCCTCTCTGCCGAAAAAGCCACCATCGAGGATGTGGCACGCGCGGCTGGAGTGTCGCGATGGACGGTCGCAAGAGCATTTAAAACCAACGCTTCGGTCTCATCAAAAACCCGTGCCAAAGTCTTGGGCGCAGCAAAAGAGATTGGCTATCTCCCCGATTTACAGGCCGCAAGCCTTGGCGCAAATCAGTCCAATCTGGTCGCGCTTTTGGTAGATGATTTTAAGAACCCACATAAACTGCTCTTGATTGAGCAAGTTAGCCAAACATTGCGCGATCATGGCTGGGACAGCCTCTTAATCAATACAGGCGGCGCACAAGACACAAACGCCGCGCTTCTTACAGCCAGCCAACGGCGCGTGGACGCAGCTATTTTGCTTGGGGTTCATTTCAATGATGCTGTGCTCGACACCGCCGTGGGCGCAGAGCGTGTCAAAAAACTCATCGTGTTTGCACGCAGCTCTAAACATCCGCGCACTCTATCGATTTGCGTTGATGACGCCGCCGCCATGGCCATCGTCGCGGATCATGTCTTGGCACAAGGCTATCAGAGGCCTTTGTTTCTTGCTGGTCCTCAAACAGGCTCAGCACACCTGCATCGCCAAGAGACCTTCGTCCAACAATGGTTTGAAGCAACAGGAGATGCCCCGCACTCTCTAGAAGTACCCGTTTATGATAGCGCGCTCTCTTACACCGAGATCTCCAAATATCTCGCTGAAAGCAAGTCCTACCCCGATGTTATCGTTTGTGAAAACGATGCATTGGCGTTGGGGGCAATGGATGCCATACGCCTTTCCGCAGGTTTAAGCGTCCCTGACGACATAGCTGTCACAGGCTTTGATGATGTGCCCCAAGCAGGTTTTGCACAATATCAACTCACCACTTATCAGCAACCGATCAAAGAAATGGCCGAACACCTCGTCAAGCTTCTCCGTGGCGAGGCACAGGCCAAAGACAGGTATGACTTTAGCGGCACTCTGATTGAACGCAGTAGTACTTAATGAAGTGGTATCCTTTATGAAAACCATAAGATAACCCTGTGAAATCTAACGCGTTTCGCATTTTTAAAAGTTTTTTCCAAAAACCCGTTTTTTTTTGAAAATTCCTCTTGCACGCCCCTGTTCTAATCATTAGAACGCCCCACAAGAGTTGGGATGTAGCCAAGTGGTAAGGCAACTGTTTTTGGTACAGTGTACCGTAGGTTCGAATCCTACCATCCCAGCCATATTAATCATTGTGCTGCCCAGCTTGAATTTAGATTTATCCAGCTTGAAAACGCATTTTGTCCATTCAAGATTTATACTTCACGCGATGTAAGCACCTGAGCTGTTGAGCTCCTGCAATTAACGCCCGGCGCAAAAAACCGCCTCTGAGACGTGAAAGTCATTGCGTTTCGGTTTTTCTGATCGCTGAATTGCCGCCCTTAGCCCCTCCAGCTACACTTCTCTCAAAATAGATGAGGAAGCAGATGGCCCATTGGTACACAGCAGATCCGCATTTCGGCCACTCCCGGATCATCGAGTTCTGCAAACGCCCCTATCGTTCAACCGAGGACATGAACGCGGCGCTAATCCGAAACTTCCAAAACTGCGTCGGGTTTGACGATGACCTCTGGATTCTCGGCGATTTCGCCTTTGGGCAGTCGACAGATGCGGCACGGTTCGAAAACTGGTTTCACCAAATCCCCGGTCGCAAGCATCTGATCATGGGCAATCACGACGATGAAGCAGTGGCCCTGCTGCCCTGGGACAGTATCGCAGACCTGAAGGAGATCAAAGATGGCGCGCAGTCACTGGTGCTGTGTCACTATCCGATGATCACCTGGAACGGCGCCCGCCGGGGCTCGTTGCAGCTTTTTGGCCATGTCCACGACCAATGGGCAGGCTCACGCAACAGCATCAACGTTGGCGTCGACCAATGGAATTTTCGCCCAGTCCAAATCAGCGACATTCAGCGCCGCGCAAAGAAGCTGCCCGTGAACAAACATTGGAGCGACGTTGAGCACGGCAACGAACTTGACTGAGCAGCCTCCCGGGCGCACGCCTCGTTCACCACTCCCCCAAGTCGATCAGGGAGATCTATGCCCTCGTTGCCACCCTACAATTGCTCATTCCGTCTACCATGTGCGGCCACGCCTTGTTGAAGAGGGCTGACAGCGGACATTCGCTGCACCCTGGGCCAGGGTCAGCTGTGCGGACGAAGTTGACTTTCGCCGCGTCTGCATGAATGTCTGCTTGTAGCAGAATAATCATTCTGTTACACCTTTGACATGCCACGCATGACATCTTTCACTTCTGCACAGCTTTCCGACCGTGCGCTCGAGCATTTCTGGGCCAACGGTTTTCATGCCTCATCGATGGATGACCTGGTAAAGGCGACGGGGGTAAGCCGACACGGCATCTACAGTAGTTTTGGCGGAAAAAAAGCATTATTTCTGTCGTGCTTTGACAGGTATCGGCAAAGCGTTGTGACCCCTGCGTTTG
The DNA here is from genome assembly GCF_900102795.1 of Epibacterium ulvae. Taxonomy (GTDB): domain Bacteria; phylum Pseudomonadota; class Alphaproteobacteria; order Rhodobacterales; family Rhodobacteraceae; genus Epibacterium; species Epibacterium ulvae. Next base: position 33,647 of record NZ_FMWG01000008.1, on the reverse strand, counting down.
AGGTGGTGGAAAGTCCGGATGCGACTCTGCAGGACGTATCAGACTATTTCGAGCGGCAGATCTCACTGGGTGAAAGTGTAGGCCTGCCTGGGCCGGGGTGCTTTGTCGCAAATTCAGCCACAGAAGTTGCACCCGGCGATCCCGATGTCATGGCAGAGGTCGCCCGACATAATGATCGTCTTCATAAGGGGTTTGTGTCGGCACTCCAGAACTCTGCACCGCACATTAAGCCGCAAAGAACACGTGAACTGGCCGACGTGATGGTCATCTTTACCAACGGGCTTTGGACCAAGTCGCGCACCGTCAGCGACGGCGACGTTTTGCGCGAAGCCGTCCAGAGCTTTCTTACCCTTTTGAAGGACACTCTAAAGTAAGCATGATTACCGAAAACGCAGGAACTTCTACCCGCCTAGCGCCATTCACCATGGCGCTCATTGCCAATTTTGTATGGATCAATGCCTCAGAGGTTTTCCGGTATTTCGCGTTCGTCATGCCTATGATGCGCGAAGCGTTGCCAATGATCACAGACGTTGCTCCGATGAACATCCCGGTGTTCATGATCTGGGGTGTTTGGGACACGGTCCTCGTGCTGACGGCGACACTTATTCCGTGGATGGCAATGCAAGTCTTTGGATCTTCAGTTCAGCGCGCTGCTTTGTACGGCACTGGCGTGTGGATGTCCGTTTTCATGATCCTTTGGCTGGGCCTCTACAACATGAACTTGGCCACTGTCGAAGTGTTAGCGATCGCGCTCCCAATGGCATGGTTAGAAATGGTCGTTGCCGCGCTGATCGTGTGGTGGTTCACGGCCCGAAATCAGAAACAAACCCAATGAGCAACGAAATATTCGCCTCTGCGCTAGCTTCTCTAGCGGTCAGTCTCAGACTTAAACTTTCCGTCAGGTCAGCCCTATCCTGTTTCCTTGATCCGGAAACACTATTACCAAAGAACAGACGTTCTCTACTTCTTAGCCTACAGGAAATACAGTGAAAAATTTTGCTTTGGCACTTGCCATATCTTCGCTCCTCTCAACAACCGCTTTGGCACAAGAATATATCGAAAGTCAGCCGGGACCAAACGGCGTTGAGATACACTTGAAACAGGTCCAGCTGAGAAACAACCAGATGACCGTGGTCTTGGTCGTTGAGAACACTTCGGATGAAGGTATTGAGTTTGCTGGCGGCGATGTGAACGATATCTACGTCGTAACGAGTGACAAGAAGTACCCTGTTTTGACTGACTCGGAAGGCCAGTTTGTTGGCGCTCCAATCGCGCAGGCATTCGATGCATGGTTTGAGCGTACACAGTTTGAAGACCTTGAACCCAATTCGACTCAACAGAGTTGGTTCAAATTTGAAGCACCTGCCGATTCGGATTGGCCCGTTGAATTGGCTTTACCCGGAGTAATTCCGTTCTTGCTGGAAAAACCCGAAAGCTGACTATGTCTTTAGATTGCATTTGGAGTGCACAGCTGCGCTTTACAGTGGTTCTGTGCACAAGTGTTTTAGGAAACGTTGTTCAGGCTGGCGGGTATGATCCAAATGCCCCCTTCAACCCCATATGGGACCAAGATGTTTCGACGTCGGAAAGCCTTGAAATAAGAGGGGCCCCTTTGGGCTTGCTGTCCGGTGACAACGTCTTGGTCAGCGAGGTTGAAGTGCTAGAAGGTGCGACGCAGATCGCAAGTGATCCCAACGGCTTTGGTTTCAGTGTTGACTTGTCCGGGGACTACCTCTTCGATTTCGATCAACACATCCTAAAGCCAGAGGCCCAAACGGCGCTTGAAGGCCTGATAGAACTGTATGTCGCATATGATGGCAGAGAAGTTTTGATCGTAGGACATACGGACGCGAAGGGTTCGGATCAGTATAATCAGGCCCTTTCTGAGCGTCGCGCCGAGTCCGTGCGTGCTTGGTTTGCCGATCGTCAAGTTGAAGAAGGTCTGCTGACGGCAATAGGGCGCGGTGAAGACGAACCTGTTGCGTCGAATACAGTCGGCGGACAAGACAATCCTGAAGGCCGCGCACTGAATCGACGTGTCGAAATCACAGTTACAACTGAGAAAAAGGTCAACCATCTTCCCATCATCGGCAACTAACCAGATCTGCTGAGACCGAAAGGTAGTCGCGATGTTTCATTGAATACTTACGAATGTGACTCTAGTCTGTTGTGTCACCTTCGCCTCACTGGCTCTGGCAGAAACTACCCATGGCACTGAGAGATTGAAGCAGGTTGTAACCACCCTTTCTGGAACTGCTTTGAGACAGAGTGACACAGCTACATTGGAAGGTTCAATGTCAACTCAGCGCAGAAAACGGGCTTTGCAAAGTCTGGCCCGTTTGTGGAAAGCGGACCTTGGTGAGAGGCGCGGCACAGTCGAGCTCAGAGCTCATTGTGATGAATCCTGCAGCTTTCTTAGTAGCGGCTTAGCTGTCGTTCGGGTAGTATCTGTACATTATTGAAATTACGAATTTTAATGTACCGTGCGTAGAGGTACCCCAAACCACATAATGCTTGACAGTGGCTCTTGGTTGTGACATTTTTGGTGCTGTAGTGGCGATAGGGTGAGTCCCACGTAAAAATAGAGAAATCCCCGATGGAAGCTGTGGCGATAGGGTGAGTCCCACGTAAAAAACTGAAGTCCCCAATTGAATGAGAAAGGGTTTGGTTTAGGCCAGCCCTTTTTCTTTGTCCGGACAGAACATGAAAATATCTAAACTACTTCCAGTTTTTTATAACAACAACAATCATTTATCTGAAACTTTGGATGGAACCGGAACTCCAGGTGAGAAGAACCGCGGCTATGGTATTGTAGTAATTGAAGTCAACAACGGCATGCGCTTTGGCATTCCGTTGAGGTCAAATCTTAACCACAAACATGGTTTCAAAACCATTGGTGGCAAGGGACTTGATTACTCAAAGGCTGTTTTGATAGGGAATGCTGTGTTCATCGGGCAACCATTCAAAATCCCCCACGATGAGTACGTCAAGATCAAAGATCGAGAGCATTTCATCACGTCCCGTTTCCAGAAATATGTTGAACGATACATAGTGTTGGCCAACAAAGGGGACAATAATGCACTGCAACAGTCATACCGATACACGACGCTGGTGAATTACCATGCCGAGTTAGGCATTACCTTACCTGATGCCGCTCTCGACAACGACTAACAGTTACCTAGCCTTACTTCACGGTTGCAGGGCCGAACTTAAAGAGCGCTGCAACATCTTTCACCTTACCCATCAGGTCAAAGCGTACAAAATGTCTGCAATCCGCTCAAAGCGTGGAAAGACGATTACCGCTTCGCGCCGTGAGTGGCGTCGTCACAAGGGGAGGCATCCTCGCAAGCTAGTCAGCCCTATACGTCATTGGGTCAAATCCAATATGAGAGCTTATCGCAAAAGTATACGATAGAGTTAGTGTAACAGTGATGATCTTTACTTAACTATGTTGGTAATCCCGGCGAAGGAATTCCCATGTTCGACACCCCTCTGAACCACTTTAAGTCAGTCTTTGCACACAAGTTTTTCGTTGCACCCTCCGACCGCAATTACTTCTTCGCGAGATTTTCAAAAACCTACGGGATAAATGAAGAATTCTGGTGGGAAGCGCTCCAAACAATCGAAAAACTATTAAAGGCCGGCCTTGTCCTCAATGGGGTATCGGTGAAGGGAGGATATGGCCACGACATTGAAAAACTCTGGAACAAACACAGGGAGGTATTCGGAGACTTGGCAGTAACTAACCTTACAAGACCGGACAAACTTGCTGAAAGGTTCTGGACCGATAGCCCTCTTGAAGATTGGATTACTAGAGTGAACGAGATGGGACACCCCGATAGTCGGTACGGGCTTCTCTCCTACAGTAACAACAATGATGATATGTTCAAATTCGATCAACTTGCCTTTGAACTCCGTCGAAGAACAATTGGCTTAGACTGGATCATCGGCGGCGACTTTCCAGACAACGAGCTAACCGAATTCTATGGGCAACCTTACCGCAATGTCATCGCTCAACATCCAGAATATCAAATTCGATCTATGAAGTCACCGACAGGTTCAATCGGAGTGACAGGCGCAAACCTTGAGGATGTTATACATTCTTGGAATTTCGCGTATTTCCGAAGTGATGCCGACCTGGAACGATCAGTACCTTCGACGGTATCACCCGCAATGGCCGGATTTGATAACTCCTACCTTTATCTCCTCTGGAACAACATAAATGACGCGGAGGTCACTGACCTTGCAAGGGAACAAGTTGAATGGCTGCTGGGAAATATCCAGATTGGACGAGACGCCGAAGAAGAATTCAAAAAGATACTGGCAGCGGATCGCGCAGACTGAGGTAGTGCTGCACTGACCACCAAGGGCAGCTTTGGGGAGGTTGCAATGCAGCGACAGACGCAATGATGAAAGTCGGGTTTGGGCTGCTAAACGACCTGACGGTTGGTTGGTCACGGATTACCGCAGTACGGACAAAGTTAGCTTTCGCTGCGGTTTCTCGAATGGCCGGTTTGAGATCCACCTCAAGAACTGCCAGGCAAAGAGGTTAGATCTAGCGGATCACTACACCGCCCAATACTTCACAACTGGATCACGGCTATCTTGTCCTGCGTCATGTCGTGGATCGTGTAACCGATACCGCCGGTATTATATCCAGACTGACGGCGACCTGCGAATGGCATCCAGTCAACCCTGAAGGCGGTATGATCGTTCACCATGACCGCAGTAGCATCCAGCCGCTGAATGGCCTGCATTGCGGTATCGAGATTCTTGGTGAAAACCGCAGACTGAAAGGCAAAGTCCAGACCATTCGCGGCATCGAAGGCATCCGCGATAGTGTCATACCCATAGATGCAGACAACCGGCCCAAAAATCTCGGCAATTGAAACGCGTGCTTCGGCGGCTGGGTTCAGCAGGACCGTTGGAGCATATGTTGTTGGTCCAAGCCGTTTTCCTCCGGCCAAAACGGTCGCGCCTGCCTGCACGGCCTCATCCACCCATTGTTCCACCCGGTCAACCTCGGTCGGGCGAATAAGGGGACCGCAATCTACATTGGGGTCACGAGCATCCCCGACCTTGAGTGCCGCCGCCGCGTCCGCCAGTTTCTGCGCGACCTCAGCGACCATACCGGACGGCGCATAGACGCGCTGAACCGAAACACAAACCTGACCGGAATGATAGAAACTACCCTTGGTCAGCAAAGGGATCACCGCGTCTAGGTCAGCGGTTTCATCGACGATGACCGGAGCCGCGCCGCCGTGTTCAAGGGCACAGCGCGTGCCCGGCGCAAGTTTTGAGCGCAACATCCAGCCAACTCGTGCCGAGCCGATGAATGAGAAAAAGCCGACACGCGGATCGATGATCATTTTCTCGGCCACGTCATTCTGACAGGCTGCAAAACTGCACCAGTCTTTCGGCAAACCCGCATGATGTAACATGTCGACAAACGCCTCACACGACAAAGGTGTATCTAGCGCAGGCTTGACGATCACAGGGCAACCAGCAGCCACAGCCGGAGCAACCTGATGAACAATCAAATTGAGGGGATGATTGAACGCACTTGCCGCGACCACCACACCGATGGGCTCTCGTTGAGTGAAGGCGATGCGTCCTGATCCCGCCTCGGTTAGGTCCATCGGTATTTCCCGACCGCTCATCTGGCCGATTTCGTGGATGCACAGCTCGACCCCATCGATGGCACGCGTGACCTCGACCCGGGCATCAATCAAGGGCTTGCCGCCTTCGCTGGCAATCAGCAAGGCCAACTCCTCGGCCCGCCCGGACATTTGTCGGGCCGTTTCCTTCAGAATTTCGATCCGTTTGTAAGCAGGCAGCCACCCGTCGCGATTGCGGTAAAGGGTATGGGCAACGCCAAGCATGGCATCGACATCATCCCATTCGCTAAGTTCAACACTCCCTACTTTGGTCTGGTCGAAGGGGTTCACAACATCCAAAACTGCGCTCATATCAGGCAGGCCTTTGCAGCTAGCTCATCAATCAACACGCGCTGGTTTTCGCTGTAATCCACAGGCAGATCGATCAGATGCACGCCGCCAGCGGCAAATGCAGCTTCAAAGGTTGGCACCAGATCTTCGGTGCGCTCAATCCGGTGGCCAGTTGCTCCGTAGCTGTTGGCGTATTGCACGAAATCGGGATTGTTGAATTCTAACCCCCAATCATCGAAGCCCGCATGCGACTGCTTCCAGCGAATCATTCCGTACGAGCTGTCGTTCAGCACCGTCACCACCAGATTCAGGCCTAGCCGAACGGCCGTTTCGATCTCCTGACTGTTCATCATGAACCCGCCATCGCCGCAGATCGCCATTACTCGGCGGTCAGGGTAAAGCTTGGCCGCCATCATCGCTGACGGAAGCCCAGCCCCCATCGTTGCCAGCGCGTTGTCCAGCAGGACGGTGTTGGGTTGATAGGCCTGATAGTTGCGCGCGTACCAAATCTTGTAGATGCCATTGTCTAGCGCGATGATATCGCAATCCCCCATGACCTTGCGTGTATCGGCCACAAAGCGCTGCGGGATCACCGGGAACCGGGCGTCATCTGCCCCTGCCGAAGTGTGCAGATCGGTTTCCAGTTTAACGCGTTCGAAATAGCTGCGATCAAATTCCAACGGCCCAACCAGTTTCTCACCCAGGCGTACGATGGATTGCGCCAGATCCCCGACCACCTCAACCTGTGGGAAATAGACCTGATCGACCTGCGCGGCCTTATAGTTCACGTGGATCACCTTGGTGCCGCCTTCCTCCATGAAGAAGGGCGGTTTTTCGACCACGTCATGGCCCACATTGATGATCAGATCGGCTCGGTCGATGGCGCAGTGCAAGTAATCTCCGTCGGACAATGCGGCCGTGCCAAGGAACAGTTCAGAGCGTTCGTCCACCACGCCCTTACCCATCTGAGTATTGAAGAACGGAATCTGCGTGTCTTTCACAAACTGACTGAGGGCACTGCGCGCGTGCTTCCGGTTGGCCCCAGCTCCCAACAACAGCAACGGCATCTTCGCCGCTCGGATCAGATCTGCGGCTTCATTGAGGACCGTGTCACCGGCCACGGCATAGTGGCGTGGATGTGGTTTCAGCACAGGTTCGTCGGTTTCCTCGGCTGCGATGTCCTCGGGAAGTTCCAGCAGGACCGCACCGGGGCGTTCCTCTTGAGCGACGCGAAACGCCTCGCGGATCAGGGACGGGATGGTGTTGCCGTGCACGATCTGCTTAGACATCTTGCAGATTGGTGCGAACAGGCCCACCACATCGATGATCTGAAACTGACCCTGTTTGGATTTCTTGATCGGCTTTTGACCGGTGATCATGATCAGCGGCATACCACCCAGATGCGCATAGGCCGCCGGGGTGGCAAAGTTTGTGGCCCCGGGCCCCAGCGTTGCCATGCAGACCCCGGCCTTGCCTGTCAGGCGACCATAGGTGGCCGCCATGAAGGCCGCGCCCTGTTCGTGACGCGTTAGCACCAGCTCAATCTTTGAGGTTCTGAGCGATTCCAGAACGTCCAGATTTTCTTCGCCCGGAACTGCAAAGATGTATTCAACACCCTCGGCCTCAAGCGCGGCGACCAACAGGTCCGAGGCTTTGGTTGGGATTGTTGCGATTGGTGTTGAAGGTGACATGTGATCTCCTGATGTTTGCGGGGTCAGCGCGAATGGCCACCCCGCAGGCAGCCGGGGCTGCCGTGTCCTTTGATTATACAGATAAGTTTATTCAGCTGCCTGCATTTGTTGTGGTTTTGGGTAAAGGTCATCCATCGATGCCGAGCGTCCGTTGTCCAGAACGATGCGCGCATGATATCGTTTCAGCAGACGCGGTTCGGCCACACCGCAGCTGTGAGCGATGATCCCAATCTCTTTTTTCATGTTCTTGGCATAGCTGGCGACACGTTCCGCCTTGCTGACGGGATCAAGCCCGAATTGCAGTTTTTTATTGTGGGTCGTGATGCCCGTTGGACATGTATTCTTGTTGCATTGCAGGGCCTGAATACAGCCAAGCGCAAACATGAACCCCCGTGCCGAGTTCACGAAATCAGCACCTGCGCAAAAGGCCCATGCCACCTCGGAGGGGTTGATCATCTTACCACTGGCGCAGACCTTCACCCGATCTTTCAACCCATACTTTCTGAGCATATCCACCGTCAGCGGCAGGCTTTCGCGAATGGGCATGCCCATATTGTCGATCAGGCTCATCGGGGCAGCGCCCGTGCCGCCATCAGAGCTGTCGATGGTAACGAAATCCGGCGCACTTTCAGGACCACGTTTGAGAATTTCCTGACACAGGCTTTCGAAGAATCCATATGCTCCGATAACCGCCTTGAAGCCGACCGGCTTGCCGGTCACATCGCGCACATAGTTGATCATGTCCAACAGATCGCTCACGCTGTTGATCTCGGGGTGCCGATTGGGGCTGATGGCGTCCTGACCGACCTTCAGGCCACGAATGGCCGCGATATCCTCGGTGACCTTCGCGCCGGGCAGAATGCCCCCCTTGCCGGGTTTGGCGCCCTGGCTCAACTTGATCTCGAACATCTTCACGGCATCATGGGCCGCAACAGCGCGCAGCTTATCTTCGTCAAAACCGCCTTCGGATTTGCGTACGCCAAATTTGCCGGTCCCGATCTGGAAAACGACGTCCGCGCCACTTTCCAGGTGATAGGGCGACAAGCCGCCCTCGCCAGTGTTGATCCAGATACCCGCGGCTTTTGCACCGGATGACAGCGCCCGCACGGCCGGAACAGAGATTGCGCCATAGCTCATGCCGGAAATGTTAAAAACTGAATCAGTGGTATATGGGTGCTGCGCAAATGGCCCGATGGTCACGGCTGATGGCTCTTGCGCGTCCTGTTCCAGCGTCGGAAACGGGCAGTTCACAAAATAGACCGTTCCGGTCGGGCGCAAATCACGGGTCGAGCCAAAGGCCACAGTGGAATCCACATTCTTGGCGGCGCGGTAAACCCAGGACCGTTCGGCCCTGTTGAACGGCATTTCTTCGCGGTCCTGAGCAAAGAAATACTGACGAAGGAACTCGCCCATGTGCTCAAAGAAATAGCGGAACCGTGCGATCACCGGATAGTTGCGACGCAAGGTGCTTTCGGTTTGGGTCTTGTCGCGAAAATAAGTCACCACCACCCAAAGTACGGCCAGACCGATGGCAAAGATGAAAGCATATGAGAGGATTTGCAAAAGCGACAGGATCACATTCGATAGCTGTGACATAAATATTTAGCTCCGGAAACTTGTTGTTGGTTGTTGGCGGATCGACAAGCGCGTTATCCAGCCCGTTCATCGCGATTCAGTTCACATTGGGTCCAAAGTGCGTTTAGTCCAGTCACGAGCAGATCAAGTTCTTCTGATCCATGCACCGGTGACGGAGTAAAGCGCAGGCGCTCGGTGCCGCGCGGAACGGTTGGGAAGTTGATTGGCTGAACGTAAATGCCGTAGTCATCCAGCAGCATATCGCTGAGCTTTTTGGTATGTATCGGGTTGCCGACGATCACGGGAACGATGTGGCTGCCGTGATCGATCAGCGGCAGGCCCATCCCCTTCAAGCGCAACTTGAGAATACTGGCCTGGGTCTGATGCTGCTTGCGCAGTTCAGGGGCGGATTTCAGATAAGCAACCGAAGCCGCCGCCCCTGCCGCGACCGCTGGCGGCAGCGAGGTGGTAAAGATGAAACCCGGAGCGTAAGAGCGCACCGCGTCACAAAATTTCGCGCTGGCTGCGATATAACCACCTATCACGCCAAAGGCTTTGGCAAGGGTGCCGTTGATGATGTCGATACGATGCGCCAGACGATCACGCTCGGCCACGCCGCCACCGCGCGGGCCGTACATGCCAACTGCGTGGACCTCGTCAAGATAGGTCAGCGCGCCGAATTCATCGGCCAAATCGCAAATTTCCTCGATCGGACCAAAATCGCTGTCCATCGAGTAGATGGATTCAAACGCGATCAGCTTCGGTGCCTTGGGATCGTCGGCCTCAAGTAGTTCGCGCAGATGGGCCACATCGTTGTGACGGAAGATGCGTTTGGCACCGCCGTTGCGGCGCACACCCTCGATCATCGACGCATGGTTGAGCGCATCGGAATAGATAATCAGGCCGGGAAACAGTTTCGGCAACGTGCTGAGGGTCGCATCATTGGCGATGTAAGCACTGGTGAACAGCAGCGCGGCCTCTTTTCCATGCAAATCGGCCAGTTCGGCCTCGAGACGTTTGTGATAAACGGTGGTGCCGGAAATGTTGCGGGTCCCGCCCGAGCCGGCACCAGTGGCATCAACCGCTTCGTGCATGGCGTTCAGAACAACCGGGTGCTGGCCCATGCCCAGATAGTCATTGCCACACCACACGGTGATGTTCTGCTGCGACCCGTCCGGGCGTGTCCGCACCGCATGCGGGAAATGACCATTGCGGCGTTCGATGTCGATGAAAGTCCGGTAACGTCCTTCATCATGCAGCCTGGCAATCGCTGTATCGAGCTGAGCAGTATAGTCCACCGGTATCTGCGCTCCTAGGTTCGGTGGGCGTCGCAGGTTTGAGAAACGCTTCATTCCAATACTCCAGTTGACCGCGCAGGTGCACGAACAATCCTACAGGTTCGAAACATGGACAACTCGCTCACTCCCAACTGCAACGGGAACGGATCGTTTTAGCTAATCCGCCCCGCTGCGTATAGACAACGTGCTGTCCAGTGGCTTCGCCTTCGTCCAGAATGGTCCAGCTACCCAGCATTGGCCAACTGGTGCGAAACTCGCCCTTGGGCATGTGGATGCTTCCATTTGATCCAACGACCCCTTCGGTCGACACAGAAAACTCCTGTGCCGACCCGGGGAGCGCTCCGATTGGGCTAATCAGAGCGAGGCAACCCAATAGACGTTTCACGTCTCAATTTCCCTGAACGGCGCGAAGCACAGGATAGAACTGGGTAAACACGAAATCGGTATCTGCGTTGGATTCATGACAGGCGTTGCAGGATTCTGCTGGGAAGGCCTGTGCTGTTTCAGCATAGGGTTCGCCTTCGTGCCCAAAACTGTAATAGACCCAGCCGCCCGGTTCGCCACTGAACCGTTCCGTATCTTTGACCGTCAGTTCAAGACCGACGAATTCGCCCTGAAAGTACCCGTTGCCGGACACTTCGAAACAAGCGCCATCTTCTTCGGTGCAATTGCCGCCTTCGCGGATCATCACCAATTCTTTGGCAATCTGCGTACCATTTGCCCATTCACCGGTTTCTGCAAAATGGTCATAGGCCGAAGGTTCGACATAGACATTGTGAAACTCTGGAAAAGGAGCCTCGCCGTCATTCAGGGCATTGGGGGTCAGTGGCGAACCGATGAAAACCCAGCGACGGTAATCAGTGGGAACATTGACTGACCCGTCGTCATTAAAGGCCGCTTCGGCAATATTTTCTGCTGAGGATTGAGCCAGAACTGCACCCGCCAAAGCAAAAGCGACAATTCCTGTGGCAGCAGCGTAGTGTGGTAGCTTCATCGAGAGGTCTCCTTGTGGCTGACCTCAAATCTAGTGCATCCAATCATATATTTTAGTTATGGTATGTATAACTGGCCCACCCGCCCCGCTGAGGTACAAGACCCTATGGAACTTCGTCGCATTCGATATTTTCTTACCGTCGCACGCACACTCAATTTTTCTCAGGCTGCGAGAGAATTGAAGATCTCGCAACCTGCATTGAGTAAAGCAATCCAGCAGCTTGAATCGGAATTTGGCGGATCTCTGATCCGAAGAGAAGGGCGTTTGACGCACTTGACCCGCCTGGGTGAACGCATGCGTACCTCTCTTCAGGAGGTGGAGGATGCAGCAAGTCGCGCTGCACAGCTTGCATCACGGATTGCGAAGACCGAAACCGCATGTATCCGTATTGCGATCATGTGCACCATAGACCCAGGCAAGGTAGGCCGTTGTCTGGCGCAGTTCCAGCAAGACAACCCGACGCTGTCGATTGAGCTGTTGGATTTCACCGCTGCAACGATTCAAGAGGCGCTATTGAATGGCAAAGTCGATGTCGCAATCATTGGCAGCCCTGTCGAAGCTGTTCCACGAGTGCGCACCCATGAATTGTTTCAGGAACGCATGGTGATGTCCTGCGGATTGCAAAACCGGTTGGCTCAACGCGAGTCGATCCCTCTGAAGATGATCGCCGAGTTTCCCTATATAGACAGGTTGCGATGCGAGTTTCGGGATATGATCTTGTCGATGGTTGACAAGAACGATGTGAACCTGAATGTCGTGGCCAGCAGCGAGCGGGAAGATTGGATAAAATCATTGCTTGCGCAGGATCACGGTATCTCAATCATGCCGGAAAGTTCTGCCAGTTCAGCGGGCCTGAAATCAGTGGCCTTGCGAGACCAGAATCTACTCAGATCGGTTTATTTGACGATCCCCGCTGGACGCGAAGACCTGCCCCCTGTTCAGGCGCTGATTAAACACGTCAAATCGTTTTATTGATCACTTGCGTCGGGGTAAGCGAACGCTTTTGAATAGTCTGACTGACACCAACGTAGTAAACGCTCCACGTCCAAAGCAGGCTTTCGTTGGTATCGTGTGCAATTGCATTGGGCGTACCATAACGCAACTCCTCCAACAAACCAAAGCGGACATTTGTCCACACTGCGGCATGTGGTAGTTTGGGCTCATACCTGTCTTTCGCCGCCAGGTTCAAGAATGTCGGCTTAGGGCCGTCTTAACAGCACATCTCGCCGACTCCGATTCAGGCCATTTCGAGAATGGACGCCGGGTAGCTTAGCTCTCAATTCGCGGCCCCACCACCCGCACAGGCAATCCTCGACTCGCAGGCTGACCCCGCTTGTGCGCGCGAATCCGTACAACCTTTCCGTTCGAATAGTGCCTTTCATGCTCAGCGACCCAGTGCTCCACTGGTGTTGCACGTCCAGAGGCTTGAACCTGTTCGAACTGCCGCCGAGCCTCGCGCTCGGTCAGGTGCCGCTCGCCTGCAGGCCCGATCTGGATCGTGATGTGCGACCGGAGCGTTTCGGCCATCCAGGTTTTGCCGAATTTTCGTGCCGCCTTCGCCTGCGAGGTCGAAAGGCTTGGAGCTTCGCGCGATAACAGGTCGTCCTCGTGTGCGGCCAACGCAGCAAATAGCATGAAACCAATCACCATCTCGTAGGTTAAATAACCTTTGTGCGTTTCTATATGTTCCTTCAGGTCGTGCTGCTGGTCGCCGGAACTGAGTTGCATTCGCGATAAGATGACGTTGTTCTGCAGTTGCCAGTTTGCGTTGCTGAAGTCGAGGCGGCCACCTTGAGACTTGTTGAGAACCAGTGTGACAGGTGAGTCCCAGAAATTGCGATCAGTGATGGCAGTGAAAAGTTGAACGGTCATTTTGTCTGGAGATCGATTGTCGAATAGGAACCCGCGCTGATGCCAGATACTCAGCTCGTCTTCGCTCATGGTCGTTAGGCCGCGTGCTACACGGTCCTCCCAGAGCTTTCGGCTGTCATACTCGACCCAAACCAAATCCTGCGGGAAATCAACTTCGCGCACATAACCTTGGATGTGGGCCTCCGGTCGATCCTCCCAAGGCATACCTTGGACATCCATTCGAAGGCTATCGAGGTAGTTCGCAGCGCGGTGGTCGAGCAGGTAAATCCGGGCCGCGGCGAGATCGTGCAAGATACCCTGCCGTTGTATGCGGGTTTCCTCCGTTGGACCCACACGCGCCACGAGATCGTACTCATCTCCGGATAGGCCGGTTTCGAGGTAGCGCCCATACTGCAAGGCGATTGTCTTGTAGAGTATCATCTTATGGCCCCAAAACAGAAACTGGCGAGATCTCGATGTCCCGTGCGCCACCTCTCTTTTACGATCTTATGTGCCGCAAGCAATCGCTCTTTGTTTCTATGGTCTACGTGCGAGGTAGAGGCGCGATTAAACAGGTTGAAACACGATTGGTCGCGCTCAACGCAACTGCGCTGCCTAGGGCGGCTTCTAAATGTCTACTGTAGAATCGACAGTAGATAGCAATGAGGAAGCGCCATTTAACTACATGTTATTGAATAATAAAATTACGAATCCGGACACACTTAGTTGTTGCCACCGAATCAGATCAGCCATATTATCGGTCAAGCCGTCAATGTGCATTGCTGGGAGAATTCCGTGAAACTTCGTAGGGCCGCAGAGACGATAAAGTTTAGGCTTCTCATGGAAGCAGGCCTGACAATTCAGGAGTTCTCCGATCTCATAGGGCGGCACCAAAGCACTGTCAGTCTGGTGATTGGCGGTCGCAGAATAAGCCGCCCGGTTGTGACGGAACTGGCCAGCGTGCTTCGCGAAGATCCCGACGAATTGGCAACTTATTTGCTTAGCGACCAGAATGAGGTGCCTAAATGATTTAGCGAAATCACCTGGATGAAATGAAACAGGCCCCGCAGCGCAAAGCGTGCAGAGCCCGTTGTTAGTTTGGTCGCTACTTTCATCCCACGCAACCACGTCGAAGTCAACAGGCGCCTATCGGGCCAACGGCTTGGTGCGCCTGTTTCCTCCATCTTCTTTCGAGACTGGGATGAATTCTTATGTTCACCAAAAACTTGTCGTCTACAAATGTGGCTTCGCTCCCTATGCCCCGTGATCTGTCGGGCATGCCTGAAGTAATACGTCGGCTAAACGCCCGAGAGCTACGCGATGAAGTTCAGCTACCTGACCTGACGGTCGACGCGGATCCACCGATCCCGTATCAGGGCAATCGCACGATAAATCCCAGATCGCGTGGGGCCTGCAGGTTGTTTTCCGTCTTGCCTGACCTGCCGACAGGCCGTCCGCGCATATATGGGCTCGACAGTCAGTTGGAATATCACCACCTTGCGCTTGTTCTCTCAAACCCATCGGTTGAACAAGTACAGGAATAATTTGGGCCAATCCCATTTCGGGACGAAGACGGAAACCCCCAAAACCATTACTTCGACTTGGTCGCGCGCTACAAATCCGGCCGTGTGGTAGCCATCGCCGTGAAGCCGACCGAGCGACTTCAATCCGGGCGTTTCTTACGCGAACTCAGGCAACTTAGAGCTTCAGAACATTGTTCGCAGTTTGATGAAATCCGTTTGGTCACTGAGAACTGCTTCAAAAGGTTAGATGCTACCAATGCTTTGACCTACCTAAAGTTCAGGCTCTTTCCAGATTGGGATGTCCTTAGTCGTCTTGATGAAGTTATCCCGACAATACGCGGCATTCTCGCGATCCACGATTTGATGAAGCTTCTAAAGATGGGGGGGCGGAGCTACCGCTCGATTTATCGGGCCATCTTTGAGGGAAAGCTCGAAAGAGTTAGCCCAGGCAAGATCAATGAATTCACTCTGATCCGGGCTGCGGCATGAGCAGGAAGTTCCGGTTTTCGAAATCAGACCTCTATCTGATTGATCGTATCCCCTACCGCTTTGTTGCATCCCACGCCAAGTTTGCAACGTTTCGCAGAGACGACGGATCTGAAGTTACCGAACAGTTTTCGTGGGAGCAATTGGATCAAATTGTTGGCGGCCCATCCTGGGATTGCATCAGGAAAACTGTAAATCAGGCTGACGCGTCGCCAGTCCCTGACCCTTATCGGTCGGTCTGGAACGAAAGCAAGAAGCAACAGATACTGATCTTTACGAGATGGTTCTTTGTTTGCGCCCTCGCAAAACTGCACTCTGAAGAAACAGTCAAACTGACGCCCTGTTCGGTCAAAGAGAATATGGGCCTAATCAGACTAGAAGCCGTGCTAAAAGAGTCTTTGGACAGCTTTCTGCAAGAATATCAAACAGCGAGGACTGTGGCACAAGCTAACGGCGTTTCTGTTGGGACAGTGAGGTCGATCATTGCTCGAAAGCAAATATCGAAAGCCGCTGTCGTCAAAGGCACCCCGATCTACCGTAAGGAAGATGTGCGGGCGCTGGTGTAAACTGTGACAGTCCTACAAGATCCACACGATCCTGACGGATAACGGCATCCAATTCACCAATCGCAAGCAAGACACATCAGCATTCAAACACATCTTCGAACGAACCAGACCGATCCATTCTAAATCCAACCCACCACATTCCTGGACTGAACACCTAGGCCCTTGTCTTACAACGCTTACCTGAAGCCAAGCAGCACTATGGCCGTTTTGACCCCAAAACCCCTCAAAGAAACAAACCCATTCTATCCAGAAAGCGCGGCGGCTATGCATATTACCTTGGCAATTGTTATCGAGTGAGTACTTGCAAAGGTCGGCGAATTGCGCTGGAATCGGAACGAAATGCATTATGTCCGAAGTGCAACACCTTTGCGCTACTCAAACAATACTCGATAGCCATGCCCATCCCAGGGGCGGAATTCCTCCAGCATAGCGTCTACCTCCAGAATAAGGCTGTCGGCAGCCTCGCGACTTTCACCGTCGCATAGCTCTGCTGCTGCAATTCCCATTGTTACAATCAGATGCAATGGAGCCGCAGGGTTGCGGTGGTCACTCGCGTCATCTTCTTGGTCGTTTAGGACACCGCCAGCGGCCAGCTCGCGCAACACCAGCGCTTTATTCCAGAGCGAGGACAGGCGCTCAGCTCCGGCCGATCCTGTGAAGGCCTTCGACAAGAGACGCGTGACAGGACCAAAGGGCGGATGGCCCGCAAGGCCAAAAGCTGCCCAGGAAAGATCCGCGCCGCTCGTCCCACGAATGAATTGCTCCGGCTTAGTTGGGAGCAGCGAAGCAAGATGAGCCGGGATGTTCTGTGCGTCCGGAGCCAGGCGGCACGCTGCTTCAAGAAGCAGCGCATCACGTCCCGTACCGGGATCGAAGCTTGCCCAACCACCGTTCCGCGCCAGAGCCTGCGCGGTTCGATAGGTCCCGTCTTCGAGGCCGGAGCGCCCATCCCGCTCGCGTTGGTTGGCCTGCCCCAGCAGGTCGGCGCACCAGCGCCATGCTGTGACACCCCCTTCTGCGCGATTGCGGACCACTTGTGCGACGTCGTTGGGCGTGGCACGTACCGCCTCAGTGTCGAGGGGCATATACCTCAGGTGTCCTTCTGCGCGCCACAGAAGCAGTGGCAGCGCAAGACCGCGCGCCGCGCCATGCCTGCCGATCCAACCGCCTTCATCCCAGGCAGACGGGGCATTTCGAATGGCGCGTGCCCAGGCCTCAAAACTTTCGACGTCCAGATGGACCCACTCAAGGCAGAGCACAGCATCAAGTGGCGATGGCATGCTCTCGAGCAGATCTATCGCCACGTCTGGTGCGGCATGCGACAAGGGGGCCATCAAGCAATGGATCGGTGTGACGAGCGTAACTTGTGAAGCCCACAAGAAGGTCGTTCGCAACTCGTGAAGGTTGCGCTTTTCAGGCTGGGCCCAGTCTGCGCGAGACTGAAGAATGGCCTGACGCGCGCCCTCAACAATTTGATTGGGTTCATCGGCCCTTCCGTCATCGCGAAAGACTGGCGGTTGGGCAAAAGCGGTGCACAGCCCTTCGACAATATGGTCGCGGAACGTCGCATTCACCAAAGCCTCTACGACAAGCTGTTTTCCGACCGGCGTACTGCAGTCCAAGCCAAGCCGATGCGCTGCATCGACAGGCGGCAGGTCGGCCGCCTCCGCAAGGGCAACTTCTGCACGCAGGCCATCCCCGATCCGCAGCCATGAGCCGCTGTCCTCCTGCCGAATGCGCGCCGCCAGATCGGGAGAGATGGGCTCAACAGCGGTTGCGTCTGTTTCTGGGTCGCGTCGGGAGGTGGCAACGTCATTCAAACACCTCCCTGCCTCAAGCCGTTGAGACAGCGATCGGTACTCCGACAAAAAATGCTCCATCTCCACGCGAACTCGGTTGGAACGGTCGATATCCTCATCCGGCCAGTGCAAAGTCATCTCTGGTTTTCCTTCAATGCATTAAACCCTATCGAAACACCTCTTCCAGGACGGGTCTTCGGGCATATCATTTCGCCCCCTCAATCGGTGCCGCCTTCAGCCAAAGCTGCATCAATCGTTTGCACACAGGCCGAGCCTCTCTCAGGCGCACCAGCATGGTGGCCTGTTGGCCAACACCGTTCAGGCTCGCACCCAAAGACCAGACCGCCCTGTCGACCACCAGGAAGCGATCATGCAGTGCATTCTGCGGCATCCGCCGGACGGTAACACGTCGGCCAAGTTCTCTCAGCGCAGTGATGCCTTGGGGAAGCGCGACAAATGCGCGGCCTGTCGTGCTTTGCTCCGCCGTCAACATGCGGACCTTGGCGCCCGTACTGAATGCACCATAATCTGCAAGGTCCAACCCATCGGCGTAAGGGTCGACCAATGTGATCACGTTTCGCGCCTTTGACAGGATGCCGTGGATCACATCGCGCGCCTGGGTCGGGTCATCCAGCCAGAACTCCGAAGCTTGCGCACGCCTGAGACGACGCAGTTGCGCGCCCTCGTTAAGGCGGCCAATAGGCGTAAGGGGCGTTCCAACCTGTACCGTTTCAACGCTTGCGACCTCTTGCACAACGCGCGACGAAGACGGTGCTTTTTTCCCGCGACCATCCTTGCCTTCGATGGTGATTTTTCGTCCCATCACATGGCTCTGCGAGTGGGTCGAGCGCCCAAACCCAGTCATCGGCATCGCGGCTATGACACCACGGTCAGGATGAACCACATCCCATGCGATCTCTCGAACAGGGCTTCGCCGAGGTATTCTGACCGGATCGTCACCCTGCAAGCTGAACGTTTTGGCCAAAGACAGCCCGCCATGGCGCTGCTCCCGCACCACCAGTTCCAGGGGCTTGGCCGGAGCCACGCGCCAGTCCGGCTCCGCGACGATTGTCTCAACGCCCGCTGCGTCCCGGTCAAGGCGCGTCGCCAGATTGCGCAACTCTGGATCTGGAGCGATCAGCACCGCCGAACCAAGCATTTCCGGGTAAAGCGTAAAATCCACCCAAATCCGCAAACGAAGCCACTCAAAGGCTTTCTGCTTCTTTTCTTCGGCAAGGTCTCGAAGAGCGTCCACCGCAGGATCCCCAACAGACAAACGTCGATGTACCCGCACCGCCTCTCTGTTTTTGCCAGAGAAAGGATCAATTCGATCATCCTCCGCAGGCCCGGGAAAGACCGATGGTGGGATCGGCACCACCAGCGCTGGCCAGATGTCATCTGACCATGAGGGTTCATCCGCGAGGGGGCCATGGCAAAGCGCGCGGCCAATATGCGGTCCGGTCGCATCTGGAAGCGTATTGAGACGGCGATACCAGTCAAGCGCAGCCTGAGCTGATAAAGCCACACGACGGAACATCAGCCGCCCTGCTTTTGTGGAAAGGCTGGGCGGGAACCCTTTGTCATCAAGCGGCGTCTCATCCGGCAGTGCCCGCCCGCGCGGCAGCATTTCAACGGAAGCAAAGACAAGATGCGGGACCTGCGCACCTTTTGGCTGCAAACAACTGAACCGAACGATCGCGTGCTCGAACGGGAAATCAACTGGAGCCATCTTCATAAACCTATGTGCTGCTATCAATGCGAACCGTGTAAATCCGGTTCAGGGCAAGACGGCACATCTTTGCCCCGATTGCCATCAGATTAGTTCAATCCGATGCAATTGCGCTACAAGACAAGGCCAAGGAATACGACCCTTCTAAAATCGGCTTTCAAACGGACATTGGGTGTCCACTGCCAACCATCAACGCTTGGGGGAAATTTCCCCCCAACTTGGTCATACCTGCAGCGATTGGACCGCGGTCACGGGCATCACAACAAATGCCGCAAGGCCGGAATACCTCATTTCAAGGGGGTCGATCACAACGTTAGCTGTTCGGAGAAAACTGTAGGGAGCGGGGCTGTCTCCCCCCTCTGCCGTCCGCGGTCATTGAACGGTCCCGTGCATACCAAAACTCAACTTCTGCCTGGACAAAATCGAACTTCATTTTGGACCAGCTTAGCGATTTACTTCGACATCAACATGTTAAGGTTTCACCAGAGTCAAAATCTCGCTGGACGGCACATCATCGTATGACGTCTAGCTTGAATTTAGATTTATCCAGCGAGAAGACGTACTTAGCCTAGCCAAGACACAAACCCTGATGAAATCTGCGCCTGTACGTGGTTGTTCCGCCTGTCTTGCGGTCTGAAAGTCAAAACTGCCCTCTTCCCGCCCGGAGACTGCATGCGCTCCTTTGCGCCGCCCATAAATTTGTCGCGATGGCTGGCGCAGTTCAGTACCTTGGAGTTTCTAAAGGAGCGTGACATGGCCAATTGGTACACAGCAGACCTGCATTTCGGTCATGCGCGGATCATTGAGTTCTGCAAGCGGCCCTACAGCTCCACAGAAGAGATGAACGCGGCCCTGATCCGTAACCTGCAAAACTGCGTCGGGTTTGATGACGACCTCTGGATCCTTGGAGATTTCGCCTTTGAGCAGGCCTCTGATACCCAAAAGTTCGAAAACTGGTTTCACCAGCCCCCCCGGCCGAAAGCATCTGATTGTGGGCAATCGCGATGATGAGGCCGTTGCGATGCTGCCATGGGACAGCATTTCAGACATCAAAGCAATCAAGGATAGCTCCCAAGCGCTGGTGCTCTGCCACTATCCGATGATCACCTGGAACGGCGCGCGCCGCGGGGCCCTGCAGCTTTTGGCCATGTCCACGACCAATGGGCAGGCTCGCGCAACAGCATCAACGTTGGCGTCGATCAATGGGATTTTCACCCGGTGCAAATCGGCGATATTCAGCGCCGGGCAAGGAAGCTGCCCGTGAACAAACACTGGGCTGACGTCGAGCACGGCAACGAATTGGACTGAACCGCCTCACGCGCGTTTCTTCCACGACTTCCCTATGTAACTCTCGGAGAGTTATGCCCTCACAACCACCCTGCAATTGCTCATTCTGTTCAGCGAGTTGCAACCGCACCTTGCTGGAGAGACAGCGGGAACAGGACGGGTACGATGGATTGTAGGGAAAGTATGTTACGCGCAGATAGTGGGTCCAGCAAAGCCGATTTTCACAGTACATCCTAAGGGGTATGGCCGCCTCAATCGGATATGCAAACCTGCTCTCATGGGATCTTGAATGCCCCCTAAACTGGGCATCCGGTGATAAGAGCGTTGGGGACTATTTCCAATTTCCAACGCGCGATCGAGACCTCTCGCTACTTTGCGATAAGAACGCTGGAGCCACATCTGAACGACTTACCCAGATATTGCGCGGCTTTAGTTACACCACCACCTAACTCAAGTAGCGAAACAGATACCGACCTTCTGTAGCTCCATTGAGATTGGGTCCTTCGCAATGGCTGCTATGGCGCTCTGTTATTCGGCACGGCCGGTGAAAGCCCCTCATACGGCATTATGGCACGGTAACGCGCCTTGGATGAAATCATGCGCAAGGCATTTTGTCTTCTTCGCTGCTTGTTGGGACGAGCTGTGCATCCACCGAAAACACGATGACACTGAGCAATCATGCGATAAATAAAAGATCCGCAAATACACTGGTCCTTCCACCGTTTTTCTCCAGGCCAACTGATGACGATGGGATCGTAGACTTCTATCAGCAATTTGTGCGCCGCCTTAGGACGAATGCCCAAAACATCGTGCTCTACCATTTCCCTGAAACTGCCGGTGATGAGCTAAGCGTGGACGCAATCCAGCGCCTTGTGACCACATTTCCAAATGCATCTGCGGGTCTCCAGGACAGTTCCGGCAACCTTATTTCAACATTTACCTTCATTAATGCGTATCCTGATCTCGCCATACACTGGCGACGACCACCTGCTTTGGCCGGTATTGGAATATGGCGGGCATGGCACCATCACGACTACAGCAAATTTGTCCCCCAACGTTCTCCGGGATATTGAAGAAGGGTGGTCACCACCTAAGGTCCGCTCAGGGCCAATGATGGAAGTCGCTCGTAGAAATGGCAGTGTGTATCCCGCGGGCGGGCAAACGCAGCAAGGCCCTGATGGCAACGGTTACACTCCAAATGAACTGCGCAAGCAAAACGAAACGACGGGTACGCATTCTCTCCATTTTACTCTTCGCGGATCTCAGCCTACAAGCGGGAAACCGTCTGATGAGCGACGTCAAAAAATTTGAGAGAAGGCGTCCCCATGGCCACAAAAACGAAGCTGCACCCCCGCAATCAACATTCAGAAGGTTATGACTTTGCACGTTTGGTCGCGCAGACCCCTGAGCTTGAAGCCTTCACAATCAGCAATCCATCCGGTCAAGCGACAATCAACTTTCAAGACGCCGATGCCGTCCGCATGCTGAACCGCGCACTGCTAAAGACACATTACGACATTAATTCTTGGGATATTCCCGCAGGCTATCTATGTCCGCCAATCCCAGGCCGGGTCGACTATATCCACTATCTCGCCGATTTGCTTGCCCAGAGCAACAACCAAGAAATCCCGCGAGGCCGTCATATCAAAGTGCTGGATATCGGCACCGGTGCTAGCCTAGTCTACCCGCTTACCGGACAGCACGAATACGGTTGGCACTTCACAGGCGTTGATATCGATACAGGCGCGATCAAATCCGCAATGAAAATATGCGCATTCAACAAGTTGGATATCGCTGTTCGGCGTCAGAACAAACCTGAGAACATCTTTCGCGGAGTAATCCGACCCAAAGATCGCTTTCACTTGACCATGTGCAATCCACCGTTCCATGGATCAATTGAGAAGGCGAGCAAGGGGACCCAACGGAAATGGGCGAACCTTGGCAAAGGACGCTCGACACAACTCAACTTTGGAGGCCAAAACGCTGAACTTTGGTGCCCCGGCGGCGAGATTAAATTCGTTGCGCGCATGGTTCAACAAAGCATGGAATTCACGAACCAGTGCCTGTGGTTTACCTCCTTGGTGTCCAAAAAAGATAATCTCCAGCCTCTCTCCCGCATCCTAAAGAAAGCCAAGGTTGCTGAGTTTAAAGTCACCGACATGGCACAGGGACAAAAAACAAGCCGTTTTATCGCTTGGACCTACAAGTCTAAGAGACAGCGCGCCGCCTTTGCAAAAGAGACCTAACTGACCCGGCCTTGCTGGCGAAATCTGGACTGGCACCACCCTCCATCACGGCCCTCGCAAACGTCTGGATATCAAGCCCAAACTGATTAGCGCGCCCGAATGGCTTGTGAGTACGGCAGATCGGATGTTTCGCGTTCGGCGGGCCCGGGCAACAATGCCGCATTGTGGCGTTCCTGCAATGTACCGTCACCGCCAAGCACGCCCAAACCATCCAAGTATTGCGGCAATCGGCCCGACAGGATCAAGCTTTTCCGAAGAGGCAAATCCGATTTCAGATTGCGCGCCAATCCATAGACCACTGTTGTGCAATTGGCTGAAATCGTATTGTAAAACCTGGGCTTACGTTCAAGCTCCTGGGCCAAGCCAACATAGGACATGAATAGAGCGCGCCGCTGGTCTGGAGTCAAATTGACTGGAAACATGCGAACCTCTTCGCCGCGATAATCGGTGCGCAGCTTGACAATATCCCGTTCGGTCGCGCCAATCAGCACCAGTTCGAACTGGCGGAAAAACCCACCGATTTCACTGAACTTCTCACCCTTTTCGCGGCGAATCTCAACAGAGAACACCACCCGTTTGCCATCGGCGAACCCGAAACTCACCAAAAGATGAGCAATGTCAGGGTTGCTCCAGACCGAGGTTAGCATCTCCACACTGTCCAATTGGTCCAGGTCAAAGTCCTGCGTGATCCAACGTTCTGTGGCGCTGTCTTCGCTCTGCCACTTAAAATCACGCAGATTGGTCAAGGTGACATGAGAGCCATCCACCAGAGCCTTAACCCCTCTGGACACGTCAGTGGCCCATTCGCGGTCCGCACGCGGCTGAATTGTCTGATACCAGCCCGTCACCACCACGGCAGAGAGGACAAACCCCAGCCAACCCCAGCTCCGTTTATAAATACGTGCAGCAAGGGTCGCCAATACCAGACCAAACAGCAGGCCAAGCGCCAAAATGCGGGGAACACCCGACAGGTTCAACCAGATCGCGGTTGTCGACCATGCGCCGTATGCCAAAAGGGTGAGACCAAAGAGCCCATGGAAGAAAATATATGCGATATGGATCATCGTACTGCTCTTAAATCAGAAAATCGGGAAGAAAACTTGGCCCGCGCGCAGGTATCCGACGCGGGCACGGCAACTTAGTCTTCGTCTTTGGCTGACACTTCGGCCAACATACGTTCGGTGCGCGCCTCTTCGATCTTGTTGTAAATGCGATCGCTTTCTTCCTTGTCACGAATAGCCTTGGTGACGGCAGCAGTGGTATAGACAAGCATTAGCGCCGCCATGGCATAATACCCTTTTGCCGTAAAACTTGCCTGAAGCGACCAGATGCCGCCTGCCATCATAACCGTCGCAATAGCGAACATGATATAGGTGAAGCTGTTCCAAGCCTTCTGGGTCACTTTGGGAGTATGTTGGGTCATCACTATTTTCCTAGAAATTCTTCAGATTTGAGTTGTGTTTCTGCTGCAGCACCTGCACGCCTTGGGAATGAGGTGCGGGTCTAGTGTCACGCAGACGCCGTCGTTTTGGACCGCAGCCGTGCCAAGACATCTGCCGCCTCTGAGCGCAAAGGCGCGCCACAGCCCGCTGCAGCCAGACGGGCACTTGTCGCTTCTGCACTGGACGACGCGTTGAGGTCGGCCAAGGCCGTCTCGACTTCTTCGGAATGGAACTGGCGGGCTTGCAGACGCTCTAGTGTGTTTTCGGCCTCTCTAAGGCTGGTCAACACACCATCAGGCATTGTGCCGCGCAATTTCTGGGTGCGTTGAGCGGCATCGGCAATCTGTTTACCACGCTGAAGGGCGCGCAGGCGTCGCTCGGCCAGAGTGACCTGTTCACGTAGCTTGGAAATTTCGCCTTCGTATTGCGCAATCGCGATCTCGCAAGCGCCCCGCTCTGCCTCCAGTTCGGCAATCGCCGAGGCAGCCTCCATCGCCAGATCCTCGCGATCCTTTTGCAAGGCGTCCAGCGCGCGATCTTCCAGATCCGCCAATTGCCTTTCTACATTGGCGGCTGACTGTTTCTCTCGTTTTGCATGCGCCATCACCACCGCCACGGCTCGCTTCGATTGTGCTAACCCATTTGCAGCATCGCGCAATTGCTGCTGCAGGATTGGCAGAGCATTGGCATCGGTGATCGCCTCAGCCATGTCGTGACTGCGCCCGCGGATCAATGTGGTCATCATCTTGAACATACTCTATCACTCCGTTATGAACGACGTTCAAAAATGTAGATAAGGCAAAAATGAACGGCGTTCAAGATATTTTTGAACATCGTTCACAAAAATTATTTGGTGACGTATGGGAAACAATCGGGACGAGAAACGCGCTGACCTGCGCAAGCGGTTGATCGACGCTGCAGAGGAACAGATCGCAAAGCACGGATGCGCCAGCCTCAAAGCAAGGGCTGTGACAGCGCAAGCCGGATGTGCACTGGGCGCGCTCTATAACGCTTTCGATGACCTCGACACGCTGATCATGCACGTAAACTCGCGTACACTTTCGCGACTGGGCGAAACCCTGCAATCCGCACGCCCAGGCCCCGAGGCCACAGCCGAAGATGTCATGCAGGCGCTTGCCGCGCACTATGTCGAGTTCGCCTGTAAAAATCGTCTCCTGTGGATTTCACTGTTTGAGCACCGTCCACCAGAGGGGCAGGACATCCCAGACTGGCACCGTCAGGAACATGCCGTTCTGATAATGGGGATCATGGCACCGTTGAAACGGTTGCGCCCCGATCTGAACGAAACCGACCTCGCCCTGCGCGCCCGCACGACATTCGCGGCAGTGCACGGAGTTGTCCTGCTGGCGCTTCAAGGCCGGTTCGTCGGCGTGCCATTGGCATCTCTTTACCAAGAAGTCAGCGCGCTGGTCTCCGCCATGACCCGCGGAGCCCATCTTGCAAGCGAGAACTAGTCGTTGCTCTAGACACACTGTTGAAATCTTAGCCGCGCAACGTAAGTCCGGTTCGGCGAAACTGCATAGCGGCGCGGCTTGACCCGATGAATGTCCAGTAAGGACCGTCTGCGAAGACGGCCCATGTCTTTAGATTGCAATGACTTCCGAGATGGCCAAGGCATCTTCAAGCTCGACACCTAGATGTCAAACGGTGCTGTCCATCTTCGTATGGTCGAGCAACAGTTGTACCGCACGTAGGTTGACGGTCTTGCGATAGATATGTGCAACCTTGGTTCGTCTCATAGAATGGGTTCCAAATGGTGTAGGATCGAGATCGATTGACTTAACTCAATCCGGAACAAGCCGCGCATATTGCCGGGTCGAAATGTGCAGCCATACGTGAAACCGGCTGGGCCACAGGTATTCCGAACCAACCATCAGCGGCTCCTCCATCCATTTCACAATTGATTTGCGTGTGCCCTCGGTGATCTCAAACCGCACGGGTCGCTGAGTCTTGTTTTGTATGATCGAAGCCCGTTCCTTGATCTGCCCCTAGGTGTATATGTCCGTGACTTTCAGTTTCACCAGATCACATCCACGAAGCTTGCTATCGCTCGCGAGATTGAAGAGCGCCAAGTCGCGATGGTTCTCCACTATTACGAGACGCATAGGTATTGCCCAAACATGTTTTGGCATCAGTGGGTGTTTTTGTCCCACGACGCGGTCTTTGTTCCAGTCAGAGCGACAAACTCGTATGGCCGGTAAGTTTGCAATGCTCATGACGGTTCCTCCCATCCGCCAGGATCCACCACAGAGCCAACCAGACGTCGGCGTCTCAAGATAACATACTCATTCATGTGTACCTGCGGCAAATTCCGGCTTCGGAACTCTATCTGTAATTATAATTTCCTCGCTGCGTGCGCTCGCAGCACGCTTATCGCTGCTCGTGCGTAAATGTCTACGCGGCATCGCGGTAGGAATAACAGCCGTTCAGATAAATAGCGGTGGGGATAAAGAACCGAAGGATCACGTGCCGGACTAAAGCGACAATGAAGTTGGTATCTGAATGACCTATCTTAGGTAAGAATTCTAAGTGTAAGGCTGATATTGCGAGGTATTTGAACAGATGCCTTTTGAAGCTGCCACTTCACCACGCAACAGCAGTTTTCGCAAAGTTGCGCGTCTAGCGATCGACAAAAAAACACGTATCCGAGAGGCCTTACTCGAAAAACGACGGCTGTTCGTCACATCTACTACACCTAACTTATAATAACTGATGGGCCGAAAATCTGACAATTGCACTCGTAACTTTTGTCTCTCTAAAAATTCAAACCCACATTCTTATGCGTGGACAGACAGCCAGCCACAAACAGGGCTTCGTCTTTGCCCAGTTTTGGTTGTTGGCGAAGGCCAATAGTAAACTGAACGGTCGCCGCCAAGTTTTCCAATGGAGCGCTTAGCTCCTGTTGGGCCTTCAAACGCCATTCCAGGCCAGCACCGTGCAGCTCCTGCGCTTCGAGTAGCAACTCTTTCGCCTTTTCTGGATCAGCTTTTCTGCCCTTCAAGGCACGCCGTGCTTTACCAAGCAAGGAACCGATTTTCTCAGCCCCGGCGATACCACGCATTTGCTGTTCAAGGGATTCAATCTTAGCCATAACGTCTTCGGCACTGTCGTTGGTCACAGCTGAAACCAAAGGCTCAAACTCAGAAGAAACATTCCCATAGGAATCGCCTGCCAATGCAATCGCCTGCAGAGACGCCAACGCATCCCAGGTGCCATCAACCGAACGACGATAGGTAGCGCGCGCCTTGCTTTCAGCTTTCAGAACCTCAGTAAACTGCGCATACTCATCATTCCACTCAGAAGGAATTTGTGCGGCAAGTTCGTCATTCTCAAGCTGTAACTCAGCAATACGCTGTTGCGCCCTTTCAATGACGACCTCGTCGCCACGAGCACGAGCGATCTCAGTTTCCGCTTGCTCTACTTCGGCATCATTGGCCCAAATACGCCTTTGAATTCCGCGCACGTCGCTATGCAAAGGACGATAGTCGACACCAGCATCCACAGTCGCTTGTTCAGCAAACTTAACCTCGTCGATCAGAGTAAAACTGCTTTCGACACCCATCAGAACCGAATCCAAATCCTTTGCGACCGAATTAGGGAGGAAGCCTAGATCCACCGCTCTCACCCCAGCAAGTGCTGCCTGAATGGAGGCCTCATCTTTAGCCAAGGCCTGATCAACGTGGTCTTCCAAACAAACTTGAAGGCGCGGGTTCCGTGGTGGTGGCGCAGTTTCAGACAGCAAAGACACGCGATTGGGGAGGTAGTTCACCAATTGCGGGTAGAAACCGACAATCCCCAATGCGGCCAGCTGCAGTAGGATGAACGGAATAACCCCTCTATACATGTCGATGGTTTTGACCACCGCTGGGGCGACGCCACGTAGATAGAAAAGGGCGAAGCCGAAAGGCGGCGTGAGGAACGACGTCTGAATGTTCAAACCAATCATAACACCCAACCAAACGGCGGTGATGTTGGCGTTCGGATCTGCAAGCAAAATCGGTGCCACGATAGGCACGACCACCACAGCAATCTCGATGTAATCGAGGAAGAAGCCCAAGACAAAAATAACAAACATCACGATGGCAAATTTTGTCCAAAACCCGCCGGGCAACCCTTCGAGGAAATGTTTAACCAGTTCTTCACCACCAAAGGCACGGAATGCCGCGGTCAACATTGCTGCACCCAACAGGATCACAAAAACAATAGAGGTGGTTTTAGCTGTTTCCAGCATCACCTCAGACAGAGTGTTTTGGATTCGATAGGTCCGGACGCTGCTCCAAGTTAGAGAAATCAGCAACAATACAACGGCAACGGCCCCAATCCAGATACCAGTTTGATCATTGCTGGATTGAATGTTTTTGACATTCATATCGTAGTTAAGCAGCGCAAATGCAGCCAAACCTATAGAGATTAGTGCTAAAATAGCTGGGTAATAGGCGTTCTTACCGCCCTCTTTCAGTCGATAGCCTGCCATGATAATAGCACCGGCAGCACCAATAGCACCGGCTTGGTTCACCGTAGCGACGCCACCAATGATCGACCCGAGAACAAGAAAGATCAGTGCCAAAGGTGACACCAATGTCAGACACAACTTGGCAATGTACCGGCCAGTGACCTTAGCATCAAAGGGAACAGTTGGCGCAGCGGCTGGGTTAATCAGCGCACGCACCAGAATATAGCCCATGTACAGGCCTACCAGTAGCAGGCCGGGAATAAAGGCCCCCAAAAACATTTCACCCGCGCTGGTCGATGTCACGTCAAAGGCTGATGGCATAGACAATTCGCCAGTGGTTGCTTTGTGCAATGCTTTGCGCGCGCTTGAGGCCTGATCTGTTGCGCTAGACAACTGATCGGCCAGAATAATCAGAACAATCGAAGGTGGGATGATTTGCCCCAATGTGCCGGAGGCCGCGATGGTCCCTGTCGACAAAGGGACGGAATATTTGTTGCGCAGCATAGCGGGCAAAGAAATCATACCCATCGCCACGACAGTTGCGCCCAAAATCCCAGTTGTTGCAGCGAGCAACGCACCCACAAACACCACCGAGATACCCAATCCACCAGGCACCGGACCAAACAACTGCGCCATCGCTACAAGCAGATCTTCGGCGATCTTTGAGCGTTGCAGCATAATGCCCATGAAGATGAATAACGGGATCGCAATCAGCGTGTCTCGTTCAACTTCCCAATATATGCCCCGCAGGTTTGTCACCCCTGCGGTTAACCATTGCGACAAACCGCCTGAGTGGAAATAGGCATCCATATCGCCCGCAAACAAAGCACCGCTCGCGGCGGCTAAGCCGATTGTTAGAATGGCAGAGCCGGGCAAAGCAAAGGCCACAGGATAGCCCGAAGCCAAGGCTCCGGCCATCAGGATCAACAAAAGCGCAAGAAAGAAAAGTTCCATTGGGATTGCCTTAATGTGCTGCAGGCGCGGTTTGCCGCTTGCCAGGGTCACCGCGATAATCGGCGTAAGCTTCGAACAGGTAACTTACGAATTGGATCAACATGGTGATCGCAAACACCGCTAAAAACGCGGCCATCTGATATTTGATAAACAGGCCGGAAGACCCCGTCTGCGAAATCTCGAAATTGGTCACAGGGCTATTGATGATTGCACGGGCATGCCCAAAACCAATCACGATGATGGTCCAGCATGTTGTGATGCCAAGCAACACAGTACCAATCCCGTTGACTGCGCCCTTTTTGCGATCCCGGAACCCGGCATACAAAACATCAACGCGCACATGTGCATCAGCAAACAAGGTATGGGCCGATGCAAAGAGAAATAAAGC
The DNA here is from genome assembly GCF_900102795.1 of Epibacterium ulvae. Lineage (GTDB taxonomy): Bacteria > Pseudomonadota > Alphaproteobacteria > Rhodobacterales > Rhodobacteraceae > Epibacterium > Epibacterium ulvae. Next base: position 3,396 of record NZ_FMWG01000008.1, on the reverse strand, counting down.
CGCATACCAATAGCGCACGAGGTCACCCATCAACGCCTGCTCATAAGAGAACAAAAAGCGAGAAATCACGATCACCAGTTCGGCCAGAACGATCATAAAGGCGAGCCAAGTAAAGCCAAGTCCCCGTGTAAACGCTGCCACCACAAACCCGCATAAGATTAAAGGAATATGGATGTATTGCCCCACAAAGTGTGAGCGCGCAAAATTCTTAACTAGGGTTTCGCCTGTGAGCATAACCAGCAGATTCTCGACTCTCATAAAGGCAATCACAGTGTCAAAGAGACCAACGAAAAGCACCGCGAAAAAGCAACCGCGGATAATATAGACATTTGCTCGGTTGATCCGTTCTGCATCCTCGCGCAATTCAAGCGCTGGACCGCGAAAGACGTAAATAACCGGCAAGATGATGGCCATGCCCATTAGGACCCAAAATGGGTAAGATTTCGCGAGGCCAGAACCAAGCTCTAATGGTCCAGAAAAACCCGCAGACACAACCAAAACGTTGTTCAACAAAAGCGCAACAAGGACCGCCAGATTGATCCAGCCAAACGCACGCATAAGGGAAACGCCCCTATTCATAGATGGTGGTGTCGGTGTGTGGGGCTCTTGAGAGATCGAGGCAATTGTCATCACGCTCTCCTTGGCAGACAGAGACGCAAATGAAACCGAACCAAGGCCCGGCTTCATTCGTTTTACAAGGTCTTCGAATTAACCGAGGTCGAACACCCGGTTACGTTGACGTGAGAATGCAACTTCAGCACTTGCGCGGTAGCCACCAATTTCGCGCATCGCATCCATATATGCGTCGCCAATTTTAGCCGCCATTGCAGAATGGTCGCGAGTTTCCTCGTGAACTTCGATCGCCGCTTCGCCAAATACGTCCCAAACGTCTTCGTTGAAGTTGCGCAACTCAACACCGTGCTCATTTACCAAACGTGCCAAGTATTCGCCATTTTTCGCAGCAACTTCTTGTGCACCCAAAGCGTTTTCTTCCTGACAAGCAGCGCTAATAATCGCTTGTTCCCAATCGCTCAGGTTTTCCCACCAAGTCTTGTTCAGACCAAATGCATTACCGCCGCCCGGCTCGTGCATGCCTGTGACATAGTAATACTTGGCCGCTTCATAAAGCTTCAGGAAGTAGTCATTGTAAGGTCCGACATATTCTGTCGCATCAATCGCGCCAGACACCAAGTTTTCATAAATCTGACCACCTGGCAAAGATACTGTGGACACGCCCAATTTAGACATGACGTTGCCGCCAAGACCCGGAATACGCATCTTAAGGCCACGCAAATCTTCGGGTGAGTTGATCTCTTTGTTAAACCAACCGCCGGATTGTGTACCAGTCGAACCACATGGCAGTTTTTTCAGACCAAATTCGGCAGAAAGCTCGTCCCAAAGAGCTTGGCCACCACCGTAATTGATCCATGCATTCCACTCTGGAGAGGTCATGCCGAAAGGAACGCCAGTAAAATACGCAAAGCCCGCATGTTTGCCAGTAAAGAAGTAGTCGGCGCTGATGTAGGCTTGCGAGTTGCCGCCTGCAACATCGTCAAATACGTCGAACGCTCCAACGCGCTCACCTGCCGCAAAGTATTCTGCGCGAATACGGCCCTCGGACAATTGGTTGATACGCTCAACAAGACGCTGTGCCGAAATTCCTAGACCCGGAAAATCCCGACCCCAAGTTGATACAATAGTCATTTCGCGCACAGATTGCGCAATTGCAGGCGCGGCGAGTGTTGTTGCAGCAGCAGTTGCCAATCCTGCTCTACTCAGAAAATTACGTCGATCCATTTTTATCTCCCAGTGTTGGTGTAGTACAGATTGTCTCTGTTTTCGTTCTCCAACCGATAAGTTTGAAACCGGTCCCATCGGCCCAAGCTAGGGTCCATCTAGAAAGAACCGTCGCGGATCGTCAAAAAGCCAATGCCTATGGCAGGTATAGCTAAGCGAGAGGTTAACGAATTTTAACATTTAAAAAATGAAGCGGTTAGTTTTAATTGATATTTATATTTAGGCACTTAGGGCATCCAGAAACCAATAATCGCGAACCGTAACAATGTGTGAGCTCAGCGAGCGCTGAATGTAAACCGATTATCCAAGGTGATTTTTTGATTAAAAAGTAAGCATATACATCGAGCAATGTTGAGGCATCCCGGACGCTCTGCAACATCACTCGTGTGTGCAGCGTTAAATTGCAGCTGTCACAATAAATTCGACAAGATAATCTGGAGTTGCAAGCTTGGCCTCACCGCACGCACGTGCTGGCGGAGCCGCCGGGTCGATCCAAGCATCATAGACACTATTCATAGCAGCGAAATCTTCCATATCCGCCAACCAGATCACAACTTGCAGCAGCTGCGATTTGCTGGATCCGACTTCCGCCAGCAATTTGTCGACCGCATCCAGGCAGTCTTTTGTCTGGGTTTTGATGTCAGCACCTGCAGTGCCAACTTGTCCCGCCAAATAAGCTGTGTTGCCATGGACAACTGCTTGGCTCATACGAGGGCCAACGCCGATATGCTTGATAGTCATAATACTCTCCTAGTCGTTCTAACTGCTGTTGGATACTTAACCAGGCATCAAAAGGCGATCAGAATAGCTATTTTCAAGCATAGGCTAGCGCTATGATTGACAAACAGTTTTGTTCGTATCAACAGGCAACTTTGGTCCACGGTCGCGATTTTTCTATTTCAAACCTCAGCGATACAATCGATTTCCACATCGAAAGGCAGCGGTCAAGCATCAACAGCGATGAACGAGCGAACAGGATAAGGTGCACTGAAATAGCGTTCATAGACCTCGTTAACCGGCCCAAAATGCGCGGTATCAGTCACATAGATGGTAACCTTAACCACCTTCTCCATGCTTGAACCCGCGCCTTCCAGCGCTTGTTTCATGATTTGCAGAACGGCCTCTGTTTGCTCACCTGAGCTACTCCCGGAAACCGGACACTGACGTAAGCTACGATTTGTTGTCTGCTGATCTTCACAACGAAGGAGATCGAAGATGTCGAAACGGAAGCAACATTATCCAGAGTTTAAGGCCAAGGTCGCGCTAGAAGCCTTGAAAGGCGAGGAGACGGTCAGCGAGTTGGCCAGTCGGTTCGGCGTGCGTCCGACAATGATCTATCAATGGAGGCGTGCGCTGCTGGAAGTGGCGTCTGGCGTCTTCGAACGCGGAGGCCGGAAAGCGCTGGAGGTTGATGAGGAGCAGGTGAAAGACCTGCACGCCAAGATTGGGGAGTTGGCCGTCGCCAACGATTTTTTGGCAAGAAAGCTCAAACCCTGGACCGGCAAGTGAGGCGTAGGATGATTGAGCCGAACCTGCCTGGCCTGTCTGTTGGCAAACAATGTGCGCTGCTGTCGATCTCACGGTCGTCATTTTACTATG
>NZ_FMWG01000010.1 GCF_900102795.1 Epibacterium ulvae | reverse complement strand
TTACTCAGTGATTTTAGACACAACGCCCGCGCCAACGGTACGGCCGCCTTCGCGGATCGCGAAGCGCAGGCCGTTTTCCATCGCGATCGGCGCGATCAGCTCAACGTCGAACTTCAGGTTGTCGCCTGGCATTACCATTTCGGTGCCCTCAGGCAGAGTAACGGTGCCGGTGACGTCAGTGGTCCGGAAGTAGAACTGTGGACGGTAGTTCGCGAAGAACGGCGTGTGACGGCCACCTTCTTCTTTGGTCAGAATGTAGGCTTCTGCTTCGAACTTGGTGTGCGGCTGAACCGAACCTGGCTTACACAGAACCTGACCACGCTCAACGCCGTCACGGTCAACGCCGCGCAGCAGGGCGCCGATGTTGTCGCCCGCTTCGCCGGAATCCAGCAGCTTGCGGAACATTTCAACACCGGTACAGGTGGTGGTGGAAGTGTCACGGATACCAACGATTTCGATGCTGTCGCCAACATTGATCACGCCGCGCTCAACACGACCGGTCACAACGGTACCACGACCAGAGATCGAGAACACGTCTTCGATTGGCATCAGGAAGGGCTGGTCAACCGCGCGCTCAGGAGTGTCGATGTACTCATCAACAGCCGCCATCAGCTCTTTGATTTTCTCTTCGCCGATTTCTGGCTTGTCGCCTTCCATCGCCGCCAGAGCAGAACCCGCTACGATTGGAATATCGTCGCCTGGGTAGTCGTAGGAAGACAGCAGCTCGCGGATTTCCATTTCCACCAGTTCCAGCAGTTCTTCATCGTCGACCTGGTCAACTTTGTTCATGAAGACAACCATTTTGGGGATGCCAACCTGGCGACCCAGCAGGATGTGCTCACGGGTTTGGGGCATTGGGCCATCAGCTGCGTTCACAACCAGGATCGCGCCGTCCATCTGCGCCGCACCGGTGATCATGTTCTTCACGTAGTCCGCGTGACCTGGGCAGTCAACGTGGGCGTAGTGACGGCCTTCGGTTTCATACTCAACGTGCGCGGTTGAGATGGTGATGCCGCGCGCTTTTTCTTCGGGTGCGCCGTCGATCTGATCGTAAGCTTTGAAGTCACCAAAGTATTTGGTGATCGCTGCCGTCAGCGTGGTTTTACCGTGGTCAACGTGGCCGATGGTGCCGATGTTAACGTGCGGTTTCGTACGCTCAAACTTTTCCTTAGCCATTCTCTTAGGCGCCTTTTGAATATTGGGGGGTCATACCGGACCCGGTTTCCTCTGCGCGCGCGGCTTACTTGGCTGCGCCACAAAAATCAAGACTTTCCGCCTCAAACGCTACGTTTGTGGCGTCAGTTCCACAGGATTTTCGATAGGTTTTTCGATAAGATCTGCTGGTGCGGGGCGCGCAAGCAGGTTTGGCACACCTTCTGATGGCGGCAGAGAATCAGTTGTCGTCGCCGCAGCGAACCAGCCCTCTGCTGCGTTTTGCTCCACCATCCAGGCTTCGATTTTGCGCACCGCATTGCGTGCCAGCCCAAGCACCTGTTCATCCACAGTGCGCGTATGACCGGCCCCTACAAAGACGCTGCCTGCGTCCGCAGTTTCAAAGACTGTGAAGGTTTCAACCTCAGAGTTCAATTTCGCCCCTGCTGCATCATCCCAGACTGTCACATTAATCGCCAACACCGACTTTGGGCTTAACACCAAGGGAACACCACCGGGGGCGACAAAGAAACCTTCGATACTGATCCCGAAATGATAAAGTTGATCACCTTCGTATTGCCCAAAGCGTGCGTCGATCTCATTTTTCAGGACATTGATCCATTGTTCGGTACTGACCTCTTTCGAGCCAGGAACAACCTGCACATTGGGCGCAACAACCACATTGTGGCCAAGGCTAAAATTGCCGAGATCCTGCAAGGGATCATCCGGTGATGCCGGCGTACAGGCAGAAACAAAGGCCAAACAAGCCAAGACGGACAAGATGCGCAGCATCAATAACTCTCCCACGGAGCGATAATCACATTCAGCCTTTGACATAGGCTGCAAGAGCAACACAGGTAAAGCCACGGAACATGAAACCCCCGCACCGGTGGCGCGAGGGTCACAAAACTTGCGGAAAACCGCCGTTTACTTGAACTTGTAGCTGCGCGGGAACCCGTAAGGGGGTCGTTTGCCCACGCTGCCGCGTTTACCCAGCCATTCTGACATATCAGGTTCATGCCGGGTTTTGCCACCGCCCATCTCCCACGAGATGCCACCCTCCCAACTAAAGGTGGCGATATCGCTCAGACCGCCGTCCAGTTCCAAAGCCCCCTGTTTGCCGCGGGCCATGTTATATTTCTGCAAGCGCACCCCTTTGCCCCGGCCCAGTTCGGGCAGTTCTTCGACGGAGAACACAAGGAATTTTCCGTTTTCCGAAACCACCGCGACGTGATCCCCCTGCACCGGCAAGCAAATCTTGGCACGTTCTTCGTCTTTGACGTTCAGGACCTGTTTACCAGATTTGGTTTGGGCAACGATGTCTTTCTCAGCGCAGATGAAGCCATTCCCAACATCAGAGGCAACAAGCAGTTTGCCTTCGGGATTGTGGATGATCAGATCAACGATTTCCACCTCGTTGGGCAGATCCACCATCAGGCGCACGGGTTCGCCCATGCCGCGGCCGCCCGGTAGGTTTGCCGCCGAAAGCGTGTAAAAGCGCCCGTTGGAGCCAAAGACCAGCAAACGATCGGTGGTTTCCGCATGGAAAATAAAACGCGGGCCATCGCCATCTTTGAACTTTAGCTCACGATTCAGATCGATATGGCCGGTCATTGCGCGAATCCACCCCATTTGAGAGCAGACAACGGTGATGGGTTCGCGCTCGATCATCGCTTCAAGGGGCACCTCTTCGATTTCGCCCACTTCGGCGAATTGAGTGCGGCGCGCGCCACCGGCGTAGTCTTTGCCAAACTGCTTTTTGGTTTCGCGGAGTTGTTCTGTGATACGTGTCCACTGGATCTCGTCAGAGCCTAACAGTTCAACCAATTCGGCACGTTCAGCGCGCAAAGCATCCCGTTCGCGCACCAGTTCGATCTCTTCCAGTTTGCGCAAAGAGCGCAAGCGCATGTTGAGAATTGCTTCGGCCTGAACCTCGCTCAGCTCACCTGTTCCGGCGGCGGGCGTGACATATTCCGCCTCGGTGAACGCGCGTGGATGATCCCGACCCCAGTCCTCGCGCATCAACGCGGCTTTGGGATCATCATCATAGCGAATGATATCAATCACCCGGTCCAGATTGAGGAAGGCAATGATAAAGCCTTCCAACACCTCAAGCCGGTGGTCGATTTTTTCCATTCGGTGCTGGCTACGGCGCTGCAGCACGTCACGGCGATGATCAAGGAACGCGCGCAGCACTTCCTTCATTGAGCAGACCTTGGGCGTGACCCCATCGATCAGCACATTCATATTGAGGCTGAAACGCGTTTCCAGATCTGAGTTGCGGAACATCATGTTCATCAGCACTTCGGGATCTACGTTCTTGGATTTGGGTTCCAGAATGATGCGAATGTCTTCGGCTGATTCATCGCGAATATCAGCGAGAATAGGCACTTTCTTCGTCTGGATCAGCTCAGCGATCTTTTCGATCAACTTGGATTTTTGCACCTGATAGGGAATTTCCGTGACAACGATCTGCCACTGGCCCCGCCCCAGATCTTCGACCTCGTACACAGAGCGCAGGCGGAAAGATCCCCGCCCGGTGCTGTAGGCCTTTGCAATGTTCTCTTTGGGTTCAACAATCACGCCGCCGGTTGGGAAATCCGGCCCCGGCACGTAGTTGAGCAATGTGTCATCCTGCGCATTCGGCGTTTTGACCAGATGAATGCAGGCATCAATCAATTCCGCAATATTGTGCGGGGGAATATTGGTCGCCATGCCCACCGCAATACCCGCAGCCCCATTGGCCAGAATATTTGGGAAAGTCGCGGGCAGAACTGCAGGTTCCTGCAAGCGGCCATCATAGTTGTCGCGAAAATCGACGGCGTCTTCGTTCAGACCTTCCAGCATTGCCTCGGCGACAAAGGTCATCCGCGCTTCTGTGTAACGCGACGCGGCCGGGTTATCGCCGTCAATATTCCCAAAGTTGCCCTGACCATCCACCAGCGGATAGCGCACGTTGAAATCCTGCGCGAGACGCGCCATCGCGTCATAGATCGCCGCATCCCCGTGAGGGTGGAAATCCCCCATCGTGTCACCTGAGATCTTCGCTGATTTCAGAAAGCCACCATTCGATCCCAGCCGCAGGCGATTCATCGCATAAAGGATGCGCCGGTGCACAGGTTTCAGGCCATCCCGCGCATCCGGCAGCGCGCGATGCATAATCGTGCTGAGCGCATAAGTCAGATAACGCTCGCCAATGGCGCGGCGCAGCGGTTCCAGGATTTCCCCCTCATCAGGGGAAGGTGGCATGTCGGGGTCTTCAACCAAGTCGCTCATGCCTCTGTGATACTGTGCCCGTTCAGCAGGGTAAAGCACTCCCAATCTCAACCATCACGCTTTTTCACGTGGGAAAGAACACTCTGTTTCCAAATTATGGGGAGCTTAAGAGATATTGTCCCCCTGCAAGGGTTTAATTTTATGTTAATATGAATCACCACAGGCGAGATTCGCTGGTGATCCTGCGCGTTGGGGGACGCGCGTCTGCTATTTTATGTATGTTAAGTGGGGAGTGTTGCACCATGTCGCTACGCTTTGTTTTGCTGTCTTTTACAGGTCTGGGATGGGCCTTTTACGAGTTAAGTGGTGGGGCGGCATTTGAGCCACCTGTGCGCGCGGTGCAAACAGCCGAGATTGCTGCAAAACCAAACGCCAATATCCCACCCATTGTTACAATAGCAGACACCTTTCCCGCACCCGTGGTCGCTGAGCCTCAAAAGGTGGCGCATGTCACCGCTGAGCGTTCGGCGGTCACACCTGATGTGACACAAGCCGTAGCGCTGACACAGGTGTCACAGCCGCTCCTCGTGCTGGGCAACACCACACCCAATCCAGCTGGTGACGAGACACAGCAGCTCAGCACATTGCAGCTGACCTCACTGGAAGGCGGTTTAGGTGCCCTGACGGAACCGCAGCCTGCAAATCAGGCTACAGAGACCGCAGCACAGGATATTCGCAAAATCCGTGGATCACGCGTCAATATGCGACAAGGTCCTGGCACGTCTTATTCCGTAATCGCCCGGCTGGTTGCGGATGAAAATGTGGTGGTTCTGGAAGACAATGGTGCGGGCTGGCTGCGGCTGAAGTCCCAAACAAATGGCCGTGTTGGCTGGATTGCGGCTTCCCTCGTGTCGCGCAAGGCTCCATAAAGACCTGCAACACATCTGCAGGAAGGGCCCGTTGTCATGCAAAAATCTCTTTTGATTACGGGCTGCTCTTCTGGGATTGGCTTGGATGCTGCTCACGGCATGCGAGATCGTGGATGGCGCGTTTTTGCCTCATGCCGCAATCAGGTAGATTGTGACCGCATGCGCACCGAAGGGTTTGAAAGCCCGTGCATAGATTACACCGATACAAAAAGCATCGAAAACGGCCTGAAAGAGGTGCTGAATGCAACCAACGGCACGCTGGATGCGTTGTTTAACAACGGCGCATATGGGCTACCGGGAGCGGTTGAAGATCTGCCAACCGAAGGCCTGCGCGAGATTTTTGAGGCGAATTTCTTTGGCTGGCATGATCTGACCCGACAAGTGATCCCAGTCATGCGCGCACAAGGCCATGGTCGCATTGTCCAAAACTCTTCTATTCTTGGCTTTGTCGCCTTTCCTTGGCGCGGGGCTTATGTTTCAACGAAATTTGCCCTTGAGGGTCTTACGGATACCCTGCGCCTTGAACTGGCAGGAACTGGTATTCATGTTGCCCTTATCGAACCGGGCCCGGTGACATCAAAGATCCGGGAAAACTCCATCCCGCATTTTGAACGCCATATCGACTGGAAAAACTCTGCGCTGCGTGACCGGTATGAAAAAAGCTTGCTAAAACGGCTGTATCACAGTTCAGGACCTGACACGTTTGAACGTCCTGCCCGTGCTGTGACGGATCGGCTTGCGCACGCGTGTGAAGCAAAACGCCCGCGCGCCCGATACTATGTTACAACACCGACCCATATCGCAGGGCGGCTGAAACGAGTTTTGAGCACGCGGGCAATTGACCGCATTCTCATGCGCCTTAGATAAGCCTAAAAGATGACAGACGCAGCGAAACAGCCTGCGCTGCCAATTCCATAGCTACAGGATCCCAAATAATGGACCTTTCCTTTTATATTCTTGGCCTTCTTGGCGTGACGGCCACCGCAATTGTGCTGGTCATTGGACTGGGGTCCTTTGGCAAAGGGGGCGCGTTCCACCGTAAGCACTCTAACACCCTGATGCGGTTGCGGCTGCTGTTTCAATTCATCGCAGTCGTTTTATTGTTGATTTTTATGTACCTGCGTCAAGGAGCCTGATCTGATGGTCGTCTTAAACAAAATCTATACGCGCACAGGCGATAAAGGGGACACCGCGCTGGGAAATGGCGAACGCGTCGCCAAACACAGCGCGCGTGTGAATGCCTATGGAACATCAGACGAATTGAACGCATTTGTTGGCGTTGCGCGCCTACATGCGGATGGCACAATAGATGAGGCGCTCTCTCGTATTCAAAATGATCTCTTTGATCTGGGTGCGGACCTTTGTCGACCAGACATGGCGAAGGATGCTGAGGCGGACTATTCCCCCCTGCGCGTTGCCCAATCACAGGTGGATCGCCTTGAAACTGAAATCGATACGATGAACAAAGACCTTGCAGCGCTGCGCAGTTTCATACTGCCGGGCGGATCAGCCTTGTCCGCACAGCTTCATGTGTGCCGTACCGTGGCGCGGCGCGCAGAACGGCTGAGCACAGAGCTGGCATTGCAAGAGGATATCAATGCTATCGCCATAACATATCTGAACCGCTTGTCAGACTGGTTCTTTGTCGCAGCCCGTGTGGCAAACGACAATGGCGCGGATGATGTTCTATGGGTTCCAGGCGCAAATCGCTGACCTCAAAACTGATCGCGCACGCAATGATTCGCAAAAATGAGAGTGCCAATGCGCAAGAATCAGTCCAATTGGATTTTTTTTCTGCACCTGCAAAGGCCTCAGGCTCTGCTAAAACGCATTGGTTTTCTTAGGCAAAATAACGCAAAAGTCGCAAACGTGACGTCGATCCACGCAAAGGTGACGATTTTGCTCTGTCACAGCTATCCGACAACCGATATCAAGACGGCGAGAGCATAGCAGCCACTCTGAAAGGTGGCTCCCTTGTTAAGGAGAAAACGCCCATGAAGGTCTTGGTGCCTGTCAAACGCGTGATTGACTATAATGTGAAAGTTCGCGTGAAAGCGGACAGCAGCGGAGTTGATCTCGCCAACGTTAAAATGTCGATGAACCCTTTCGACGAAATTGCCGTTGAAGAGGCAATCCGGCTCAAGGAAAAAGGCACTGCGAGCGAAGTTGTCGCCGTTTCTATCGGTGTCAAACAGGCGCAGGAAACGCTGCGCACCGCATTGGCCATGGGCGCGGATCGTGCCATTTTGATCAACGCTGCGGATGACGTGCACACTGATATCGAGCCTTTGGCCGTTGCGAAACTGCTGGCCAAAGTTGTTGAAGAAGAACAGCCCGGTCTGGTTCTCTGCGGCAAGCAGGCAATCGACAACGATATGAATGCAACCGGCCAGATGCTCTCTGCTTTGCTGGGATGGTCGCAGGCGACCTTTGCATCCGAAGTTGAAATCGAAGGCGAGCGCGCAAAAGTGACCCGCGAAGTTGACGGCGGCCTGCAGACGGTATCCGTCAATTTGCCGTCCATCATCAGCGTTGATCTGCGCCTGAACGAGCCCCGCTACGCTTCGCTGCCAAACATCATGAAGGCAAAGAAAAAGCCTCTGGATGAAAAGACTCCCGCAGATTACGGCGTAGATGTCTCTCCGCGTCTGACCGTGGTCGAAACCAAAGAACCGTCTGAACGCGCAGCTGGCATCAAGGTTGGCTCCGTCGACGAACTGGTTGAAAAACTCAAAGAAGCGGGGGCTGTATAATGGCTGTTCTTCTTCTCGCAGAAGTCACCGATGGCGCATTGGCGCTGGATGCAACTGCAAAAGCTGTAACCGCAGCCCAAGCACTGGGGGATGTCACCGTTCTGGCGGCAGGGTCTTCTGCTGCCGCAGCGGGCGCAGAGGCCGCTAAAATCGACGGTGTTGCAAAAGTTATGGTAGCTGAGGATGCAAGCCTTGGCCATCGTCTGGCAGAACCCACAGCGGCGCTGATCGCGGGTCTGGCAAGCGATTATAGCCATATCGTTGCCCCGGCGACCACAGATGCCAAAAACATCCTGCCCCGCGTTGCGGCGCTGCTGGATGTGATGGTGCTGTCAGATGTCAGCGCGGTTGTTGATGCCGACACATTTGAACGCCCGATCTATGCAGGCAATGCAATCCAGGTGGTCAAATCCTCTGATGCAAAGAAGGTTATCACCTTCCGCACCGCAGGTTTTGATGCAGCGGGCGCAGGCGCAGAGGCTCCGGTTGAAACCATTTCAGCGGCTGAAAACCCCGGCCTATCGGAATGGATTGAAGACAAGGTGGCTGAATCTGACCGTCCTGAACTGACATCCGCTGGCGTTGTTGTCTCTGGCGGGCGTGGTGTTGGTTCTGAAGAAGATTTTGCCATCATCGAAAAGCTTGCGGATAAGCTTGGCGCGGCTGTGGGTGCATCCCGCGCGGCTGTCGATTCAGGCTTTGCCCCTAATGATTGGCAGGTTGGTCAGACCGGTAAGGTTGTCGCACCTGAGCTGTACATCGCGGTTGGTATCTCTGGCGCGATCCAGCACCTAGCCGGTATGAAAGATAGCAAGATCATTGTTGCAATCAACAAAGACGAAGAAGCTCCAATCTTCCAGGTCGCAGACTTCGGCCTCGTCGCCGATCTCTTTGAAGCGGTGCCTGCTTTGACCGAAAAGCTTAGCTAAAACATCATAATATGTATCTGAAAAGGCCCGCCTTTGAGCGGGTCTTTTTGCATTTAAGACCCTCGCCACCCTGAGATGATTACTCAAAATATGAGGCGATTTCTTCAGCAATTTTACGATGTGTTGCAGGCCCAAGCATGAGCCGCGCCGTTGGCAATTCCAACTGCCCGTATATCATGGAGCCGATGTCGCCAGTGTCCAGAGCGGTCTGCACATCCAGCGGCACAACCGCTTCGACCGCGTTTTCCAGCGCATCGATCATATGCTGCTCTACCAATACAGGTTCCTGTGAATATTCAGTTTCAACACCCAGATCATATCGCAGCCACAGCAAGAGGACCGGCTTTGCAAACCGCTCCAAAAGCTCTTCCATACGCTGCAGCCAAACCTGTTGCAGGTGTGTTTTGACCTGCTCAAATCGCTCTGCCGATCGATCTTCGAGCAAGGTAAGCATATGTTTGTTAAAGTGGAATTCAGTGAAATCCACCTCAGGATACAGCTCTGTCAGGCGTGGGTGTGCACGTAGAAAGCGGTCATTTCGGCGTGGATGAACGCTATAAAACTCATTCGAGATATTCTGCGCGCCCATCACCTGTAACACGAGACCTTCGGCCTGCGCTGCAATTGCGCATAACCCCTCATCGCGATGGAAACTGTCCAGACCGCCATTTATAGCGGCTAGGTTTACGCATCGCAGCTTTGTAAGCTGCTCTACTTTTGCTGCAAACGGGGTTTCAACAAATCTTCCAAAGGTTTCTGTACTTCCAAGAAATGCAAGAAAAGGCTGATCCAGTTTACGCTCTGGACCACGAACAAGCAGTTTCGAATCACCATAGCTGCAAAGCGTTGCACCGCTTGTGGAAAGAGTATTGAGTTCATAGCTCATAATGGACCACCTTCATTCGGCTGAATGTCACAATGACGCGCAGGAATTGCAAATTTGCTAAATGGCAGATTTATGGAAAATCCACTCTATCTCTCTTGTACGTAGCGTTCTTGCGCCGGTAAGATCGCGCGGCAGGCAGCTGGAAAGGCGATCGCTATGGATATTGAAAGTGTTGGAGTTATTGGGGCCGGACAGATGGGCAATGGTATTGCACATGTGATGGCTTTAGCTGGCTATAACGTTGTTTTAAATGACGTAAATCAGACGGCGCTGGACACCGCACTTGTACAGATCCACAAAAACATGGCCCGTCAGGTGAGCCGTGAAAAAATCACCCAAAGCACGATGGATACAGCGATTGCGCGAATCCAAACCTCGTTATCCTTGACGGATGTCGGCGCAACTGACCTTGTCATTGAGGCCGCGACCGAACGCGAAAGCGTTAAACAAGCAATATTTGATGATTTGCTGCCACATCTGAAACCAGAAACGATTCTTACCTCGAACACCTCCTCGATCTCGATCACGCGTTTGGCCAGCCGTACAGACAGACCTGAACGATTCATGGGGTTTCATTTCATGAACCCGGTCCCCGTGATGCAACTGGTGGAATTGATCCGCGGAATTGCAACAGATGAACCCACGTTTACAGCCTGCCAACGCGTGGTGGAGCGGTTGGGGAAAACATCAGCAAGCGCGGAAGATTTCCCCGCCTTTATTGTGAACCGAATTCTGATGCCGATGATCAACGAAGCGGTGTATACGTTGTATGAGGGTGTTGGCTCGGTAAAATCGATTGATGAATCAATGAAGCTGGGTGCAAATCACCCCATGGGGCCGCTGGAGCTGGCAGATTTCATCGGGTTGGACACCTGCCTTGCGATTATGAACGTTCTGCATGATGGGCTGGCTGATACCAAGTATCGCCCCTGCCCGCTGCTGACGAAATATGTTGAAGCTGGTTGGTTAGGCCGCAAAACACAGCGTGGGTTTTATGATTACCGCGGTGAAACACCCGTTCCAACGCGCTAGACTTAGAACAAACCACAATGCGTCGCGCCAGTTTTACAGTCCTGTAGCAGTCTCAGAGAGACACTACAGGAGATGTAACGAATGGCGCGGCGCATTGATTTTGAACGTTTTACGGAAAGTCAGAACAACACTCCACCGGATCGGTTGGGAACCCGTTATGATACAAAGGGGTTCCGACCAGAGGCTGGCAACACTGTGCTATGCCACCTGGACAACAGCGCGTTGCGACATCGCGCTATTCTTGAAACCAGAGCCCGTCTTCAAGAACTGCTGCCTGATCATCTAATATTTACTCCAGCGAGCAGTCTCCATATGACAGTGTTTGAAGGCGTGGTGGAGACGCGGCGTACTTTGGATGCCTGGCCCAAAGGGCTAGCACCTGATGCATCTATTCCGGCTGCAACCCAACACGTCATGCCACATTTGCAGCAGTTTGAAGCACCTGGCGATTTTACCGTATGCCCAGTGGGTATAAGCCCACGAGGGCTGTATCTGGACGGGGTAACATCAGCAGATCGGGATATAATGCGCAAATGGCGCGATGCGTTGACTGAACCGTTTGGTTATCGTCAGGCGACACATGATACATATGCGTTTCATATGACTTTTGCCTATATGCTGGACTGGCTTCCAGATACGCAACTTGCACCACTGGAAAGGCATGCGGAAGAGCTTCTAGCGCACCTTATCGCACAGGCGCCACATATACCGCTACGCCGCCCAGCGTTTTGCACTTTTGAGGACATGACACATTTTGAAGAGATCTTAACGCTATAGCGCACCTCCCTCATTTCAAAGCGTGTCAGCTTTCACTCTTTGCGCCAAGCGCCAACGTGTGCTCTCGCAGCCAAGCCATGAAACCGCGCGGGTCACTTTGCAATTGTTCCATCTGCTCATCTGTCAGCGGTTCACCAACAACAGGAGCCTGAGGTTTGTTGCAAGAGCGCACGATTTCATGCAGCAGCAAACCTTGACGCAGGATTGGTGAAACCTGATTGGCGATTTGATAGGCGCGCGAATTTGACCCCGGAAAGAACATTGGCACAACGCGGGCTCCTGAACGGCGGATCAGCTGCGCGGTGAAAACATTCCATTCTCGTTCAATCGCTGGACCAAACCAGCTATCCGAAGAGCTGACGACGCCAGAAGGGAACAAAGCCACCACTCCGCCTGCTTTGAGATGCGCCATGGTTTTTGCACGCATATCAACCATCTTGCGTTGTGCTTCTGGATCATGCGGAAAGGGCACGGGAATCATGAAAGAGGTTGCGGCCTCATCCAGTCCTGTCAGAACCGAGCGGGTGAGAATGCGATAATCTTCGCGCACACGACCGATCAAATCTGCAAAGATCATTCCGTCAACCATACCATGGGGGTGATTGGCGACCACCACAACTGGGCCTTCCTTTGGGATACGGTTAATCTGCTCCTCTGGGGTCTGCAGATCAATGCCCATGATATTCAAGGCACCCCGCCAGAACCGCTGACCGCGATAAACCGCGTTTTGCTTTTCGAACCGGTTTACCATGCGCAGAATCTTTAGCTTGCCGGTCATCCACTCGATCGATTTGATCGCAAGCGAGGTCCAGCGGTCATCAAAAGAGTTCGCATAGGTCAACGTGCGACGATCATAGACTTCGCCGGTCTCAACCTCGTTCGGTGGAGTGGCGTCTGAATTTCTATCGTGCGTGGTGTCCGCCAATGTGTCGTTCCTGTCTTCGCGGCAAAGCCATCTTCGCAGTTTAGAAGCCTTCACCGAATTTGTCAGCCACCAAGGACTGCAAAGCATCTGCAAGCGCATCCGCGTCTGGCCCTGAGGTCTCGACGTCAATAGTCGTTCCTTTGGAGGCTGCCAACATCAAAAGCCCCATAATACTATCACCGGACGCAGAGAGGCCATCGCGTGACACTTCTGCCGTTGCGTCAAAACCGTCGACAACTTCAACCAATTTGGCCGACGCACGCGCATGCAGCCCTTTTTCATTCACAATCTTCAGTGTTTTCTTAGCCATCTACCGTGCCTATGCCCCATCAGGGGTGATATTTTGACAATTGATATATTTGCGCCCCGCATCCAGCGCCCGATGCACACATTCGGTCAATGGCAGATTGCGGGTTTTGGCGAGCTTTATCAGCATCGGCAGATTCGCCCCATATAAGATACGGCGATCTGGCGGCCAACAAGCGCGCAACGACAAATTCGAAGGAGATCCACCAAACAGATCCGTCACAATTACAACACCGCTACCGGAATCAACTGACTCCGCTGCGGAACAAATTTCCTGCTGCTTTTTCTCGCGGTCACATTCAGCACTGATACGTATGGATTCTACTTTGGGCAGTGGTCCCACCACATGCTCCATCGCGGCCCGATACTCCTGAGCCAAGCCTCCATGTGCAACGATGACAATTCCGATCAACCCGGTTCCTCACATTTAACGCTGGCTTTGCAGCTCGCGGTGACTAATTGACACCTGTGCCGCATCTTCTGCAAGGGCTTTGGCGAGAGTTTCTGCCAGTGTCACAGATCGATGTTGCCCTCCTGTACAGCCAAACGCAATTGAGAGATGTGATTTTCCCTCTTCGCGGTAGGCGGGCAAAAGGAATCGCGTCATATCCAGAACCCGGTCAAAGAATGCATCAAACCGGGCGTCATTCTTAACGTAACTCTGAACCTGATAATCCTGACCGTTCAAAGCGCGCAGCTCGACCTGCCAATAAGGGTTTTTCAGGAAGCGGCAATCAAAGACCAGATCACTGGCAAAGGGCACACCACGCTTATAAGAGAAACTCTGGATAGAGACGGCGAGAGACCGCCCCTCTGGCGCGAACCACTTTTCGATTTCGGCCCGTGCCTGATGCACATTCATCTGCGAGGTTTCGAGCAAAATATCCGCGCGGGACCGGATATCGCTCATCAATTCCAACTCTCGGCGCACCCCGACTTCCAGTGATTCTTCAGGCGCCAATGGATGCCGTCGTCGGGTTTCCGAAAATCGTCGCAACAACACATCCACACGAGCATCGAGATAAAGCACCGTCAAACGCACATCTTCGCGTTCTTCAATCATTGAGATGGCGCCCAGCAGCGCCGCGGTTGAAAAATCTCTATTCCGAGAATCAAGCCCTAAAGCCAAAGGTCTAGGTGTAGCCGCACTGTTCACCAACCCTGGCAGAAGGCTGAAAGGTAGATTGTCGATCGCTTCAAAACCTAGATCTTCCAATACGTTAATTGCAGTCGTCCGTCCCGCCCCTGATGGGCCGGTAACAAGAACAATTTCCCGTTCTGGTGTTTCAAACTGGGTCATCAGGATCCAACATGCCCCCTTTCAGGAACTGAACAAATGCTGCCGCAGCATAGGTCGCTTTGATCTGGTAAAATAGCGGGACCTCGTGACCCAACAGGTTTGTGAAGCGCCGTGCAGGCAAACGGCTGGCTTCTATTTGGTCCATCGACAGCACTGCACATATACGCGCCTCAGCAGAGACATTGGCATACAAAATCCCAAGCCCCCGCGCTTCGATCATGCCTTTTAACGTTTCTGGAGCAGCCGCGCGCAGGCAATCTTGGTCGCACCACACCCTCACCCGGTCATCCGAGATAAGATTAGCCCCCAGAGCCATCATTTGTAACGCAAAACCAGATTTCCCGCTACCAGACGCCCCCATAATAAGAAGGGCCCGCCCGTTGATCGCCACACAAGAGGCGTGCACGATCCTTGGCCCATCCGTCATCAGTTACAAAGGCAAACCAACAACAAACCGCGCGCCCAATGGTTCAGACGTGACATCAGCGGCCGTTGGGCGGATATTTTCTGCCCATATCACCCCACCATGCGCCTCGACAATCTGTTTTGAAATCGCCAGGCCAAGGCCCGAGTTATTGCCGAAATGTTCAACCGGACGGTGGGAGTAGAAACGTTTAAAGATCTTGGCCAACGATTGATCCGGAATGCCCGGCCCTGTGTCTTCAACCACGACGAGCACGCGATTATCGCGACGCCGCGCCCATACACGAATGGCATCGCCCTCCTCACAGAATGAAGTTGCATTGGTGATCAGGTTTACAAAAACCTGCGCCAGACGCGCTTCAAGGCCGTGCAGCATAATCGGTTGCGGCGGGAGATCCGTGATATAATCAATCCCCTTCGAGCGTGCATCCTCACCCAAGAATTGATTGAGGTTTTCCAGCATCTTCAGGAGATCGAACTCTTCTTCCTCTTCCTTCACCAGTTCTGCATCCAGACGGGAGGCATTGGAAATATCACTCACCAGACGATCCAGACGGCGCACATCATGCTCGATCACATCCATCAGCTTTTCGCGCTGATCGTCCCGTTTGACCATGCGCAGCGTGCCGACTGCAGATTGCAGGCTTGCCAGCGGGTTTTTGATCTCGTGAGCGACATCGGCTGCAAATTGTTCGTTGCTGTCAATACGCATATAAAGCGCTTTGACCATACCGCGCAATGCGCGGCTCAACCGGCCCAATTCATCAGGGCGCGCACTAAGGTCAGGAATACGAACCCGTCCTGCTTTAGCTTTTCGTGCGTTGCGATCCTTACCAACCTCAGCGGCTTCGGCAAGATCTGAAAGTGGATTTGCAATGGTAGAGGCCAACACAAGGCTTAATCCAATTGAAACAAGAATAGCCACAACAAACAGTTGCAACACGCGTTCGCGTTGAGCTTTGACCAGCGCGTCAATCTCTCCGGTTGGAGAGGCCAATGCAACGGCGCCAACAACAGTCTGCCCCTGCATAATTGGCGCAACAGCTGCAAACACACGCCCTTGCCCCGTATCCAGAATAGACTGCGTGATCTGGCGCTCGCCGACTGCGGAGCCAACAAGCGGCAAAAGACCACTTGCAAGAGTAGACTCTTGATCCGCAGAAACATTCGTCCGCGCACCCGCTACAAAAACCCAAAGACGGGCCAGACTATCGGTCAGGATAGTACTGCCACGATTGGCTTCTATTTCTGCATTCAACAAGCCACTTTCATAAGTGCCCTGCGCCTGTGCAACAAGTCCGCCTTTTGGGTCGAACACCCGAACATCAACACCATCCCGCAAATTGATGCCTGCGAGCGTTTCAGCCGGGTTGAGCCCTTCGGGCGCGGCTAGATCAACGGGTGTCTCTGTGGGCAATTGGCCTTCAAACACGTCCGAAACTAGCATCGCTTCTGACATCAGTGCAGTTGCACGTTGTAATACCAAGCTTTGCTGGGAAGAATTCAGATACAATACGCCCGCCACAAGCAGCGTAATCGCAATCAAATTGAACGTAATGATTTTACGCGTCAACGGAGACCTGCGCAAAGACAGAAATCCACGACGCGCGCGCTTTGCCTGCATTTCCCGCTCAACCGAGGTGGCCGGCGCGACCCAATCGTCGCCCAGCACAACATCATCGCCGGAATGGCCTTGTGTCAGCCCGGTATCACGCATGGGGCTTCCTCTCTGATGCGCCGATCAGGCTTATTCTTCGTTATAGCGGTAACCAATACCATACAGGGTTTCGATCGCCGAGAAATCTGAATCAACCGTCCGCATCTTTTTGCGCAGACGTTTAATATGGCTATCGATGGTTCGGTCATCCACATAGACCTGATCATCATAGGCCACATCCATCAATTGGTCACGGCTTTTCACAAACCCCGGACGCTGTGCCAGCGCCTGCAGCAGTAGAAATTCAGTAACGGTCAACGAGACATCACGACCACGCCAGCTGACCGCATGGCGCAACGGGTCCATACGCAGATGGCCGCGCTCCATCACCTTGGTTTCAGGTGTTGTAACGGTAACGTCTTCGCTTTGGGCTTCCTGGCGGCGCAACAGCGCGCGAATGCGTTCAACTAGCAAACGTTGCGAGAACGGTTTCTTGACGTAGTCATCTGCGCCCATGCGCAGGCCAAGAACCTCATCAATCTCATCATCTTTGGAGGTCAGAAAGATCACGGGCATCTGCGTTTTCTGGCGCAGGCGCTGCAAAAGATCCATACCGTCCATCCGCGGCATCTTGATGTCCAGCACGGCCATATCTGGCAACTTTTTATTGAAGGCGTCTAACGCCGCCTGACCATCATTATAAGTCTCAACTTCAAATCCCTCGGCTTCCAACGTCATCGCAACGGAAGTGAGGATGTTTCTGTCGTCATCGACCAATGCAATTTTTGACATGGGGTGCACCCTTAGAGCTACTCGTTCTCGTTATTTTGTTTTTAACTTTCATCGCCGGAGTCCCGAACCGAATCAATCCCAATTCAAGAATCAGACGATAATTTGGCAAAGGTGACACAAAAATGCCTTACCAATCGTTGCGATTGTCTCATTAAACTTTCCGATCGTCATCATTGTTTGCGTTAAAGGATCAATGGTTGCGCTAAAGGCTTTCTTGGTTGCGCTAACTGCACCACCGACCACTATTTTTTGCTAAAACCATCGTGTTAAGAGGCAAACCACCGGAGCACTCTCTGGTAATTTTGCCCCCGGGGCGTAGCAAGTTTTCCTGCGCCTCAAACGCCGCTACAGGAGAAAAGCAGCATGACATATGGTCGGGTTAACCCGCAATTCCGCCTCGAAGATCAAGGTATCGAAGGGCTGGGGCATGTCTATTATAACCTGATGGAGCCTGCCCTGATCGAAGCCGCGCTGAAGCGCGACGAAGGCACGCTGGGCCAGGGTGGCGCATTTCTCGTCTCAACCGGAAAGTTCACCGGACGCTCCCCCAAAGACAAACATGTGGTAAAAACAGCCAGCGTCACTGACACCATCTGGTGGGACAACAATGCCGCGATGAGCCCTGAAGGGTTTGATGCGCTTTATGCAGATATGCTGACCCACATGAAGGGCAAAGACTACTTTGTTCAGGACCTGGTCGGTGGTTCTGACCCTGCTCATTCGATCAATGTGCGTATGGTAACGGAACTGGCTTGGCACGGTCTGTTCATCCGTCACATGCTGCGCCGCCCAGATTGTGAAGATCTGGATGGCTTCCTTGCTGACTACACCGTCATCAACTGCCCAAGTTTCCAAGCAGATCCTGCACGCCACAACTGCCGGTCTGAAACCGTGATTGCGATGAACTTTGACAAAAAGATCATCTTGATCGGCGGCACCGAATATGCGGGAGAAAACAAGAAATCCGTCTTTACGCTGCTGAACTACCTGTTGCCCGAAAAAGGTATCATGCCGATGCATTGCTCTGCAAACCATGCGACGGGCAACGCTGTGGACACAGCTGTGTTCTTTGGCCTTTCTGGCACTGGTAAAACAACGCTCTCAGCTGACCCAGATCGCGTTCTCATCGGTGATGATGAACACGGTTGGGCAGACAATGGCACCTTCAACTTTGAGGGCGGCTGTTATGCAAAAACAATCAATCTCAACCCTGAGGCCGAGCCTGAGATCTACGCCACCACTTCTAAATTTGGCACTGTGATTGAAAACATGGTCTTTGATGAAGAGACCAAAGAGCTGGACTTCAACGACGATAGCCTAACCGCAAACATGCGCTGTGCTTATCCGCTGAACTACATATCAAACGCGTCAGACAATGCGCGTGGCGGGCATCCAAAGAACATTATCATGCTGACCTGTGATGCCTTTGGTGTTCTGCCTCCAATCTCGCGTCTGACACCTGCGCAAGCCATGTATCACTTCCTGTCTGGTTTCACCTCCAAAGTGGCCGGAACCGAACGCGGTGTGACAGAGCCTGAACCCACATTCTCCACTTGCTTTGGAGCGCCCTTCATGCCGCGCCGCCCCGAGGTTTACGGCAACCTTCTGCGTGAAAAAATCGCCCAGCATGGTGCAACTTGCTGGTTGGTGAACACAGGCTGGACGGGTGGTGCTTATGGGATCGGCTCACGCATGCCGATCAAGGCAACACGCGCGCTGCTCACTGCTGCACTGGATGGCTCGCTCGCCGAAGCAGAGTTCCGCAAAGACAGCAACTTTGGGTTTGACGTCCCTGTCACGGTTCCCGGCGTAGCAGAAGTTTTGCTGGATCCGCGCCGCACGTGGGATGATCAGGGCGCATATGACAAACAGGCAGCCAAACTAGTTCAAATGTTCTCGGATAACTTTGAACAGTACCTGCCCTTTATCGATGAAGATGTGAAAGCCTCTGCCATCGGCTGAATGTAAATTCAGTACATTAAATTGCAGCCCTCGCCCCAGTGGCGGGGGCTGTCGCGTCTTTGGTATTTTCCTCAGCTGCGATGAAGTCACTGCAAATGCTAGCCCAACAGGCCGCGACGCACCAGGTTCGCAGACACCACCAGCAAGACCACCAAAGTCGCCTTTTTGAACATTGCCTGATCAATACGGCTTTGTAATTTATTGCCCAGCCACATGCCCAGCAAAGAGGGGGCGATCATCAGGCAAGACATGGGCAAAGTCTCCTGACGCACAACACCAGACCCGATATGTGCCCCCAGCAGAGCGATGGAGCCAAGCCCGTAGATCACGCCTTGCGCGCGCATCTGTTCTCGCTTCTCCGTTCCAAGTGCCGTCAAATAGGCAACGGTTGGAGGCCCCCACACCCCGGAGATCCCACCAGAGAAGCCTGCAATACTGGCCACGGCGCATTCTGCCCGCCAACTGGCGCGCTGCAGCTTAATCTCACGCCCGACAAGCTGCATAAGCGCAAACCCCATGACGGGAACGCCAATAATCAGAAGCATAATGTGCTGTGGCATAAGCGTGACCAATTGCGCACTGCCAATCAAGCATATGCCCCCCACGCTCAGATACAGCCGAAACCGCTTCATTGACCGCCAGGCCGCTCCGACGCCTTCATGCAAAGCCTGAAACCCATTTGTAGCGAGGGTCGGCAGAATAAGCCAAGCGAGAGCGATATCGGGAGCCACAAAGATGCTGAGCCCCGAAATCAAGATCATCGGCATCCCAAAACCAACCGTCCCTTTGACGGTTCCTGCAACAACAGCAACACAAAACCCGGCAAGCAATTGTAGCGGAGTCATTCCGGTGAAAAAATATTCCATCCTTTGGCTTTAACACATTCCAGCCACGCTGCATGTGCAAAATTATCAGAGTAATTTTGTGATAATAATGAACTTTTCATTGAATTTTTGTTGCGCTGCGACTGCGAAATGATTACCACTGTGACGACTGGAAAGAGGAGTGATTCATGCCCCATGATGGACAGGATATTGCAATGACACCAACGCTGATGCCCGACCTGCTGAACCAAACCAAAGCAGCGCTTGCACCGTTGGACGGCCTCTTGGAGACTGCCCGTGCAAAAGTTGCAGCACAAGTCACCGCTGAAGGACGTATCTCGGGCGCACTGATCGAAGAGAACCAAACGGCCGCGCATGGCCTGTCTTGGCTTGCGACCTATGTTTACGCGCTCCGCCAGATGCAACGATGGGCAGAGGCGCTACAGTGCGAGGGTAAGTTTGGTGAGATGGAACAGCTGATCCATCAAATCGCCTTTGGTGAATACCTCTGGCAGATCTATGGCGGTATCCCCATGAACCAGGGAGAGATCATTCGCCTTCAAGATCTGGGCCTCAGCCAAGACGACATGCGCGTTATGATGACCCCAGAGATCATGTCTTTAAGTCAATCTGCAAACACACAGGCCGCCCGCAGCCGACTGGTTGAGCTGATGGAAGAACAGGGCGCAGCCGCGACCATGTTTGGCGCTTCTGGTCTGGATGAAGAGCTGGAAATGATCCGTGATCAGTTCCGCCGCTACGCGCAGGAAAAGGTCGAGCCTTTTGCGCACGAATGGCACCTCAAGGACGAATTGATCCCAATCGAAATCATTGATGAGCTTGCAGAGATGGGGGTTTTCGGCCTCACAATTCCAGAAGAACACGGTGGTTTTGGCCTATCAAAAGCCTCGATGTGCGTGGTGTCTGAAGAATTGTCGCGCGGATACATCGGTGTTGGCTCTCTTGGCACCCGGTCAGAAATCGCTGCTGAGCTTATCATTGCTGGCGGCACAGACGACCAAAAGGCACAATGGTTGCCCAAATTGGCCAGCGCGGAAATCCTACCCACTGCGGTGTTCACGGAACCCAATACCGGCTCCGATCTTGGCTCTCTGCGCACCCGTGCTGTGAAGGACGAAAACGGGGATTATAAGATCACAGGCAATAAAACATGGATTACCCATGCCGCGCGCACCCATGTGATGACCCTGCTGGCACGCACAAACCCAGATACCGACAACCACAAAGGTCTGTCGATGTTCCTAGCTGAAAAAACGCCTGGCACCGATGACGATCCGTTCCCCACCCCAGGTATGACGGGTGGTGAGATCGAGGTTCTTGGCTATCGCGGTATGAAAGAATACGAACTTGGCTTTGACGGGTTTCACGTGAAATCAGAGAACCTGCTTGGTGGAGAAGAAGGCAAAGGTTTCAAACAGCTGATGCAGACCTTTGAAAGCGCCCGGATCCAGACTGCGGCCCGCGCCATTGGCGTCGCCCAATCTGCGCTGGATATCGGGATGCAATATGCCCAAGACCGCAAACAATTTGGCAAAAGCCTGATCAACTTCCCACGCGTTTCGGGCAAGCTTGCGATGATGGCTGTGGAAATTATGATTGCACGTCAGCTCACTTATTTCTCGGCATGGGAAAAGGATCATGACCGTCGCTGTGACCTTGAAGCAGGTATGGCAAAACTGCTGGGCGCGCGGGTGGCCTGGGCTGCTGCCGACAACGGTTTGCAGATCCACGGTGGCAACGGGTTTGCCATGGAATACAAAATCTCTCGTGTTCTTTGTGATGCGCGTATTCTCAACATTTTTGAGGGTGCCGCAGAAATCCAAGCACAAGTTATCGCGCGACGTCTGCTCGGCTAAAACAATCACCCTCGACTTCACGGCCCCAGAGACCTCTGAGGGCCGTTTTTTCGTGGCATGAATACATCGTTACTCTGCTGCGCGCTGGCGTATGAATTGACAAAATTCCGTAAAACTCGGATGCACAGGCGATCACAACCCCATCATTCGAGACGACCATGACCCGTTTTTTTGTTGCTTTGTTTTTTCTTTCTCTTGCCGCCTGCACCCGTGATGAAACCCTAACAGGCCATGGCGCAGCCGCTCGCCTGTGGAGCCTCACTGAAATCAACCAAAACCCATTTGCGGCCCCGGTCTCTCTCTTCATGGAGGAGGGTGGATTTGTGCAAGGTGTTGGACCTTGTAACAGTTTTGAGGGTCGGGTGAACTCTCCCTATCCTTGGTTTAGTCTCAACAATTTGAAGCGCGGCACACAGGAGTGCCCAGACTATGACGCTGAAACCTATGCGTTGCAGTTGTTGCTGCGCATGAACGAAGCGGAAGTCTTGGATAAAACACTTATTCTGCGCGGCGATGACACTGCTGAAATGGTCTTTACAGCCGCTGAGTAAGCGCAGACACGAATCGCGCCCGCGCCTCGGGGACCGGACGATCCCCTAAGTTAGGGGCCAAATGATGGGCCACGAAATGGCCGGTCGTGTGGAGCGCTTCTAGAATATCACGGTCAGATCCATCGCCAACACCGCGCAGAACCGAAGGCAAAGGCAACAAGCGATCTGCCCATTCGCCAGCCCCCTGGCGTGACACCGCACGGCCGCTTTTGGGAGAGACATAGATCAACTCCTGCGTCGCTCCGGTCACAGCACAAGCCGAAAGATCAAGAGCAAAGCCCATTTCCTCCAAAAGCTGAACCTCCCATTTCATATAAGCAAGAGGCCACACTTCGGGGTGTTCCAACAGATCAAGCATAAATTCAGTGTTTTCATACAGGCTGAGATACTGCGCCCGCTCTGGAAGGCAAAACAGCAACAACCCGGTCACTGCATTCAATCCAGCCAAAGCAACACGATCTGAAAGCGCTGCAGCAGTACGGCTGCGAACGGGCTCAACACGGAAAACGCCCAGTTGAGTTTCCAACCGCCCGCGCCATGCAAGATCAAGCTGTGCGCCGGGTTGCAGAATTGCGCCAAGCTTGCGACCAGCGCCACCACGGACCAACCCTGAGACCCGCCCATGTGCGCGCGTAAACACATCTATGATAGCGGCATTTTCGCCGTGGCGACGACGACGTAACAAAATTCCCTGATCGCGCCACTCCATCGGCAGGCCTATTCGTTTTCACACCCAACAACAGTTTGACCGTTTCGCGCCCCAAGGGAAAGAGGTTACGCCAACCCTGGCTCATCCAAAAGATGACGCCCGGCCCGGTCTTCGACCTCGATCACCCAAAGGTCAGGATCAAACTCTTTTTGCCGTGCAATTGCCTGATCCACCGTGACCTCACCACCAGAGGACAGCTGATCCCACATGCGTTCACCGCTCAACAAATCATAAGTCCGGTGGTACGCGACGGCCTCACCATCCAGCGTATTGAGCTTCACCAAAACAGCACCCGCGGTATCATCACCATGTGACGTGACAAAAGCCGGGATATCATACAGGCGCAGGCGCGTGAGATAGGCTTGCACCCAAAACTCTGCAGTCAGGCGAGCCATCAATTGCCGTCTTTGAAATCAAGACCCATTTCAGAATAGCGCTCTGATTCTTCTAACCAGTTTGGACGCACTTTGATCTGCAGGAACAGGTGGATTCTACGATCCAGAAACTCTTCCAGCTCTAAGCGAGCCGCTTGGCTGATTGCCTTGATCGTCTCGCCACGTTTGCCCAGAACGATCCCTTTGTGACCGTCCCGTACCACATAAATCACCTGATCAATTTTAGCGGATCCATCTTTGCGCTCTTCCCAGTTTTCGGTCTCAACCGTCAGCTGGTAAGGCAGCTCTTGATGCAGGCGCAAGGTCAGTTTTTCACGGGTGATCTCTGCTGCAATCATGCGCATGGGCAGATCGGCAATCTGATCTTCGGGATAAAGCCAGGGACCTTCAGGCACCTCACCTGCAAGCCATTCGCGCAAGGCATCTACACCGTGGCCACGTTCCGCAGAAATCATAAAGGTTTCGGCAAAAGAATACCGTTCGTTCAGATCTTTGGTCAGCGCCAAAAGATCTTCGGCTTGGACTTTATCAATCTTGTTGATCGCCAGTGCGACAGTGCGCCCCTGCCCGATATCACCCAGCCCCTCAAGGATACGCTCTACCCCTTCGGTAACACCCCGATGAGCTTCAACCATCAAGACAATCACATCAGCATCCGCAGCACCGCCCCAAGCGGCAGCAACCATCGCACGGTCCAGACGCCGACGGGGCTGAAACAGGCCCGGCGTGTCAACAAAGACCAGCTGCGCATCCCCTTCAAGAGCCACGCCGCGAATACGGGCACGGGTGGTTTGCACCTTATGCGTCACGATCGAAACCTTGGCTCCGACCATATAGTTCGTCAGGGTGGATTTCCCTGCATTGGGCTCCCCGATAAGGGCAATAAATCCGGCGCGTGTTGTCATGTCTCTTGATCCCGCTTGGCAGGGTCATAGCCCTACAGGAAATTTATGTATTGGACCAGTGGGGCAATCTCCCCAATCGGCAACAGCTATGACAGCTCTGCCAACAGCGCGCGTGCCGCAGCTTGCTCCGCCTGTCTCTTTGATCCAGCTGTGGCTTGGGCTTCTGCCCCTGTTTCCAGGCGTGCTGCAATTGTGAAAACCGGTGCATGATCTGGACCGCTGCGCGAAATCTCGACGTAGCTTGGTGGCTTTTGCCCCCGCGCCTGTGCCCATTCCTGCAGTGAGGTTTTGGAATCACGTGCATCCGTTTCCACATTGGAAATCCGCGCGCCCCAAAGGCGCAAAATCAGGTTCTGCGCAGCTTCAAACCCTGAATCTTTATAGACAGCCGCGATCACCGCCTCCATGGCATCGCCCAAAAGGGCCTGCTTACGTCGCCCGCCCGACAGCATCTCAGATCGGCCCAGTTTAAGAACCGCACCTAAATCGATCTCGCGGGCGACCTCGGCACAGGTCTCTTTGCGCACCAAGGCGTTAAAACGCGGGGCAAGCTGGCCTTCGCTGGCAGTTTGATCCTGATCCAGCAGCGCAGTCGCCATGACCAGACCCAAAACACGATCACCTAGAAACTCGAGTCTTTGATTGTCTTGTCGCGTTGGCGAAGACATCGATGCATGGGTGACGGAACGCATCAAAAGAGTCGGATCGGTGAATTTATGCCCGATCCGTTGCTCAAATGCGCGAAGTTCTTTTGAAAGTTTCACTCGACCGCCTTAAAGAAACGATCCCCGCGCCACGTCCAGAAGAACAGCATTGAGCGTCCTGCCGAGGAGAACATGATACGATCAGCGCGACCAATCAGATTTTCGAACGGTACAAAGCCCGCACCGCCTGCGGATTGCGACAAACGACTATCCGTTGAATTGTCGCGGTTGTCGCCCATAAAGAAGAAGTGACCTTCGGGAACCTGATAAACGCCGGTATGATCCATGGTTTGATTGCCGATATTCAACACGGCATAAGATGGTCCATCTGGCAGCGTTTCGATCTGCCGTGATTTGCTGCAGGTGCCGCCGACACCAACAGGGCCATTTTCACAGCGGGGCGCGGAACGTTGCGGCCCTTGTGGTGCGTAGACCTCTTCAAAGGCGCCATCGTTCTCCAGCTTCACCGCAGTGTCATTGATGAACAAGACACCGTTCTTCACTTGGATTTTGTCACCGGGCAGACCGACGAGCCGCTTGATGTAATCCGCACCATGGACAGGGTGACGGAAAACGACGACATCACCCCGTTCAGGCTGAGAGCCCAAAAGGCGCGTGTTGTCTCCATCCAAGAAGCGACAGATCTGCTCTGCGTCCACGTTAATGCCAAATTGCGGCAAGCGCACCGAAGGACAAGAGGCGTGGGAATAGCCATAAGCCATTTTGTTCACGAAAAGGAAATCGCCGATCAAAAGCGTTTCTTTCATCGATCCTGAGGGAATCCAGAAGGGCTGGAAAAACAGAGTGCGGAAAACACCTGCAATCAACAGGGCGTACACAATGGTCTTAATTGTCTCGACAATCGAATTGCCGGTTTTCGCTTTGGCGGCCATCAGGCTCTCCAAGATCTAAAACTAGGTCCGTGGCTACATGCGGGGCCAAGCCAACTAAGTCAAGGTTTACGCTATATTGCGCGACACCTTCACTCTTTTGAGCTGAAATCTGCGTCCTATTTGGGACGCGCTTCGATCACCACAAAGGCCTGAGCCCAAGGATGGTCATCGGTGAGTGTCACATGGATAATCGCTTCGTGACCGGCAGGTGTCATCGCGGATAAACGATCCGCCGCCCAGCCTGTGACCTGCATTACTGGCTGTCCTGTTTCCAGATTGCTGACAGCCATATCTTTCCACGCAATTCCCATGCGCAGCCCGGTTCCCAGCGCCTTAGAGCAAGCTTCTTTTGCAGCCCAGCGTTTTGCATAGGTCCCTGCGACGTCTAGACGCCGCTCTGCCTTGCGCTGTTCTACATCTGTAAACACGCGATTGCGGAAACGATCTCCGAAACGGTCCAGGGTCTTTTGAATACGTTCAATATTCGCCAGATCTGTGCCTATCCCCAAGATCAAAGCGCGCGCCTCACACTCTTGCAGTCAGGATCTTGAGGCTCGCCACCCCAAAGAAACCTGCAAACACAAATTCAAACCAGCGGCGCAAGCGCGAATAGACCGCGACCACTTTGGAAGACGAAAATAGGAACGCATATCCGACAAATACCAAAATCGAGCCGCTATATAGAAATGCAAAAAGCCCAAACACAGCCCCACTGCCTGCTCCCGGTTGAAGGACAAGTGAATAAATCGAAGCCCAAGATAAGATCGCTTTGGGATTGGTCAGGTGAATCAATGCCCCCTTAGTGAAAATCATCCACGCGCTTCCCGTATAAGCGCGTTGCTGCACCACGGCGTTTGATGACAACGCAGAGCGAAGGGATTTTAGCGCCAAAAACAATAGATATCCCGCCCCACAATAACGCAGAACCTCAAACACCCACGCATTCGCCTGCATGACCGCGCTCAACCCGGCTGCGGCAGCCAGACCCCAAGTGGCCGATCCTGCGAGAACACCCAAAGAAAAAAACAATCCAGCCTGGCGTCCCGTGTTCATCGAGGTTCCAGCAATGGAAAGCGTCGCCGGGCCAGGGCTGCCACCAGCAAGCACCCAAGCCACCCAGACCGCAATCCACTCAATACCGATCACGAGCGAGCGGCCTCCATCAGGCGACGCATTTCAGAAATGGCCGATTCTAACCCACGAAACACAGCTTCCCCGATGAGAAAGTGACCAATATTCAGCTCTTTCACTTCAGGTAAGGCTGCAATGGGCTCAACAGTCTCATAGGTCAAACCATGCCCTGCATGGACTTCTAAACCAAGGCTATGCGCGTAAGTTGCCATCTCGCAGAGCGCTACCAGCTCGCGATCACGCGTTGCAAAATCACCTTCGGCGTGGGCATCACAATAGGCGCCTGTGTGCAGTTCAATCACTTCGGCACCAATTCGGTTGGCAGCCTCAATCTGTTTTGCATCTGCCCCGATAAAGATCGATACCCGACAGCCCGCATCTCGCAAGGGAGCAATGAAATGTGCCAGCTTGTTTTCCTCACGCGCAACTTCAAGCCCGCCTTCTGTGGTGCGCTCTTCCCGCTTTTCTGGCACGATACAAACCGCATGTGGTTTATGATGCAGCGCAATTTTCTGCATTTCTTCCGTTGCCGCCATCTCAAAATTGAGAGGAATGCTGATCTGATCCATCAAGGCTTCAATATCTGCATCAACAATGTGGCGCCGATCCTCGCGCAGATGCGCAGTGATCCCATCGGCACCTGCTGTTTGTGCCATCAACGCTGCGCGAACCGGATCCGGCACAGCACCACCACGCGCGTTTCGCAAAGTTGCAACGTGGTCAATATTCACACCAAGGCGTAAGGTCGTATCAGCCATGGGGAGCCCTTTGTACGATGTCGTTTAGATAATCCATGGCCTGTACACCGGCTGAGAGCAAGGTTGAAATTGCCACGATACATTCATGAAACCCGTGGAAAGGCGGGTTTCAAGCTTTGACAGCAATACCGTTATCACCTTCAGAAGAATACTAATTGGCCTTACGCAGTGATACTGCATCTGGTGCAGAAGCTTTTGCAATAGATTGCGCCCCCTGCTCCAATTCGACCAACGCTGCAGCACGTTTAATCGCTTCGAATTTAGCCTTGATCTTTGCCCGGCGGCGCTGCTGATAGGCCCGGATCAAAGGCAGACAAATAAGGTACCCAACCGTTCCGGCAACAACACCGGGAATCAGCCCACCAATCATGTAAGGGAAAAAAACCTCATCATAGAAAAGGCGCAATCCGCTCCAATCCACCGGTCGGTCTGAAAACAGCGACAGCAGGTTGTTTTTTAAATCATGTCCAGCTGCCAGGAATTTAGACACCAATGAAGCGTCCACCTCATCGTCGAATTCCGTCCCTAAAATCCAATGACCTGTTTGAAGGGAGATCACGCCAATAGGGACATAAGTGAGAGGGTTACCAAAAAACGTAGAGCTTAGTGCCGCCAGAATATTGCCATTCATGGCGCGTGCGAGAAACGCTGCAATGAAAAAGTGAACCCCGTAAAACGGCGTGAAAGTGGTGAACATACCAGCCCAAACTCCCCGCGCGATGCGTTCAGGGGAGTCTGGCAAACGCCGCACTCTATATTTTACATACAGAAAAGCTCTAGCCCAACCGCCGCGCGGCCAGACGAAATCCGCAATGACACGAAGCAGCGAACGCTTATCCCGGCGTTTAAAGACCAACGGTCGACGTCCTTTTCAACTTAGACCTCAGCTGTTTTGCAATCCCTTCCACCCCGACGTTTCGGGTTTTGCCCGAAATCTGGCGACAGCAGCGACATCGCTTTCAGCTTCTAAGGTCAACATAAGCGAGTGAAGCTGTTCAACATCTCGCAATTCCACATTGACCATAAGTCTGTAAAAGTCTGGTTTCCGATCTAGGAATTTCAGATCAGAAATATTGGCCTTTTTCTCACCAATCAATGTGCAAATTCGCCCAAGTACACCTGCATCATTGCCAATCGTCAGTTCAAACGTGGTTCCATATGCAGCTGGGTGAGTGCCGCCATGCCAGTTGACATCTACCCAACGGTCCGGCTGTTCATCAAATTCGCTCAAACGATCACAATCGGCGGCGTGAACTTCCACGCCACGCCCGCGATGCGTAATTCCGATAATACGTTCGCCAGGAAGCGGCTGGCAACAGGGCGCGCGTTCAAAGCTCTGCCCCGGTTGTAGGCCAATGACGGCACGGCGGGGCGAAATTTCATCCCCTGTGCCATCCACAATTTCTGGATAAACGGCCTGCACAACATCATGTGCAGTCATTTCTGCGGCACCGAGGCGAGATAAGAGATCTTCAACCGTGCCAACCCGCAACGCCCGCGCGGCGGTTTCAAGCGCTTTATCAGTTGCTTTGCGCCCTACATGTTCAAACGCCGAGCGGGCCAGTTCATGCCCCAGCTTCACAAATCGTTCGCGATCCGCTTCACGCAACGCACGGCGAATAGCTGTGCGCGCCTTACCTGTTGTCGCAATCTCCAGCCAGCTGACCTGAGGCGTTTGACCTTCCGCTGTGATCACATCCACAGATTGACCATTGCGAAGGCGTGTCCACAGCGGCACACGAATGCCGTCCACTTTGGCCCCGACGCAGGCGTGCCCAATCCGCGTGTGAATGGCGTAGGCAAAATCAATCGGCGTTGCGCCTTTTGGCAACTTGGTCACATCCCCTTTAGGGGTAAAGCAGAAAACTTGATCTGAATACATCTCAAGCTTGACCGCTTCGAGGAAAGCATCGTGATCCTCTTCCGCATCGAACTGCTCTGATAGCGATGCGATCCATTTGGCAGGATCAACCGCAAAAGGGTTTTGTGACCGCACACCATCTTTGTAGGACCAGTGCGCTGCAACACCTGTTTCAGCAACATCATGCATCTGCCGGGTTCGGATCTGTACTTCAACCCGCTTGCCATCACGACCTGAAACCGTCGTGTGGATCGAACGATACCCGTTGGATTTTGGCTGACTGATATAATCTTTAAAGCGCCCAGGCACGGCCCGCCACCGCTGATGGATGGCGCCAAGCGCACGATAACAGTCTTCCTCGCTTTGAGTGATAACCCGGAAACCATAGATATCAGAGAGCCGCGAAAATCCCTGATCCTTAGCCTGCATCTTGCGCCAGATGGAATAGGGTTTCTTGGCTCTGCCAAAGACATCTGCCTGAATTCCGGCCTTGCCCAATTCAAGCCGCATATCGCCAGTAATCCGGTGGATCACATCACCTGTTTCGCTCTGCAAGGTTACAAAGCGACGAATAATGGACTGCCGCCCTTCTGGGTTGAGGACCCGAAATGCGAGATCTTCAAGCTCTTCCCGCATCCACTGCATCCCCATGCGACCAGCAAGAGGTGCATAGATGTCCATGGTTTCGCGGGCTTTCTGGGCCTGCTTTTCTGGGCGCATTGCCTTGATTGTACGCATATTGTGCAAACGATCGGCTAGCTTGACCAAAATGACCCGAAGATCTTTGGACATCGCCATGAACAACTTGCGGAAATTTTCAGCCTGCTTGGTTTCACGGGAGGAGAGCTGCAGATTGGTCAGCTTGGTCACACCATCGACCAGCTTTGCAACTTCATCTCCAAACCGTTCAGCAACTTCCTCGTAAGAGGTTTTGGTGTCTTCAATCGTATCATGGAGCAGAGCAGTGATAATGGATGCGTCATCCAACCGTTGCTCTGAAAGAATTGCCGCTACGGCTACAGGATGCGTAAAGTAAGGCTCACCCGAGTGGCGAAACTGTCCTTCGTGCATTTGCTCCCCAAAAGCAAAAGCATCAATCAGCCTGTCTGCATTTGTTTTGGGATTATAGGTACGGACCAGTTCGATCAGATCATCAGCAGAAATCATAAATAGTCCGCACCTTCGTCTTCAAATACGCCCACTTAGCCCTGGCTTTGGGCCTCCATCAGTGCGCGAAGTAGTTTTTCTTCAGACATATCATCTGCTTCAGGTTTGTCCGTCTCAGAACCCATCAGCAACGCCATGGAATCCTCTTCAGGCTCGTCCACTTCGATCTGGGTTTGATTGCTTTCGATCAGACGTTCCCGCAACGCATCGGTGCTTTGGGTTTCGTCAGCGATCTCACGCAGGGAGACAACTGGGTTTTTGTCATTGTCCCGCTCGACTGTCAGTTCAGCACCGGCCGAAATCTCACGGGCACGATGTGCAGCCAGCATTACCAGCTCAAAGCGGTTGGGAACTTTATCGACGCAGTCTTCAACCGTTACACGGGCCATGGGCGACTCTCCAATGAATGTGGATCCAGAGGTGACCCGTGTAAGGCTAAAACGCTGCAGAGGCAAGCACTCAATGCAACTGTGTCAAGCGTTTAAAGCGCCTCAACCGAAGAAATATCTTCCGACGACAAACGATCCCGTAAATTCAGCGCTGTTTCGCCTGACACAGGGTGGCTCCAGTCAGCACCGATGTCACATAAGGGAATCAACACAAAACTACGATCTTGCAAACGAGGGTGCGGAAGAATCAGTTCATCTGGTGCTGATTTTATTTGCGTTTGCAGGTCCAAATCGCGCCATTTCGCATATTTATCCAAATTTGGAAGAATCGCATTTCCAAAAGAAAGCAAATCCAGATCTAATGTTCGCCCCCCCCAACGTTCCTC
The DNA here is from genome assembly GCF_900102795.1 of Epibacterium ulvae. Taxonomy (GTDB): domain Bacteria; phylum Pseudomonadota; class Alphaproteobacteria; order Rhodobacterales; family Rhodobacteraceae; genus Epibacterium; species Epibacterium ulvae. The sequence goes on along the minus strand of NZ_FMWG01000010.1, from coordinate 114,191 downwards.
GCGGACACGTGAAAAATGTGTTTCAACGTGATGCAACTCTGTCAGCAAGGCCCCTGCAGAAAGCGTCGTTTTTACCGACATCGCAGCATTCACATAGTCAGGCCCGCCCCCTTTCGGGAAGCAAGGCGTCCTGTAAAACTTTGAAATTGAACAAATTTGAATATCACGACTCGCAATCATCTCAATTGCTTCAGACAGCGTTCTTTCAGGTTTTTCTGCACCTCGTGGCAAGTTTCCCCCTAAAGCAATCCATGCTGTTGTCCTAATTTCATGCATTTTTGACCTTATTTCATAACGATGATACACTTGCGGCAGACGCTAATAGATTTAAATTACATGTAACTGCATCGCCAGAATTTTAATCACCACTCACGGAACGGCGTCGCAGATTTATACCGAAGGGACATATTTATGTTTTACAAAGACGAACGGCTCGCGCTGTTCATTGACGGGTCGAATCTTTACGCCGCAGCGAAGGCGCTGGGATTTGATATCGACTATAAACTGCTGCGACAGGAATTTATGCGTCGTGGCAAGCTACTGCGCGCATTCTACTACACTGCTCTCTTGGAGAATGATGAATACTCTCCAATCCGCCCACTGGTGGACTGGTTGAACTACAACGGCTTCACCATGGTCACAAAACCCGCCAAAGAATATACCGACAGCATGGGGCGTCGGAAAGTCAAAGGCAACATGGATATCGAGCTGACAGTCGATGCTATGGAACTTGCGCCACGTGTGGATCATATCGTGCTATTTTCGGGCGATGGGGATTTCCGCCCGTTGATTGCCAGCTTGCAACGTCAGGGGGTCCGGGTTTCGGTCGTCTCGACGATCCGCAGCCAGCCACCAATGATTTCAGACGAACTGCGCCGCCAAGCGGACAACTTCATTGAACTTGATGGCCTCAGAGATGTCATTGGCCGTCCTCCGCGCGAAGGCTCTGGAGATGTCGGCTATCCGGTAGAAAGTAGCGAGTAACCTCCTCAAACAACCAAACCAACGGGGCTCCCATAGGGGGCCCTGTTTGCTGTGATAAAAGCACAAGCAACATATCCACAGATCACTGGACCTCTCGCGCCAAAGTGCTTACCTCTCAATGTCAAGGAGAGACCACATCATGACAACACCCGAACTGACATTGTATCTTGCTGCCCCTCGTGGATTTTGCGCAGGCGTAGACCGGGCCATCAAGATTGTTGAAATGGCGCTCACAAAATGGGGCGCTCCTGTCTATGTACGCCATGAGATCGTACATAATAAATTCGTGGTCGATTCCCTGAGAGAGAAAGGTGCGGTGTTCGTCGAAGAGTTGGACGAATGCCCAAATGATCGTCCGGTGATTTTCTCTGCGCATGGCGTGCCAAAATCAGTTCCTGCGGCTGCCGAGCAGCGCAATATGGTCTATGTTGATGCCACCTGCCCGCTGGTTTCCAAAGTCCATATCGAAGCACAGCGTCATGCGGAAAATGGGCTGCAGATGATTATGATTGGCCACAAAGGCCACCCCGAGACGATCGGCACCATGGGACAGCTGCCTGATGGTGAAGTATTATTGGTTGAAACCGTCGCCGATGTTGCCGCTGTCGATGTCCGCGACCCGGATAAAATCGCATTCGTCACACAAACGACTCTGTCCGTTGATGACACCAAGGATATAATTGCCGCCCTTGAAATCCGGTTCCCTAATATCATCGGGCCACATAAAGAAGACATTTGCTACGCCACCACCAATCGCCAAGACGCGGTTAAGGCTGTGGCGCCAAAGGCCGATGCGCTTTTGGTGGTTGGGGCTCCGAACTCTTCCAATTCACGCCGCCTGGTCGAAGTGGGCGCAAAAGCCGGTTGTGACTACGCGCAGCTGGTTCAGCGCGCTGAAAACATCGACTGGCGCGCGCTTGAAGGTATTCGCTCTGTGGCGATTACCGCAGGCGCATCTGCACCTGAACTGCTGGTCAACGAAGTTATTGATGCGTTCAAAGCCCGTTTTGACGTCACGGTAGAGCTTGTTGAAACAGCCGTGGAAACAGTGGAGTTCAAAGTACCGCGCGTCTTACGCGAACCGGCCTGATCGTTCAAATTTCCCACTGTTTCAGGACATCCATTCATGATCACAGCACAATTCCTGTTTACGACACTTGTTGTCGTGCTAATCCCCGGCACCGGTGTGATCTTTACCCTTGCGATGGGCCTCAGTCAGGGACGTATTGCTGCACTTTGGGCGGCTCTGGGCTGCACATTGGGGATTGTCCCACATCTGGTTGCTGCAACGTTTGGGCTGGCTGCCATTTTGCACAGTTCAGCCCTTTTGTTTCAAGCTGTCAAATGGGCCGGTGTTGTTTATCTTTTGTGGCTTGCACTGAAAAGCCTGCAAACCAGTGGAGCACTCGCGATCAATGGGCAACAGCCCAGAGCAAACGGCGTCGCAATCGCGCGGCGTGCCGCATTGATCAACATTCTCAACCCCAAACTTTCACTGTTCTTTCTCGCCCTTATACCACCATTTTTGACCGGCAATGCAGAAACGGCCACTCTCGAAATGACATCATTGGGTGGTGTCTTTATGCTGCTGACACTTGCAATCTTTACCATCTACGGCCTCTTTGCAGCGCAGGCACGCGATTTATTGCTGACCAGCGAGAAAGCGATGCGTTGGCTTAACTACAGCTTTGCAGGCATTTTTGCGTTGCTTGCAGGGCGTCTGGCGCTAGAGCGCAGCTAAATCTGTATCATCTCAAATCTGACAAACACCAAGAAAAGCCAGATCTGCTCGTTTTCACGCTTTGCGCTCCCCTTCCTTTCCCGTTAAGGGTCAAAACATGGCACAACTTTTTGCATATACAGATGGCGCCTGCTCCGGGAATCCCGGCCCCGGCGGATGGGGCGCGCTATTGCGTGCAATGGACGGCGACAACATCGTGAAAGAGCGCGAGCTCAGCGGTGGCGACGCTGAAACCACAAACAACAAAATGGAGTTGATGGCTGCCATTCAGGCACTGGAAAGCCTGTCGCGCCCATCAACTATCACAGTGGTCACCGATAGCGCTTATGTCAAAAACGGCGTCACCGGCTGGATTTTCGGTTGGAAAAAGAATGGCTGGAAAACAGCCTCTAAGAAACCTGTAAAAAACGTCGAACTCTGGCAGCGTTTGGATGCAGCGCAAGCACGTCATCAGGTAACCTGGGAATGGGTCAAAGGCCACGCAGGCCATCCTGAAAACGAACGGGCCGATGAATTGGCACGCGCAGGCATGGCCCCATTCAAAGCATCCAAAAATTAAATGGATCTGCCGACGATCCTAGATACAGCGTCTGTGGTGGTTTTTGCATTGACAGGTGCATTGGTCGCCAGCCGCGCGCAGTTGGACATTGTTGGTTTTGCTTTTGTCGCCTGTCTGACTGCAGTTGGCGGCGGCACAATTCGCGATCTTTTATTAGACCGCCACCCGGTATTTTGGGTTGCAGAACCTGCCTATATCCTTTGGGCGACAGCAGCAGCAGTCGGAATCTTTGTCACAGCGCATTTGCTTGAAAGCCGTATGAAATGGGTTATCTGGCTCGACAGTTTTGCGCTCGCCGTTGCAGTCCCGGCTGGGGTGGCTGCAGCCTTGGAAACGCAGCAACACCCCGTCGTTGTCGTTCTTATGGGGATGGCGACCGGGTCTTTGGGCGGCTTGATGCGTGACGTCGTCTGCAACGAGGTGCCTTTGGTCTTAAAACAGGGTGAACTATACATCTCTTGCGCTATGGCAGGCGCGATTGCTGGATTGATCACCCTGCAATTTGGGCTGCCCATCAATACGGCACTGCTGGTCTGCGCAGCAACAACATGGGCGCTTCGGGCAGGGTCTATCACCTTCGGGTGGCACATCCCAGTCTACAAAAGCCGCCCTCCGCGACAATGAGACCGCTTAGAGCTGCTGGCCCTTGACGATGGGAAACCCGCGCAAGAAAACCTCCCGGTCCTGAGCGCCCTTGCCTGCCCGTTGCAAGCGTAAAAGCTCCACTGCACCTTTGCCACAGGCAACCGTCAGCGTCTCGTCCAAAACCGTTCCCGGTTTACCTGCCCCGCTCGCCAAACGCGACACCAAAAGTTTCACGCGCTGCCCGTCGATTTCACACCAAGCACCGGGGAAAGGTGACAAGCCGCGAATCTTGCGATCCACCTCTTCCGCAGGCCTTGACCAATCGATCTGCGCCTCTGCTTTGTCGATCTTTTCTGCATAGGTCACGCCCTGTTCAGGCTGAGTTTCTGGGGTGAGGGACGACAATTGCGCAAGCGCTTTCACAATCAATACAGACCCCTGTTCAGACAGGCGATCATGCAGGATTGCTGTTGTTTCTTCTGCGCCGATCATCAGGACATCGCGCAACAGCACCGGCCCTGTATCAAGCCCGGCCTCCATTTGCATAATGCAAACGCCCGTTTCCGCATCCCCAGCCATAATTGCACGGTGGATCGGAGCAGCCCCGCGCCAGCGAGGCAAAAGGCTTGCGTGAATGTTCAAACAGCCAAATTTCGGCGCATCCAACAGCGCTTGTGGTAAAATCAACCCATAGGCCACAACAACCGCAACATCAGCATTGAGTGCTGCGAAGGCTTCCTGTTCCTTTAAAGACTTAACAGAAACCGGATGTCGCACCTCAAACCCCAGTGCCGCAGCGCGGGCGTGAACGGGGGTGGGGCGGTCTTTTTTGCCGCGGCCGGCAGGCCGTGGAGGTTGGCAATACACAGCGGCAATTTCATGCCCCGCGGCAACCAACGCATCCAGAACCGGAACCGAAAAATCCGGCGTGCCCATAAATACCACACGCATCAGCAGCACCCACAGCTGGGTTTCGCGAATTTCTTGGACTTTTTAACCAACATGTCCCGCTTCATTTTTGACAAGTGGTCAAAGTACATTTTGCCATTCAGATGATCGATTTGATGCTGAACACTGGTGGCTTCAATACCGACAAAATCACGCTCGACCACTGCACCGGTTTCATCCATGAAACGTACCGTGACAGCCCGGGGGCGCTTAATCGTAGCAGAAACGCCTGGCAAGTTTGGGCTGGCTTCTTCATGCTCGCGCAGCTCAATCGATTTGTGCAAAATCTCAGGGTTGGCCATACGCACGGCCTTCCCACGCTCGGTTGAGCCATCCACAACTGCAAGACGCTGTAGGACGCCGATCTGGTTCGCCCCCAGACCAACCCCCGGCATGGCTTCCATCGTATCAATCATATCCTGCCAAATCTGGCGCGTTTCCTCTGTGATCTCGACCACAGGATCAGCAACGCTACGCAAGCACTGATGAGGCCATGGCAGGCATTTACGAACAGTCATGGCACTTCCCTTCAACCGCGCGCGCGCTCGCGTTTTAGCTTTTGCATTTTGCGCGTAATCATCTGGCGCTTAAGAGGCTTGAGATAATCAATGAACAGTTTTCCTTCGAGATGGTCGATTTCATGCTGAACGCAGGTCGCCCACAGATCATCAAAGGTTTCGGTCTGCAAATTCCCATCCCGGTCCATCCACTCCACATCGACAACCTTAGGACGGGTGACTTCTGCGTACTGATCCGGGATCGACAAGCACCCTTCTTCATAGACGTTCGTCTCGTCCGAGGCGGCCACAATACGCGGGTTGAACATCACGAGCGGCCGCGAGACCTCACCTTCTTCCTTAACGCAATCCAGCACGATCACCCGCTGCAACACGCCGACCTGCGGGCCTGCAAGGCCGACACCAGGTGCGTCATACATAGTCGCCAACATATCATCAGCCAAAGTGCGCAACGCGTCTGTGATGTCCTCAACAGGTTCACAGACCTTTTTCAGGCGGGGATCAGGATGGATCAAAATCGGACGTATCATGATTTGCATGTAAGACATTGTACCCCTGCTCGCAACGCCTCTTGCAGATCTGATCAAAGCCGATAGCTTCGCCCTAATGATAAAAGGAGCATCCCTTTGGATTTTGATACGCTGATTGACCGCCGCAACACCCATTCAACCAAGTGGGACAAGATGGAACGCCTTTATGGCGTATCACCCGATGAAGGGCTGTCCATGTGGGTGGCAGACAGTGATTTTCAGGTCGCAGGCCCGATCCGTGACAAGCTGCAACAACTCGTAGATCAAGCAGTCTTTGGCTATGCTGACGCAGAAGGACCTTATCGCGAGGCCGTTCAATGGTGGATGCAGAGCCGACACAACTGGACAATCGATACAGATTCGATCTTTAGCACCACGGGATTGTGTAACGCGATCGGTCTTTGCCTTGACACCTACACCCAGCCTGGAGATGGCATCGTCCTATTTACGCCCGTCTATCACGCCTTTGCCCGTGTTGTACGTGCAGCCGGGCGAGATGTCGTTGAATGCCCGCTGGTGAACACATCAGGCCAGTATGAAATGGACTTTGACGCCTATGACGCGCAAATGACCGGGAAAGAAACGATGGTCATTCTCTGTTCTCCTCATAATCCAGGCGGTCGTGTCTGGACCCAAGATGAACTGCGTGGGGTCGCCGATTTTGCAAAGCGCCACAATCTGCTTCTGGTTTCAGATGAAATCCATCAGGATCTGGTCTTCAAAGGACATCGCCACATCGCAATGCAAAACGCGGCTCCAGACATCACAGATCGTTTGTTGATGCTGACAGCCCCATCAAAAACATTCAACATCGCTGGGCTCCATACAGGCCAGGTGATCATCCCAGATCCAGCGTTACGTGCGCGCTTTGCCGCAAAAATGTCTGCCCTTTCCATTGAGGTGAGTTCAATCGGTCAATTTGCAACCACCGCCGCCTATTCTCCCGAAGGTGCCGCCTGGGCTGATGCGCAAATTGCCTATATCGAAGAAAACACAAAGATTTTCGAACAAGCCATCAGCGAGATTCCCGGGCTGACCCCAATGCGACTGCAGTCGACCTACCTGTCCTGGATTGATTTTTCCGGCACCGGTATGGCGCATGAAGAGTTCATCCAACGCGTGGAACAGGGTGCAAAAATTGCGGCCAATCATGGCACGACCTTTGGCACCGGCGGCGAGAGCTTTCTGCGTTTTAACCTGGCCACGCAACGCACACGTGTCGAAGACGCTGGCACACGCCTGAAGACAGCCTTCTCAGATTTGCAATAAGCCTCGCTTCGCTCAATCAACAGAACCGGGCAACGCCCGGTTCACTACTACACGCGGATGGCGGACGTCCACCTATCAGCTTGGACCTTCAATAAATCCAACAGGGGCGTCAGGCGCGCGATAAAAATCCAAGGGGGCAGCATCTGTCGCTGGGGTTGCCCGTTTGAATTCATAGCGCATTTCACCTGCCTCTTCTTCGGAGGCTACGATCAGGCATTGCGATACGTAACGCGCACCATCAAAGAGGTCGACCAACCCACGCAGCTGAGGTGTGTTCGCGGCTTCGACTGAAAACCCAGTCTCCCAGAGGCGCAGGACCGCAAAGCTCTCCCCGTCTGTATAGATACGCATACGGCTTGATTTACGCATATGTTTCATGCGGGCCTCATCAAGCGCATCCTGCACAGCTTGGGGAATATAGGTTGTCATGATTTGGACCTTTCTGGTCAGCATCTTCCTACATCTGACTCTTGGCCAAACCACCTTAAAATCAAGTGAAGATTTTATGTGGTTGATCCCAAAGCGCCTGTAAAATCGCTTGTGCATAGCTGCAGATACGATGCGCGCAAGACGCCGTTTTCGCAGGTACATTCAAGCCCTATTGTATCTTAAACAACATAGGAGTGCAATTTATGGGACTGTTGATTGACGGCCAATGGCACGACAAATGGTACGATACGAAATCCCAAGGTGGTGCATTCAAACGATCTGAGGCGCAATTCCGCAACTGGATCACTCCAGACGGAAGCCTAGGACCCTCCGGCAAAAGCGGTTTTAAGGCCGAAAGTGGACGCTATCATCTTTATGTCTCACATGCGTGCCCCTGGGCACACCGCACTCTGATCTTTCGTGAACTGAAAGCACTGCAAGCCCATATTACTGTCTCTGTTGTACATCCTGACATGCTGACCGAAGGGTGGACCTTTGACACCGATGAGAACGGCGCAACGGGCGACAACCTGTTTGGCTTCAGCCGTGTACATCAGATCTACACGCGTGCTGACCCAAACTACAGCGGACGGGTCACTGTTCCTATTTTATGGGACAAAGAGCAGAACACGATCGTTTCCAACGAAAGCTCTGAAATCATCCGCATGTTCAATTCGGCCTTTAATGACGTAACAGGCAATTCGACAGACTATTGGCCTGAAAGCTTGCGCGAGCCGATTGAAGCAATCAATGACCGCATCTACCATACGGTGAACAACGGCGTTTACAAATCGGGCTTTGCCACCACACAACAGGCCTATGATGCAGCTGTCAAACCGCTGTTTGAAACGCTGGACTGGCTTGAAGATCTACTATCACAGCACCGATACTTGCTAGGCACGCGCATCACCGAGGCAGATTGGCGCCTTTTCACGACTCTTGTCCGCTTTGATCCAGTGTATCATCTACATTTCAAATGCAACCGCAACCGGCTGGTCGACTTTCCGCATCTCTGGGCTTATACACGAGAGCTTTATCAACTGCCCGGCATCAAAGAGACCGTGAATTTTGCCCATATCGAGCGGCATTATCACTATAGCCACGAAACCATCAATCCGCACCGCATCCTTCCAATCAATCCCAATATTGACTGGCAGGCCCCTCACCTGCGCGGCTGATCCGTTCTTTGCGGCATTGCTTGATTTATAGCTGTTGCTGCTTCATATGGCATAGGATCGCCGTATGAAGCGGCGTAGCAAGAGATAGCAAAGCCCCAGATGAGCATCGAGACTGCCCCTAACCCAAGCGCCAAACGGGATCACGGTGGCAATCTGTCTGCCGCCATGAAAACTTATGGCGGTCAACGAGACACATGGATTGATCTGTCCACTGGCATCAATCCAGTGCCCTACCCGGTGCAGGGCATATCTCATTCAGATTGGAGCGCTCTGCCGGATCGCACCGAACAAGAAGCTCTGCTGCAAGCGGCCCGTATATTTTGGAATGTCCCAGATGAGGCTGCTATTTTAGCCGCCCCCGGTGCTTCCGCTTTGATTGCCGCGATCCCGGCGCTTGCTGAACCGGCGCAAGTCGAGATCACACCACCGACCTACAACGAACATGCTGCAGCCTTTCGGGCACGCGGCTGGCACGTCAAAGAGACAGGCCTCTGTCCCGCGCGTGTTTTGGTACATCCAAACAATCCCGACGGGCGACTTTGGGCACCGCAAGATGCATCCGCGCCGCTCACAGTGATTGACGAGAGCTTTTGCGACGTTTGCCCAGAACACAGCCTGATTGCACAAAGCGCGATCAAAGGCCGGGTCATACTCAAAAGCTTTGGCAAGTTCTGGGGGCTAGCCGGCCTTCGTCTTGGCTTTGCAATTGGGGACTCTGACCTCATTATGCGCCTCGCGGAATGGCAGGGACCGTGGGCTGTTTCAGGCCCAGCCCTTCGGATCGGAGAACGCGCGTTAAGGGATCTCGCATGGGCAGAAACAACGCGTGTCCGTTTGGCGCAAGATGCGCAACGGCTTGATCAACTTATTTGTTCAAAAGGTGGTGCTCTTGTGGGCGGCACCGATCTGTTCCGGCTATATGAAGTTGATGATAGTACGTCCTGGCAAGATCGTCTGGCACAGGCACATATCTGGAGCCGCGTTTTCCCCTATTCCAAGACGTATCTGCGTCTCGGCCTGCCTGCACAAAATGACTGGTCCCGCCTAGAGGCTGCCCTGTGATCACCGCAATTCTCCTCGTGCCTGCCTTGATCCTAGATGCGGTATTAGGTGAACCGAAATGGCTTTGGTCGCACATACCACACCCAGCTGTACTGATGGGGCGGCTGATCGACGCCTTAGACACACGTTTAAATCAAGGCCCTCATCAACGGCTCAAAGGGGTAGCGACCGTTGTCGCCCTACTCTTCATAGGGCTTTTCATTGGCTTTGCCTTACAAACCTTGGGTGCAGTTGTAACTGTTTTGACCGCAGCAATACTTTTGGCGCAACGGTCGCTTTGTGATCATGTTCACGCTGTCGCTGAGGGATTGCAAAAGGACCTCGCAAGTGGGCGCTACGCCGTGTCCATGATCGTGAGCCGTGACACAGCAGATATGACCACGGCACAAGTTGCACGTTCTGCCATTGAAAGCGGTGCCGAAAACTTGTCAGACGGGGTGATCGCGCCTGCATTTTGGTTTCTGGTTGCAGGCCTTCCGGGACTAATCACTTACAAAATAATCAATACAGCCGACAGTATGATCGGCTACCGAACTCCTCGACATGAGGCGTTTGGATGGGCTGCCGCACGTCTTGATGATGTACTCAATTGGGTGCCTGCCCGCCTTACATCCGCATGTATCACGCTTGTCTCCCTTCAGCCAAAAGAATGGAGCAATATCTGCCGCGACGCGCGCAAGCACCGCTCGCCCAATGCTGGCTGGCCCGAAGCTGCAATGGCACGTCTTCTGAGCGTTTCACTGGCCGGTCCTCGTTCTTATGACGGAGAGATGCGGTCTTTCCCTTGGGTCTATGAGGCCGGACGCAAAGATTTAACAGCACAGGACATTCACCACTGTGTGATGGCACTTTGGAAGATATGGGGGTGCTTTCTGGTGCTAACTGTTGCGCTTGCCCTCCTGTTCTAGATAACAAGGACCAGACTTCATTTCGATTTGGATCGGATCTATGCGTTTTCTTTCCCTTGTATTTGCCACGACATTGGCACCGCTCACCGCTTTTGCGCAATGTGGCGGAAATTTTTCCAGTTTTACCGAATCCATGAAAAACGAAGCGGTCAATGCAGGGTATGAACCCGCGCTGGTCCGCCGTTTCTTTGCAAACGTGCGCCAAGACCCAAAGGTTCTGAAAGCGGATCGCGCGCAGGGCGTGTTTCAAAAACCCTTTATCGATTTCACGCGCCATCTGATTTCGCAAAATCGTATCAATCGCGGCCAGACCATGTCGCAAAAATACGATGCAATCTTTCGCCGGATTGAAAGCACATACGGTATTGACCGTGGCGTTTTGCTTGCGTTCTGGGCCTTTGAAACAGACTATGGCAGCTTCCAAGGCGATTTTAACACCCTGAATGCGCTGGTCACACTCGCACATGATTGCCGCCGCCCTGATCTTTTTCGCCCACAGGTTTTTGCGGCCCTAGAATTGTACAAGAATGGTGACTTTGATCCCAATACGACCACTGGCGCCTGGGCCGGTGAAATTGGCATGGTGCAAATGCTGCCCGGCGACATTCTGGAAAACGGTGTCGATGCAGATGGTGACGGGCATGTCCGTTTGAAAACCTCGGCCCCTGATGCGCTGATGTCTGGCGCCAAGATGCTTTCGAGTTTTGGATGGAAAGCCAGCGAACCATGGCTGCAAGAGGTCACAGTACCCGCCAACATGGATCTTTCAAAAACGGGGTCCAACCAAAAATTATCGATAAATGACTGGCAGGCCATGGGTGTTGTGCCTCGCTCAGGCACATGGGAGGCACGCGACACCGAGGCCTCACTGATCCTGCCGCAGGGACATAAAGGCCCAGCCTTTATCGCTTATCCAAATTTTGACGTTTACTTTGAATGGAACCAAAGCTTCACTTATGTTTTGACCGCTGCATATTTCGCCAATCGGTTGGAGGGTGATCCCGTTTATCAGGCTGGCAACCCTGAACAGGGACTTAGCGGGGCACAGATGAAGCAATTGCAGAAGGCATTGCAATCAAAAGGACATGACGTCGGTAAAGTCGATGGCATCTTAGGTGCAAAGACCCGCATCGCCGTTCAAAAAGAACAAAAACGTCTTGGTCTGCCTGCGGATGCATGGCCAACGCCTGCTTTGTTGCAGAAATTATAAAACGGGCTTAGCGCACCGGAAACCGGTCCCCGGTTTCCGTAATCACAACGACACGCCCCGCAGATCGCACCAAGAGATCACATCGCATGGTTCCGTTGATAAAGTCGACGCAAATGCTGCCATCTTGCGCGATATGGTAAGTGCCCCAAGCGGTGCCGGACCCATTTTCAACACCATAGGTGTAGGCATAAGCGCCGCCTGCTCCGTAAAATGATTCTCCGTCATCAAAGAACAAAAGAGACTGACCCGGGAGAGCTTGCAGCTCATCATGAGAGAAAGGCTGATCACCTGGGCGCAATTGCCAATCTGCGGCATGAAGCAAGCCCGCAGAAAGATAGAAAAAAAGGAGCATGACTAGTCTCATGCTCCCATCATAACTGAATACGGGGTGATACGGCTTTCACGTTGCCGTGACCACGTCAGGCCACCATGGTTTCTGCTTTCTTCAGGTCGACCGATACCAGTTGGCTGACACCTTTCTCCTGCATCGTGACACCAAACAAACGGTCCATCCGCGACATTGTCACTGCATGGTGCGTGATAATCAAAAAACGGGTGTCTGTCTGACGTGTCATCTCATCCAGCAAATCGCAGAACCGCGTCACATTGGCATCATCAAGCGGCGCGTCGACCTCGTCCAAGACACAAATAGGCGCTGGATTTGACAGGAAAACAGCAAAGATCAAAGCAAGCGCTGTCAACGTCTGCTCCCCCCCTGACAAGAGCGACAACGTTGATAGTTTTTTGCCCGGCGGCTGACACATGATTTCCAGACCTGCATCCAGAGGATCGTCACTTTCAACCATCATCAGCTTTGCTTCCCCACCACCAAACAGGTGTTGAAACAGCATTGAGAAACTGCTGTTTACCTGTTCAAAGGCCGTCAAAAGCCGTTCTCGCCCTTCTTTGTTGAGCCCTGCAATTCCTCCGCGCAAGGTTTTAATCGCTTCTTCAAGATCGCTTTTCTCAGAGACTAGCTGGTCATGCTCTTCCTGAACCTCACGCGCGTCTTCTTCCGCACGCAGATTTACCGCGCCTAAATTATCGCGTTGTCGTTTCAACACAGCCACTTGTTCTTCAAGAACTTCTGCGCTCTCCATATCATCGACAGCGATATCGAGCTGTTCTAACAACACCTCCGGGGTGACTTGCTGCTCTTCCAGAATACGGGCCGCAGCTGCGTTGAGTGTTTCCTTTGCACTTTCCGCCAAGGCCTCGGTTCGCGCCCGTTCCTCTCGTGCGTCAGATGCAAGGCGTTCTGCGTCGCGCTCTGCCTGAACCGCATCACGTAGCACAGCTTCAGCCGCAACCACAGCTTCGGTAGCAGATGACTTACGCAGTTCGGCTCCGGTGATCGTTTCTGCCAGCTCTTCACGTGTTTCTGCGATCTCTGCGGGCAACGCCATTGCCGCTTCCAATTCATCTTCGGCGGTTTCACGCCGTGCGATCAGTTCTGAGACGCGTTTAGCGGCCGTTTCCTGACGATGCTTCCACCCAGACAGTTCTTTTGTCACCTCTTGTGCGCGACGCAAACGGGCCGCTCCTTGGCGGCGCAGCTCATCATGAGTAGATCGATGTGTCAGCATCGTGATCCGCGCCGCTTCTACGGTGTGCTTGATATCTTCAACCGTGGCGCGTGCAGCATCCAGATCGCCAAGATGAGATTGTCCCGCCTGCGCTTCGGTCAAACGTGACTGGGCCTCAGCTGCGTCACTCTCATGACGCGCAACTGCAACGCCCAAAGTTTCCACCTTGCCCTGCGCCACATTGCGGTCTGCTTCTGCACGGCTTAACGCGCGCGCCGCCTCTGCCACACGTTGGTCTGCTGTCCGGCGCGCCTGACGCGCTGCTTGTTCGGCCTGTTTTGCCGTCTCTAGCTGACTGAGCTGTTGTTCGTGGGTTTGTCGCACAGTTTCAGTACGTGTAGCACAGTCATCTGCGTCCTGTTTGAGACGCGCAAGGCGGTTCATTTGTTCTAACCGCAACGCCGCAGCACTTGGCGCATCCTCAGCCCAGGCCCGGAACCCATCCCAACGCCAAAGATCGCCAGTCACTGTCACAAGACGCTGACCCGGGAGCAGATCGACCTGCAACGCCTGTGCTGTCTCAGCATCCACAACCCCGATTTGCGACAAACGCCGTGCCAAGGCCGCGGGAGCCTTCACATAGGCTGCAAGTGGCGTAACACCTTCAGGCAAAGCCAGGGCATTATCGTATTGGGGGAGATCCAACCAACCGCTTGGGCCGTCGGCCTGTGCCAAAGGCGCGCGCAAATCATCAGCCACCGCTGCCCCTAGCGCCTTTTCAAAACCTGACTGCACCTGCAGATCATCAATAATTTGACCGCCTTCAACCGTGTCGCGCTCCACCAATTTAGCAAGAGCGGTAACTTCAGCCTGCAGCGCGCCAAGTTCACCTTCGGCCTCGCCGCGTGCTTTGCGCGCATCTGCCTCTTGGGTTTCACAACCCGCACGCGTTTCTTCGGAGGACATCAATTGTTCTTCAGCAGCTTCCACAGCGTCGCGCGCCAGTTCTTCGGCCTCACCGGCTTGTTCCAGACGGTCTTGTGCACTTTCCAAAGCCTCACGCGCAGCTTCTGCCGCATCGCGCGCGCTTGCCCCTTCGTCAGCCGCACGTGTCAAAGCACGCTGGCAATCTTCAACAAGCCGCCGCGCAGATTGGTGACGCGCGGCAAGACGCGCCACATCTTCTGTCACCTGTGCCAGATTGTCTTCGCGCTCTTTCAGAACCTCTGTGGCAGCTTCTGCTGTTTCTTCGGCTTCCTGCAAGCGGTCATCCTGACCATCACGAGCCTTATCCAGCTCACGTGCTTCCCACTGCAGACGTTCAATCGTTTCACCGGCATCGCGGCTCAGACCGCCTTCGCGGTCAATATCCTGCCCCAGTTGGCCAATGCGATTGTTCAGCGTCTCGATGGTTTGTCGTGCTTGGGCTTCTTGCTCACTTAACGTATCTCGCTGGGCAAAAAGGCGTTGAAGCACAGCAACCGCAATCGCCTCTTCCTCCCGAAGGGGGGGCAATGCATTTTCTGCTTCACCACGCTTTTCACCAGCTAATCGTGCCAAAGCTTCAGCCTTAGCCGCCTGAGTAGACCGGGTTGTCAACGCCGCTTGTGCCGCGACGCATGCCTGATCTGCCTCAAGCCAACGACGATACAATAACGTGCCTTCCGCCATGCGGAGGTTTTCACCAATGCTACGATAGCGCATCGCCTGTTTGGCTTGACGGCCCAATTGTGAAAGCTGGCTTGCCAGTTGCTCGATCACGTCATCGACACGCAATAGGTTTTGCTCGGTGTTCTTAAGCTTCAGTTCGGCCTCGTGACGACGCTGATAGAGACCTGAAATACCTGCGGCTTCTTCCAGAATGCGACGACGTGCTTTGGGCTTTGCATTGATCAGCTCAGCAATCTGACCCTGGCGTACCAAAGACGGCGAATGCGCCCCCGTAGAGGCATCCGCAAATAGCATCTGCACATCACGTGCGCGCGTATCTTTGCCATTGGCCTTAAACGCACTACCTACATCACGGGTAATACGTCGAATGATTTCCAATTGATCCTGATCGTTAAACGCCGCTGGCGCCAGACGATCCTGATTGTCTATAGTCAAAGAGACTTCTGCAAAGTTGCGCGCAGGCCGCGAACTGGCCCCCGCAAAGATCACATCTTCCATTCCGCCACCGCGCATGGCCTTGGGGCGGGTTTCGCCCATCACCCAGCGCAATGCTTCCAAAAGATTGGATTTGCCACAACCATTGGGGCCAACAACACCTGTCAGACCATCTGCAATAGTAAGATCTGTGGGGTCCACAAAACTCTTGAAGCCGTTCAGCTTAAGTTTGGAAAAGCGCAACTTGGTCTCTCATTTTATCAGCAATGCCAGATTTCACCCCGTCCAACAGAAGCTGTCAATGAAAATACCACAGTATTAAGCATCAAATACGCTGTATTCCGCTACATCTAGTGGTATGACAGAGGCCGTTCAGACCCGGATGAGACCGATCATGTCAGGTTGACCGCGTGTAACGCTGTTTCCTTAGTCCTGCAATGGCAATGGGCGCGAACCCCATACTTTGATCCACTGGATAGCACCCAGCCAGCAAGGTTTCGCCAAAACGCTATACAGCCGTCAGCACCCGCGCCAGGCGCTGCACCCCTTCCCTAATGCTATCTGGCTTTCCACAAGAAAAGCTCAAACGGGCGGTATTTGCGCCGCTGCCATCTGCATGAAAGGCTTGGCCCGGTACGAAAGCTATTTTTTCTTGCTCAAGCGCCCGTTTTAACAGCGCAGCGCCATCAATATGCGGTGGCAAGGTCAACCACACAAACATACCGCCCTCTGGCTGGCTCCAATGCACACCATCAGGCATATAGGACGTCAGCGCATTCAACATCACATCTCGCCGCTCCCGGTAACTCTTCCGCAAATACTCCAGATGCGCAGGGAAACCCTCGCTCAACACATGTGAAACCAGCATTTGGTTCAGCGTTGGAGAATGAAGATCCGATGCCTGCTTGATCAGAACCATCTGGTCGATCAGCGGTTTCGCAGCAACAATCCATCCCACACGCAAACCTGGTGCAAGCGTTTTGGAGAAAGACCCACAATAAAGCGTTCGACACCTGTTGATATCGCCAGTACGCTTCAGCTCTAACGACAGAATAGAGGGGATCGCCTCTCCTTCGTACCGCAAGGCCTGATAGGCAGCATCTTCAATCACAGCACAATCAAGCGTTGTTGCGCGATCCAACAACGCCTCACGTGCGCCACATCCCAGCGTTTCGCCCGTTGGGTTGGAAAAATCCGGAACAACATAGGCGAATTTTACGCAGCTGCCTGCCGCTTGTGCGGCTGCAGTCGACACTTCAGGTGACTGGTTCCCTTGGACCTGCAACCGATCGTAACGCGGCTCGTAGGCATTAAAAGCAGCAAGCGCGCCCAGATAGGTCGGAGATTCGACCAAAGCCGTATCCCCCGGCGACAGGAAGAGTTTGCCAATATAATCTAGCGCCTGCTGCGACCCGGATGTGATTAAAATATTTTCAACACCACAAGGAACGCCAAGATCCGCCATATGCGCCTTTAACTGCTGGCGCAGACCAAGATCGCCCTCGCTAATCGAATATTGCAAGGGCTCTGCCTGTGTCAGAACCTCAGCCGAGGCTCTTTGAAAGGCCTCTCTTGGAAAGAATTCTGGATCCGGAATACCCCCCGCAAAGGAAATCACCTCTGGCTGATCCAACAGTTTCAAAAGCTCGCGAATTTCCGAAGCTTTCATAAAGTGATGGCGAGATGCGAGTAATCTTTCAAATTCCATGTCAAATCTTTCCACTTGATACTTCGATAGACTTACTTGAATGGAAATATATGTCAATATTGCTGACATATATTTTTACTGCACTTGAGCCCACCCCTTACTCGTGGTCATATAGGTTGACCAATTTCTGGAAGACCCAAAATCCATGCCCTTTCAAAAAGTGACACCCGAAAAACTCTCGACCTCTGTCGTGCGCCAAATAGAGCAACTGATCTTGCGCGGTGTCTTATCACCAGGGGATCGCCTGCCAGCAGAACGGGATTTGGCAGAACGCCTCGGTGTTTCACGCCCCTCCCTGCGTGACGCAATCGCAGAGCTGCAAGCCCGGGGATTACTCAGCGCGAAACCGGGGTCCGGTGTCTACGTGGCAGATGCATTGGGCTCTGCATTTTCACCTGCGCTCGTCGATCTCTTCGCCAATCACGATGAAGCAGTCTTTGACTACCTGACTTTTCGTCGTGAAATCGAAGGGCTGGCTGCCGAACGCGCTGCACGGCTTGGCTCAGAAGATGATCTAAAAGTCATACAGGCCATATTTGACAAAATGGTCGCAGCAGGAGGGCCTGCGCATTCAGATGAAGCAGCGCGACTGGACGCGCAGTTCCATGCTGCAATTATGGATGCGAGCCACAATGTGGTCATGTTACATGTCATGCGCTCTATGCTTGAACTACTGCGGGAAGGTGTTTTCTATAATCGCCGCATTATGTTCCAACGCCACACCAGCCGCGATGCGTTGATTGCCCAACATCGCGACATCAACATGGCGATACAGGCGCGTGATGCCGTTAAAGCCCGTGCCGCGGTTGAACACCATTTGGATTATGTCAAACAAGCCCTGGCAGATCATCAACGCAGCGAACGCAATGCCCATGTTGCACGTCAACGACTAGAACAAGAAGATGCGCGCAATTAGTCCCGCCTAGCAACTTAAATAGCGCAATGCTGCAACACCCGCCCAGCGCCCTGTGGCGAGACACGCTGTAAGCAAATACCCCCCTGTTGGCGCCTCCCAGTCAAGCATCTCTCCCGCACAGAAAACGCCGGCGCGGTCGCGCAACATCAATCCGCTATCAAACGCAGCTGCGTGCACACCACCTGCGGTCGAGATTGCCTCATCCATGGGGCGCAGACCTTCATGAAGCACAGTCACAGATTTCAGAAGCACGGCCAAATCAAAGGGGGCCTGCGGCAGGGGGCGCGCAAACTCCTGCAAAACAGCCAAGGCAGCGGGCGACAGCTTAAGCGTTTTTCGCATATGATTAGAAAACGACGTTTTGCCTTGAGAACGCTGTAGACGCTGCACAATTTGATCTACTGTCAAATCTGGCAGTAAATCTATCGTCAGCGCAGCCCCGTCACGTATTGCGGCCGAAACACTATAGATACCTCCGCCCTCGAGTCCTCGCTCCGACAAAACTGCCTCTCCACGCGATGTCAGATGTCCTGCACAAAGGGCGATCCCTTTTAACGGGGTACCCAAATGACGGTGTATATGACCAGACCACGTGATACTCAGCCCGGCATTGGCAGGCTTGAAGGGAGCCAATGAGATATTGGCCGTTGCCAATGTTTCAGCCCAAACACCATCGGATCCCAAACGCGCCCAACTGGCACCGCCCAGCGCAAGAATGGTAGCGCGCGCTGTTTTCTTTTGAAACCCGTCGGGGGTCTGAAATAATAACCCTTCGCCCTCCCATCCAGTCCAACGCCACCTTGTAGAGACCCTCACGCCTTGTGCCTCTAATCGGGCGAGCCAAGCACGCAACAGAGGAGACGCTTTCATTTCTGTCGGGAAAACACGACCAGTGGAGCCGCTGAACACCTGCCGCCCTAAGCCCGTGGCCCAAGCCTGCGCTTCTACCGGACCAAAGGCCTGCAGCATAGGATCCAACCATGATCGCGCGGAACCGTAGTGAGGTAAGAACGCCTCAAGCGGTTCGTCTTTGGTCAAATTCAATCCAGACTTTCCAGCCATCAAGAATTTTCGTGCGACAGAAGGCTTGGCTTCCGCAACCAGCACTGACAGGCCAGACGCACTAAGGATATCAGCTGCCATCAGCCCCGCTGGACCTGCCCCGACCACAATCACATCCCAATTCTCTGCCACTGATCTCTCCTGTCACACTCGCCCTGGACCCATCTAGCTCAGAGATCGCTCTTTTGCGAGAGATGCAATCAACGACAAACCTGTAAGATCTCATGGGCGAGTTCTGGGCGCGCGTGTGAAGCGTCATGCAACAGATCATGGGCTGTATCTATCAACTGTTCAGGCGGTACAATACGATCCACCAGCCCCCAGCTGAGTGCCTCAGCCGCGGGTATTTTCTGACCTGCAGCCAAAATCATTTTTGTACGCGCAGGTCCGATCAGCGCTTTGAGGCGTTTGACATCAGACGGCTGGGGCAGAAATCCAAGTTTCATAACAGGATAAAAGATCTTCACCTCATGCGCTGCGATCCGAAGATCACAGGCCAGCGCCATACCATTCGCCCCCCCAGCCATGGCACCGTTCAACGCAGCAATCGTCAAACACGGTAGTGCTGCCACCGCAGATGAGAGTTCTTCCCAAAGCGGCGAGATCGCAAGCCCGTTATGCGCCGCATCAAGATCAGCACCGGCGCTGAACACCTTGCCAGCACCTGTCAAAATCAATCCACGTGCCGCCTTAGCCTCATGCATTGTCTTGATCATGCTTTCCAGCATCTCAGCTGTTAATGCATTTGCTTTTTCTGGACGATCCAAAACCACCGTCCAGATATCAGTTTCGCTTTTTTGTACGTGGATCATATCAAGCCGACACGGCGACGAATGCTTTCTTCTCTTAGGGAGATTTCCTCTCCAATGAATTCATCCGCATCCGGGCTACACATCCACAAAAGCGTTCGCGCAGGCCAATCAGCCGGAATATGATCATCCCAATCCAATGCGCTGACCGGATTTATGCCACTTGCTTTGATCTCGCGCTGCATTTGGGTCGCAACTGTCCCCGGCGAAAGCCCCATAACGCGCAAACCGTTTGCACGCTCTTCCAGATCCAAAGCACTTGTGAGCATAGCAGCCCCGGCTTTTGACGTACAATAGGCGCTCCAGCCTTCCAGAGGACGATGTGCTGCACCAGATGACACCGTGATGACAGTACCGTTGCCAGCCTTTTTCATCACGGGTAAGACAGCACGCATACCGTTGAAAACGCCGCCAATATTGACATCTACCAGCCGTGTCCAAGCTGCAGGGTCAACATCTTCGAGGCGTGAAATCGGTTCAATCATGCCCGCATTATTGATCAAGACATCAATATTGCCCCAAGCTTCACAGACATGATCTATAGCACGCTGAACCGAAGCATAATCAGCAACATCACACGGCAAAGGGATCGCATTTTCACCAATTTCTTCAGCCAGCGCCAAAAGTGCATCACCATCACGCGCCAAAAGCGCCACATGTGCCCCCGCATCGGCAAAAACCCGCGCAGCTGCAGCCCCTATACCGCGGCTTGCGCCCGTTATAGCAACATATTTGTTATTGAAATCCATGGGATAAATCTCCAAGTTTCGGCTTGATAAATGTGATAAACTGATGATGGGGAACGGTCCAGTCTTTGGCACCTTGAAGCATTCAACAGCTTTACTAAATCTGATCCACCCGATCATGAAGAAAGGTATTTCTATGTCCACTCCCTTTTTAAAGCACAGCTGCAGTGCAGCAGCGCTACTGGTTCTTTCTGCCCAGATAGCCGCAGCGGACATCAATGCTCAGGATGTGTGGGGCGACTGGAAATCTTATATAACAGGCGCCGGGTATGAGCTGACGGCAACCGAGACCACTTCTGGAGACACGCTAACTGTCAGCGATATCTCAGTTGAACTGTCATTGCCCGATACTGAAGCGATGCTAACCGTTACCCTCCCTGCGGTTTCCTTTATCGAAAACGGCGACGGTACTGTTACAGTCAACATGACCGAAGAATCTCTGATCGGATTTGTTGTCGATGATGAGAGTGAATCTGCTGAGGGCGAAATCGTGTATCGTCAGGATGCAAACGCAATGTTGGTGTCCGGCGAACCAAATGACATGGTTTATGATTATGCCACCTCGCAAGCTTTGCTAGAGCTAACTTCTCTGGTTGTTGACGGAGTGGAACTTCCCGAAGACTGGCTGTCACTTTCAATTGCAATGGACGATGTGCAATCGCGCACCAATATGAAGTTGGACGAAATACGCAATTACGTCCAAGACTACTCTATCGCCGCGCTAAACTACGATATCCAGTTCAAAATTCCCGAAGAAAATGCCAATGGAGCTTTTACGGGCACTGTAAACGATCTAAAATTTACCGGCACAAGCGCTGTCCCAGCAGATACAGATAGCACTGATATTGAAGCCCTGTTTGCCGCAGGACTGTCCTTTGAAGGCACGTCTTCTATGGGCAGCGCAAGTGGCTCTGGCTCTATGACCGATGGCGAGCAGTCTTTTCAATTCAGCGGACAATCCAATGGCGGCAAAGCCGATGTTGCTGTCAGTAATCAGTCCATCAGCTACGATGTTATACAAAGCGAAGCGGATATCAGTGTCACCAGCTCAGATATCCCGTTCCCAATCAGCCTGTCACTAGCCGAGCTTGGCTTTAACGTGCTGGTACCGCTTGCGCAGTCCGAGGAAGAGCAGGACTTTGCCTTTGGCCTGACATTGCGTGACTTCAATGTACCCGATTTGTTCTGGAGCATGGTTGATCCTGGCAATGTCCTTCCCCGCGATCCAGCCTCTTTAGTGCTGAAGCTTGCAGGAAAGGGCAAAGTTCTCACCGATATCTTCGATCCAGAAGCTCTCATCGCACTGGAAGAAGGTGACGCTGAGCCCGGCGAAATCAATGCACTCTCCCTGAACGAGCTTTTGGTGTCAGCGGCGGGTGCCACGCTCACTGGTACAGGTGATTTCACCTTTAACAATGATGACCTTGATACGTTTGATGGTCTACCGGCCCCATCTGGTACTGCAAATCTGCAATTACATGGAGCAAACGGCCTGTTGGACAGTCTTGTGCAAATGGGACTTCTAAGCGACAGCGATGCAACAGGAGCACGTCTGATGATGGGTTTGCTTGCTGTGCCCGGTGACGGAGAAGATTCGCTAAAATCCGAAATTGAGATCAGCGAAAATGGTCAGATCAAAGCCAACGGCCAGCGCATAAAATAAAGCAAAATGCGCATGACACATGGAGGGGGCGTGCAACAACGGCCCCTTTTTATCC
Source organism: Epibacterium ulvae (assembly GCF_900102795.1). Lineage (GTDB taxonomy): Bacteria > Pseudomonadota > Alphaproteobacteria > Rhodobacterales > Rhodobacteraceae > Epibacterium > Epibacterium ulvae. Next base: position 91,679 of record NZ_FMWG01000010.1, on the reverse strand, counting down.
ACTCAACTCTTGCAGGACCAGCAAGGGCTGGATAGCTCTGGTTTCAGCGATAATGATCTGCAGGTGCCTATGACCCAATCTCCCGAAGCTCTAAGCCATGCCCTTTTGTCTGCAGCAAAGGCAGCTGGCGCTGATACGGCTGATGCAATGGTTGCCACAGGGCAATCCCTTTCTATCGAGGTGCGGAATGGTAAGCTCGAACATGCAGAGCGATCGGAGGGGCTGGATCTGGGTTTGAGGGTCTTGATCGGTCAACGTCAAGCAGTAGTGTCGACATCCGACGCACGCCCAGAAACTCTAACAACCATGGCAGAACGTGCGGTGGCAATGGCAAAAGAAGCACCTGAAGACCCTTACGCTGGCCTTGCGTCTTCGGATCAATTGGCAAAAACATGGGACATTGACGCCTTAGAGCTCTGCGACCCTTCTGAAGAACCATCTCCTGACACATTAAAAACTGATGCGCTTGAGGCTGAAGCTGCAGCTCTGGCTGTTACTGATGTCGCACAGGTGCAAGGTGCGGGTGCAGGATATGGGCATCACCGCATACATCTGGCCAATAGCAATGGGTTTTCAGGCGGCTACACGCGCACAACGCGTTCCCTGTCTGCGACCGCAATTGCAGGATCTGGAACAGAAATGGAACGCGATTACGATGGCGATTCCAGAACCTTTCAAAGCGATCTGCGCGACGCCACTGAAATTGGCCGTACTGCTGGCGAACGTGCCGTCGCACGTTTTGGCGCGCGCAAACCTGAAACAGGCAGCTTTCCAATTTTATTCGACGAACGCATCGCCGCATCATTGATCGGTCACCTCCTGTCCGCATCAAACGGAGCTGCGATTGCGCGGGGCGCCTCTTGGTTAAAGGATTCTTTGGGAGACCAGGTGCTCCCAGCACAGATGTCCGTGATCGAAGACCCAACACGCCCACGCGTTGCGGGATCTCGCCCCTTTGATGGTGAAGGGCTTGCAACCCAGCGCCGCGCCATTATCGAAGACGGTGTTTTGACGGGCTGGACGTTAGATTTAGCGTCTGCACGCAAACTGGGTCTTCAAAGCACAGGCAATGCCGCACGTGGAATCGGCTCGATCCCCTCTCCGGCGAATTGGAATATTTCGCTGACACCAGGCGAGCACAGCCGTCGTGATCTGCTACGCGATATGGGCACAGGGCTCCTTGTGACCTCTATGATTGGCTCAACAATCAACCCCAACACCGGAGATTATTCCCGTGGAGCGTCTGGTTTCTGGGTGATTGATGGCGAGATTTCACATCCTGTGAATGAGTGCACAATCGCAGGCAATCTAAAAGACATGCTGCGCACCATGATTTCCGCCAATGACGCGCGCAGCTACTTATCACGCATCGTCCCCTCGCTCTTGATTGAAGGCATGACCGTTGCAGGCAGCTGATCTTGATCTCTTAATTCAAGCTGCAGAACAGGCAGGTGACATCGCCTGTCGCTACACCGGCCCCACCGCGAAACGATGGGACAAACCAGACGGCGCAGGCCCTGTTACCGAAGCAGATCTGGCGGTGAATGCCTATTTGGAAGATCACCTGCAGAACGCACGCCCCTCTTATGGGTGGTTGTCTGAAGAAAGCGCCGACAGTGATCTACGCCTCACAAAAGACTGTGTGTTTATCATAGATCCCATCGACGGAACCCGCAGTTTTGCCGAAGGATCACGCACCTGGGCGCATTCGTTCGCCATCGCCCAACAGGGGCATATTACCCATGCAGTCGTTTACCTGCCTCAACGCGACCTGATGTTCACCGCCAGCAGTGGCGGCGGTAGTTTCTGCAATGGTAGACAACTTGAGGTTTCAGCACATAACGATTGGAACACCGCCAATATTCTGGCACCCAAACCCAATTTGTCCCCCGAACACTGGCATACAAATGAGAGCCCCAGTTTTCAGCGCCATTTCCGCCCCTCTCTGGCCTATCGCCTTGCTTCGGTCGCCTCGGGCAAATTTGATGCGATGATAACACTACGCGCAAGCTGGGAATGGGACATCGCGGCTGGAGATTTACTGATCCGTGAAGCAGGCGGTGTAACTTCAGATCGCACGGGACAGGCCTTGCGGTTCAACACAGCAGATAAAAAACTAAACGGGGTTCTTGGCGCAAACCAAACGATACACCAAGATCTGCAAGAGGCCTTGCGAGACGTCTCTTTGTAGCGTGTTGAAACAATGGCAAGCTTGACCTAGAACTTTGATCCCCTAGGGTGCACCGTCTGACACAGCACTATCTCACAAAGGATCTGCTTTCAATGAACTGGCGTTCGCCTGAAATTGGCCGTCTTGTACAAAACCAGACCCGCCCCCAAGGGGAAGTGATCTGGGTCCATGTGAACAGCCAGGAACGCTATCTTGTACTAAGTGATCTTGGGATTCGGTTGCGCCAAAATCGTCCCGATCTTTTTTTGCTCATCAGCTACGATCATGAAGACATGAGCGCTCCTCCCTCAAAAGACATGCAAAAAGAGCGTAATGAAATCCACATGGAAACGCCGGAAAACCTAAAGGATTTCCTAGAAACATGGCAGCCTGATTTGTGCATCTGGGCGGGTGGAACACCACAGCGATCGATCATTCGCAATTTAAAAGACTTTGATACTCCAGCTCTGCTTGTCGATATGACGACAGATGAATTTCCTGCGCGCAACTCTCGCTGGCTCCCCGATCAGCGCATCCGCGCTTTGAATGGTTTTGAACGTGTCATGACCTCATCAGACGTCGTGCAAGAGCGACTGCTGCGCTCGGGACTGGAGGCAGAAAAAATCTCCCTAACCGGTGCTCTACGTGTCTCAACCTGTCCGCCCCCCTGTTCCGAAGAAGACCTGGCACATATGCAAAAACAACTGGGCGGCAGGCCAGTTTGGCTGACCACCCATACCCGATTGGAAGAGTTGACCAGCATTCTGAACGCGCATCGCAAGGCCCTGAAGCTTCTACACCGCCTTTTACTGATTGTCTCGCTGGACAATTGGGCCGATCTGGAAGCGGCACGCGCCATTATTCGTGGATGTTCTTTAAACATGGCTGATTGGGACATTGGAGAAGATCCCGAAGAGCTCACCCAAGTGTTGCTCTGTGATGGCGATGATTTAGGCCTGTGGTATCGTTTATCACCCGTCTGTCTTATGGCTGGATCGCTGGAAAGACGTTTTACGGGGCACAACCCGCTTGATGCGGCTGCCCTTGGTTCTGCTGTTCTTTATGGCAAAGGCCACCGGGATCACGCCAATCTTTATGCTCAGTTAGAGGCTGCAGGCGCGGCAATCAAAGTACGTTCAATGGGGCAACTGGCTGACGAAGTGCTGCGTCTCTCTGCCCCAGATAAAGCTGCAGCAATGGCACTGGCAGGTTGGAAAGTCGTCACCGAAGGATCCGAAGCAACAGATCACCTTCTTGAAATCACACAAGACCTTTTAGACCTTCAGGAGGCACGCCATGAAACCGCCTGAGTTTTGGAACAAACCACCTGGTGTGTTTGACCTGCGCGCAAGTCTGCTAAATCCCCTGGGGAAACTATATGCGCATGTGACACGCAACAGGCTCTCCCAAAACGAGGCTGTACATGTCGACGTCCCGGTAATCTGTGTTGGCAATCTAAATGCCGGCGGCACCGGAAAGACACCAACGGTGATCTGGCTGGTCGATACCCTACGAAACATGGGCCATGAGCCACATGTTCTATCACGCGGCTATGGTGGGTCTTTAACTGGGCCGGTCCAAGTCGATCCCTCAACACACAAAGCAGACCAAGTTGGCGATGAGCCCTTATTAATCGCGGCCTTCGCTGAGGTCTGGGTTTCTAAGGCACGCGCCGAAGGTGCGAAAGCTGCGGTGCAGGCGGGGGCCACTGTCATTGTGATGGATGACGGCTTTCAAAACCCCGACCTCTACAAGGATTTCTCTCTCATTGTTGTGGACGCCGCCAAAGGGTTTGGAAACGGGCGCTGTCTGCCTGCTGGCCCCCTCCGCGAGCCTGTCACTGAAGGTCTGAAGCGCGGTGATCTGGTAATTTCACTCGGCAAGGAGAGCGATCAGGAAAGGTTTCACGACCTCTGGTCTCGGCAATTGCAGTCATGCACTCATGTCACCGCCGAGGTGCTGCCTTTGCAAACAGGCATGCCTTGGCAGGGCGCGCGGGTGTTGGCATTTGCCGGGATAGGGCATCCTGAAAAGTTTTTTGACACATTACGTGACCTAGGCGCAGATCTGGTGCGCTGCGAAGCGCTCAGCGATCATCAACCCTTTTCAAAAACACTGCTTGCGCGGTTGGAGCAAGACGCCAAACTGCACAACGCTCAACTGGTCACCACCGAAAAAGATGCGGTTCGTTTGCCCCAAAGCTATCGCTTCAAAGTGATTACGTTGCCCGTGCGCCTGCACCTCCCAAAAGCTGAAATAATCATAGAAAAAATACGCCAAATTGCGCCGCCTCCCCCATAGGAAACGGCGCAAAAACATTAGCTGCCCAGCTCTGCTTCGATCAGTGCTTTCATGTCAGCATAAGGCTGGTTGTCCACCTTCGTGCCATTCAGCACAAAAGAAGGGGTCGCCTGAACATTGTCTGCAGTTGCATTTTCCTGATACCATGCCACCAAAGTCTGCGCTTTGGTGCCGTCTTGCAGGCAGGCGTCCAATTGCGCGTTTTCCAGACCAGCCAATTTGCCAATCTTGCGCAGCTCTTCAACGATTGCAGCAGGATCACCCGCACGTGCCCAGTGTGACTGGTCCGTGAACAACAGATCCGTAATACCAAAGAACTTCTCAGTGCCACCGCACCGCGCAATCATTGAAGCCCATAAACCGTAGCGATCAAAATACACTTCACGGTAGACAAATTTGACCTTACCCGTATCGATAAATTCCGCTTTCAGCTTCTTGTAGCCGTCAGCGTGGAACCGTGCACAATGCGGGCAAGTATAAGACGCATATTCAATAAGTGTAACAGGTGCATCTTCCGCACCTTGAACCATTTCGACAATGGTTGATGTATCTACTTCGGCCTCTTGCGCATGTGCGGCAGAGATGAAGGGCGTGCTGCTTGTTGTTGAAAAGCCGCCCAGGGCAAATGCACCAGCTGCCAGCGCAACCGCGGCAAAGACACCAGATTTAAGACGGGTCATGTATACCCCTTCCTTTGTGATTTCTGCTTACTAAGAAAACTGCGCGCCAGGTTTTCCAATGCAGCGCGCAATTCGTCGTTTTCTGCCCCTTCAGCCACCTGTACGGCAGCATATTTCACCTGTGGATCAGGCGGTGTCACCTTTTGGGTCTTAGGGGTATATTTGAACTCAACTTGACCGTCTGAAAACCCGGTCGGCGCCGTTTGAGTGAGCCGCACGCGAGAGATCGCGTTGTAACCATAAACCGCATTCACCTTTTCGCGCAGATGTTCTTTTTGCATTTCAAGCATCGGCGCATTGGCACCGGTTGTGAGGACGGTCAAAGTTGCTCCAAAAGACCCGCGCCCATAGCCAACGTTCACCGGCCGAGCAATGGCAGCAATATCCGCGCCTACGGTTTCTTCCCAATGCGTCAACAAACGTGATACGGCAAAGCCACGGGTTTCCCCGGCCTTGCGGATCTGCTCGTTCAACAACGAACTTGTGCGTTTAAAACCGCGAGTAGATGATCGTCGGACTGCCATGATTGTGGTTTTGCGTGACCTTTCGCCCTAATGTAAAGACCCCGTAGAGTAGAACCAGAAAAACCCAAAGGCCAAGGATAAACTATGCGTGATCAGACCCCGTTTTCAGATGCGCGTTCTGCGGACCTTTTACATTGGTATGATCGTCACGCCCGGACAATGCCTTGGCGTATATCTCCAGCAGATCGAAAAGACGGTGTAAAGCCAGATCCTTACCGTGTCTGGATGAGCGAAGTCATGTTGCAGCAAACAACTGTTGCAGCTGTAAAAGCCTATTTCCTGCGGTTCACAGAACGTTGGCCCACAGTCAGCGCGCTGGCAGGCGCGCGGGATGAAGATGTCATGGCGGAGTGGGCAGGTCTTGGCTATTATGCGCGCGCGCGCAATCTGCTAAAATGTGCACGGGTTGTGCATCAAGAACACGGTGGAGTGTTTCCTGAAAACCATGATGCTTTGCTGGCACTCCCTGGCATCGGCCCATATACCGCAGCCGCAATTTCCTCTATCGCCTTTGATTTGCCGGAAACGGTGCTTGACGGGAATGTAGAACGCGTCATGGCGCGGCTTTTTGATCATCACGCGCCTTTACCAGCAGCCAAATCCGCCCTGAAAGACTATGCCGCCTCGCTTACACCGCAAGAACGCCCCGGCGATTATGCTCAGGCTGTTATGGATCTCGGCGCGACAATTTGTACCCCCAAATCACCCGCCTGCGTGCTGTGTCCTTGGCGTGATCCCTGTCAGGCGCGGCGAAATGGCACAGCGGCGGAACTGCCAAAGAAAACACCAAAAACACCAAAACCGACGCGACATGGAATCGCCTACCTCGCACGAAGCGCAGCTGGGGAGTGGTTGTTAGAACGACGCCCAGAGAAAGGATTATTGGGAGGTATGCTAGGTTGGCCTGGAAGTGATTGGAGCGATACACCCACGCCTGCCCCCCCATTTCATGCGCAGTGGCGTGACCTGGGCGCAGAGGTCCGTCATACATTTACCCACTTTCATCTTTACCTGCGGGTCGAGGTGGCGGATTTGCCGCAAGGTTACAATCCACAGGTTGGGCAGCTGATTATTGGAAAAAATGATTTTAAATCAAATGACTTACCAACTGTTATGCGCAAAGCCTACGAACTGTGGGTAGAGAAAGAGGCCTTGGGCTGACCGTAAAAGCCACGTAGTCTCGCCCCCACAGAAGGATACACAGCCTTGGAGTACAGATGGCCACTCAAGATACCCCGTTAAATTGGCGCGGCGCTTTACCGTTTTGGCTTTCATTTGCTTTGGTTCCATTGGTCTGGGTTGGCGCGGTGAAAGGGGGCCTTTGGCTTCTGCTAACACCTGCGGCGACCTGGTATCTCTTTTCCATGCTTGATGGTCTACTGGGTTTAGACACAAAGAACCCTGATCCCCTACGGGCGGACCATGATCTGCGCCTATACACGCTGCTGACCTCTGCTTGGGTGCCTGTACAAGCGATCAACCTTTTTGCGCTAATCGCCTACATTGCGCCAGCAGAGCATCTGACTGCTTTCGAAAAGTTCGGTGTCTTCTTTGGCATGGGGATTTTAAGCGGCACAATTGGGATTACCTACAGCCACGAATTAATGCATCAAAAAGGCAAATTAGAACGGTGGCTTGGCGACCTTCTATTGGCAATGGTGCTCTATTCTCACTTCCGGTCCGAGCACCTCCTTGTGCATCATATTCATGTCGGCACACCCAAAGACCCAGTGACAGCGCGCTACAATGAAGGGTTCCATCGGTTTTATCCGCGTGTTCTGGCACAAAGTCTGCGTTCGTCCTTTCGCGCAGAAAAAGCCATGCTAGCGCGTAAAAAACTGCCATGGCATGACCGGCGCAACCCGTTTTTTCGATATTGGGGCCTACAGCTCACGGCGTTACTCATCGCATACATCATCGGAGGTGGCGTAGGCGTGGTGCTCTTCATCACACAAGCAGGTATCGCAATTTGGCAGTTGGAACTGGTGAATTATGTAGAACACTATGGCCTTACTCGGCGCTATAAAGGGAATGGAAAGTACGAACATGTGCAGCCACGCCATTCTTGGAATTCCGCCCATATGGCATCAAATTGGCTGCTGATTAATTTACAACGACATTCAGACCATCACTATAAACCTGATCGCCGGTTTCCTTTATTACAAAACTACAGTGAGGACGACGCCCCCCAGTTACCCTACGGCTACGCTGTTATGACCGTCGCAGCAATGATACCTCCGCTTTGGCGGCGGATCATGAATCCCAAAGTGCGCGCATGGCGGCAGAAATACTATCCAGATATCACCGATTGGAGCGCTTATAATGCAGGGCGTCAACCAGAAGAGGTGCGGTAATAAATCGAAATCGGCTCGCGAATACCCCGCACAGTCTGATCATCTTTCCGCTGAAACCCTTCGTACAGATCACGTGTGCCGGCTGGAATCTGATCGAAGGCATCTTTGCTAACCACAATGCGTGCAGGCAAAACCCGTGTCAGACCTTCAAGACGCGACGCTACATTCACTGCGGTGCCAATAACCGCGAATTCCAAGCGGTTGGCGCCAATATCGCCTAACAGCGTATCACCGTAATGGACGCCGACGCCGATCTCGATTGGCTCTTCTCCACGGCGCATGCGTTCCTGGTTCCAGTGATCCATAGCGGTCTGCATCGCGCATGCACAAGAAACCGCATGTTCAGCATCATGTTCACCCGCAATTGGCGTGCCAAATGTGGCCATCAGTCCATCGCCCAGATATTTGTCCAAAGTCCCATTGTGGCGGAACACCTCGCGCTCCATCCGGGCATGAAATTCTCGCAACATTGTAATCACCGCGTAGGGGCTTTTGGTTTCAGAAATTTGTGTGAACCCGACAATATCAACGAATAAGATCGCGACTTTTTGCCGTTTTACCTGTTTCAAAGGGTCGTCATTCTTTGACAGCTGCTCCACCACATTGGGTGAAAAGTAGCGCGATAAATTAGCCCTTTCACGGGCAAGCGCTGCGTTTGATAACAGCAATACGTCAAACCGGCGGATAGACAGGCCAAGTGTGACTGCGGTTAGCAGAAACACCATTACCTCCTGAATGCGGAAGGAGAACATAAAACTGTTCGGATCCAGAATCTCCAAAATACGGGGCGCATCTTTAAATGCCTCATAAACCACTGCTTGCAACGCGAGATCCGGCGTCGAAAACCACCATGCTAACAAAAGACCAAACATCCATATGCCAGTGGTCCATGTGCCAATCGCAACGACGGTACGCCACGAGTAAGCAAGCGTGCCCACCGCCAAAATCACATAAAAATACATGAAATTGTCGAACCTGTATTGAAAGGCAACTGGCAACTCGACGGTTGCAAATGGGTTGGGACACACGATTGCAAATGTCAGTAGGGCCAAATCGACGAAAATCAGGAATAGCTCTTGTCGCGACTGTCCCACACGGCCAACTTTTTGAATGAAATAGCCGTTCAGGCACATCAAGCCCAGTATAGCGAGATAGTAGATCACAGCCCAATCGGGATAGACAAACAGCAGAAAAATTGCCGTCGCTGCCATCGCGATCCAGCGCGCGCGCACTGCCAGCTCTAATCCGCGCTGTTTGTGCGCTTTGAGCGAGTTCAACGCATAGTCGTTATCACTCAGCTCAGTATCTCCCAACCGATCCGGCTGACGCGCAAGCGCTTCTGCAGTTGTTGGGTGCAATGCCGTATCGCTCATGAGGCGGTCCTCCATAACGCGATCACATATAGGTGCTACATCCTGAGACTGCACGTGTTTCCTGAACCATCTGTCCAGGACAAAAAGCCCCGCCTAAAGAAGGCGGGGAGTTTAGTGCCCTATATCTCAAGATGAAAGCCCCCGAAAATCGGGGCCTGTCACCGAGAAGGGCAGGCAGGATTAGTTCTGAAGTTCAGCGCGGATCTGCTGACGTAGCACATCAATCGGCACAGTTTTGCCATCACGCTTAAAGCACCAATAGGTCCAGCCATTGCAAGACGGTGCATTTTCCAGGTGAGCGCCAACTTGATGAATCGACCCTTTGACATTGTCCCCCACAAGAGTTCCGTCTGCGCGGACTTTGGCCTTGTGGCGGCGATTCATTGAAAACAGCTCTTCTCCCGGACGCAACATACCGCGTTCGACCAATTGCCCAAACGGAACGCGTGGTTCTGCACGTTTTGAAGTCGAAACCTGTAGTGCTTCACGATCGAATTTACGCACCGACTTAATCCGCTGCTCTGCAACGGTACGGTAGCTTTCCTCGCGCTCGATCCCAATGAAATTACGTCCCAGCATCTTAGCAACAGCGCCTGTCGTGCCAGTCCCGAAGAAGGGATCCAACACAACATCACCAGGATTGGTAGTGCCAAGAAGCACACGGTGCAAAAGCGACTCTGGCTTTTGCGTTGGATGCGCTTTGTCGCCGTTCTCGTCTTTCAGACGTTCATGACCGGTGCAAATCGGAAGCACCCAATCCGAGCGCATCTGCACGCCCTCATTCAAGGCTTTTAAGGCCTCATAATTGAAGGTGTATTTCGCACCCTCTTTCTTGGACGCCCAGATCAACGTTTCGTGCGCATTTGTCAGGCGCTTCCCCCGAAAGTTGGGCATCGGGTTGGATTTACGCCAAACGACATCGTTCAAAATCCAATATCCGGCATCCTGTAGGGCCGTGCCCACACGATAAATGTTGTGATAAGATCCAATGACCCAGATCGCCCCATTTGGCTTCAGCAAACGTCGTGCCGCCTTTAGCCAATCATGAGTAAAGCGATCATAGACGCCGAAACTGGAAAACTGATCCCAATGATCGTCAACCGCATCAACTTTGCTGTTGTCTGGTCTATGCAGCTGGCCTTTCAGCTGCAGATTATAGGGCGGATCTGCAAAGATCAGATCAACCGAATTTTCGGGGAGACTGTTCATTACATCGATACAGTCACCACCAACGATCGTGTTTAAAGGGAGCGCTGCCGCGCCCTTTTCAATGGTGTTATTCATTTTGCTCTGCCTCAAACCACGGCGCCTTTTGACGCTCATTTTGGTTATCCTTAGGATGAGTCATCCGGGATTCGAGGTCAATTTGTTTTTTGCACAGATGGTTAGCGCTTTACTCTTGATACAATATATTGTGTACCGGCTTAAAGGAAACCCTGTGATGTGGTGTCACCCCCAAGGCTATCAAGGCCTCGCGATGTGCTTTTGACGGGTAGCCTGCATTGGTTTCCCATCCATAACCCGGATACTGTTGCGCCAAATCAACCATGATTTTATCCCGTGCCTGCTTTGCAATGATCGATGCAGCCGCAATCGAAACAGACAGCGCGTCCCCTTTGACAACTGCTTCGCTCGAAATGGACACCCCATTGGGGATAAGATTTCCATCGATCAGCAGGTAATCTGGCGTCTTAGGCAGCGCAGTCACTGCACGTTCCATCGCCAAATGCGATGCCTTCAAGATATTGATTTCATCAATCTCAGAAACAGTGGCATGCGCAATCGCATAATCTGCGCGTTGTAGAATCTGCTCATTCAGCGCCAGCCTTCGCTTTGCGGTCAATTTTTTTGAATCATTCAGCCCTATCGGAATGTCGTCAGGGTTTAGGATCACCGCAGCCGCGGTCACAGGTCCGGCAAGCGGCCCTCGCCCCACCTCATCCACCCCGGCGATACACAAAAAGCCACGCTCTCGCGCAGCAGCTTCTAAACTATAATCTGGCTGTTCCATGCCCGAGACATGCGCCAAATTCCCGATCAAAACAAGGCAGGGGCATTGGGAGAAGATCAAGCCCTCCCCCACACCTACTACTCGATTATTATGCAGGCTTAGCGATGTACCAGACGATACCCATGTTTGCGCAGACAATGCGTACCAAACCCTTGACGATAGCGCTTGCCGTTCCAATAGGACAGGCCACACCGATGGGGCAGGCTCTGCACACGTGTATGATGACGAGTCAGACAGCCGCGCGATATGACACTGCTTTTCCCATGAAAGTGACGCTGGCATTTGATCGGTAAGTCATAGCGTGAAACACGTGACGGTACAGGTTTTGGCGTGTACGTCTTATGAGGGTGCTGAACAGTTTGACGACGTTTTTCACGTTTGTCGTCTTTGTGCTCGTGGATTGCAGCTCCGATGATCCCCAACAGTGCAGCACCTGCTATAAATTTGGCAACATCATTATCCGCTCGGGCCGGCGCCGCAGAAAACCCGCTGATTGCGACAGCTGAAGCAAGAACAAGTGCGATAAAGCCGCGATGAGGTTTTGCAGAAAAAAGACGTTTCATTATATGAGCCTTTCATAGGTATTTAGTGAACAGGCCCGTGAACCATAGGCCCTTTGCTGCTCTCAACATGGAAGCTCCCCCCTGAGACAGGCAATATCAGGCCTTTGTTATCCAATATCACCGGCCCCAACCCTCTGACGTTATTGAATATCAGCAAGGTTCCGCGCAGTATGTCCGCATGATGTACAAAACAATTTTGCCAATCTTTATCGTGCTTTCCATCGGCCTCTCTGGACCCGCTATGGCGGCGAATTGTTATGCCGACTATAAAGCCAAGAAAGACAATCCTTTGCGGCTGCACTATGGTGTCGTAGAGCTGCGTGGAGCCTGTAGTAAGGGCTCTGCCAAGTCGGAAATCGCCGCGCGTCTCTCTGGGCAGGGCTGGACCCTTCTGAACGTGATGACGGTTTTTGGACCTGAAGGTTTAAAGCAAAGGAAAGGCAATGCCGGACGCTATTATCTCCGTTTCTGAGGCCCGCGCGGTCGGCAGCCGCATCATCACCTTTGGCATTGTCACCATCGTCTTACTGCTCGCTTTAGCTGGAACAGTCTTGTTGTTGACCTTGCCAGACGCCAATGCGTTTAACACACAGGTCGAACGGCTTTTTATTGAGAGCGATATGACTGGCCAGGCAGAAATCAAACTGCTGGAAATCCTGGCACAATCAGGGACCGCCTTTGCGGATACGCTCGGCAGCTACCGGATGGTGATCTTTGTTTTGCTGGTGTTTGCCACCGCAATGATGATCGCAGCTCTTGTGGTTTTGGCGATGCTGGTCACGCTCAATCGTCATATGGCACAAATCGAACGCGCAGGCATTCAGGTAAATGAGCTCTTGATCAGCCGCGATGAAAACACAGTGTATCTAAACAATATGGGTTTCAAAATGACCCCCGCAGCAATGGAGACATTGGCCGTTTTGGCAGAGGCCCGGCTTGACGATGACGTTCTTTCAGGCGCGGAAATAGAGGCTGTGATATCAGGACGCGATGCCGCCGATTGCGAAGAGGCTGCCGGTGCCACACGCATCAAACGCCTGCGCGATACGCTGGGCAATCAATTGGTCAGCGAACTGCTTGTAAAGAATATCGCGAAACGGGGTTATGTGCTATCAATCCAGAAAGACGTCATTCGCATGATTTAGGTATGAACAGTTGCACACCTTTTGGTGCAAAGGCCTAGAAATTTAACCTATTCTTCCCATATTCTGGTCCAGCAGGCATCATTGCTGAGAGGAACTGCTGTCATGAACGTGCATGCCCCCCAACAGACGACAAGCTATGGAATCATTGTCGAACGGTTGAACCAGCCGGTTTACATACGCCATAAAGGACAGCTGATCGCGCAAAGCGCCAACGCCAAGGTGATGTATGAAACACGTCATTCACCAGCGATCTATATTCCAGTCGCAGACATGATTGCACGACTTTCCGAGCCAACTGCGCATCGAACGTTCTGTCCTTTTAAAGGTACCGCGGATTATCGTGATCTTCTGTCGCCGATGGGAACACTCTCAAATATCGCTTGGCAGTATAATTGCAGCTTCAGCGATGCCCATGAGATCTGCAATCATGTGAGCTTTCTCGCGCATGATGATCTGGAAATCGACACCGGCGGAAATGAAATTCTGGATCCACAATACCGGAGCATCAGCGGCCCTCTGGTTGATTGGCTACTGCGAGATGCGGCCTATATTGCAACCCCCGAAGCCTTTACGGAAGCACTGGCTGATAAGATGATCGAACAAGGTTTCGCCTTATCACGTCTCTCGGTTCTTGCTTGGTCTTTACATCCAATGATCGCAGGTAAACATTACCTGTGGTCAAAAACAAAAGAAGAGTTGCAGGTGTTTGCGCCTTCTTATGCGATCTATGACGAACCCAAATATCGCAACAGCCCTATGTTGCATGTATCACAAGGGTTGGGAGGGGTCCGCCATCGTTTGACGGCGGGCAACGAAATCACTGCGTTTCCGATCCTTGAGGATTTGCAAAACGAAGGCGCCACCGATTATGTCGCAATGCCTCTGCCCTTTTCGGACGGGCGGATCAACGTTATGACCGTTGCAACCGACACCCCAGATGGGTTTAGCACAGAGCACCTAGGCCTGATCTTTGAATGTTCTGCGGTTATTGCTCGCTTCTATGAAGTCTTCATGCAACGCGAAAATGCGAAATCGCTGCTAGAGACTTACGTCGGCAAACGATCTGGCGCACGGGTCTTAGGCGGGGAAATTCGTCGCGGCGATGGTGATGAAATTGATGCCGCCATTATGTTCTGCGACCTGCGCGGTTCAACGCTGTTAGAAGACCTGCTGGGGCGCAAAGCCTATATTGCGCTGCTCAATACGTTTTTTGAAAGCACCTCGGACCTGATTGAGGAAAATGGCGGCGAAGTTCTAAAATTCATTGGTGACGCGGTGCTGGCCGTCTTTCCTGCCGGTTCAAACCCTGACCTTGCTAGGCAAAACGCGCTCAAGGCGGCCCGCCTGATTGTTCAGGCTCTCAAACCGATTGGGGCTGAGATGGGCGTGCCAGATTTGGATTGTGCCATCGGAATTGCCTTTGGCAGCGTGACATATGGCAATATCGGATCACGGGAGCGGTTAGATTTCACCGTTATCGGGCAGGCTGCAAATATTGCGGCACGCCTTGGGGACTATGGTAAATCCATCAATGCGCAAATCGTTGTTGATGATCAAAGTCTGTGTAAGACCTGTACAGCCACAGCTCAACCACTCGGGCCGCTCAAGTTACATAACGTCTCGCGATCAGTTGTCAGCTACGCAATACCACCAGAGCACAATGACTGTAGCGATATCCGGTCATAGAGACATATCTATTGCGCTGCCTGCACGTCTCTCTGGCGGCGCAAGACCTGTCTCTTGGTGACAAGCGAGGCTGAGATCACACCAACAGCGACAATTGCAATCATCAGCGTCGACAACGCGTTGATTTCAGGGCTCACTCCAAGACGTACCGCCGAAAATATCTTGATCGGTAAGGTGGTCGCCGCAGGTCCAGAGGTGAACGAGGCGATCACCAAATCATCAAGCGACAGCGTAAACGCCAAAAGCCATCCAGAAATGACTGCAGGTGCAATGATTGGCAAAGTGACCAGTCGAAACGCATCCAGGGGCGTACAGCCAAGGTCTAATGCTGCTTCTTCCAAAGAACGATCAAAGCTCACCAGACGAGAGGACACCACGACGGAGACATAACACATAGCAAACGTAGTGTGAGCCAAGACAATCGTCAGCACACCACGATCAAGACCGATCCCGATAAAGAGCAAAAGCAGCGACAGACCGGTGATCACTTCGGGCATCACCAAAGGCGCATATATCATCCCCGAAAACAGCGTGCGCCCCCAGAACCGCCCAGCGCGCACCAGCACGAGCGCGGCCATCGTTCCAAGCACCGTCGCAAAGGTCGACGACAGCACAGCAACCTTAAGTGTGACCCAAGCCGCTGACAAAAACGCTTCGTTCTGAAACAGCTCCTTATACCACTTGGTCGAAAACCCAGCCCACACCGTGACCAATTTGCTTTCATTGAAGCTGAACAGGATCAAAATCAGCATGGGGATATAGAGAAAGGCAAAGCCAAGCGTCAGCGATACGGTGTTGAACCAGCTCATACGGATCATCTATCTGCCTCCTGTTGCTTTTGCTGATTGCGCTGAAACAGAACGATCGGCACGATAAGCAGTAACAAAAGAACAACCGCCACGGCCGAGGCGACGGGCCAGTCTCGATTGGAAAAGAACTCTTCCCAAAGCACTTTACCAATCATCAGCGTATCAGAGCCGCCAAGAAGTGACGGGATCACAAACTCACCCAAAACCGGAATAAAGACCAAAAAACTACCGGCAATCACCCCAGGGCGAGACAGAGGAAACGTGACCAGCCAAAACGCAGACAGGCGCGAACAGCCCAGATCTTCTGCGGCTTCGATCAACGCTCCATCCATACGTTCAAGCGCAGCATAAATGGGTAAAATCATAAAAGGCAAGTATGTGTAAACGATCCCGATATACACCGCCCAATTCGTGTTCAGGATGGTTAAGGGCGCTGAAATAACGCCAGTCCACAGCAAAAATTGGTTTAGAAAACCCTCATTTGATAAGATCCCCATCCATGCATAAACACGGATCAGAAAACTTGTCCAAAACGGCAAGATCACCAACATCATCAAGGTGGGCCGCCATTGTTCTGGCGCGCGTGCCATACCGTAGGCCATGGGATACCCCACCAAAAGCGCAAGCAGAGTAGAAATAGCCGCAATCTTCAACGAGCTAAGATAGGCTTTCCAATACAGATCATCTTCTGTCAGCCAAACGAAATTTTCAAAATCAAGCTCAGCAAGAAATACCCAAATGCCTTCCGCCCAATCAAACTGGGGAAAGTAAGGCGGGCGCGCCACTGCGATATCTGACAGGGCCATTTTAAAAACAATGGCAAAAGGCACCAAAAACAAAGCAAGAAGCCATGCATAGGGTATCAGGATGAGCAAAAAGCGCCGCATCACTTAGCCAACAACACCCCAGCGCTGGCTGCCCAAGATAGCCAAACGGGGTCTTCCCATGTAAACGCGCGGCGCGAAATCCGCCGCGTATTAGCAATCTGTGCCTTCACAACCGTGCCATTCGGCAATTCCACATGATAGGTGGAGATATTGCCGAGATAAGCAATATCCAACACTTTACCTTGCATAGTATTGTCAGCGTTTTCAGGCTTTTCAGCCGAAATCAGCACTTCTTCCGGGCGGATCGCCAAATGACAGCTTTGACCATCTGAAAAAGTAGACACGGACTGCGCGCACAAAGGCGCATGCCCTTCAGACCAGTGAATATCGTATTGCTGTGCCCCATTTGGCCGGGCTGTGCCGGTTATAATATTCACATCACCAATAAAATCAGCAACATAAACCGAATTTGGCGCTTCGTAGATTTTATCGGGTGTCGCGATCTGAATGATTTGACCTTCATCCATAACTGCAACGCGCGAGGCAACCGTCATCGCCTCTTCCTGATCATGCGTGACAATCACAAAGGTTGTACCGGTTTTTTCCTGAATATCCATCAGCTCAAACTGCGTCTCTTGGCGCAACTTCTTATCCAGTGCACCCAACGGTTCATCCAACAACAAAAGTTTCGGCGCTTTGGCCAAAGAGCGCGCCAGCGCGACCCTCTGTCGTTGTCCTCCCGAGATCTGATGGGGTTTACGACCGGAAAATTTTTCAAGTCGGGTCAGGCGCAACATCTCTTCAACGCGAGCCTTGATCAAGTCTTTGGCCATTCGTTCCCGCCGCAAACCAAAAGCAATATTGTCCCAGACGCTCAGATGCGGAAACAGCGCGTAAGACTGAAACATCATATTCACCGAACGCAGGTTGGGCGGAACCGCTCCAATCTCTTGCCCCGCAAGCATGATTTGCCCTGAGGTCGGCGTTTCGAACCCCGCCAACATCCGCATCATCGTTGTTTTCCCACAGCCGGAAGCGCCTAACAGGGCAAAAAATTCGCGCTCGTATATATCAACAGCCAGATCATCAATTGCGGTAAACGAGCCAAACCGTTTGGTCACGTTCTTAAACTGGATCAACGGCTGCGCGCTGGGATCATCCCATGGAGCAAATTCAGGAGAGGACACGCCAAATCTTTCTACAACAGGGAGCAGGCAAAGCTAGAAGGACAAAGCCCCCCTAGCCTTTTCGCAAATGGCACCTAGGTGCCAGATTTGACCTTTGTCCAAAGACGCGTGGCGGTTCGCTGCGCTTTGATCGGGTAAGCTTCTTTGATGTAGAGATTTTCAAGCGTGGCAGCGTCTGGGTAAATCGCCGGATCTTCGATCACATCTGCTTCTAAGAACTCTTGGCTCGCCTTGTTACCATTGGCGTAATACACGTAGTTTGATGCAGCCGCCATGTTATGTGCATCCATCATGAAATTCAGAAACTTATGCGCAGCATCAGGATTTGGCGCATCTACGGGAATAGCCATCTGATCAAACCACATCAACGCACCTTCTTTTGGAGCGTGATAGCTGATCTCTACACCGTTTTCGGCCTCTGCTGCACGATCGCGCGCTTGCAGGATGTCTCCAGACCAGCCAACGGCTACACAAATCTCACCATTTGCAAGTGCATTGATGTATTCGGAACTGTGGAATTTCTGCACATAGGGGCGCACAGCTTGCAAAACTGCTTCGGCCTTTGCGATGATTTTCACATCCTGACTATTGGGATCTTCACCTATGTATTTCAGCGCCGCTGGGATGATTTCATCTGGCGCATCCAAGAAATAAACCCCGCATTCCGCGAGCTTTTCCATATTCGCAGGATCAAACACCAATGCAAGAGAATCTACGGGCGCATCCTCTCCCAATGCATCCTTGACCTTTGCAGCATTACTGCCAATCCCTGTGGTGCCCCACATGTAGTTGATAGAATACTCATTGCCGGGATCATAAAGCGCTGTACGTGTTGAAATCGTATCCCACATATTGCCCAAATTGCTAAGCTTAGACGGGTCTAATTTCTGAAACGCACCTGCTTCGATCTGGCGCGCCATAAAAGAGCCCGTTGGAACAACAACGTCGTATCCCGATCCACCAGCAAGCATTTTAGTTTCGAGCAGTTCATTGCTGTCAAACACATCATAAATGAGCTTGATCCCTGTCTCTTCTTCAAATTTTGCCAGAAGGCTTTCGTCGATATAGTCAGACCAATTATAAACACGGACTTCTTCGGCAAATGCAGCCGAGGCGCTAGCAGCAGCAACAGCTGCCAGTGTGACGGATTTCAACGACATCAGTCTCTCCCCTGAATACACCGGTTTCAACGCCCGGCTAATGAGATTTGATCAAGTTTCACTCTCGCCCGCAATATCTTTATGTTTGCAGGTTCCAATTCTTGGTGCACTCTGCCTAAAAATCAGTAGGGGCAATCGTGTTGAAACAATCCGGTATTGAGATGGCACTTCCATCCGACAGGAGCGAAAAACAGCCCGCACACGAAGCTGTTTATCAGCGACTTCGCGCACAGATATTGTTTGGAGAGCTGGCGCCAGGCCAACCCATAACCATACAGGGACTTGTGAACGCGCTTGAAGTTGGTATGACACCTGTACGCGAAGCAATCCGACGCCTGATTTCAGATGGCGCATTGGTGTTCAAAGACAACCGGCGTATCTCTGTACCAATACTAAAAATATCTGATGTCGAAGCGATTGTTTACGCAAGAAAATCAATCGAATGTGAGCTGGCACACCGCGCCGCCATCAACATTAAGACCAACGATATTTCAAACCTTGAACATATCGACCTGATGCTTGATCAGGCTATCGCCGAAGGTGATATTCGGGGATACTTGGTCCACAACTATTCGTTTCACAATGCGCTTTATCGCCACGCAGAGACTCCTATTTTGGCGGATCTTGCAGAACGCCTTTGGCTTCGTTTTGGCCCGTCCCTACGTATGGTCTGTGGACGGCTTGGCACCCAGAGCGTTCCAGATCGCCACAAAGACATTCTTGCAGCGCTATACAAACACGACGGCGAAGTGGCCGCATTGGCAATGGAACGGGATGTAGTTCAGGGCATGGAACAAATCATGGAGGGTCTCACAGAAGCCAGCTGATTCGATTGACAGCGCATAATTTGATCATATTTTGAGAGCAGCATTGTTTTAGGAGCCTGTCTCATGTCCATGATCTCCAATCACCTACCCACGGCTGAATTGCAGGCCTTGGATGCTGCGCATCATATGCACCCATTTACCTGCAATAGTGAGCTGTCTCAAAAAGGGGCACGGGTAATCACGCGCGCCAAAGGTGTGACGCTGACAGATAGCGATGGTCATGAAATTCTGGATGCGATGGCAGGCTTATGGTGTGTCAATGTCGGCTATGGCCGTGATGAGCTGGCGGACGTCGCAGCCCGCCAGATGCGTGAACTCCCCTATTACAATACCTTTTTCCAAACCACACATGTACCCGCTATTGCTCTGGCCCAAAAGATTGCAGAGCTTGCCCCCGGCGATTTGAACAATGTGTTTTTCGCCGGTTCAGGGTCCGAAGCCAATGACACCAATATTCGTATGGTGCGCCACTACTGGGCAATGAAAAATAAGCCATCCAAATCTATCATCATCAGTCGGCACAATGCCTATCATGGATCCAGCGTAGGCAGCGGTTCTTTGGGGGGGATGAGCGGCATGCATGCACAAGGCGGCATGCCGATCCCAGACATCCATCACATCAACCAACCAGACTGGTGGGCAGATGGAGGAGAGCTTTCACCTAAAGAGTTTGGCCTGCAGCGGGCACAAGAGCTGGAAAAAGCGATTTTAGACCTCGGCGAAGACCGTGTTGCGGCCTTTATTGCGGAACCCGTCCAGGGGGCCGGTGGTGTCATTGTGGCGCCTGACAGCTATTGGCCAGAGATCCAACGGATCTGCGACAAATATGAAATCTTGTTGATTGCAGATGAGGTTATCTGCGGATTTGGCCGCACAGGGCAATGGTTTGGCTCTGAAACGCTCGGCATTCGACCAGACATTATGACAATCGCCAAAGGGCTGAGTTCTGGCTATGCCCCCATTGGTGGATCGATTGTCAGTGATGAGGTGGCATCAATCATCTCCAAGGGTGAATTTAATCACGGATACACCTATTCAGGCCATCCGGTTGCGGCCGCCGTCGCATTGGAAAATCTACGCATTTTGGAAGATGAAAATATCATAACCCACGTAAAGGATGTTGTAGCCCCCTATCTGGCCGAAAAATGGCAAGCGCTGGTAGGCCATCCTCTGGTGGGAGAGGCAAAGATAGTCGGCCTCATGGGTTCAATCGCGCTAACTCCAAACAAAGAAACGCGTGCACCTTTTGAGGCAGAGGTTGGAACTGTTGGTTATATTTGCCGAGAGCGCTGCTTTGCAAACAACCTCGTCATGCGCCATGTGGGCGACCGGATGATCATCGCACCACCACTGGTGATCAGCACGGATGAAATCGATACACTTATTGCCCGTGCGCGCACATCACTGGATGAGTGCCATGAAATCCTAAAAGAAAAGGGGCTGATCTAGCCCCTTTGCATCTATCGCAGTTTTTGTAATAGCCGTAGTGAGGCGTAGCCATCCGGTAATAGCCTATTCGCAGTTTGATAGTCTCGAATAGCAGCAATGGTCTTTGGACCAATGCGCCCATCTACACCCTGGGTATCAAACCCTGCACGCGTCAAGCGGCGCTGCATTTCTTGCCGCTCTTTGAACGACAACGCTCGATCGCCACGTGGCCATGCGGTTTTAAAAGCAGAATGCCCTTTTATGCGATCTGCCAGATGGCCAACTCCGATGACATAGGCATCTGCAGTGTTGTACCGTTCGATCACTGCGAAATTTTTGAAAATCATAAAGGCCACACCGCCGCTGCCTGCAGGCAAGAGAATAGAGGCTTCTCCATGATTTTTTACTGCGCGCCCATTCAGATCTGTAACGCCCAGACGAGCCCAGCCGCGCGGTGATTTGGTGATTTCCCGGTTGGCGAGGCGATAGTCAAAATTCTGCGGTAGTTTGACCTCAATGCCCCAAGGTTGCCCTGGAACCCATCCAAAGTTTGCCAGATATGCTGCAGTTGATGCCAAAGCATCCGTCGGATTGTCTGACCAGATATCCCGTTTTCCGTCGCCGGTGAAATCAACCGCATATGACAGATAAGAGGTTGGCATAAACTGCGTATGCCCCATCGCGCCAGCCCAACTCCCGGTCATCTGACGTGGCGCCACATCCCCGCTCTGCAAGATTTTCAATGCAGCTATCAGCTGTTCTTCGAAAAATGCGCCACGACGGCCATCATAAGCCAAGGTGGCAAGGGACTGAATGATATCATTGCTACCTTTGAAGGTACCGTAGGCACTTTCCAAACCCCACACCGCAACGACAATCTCTTTGTCGACACCATATCGCGCTTCGATCTCGCGGAGCGTGGTCTTGTGCTTTTCTAAGGCCGTGCGTCCGTTGCGAATACGTGTCTGTGATGCTGCGCTGTCCAGATACTCCCAAATGGCTTTGCTAAACTCAGCTTGGTTGCTGTCACGCCGAATAACATCTGCATCATAGGTCACGCCAGCAAATGCCCGGTCTAAGGTGCGACCTGAAATGCCCGCGGCACGGGCACGTGGATAAAAATCGGCAACCCAAGCGCTTAGGCTATCGTTTCTAACCGCAACCGGCTGGGCTGGACGTGTAGAAAGCGTAAGACTGTCTGGCCGAGCAAGCGGACGCAAAGACGTTGAAGTCGTTGCAAATGTCGCCTGACTAAATCCGAAACTCACTAAAAGTGCGACAATCAATCGATACATGATCCACCTCAATACGCTCTATTTTCCCCAATTGTACACGCAACTGTGACAATCAGAAAAGCCCTTGCAACCCTCATGAGAGAAGTTTCGCCGGATCACACAGCGCGAGAGTTTACTTGCGTCGGCGTTCAACCTTGCGTTTGGTCTTTGCAGCTTTCAATTTTGATTTCGCCGCCTTGCGCTTAGGAGAACGTCCCGCGGGACTGCGACGACCGCGCCCACGTCCTCTTCCGCTATCTGGCAATTTGGCATCTTCCAGGGTCAACAGTTCAAGCTCAATGCCACCTGTGATCGCTGTTGCTTCAGACAAACGCACCGTGACCCGTTGCCCCACTGAAAGTGTCATTCCTGTATCGACACCAGTCAATGCGCCTATTTCAGCATCAAAGTGGAAAAATTCACGCCCGATACTTCGCACAGGCACCAAACCATCCGCTCCGGTTTCATCCAGTTTTACAAACACGCCAAATCGCGCAACTCCACTGATGCGGCCCGAAAACTCATTCCCCACACGTTCTGACAAATAGGCCGCCAGATAGCGATCTGTTGTATCTCGTTCGGCAACCATTGAACGGCGCTCTGTATCTGAGATCTGCTTCGCAGTCTCTTCAAGCTGTTCAACATCCTGCTCTGACAGTCCATCCTCTGCCCATACATGAGATTTGATCAACGAACGATGAACAATCAAATCCGCATAGCGCCGTATCGGAGAGGTAAAGTGTGCATAATTGCGGAGAGCCAAACCAAAATGGCCAAAATTTTCAGGAGAATAATACGCCTGCTGCATCGAACGCAGGGTTGAGATATTGATCAACTCTGCATCATCCGTCCCCGCTGCCGCATCCAACAGACCGTTCAGGTGGCGCGTTTGCAAAACCTGTCCTTTTGCGAGGTTCAACCCAGCGGCACGTGCTGTTTCGCGCAATGCATCCAATTTGTCGTCTGCAGGCTCTTCATGCACCCGGAACAGCTGTGGTGCGCGCTTTTCGATCAATGTTTCAGCCGCCGCCACATTCGCCAGAACCATGAACTCTTCAATCAAACGGTGCGCATCCAAGCGATCCCGGAAAGCAACAGACGTGACCTGACCGTGATCATCCAGAACAATTTTTCTCTCTGGCAGATCCAACTCCAAAGGCTGGCGCACTGCCCGCGCACGCAAAAGCGCGGTATAGGCGGCGTAAAGCGGTTCAATCACGTTAATCAGAAACGGCGCAGTCTTATCTGACACACGGCCATCCATCGCCGCCTGCACCTCAGCGTAATGCAATGAGGCTGCTGATTTCATCAGCCCGCGGACAAAGCGATGGCTTATCTTATTGCCTTCAGCATCGATTTGCATACGAACTGCAATACATGGGCGCGGCACCCCCTCATGCAGCGAGCACAAATCACCAGACAAACGATCCGGCAACATCGGTACCACCCGATCTGGAAAATAGCTGGAATTGCCACGCTTGCGGGCTTCTCGATCCAGATTAGATCCGGATTTCACATACGCAGCTACATCAGCAATCGCGACCCAGATGATATGACCGCCGGGATTGTTTGGATCATCATCCGCGTGCGCATAACAGGCGTCATCGTGATCACGTGCGTCAGGTGGATCGATTGTGACCAAGGGTAATTCACGCAGATCTTCACGCCCTTTTAACCCCATTGGCTTTGCCTGATCTGCTTCTGCTATCACACGGTCAGGGAATTGGTCAGGGATACCATGCTGGTAGATGGCAATCAGCGATACCGCTTTTGGCGCAGTCGGATCACCTAGGCGTTCGACTATCCGTGCCCGTGGCAGGCCAAGGCGACCTTTAGGACCGGATTGCTCAGCCTCAACCAATTCTCCATCTTTTGCACCACCTGCGGCCTCTGGTGGCACAAACCACTCGTTTGAGCTGGCTTTATCAATAGGAACAATACGTCCGCCTTCTGCTCCTTGCCGATAAAGGCCCAAAATCCGCTTTGGGTTTGTACCAATCCGACGTATCAGGCGAGCCTCGAAATCGTAATCAGCTTCAGATACTTTGGTGAGCCGCGCTAGAATTTTATCGCCACGCCCAAGTGCTGGGTCAGACGCCCGTGTGATCACCAATACGCGTGGGGCCTCGCCTTCCCCATGCCACTCCATCGGATGCGCAAAAAGGTCACCATCCTCATTAGGTGCTTTTACAGTCAAAACGCTGACTGGTGGCAAACCTTCAGGATCACGATAGGTTTTACTGCGTTTTTGCAGATGACCTTCGGCCTCCAACTCTTTTAAGATCCGCTTCAAATCTATGCGGTCAGCCCCTTTGATACCAAAGGCTTTGGCGATATCGCGTTTTGAGGTCTGTGTCGGGTGGGCGCTGATCCAATCGAGGATTTCGGCCTTGGAGGGTATACGGCTCATATGTGTGGGCCTATCACGCTGCTCAATAGAGGTCATGAACAAAATGTGAGGCCAACACAGCTAAATGCGCCAATATAACGCGCGCTATAATTTATTTAATCAACCGTTCCATGTCGCGATGTGGGATACCACCATCATCATAAACGGGACCACATAGGGTAAAACCAAGCTTTTCATAAAAGCCAATTGCGTATTCTTGCGCGCCAAGCATCAATCGTGTCAGCTCGGGTTCGTTTTCCAAACGCGCAATCGCTGCCCGCACGATTGCAGCGCCAAGACCTGTTCCTCGCTGGCTCTTTACCACACAAATACGACCGATTTTGCCGGTCTCACCATTTCTGAGCAAACGAGCTGTTCCAACCGGAGAGCCATCAATGGTGGCAATTAAATGTATCGCGTCATCGTCCAGAGTGTCCCACTCATCTGCTTCGGGCACACCTTGTTCTTCGATAAAGATTGCACGTCGCAGAGCATGACAGACTGAAAAATCACGTGTCTCTTCAATGATCCAAGTCATGCAAAATAATCTCGCAGGATACGGGTATAAATCGCTTTCAATTGTGGAATCTGCGCGACCTCAACTCGTTCATCCACCTGGTGCATGGTTTTTCCAACCAGTCCAAATTCGACCACGGGGCAATGATTTTTTACAAATCGCGCATCAGACGTGCCTCCTGTGGTGGATAAAGCAGGCACAACGCCGGTTTCCGCTGCGACCGCTGTCGCCACCAGCTCTGACAACTCACCGGGGGGAGTGATAAAACTTTCACCCGAGATCTTGATCTTCACATCGATTTGCAAACCATAGGCCTGCGCAACCTTATCAGCCTCATCCTGCAACCACTGGCTAAGGCTTTCGCCGCTATGCGCATCATTGAACCGGATGTTCACCGCCGAACTGCACCGTTCCGGAATCACATTCGTTGCCGGGTTTCCTGTGTCCACAGTGACAACGGCAAGTGTAGACGCATCAAAATGCGCGGTCCCATTGTCCAGTTCATAGCTCGCTAAGATATCCATCAAACGCACCATCGCAGTCAGCGGGTTTTTGGCGCGATGTGGGTAGGCTGCGTGTCCTTGCACACCTATCACCGTAAACCATGCATTCAATGATCCCCGGCGACCGATTTTGATCATCTCACCCATCTCATTTGGACAGGTCGGTTCCCCCACAAGGCAGACATCCATTTTTTCATTTTCCCGCTGCATATAATCCAGCAGGGCCGTCGTACCGTGTAAAGCCTCGGCCTCTTCATCACCGGTGATTGTCAGGATAATGGCCCCATTGGGTGGTGTATCTTTTACGAAATCGATGGCGGCCGCAGCAAAAGCTGCAACACCCGATTTCATATCAGTGGCCCCACGCCCATACATAAAACCGTCTTTCACCTCAGCCCCAAACGGCGACATAGTCCAAGCAGTTTCGTCCCCCAATGGAACCACATCGGTGTGTCCGTTAAACCCAAAAGTACGTTCAGCGCCCTTGTCGCCCCAACGGGCAAACAAATTGCAAATCCCGCCACGATCGACGCGTTCACATGTAAACCCCGCGGCGCTCAGTACTTTTTCAAGCAGAATCAATGCACCTCCTTCCTCAGGCGTAACAGAAGGACAACGAATCAAATCAGCGGTGAGTTGCACGGGATCGATGGTAGACATCATAGGCTCCTGAACTGAGAGGTGAAAAAGGCCTACCGTGGAACGCGATTAGGTGCAATGCAGACAAAATAACACTGCCATCCTATCGCACACTCCTGTAATCGTAAGGCTTACACTACTTGCGAACTTACGTACTCCTCCCTAATGACACAAAGCACGTTCACGCTCGCATCACGTAACTTGAGGTTCAAACCTTGCTTCGGTCACTCTCTTTTCTGATGTTTTTACTCCTTGCCGCCCCAGTCGCGGCAGAGGTTGTCACTGTCAACACCGTGACACGCCCGCCCTTTTCAATGGAAGAGAACGGAGAGCACACAGGCTTCACAATCGAATTGCTGCGCGCCCTAAGTGATCAGTTGGATTGGGAACTTGATATAAACCGTGAAGACAGTTTTGCGGATATGCTAGATGGGGTCGCCGCGCAAACGGCGGATATCGCTGCCGCAAACATATCAATCACGGCGACCCGTGAAATAAATATGGACTTTAGCCATCCAATTTTTGAAAGCGGCTTACAGATCATGATTGCCGCAGATGACATCAGAGAGCCGTCACTCATCAAGGCATTATGGTCCTTTGATCTGTTGATCGCTATCTGTGTGGCCTTTGTTCTATTGTTTGGCGGCGGCATGCTAATGTGGACCTTTGAACGTCGCGCTCAGCCCTACTTTGATCGCCCCTTGAAGGAAGCATGGTTTCCCTCTTTTTGGTGGGCATTGAATTTGGTCGTAAATGGTGGGTTCGAAGAACGGGTCCCACGCACGCCAATAGGCCGGATTTTTGGGGTCATCCTCGTCATCTCATCACTGTTCGTTGTCTCTGTTTTCGTGGCAAAAATCACCGCAGTTATGACCGTGGAAGCCATCAGCGGCTCTGTAAATTCCGTCAACGATCTCTATGGGAAGCAAGTTGGGACCATCAAAAACTCAACCGCTGCAGGGTTTCTCGACCGCAGGGACGTGGATTACAAAGGGTACGACGGGCTGGAAGAGATGATACAAGCCTTTGAAGAGAGGCGTATTCGGATCGTCGTCTTTGACGCACCGATTCTTGACTATTACGTCGTCAAAGGTGGCAGCGAGTTTGGACGCACCGTCGGGCAACCCTTTTTACAAGAAAACTACGGGCTGGCTTTCCCAACAGGATCCCCCCTGAAAGAACAAGCGAACCAAGTCATTTTGCGTATGCGCGAAAACGGCAGATACGATGAAATCTATCAAAAGTGGTTTGGACACGCACCCTGACGACAGCCGCTAGTGCAGGGTTTGCGGCTCATCATCAAAAAATGGCGTCATCTGCGCGACGATAACGGCGTTTTCGTCCAAGGCACGTTGCATAAGATCGCGTTCATCTGTGTCAATCTCGTGCCCCTCAGCGAGGCGCTCTTCCAACGTGCCATAACCTGTCACGTCCAGCGGGGCAGTATCAGCTTGTTTTAGAATCGCAACGGTTTCACGAACCGCTTCAGCCTCATCAATACCGGAAGCATAGACCATCAATGCGGCTCCGCTTGCCCCTTCCGGCAAGCCGTCTCCCTCTTTTCGGCCGATCTGGACCAGTAGAGTATAGACCTGCTGACGTGACTTTTTCTTTTGCTTTTCCATGCTGCCTCATTGCGAGGAGCCTGCGCAAAAGTCAAGTTGCCTTTGTGAGGGCGAAAACGTAATAACATCACACTACGTCTGGAATCATGCCCTGATATGTCTAAAAACCTAAACACCTCTATGAAACGTCGGCACAGCACGCTGTCGGAGTTTGACCAGCTCCCGCGAGAGCTACGGTTTTGGCTGACTGAAGCAAAATTACCTTGGTCTGCACGGTCCGTCACACGGCTGTGGTCCAAGGCTTTGCGCCAAACAGGTGGTGACCGGCAAGCCGCTGTCAAATTTCTGAGCGATGTCGAGAGGCGCACATTAAAAAAGGACGCGCCCAAGGTTTGGGGCACGTCCTATCCAATCAGCGAGAAAACCGAAGTTAGTCGCGCAACAGCTCGTTGATCCCTGTTTTCGAACGGGTCTTTTCATCAACACGCTTCACAATCACAGCACAGTAGAGATTGACGTTGTTCTTAGAGGGCATAGAGCCTGCAACAACTACAGAATAAGGCGGAACCTCACCGTACATTACCTCACCAGTTTCGCGATCAACGATCTTGGTCGACTGGCCAATGAAGACGCCCATGCCCAGCACAGAACCTTCGCGTACGATACAGCCTTCAACAACCTCGGAGCGTGCACCGATAAAGCAGTTGTCTTCAATGATGGTTGGCCCGGCCTGCATCGGCTCCAGTACGCCACCGATACCAACACCGCCAGACAGGTGCACGTTTTTACCAATTTGCGCACAAGAGCCAACAGTCGCCCAAGTGTCGACCATTGTGCCTTCATCCACATAGGCACCAAGGTTCACAAAAGACGGCATCAAAACGGTGCCAGGCGCAATATATGCGGACTTGCGAACAACAGCATTGGGCACAGCGCGGAAGCCTGCAGATTTCCACTGCTCTTCGCCCCAGCCTTTGAATTTGCTGTCAACTTTGTCCCACCAGCCTGAGCCTTGCGGGCCGCCAGATTGCTCTTCCATGTCTTTGATACGGAAGCCCAACAGAACGGCTTTTTTAGCCCATTGATTGACGTGCCAATCGCCATTTTCCAGCTTTTCAGCGACACGCAGACTACCGCTGTCCAGCGCGTTTAGCGTATTTTCAATGGCCTCACGGGTTTCGCCTGTGGTGGCAGGGGTGATGGAATCACGGGCCTCCCAGGCAGCTTCGATTGCGGTTTCCAGCTGGGCGTTGGACATGATGCGGTCTCCGGCGTCAAAAGGTTTCGAGGCTTCATAACGGGAAACCGACGGGACGTCATGTGCTGAATGCACACAAGGGACAATTAGCCCACGCGTCGCAGATGCCGTTTAAGAGCTGCGCAAGCTGCACCGGTATCGCGCTGCTCAATCGCTTGGAAAATCGCGGCATGGTCATGATCCACCCGTGGCCGCCATCGAGACTGCCAATGCGCGAAAAGGTGACGTGCGGCAGCAAGATGCAAATCTTCGACAGAATTTAACAGGCGCGGCATCTGGCAGGGGGCTAAAATAGCCATGTGAAACGCACGATTTTCTACATCCCATGTCG
Organism: Epibacterium ulvae; assembly: GCF_900102795.1. Classification (GTDB taxonomy): domain Bacteria; phylum Pseudomonadota; class Alphaproteobacteria; order Rhodobacterales; family Rhodobacteraceae; genus Epibacterium; species Epibacterium ulvae. The sequence goes on along the minus strand of NZ_FMWG01000010.1, from coordinate 62,158 downwards.
CCATATCTGTCGCACGATCGCAGGCCACCATATGATGGTGCGCCACCTCAAGATCCGCCGCACGTGCCTGTGGAACCGCATAAGACAAGGCCAGCAGTTCAAGCGACACGCGCATTTCAACAATTTCGCGAATCTCTGCAGGATCAAGCGCACTTACGCGTGTACCTCGACGTGGAAGCGATTCTGCTAGACCTCGTGCTTCAAGACGCAATAACGCTTCACGCACGGGTACATGACTGGTGCTGAAATCGCGCGCGATGTGATCCTGGCGCAGCTTTACCCCGGCCTCAAGCACACCTGTCACGATCTGTAGGCTCAGACTCTCAAAAATCTTATCGGAAATCGTTTCACTCATGGCTCTATGATAGATTTTGAAAGCAGCGATCGCAGGCTACGCGTTTGCAGTCATCTGCGCAATTGCACTTACTGCTTTTCGCAGGCAGGGTGGAACAAAACCGATTGAGAGACAAAGAGCCTATTCAATGACAGAAGATCGACACAGCCGATTTCCCGATGCACATTCCGACCGGGACCGGGCAGGCCATGTGCCCCTAACCCCGCAAACCCAATCGCCTGCCTATGCGCTCGCCTTTGCAGACGAGGAATTCCTGTGCCGTGAAGAGCTGCGTCCCGTGCGCCTGCAGCTAGAACTTTTAAAACCGCAGCTGATGCTGGATGAACAAGGCATCGAAAGCACCATTGTGATGTTTGGCGGCGCACGCATTCCCGAACCCAAGAACAAAGACAAAGCCCGCACAAACACTCTGGCAGAGCTAACCCATTTCTATGACGAAGCCCGCAAGTTCGCGCGCCTCATGACCGAAAAGTCACTCGAAAGTGGAGGTCGAGAGAATGTGGTTGTAACAGGCGGTGGCCCCGGCGTGATGGAAGCCGGCAATCGCGGCGCTGTCGATGCCGGCGGACGCTCGATCGGGTTGAGCATTGTATTACCGCACGAACAGGCGCCCAATGCCTATGTTACCCCTGAACTCAGCTTTAATTTCCATTATTTTGCCATTCGCAAAATGCACTTCCTGATGCGCGCGGCAGCAATCACCGTATTCCCCGGTGGGTTTGGCACGTTGGATGAGTTATTTGAGGCGCTCACGCTCATTCAAACAGGTCGGATGGAGCGCGTGCCCTTCCTGCTGTTTGGCAAACAATTCTGGGAAAGCATCATCAATTGGGAAACGCTTGCCGATGCCGGCACGATTGCTGACAAAGACCTTGAGTTGTTCAAGTTTGTAGATACCGCCGAAGAAGCGATGGAACTGTTTGAAAACTGGGCACCAGAACCTCCACGCGAAGAGCTTCCCGGTCGCGAGCGCTGAACAATATCTAACATGACCCTGCCTTTTACAAAAGGCAGGGTTAATTGGCGCTCTTATGACTGGGACAGTCCAGCCTCTGCCTCAATCTGCTTACGTGACTTACGCGCACGTTCCGTTGCAGATTTCAACTGACCGCAAGCTGCCATGATATCATCACCACGGGTTTTGCGAATCGGTGAGGCATAGCCTGCCTGATAAATGATATTCGCAAACGCGCGAATGCGATTATTGGATGAGCGTTTGTAAGGGGCCCCGGGCCACTCGTTAAACGGAATCAGGTTGATCTTAGCCGGAATATTATAGCGCTTGATGTGATCCAACAGGCGGTGTGCGTCTTCATCACTGTCATTCACCCCGTCCAACATCACGTATTCAAAGGTAATACGTTCAGAATTAGAGACCTTAGGGTAATTTGCCAGCGCCTGCAGCAATTCATCAATATTCCAACGCTTGTTGATCGGAACCAACACATCACGGGTTTCATTAGTAGTGGCGTGAAAAGACACAGCTAGCAGGCAGCCGATTTCTTCAGCAGTCCTGGCGATCTCTGGAACGACACCAGACGTCGACAATGTGATCCGGCGGCGGCTCAGACTGATGCCTTCGGGATCCATAGCGATATTCATCGCATCCCGCACATTATCGAAATTATACAGTGGCTCGCCCATCCCCATCAAAACGATATTGGAAAGCAGACGTGTCTCATCCTTTGGTGCACCGGGTATTGGCCATTCATCCAAGTCATCCCGCGCCATCATCACCTGGCCCACAATCTCTGCCGGTGTCAGGTTCCGCACCAGTTTCTGGGTGCCGGTATGACAGAATGAACAAGTCAGGGTGCATCCAACCTGACTGGAAATACACAGAGTGCCCCGGCCTTCTTCAGGAATATAGACCACCTCAACCTCATGACCGCCAGCGATCCGCACCAAGTATTTGCGCGTACCATCGGTTGAAACCTGTTTGCTCACCACCTCAGGAATTGAAATTTCAAAGTTTTCAGCCAACTGAGCGCGATAAGCTTTGGCCAGATTGGTCATATCAGCGAAATCGCGTTTGCCCCATTGGTAGATCCACTGCCAGATCTGACCAACGCGCATCTTGGCCTGCTTTTCAGGCGTCCCGTTTTCGATCAGGACACTGCGCATCTGATCACGCGTTAGACCGACAAGATTGATCTTACCGCCCTCGGGCAACTTGCGGGGCAAAGTCAGAACATCTTGCGTGATCGGCGCAGGGGTGGGCATGGCGGCGAACCTTTAAAGCTTGGACGGTGGATGCTGCTCTATATAGGAGAGAATCTGAACTTCCAAACAAAAGATGTCGCTTCACCTCTTGAGACATCGAAAAAGCCACTCTCTTCAGAGTGGCTCAAACTAAAGAACCTCAGTCACGGGCTTAGTTATTGCACCGCTTATCCGCATCTTCCACAGCCGCAGTGAAGCCAAGCAATGAAAACGTATCTTTGGTCTGCGTGCCTCTTGCAGAACGCGCTGTTAGAACTGCATTTGCCCCGCGCTTCATTGCAGAGATGATGTTGCCATCATCGCCGGGCGCAGGCCAGGCCCATTCGCCATCAGTGATCATATCAAAATTACTGTCACCAATGACCATGCTTACAGTCGATCCCGGCGCAAAAGGATACCCTCCGGTAAAGGTAACTTGCCCTTCTTTACCAACCTCCGGCCGATAGAAAACAAACAATTGGATATCGCTACGACGCACGGCAACCACACGACCATCACGTGTGTTTACTGTCTCTTTAGGCTGAGAAACGCCCCAGCATTCCTTTGGACTGTCCCCTTGGAACACATTCCAATCAGCATTTACGCCGACGCGGTTTTCGGATGTTGCCTGCTGCGCAAGTGATGCTGTGCTCGTCACACATGCCATGCTCAGGCACGCAATAAAACGGACAAATTTCGATGTCATTGGTCCCGACTCCAAGACTGCCTCATTAACCTCATATGCCAAAAGGTACGCAGCGTTTATCGCACTGTCTCTTCCCTGTCCGGCACTTGCGCTACACAAACACACTAACGTATCAAGTTCCACGGGTTAATGTTCATTTTGGCAGAAATTTGCCCAGAAAAAGGCGTTTTCAATGACATCACCAATTCCCATGGTAGAAATTTGGCGAGGACCGCTCCTCGAAAGCTTACATTCGGGCCACGCTGTTATTTGCGATGCCAAAGGAAACATCCGGCGCAGTTGGGGGAACCCTCAAGCGACAATCTATCCGCGCAGCTCTGCCAAAATGATCCAGGCACTACCACTTGTGACCTCAGGGGCGGCAGCAAAGTTTGGTCTTGGCTCTGAACAGCTCGCCCTTGCTTGCGCCTCGCACAACGGCGCAGAAATGCACACCCGCCGGGTCAATGACTGGATCAAACAACTAGGGCTATCGGATCAGGACTTGCGATGCGGCACGCAATTGCCGAACGATATTCCCGCACGGAACGCGCTTATCAAAACCGATCGCGCGCCCTGTCAGGCACATAACAACTGCTCAGGCAAACATGCTGGATTTTTAACTTTAACAAAGCACCTTGGAGCCACACCTGAATACATCGATCCAGATCACCCCGTCCAAAAAGCTGCCCTTGATGCGTTTGAGTACGTTACTGATGAAACAAGTCCAGGCTTTGGAATAGATGGGTGCTCAGCTCCGAATTTTGTAACGTCTCTACATGGACTTGCGCGTGCGATGGCATGGTTTGCCTCCGCGCATCAACGGACTGACACAACCTCGCGCGCAGCAAATTCCCTTGTCAACGCAATGATAACCCATCCGGAACTTGTCGCAGGCGAACCCCGTGCCTGCACAAACCTTATGCGAGCGATGCGAGGAAAGGCTGCCGTCAAAACCGGTGCAGAAGCCGTTTTTGTGGCTATCATACCCGAACAGAAACTGGGAGTTGCTCTCAAAATAACGGATGGTGCAACGCGCGCCAGTGAATGCGCAATCACCGCCCTTTTGGTAAGCCTTGGCCTACTTCACCGATCTGATCCAGTGGTGGCACAATATATGAATGCACCTTTACTCAATCGTCGTAAAATAAACTGTGGCTCCATTCGCCCTACACAAACGCTCTTGTTCTAGAACCCTGTATCTTCCATCTGGCCTCTGAATGCCCCGCAGCTGTTGGCGGGGCATTATTCGTAAAAGCTCCAATTGGGCCCAAACCGCGAACCATAGTGCTATGGAGTCACTTATAGCTCTTTTAAAAATCCAGATTCTCTACGCTCAATGCATTTTTCTGGATAAACTCACGCCGCGGTTCGACGACATCGCCCATCAGCTTGGTAAAAAGATCGTCAGCCTCAACCATATCCTCAACCCGCACCTGCAAAAGAGTGCGTGCATCCGGGTCCAGAGTGGTCTCCCAAAGCTGATCTGGATTCATTTCGCCAAGCCCTTTGTAGCGCTGTAATGACAGTCCCTTCTCGCCTTCTTCAAGAACCGCTTTCAAAAGGTCCAAAGGCCCATGGATCAGCTGACTACGATCCTTGCGCAGCAATTGGCCTGTCGCGCTATAAATTTCCTGTAGACTCTTGGTAAAGCTACCCGTTTTACGGGCTTCGCCCGAACGTAACATCGGACCATCCAAAGTACGCACTTCTTCAACGCCACGTAAAATACGAGCCAGACGAATGCCATGATCCTGTGTAATACGCCCTTGCCAGCCACGCTCATATTCCAGTGCAATTGCATCCAGACGCGCGGCCACTTTATCGGCCACACCTTGCAAGTCAGCATCCACTGCGCCAGGCACAAAGGCTCCCGCAACAGCGGCTTGTTCAAGAATATGGCGCGGGTAATGAGTTGGAAACGCGTCTAACACACGCTTCAATTGGCGCGCTTCCTCAACCACTCGTGTAAGGTCTTGTCCTGTGAGCTCTTCACCCGTACCCAGCTTTAACACCGCGCCATCGACACCTTGATTGATCAAGTAATCGTCCAGTGCAGCCTGATCTTTCAGATAGACCTCAGACTTGCCACGCGCGACCTTATAAAGTGGCGGTTGTGCGATGTAGAGATACCCACCCTCGATCAATTCGGGCATCTGACGATAGAAGAAGGTCAATAACAACGTCCGAATATGCGCGCCGTCAACATCCGCATCGGTCATAATCACGATCTTATGGTAACGCAGCTTTTCAATGTTAAACTCATCACGGCCAATACCTGTGCCAAGCGCCATCACCAGATTGCCGATCTCTTGTGATCCTAGCATCCGGTCAAAGCGCGCACGCTCAACGTTTAGAATTTTACCCCGCAACGGCAAAATCGCCTGCGTCTGACGATCTCGCCCTGTCTGAGCAGATCCGCCAGCCGAGTCCCCCTCGACCAAGAAAACTTCGGTCTTGGATGGGTCTTTTTCGGAACAATCTTTAAGCTTCCCTGCGAGGAAGTTCACATCCATCGCCGTTTTCCGACGCGTCAGCTCGCGTGCTTTGCGTGCCGCTTCGCGGGCATGTGCCGCTTCGATGATTTTACTGACAACCTGTTTGGCCACATTTGGGTTTTCTTCAAACCACTCAGCCAGTTTTTCATTCATCAGGCTTTCCACAACGGGGCGCACTTCAGAAGATACCAGTTTGTCTTTAGTCTGCGATGAGAACTTTGGATCCGGCACTTTCACTGACAGCACGCAAGTCAGGCCTTCGCGTGCGTCGTCACCAGTGAAATTGACCTTTTCTTTCTTGGCAATGCCAGAAGATTGCGCGTAACTGTTGATGGTGCGTGTCAGCGCACCACGAAAGCCAGCGACATGCGTGCCGCCATCCCGCTGGGGGATGTTGTTGGTAAAGGGCAATACAGTTTCATGATAGCTGTCATTCCACCACATGGCGATTTCAACACCAATGTCGTCCTTTTCGCCCACGATATAGATCGGCGCTTCCATGACAGGAGACTTGGAACGGTCCAGATATTTCACGAACTCGTTCACGCCGCCTTCATAATATAGCTCAACCTCAAGCCGTTCTGCCGGGCGTTCGTCCACCAAAATGATGCGAACCCCAGAGTTCAGAAAAGCCAGCTCACGCAGGCGCTTTTCCAGCGTCTCAAACGAGTATTCAAGGTTTGAAAACGTATCTGTAGAAGCCAGAAAGCGCACTTCTGTGCCGGTTTGGTCGCCACACTCGCCAACCACTTCAAGGTGTTTGGCCGTATCCCCACGTTCAAATCGTGCGACATGCTCTTTGCCATTGCGCCAGATACGCAGTTCCAGCCAGTCAGACAAAGCGTTTACAACAGAAACGCCCACACCGTGCAGACCACCAGAAACCTTGTAGGAATTGCTGTCAAACTTACCACCAGCGTGCAGCTGGGTCATGATAACCTCAGCCGCGGAAACGCCTTCTTCAGGGTGAATATCAACAGGGATGCCGCGTCCATTGTCGCTGACGGAAATACTGGAATCCGCATGAATTTTGACAGTCACCGCGTCCGCATGACCTGCAAGTGCTTCGTCAATACCGTTGTCGACAACCTCATACACCATATGATGCAGGCCAGAGCCATCATCGGTATCGCCGATATACATTCCGGGACGCTTGCGGACCGCCTCCAAGCCTTTAAGAACTTTGATAGAATCCGCGCCATATTCGGCGGGGGCGTGCTCGGTTCCGGACATTGACGACTTCCTGTTTTTACTTTCCGTTTTTATACGCCGCCTTCATCAGAATGTCACGCACAGAGCCCTATTTTTATTGCCTGAATCAGGCTGCACGCCGCCCCAGATCTGAAGCTTTACGCATCCATTTCTCAACTGTTTCAGCCGACGCCCCCGTGGCTGAGGCAAACGCGGTAAATCGGGTTGGCTTCACACCGATAAAACCCAGTATCTGGCGGCTCAGAATTTTCTTGATCGCATTGCCATAGAACAAGCGTAAATAAATTGAAGGCGTATCACTGGTCAGCAGAACACGCGCTGTCTTTCCCGTCAGCAAGGGCAACGGCACGCCCATCAAAGAAGTATTGCGCGTATCAAACGCCCGGCCGGGCAAAAGCGCGCGATCAAACAGGCCTTTTAGCTTCGCAGGGAGCGCCCCCCACCAAAGGGGGGTCGCAACCACCACATGATCTGCCCATTCTAAGTCTGATAAAAACTGCTCTAAAGGAGCTTCCAACGGCTTGGCGTTACTATAACCGCCCATACCGTAATCCATATCGAATTCCATTTCCGACACATCATGCCAGCGGACCTCATGTCCTTGTGTGCTAGCAGCATCCCGATAAGCTGTGCTAAGGGATTTGGACAATGACCTATCCCCAGGGTGCCCGTTCAAGATGAGAATTTTTCTGGTCAACATATGGGTCTCCATTGGGATAAATTGACTTAGGTCATTTTATTAAAAAAACTGACCGCGGTCAAGTTAAAAATGACCGCGGTCATAAAAGAGGTCGAAACGATGACACGCGCCCCCCAGCAACGACGGTTGGAAACCCGAGCCAAGTTGATAAATGTTGCACATGAGATCATTGATGCAGAAGGTTTCAGCAACCTGCGCGTCGAAGACGTTGTACAGCGCGCAGGTGTCGCCAAAGGGACGCTGTTTTCACATTTCAAAGACAAAGACGGTCTGCTTGCGGTCATTGTTGGCCAACAAATGACCCAATTTCTTGATCAGCTCGAAAAGCTCCCGGCTCCAGCAAATATCGAGGCGCTCTTGTCGTATATAGAGCCCTCGCTAAACTACGTAGCAAGCGATCGCGTTATTTTTGATCTCTTGCTGCGATATTCTGGATCGATTAGCAACCACAGCGATGAAGTCATAACTGCAAGCTTTTATCGTCAGATCGAACTCTGCGCAGGTTGGATTGCAGCCCTGCAAGCAAATGGCGTTGTCCGCACGACACATTCACCTGCTCTGCTCTCAGAAGGCATACAGGCCTTTCTTAATCAGGTTCTGGCAATCCGCTTTTGCCAAAACACCCCGACAAGTGAACCTGCATTGAATGCGCTGCGCCCCTTCATACAGGCCTGGCTTGCGGATGAAACTCCTCAGCCTGGGCAGGATTGACAATCGAATGGCCGTCGCTCTCGCCAACTTCAAAGACTTGTGCACGACCGCCCAAATCTTCAAATAGTTCAGGTCCTGTGCCCGTCATCCACGCCTGCACACCTAAAGCACAAATTTCATCATAAAGCGCCGCCCGCCGGACAGCATCCAAATGGGCTGCCACCTCATCAAGCAACACAATCGGTGGCGCCCCCTCACGTGCCTGCAGCGCCCGGGCATTGGCCAAGATCAACGAAACCAGCAATGCTTTTTGTTCCCCTGTAGAACACTCACGAGCAGGCACACCCTTGGCGCGATACGTGCCCAACAGATCACTGCGATGTGGTCCTACCAGCGTGCGCCCCGCCGCCAGATCCCGAAACCTGCTCTCCTCTAGTGCCGCGCGAAAATCTTCTGCGGTGTGTGGCATTGATCCATCGTTTTGAATCAATTCAAGCTCAGCCGTTGGGAAAGCGGTTTCAGCTTTTTCCTGCGCTGCATGCAAAATATCCACAGCTTGCTGGCGGGCTTGATGAATACGATGACCTGCCGCGCTCATCTGCGCTTCAATCACACGGTACCATGCCGGATCGCGCACCTGTTCTTTCAACAGTTTATTGCGTTCGCGCATTGTCTTTTCATAGGTGAGGCTCGCTTCAGCATGACCCGGTTCAAAGCTAAGCGCAATACGATCCAGAAAACGGCGGCGCCCTTCTGCGGCCTCTATCCATACGCGATCCATCGCAGGCACCAACCACACAATCCGGCAGATTTGTCCAAGCGCGGTTTGATTGCTCGCCTTTTCATCAACCCGCACCTGTCGCGCAGCACCGCTTTCAGACCAAGTCGCCACATCATACGCCTGATTATTGGCCTGTAAGGTGGCCATCAGCTTCCACCCCAATGCCTCAGGGCGGCGTGTCATGTCAGCTGCGCTGGCTCGCCGAATACCCCGCCCCGGAGAAAACAATGACACAGCTTCTAAGATATTGGTCTTGCCCGCGCCATTGTTGCCATAAAGAGCCACCGGCCGCCCGTCCAAATGCAAATCCGCCCGCAAATGCGAGCGAAAATGAGAAAGCTTCAAAGATGTGAGGGCCAGCACGCAGCACGTCCCCTTCTATTGTATTCCAATGGCGCGTTTGATTGCACAAATCGCGTGATCAGACGCGCATCGGCATCACAACATATACAGCGCTTTGATCATTACCTTCACGCATCAAGGTCGGATCACCGGAAGAATTAAACATAAAAACTGCGTTTTCCCGATCTACCTGATTGGCAATTTCCAAGAGATATTTCGCGTTAAACCCAATATCCAGCCGCTCATCACTGTAGGCGACCATCAATTCTTCTTCGGCGGCACCACTGTCAGGTGCGTTCACGGACAAAACCAAGCGGTCTTCCTCCAATTGCAGCTTCACCGCACGTGAACGTTCGCTGGAAACCGTTGCAACGCGATCCACCGCCTTGGCAAACTCGGACGCATCCACCTCAAGGCGGCGCGTATTGCCGGTTGGGATAACGCGTGTGTAGTCCGGGAACGTCCCATCAATCACCTTAGAGGTCAGTGTGATGGTAGGCGTCGCAAAGCGCACTTTGGTCTCACTGACCGAAACCGCTATGTCCATGTCATCGTCGTCTAGAAGCTTACGAAGCTCACCAACGGTTTTACGGGGGACAATCACCCCCGGCAACTCCGCAGCACCAGGAGGTAGGTCTGCATCAATACGTGCCAGACGGTGGCCATCGGTTGCGACACAGCGCAATGTCTTACCACCCTCAGCACCATCTGCCACATGCATATAAACGCCATTGAGGTAATAGCGTGTCTCTTCGGTGGAAATCGCAAACTTTGATTTATCAAACAAACGCCGCAAAACGGCAGCGTTTGCAGTAAAGTTTGACTGATATTCAGACGTGGCCATCACCGGGAAATCCTCACGCGGCAGCGTTGCCAACGAGAAATTTGACCGCCCAGCTTCAACCGTCAGACGACCAGAGGCTGCATCGGCATTCAGGGTGACCAACGCGCCATCTGGCAACTTGCGTACAATTTCGTGCAAAGTGGTCGCAGCCACTGTGGTGGCACCTGCACGCTCAACCTGAGCAGTCGCCTTATCAACCACTTCAATGTCCAGATCTGTTGCCCGAAACTGAACTGTCTCTCCCTCGGCTTCGATCAAAACATTGGCCAGGATCGGAATGGTATTGCGCCGCTCCACAACTGATTGCGCCTGAGCGACCGCCTTCAGAAGTGTCGCGCGTTCGATGCTGATCTTCATGTCCACCAATCCTTTTCATCGGGCCATACGTCTGGCCGGAAGAGCAAAGTAACGCTTTACCCCTGTGACACAAGACTTTTATCGATTTCTCCAATTGTAAAGCGCAAGCGTCAAGAGGCCAAAGGCGCTGAGTTTTCAGAAGCGCCCCAAACGTGGCTGAATGGCCCTGTTTATAAGAAAAAACGGCCTCGACTTCCATCGAGACCGTACACAAGATACAAACGGGCAGCACAAAATGAAACGCTTAAGCCTCTAGAGTACGGCGCAGCATCTCCACGTCTTCGGCAATCTGACCGTCCACAGTACGTAACTCTTCGATACGTTTTACACCGTGCATCACTGTAGTGTGGTCGCGGCCACCAAAGCGGCGTCCAATTTCAGGCAACGAACGACTTGTCAGCTGCTTACAGAGATACATCGCGACTTGGCGCGGACGCGCATAAGACCGCAGGCGTTTGGGGCCAATAATATCTGACATACGAATGTTGTAATGTTCAGAAACCTTGCGCTGTATCTCTTCGACGGTGATCTTCCGCTCAGAGGCACGTAGAACGTCAGCCAAACAATCTTGTGTCAGCTCCATGTCGATCTCACGGCCCACCAAAGAGGCAAAGGCAAAGAGACGCGTCAATGCCCCCTCCAACACACGCACGTTGGTCGATATCCGATGCGCCAGAAATTCCAGAACGCCGTCTGCAACAGACAGACCTGGGTAGGTCATGCGTTGCTCTTGAACCTTAGTCTGCAAGATACCAAGGCGGAGCTCATAATCTGTCGGGTGTAGATCCACCACCAACCCACACTGCAACCGCGATTTCACGCGTTCTTCCAGCTCTTTGATCTCACCGGGTGCTCGATCAGCTGAGATAATAATTTGCTTATTCTGATCCACAAGAGCATTGAAAGTATGGAAAAACTCTTCCTGCGTCGAATCTTTGCCCGCAATGAACTGAACATCATCCACCATCAAGACATCCACTGAACGAAAGAGATGTTTGAAATCCATCATCTTACGTTCACGCAGGGCCTGAACAAAACGATACATGAACTGTTCAGCCGAAAGATATAGAACGTTCAGGTCTGGATTGGTCTCTGTCAGCTCCCAAGCAATCGCATGCATAAGATGCGTCTTACCAAGGCCTACACCTCCGTAAAGAACCAATGGATTAAACGTAACCGGCCCGCCCTCTGCCACACGACGGGCAGCAGCATGAGCAAGTTCGTTAGGTTTGCCGACAACAAAGCTATCAAAGGTAAAGCGCGGATCCAGTGGCGCAGCCTGCAAAGCTTCAAGCGTCTCGCTCTCTGCAACGGGCCGCTTCACAACGGATGGCGCAGCTTTTACCGGTGCTTCAGCAAGGGCAATATCGGATGCATCATCATCCATCACTTCAAATAGCGGCGCACGCTTTCCAGATATCGCAGATGCCCCAGTCTGAACTGCAACTTTAAACCCCAGACGCTGGATATGAAAGCCATCCACATTGAACTCATGCAAGATGAGATCTGAAAAATTCTGGCCGACGTAGTTCCCCATAAAATTCGTCGGCACAGTAAATACAGCCACATCATCATTCAGAGACTGCAGTTCCAGTGGTTCTATCCACGTTTTATAATTGTTGTGTCCCACCGTTTTCAGCAGGCGTTGCTGAACACGGTCCCATGTATCTTCTGTCATTCGTTGCCTCTCGCTTGCCCAAAAAGCAATGACCATTTTCTGGTCGTTATGTTTCGTCCCGTTTCCAAATTTCTTTGGAATGTTCAGGCAATACCTAACACGCAGCCAGCCCTGTCCGATGCCGACCTCTCCCGAAGGATGTGCGCCCAAACGCTACTAAATTTATCAAAACGCCTTGCAGCTCACGCTGTGGCTGCGATCCACTCGTTTCAAAGCATCAAATATCGCTCCGCACACAAAGTGTACGGACCAAACTTCAGATACACGGCAGATCATGCATCTATTTGATAATGGTTGTCTCAGAAATTGGTGATCCCAATCAGAGCAGCCCATCCCCCAGCGTGTGGAATCGCTGTAATAGTGGTAGCAATTTGGCGAGGGGCTCAGCAACGAAACTATGATGTTGACTCTGCCTTTAACGCCAAAGAATCTCCCGGGCCTGCGCTAAGGTTTTGTCCTGTTAGAAAAAAAAGAAGCGCCGTAAAAAACGGCGCTTCTTTCAACTTTTTTCTTGAAAAATGATCTTGTTCAGATCTGCTCAGGAATCAGGCCAGAACCTTAACACGTGCAGCCAAGCGTGACATTTTACGCGCAGCTGTATTCTTGTGATAGATACCTTTGGTCACGCCACGCATCAGCTCAGGCTGTGCAGCGCGCAGAGCCGCAGTTGCAGCTTCTTTATCGCCAGATGCGATCGCTTCTTCAACTTTACGCAGGTAAGTGCGGATGCGTGAACGACGAGCTTTGTTTACAGCATAGCGCTTTTCATTCTGACGTGCGCGCTTCTTGGCTTGGGGCGAATTTGCCATAGTGATTGTGACCTTTTAATCGGGTTCGAATGTTTGCGCAAAATGCCAAGCCAACCCGGGTCTCAAAACCGGTGTGATTCTAGCCAAAGCGGGCTGCACGCGCATGTATGACGGCGGTCATTAGCTATATTTGGTGTCGAAGGCAAGCCTTACCGCTCGAACCACGCTCTGAAAAACAAAAAAGGCAAACGAATTGCTTGCCTTTCCCAGTCTTATTAACGCTGTTGTCTATTTATCGCGAAACTGGGCTTCGCGTTTTTCCAAAAAGGCGGCCATCCCTTCTTTTTGGTCTTCAGTTGCAAACATCGCATGAAACATGCGTCGCTCAAACAACATGCCTTCAGCCAAGGGCAGTTCATAACTCCGATTCACGGCCTCTTTCACAGCCATTGTGGTAAGCTGTGATTTTTCAGCGATCTTTTCTGCAACCGTGCTGGCCTCTTCAAGCAATTTCTTAGCTGGCACAACACGTGAAACCAGACCGGCCCGTTCTGCCTCATCCGCTTCCATAAACCGCCCGGTGAGATTCATATCCATTGCTTTGGATTTTCCGACAAATCGGGTCAGACGCTGGCTGCCCCCCATTCCAGCAATCACACCCAGATTAATCTCGGGCTGGCCAAACTTTGCATTGTCCGCTGCAATAATGAAATCACACATCATCGCCAATTCGCATCCACCGCCCAGCGCATAGCCAGCCACAGCCGCAACGACCGGCTTACGAATAGCAGCAATTCGATCGTTCGTTTTTGCAAATAGGTCTGCGGAATAAACATCCACAAAACTCTGCTCAGACATCTCTTTGATATCAGCGCCAGCAGCAAAGGCTTTCTCGGACCCCGTCAGTACAATACAGCGCACCTTGTCGCTTGCATCAGCCTCTTCCAAAGCCGTGCACAATTCCGACAACAGCGCGGTGTTAAGAGCGTTCATCGCCTCAGGGCGGTTCAGTTTAATAAGGCAAACGTGGTCCTGCACTTCGACGTTGAGCGTCTCAAAGGCCATGGTGTTTTGCTTTCATTGTTTCCTTCAGGATTGAGTCATTATCATGCAGCCTGCATTGATCAAGCTATCTTTGGCACTTGCCACAATAGAAAGAAGACCGACCAGACTGCGTGATTCTCAAAACGCGCCCATCACATCCCGCGCGGCGACACGGCTCCCCTTCCCGCCCGTACACATCAAAGCTATGCTGAAAATATCCAAGTTCTCCATTGGCTTGCCTAAAATCTTTAAGCGAAGATCCGCCAGCATCAATTGCATCCTGCAGTACCGTGCGAATGATAGGAACCAAAGCAGACACACGCTTTTTTGAAACTTGCCCTGCCTTACGTTTTGGCGAAATTTCCCCACGGAACAGTGCTTCACACACATAGATATTGCCAAGACCGGCAATGATTCCCTGATCCAACAAGGCTGATTTTACAGGTGTATTGCGCCCTTCAAAAGCCGCGATCAGGTGATCATCATTAAAATCATTTCCCAAGGGTTCAGGCCCAAGCACGCGCAGAAGTTTGTGATTTTTCAGCTCTGCAGTGGGTATTAAATCCATCGCCCCAAACCGACGTGGGTCGTTAAACGTAATGCGCGCGCCGTTCTCCATATCCAAGACCACATGGTCATGTTTCTGCACCTGTGGATGATCATGCACAAACTGGCCCAACGGGTCCCCCGAGACGGTCATACGACCGGACATGCCCAAATGGATGAGCAATGTCTCACCCTGCTCTAGATCTGCCAGAATGTATTTTGACCGCCGCCGCATCGCTAAGACACGCGCACCTGTCAACCGTTCCGCCATACGTTCTGGAAAGGGCCAGCGCAGATCAGGGCGGTTCACCTGCGCTTTTGTGATGACAGCTCCCTCCATTGAAGGGGCCAATCCACGCCGGACGGTCTCGACCTCGGGCAATTCAGGCATTACATCGCTCCTATAACTAAAGAGATGACGTTGGGCCGCATTGTGTGCGGCGTATAGCGCCTTATAACTGGGGCGAACCTGAGGAAACGGCAAGTCGCATGACCCAAACACAAGACAGTACCACGCATTTTGGCTTTGAAACCGTGCCTGAACACGAAAAAGCAGGGCGTGTCCAAGGCGTATTCAACTCTGTGGCGTCAAAGTACGACATTATGAATGATGTTATGTCGATGGGCATCCACCGCATCTGGAAAGATGCAATGATGGATTGGCTGGCCCCGCGCCCCGGACAAAAGCTACTGGATGTGGCGGGCGGAACTGGCGATATCTCGTTTCGATTCCTGAAACGCGCAGGCCACGGTCACTCTACCGTATTTGACCTCACACAGCCGATGCTCGAAGAAGGCCGACAGCGCGCCGAAGCGGAACAAATGGACGACAGCCTGGACTGGGTAACAGGTGATGCGATGGCCCTGCCCTTTCAGGATAACACCTTTGATGTTTACACAATCTCATTTGGCATCCGCAATGTAACCCGGCCTCAAGAAGCACTGAACGAAGCCTATCGCGTGCTCAAACCCGGTGGCCGCCTGATGGTGCTGGAGTTTTCGCAACTCCCCAACGACGGCTTGCAAAAGCTCTATGATCTTTACTCGTTCAACGTGATCCCGCGTATGGGACAGATGATCGCCAACGACTACGACAGTTACCAATATCTGGTCGAATCGATCCGAAACTTTCCCGACCAAGAGACGTTCCTAGGAATGGTGCAGCAGGCGGGTTTTGAAAATGCAAAATACCGTAATCTGTCTATGGGCATCGCAGCGCTGCATTCTGGCTGGAAAATCTGATTCATGCGCGGTCCTCACAACATTGTTCGCCTGATCCGCACAGGTGCCACGTTTGAACGCACAGGTGCGATGAACCTTGTGCTCGACGCGTTTGAAGCTCCAAAAATCTTGCGCGGCATTGCTCATGCGCTTGGCTGGCCGTTTAAATGGCTGGGCTACAAGGGCGACCCCAATATGCCGCCAGCAACGCGCGCGCTTTCGGCGCTGGGGCCGGCCTATATTAAATTTGGTCAGGTGCTCTCGACACGGCCAGATGTGGTTGGCAGTGAGTTGGCCCAGCAGTTGCGGGTCTTGCAGGACCAATTGCCTCCTTTCTCCCGAGAAGAAGCTCTGGCGGAAGTCGAAAGAGAGCTGGGCCGCCCATGGCAGGAAATATTTTCAGAGTTCAGCGAACCAATCGCAGCCGCTTCAATTGCGCAAGTCCATCGTGCCCGATTGATTTCAGACGGCACTGAAGTCGCCGTAAAAGTTCTGCGCCCCGGAATTGAGCGCGCCTTTAATAAAGACGTGGACGCATTTTACTTTGCCGCGCGGATCGCAGATCTGTTTGCTCCGGGCGCACGCCGGTTGCGCCCGATGGAGGTCATCGAACATTTCGACGGTGTCGTTCAGGGCGAGCTGGACTTGCGTTTAGAAAGCGCCTCAGCGTCAGAATTTGCAGCCAACACCAAAGACGATGCAGGCTTTCAATTACCTAACATCCGATGGAACTATTCGGCACGCCGCGTCATGACATTGGACTGGGCCGATGGAACCGCACTTGGCGACAATGACGCGCTGGATGCTGCCGGACATAATCGGCGCGAACTTGGAGAACGTGTTCTCTCCCTCTTTTTGCGCCATGCTCTGCGGGATGGTTTTTTTCATGCGGATATGCATCACGGTAATCTGAAAGTGGCCCCAAACGGGGATATCATTGCATATGATTTTGGTATCATGGGCCATATCGATGAATATACGCGCCGCGTTTACGCTGAAATTCTCTATGGGTTTATTAAGCGAGATTACAAACGCGTTGCAGAAGTGCATTTTGAAGCAGGTTATGTCCCTGCTGATCGCGATGTAGATGAATTTGCTCGTGCCCTGCGTGCTGTCGGAGAACCAATCTTTGGCATGGATGCGACGCAAATCTCGATGGGCCGCCTGCTAAACTACCTGTTTGAAGTCACCGAACGATTTGGCATGGAAACCCGCACGGAGCTGATCCTGTTACAGCGGACAATGGTTGTGGTAGAAGGCGTAGCGCGGTCCCTTGATCCTCATATCAACATTTGGGATGTCGCGCATCCCGTTGTCGAAGACTACATCAAACGCTCAATCGGCCCCAAAGCAATGGTGCAGGATCTGGGTAAAACAGCACTGGTTCTGGCGCGTTTCGGCCCCCGCCTCCCCGGCTTGGTCGAAAAAGCACTGATGGCACAGACCCACGAAACTGCGTCTAAACACGGTATACGCCCCGTTTGGCTGATCCCCGGCGGGATTGGAGTGGTCGCAGGGGGCGCACTGGCTAGCCTTGCAGCTTGGATATTCTAATCAAACAGAGCAGCGTTTGACAAAACGCCTGATAATGCAGGAAGCTCCGTTATGACGGATGATACAACCGATATTCTTACACTTTTGCCCGCGCGCCTGAAAGAAGCACGTCGGGCACAAGGACTGTCACTGGAAGCCGTAGCAAATCTTTCAGGTGTCAGCCGCTCCATGGTCAGCCAGATAGAACGTGGTGAATCCTCACCAACGATCGCCACTCTTTGGAATCTGACCCGTGCATTGCAGGTCGATTTCGCGGGGCTGCTGGAAGCCGGAGATGCAACTGATCATATAGAGGTTTTGCTGGCCCAAGACGTACCAAAAATAGAAAATATGGGACAAGGCTGCCGCATTCGCATTCTCTCCCCACCAGAAGACGTTGGTGGACACGAAGTTTATGATATCCGTTTTGATAACGGCGGAACCTTGATCAGCCAGCCCCATGGTCGCGGCACGAAAGAACAACTGACCGTTCTAGAAGGCAGCATTGATCTTATTTCCGGCAATGCTGAAAGCCATCTGAAAACAGACGATTCGGCCCGTTATACAGCTGATGTCCCCCATTCAATCACTGCAATACATGGGCCAGCTCGGGTGTTTCTGATCGTTAAAAGCAACTAACGGTTAGAAAATCCACATTAACGGAAATTTGTCCAAAATACTTGAATTCTCCTATTTGGGAAAATAATCCGCTATGGTAGAAACTATTCCAACGAATAGGGGAGTACCATCGTGGCCACCGCATTTTTGGATCACATTTCTAACACTCTGACGCAGATTGATGCAGACGGGCTTTATAAACGAGAACGCTTGATTACCTCTCCTCAAGGAGGTGAAATTGCCGTCGGCGACCGACGGGTGATCAATTTGTGTGCCAATAACTATCTCGGCCTCGCAGACCACCCTGATCTGATCAAAGCGGCCTGCGATGTGATGGAGGACAAAGGGTTTGGCATGGCCTCCGTCCGCTTTATCTGCGGCACACAAGATTTGCACCGCACGCTAGAGCAACGCATCGCAACGTTCCTCAACACAGACGACTCGATCCTTTTTGCCGCTTGTTTTGATGCCAATGGCGGCCTGTTTGAGCCCCTTTTGGCCGCCGAAGATGCGATCATCTCGGACAGCCTGAATCACGCGTCGATCATTGATGGTGTTCGTCTGTGCAAAGCACAACGCTATCGCTATGCCAATAATGATATGACTGACCTAGAGGCCAAGCTAAAAGATGCACGCGCCAACGGGGCACGCCACATCATGATCGCAACGGATGGTGTGTTTTCAATGGACGGCTATCTGGCAAACCTGCCTGCAATCCGTGCCCTCGCCGATCAATACGATGCGGTTGTGATGGTGGACGATTGTCATGCCACAGGTTTTATGGGCCCACGTGGGGCAGGCACGCCAGATCACTTTGGTGTCGACGTCGATATCCTAACTGGCACTCTGGGCAAAGCATTGGGCGGCGCAATCGGTGGCTATATTGCCGGTCCCCAACCCGTGATCGATCTTCTACGCCAACGTGCACGGCCCTATCTGTTTTCAAACTCTCTCCCCCCTGCAATTGTCGCAGCAGGTATCGAAGCCATTCGCCTAATTGAAGAAGGAGCCGACCTTCGCAAGAGGCTTTTTGAAAACACGAAATTCTGGCGCGAAGGCCTGACCGCCCTTGGGTTTGACCTGCTTCCTGGCGAACATCCAATCGTTCCAGTGATGTTGGGAGAAGCCCAGCTTGCGCAGGATATGGCCGCTCGGCTTTTCGAGGAAGGCGTCTATGTCTCTGGCTTCTTCTTTCCCGTCGTACCACGCGGACAGGCCCGCATTCGTACGCAAATGAACGCTGCCCTTACCCGGGAAGATCTCAACCGCGCACTCAAAGCTTTCGAAACAGCAGGTAAAGCCTGCGGAGTGATCTGATATGCGACCCAATACGATGAAAGCGCTGGAGAAATCTCACCCAAAAGAAGGGCTGTGGATGGTTCAAGCTCCAGTCCCTGAAATTGGCCCAGACGAAGTTCTGATCAAAATAAACAAGACAGGCATCTGTGGCACTGACATTCATATCTGGAACTGGGATGACTGGGCCGCTGCCACGGTTCCCCATCCGATGATCACAGGTCATGAGTTTGCCGGTGAAATCGTTGAAATCGGGCGAGATGTAACAGGACTTGCGGTGGGACAGCGTTGTTCAGGTGAAGGTCATCTGATCGAAACCGATAGCCGCCAATCCCGTGCAGGTAAATTTCACCTAGACCCCGGCACACGCGGGATCGGCGTGGATGAACAAGGCGCATTTGCGCAGTACCTGAAACTGCCCGCTTTTAACGTAATACCGCTGCCCGATGACATCCCAGACGACATTGGTGCAATCCTTGATCCATTGGGCAATGCGGTTCATACCGCCCTTAGTTTTGACTTGCTTGGCGAGGATGTACTGATCACCGGAGCAGGTCCAATTGGCATTATGGCCGCTGCCGTCGCCCGCCATGCGGGGGCTCGTAATGTGGTCATTACCGATGTGAATCCCGATCGGCTGTTCCTCGCCGAACACGTCGTCCCTTCGGTGCGTCCAGTGAACGTAAGCCGCGAAGATCTGAACGATGTGGTACACGAACTTGGCTTGCGTCAAGGATTTGACGTTGGCCTTGAAATGTCGGGTAATCAAGCCGCAATGGACCAGATGGTAGAGGCCCTTGTCATGGGCGGCAAAATCGCCTTACTTGGCATCCCCCCTGGCAAATCCCCCGTCGATTGGTCACGCATCGTGTTTAAGGCCATCACCATCAAAGGCGTCTATGGTCGTGAAATGTTTGAAACCTGGTACAAGATGATTGCCATGTTGCAAAACGGGCTGGATGTCAGCCGCGTAATCACACATCGGTTCGCGGTAGATGATTTTGCCCAAGGATTTGAAACAATGAAATCAGGCCAAAGCGGTAAGGTTGTGTTGAATTGGTCCTAAGGGATAAGGGGACTGTCTGCCCCCTTATCCCTTAGGACCAATTCACCCCCGAGAGTATTTCGGACAAGATGAAAAAGCGGGGGCGCGTTTGGTTGCCCGCGTCGCTCCTATTGTTCGGCCAGCATTATGTACAATGCGATGGACAGCGATAGATACAGAAGGATATGGTAAAATTTGCCCTCGACGGTCCGCCAAGTCTGGTGTGCGGAGAATCCCAGATTACAAAATACAACAATTGCCGGAAACAGCCCCGACGGCGAGGTCGAATACCCCAGCAGGCCCCCAACCGCACAAAAATGGCACAAAGCTAAGAACGCTACCTGCTTGGGCAAATTCAACGCTTCAACCGCAACCGGCATCTCGCCGCCCTTATGCCAGAACGCCATCGAGATCCCAAAAAGTGCGCCAGACACAGCGTATTGGATCAGAGCGGATTGCACGGAAGTTGCATCCAGCATCAAGATCATGAAGCATCCGAAATAAAACCACTGAAACAGAGCGATACTTATGCGGTAGAGTATCGGCTGCCCCTGAACACTGGGCGTTTGATCCAAATTCCAAAGGCCAAGCCCCAGCATTGTCGCCAAACACGCGCGCAACGCGATGTCGCTATTGGCCGTCCAAGGCACCACAAAAACGATCGCCCCCGGCAAGGACAGCGTAAGGCCGAGTTTTTTCAAAAGCCCCGGATTGATTAAATCTTGCCGCAAAGTCATGAGCCCACCAATTTCACTAAACAATCCCAGTAGGCTAAACAAAAAAAAGCCACCCTAAAAGGGCGGCTTTTCCAGACTTGATGTATCTACTTAGACGTCAAAGCGGACAGATTTAACCTGACGGAATTTACCGGTCTCGCAAAGCTTACCGATCACATCTGCAGGCACCTGGGCATCAACATAAAGCAGCGCAATCGCACCACCACCAACTTCAGAACGACCCAAAGTAAAGTTCGCGATGTTCACGCCGTTTTCACCCATGGTCTGACCCAGCGTACCAATAATACCTGGGACATCTTCGTTTGTGGTGTAAAGCATGTGTTCACCAACTTCGGCGTCAATGTTGATGCCTTTGATCTGAATAAAGCGGGGTTTACCATCAGAGAAGACAGTTCCAGCGACCGAACGCTCTCTCTCTTCGGTCACAACGGTCACTTTGATATAACCATCAAAGGTACCTGATTTATCCTGATTGGTGGTAGAGATCTGAATGCCGCGCTCTTTTGCGATCACAGGTGCAGACACCATGTTCACGTCAGGGTTGGCTTTTTTCATGATGCCCGCGATGACAGAACAGTTCAGCGCGTCCAAATTCATTTCCGCAGCAACACCATCATACAGAATGTTAATTGCCTTGATCGGCTCATCCGTCATCTGACCTGCAAAGGCACCAAGGTGATCTGCCAGCTTGATCCAAGGGCCCATGATCTTGGCTTCTTCGGCGGTCACAGAAGGCATATTCAATGCGTTTTCTACAGCGCCAGTCAGCAGATAGTTTGACATCTGCTCTGCAACTTGAAGCGCAACGTTTTCTTGTGCTTCCGTGGTTGCCGCACCCAAGTGAGGCGTACAAACGACGTTGGGCAGATTAAACAATGCGTTCTCTTTTGCTGGTTCTTCTGCAAACACGTCAAACGCTGCACCGGCAACATGGCCGGATTTCAGCAGTTCAGCCAATGCCACTTCGTCAACCAGACCACCACGGGCACAGTTCACAATGCGAACGCCTTTTTTGGTTTTCGCGAGGTTTTCAGCCGACAGAATATTGCGTGTGCCATCTGTCAGCGGCACGTGCAGCGTGATGAAATCAGCACGGGCCAAAAGGTCGTCCAGCTCAACCTTTTCAACGCCCATTTTGTCCGCCTTCTCTTCCGACAGGAAGGGATCAAACGCGATGACTTTCATCTTCAGACCACGGGCGCGATCACAAACGATGCCACCGATGTTGCCCGCCCCAATAACGCCCAGCGTCTTGTTGGTCAGCTCAACACCCATGAATTTGGATTTTTCCCATTTGCCCGCGTGGGTAGACGCCGATGCTTCGGGGATCTGACGCGCCACAGCAAACATCATCGCAATCGCGTGTTCAGCGGTGGTGATCATGTTGCCAAAGGGCGTGTTCATCACGATCACACCTTTTTTCGACGCGGCTTCCTTGTCAACATTGTCCGTACCGATACCAGCGCGGCCAACGACTTTTAGATTTGTAGCCGCTTCCAGAATGGTGGGCGTAACCTTGGTCGCTGAACGGATCGCAAGACCATCATACTGGCCAATCACTTCGGCCAGTTTGTCTTTGTCTTTGCCAAGGTCAGGCATGAAATCCACATCGATGCCACGATCACGGAAAATCTGAACGGCAGTTTCGGACAGTTTATCAGATACAAGTACTTTGGGAGCCATGGTGTTTGGTCCTTTGTCGGGGGCCTCATAAGGCCGGAAGAATGGGAAAGATGGCCCGGCGACACCGCCGGGCGAAGGATCAATCAGGATTAACCCTGTGCGACAATCTCAGCCTCAAAGGCCCAAGCCAACCAAGGCAGCATCGCCTGTACATCGACGGTTTCTACCGTGCCACCACACCAGATCCGCAGCCCTGCAGGCGCATCACGATAAGCGCCAATATCAAGTGCGATATTTTCAGCTTCGAGACGCTTAGCCACAGCTTTTGCAAAAGCAGCGCCATCCTGAATCCGGTCATCGGTGAATTTCAGGCAGACCGAAGTGTTGGAGCGGTTCGCGTCATCCTCAGCGAGGTTTGCAATCCAGTCATTTGCCGCACAGAAATCATGAACGGCCTGTGCATTGGCGTCAGCACGCGCGATCAAGCCTTGCAGCCCACCCACGGAACGTGCCCAATCCAGCGCAAACAGATAATCCTCAACCGCCAGCATCGAAGGCGTGTTGATCGTTGCACCGGTAAAGATACCTTCGATCAGCTTGCCGCCTTTGGTCATGCGGAAAATCTTGGGCAAAGGCCATGCCGGGGTGTAGCTTTCCAGACGTGCAACAGCACGCGGGCTTAGCACGATGACACCATGCGCCGCTTCGCCACCTAGAACCTTCTGCCAGGAGAAGGTCGTTACATCCAGCTTGTCCCAAGGCAGATCCATGGCAAAAGCAGCTGAGGTCGCATCACAGATGGTCAGGCCATCGCGGTCAGCCGCGATCCAATCACCATTTGGAACACGAACACCAGAGGTGGTACCGTTCCAGGTAAAGACAACATCGTTTGCAAAATCGACCGACGCGAGGTCAACAATCTGACCGTAGTCCGCGATTTTGGACTCGGCATCGATTTTCAACTGTTTCACTACATCGGTGACCCAGCCTGCGCCAAAGCTTTCCCAAGCGAGCATCTCAACTTTGCGCTCCCCCAAAAGCGACCACATCGCCATTTCCATTGCGCCGGTGTCAGATGCGGGCACAATACCAATGCGGTAATCTGCTGGAATGCCAAGAACTTCGCGGGTGCCTTCGATTGCGTCTTTCAGCTTAGCCTTGCCAACAGCGGCGCGGTGGCTGCGGCCCAGCGCAGCATCAGCCAATTTAGCAAGCTCAAATGTTGGGGGTTTGGCACAAGGGCCCGAAGAAAAACGCGGGTTAGCCGGGCGCGCGGCCGGTTGCTGAGTAGCCATCAATGCTATCCTTACAGATAAATGCCTCTCGTTGGGGAGAGGTGTCCCGCCGACAGAGCTAGGATGAGTTGATCCATAGCACAAGCATAAATTTCGCACGTTAGCGGCCAATCTTCTTCCAAATACGACCTAAAATTTCGCCTTTAGGAAACTTTTGCGCTTCAATTTGTCTGCACGCTCCCGTTTTCGAGGGCTGGTTCTCATTACCGCGCCCCGCTACACCATGGGCGGAATCAGCTCAAAGGAAGCCTGCCTGATGTTTGTCACCACTTTGCTGTGCAACCCCGATACACCCCGCGTCGAACCTGCCTTGGTCGAATCGCTGCGAAACGCTTGGGGCGGCGGCGAGTTGCGATGGCTTGCACATGGCATTGCTGCGGAATTTGAGATGCCGCACCTTCCCGGCAACCAATGGGACATTTGGGCAGATCTGCAAAAGACAGGCGTGGACCTCGTGCTGCAACCGCTTGAAGGACGGCGAAAAAAAATGCTGCTTGCCGATATGGATAGCACGATGATCCAGCAAGAATGCATTGACGAACTCGCCGAAGAAGCCGACGTCGGCGCACAGGTCAAAGAGATCACTGCCCGTGCGATGAATGGTGAATTAGATTTTGACGGTGCCCTGAAAGAGCGCGTTGGCCTGCTGAAAGATCTGCCGGAAACTGTCATTGATCAAGTTCTGGAAAACCGCATCACCTTTATGCCTGGCGGCAAAGCGTTGCTTGCAACAATGAAGGCCAATGGAGCCTATGCGGCTTTGGTTTCGGGTGGGTTTACGGCGTTTACCGCCAAGGTCGCAGCCACGTTGGGATTCGACGAGAACCGCGCCAATACGCTTTTGGTCGAGAACGGCACATTGACTGGCAAAGTTGGCCTGCCAATCTTGGGACGACAAGCGAAAGTTGACGCATTGGAAGAAATCACAGCCCATCTCGGCATCACAGAATCCGATGTGATCGCAGTAGGCGATGGGGCAAATGATCTTGGCATGCTGGGTCGTGCAGGATCTGGGGTCGCATTGCACGCAAAACCCACTGTTGCAGCCCAGTGTGACCTGCGCATCAATCACGGCGACCTCTCAGCCCTGCTCTATATCCAAGGATACATGGCAGATGAATTTCAGGGCGTGTAACCCGTGTTCGAAGTCAGTTTTGAAGTTCTCGCCTTGCTGCTCATTGCAGCGGGCGCTGCAGGGTTTATCGATGCAATTTCAGGGGGCGGAGGCCTAATAACGCTGCCCGCACTTATTATGGCGGGTGCGAACCCGTTAACAGCACTTGCTACGAATAAGATCCAAGGTTTGTTTGGGGCGGCAACTGCGGCGATCAGTTATGCCCGTGGCGGCCATGTAGATTTACGCAAACAGTCTACCCCCGCCCTGATTGCGTTTGTCGCCTCACTTTTAGGTGCACTGCTTGTATCGGTATTGCCCACAGATTTTATTCGCTGGCTTCTGCCTGTCCTGCTGGTCGGTATTGCGATATTCTTTGCCACGAAAAAAGGTCTGAATGATGAGGACAGGCAGCAACGGCTTTCCCCTGTTCTGTTCAGCCTCACCCTTGTTCCCTTGTGTGCGGGATATGATGGGTTGCTGGGGCCAGGTGCTGGTAGTTTCTACATGCTCGCTTTTGTATCTTTGGCCGGTTTTGGTGTCCTGAAAGCCACCGCTCATACAAAATTGCTGAACTTTTCATCCAACGCAGGCGCATTGGTGGCCTTTGCGGTTGTCGCCCCGCCTTGGCTTTTTACCGGGTTGGCGATGGGTGCGGCACAGATCATAGGCGCGCAACTAGGGGCACGGTTGGCCCAGCGCATCGGTGCGCGATTGATCAAACCGCTTCTGGTCCTTATTTCGCTAATCTTGGCTGCGAAACTCATATGGGATATGATTTAATCAGCTTCAGCACTCTGCAAGTGCTTCACGCTCCAAGTCTCTTGCCTCCAGATCACCGCGCCACTCACAATAGGCGGCCATGCGCCAATGGTACCAAGGCTTTATATCTAGGTATCTCGCGATAATCTGGTGGTCTGGATAGGTTTCCAGAAATTCCTGTTCCTCTGCGGCAGTGAGCGGCGCACCTCTGTAAAGAAACTGCATAGCAGGCGACAGAAACAACGCGATGTCTTCACTGGGATCGCCCATTTTGGGGCATTGCCAGTCAATCAATCGCAATCCATGATCACCGCACACAAAATTTCCCGGTACCGGATCACCATGGATCAACGACACCGTGTTCAGCGGCGCGACCGAATGATTAGGCCGTTCTCGCCAAAGCGCACTTTTCCCAGCACAGCAGCGCAAGATCGTTTCGGTCTGGCACAATAGAGCTTGGGATCCATTGACCCCATTGGGCACCGACCCCGTCAGTTGGTGCACAGCTGACAAAAGCTCTGCGGCCTGTCCTACGTCTCTCGCCCAGCGCGATCCAGAAACATGGCGATACACAATCCAAGGACGCTCATCATAGATACCCTTAGCAAGAAAATCCGGCGCGATCTTTCGCCCGGATAGTTCTTGTAAAATGCTGGCTTCGTGATTTGGCTCATTGGCAAACAAAGGGTTTTGATGCCCTATATTGTAGAGCTTCACCACGATTTCACCAAGGCGCCAAAGCTCATTAGACCGCCCGCCTGTCAGCCGTTCCCCCCCGCAATTCAGGAGATCAAATTCTGGCAATTCCACCGAAAGGCTGGCCTGAAATGAGGGGTAAAAAGTCTTCAGGACATGTTCCAATCGCAGTCAACTTCAGATCTGGATCAGCACATGCCCTTATAACAGGAATTACGATCTGCTCTCACGCAATGCTGATACATCCGTGGAATTGATTGACGAACCACCCGCAAGAATCAAGTGTACTTCGTCGCCTTGCAACTGCGTTTCGGTGATACGTGTATAGACATCTGGCCGAGACGTGCTCGTCACTTCGCCATCAGCATTCACGCTTTCGACTTCAAATTGATACATTCCTTCGCGATGCGCCGAACCGCTGTCTGTCAATCCATCCCAAGTAAACGGATCTGCAGAAACTGGAATATCGATTCGATCAACAACGGCTCCACCAACTCCACGCACGACCAGACGTGCACTCGCCGCTCCAGCCAAAGGTTGCGGCATTACTGTAATTGGCGTGGCGCCATCAAAATATCCGTCAACCTGAGCCCGTGCTTCCATACCCACCCAGCCAGATGTGGACGACAGCGTTACAGCAGAGGCTGCACTTGCTTGGTTCTGAAGCGCTGTCAGCAACTCATTGGTTTGAACCTGCTGTTCAACTTGTGAGAATTGAGCAAGCTGTGATGCATATTCAGCATTGTCCAACGGCTCCAGCGGGTCTTGATATTTCGCTTGTGTCGTCAACATTTTCAGGAACGTCTCGAAATCCGCTGAAATTCCGCTGGATACTGGCAGGCCAGAGGATGAACCACTGCTTGCGGCTGCAGATGTTGCCCCGGTGGGTGAGGTAACGGGTGTTGTCATTGTTTATACTCTCAAATTGAGCCCGGTCTCACCCAGGCGAAGCGATTGAACGATATGAGCGGCATCCAGATCCTGATCTGTATTTCCAAGCAGGTCATTCATCTGACCTTCTCTTTCGTTCTCAATAGGCTGTTGAACAGGAGGCTCCTTGAATTCGAATCGAACCTCGGTGAAGCCCATTTGCTGAAATTCCTTTTTCAGCTGATCGATATGCTCTCGCATCAGGTCACTGGTTTCCGGACGCTCTGCATCAATTGTGATTTTGACGCCTGTCTCAGTCGTCTCAACCTGCATTTCCACACGCCCAAGCTCTTTGGGATTCAAAAGCACTTCAACTTTTTTCTCGCCCGTCGTAGCGAAAGCATCACCTAGCTGTTCAGAAACGCGACGCGCAATATTTTGCGTGTTTGATTTGGTTTGCTTCAATGTCGCCTCGGTCAACAGTTGCGATAACCCAACAATCTCGGCAGGGGCCGCAAACCCTGTTGTCTCAACCATCTGCGCGACACGCTCAGCGGTCTCTGCCTTAGTCCGCGCCTGATTCTGCACCTGCATCCGATGTTGTTGCACAGCGTATTGAACCATCTGTGGAACGGCATTCGTTGCAGCCGCCTGCTGAATCGGGCGGTCTGACAATCGATCACGGGCAAGCTCTAGATTGGCATCTGCAGCTTCTTCAGACGGTAAAAGATCCGAGAGAGATTCATTGTTTTCCGCTGCTTCAAGCGTACCATCTCCCCGTTGTGCAGAAACGGTGGCCTGAAATGTCTGCTGTGCAATCGTCGTTGATGGCGCAACACGAGAGCGTGTCTCAGTTGTCACCTGCGCGACCAAACGATCTTCTTCAGCGCGCGTCAAACGCGGTGAAACGTCTTTTGCACGTTCTGCCTGCCCTTCAACTCTGACAGCCTGCGCCTGTTGAGTGGAAGGCGTGTTCTGGGAAGGAGATGCGGTTTGCGCAGCCCCACTCTGCGGAGATGTGAGCGTCTGCCGCTCCCTTGGTTGCTGTGAGACTGCTTCGGCATCTAACACGTCACGCGCTTTTGCCCCATCTTCGGAACCAGTTTCAGCCTGCACTACAGCAACCTTCTGGGCCTCTTCAGATGCGTTTGTCGGCGCAGCAGGTTGTTCAGCAATGCCATTGCCTTTTGATTCGGTCGGTGTTTTCACCTCTGCCGCGCGAACCACATTAGAAACAGGTGCAGCTTCTTCAAGCTCTGCCTGAGTAGATTGCACGGTACTCTCAGTTTTTACTGCTGCAGATAAAGCTTCCTCACCCTCAACTTCCGTAGGGGCTTCAAGTGAAGCCAAAGATGCCTGCTGATCTCCTGAAATACCGCCCTCTGACGGCTCAACATTGGTCTCAGACAATACTGTTTGCCGCGTCGTTGTTTGCGGAACGGTATCGCCTGCCTCTTCAACCAGCACTTCTACCGCCTTCTTTGAAGAAGGAGCCGCCTCTACCGCAACCTCGCGCTGCACTGGCACGACATCGGGCGTCACAACACCCTGATTCGGATCCTCTGGTGTACCCTCTTCTGCCTTCACCGGTTTCGACACTTTAGGCGTCTTGCCCTCCGCCTCAACAGGTGGGGCCGATGCGTCCTCGGCAGATACGTTCTTTTCAGCGGTTTTAGGCTTATCTTCTTCAAATACCGTCTCAAAAGTCTCCTTCTTGGAGACATCAGACGGGGCAGAATTCTTCGCATTTGGGGCAGGTTCCTGCGCACGCGCAGCAAGCGGCCCGGTAATCCCAGCAATCATCATAACTGTTCCAGACATTCTATCTTGACAGCTGCACACTAACAAAAACCGGTTACCGCATTTTTAACCGCTCCTGATGCATTCTGTGAAAAGTCGATGCAAATCGCATGTACTCTCAAATGAGGTCCAGAATGGATAGTATACCGAATATAACCCCGCCCGCGCGGCAGGGACCGGCCAAGATTGCACAGACCATACAAGACCCCTTGCGCAAAGCTGCAATGGAGCTGGAAACCAATTTTCTTGCGGAAATGTTGAAATCAGCCGGGCTGGGCGAATCGCCCGAAACCTTTGGCGGCGGCGCTGGCGAGGACCAGTTCTCCAGCTTCCTCGTGCGCGCCCAGGCCGAAGAAATCACCAAAGCTGGCGGCATTGGCCTCGCCGAATCGCTTTATCACGCATTGAAGGAACAAACATCATGATCACCGCTCAACAACTTCTCATCGATCAATTGGACGATATTCTGGAACTGGAACGCACCGCCCTTGTAAATGGTCAACTGGATCAGCTGGAAACACTGCTTGAAGAAAAAGACGCCCTGATCAGCGAATTGAATGAGATGGACTCCTTTGAACAGGACGAACTCACCAGCATACATACAAAGGTCACCCACAATCAGGCGCTCCTGGAAAGCGCGATGGAAGGCATCCGCGCCGTTGCGGCCCGCATGCAGGAATTGCGCAACGTACGTAAGGGGCTCGATGTCTATGATCGCATGGGTCAGAAAACCAGCCATCCAAATGGACATAGCCAAAAACTAGAGAAGCGCGCGTAATGCACGGGGATTTAACGAAAATTCTAACTTTCAAAATTTTGGCTTTAGCAAACTCTTAGGATCTATTGGTGCATGGTTCCTGTGCACCTTGGATGAACAGGGTGGCGCGACGGCCAAGGGCTAATCGCACAGTCAGAAAGACGGCAGAGAGCGCTCCTTCGGGAGCAGGGATTGATTGAGGGATAAAGAACCCTCGCACAAAAGGATAAATGCTATGTCCAGCATTCTGACCAACAATGGCGCAATGGTTGCGCTGCAAACTCTGAAAACCATCAACATGGATATGGAAGACCTCCAGTCCAAAATTTCTACCGGTAAAAAAGTTGCAGATGCGTCTGACAACTCTGCGGTTTGGGCAATCGCCAAGACCATGGATTCAGATGTTTCTGGTTTTAAAGCTGTATCCGAAAGCCTGTCGCTTGGCAGCTCAACTGTAGCTGTTGCGCAAAACGCAGCTGAGTCCATCACCGATCTGTTGATCGAGATGAAAGAAAAGATCGTTGCCGCAAATGGTGACAACGTTGACCGTGGTCTTTTGGACGATGATGTTCAGGCTCTGAAAGATCAAATTGACGCTGTCGTAGGCGCTGCGCAGTTCAACGGTCTGAACTTGGTTGATGGCACCGTGACGTCAACCGATGTTCTGTCTTCGCTGGACCGGGATGCAAGCGGTGCAGTAGCCTCCTCATCAATTACTGTCGGTGGTCAAAACCTTTCTACCGGAGCGTATACTGCTGCCACTGTGTTTGCCACAGGTACTGACAACAATGGCGCACTTGTGTCGGCTACTGGTGATACCTTTGTAGTAGGGCTCAATGCTGGTGATACAGAGGATATCGCCATTACCAACGCTGGTAACTGGGCGGTAGGCGATACCATCACGGTGCAGATCGGTGATCAAGAAGCATCCTACACTGTGTCTGCCGGTGATATTGTCAACGGTAATGCCAATGATATCGAATATATCGCGAATGGTCTGAAGGAGGCTATTGACGAACTAGGCATCGCTGGATTGGACGTGGAATACGATGATCCAACCCAATCTGGCGAACTGCAGATCACAAACAACGGCACAGACGCGATTTCGATCAACGGTTCGTACCAGAATGCGGGTGCCGGTGGCTTGGCTGATCTCGATACTCTTAGTGTTGCTAACGCCGTTGATGCGGGCAACGCATTGGATGCGATCGATGGTTTGATTGCTATAGCAAGCGATGCGGCTGCTGCTTTTGGTTCTGCACAAGGTCGCATTGAATCACAGTCTGACTTTGTCAGCAAACTGTCTGACTCACTGACTTCCGGTATTGGTTCACTGGTTGACGCAGACATGGAAAAAGCCTCTGCGCGCCTGAAAGCGCTGCAAACACAGCAGCAGCTGGGTGCACAGGCTCTGTCCATCGCAAACTCTGCGCCGCAGTCTTTGCTGTCACTGTTCCGTTAATAAACGGATTGATCAGAGCGCCCCGCGCGCTCTGATCCCCCATGCCCTTGTGCCCAAGACCAGAAGGTAAGGAAAAAACGTGAACGCTGCGCTAAAAGCCAAAAACGCCTACGGGAAAGCCCGTGCAACCACACGAACCCCGATCGATATTGAATATGAACTTCTTGGCCAGTTGACCCACCGGATCATCGCGGCCGCCAAAAAAGGCAAAACCGGCTTTAACGATCTCGTCGCAGCTCTTCATGACAATCAAAAGCTCTGGACAACCTTTGCAGCAGATATCGCATATGCCGATAATGCGCTTCCAGATGCGTTGAAAACAAACATCGTTTACCTTTCGCAGTTCACCGCACATCACACCGGCCAGGTCCTTGCCCGCAAGGCAGATGTTAGACCGCTGGTAGAAATCAACACGGCCATCATGCGTGGCCTTCGCAGTGGAGCCCCCTAATTATGAGCGGACTGGTCCTCAAACTTGCCCCCAAAGAGCGCGTTCTTGTCAACGGCGCCGTCATCGAAAACGGAGACCGCCGCAGCCGCCTGTCCATCGTGACACCGGATGCCAACATCCTGCGCCTGCGCGATGCGATCCCCCCCGAAGAAGCCAACACGCCTGTGCGCCGCGTCTGTTATGCCGCGCAATTGGTTCTGACAGGCGATATCGACGCTGATGAAGATCGCATGCCCATGCTGCGCCGCATCGAAGAGCTGAGCCAGGTCTTTACCGACACTGACAGCCGCGCAGCCCTCGCAGAAGCAACCGACGCTGTTTTGAGCAACAATCACTATCGGTGTCTCAAGGCCCTGCGCGCTCTTTTACCCCGCGAAGATCGCCTGATCGCTATTCGGCCCTCCTAAAAAATTGCCGCAGCTTCGGCAGTCTCTACATCCCGGCCGCCTTTTGTCCCCTCAAAGGACAAGGCGGCCTTGGCATTTTCAAAGTGTGAGATATTTCGCAAAAGAAAATGACATGGTGTAAAAGCCAAACTACCCTGTATTTCCTCTTGCATGCCGAAACACTCCTCCGTATAGAGCGCTCCACGACATCTGTGCCCAGATGGCGGAATTGGTAGACGCGCTAGCTTCAGGTGCTAGTGTCCGTATGGACGTGGAGGTTCGAGTCCTCTTCTGGGCACCAAATTACCCTGATATTTTCCGCTCAAACCTTTCTGGTATCGAACATCTAATTGTATCGCTACGATAAAACTCCTATGCCAATCAAAGCTCAGGCATTGGCGGAAGGGATCAGATCATTGGCAAACCACATGCACCAGAATGATTTACCTGCGGATCTGTCACTGGGTAATATCGTTGCAATTGATTGCGAGACCATGGGGTTGAACCCGCACCGTGATCGGTTGTGTCTGGTGCAGCTGTCTGCTGGGGATGGGGATGCCCACCTTGTACAAATTCGCAAAGGCCAAAACGAAGCGCCTAATCTGTGTCGCCTCCTTAGTGACCCCACAGTCCTAAAGATATTCCACTATGGTCGATTTGATATCGCCGCTCTCTATCAAGCGTTTGGCACGCTCACCACACCGGTTTACTGCACAAAAATCGCAAGCCGTCTGGTGCGCACCTATACAGATCGCCATGGGTTGAAAAATCTCACTCAGGAACTGCTGGGCGTCGACATATCAAAGCAACAACAGATGAGTGACTGGGGCGCCGCACACCTGACCGATGCGCAATTGGATTATGCGGCATCCGACGTTTTACACCTGCATCGCCTGCGCAAAGCCCTGAACAAACGCCTGCATCGTGAAGATCGCACCGAGATCGCACAAGCCTGTTTTGATTTTCTTCCAACGCGTGCAAGACTGGACCTCGCAGGCTGGCCCGACACCGACATATTTGCCCATTCTTGAATCGAGGCGGATAAAACACACCAGATTGAGACCAATGTCATGGACAGACATTCGCGCATTGTTGCCCTCTTAAAAGTGCTGCTGCCTTTGGCCGCGCTGACACTTTTGTCGACCGTCTTTCTGATCTCACGCAGCGATACGCCTGAGGCAACGATTCCCTTTGCCCGGCAAGAAATTGAAGAACGCATGCGCGGACAGCAGATCACTGCGCCCTTCTTCGCAGGTACAACCGCCGCCGGGGATGAGATTTTAGTCACAGCCGATCGGGTGACCCCCGGTCGGCAAGACAATCCAACCAATGCCACAAAGCTTGAGGCGATCCTCAAACTGTCCCAAGGCGGACGCATGACGATGACCTCAGAAACCGGGAATTTTCTCCCCGATCAGGGTGAGGCTCATTTTACCGGAATGGTCACAATTACGACAGCGGGTGGGCTGGTGGTTGAAACCGAAGAACTGCGCACCCAACTGCATGAAATAAACGCAACCGCTCCTAAAGATATCCGCGCAAACGGACCGTTTGGCACGCTATCTGCAGGCGCGATGCAGATCGATTCACTTTCCCCTCAGGATACTGTGTATATTGTATTCAAAAATGGGGTGAAGCTGGTATATGATCCCTCAAAACCGGAAAGATGACCCGTGCTGCTCTTACGTTCTCTGCTCTTGTTCATAGCTTGCATGTCCCTGCCAGCCCTGTCTCTCGCACAGGGGGCGTTTGCATTTGGAACCGTCCGCGCAGATCCTTTGCTCCCAGTAGAAGTGACGGCTGACACTTTATCCGTCAATCAAAGTAACGGTTCAGCCGATTTTCTGGGCAATGTCCTGATCATTCAGGGCGCTATGCGCCTATCAGCGGATACGGTGCATGTTGTCTACAAAGTAGACGACACGAACCAGCAAACAGGAATTGAAAGCCTGCAGGCCAAAGGCAATGTGATTTTGGTCAACGGGCCTGATGCAGCAGAAGCCCAACAGGCTAATTATAGCATCGATACCGGCACAATTGTGCTAAATGGTGATGTCCTACTCACCCAAGGTGCCAGCACGCTGACCTCAAACCAGCTGGTCGTGAATTTGACATCAGGCACCGCTGAAATGTCTGGCCGCGTCAAAACCATATTGGTTCCCGGAAAAAATTGATGGCCACCCCCAAGCTGACTGTCACCGAAGGTTCATCAGGGCTGCGTATTGAAAAGATGCGCAAATCTTACCGCAATCGCGTTGTTATTCGCGATGTCAGCATGTCTCTTGATCGTGGCGAAGTGGTCGCGCTTCTTGGGCCCAACGGATCTGGTAAAACAACCACATTTTACACCATAGCAGGTCTGGTATTCCCAGAAGGCGGCACCGTTTCCATTGATGGCCAGAATGTCACCACGCTGCCCATGTATCGCCGTGCCCGTATGGGCATTGGCTATCTGCCGCAAGAAATGTCGATCTTTCGCGGGCTCTCGGTCGAAGACAACATCCTGGCCGTTTTGGACATTTCTGAGAAACATCGCCACAAACGACGCGAGCGGTTAGAAGAGTTGCTGTCAGATTTTTCAATCGAACATCTTAGACGCGCTCCGGCTCTGGCCCTTTCCGGGGGGGAACGTCGCCGTGTTGAAATTGCCCGCTGCCTCGCCGCCAAACCCAGCTATCTTTTGTTGGACGAACCTTTTGCCGGGGTCGATCCAATTAGCGTCGGCGACATCCGCAACCTGGTGTCTGATCTGAAAAAGCGCGGGATTGGCGTTTTGATCACCGATCACAACGTGCGTGAAACACTGGAGATTGTGGATCGCGCCTATATTTTGCACGACGGGCAGGTGCTGATGTCAGGAACCCCCGCTGATGTCGTCGAAAACGAGAACGTGCGCCGAGTCTACCTTGGTGATAATTTCCGTATTTCTTGAGATACGACCATAAAATCACCTGCACTGCTGTACGGCATTTGGCTCAATTTTAGCTTTTCCATTGACTCTCCTCACACTTTGTCATCGAATTGAAACATGGCAAACGTGCAGCACCTTGCAGCAACTGAAATGGCCCTGAATACAGGACCTTCTGTGCTGCTGACTGTCTGGCGCCTGCCTGAATTCCACACTTAGATCCAATTATCACTGCACCAGTGCGAACTGGTCGGATTTAAGTGTTTATGTGTAAAGGAGATCACATGCGTTACAAAATCAGCGGAAAACAGATCGACATCGGCGAAGCCTTGCAAATTCATGTGCAAAGCGAGTTGGGCGAAGTTGTTGGCAAATATGCTGAACGACCGACCGACGCCAATGTAGTCTTTTCGCGATCAGCGCATGAATACGTCTGTGAAGCCACCGTACATCTGTCGACGGGGCTGACAGCCCAAGCCAAGGCTCATGCCACTGAAATCTATGCGGCTTTTGACAGCTGTAACGAAAAAATGGAAAAACAGCTACGCCGCTATAAGCGGAGATTGAAAGATCACCACCGGGAGCGCAGCGAACCAGTTGAACTTTTGGGCGCAAGTTCGTATATCCTTGCCTCAGAAGACAAAGAAGCTGTTTCTGAACCAGAGACCTTGCAACCGATCATCGTCGCAGAAATGGAAGCAAAGATCCCTTCCCTTTCCGTTGGTGAAGCTGTGATGCAAATGGAACTGGCAGGCGCGCCTGTCCTTGTTTTCAAAAACGAAAGCAAAGATAGCCTGAATGTCGTCTACCGTCGTGACGACGGCAATATTGGCTGGATTGATCCATAATTACATCCTAGAGGTGTGATGAGGCACCCGATCGGAGCAGAATAAATGCAGATTTCAAGCATCCTCAAACCCGAGGCAGTGCGCGTTATCGGCGCAGTATCTAGCAAGAAACGCCTGTTTCAGGAAGTTTCCGAAGTTGCAGGATCTGCATATGGAATGCCCGTGGCACATACGGTTGAGGCCTTGCTTGAACGCGAGAGCCTTGGCCCAACTGGGGTAGGGCACGGTGTTGCCCTGCCTCATGCACGTACAGATTGGATATCAGAGGTTCAGGGGGTATTTTTGACCCTAGAAAAACCGCTGGATTTTGGCGCTGTAGACCGGCAACCCGTGGATATTGTTTTCACGCTCTTCGCTCCAGAAGCGGCAGGCGTGGAGCATCTCAAAGCATTGGCCTTGGTGTCCAGAACATTGCGTGATCAGAGTTTCTGCACAAAACTGCGCGCAAACCCTGACCCGTCTACACTGCACACAATTCTAACCGACAGTCAGACGATAGAAGCCGCCTAAGACAGGCTCTTAGGCGCGATCTGCCCAATTTCCAAAGCCAAGCTTTAGATAGTCGCGCTGGTAAACTGCGCGACACAGGCGTTCAAGATCAGCATCGTATATCTGCGACAATGAAAAAGGCTGATCTTCTTCGCCATCAGACCTAACGCTCGTCAATTGGCCTATTTTTTCAGAAAGGCCTTTTAAATCCTGCGCAATTTCACTCTCACGTATGATGAGATCTGGAGCCAGAAACTCAGCAAAGCCTGAAATCACCTGCGTTTGGCTGGCCCAGTTTGCATCTACACGGATTGATGTTTGACCACCCAGATTGAGTTTGAGAAAATTCAAAAAACCTTCAAATGCGGCGCGATGCTGAGGCAGAGTATAATCTTCCCCCGGCCCCTGTTCCGGCATAGGTACATTGTAGCGTCGGCGCAGCGTATTGCGGATTTTCAAAAAGCATCCAGGCCCTTTGTTTAAAATGCGTGCGCAGAAAACCGCATGGGCGCGCTGCAGCGGATGGCGTACAACCGTAAAGCTGCGAAATCCCGGATTGTTTTGCATCCACTGGCGCGCTTCTTTTTGGTTCATCCCCTTCTGCAAGGCATCCCCTTGGACATTGTCCAGATCCGCCAACCATTGGGTCACCGGCTGCTCTGCCCCCCCCTGGATCGGCAGATACAGAACCGAAGCCTGCGCCGCGGCAATATAGCCCGGAACCGCCGGCCCGCGACGTGGTTCAAAATTGGGCGTACGGGTCAGATTAAAATGATCAATACCAGTCAAGGCAGCAATCATTTCTTCGCTGTTGTGCACCTTTGAAACAACAGGCGACGGATTTTGCCGTTTTAGGCTATCATCAAGCGCCTCAAGTTGCGCCTTTGCTCCTAACCAGCGGGCGAGGCCATTCATCACAGCGACATCCTGTAGGTCTTCATAAGCGACGTAAAAGGCGCTTTGTCCGCTGCGCTGCAACTGTCCCTGCAACGAAATCTGAAACTGCTGCAAAGCATCGACATGTGCCGCAAATTCAGCCGCATCAAAATGCGCCTGCGCCTCTTTGCGTCGGGTCACATTTGTAAGTTTCCATTGCCCGGTGGCCTCAGCGATTTTCAACGAAACATAGCTGTCAAGTGGATTGCGCGTCAGAACAATTTTTGCACATCTCGGATCGTTCAATATCGTGTCGAGCACACGGGAATCGTGGTCATGAAAGTAACGAAACCCTGCCAGAGCAGTTGCATCAGTGCGTATCGCATTCAGAAGCACAGCTGGGTTTGCCTCTCGATCGTTCAATGTAATACCAAGACAATCTTCACGATTGGGGTAGCCAATGAAATGCGGATTAAACGCTTCACCATGACAAGCGATCCCGTCAAATGCGTTTAAATTGGCCTCCAAAAAGTTGGATCCAGTACGCATTTCAGCGAAAATCACAAAATAATCAAACTGTTGAGTCATAGCCATTCATTGAACAATATAAGGTTTACCTAAAGACGGGGATACCTCACGCGAGAGGGCTTCCCCTTCAACCGGAAAATCTCCCATCACATAGGGGTGCATTCCATGGTTTTTGAGATCTTGGAGGAAGTGTCCGAATCCATCAAGCGAAGTCTGATCGGGCAAATCAGGCGTGCCCGACACCCCCAGATCCGTCAAACAACTGCGCAAGTTTTCTTGTGGGGCTTCGATAAAATCTGCCATCGACCAAATTCGCACACGCGCTTTCACCCAGGGAGATCGTAAAAGAGAAAGAAACGCTGCCTCACGTTTTTGCAGACGGGCTGCCTCTTTTCGCAGCAGTTTAAAATCAAGATCAGAACGGCACAACCGTAAGGCCCAGGCCCCGGCAATCACCGAAATCTGTGCGTTCACATCATAGGCCATCAGTTGCGCGATGGGCTGTTCGTCTCTTGGGCTGAATTGAAAACAATGGCGCGCGTCACGACTGTTCCACAAAAGGTTGGTCAGGAAGCTCTCAGGATCATAATCTCGGATACGTACATTATCTGACATCGTGCCCTGCGTGATGCTATGTCGCCCGGCGTATTCAACCCGATCTGAAGCAAACAAATGGCCGTGCACAACCCTATCTGAAACCTGTGTCAACCAAGGTTCAAATCCTTCATAAAAGTCAGAAAACCCTTGAAACACTGCATAAGGCGCCGCTGTCACACCTGTCTGGCCCTGCCGATAGGGAAAGCGGCTTTGCATGTAAAGGCCCGCCCGGCCGCGCAGACGGCGCTCCATTGCATGTGAAAATACACGGTCAATTTTGCCAGGATTTGGCTGAGCGTGATCAGCGGTTTCTGCGCGTGCCCCCAGAAACGCCTGATACAGCCCCTCTGCCTGAGGCCATATCTTTCGCGCCACAAAACAATCCGACCGGCGCAACAAAGACAGGTGATCTTCGTAAAAGATATGCGGCCGGCCTTGATGATCAAATTTCGACAAGGTCAGAGAACGGCTTTCAATTTCTTTGCTGTGCCGCCGCACCAGCGTCTGAAAGTAGCTTTCGTCGGGAATCCAGACCCGTTTGAAATAGCGATCAATGGCTGGGCGGTCTGGATCTGTAAGAACTGCGCTCAATGTCTTGCGGGTCAGGCACCACCATTGGCTTCCCATATGTGGCTTTAGACCTATAGGAAAACGGCGACGCAGTCCCAATCGACGCTGCCAGCGCACATAGCCATCAAAAAGCAAGCGATGCTTTTTCCATGAGAAGGGAAATCGCAACGTAAAACGTTCGGCACTTAATCCACCCACGGTCCAAGGCACATCCGCAGTGGTGGCACTTTCGATAAAATCAGTCTCGGGTCGAGCCGCTAAATAGTCTTTTAGATCAGAAACAGGTCGCAATGGCAGGCATGAACCTGACATCAGATAGACATGGGTCACATCGTCATGCTGCGACAGCATTTGCTCTGCGGCGGACTGCGTTGCCGCCACTATCCCCCACATGCCCCATTCACAGGCGTGACGGTCGCAAAAACTGACTTGTGCCACCTCTGAAAGTGCTGACTGGAAACGGGAAAAGGCGTGATCTGGTACTTTTTCATCCACATGGATCACAACTGGACAACCTGCAGCCGCCCAATATTGCGCAACCTGCGCGGCCCGATCAAACGCCGTGTGAACCAGCATGAGAATGCCAATCCTCATGCCCAGTTGCCTTTGGACATCAGGCCTAAAATTTCAAGCTGCCGCCAGTTGATGTAGCGTTCGCTCCATTTGCACCACAGTTCTGGCTGGTCTTCCAGCTGTGCCGCATAGGCTCGGTATTCCGCCGAAGATGCATAGTGCTGGCCCCGCTGTATCTCTTCTGACGCTTTGGCAGACAACGTGTCCAGAAATTTTGTATGGAGCAAAATACCACTGGCCTTCTCGCCTCCCGCTTCATCATAGACCTGATTCAATCCACGCGGCAAAAGCGTATGGGTCGAACTGACATAGGCATATCTGCGGTCCCATTTGACCAAAGGGGTTTTATTCAGTGCCGGAGCCTTTTTCGGTTGGGCGGCAAAGAACTTACGCATCCGAACGCCCCCCTGGATCCACAGGTTTCCGTAGGTTGGGTTTTTGCGGACAATATAATTGCCACTGTCAAACCAGTGCGCAATTTCCAGCGGGTTTTGGCCCGCCTGATACGGTGTATCGCCAATTTTTCCTTTGGGATAGACATCCAATAACATGGCAGAAAAGCTGGGGATCTCTGAGCTGTCCAACCAATCTGTCAGCGCCTGCAATGGGCGTGTATCGCTAAAAGGATAAACAAAAAATTCATCAGGATCGACCACAAGTACCCAATGACCATGGGCATATTTACGTTTCAGATGGTTCATCCAATCGACGCCAAATGTTGCCCGCTTATAGCTTGCATCACTGTGCCAGAGCGAAACATCCCCCATGCCAGAAAGATAGGCCTCACACCCGTCTGTTGACCCATTATCGATAATCAGAAAATGACCAACCCCTTGATTTCGATAGTAGTCCAGAAAATACGGGAGCCGGATCTGTTCATTGCGCAATGTGCAGACGAGCAGAACATCATTTGGTTGAATGTTGTTCGTGTGATCCTGAACCACGCGCAACTCGCGTGATTTCCGCATTGCCCGCAGAATGCGCCGCTGGCGCCGCAGACGCATCCGATAAGAATGCCAAATACCCAAACCACTGCCTACTTTTGCTTATGCGGGCCGAAGAGCAACCCTCTTGTTTGAAAAAGAATATGCCACAGGGGGCCGCGTGATTTCAATGAATTTACCAAAGGGTATAATTGGACAGTATTGGATCACGGCCAAGCGCCACGCCTCATCAAGCCAAGCTGCTCCAATTGTTGGGCATTCGCATAGCGTTGAGACGCGTCACACCACAAATCAGGCGCTGCAATGATTTCATCATAATAGCGTTCGTAGCGCTCGACATAGGTAAAGTGCTGACGCCTTACCTTTTCTTCCTCAGACTTTGCGATAATCTCGTCCAGAAATTTGGTATGTAACAACACGCCTGTCGGGCACTCCAAACGCGCATCAAAAACCGCGTTTAAGTACCTCGGCAACAACGTATGGGTTGAACTGACATAAACATCCCCACGCGCCCAACGTACCAGCGGAGTCTTATGCAGATGTGGCGCGTGATCTGGTTCATCCTGAAAAAACACACGTTTGCGTGGCCCCCCTCGGATCGAGATCTGCCCATAGCGTTTCTTATAATCCCAAGTATACGTATCCGCATCGAACCAGCGCAGAGTGTCAAACGGGGTTATTGCATTTGCCTGAGGCTGCCCCCCCAAAGAGCCCTTTGGGTACATATCCAGCATCATTGCACCAAATGCGCGTTGCCCTTGTTCATCCAGCCATGCGGTCAGAGCGTGCAGGTCTCGCCCCTGCCATTCTGGATAGATCAAGATCTCATCTGCATCTGCAGTCAGGCACCATATCCCGCGACCATAGCGATGTTGCAAACCTGTCAGCCAGTCCACACCAAATCGTGAGCTGCGATAGGGGGCATCCGTTGTCCAGAGAGAGACATCAGGCTGATCTAACAAATATTCCCGCGTGCCATCATCGCTGTCATTGTCAACGATCAGGAACTGCGTGATCCCAAGCCTGCGATAATGTTCTAAATAATAAGGAAGGCGTTGCCGTTCGTTTCGCATTGTCGCAAAGCATAAAAGCGACGACGCGTTGATTGCAGCGGTGCAGTCTTTCAATACAGTCAGCTGTTTTGCAGCTTTACGCGCACGCCACAGCAAATACTTACGTTTCAGCCGTAGCAAGTAACGGGCGGGCCAGCTCAGCCGGGGCTGCACCAGCCGCGCCCTGTCAATCATTGTGTGTAGTGTCCGGTCTGGTGCCATTTCCAAGCATCAGATATCATTTTATCCAATGTCGAACGTTTTGGCTCCCAGCCCAGATCCGTGACGGCCCGGGTAGAACCAGATACCAGTTTGGTACAATCACCAGCCCGGCGTGCGCCAACGTTGTAAGGAACAGCTTCATTTGTGACTGAGCGAGAATGATCGATCACTTCCATCACCGAAAAACCAGACCCGGTGCCAAGGTTGAAGACTTGGCTGCCTTTGTCGGCTTCCAGCCATTTCAGCCCCAAAACATGAGCATCGACCAGATCACAGACATGTACATAGTCCCGAATGCACGTGCCGTCGGGAGTGTCGTAATCTGTACCAAAGACAGTCAGAGCATCCCGTTCACCTTTGATTGCCTGCAGCATCAAAGGGATCAAATGGGTTTCAGGCTGATGAAATTCGCCCACTTCCGCCTCTGGATCAGCACCAGCAACGTTGAAATAGCGAAAAATTACCGACCGCAGACCATAGGCTGCTTCGAAATCCTTGAGGATGTCTTCCACAGCGCGCTTGCTGGCGCCATAGGCATTCAAAGGCTGCTGCGGAGTCTGCTCATCCAAGACAACATTATCATGCTCACCATAGGTGGCACAGGTGGAGGAAAACACAAAATCAAGGCAGTCTGCAGCGACAGCCGCTTCCACCAAGGTTAAAGAGCCCCCTACATTGTTTG
The DNA here is from genome assembly GCF_900102795.1 of Epibacterium ulvae. Taxonomy (GTDB): domain Bacteria; phylum Pseudomonadota; class Alphaproteobacteria; order Rhodobacterales; family Rhodobacteraceae; genus Epibacterium; species Epibacterium ulvae. Next base: position 19,559 of record NZ_FMWG01000010.1, on the reverse strand, counting down.
CCCAGTATTTCCCAGGCTGGCTCATCGCCTCACCAACCTGGCTGAGCGCAGCAAAATGCATGACTGCAATGGGTTTGTATTTTGCAAAGACCTCATCTAGACGGGCACGATCAGTAAGATCTCCCTGCTCAAATGGCCCAAATTTCACCGCGTCCTGCCAACCCGTCACCAGATTGTCGTAAGTGACAGGCGTATATCCGGCCATTTTCAATGCTTTACAGGCATGCGACCCAATGTATCCGGCACCACCGGTTACCAACACATTTTTCAATGGAACTGTCCTTCGTTCTGTGCCCGCGCGCACAGCGCGCGGGAGGCTCAGTTTTACTGCGCCGCTTTATCCATCTGTGAAACTTGCTGGATGTAGCCCATCAGATCATCGCGCAAATCGTCACGCGCCAGAGCAAAAGCAACGGTAGCCTGCAAAAAGCCTGCTTTTGATCCACAATCAAACCGCTGACCGTTGAAGCGATAGCCGTAAACAGGCACATCTGCAGCGATATCTTCTGCAATCGCATCCGTCAGCTGGATCTCACCGCCTGCACCCTCTTTCATGTGGTTGAGGTTGGTCAGGACAGATGGAGACAGAATGTAACGGCCAATCACAGCAAGATTTGATGGCGCTTCTTCGGCTTTTGGTTTTTCAACCATGCCACGGGCTTCGACAACGGCCCCCATATCGTTTTTCACATCCAAAACGCCATAAGATGAGGTCTGTTCCGGTGAGACTTCCATCGTTGCGACCATATTGCCGCCGGTCTCTTCATAGGCTTCCACCATTTGCTTGAGGCAAGATGTTTCAGCCGCGATGACATCATCAGGCAGCATGACAGCAAAAGGCTCATCACCAATCAAACGGCGCGCGCACCAGACCGCGTGCCCCAAGCCCAGCGCCTGGTGCTGACGAACATACGCAATTGCACCTGAATCCATGTTGGTTTCATTCAGCACGTTCAGCAGTTGGTCTTTGCCCTTTTCACGCAAAGACGCCTCCAAAACGGGGCTGCGATCAAAATAATCTTCCAGCGCGCCTTTGCCACGCGAGGTTACAAAAATAAATTCTTCAATACCCGCCGCGCGCGCTTCATCAATTGCATATTGTACCAGCGGACGATCAACGAGAGTCATAATTTCTTTTGGCACAGATTTGGTCGCAGGCAAAAACCGCGTACCCAGACCCGCCACCGGGAAAATTGCTTTTGTTACTTTTCTGCGCATAACTCGCTCTCTCTATATATTCACCACCAAAGGCCTTGGTGTGAGGTCTGCAAACAAACCCGTTGGACCTCTGCCAGCCTCCAACAAGGCTGACAAGTGCATTGCTAGTCCAGCGTCACCTTTAAACCTGTCACCAGCCATTATTCCGGTTTTGTAACCCTAACGCTACAATGCATAAGCATATACCAGACGATCCTTCGCCCCCCATGCTCACCTCTTGTATTATTAAAGCCCCAGAGATTGGGCACAACAAACTGGGGCACCTTTGGGCAAAATATCGCGAACTCTCTGTGAAATACGCGACAATATCGGCATCGCCTGCCTATTATTTAAGGTTTTTTAAGATCAACTGCAGGTGCGTAGGCGATAAAGAACGGATTCGCGAATCCGTCTTTGCCATAGCTTAGTGGACTGTGATCATCAAAACGCACCACCTTGCCACCTGCGCCGCGCAAAACAGCATCCCCGGCTGCGGTATCCCATTCCATTGTCCGCCCGACGCGCGGGTAAAGATCAGCCTCTCCCGTTGCAACCAAGCAGAATTTCAGCGAAGATCCTGCACTTTTGCTGTCTTTCACTTGATACTTAGAGATGTAGTCATCTGTAGCCTGATCCCGGTGCGATTTAGACGCAACCACCATCAAAGCACTGTTATCGCTGTCTGCTACCTTGATAGGCGTTGTTGCACCAATAACATTTGGATCAAGCGCCCCCGTCTCTTCGACGGCAGATCCATCTGCGAGCGTGTAAAACATCCGATCCCGCGCCGGTGCATAGACGACACCACGTGTCGGAACGCCTTTTTCCACCAATGCGATATTCACAGTGAAATCGCCACGACGATGCACGAATTCTTTAGTGCCATCCAACGGGTCCACGATGAGGAAGGTATCGCCTTTTGCACTGTGAGATTCTGCCTGCTCTTCCGTCACCAGCATCATGTCAGGGAAAGCAGAGCGCAACCCAGCTGAGATCAACGCATCTGCCGCTTCATCCGCTTCGGTAACAGGGCTGTCGTCTGACTTTACCTTCACATCAAAGTTATCGGAGTTGTAAATCTCCATAATTTTCGCGCCCGCCTCGATGGCAAGCTTACGGATGATCGGGATCAACTCTTCATAGGTCATTAAAATCTCCTATTTTTGGCCATGTTGTAAACAAAACTCATGGTTCTTATGCTGTGCAAGCAACGGATCAGCAATATGTCCGTGTTAATTTGACCTCGAACGAACAAAGTTTGGTACAGATGTTTAGTCAACGACGCGCAGGCACTTCAGCTTTCCTTGGTTTTTTAACCATGTGCGAAGTTGTATTTCACGCGGTTGTGCGCAGTGTGCGCTCCAAACATAACAACGCGCTCATAGCGCTTGGTCTGAACATGCTGCAAGCTATTATGTTTGTATCGATTTTCTACCTGATGTTTACAATCTTAGGCGTCAAAGGAAATGCTGTACGGGGCGACTTTCTGCTTTACGTGATGTCAGGTGTCTTCCTGTTTCTGACCCATACTAAAGCTGTAGGTGCCGTATCCGGTGCTGAAGGGCCAAGCAGCCCAATGATGCAACATGCGCCTATGAATACAATTGTTGCGATTCTGTCGGCCGCGCTTGGATCACTTTATCTGCAATCCCTGTCGCTCTTTCTGATTCTATTTGGCTATCATGTTGCCTTTACCCCAGTTGAAATTGTTGATCCAATTTCCGCCTATGCAATGGTCCTGCTGGCCTGGCTGACAGGATCCTGTGTTGGATTGGTTTTGCTGGTGCTCAAACCTTGGGCTCCCAGCCTGGTTGGCATTCTCTCAACGGTCTATCAACGTGCGAATATGATCGCATCTGGCAAAATGTTTCTTGCCAACACATTGCCAAGCTTCATGCTGGCTCTGTTTGACTGGAACCCACTGTTCCACTGCATCGACCAAGCAAGAGGGTATATCTTTAAAAACTATAACCCCCACTTCAGCAGCTGGGAATATGCCCTTTGGATCGCCCTGATCTTGATCCTGATCGGGTTGATGGGAGAGTTTTATACGCGCAAGAATGTCTCTATCAGCTGGAGCGCCAAGCGCTAAAATACTGCGGGTGATCACGTAACCACCCGCAGAGTAAGATTGATACGCCCGCCCTTAGGCAGCAGGCGCGATGATTTAAACCTAATGCGATCGACACCGTGATACGCAAGACGTGCCTCTCCGCCCATCACTACAACATCGCCTGAATTCAGCCAGACAGAATCAGTTTTACCGCCGCGCGTTATATTCCCGATCCGAAATAACGCGTCATCTCCAAGACTGATTGAAACAACCGGATATGAAAAATCCGCTTCATCCTTATCCTGATGCAATCCCATACGCGCGTCTTCACCGTAATAATTCAACAAACAGCATTCAGGTTGGCGATCCGCCCCGCTCGCTGCATACCACAAGTCTAACAAAGCCTGTGGAATCGCGGGCCATAGGCGTCCGGACGGGTGTTGATCTATATATCGATACCCTGATGCATCGGAAAACCAACCATAGGAACCACTTGCGGTCATCCGCACAGACATCTTTCCACCCCGCGGCGTCTCAGGCGAAAAAAGTGGCGCCGCCTTTAACAGCGGGCGCAGATCGTCAATCAAAGCGCGCTGAGCCTCAGGCGAAAGGTAAGATTTGTGAATTTCAAAGCCACGCACCCGCAACATTGCCATCGCATTATTCCATTCTTAACCATATCCCTTGAAAAAACTTCACCATCAACGACGCAGCACGTCCTGAGGCGCTTGCAGGGATCATTTCCGCTCCTTATATACGCTTCGACGCGGCGTGGTTTAGACCAAACCGCACTGTTTTCGGGGTATGGATGCCACAAAGGGTTCAGACCTCGTGTAATCGCCTTGATGAGAAAAAGGGATCAAAGATGAGCAAAGTTATCGGGATTGACCTCGGCACCACCAACTCCTGTGTGGCCCTTATGGATGGCTCGCAGCCTCGCGTGATTGAAAACGCTGAAGGCGCGCGCACCACGCCGTCAATCGTCGCCTTTACCGACGAAGAGCGCCTGGTTGGCCAACCTGCGAAACGTCAGGCTGTTACCAACCCAGACAACACCATTTTTGGTGTGAAACGCCTGATCGGTCGCCGCGCAGATGACACGCATCTGGCAAAAGACAAGAAAAACCTGCCCTTCGCAGTCGTGAATGGCGGCAATGGCGATGCATGGGTTGAAGCCAAGGGTGAGAAATACTCCCCATCACAAATCTCGGCCTTCACCCTGGGCAAAATGAAAGAGACCGCAGAATCTTATCTGGGTGAGGAAGTCACCCAAGCTGTGATTACCGTTCCTGCGTATTTCAACGATGCACAGCGTCAGGCGACCAAAGACGCCGGTAAAATTGCCGGTCTGGAAGTTCTGCGTATCATCAACGAGCCAACCGCTGCGGCGCTGGCCTATGGTCTGGACAAAGAGAACACCCAAACCATCGCTGTTTATGACCTTGGTGGTGGTACATTCGATGTCACCATTCTGGAAATCGACGACGGCCTTTTTGAAGTAAAGTCAACCAATGGTGACACCTTCCTGGGTGGTGAAGACTTTGACATGCGCATCGTCAACTATCTGGCCGATCAGTTCAAAAAAGAGCATGGCGTTGATCTGACCGCAGACAAGATGGCACTGCAGCGTTTGAAAGAAGCGGCAGAAAAAGCAAAAATCGAACTGTCGAGCGCAAACCAAACCGAGATCAACCAGCCGTTTATCTCGATGGATCCTTCCACCGGTCAACCTTTGCACATGGTTATCAAACTGACCCGTGCGAAACTGGAAAGCCTGGTTGCAGACTTGATCAAAAACTCCATGAAACCCTGTGCAGCTGCGTTGAAGGATGCGGGCATCTCTGCTTCTGACATCGACGAAGTGGTTCTGGTAGGCGGCATGACCCGCATGCCCAAAGTGATCGAAGAAGTTACGAAATTCTTCGGCAAAGAACCCCACAAAGGTGTGAACCCGGATGAGGTTGTTGCAATGGGCGCGGCCATTCAGGCCGGCGTTCTGCAAGGCGACGTGAAAGACGTTGTTCTCTTGGACGTGACCCCACTGTCACTGGGCATCGAAACCTTGGGTGGCGTTTTCACCCGTTTGATCGACCGCAACACCACCATTCCAACAAAAAAATCTCAGGTCTTCTCAACTGCTGAAGACAACCAGAACGCCGTAACCATCCGTGTGTTCCAGGGTGAGCGTGAAATGGCGGCCGACAACAAGATTCTTGGCCAATTCAACCTTGAAGACATTCCACCTGCACCACGCGGCTTGCCTCAAATTGAAGTGACCTTTGATATCGACGCCAACGGCATCGTGTCTGTGTCAGCAAAAGACAAAGGCACCAACAAAGAGCACCGGATTACCATCCAAGCGTCTGGCGGCCTGTCCGATGAGGACATCGAACAAATGGTCAAAGACGCCGAGGACAATGCCGAGGCGGATAAAGAGCGTCGCGAACTGATCGAAGCACGCAACCAAGCCGAAAGCCTTGTACACTCCACTGAGAAATCTCTGGAAGAACACAGCGACAAGGTTGATCCCTCCACCGTTGAAGTGATCGAACTGGCGCTGGCCGCACTGAAAGACGATCTGGAAAATGAAAAATCCAACGCCGATAAGATCAAGTCTGGCATCCAGAACGTCACAGAAGCTGCGATGAAGCTGGGTGAAGCGATCTACAAAGCACAAGCTGAAGACGCTGGTGATGAACCTGCAGCTGCAGACGAAGCAGCAGGCCCCGGTGACGATGACATTGTCGACGCCGAGTTCGAAGATCTGGACGGCGACAAGCGCTAACGTTTGCGCCTAGGCCAAAACGGGCCGGTCCGGCGCACGGACCGGCCCGTTTTCGTTGAGGCAGAAGGGACACTCTGATGTCAAAACGTGACTATTACGATATTCTGGGCGTGGCCAAAGGGGCTTCTGCCGATGAAATCAAAAAAGGCTTTCGCAAGAAGGCCAAAGAACTGCACCCGGACCGCAACAGCGACAATCCGAACGCAGAATCACAGTTCAAAGAGGCCAACGAAGCCTACGACGTTCTGAAAGACCCCGAGAAAAAAGCCGCGTATGACCGCTATGGTCATGCTGCTTTTGAAGGGGGTATGGGCGGTGGTGGCGGTCCACGTGGTGGCCATCCCGGTGGCGATTTCTCCTCTGCCTTCTCAGACGTCTTTGATGACCTGTTTGGTGACTTTATGGGCGGCCAACGTGGCGGCGGTGGCGGACGCCAGCGCGCAACACGTGGTGCTGACCTGCGGTATAATCTGCGGGTCACGTTAGAAGACGCCTTTGCTGGTATGCATAAAACCATCAAGGTACCAACCTCTGTTGCCTGTACATCCTGTGATGGAACCGGTTCCGAAGGTGGAGCAGAGCCCACAACCTGTCCTACCTGTTCGGGCATGGGAAAGGTGAGGGCACAACAGGGTTTCTTTACCGTTGAACGCACCTGCCCGACTTGCTCGGGGCTGGGGCAGATCATCAAGAACCCTTGTAAAACCTGTCACGGTCATGGCCGCGTTGAGAAAGATCGCTCTTTGTCGGTGAATATCCCTGCTGGTGTGGAAACCGGGACTCGCATTCGTCTTGCAGGCGAAGGTGAAGCAGGTCTGCGCGGTGGCCCTCCGGGGGATCTCTACATCTTTGTCGAGGTCGCGCCACATGATCTATTCGAACGGGATGGCAATAATCTTTATTGCCGCGTGCCGGTTTCAATGGCCAAGGCTGCTTTGGGTGGTGCAATCGAAGTCCCGACCATTGATGGTGGCCGCGGGCGTGTCCAAATTCCCGAAGGCAGCCAATCGGGCCGCCAGATGCGCTTGCGTGGCAAGGGTATGCCCACACTACGCGGCGGCGGTGTTGGTGATATGTTCATCGAACTTGCCGTTGAAACACCCGTAAATCTAACGGCGCGCCAAAAAGAAATCATGCGTGAATTCGAAGACCTGTCCGAAGAGAACACCAACCCCGAAAGTGGGAGCTTCTTCTCTTCTGTCAAAAGCTTCTGGGATGGCATGAAGGGCTAACGAACAAACGCTCCCCAATCGGGGAGCGTTTCTCTTTTACGCTGGCATTTACCCGCGTTAAGACTTCATTTACCGAGTCGCTTCCAGACTGGATGAATGCCTCAGGACTCCTCTTTTGAAGAAATCCCCCTCCCTTTGTTTGCGGATGAAGCAACCGAGGTTGATGGGGTCTTACCAAAAGCGCGCTTGCCTTCTTATATTAAAGATCATCGTGCACGCCTGCGCGAACGCTTTATGACAGGCGGTGCAACCTCTGTGCCGGACTATGAATTACTAGAGCTTATTCTGTTTCGCTCAGTCCCCCGAAAGGACGTAAAACCGCTGGCGCATCGGTTGCTGAAAACATTCGGAGATATCAATCGGGTCATCACAGCTCCGACAGAACGGCTTGCCGAAGTATCAGAGGTTGGACCAGCTATCATCACTGATCTCAAGATCCTAGAAGCCGCTGCACAGCGATTGGCGCGGGCACGTGTCATGCAACGACAGGTTCTTTCCAGTTGGGATGCTCTTCTTGATTATTGCCATACGGCCATGTCACATCTTGAAATCGAACAGTTTCGCGTCCTGTATCTTGATCGGAAAAACGTTCTGATTGCGGATGAAGAGCAAGCGCGTGGAACTGTTGACCATGTGCCAGTCTACCCCCGTGAAATCGCCAAACGCGCCTTGGAACTGAATGCAAGCGCTATTCTTTTGGTGCACAATCATCCTTCTGGCGATCCAACCCCCTCTGAAAGCGATATCAGCATGACCCAACAAATTGTGGCTGCGCTTACCCCTTTGGGGATCACGGTGCATGATCATCTGATTATTGGTAAATCGCGCGAACTCAGTTTCAGTGCGGAAGGGTATTTATAGCCACGCGCGTTACCTGACCCAGACCTCTACACGCCGATTGACCTGCCGTCCCCAGGCACTGTCATCACAAGCCATCGGCATCGCTTCCCCAAACGCGTCAGTCGAAAGTGTCACCCGATCCAGATTAGCGGTTTCAGCTGTCGCCAAGACAGCATCACGCACTGCTTGTGCCCGTTTAAGCGCAATATCGCGATTGCCCGCTGCAGGCCCCTGGCCATCCGAAAACCCGACAAATAACAATTCACGCGTGTCATAAGCACCTGCCTCTAACGCACGCGCCAACTGTTCTATGTTGCTCCGAGACTGTGCATCTGGCCGCGAAGACCCCGCTTCGAACCGAAAAGACGTTGTAAGACGCTGATGGCCTTTAAGGGTTGAAACCATTCGATTTAGCTCATCCAGACCAATTTCATCAGAACCTGATAAAATTGCATTTGCCAGTCGATCGCCCTGAGCGTTTAACGTAATGGTTTCGGCGGCTTGGTCTACGAATCCCGCTCTGCGGATCACAATTTGCGCGCCAGGGCCTCGGGTATACGATAAGAAGTCCCGCGCAATTTTGGGCAAGCGACGCGCGGGCAGATACAGAAACATCGGCGCATTCAGAGGATAATCTTCTGTTTTGATCGCCCGCCGTCCAGCCTGCAATTCAAACCCGCAACTGCCAGACAGGATCAGTTTTCGCGCGGGATCTGCTTCTGAGAAGCTTGTGATACCAAAAGCAAACGAATCTGTCGCAACCCGACGGCCCAGATTGCTTAGCCGATCATGGCGACGCACATTCTGGGCCAAAGATCCGGTTCCAAGCAACCGGTCCTGTATGGCCTGCGTGAGTCCTGAAGCCGCGACCGGCAAATGAACCGTAATCGGTGCATCTGGACCGCCAAGCGTCTGCCAGTTGGAAATCTGCCCGGTCAACACCCCTACAAGCTGAGGCAGGGTGATATCCCGCACCGGGTTATCAGGCGAGACTACGGGAACCAAAGCGTCCAAAGCGACCACGCGACTTTGTGCAGCGCTTGTCATATCCCCCATGCCAAGCGCCTCTGCGCGTTGACGCTCTGCAGGACGAATTTCACGTAGGGCAAGCACGATGTCTGTCTCATTGTTCAACAGATCTTCAAACCCATCATCCGTATTGCTGACAAAAAATGAAAACCGTGCGGCAATACGGCCGCCCGCTTCGCGCAGCGTATATTCAAAATTGCCACCGCCCAGCGCATCCCGATGCGTTTGAAACCCATTGCGCAGCGAAAACCCTTCGATCAATGCAGGTATCAACACATCCGCCATGGCTGTAGAACCGGAAAAGGAAACCTCTGCCACAAAATCAGACAGGCTTGGACATCCGGGCCCGTCACAGCGCACGCCGGACCCATCAACTGTGAGTTCGCCAAATTTGGTATTCACACGGTAGAATTCACCATCGAATCCCAAAAGGTCTCCATTGATTTCAACAGATCCATCCTGTGATGATAAAGTAACGTCCTGCGCAAGCGCTAAAACGCAATGACTAAAAAAGAGAAGTGCGGCTGCAAGCGCCGCACGAAAGACTGCCATGAGAAACCTTGAAGTATCGTCGCCTAGTTTTGCGCAATCTTCAGGTTTTCAACGAGATTATTCAACACAAGAAAGTCACCAGTTGCGTCACAATTGGGAATATTCAGCTGTAATTCCCGTGTCCGAAGCTGACCTTGCTGGAATTCCATAGTTTGTGCAGACACATCGCGACCACAATTCTGCGACGTCACTTCAGCTTCGATGGTCAAGGCAACCTGCCCGGACACCGAATCTGGGTGTTTGGCTATGCTATAAATCTCAACCTGACGCGCAGCCAAAAGGCTTGCATCCCCTAAACGATGGACGGTGCCCGCGCCAACAGTTTCGGCCCCATGCCACACGTGCCCCTGATCGCCATAATGCGCTCCAAATTCGCGTGCGTGTAATTCAAACCCGGTATTGCCCTGCCATTGCAGGACCACCCGTTCCACACTCTCAAAATCAGGGATTTGTACGGTTGCCACCGCCCCTTTTCCCTGGTCGGCATCGATGAGGAAAACGGCGCTTTCAGACAATGCAGGAACCTGAACGTTCAAATGACCTTCAGCATTCAAGATTTCAGAAAACATCAGCCCGTTGTGGTGAACGGTCAGACGCGCCCCTGACATACAAGGTGCCACAACATTCAAGGCAACAACCGCCCCGGGCTGAGCAGTTGCTTGGGCATGTAATTCACAAGGTTGAACAGGACTTTGCTGAGAGACCGTCTCTTGGGTTACATGTGACTGGGCAGATGTTAGAGTGATCTTTTCCAGCGGAAGCTCATCCACCGCGTCTATGACAGGTTCTGTACGTTCAACAACTTGGCGCGTTTCAGGCGCAGTCGATGGCTGCATAAAATATCCTATCCCCAATGCGGCACATAGTGTCGCTGCAGCCATAACACCTGTTCGATTCGTTAACATCCCGCTCTCCTTCACCCACAGCGTTAAGAAAGTGTGCATGAAAAAGGTGGCCAACTCGTGACCACAGCCGTAACGAAATCAGGCAGAATTTAGACAAAACAGCCGCAAGGTCTTTTGCGCGGGGTACCAAGTGTAACGGCAAATTATGCGAACATACCCTCGATATTGCGGCTCCGCCGTCCATCAAAATCGATAATCCCGAAAGAAAAGGGCGTGTTTCCGACACACGAAATCAAATTGCCTCTTTTCTTTTATCTCAAGCTGTTTCACTCCTGCTGGAATGGAACAGCCGCAATCTTATCCAGTAATTGCCGTAGACGGCGGCGGCAGCCGCTGTCGACTGGCATTATGTGACAAAGATGCAAAATGGCAGGTCGAAGTCGGCGCCACCAACGTTTCCAGCAATTTTGATACCGCCATTGCTGAAATCACAACCGGTCTCAACAAACTTAGCAAGGCCGTCGGTCGGGATAGCGACACCCTACGCAATGTCCCAACTTATATGGGCCTTGCAGGGGTCACGGGTGCACCTATGGCCGAACGGGTCGCTGCGGCGCTTCCCCTCACCAGCCTCAAGATTGAGGAAGACCGTGCTGCCGCTCTCATAGGTGCATTGGGCGCCAACGATGGCCATCTGATCCATTGCGGCACCGGATCTTTTTTCGGCTGCCAGATCGGCGCGAACATACGTTTTGCAGGAGGGTGGGGCCCAGTTCTTGGCGATCCCGGGTCAGCTCATTGGATTGGAAAGCAACTTCTTGTGCGCAGCTTAGAAGCGGAAGATGGGCTTCGCCAAGCTACAACGCTGAGCGATGCAACATTACAGCGCATGGAGGGGGCTGCAGGACTGATTGCATGGGCGGCCACTGCTGGCCAAAAGGAAATAGCGGCACTGGCACCGCTGGTCACACGGGTCGCTGACTATGACGCGCTCGCAAAAGAGATTTTACAAGATGCGGCGTCGCAACTGGCAAAGATGTTGACCGCCTTTGGCTGGACAGACGCTTCGCCGCTTTGCCTGACAGGTGGCATTGGCGCCACCTATGCACGCTACCTCCCGCCCGAGATGCAAACCGCCCTGATCAAACCGCTTGGATCCCCACTTGATGGAGCCATTGCCCTAGCGCAAACCTTTGCACAGGGTCTTGGACATGCGGGGAAAGGCTGATTGGATGGAAAACCGGCACTGCTATCATGGTGGCTTGATTTTCGAACAAGGTGTCTTGCACGACGACAAAGTCGCCTATTTTGAAAAGGGTGTACTGACCTCTTTGACCGACAGTATAGACCCAGATGTGCCTTCTGTTGATCTGAAGGGGGATATTCTGTGCCTTGGCTATGCAGACCTACAGGTGAATGGTGGTGATGGCATTTTGTTGGGTGACCTGCCAACAGTTGAGGGGCTTACGCGCATCGCAACAGCGCATCGGTTTTTAGGTGCAAACCTGATATTACCGACACTTATCACAGACACTCCTGAAATCACAAAAGCGGTGATTCACGCTGCAATAGATGCAGTACGTCTGGGGGTGCCCGGTGTTGCTGGCCTGCATCTTGAGGGGCCGCATCTGTCGATCGCTCGGAAAGGCGCACATGATCCTGATTTGGTCCGGAAAATGTCTGCTGACGATTTGCAAATGCTCATCGAGGCTGCGCGCCACCTTCCGGTTCTAAAGGTCACGGTTGCACCTGAAAACGTGACCACGCAACAAGTTCGCAATCTGGCAGATGCGGGTGTGCTTGTCTCACTGGGGCATACGGATGCAGATTTTGACACTGCGCTAGAATATATTGAAGCTGGCGCGCGCTGTGTCACCCATTTGTTCAACGCGATGAGCCCTCTGACCAGCCGCGCACCGGGCGTTGTTGGTGCGGCTCTATCCTCTGGTGCAGTTTCTGCAGGTGTAATCGCTGACGGTATACATGTGCACCCACATAGCCTAGGCGCCGCGTGGCGTGCGAAACAAGGTCCAGGATCACTTTTTCTGGTCTCAGATGCGATGGCTGTTGCCGGCAGCAGCGCAACTAAATTTTCGCTGGGCCAGCGCGATATCCACCGACACAAAGGCCGTTTAACACTGATGGATGGCACTTTAGCCGGCGCCGACCTAGACCTGACAACCGCATTGCGCGTTGTGACCCAAAAAGTGGGCGTCCCGCTTGCCACAGCGCTATCCGCCGCGATCGAAACGCCGCGGCGGCTCATCAAGCAACCTATATCCATGCTGGGTCAAAACATCGAAAGTTTTAACCGTTTACGCCCAGATCTGACGCGCTGCGACGCCTTAACTTCACACACAACTTAATCCAGTTGCTCTTAAAGCCAGTCTCGCAAGATGGGGATCAATGGGATATCAGCTGCGGGCATTGGATAATCGCGCAGCTCGTTTGGTTTAACCCACTTCAGCGTCTGCCCCTCCCGCGCTTGGGGAATGCCTTCCCATTTGCGACAGGCAAAGAGCGGCATCAAGAGATGGAAATTCTCGTAGGAATGGCTGGCAAAGGTCAAAGGCGCGAGGCAAGAGGTCCAAGTATCAATCCCCAATTCCTCCTGCAACTCGCGTACCAAAGCGGCCTCTGGCGTCTCCCCCGGTTCGATCTTACCGCCTGGGAACTCCCATAGGCCCGCCATAGATTTACCTTCGGGGCGCTGCGCCAGCAGGACGCGCCCATCAACATCGATGAGCGCAACAGCAGAAACTAAAACTGTCTTCATGAGCGATAATCCGCATTAATACTGATATATTGATGCGTCAGATCACAGGTCCAAACCGTCGCAGTGCCACTGCCGATCCCCAGATCCACCTTGAGCGTGATATTCTGTTTCTTCATTTCAGCCGCGCCAAGGTCTTCGCGGTACTTCGGTGAAACCCAACCTTTTTCAGCGACAAGAACATCGCCAAACGAGATTGACAAAAGGTCTCGCTCTGCCGCGGCTCCCGATTTCCCAATCGCCATAACAACACGTCCCCAATTCGGATCCTCCCCCGCAATCGCTGTTTTCACCAAAGGTGAATTGGCAATCGCCAGCCCATGGGTTTTGGCCTCTGCGTCGGAGAATGCACCGGTAATCTGGATTTCCACAAATTTAGTCGCCCCCTCCCCGTCGCGCACAACCTGATGCGCGAGATCAAGGAATACAGTACGCAGCGCAGTTTCAAATTCCGCATTCCCGGCAACATCAATACCTGACGCCCCTGTCGCGCCCATCAGCAATGTATCAGAGGTCGAAGTATCCCCATCAACCGTGATGCAATTGAAGCTTTGATCGTTCAAGCGACTCACCAAAGCTTGCAGTTCAGCGCGTGCAATCTTGGCATCGGTAAAGATATAGACCAGCATCGTCGCCATATCTGGAGCGATCATGCCGGATCCTTTGGCGATACCTGCAATTTGTACAGGCTGCCCATTCAGCTCAACCGTCGTTGCCGACCCTTTTGCAAAGGTGTCAGTGGTGCGGATAGCTTCGGCGGCGTCTTCAAGCGCGTCAGCACGAAGCCCCTCACAAAGCGCATCAACTTTTGCGATGATGCGATCGTGCGGCAGGCGCTCTCCAATCACACCTGTCGAGGCTGTGAAAACCCGCGCCTCGGGCAAACCAGTGCTTTGCGCAACAGCAGTACAAATGGCAGCAACCGATTCACCCCCTGCCCGCCCGGTAAAGGCGTTGGAATTGCCCGAATTCACAAAAATCGCGGCTCCTACATCACTGTCAGCGCCAATTTTTGCCTCACAATCCAGCACATTGGCAGAGCGCGTTTTAGAGCGGGTAAAAACCCCGGCAACAGTGCTGCCAGGATCAAGCATCGCCAACATAACATCGGTGCGATCTTGATATTTCACGCCAGCAGCAGCAGCGGCAAAACGCACGCCTTTGATCACCGGCAAATCCGGAAACGCGGCGGGTGCGAGCGGAGATTTAGGCAGTGCGTCAGCCATTCGTATTATTCCTGTACCAGGCTTAAGTCTTGTAGAATGGCGGGATCCAGATCCTCTACAACCGGGCGGATGATGTCCGCGTGTGCGGTAAGCTTATTCACATGCTCTTCGATCGCGTTTTGCTGAACCTGCTGTTCAAGCTGGCCACGCACCTCTTCAAATTTGGGCGCAGCAACTTTGCGACGTTCATTCAACAAAATGACGTGCCAGCCAAACTGAGTTTGGACAGGTTGAGAAAACTCACCCGCTTTCATGTCAAGCACGGCCGTTTCAAACTCTGGCACCATGCGGCCCAGACCAAACCACCCCAAATCTCCACCCGAGGGGCCAGATGGACCGGTAGAGCGCGCCTTGGCCAATTTTGAGAAGTCCGCCCCCTGCTCCAGCTCGGTGACAATTTCTGCAGCTTCTTCCTGCGTCTCGACCAAAATATGTGCAGCGTGGAATTCATCCCCGCCGTCACCCGTTGAATAGGTGGTATCATAGGCTTCACGTAGTGCGTCTTCGGTGGCCGCATTACGCATCACTGTTTCGATCACCTGGCTGGCCAGCAGTGAACGTGTTTCATTGTCGAGCGTCAGCTGGATGGCACGCGGAACCTCTCCGTTCAGCTCTTGTTTCAGCGCTGTTTGCTGGATCAACTGATCCAAAATCGCTTTGTATAGTACATCAGCTGGCAGCTGCTGGTACTGCGCAGGTAGCGTTTCACGAGCAAGGATCATGTGACCCAATGTGATGTCTTCGCCGTTTACCGTGGCCACAACTGTATTGGCATGTGGTGCTGCGGTTGCAGGGGCGGGCAGAACCATCCAGGCAGCCATGGCCAAAGCTGGCAGAAAAGTGAGACCTTTACGCATTGAATTCTTCCTATTCTGTTCTGACCACAGGACCGTGGCGTTGACACTGAAATAACTGCCGCTTACATCGCCTAGGGGCCTTGTTTTGGACCGTCATTTTCCCACCTTGTTTATGGGTTGCGAACTCGGCGGGCAAGCCTGCCCTTCATTGCGACCAATGACAGATACGTTGGAGAAAATATGCTCGGTTTAGGAACTCTCGCCAAAAAGGTGTTCGGCACGCCGAATGACCGCAAGATCAAAGCCGCGCGACAGGTGGTGGCGCAGATCAACGCGCTAGAAGCCGAGTTTGAAAAGCTGAGCGATGAAGAGCTGATCTCCAAAACCGACGATCTGCGCAAACGCGCACTAGACGGCACCAGCCTTGATGATCTTTTGCCAGAAGCCTTTGCAAACGTGCGTGAAGGCGCCAGACGCGCCTTGGGTCTCCGTGCCTTTGATACGCAGCTTTTGGGTGGTATGTTCCTGCATCAGGGCAATATTTCCGAGATGAAAACCGGCGAGGGCAAAACCCTTGTTGCGACATTCCCCGCCTATCTAAACGCGCTGACCGGCAAAGGCGTACACGTTGTGACCGTGAACGAATATCTGGCCAAACGCGACAGCGAGTGGATGAGCAAGGTGTTCGCAGCCCTTGGCATGACCACCGGTGTGATTTGGTCTGGTCAGCCTGATGAAGAGAAAAAAGCCGCTTACGACTGTGACGTAACCTACGCCACCAACAACGAGCTGGGTTTTGATTATCTGCGCGATAATATGAAACCCAGCCTGGATCAGGTTTTCCAGAAGCATCACAATTTTGCGATTGTGGATGAGGTGGATTCCATCCTGATCGATGAAGCACGCACCCCTTTGATCATTTCCGGCCCGGCAGAAGATCGCTCTGAACTTTACACGACCATCGACACGGTGATCCCCAAACTGCAGGACGATCACTATGAAATCGATGAAAAGACTCGTGGTGTGACCTTTACCGAAGAAGGCAACGAAGAGCTTGAAAAGATCCTTCACGGCGCGATGCTTTTGGAAGAGGGTGCGTCTCTGTACGACCCTGAAAGCACAACCGTGGTGCACCACGTCAATCAGGCGCTGCGGGCACATAAGCTGTTTCAGCGGGATAAAGATTATATCGTGCGCAATGGCGAAGTCATCCTGATCGATGAATTCACCGGACGTATGATGGCTGGTCGCCGTCTGTCTGAAGGTTTGCACCAAGCGTTGGAAGCCAAAGAAGCAGTAGCGATCCAGCCTGAAAACACCACGCTGGCTTCTGTTACCTTCCAAAACTACTTCCGCCTGTACAATCGCCTATCCGGTATGACCGGCACCGCGATGACAGAAGCTGAAGAATTCATGGAAATCTACGGCCTTGGCGTTGTGGAAATTCCAACCAACAAACCGATTGCCCGTAAAGATGCGGATGATCAGGTTTACCGCACTGCGATTGAAAAATACCAGGCAATGATCGCAGAAGCGAAGAAAGCACATGAAAAGGGCCAGCCAGTCCTTTTGGGTACGACATCAATTGAAAAATCTGAACTGCTCAGCCAGATGCTGCAACGTGAAGAGATCAAACACAACGTCCTCAATGCGCGCCACCACGAACAAGAGGCCCAAATTGTCGCAGATGCTGGCCGTCTGGGTGCGGTGACAATTGCCACCAATATGGCAGGACGCGGCACCGATATTCAATTGGGCGGCAATGTCGAAAACATAGTGATGGCAGCGCTGGAGGCTAATCCAGATGCCGACCCAGCTGAACTGCGCGCGACCGAAGAGGGCAAGCACGCCGAAGAAAAACAAAAGGTTCTGGAGGCCGGTGGGCTTTGTGTTCTGGCCTCAGAGCGCCATGAAAGCCGCCGGATCGACAATCAGCTGCGCGGTCGTTCGGGCCGTCAGGGGGATCCTGGCCTGACACGTTTCTATTTGTCACTAGAAGACGACCTGATGCGCATCTTCGGCTCTGAGCGTCTGGATAAAATGCTGTCCAGCCTTGGCATGAAAGAAGGCGAAGCCATTATTCACCCCTGGGTGAACAAATCACTGGAGCGCGCGCAGGCCAAGGTCGAAGGCCGTAACTTTGACATGCGTAAGAACGTGCTGAAGTTTGACGACGTGATGAATGATCAGCGTAAAGTGGTATTTAGCCAACGTCGCGATATCATGGCGTCAAAAGATTTGTCTGACGTCGTGGGCGAAATGCGCCACGAGGTTATCGACGACCTGTTGGACACTTACATGCCGCCAAAAACCTATGCAGACCAGTGGGATACCGAAGGCCTGCAGCAAGCGGTTTTGGATCATTTCGCGATGGATCTCCCTGTTGCGGATTGGGCCGCTGAAGAAGGCGTCGATGATGAGCAGATCCGCGAGCGCCTCATCGAAGCGACAGATGCTAAAATGACCGAAAAGGTAGACGCCTTTGGGGAAGAAGGCATGCGCAACATCGAGAAACAGGTGCTGCTGCAAACCATAGATGCCAAATGGCGTGAACATCTTCTCACGCTTGAGCACTTGCGCTCGGTCGTTGGTTTCCGTGGCTATGCACAGCGCGATCCATTGAATGAATACAAAAACGAAAGCTTCCAGCTGTTTGAATCAATGCTTGATTCACTGCGCGAAGACGTCACCAAACAGCTAAGCCACGTGCGCCCTGTGACCGAGGAAGAACAGCGCCAGATGCTGATGCAAATGGCCGCACGCCAGGCCGCAATGCAACAGCCACCAGAAGAGACGGAAAAACCACCTGCTCCAACCGAAGACGCAATTGAGGGTTTTGATGAGAATGACCCCAGCACATGGGGGAATCCGTCACGCAACGATCTTTGCCCCTGTGGATCCGGTAAAAAGTTCAAACACTGCCACGGTCGTCTGAACTAAACCGTTTAGGCGCCCAAGTTCCTCGCTATTGCTGGATCTTGGGCGCCTTTGCTTTTTGAAGAGTGCCCGTGTTGCGAGCTTTGAATTCAAACTCAGCAGGATAATGAAGATCAGAACTCTATAACCTAGGTTGGCCTGTCCAAATGTGATTTTTAACAGAGGCGTTCAAAACCTCTGTTAGGTTAGCTAGGCCAGTATTCAGGGATCAGAACTTCCAACACAAAATCAGCCCCCAGATAACTCGGGTAAGCGTCCTGCATTGCTTTCACAGCTTTCTCAGGCGTGGCATCGGGCCCGTCCATGACTTCCGTCAGTAGCTTTAAATATTGGATCGCCACGTCTAACTCACCCCGATTGGAAGGCGTCCCATGACCAAGCAAAAGCGTGTCAAATGCTGGATCATCCCGGAAACTTTCCAGATCACGAATCCATTTGGGGCGGTCATATCCGGGTGCGAAATAAACACCACTGAACACAAGATCCTGCACGACAGCAACCCGCTGCTCTGGTAAAACCGCAACAATCATATTGTTCGACTCGGTGTGCGTTATATTCCGGAATTCAATTGGAACTCCATCAATCTCGGTATGCCCAAGAACAAGATCTGGGCTATTTGCAACATTTGTTGGAATACGATCTGCCGCTTCCTTGACGACATCAGCCCGAATAGCGGGCAGCGTTTCAAACGGCACATCCGGCATTGCAACTGTGCCGCTCCAGTGATCAGGGTGTTCATGGCTGAGCACAGCTTTGGCGACAGGTTTACCGATATGTTTAATCAAATCTGCAACTTCTGCACCAGTTTCGGGAAAGAAAGTAGCATCGATAAGCAGTACTTCGTTTTTAAATTCAATGACATGCGCCGTTGCGCGCAAACCACGATCGGGAGAGACATAAGTGTGAAACGTTACACCATCTCGACTAAAGCGATGCACTTCTCCTTCAGTCTGAGGGCAAGCTCACACGCGAGAAAGAAAAGATCGTGCAATCGATCTGCGACGGTGGTGAGCTAGCAGAGATGCTGAAAGACCGTGCAGTCTTCGCTCAGACCGTCTCAAAGAGTTGGGACATCTTCTGAGCAATCAGCCTGAGGAACAGGTGATCTTCCACCCCAATATGAGCGCCTACTACAAGCAGGAAGTCTCAAACGTCATGGCAACGCTCAACAGTTCTGAGCGACGTACTGAGGCATCACAACACCTTAGAGCAATGATCGATAAAGTTGTCCTGACGCCCAATGAAGCCGGGGACGAGCTGACCATTGATTTAATTGGCGATTTGGCAGGTCTT
>NZ_FMWG01000023.1 GCF_900102795.1 Epibacterium ulvae | reverse complement strand
ATAGAGAAACTAGACGCAAGGGCGAACACACAGTCAGCAATGGATATACGTAAAATTCTTCACGTATTGCACTTTTCTGATGAGACGATACTCGATCTTAAAACATTGGTTCAACCAAATATAGAACAGGATGAGCGAGAACATATAGCTGGTAAATTAAGTGTATCGCTTCGGGATTCCCGTTCCAAAGTCGAAAACGGCCTAGAAATACTCCAAGAAATCGGTGACCAAACTAATCTCAGTGTCGAAGGCAAACGCCTTGTCAGAATTATATTGATTGGGAAATACGACATACGATCCGCCGTCGCATCTCAATTGATGCGGTGCGTAACGAACAAAGAAATAGAGGCCGGATCTGATTTGATCGTGAAAATAGAAGACTTCAATGCAAAAGTTGTAGCATTGGACAACAAGCTTGGTGGCTTCATACTTCACTAACAAATGATGCGCATAGAAACTTCCAAGAAGGGTGCTGAATGATGCGCGCATGGGATTACCCGCATGATGTGGTTGTTGTTAGATGTGATTCCTGCGAGCGTGAAGGGCGCTATCCAAAGGCACGATTTATCGAGATTGTTGGTGGCGACACCCAGCTTCCATGCGCTCTTGGCATCATTGCAAAGAGCTGTGCGAAGGCTAACAGGGGTCGATTCCGGTAGGGGGCAGGATCGTAACATAAGCCTTGGAAATTCTGCGGTGTGGAAAATGGCGGCTGTGAGCCCAAACTGTGAATCTGTTATTCTCGCTGCGCGCGCACGCGGCACGAAAACCGCAGCAAATGCTCGGTCACGTACGCTGCTGTGCGGCGGCGAAACCGGCCATTGATTCCTGCGGCAGCATAAATAACGCGAGCAAGGACCAAGTCACGTGACAAGCGCGCCGTCAGTGTTTGCCGCGCCAAGACCGCTAAATCAAGAGAAATATGTGGCCGTATTAATCTTCAGGTTTATTGAACTATTCTTCTAATTCCGCCAATGTCTCAAAACTCACGGGCAACACCGGATTTCGGGCACGAGGCAGCCCAACTTCTTTAGCCGAGCAGTTGAGTTTCGTACCAGAATAGTCGGCTAAGGAATGATTACACAGCCTCCCCTGGCACGGCCCCATCCCGATGCGCAAGGCACGTTTAATCGCATTTGGGTCTGCACCGAGTGTATCGATTGCCGCTTCAACGGCCCCCGCCCTAATCATTTCACACCGGCAAAGCACTGTGTCTGACTTTGCCTTGCCGGCTGTCTGAACCGGCGGGTATGTTGCATCAATAAACTGACGGAATGACCTCTGTTTTTTGTAAGCTTTTTCATCACTGTTAACTGGATCTGCGCGACAAACCCTTTTCGCGGCGGTCCTCCCGGAAATAATTGCCGCATCGACCCCAAGAATACCCGCACCGTCTCCCGCCACATGGATCACATCGCTGGACTGGACGTGCCAGGTTTTTTGTTGCTCTGAATACTCAAGTTCAAGCCCGGCTGCGCGAAGTGGGTTGAGATTCGGGATAATACCATCGTGTATCAAGACGCATGCCGCGTCGAGTTCGGCTGTTTTGCCACGCATAAAGCGAACCCCAGCCGCCGTATCAGCGCCAACAATCTCGATGTTTTTGGCATTCCGCCAAACGGAGGTACGCCGCAAAATGCGCTTGGCCAATAGGAGCGTGCCCTTTAATGCTGTCTTGGGCGCAGCCGCTGCTTGCAAGATATGAGGTGCTGCATTCAGCAGGCGTGAAGCGCCCGCAGGTTCAATCATGGCTTTAACCGGTCGACCGGCTTTTGCAAGTTGATCGGCCAGCAATAGCGGCAAGGGCCCGGCTCCGACGATCACAATGTCACCCGCGGGAAGCTCACCGCCGGATTTCATGAGGATCTGTGCAGCCCCGACGCCCATAACACCCGGCAGGGTCCAACCTGGCAGAGGCATCGGTCGTTCCTGCGCTCCGGTTGCGAGAATGATCTGTTCGGCCTTACCTGCTCTGGAGCCATCCGGGCCGTCAAAGGCATAGCCTCCGTCCGGGTCGATACGCCAAAGGCGAGCGGAGGAATGGTAGGTGATACGACCTTCCTCAACGGACGTCAAAAACGCGTCGATCAAAGCGCCTCCTTTGGCATAATCTGGGCCAAATATTTTTATTCTTTCCGGATGCTTGCGTTTGTTGCTTCCAAGAAAAGCGTAAATATTGCCACCAGGTTCGGGTCGGTTATCCACTACGATTGGGTGAATGCCGTATTTGACCGCTTCGATGGCTGCCGACATGCCCGCAGGCCCGGCTCCTACAATCAAAAGGTCTGTCATTTCAGCCCCCTATTTACGCGCATACCGTCTTTGACTCGGATCAGGCAGGCCTGTTGGTTTTTGACACCATCAACTTCGACAAGGCATTCAAAACACACACCCATCATGCAGAATGCGGCACGAGGTGAGTCATCCACAGGGTGATTGCGGAACAAGGGGACAGGCTGACGAAGCAATACCGTTGCAAGCAGCTCGTCCTCTTCTGCACGACAAAGCGTGCCATCTATATTTAGTTCAATTGGCATATTGTTCGTCCTTTGGACCAATGGTGCCAAACTCGAACAATGAATAGAAATTGCGATTTTGCCTATTTGTATTCCTTCAAGTTATACTGAATTTGTATAACCTTTGGGAAATCCAGCAGGGTAAATCGGTATTTGACGTTAAGCTTCTCGTTGGCTCTCCTAGTGGCGCACGAAAAGGTGTCACCAACAGAGTGGAGGATATATCCAGATGAACGTAATCAAAACAACCATGGCCGCTGCACTAATGGCCACAAGCGCCTTGAGCTTGCCGACGATCGCACAAGCTCAAGACCTTACGATGGCCATTGCGGCTAAGAGCGCAGGTCAACTCGACCCGCATGTTTCTACAAAGACCCAAGACAAAATCGTATTTGCAATGATATTCAACGGCCTTGTGCGGTTCGCACCAGGTTCGATGTCTTCCGATGCAATCGAACCAGACTTGGCCGAAAGCTGGACTTCCAGCGAGGATGGCCTGGTTTGGGAATTCAAGCTGCGTGAAGGCGTACAATTCCACGGTGGTTACGGCGAATTGACCGCCGAAGACGTGGTCTATTCCTTGACGCGCGCAGGCAACCCGGACCTCTCAAGCGTTTCCTCGGATTACAAAGCCTTCAAAAGCGTTGAAGCGATCGACGACTACACGGTGCGCATCACTCTCTCGGAGGTGATCCCAAGCGTGTTGGGCGTTGTGGCCAACTATCACGGCGGCAACATGGTCTCCAAGAAGGCCGGTGAAGAACTGGGAGAAAGCTTCCAGACAAACCCAGTTGGAACCGGTCCGTTTGCCTTTAGTCAACTTGCCGAAGGCCAGTTTGTTGAATTGGTCGCACACGAAGACTACTTCCGCGGTGCCCCGGAAATCGACAAGATTACTGCACGCTACATGTCAGCGGCGAGCGCGCGAGATCTCGCATTTCAGACTGGTGAACTGCACATGATTGCCGGCTCGCGGGAAGACCGTTGGGTCGATAAAACATCGGGCGGCGACGCAACCGTTGCGGTTTTCGAGCCAGGCGAATTGCGCACACTGCACGTCAACACCTCCAAGCCGCCCTTTGACGACATCCGTGTTCGTCAGGCACTCGCGCACGCGATCAACCGGGAAGAGCTTATTGCATTTGCAGGCTCAAAGGTTGCCCGTGGCAACGAAGCTCCTGTTCCAGACGGGTACATCGGTCACGAGTCCGACATCACGTTTCTGCCGTATGATCCTGAAAAGGCAAAAGCACTGCTCGCAGAAGCTGGCTATCCGGATGGTGTGGAAATTCCAATTGCCATCACTGAACTCGCATCTTTGTTTGGTCCAATGCAGGTTATTCAAGCGCAACTTTCCAAAGTTGGCATGAATATCAAATTTGATGTGATGGAGCACTCTGCTTGGCACAAGGCCATTCGCGATGATGTGAGCCCACTGGTTCTTTATGGTGCAGCGCGCTTCCCTGTCGCAGATACCTATCTGACACAGTTCTATCACTCCGACAGCATCGTGAAGACTCCCACCGCCGTGACGAACTTCTCGCATTGCGACATGGCAGACGATCAAATTGTAGCCGCACGCTCTGAGCCAAACAAAGAGATGCAGCAACAATATTGGAGTGAGGCTCAGCAGATCCTTGTGGACAACGTTTGCTCGGTTCCTCTGTTTGAACTGCTACAGGTTTGGGCTTTGGCACCGGAAATTGACCTCGGCTACGAGCTGGGTGGTTCCTTGTCCCTTGGCCCAGTGATCACCGAGAAGACAACTCTGTCTGAGTAAATCGCAAAATCGGTGGAGGCGTTTGAGATGCCTCCACCAAGACTAAGGGGGCTCAAATGGCCAGCTATATTCTTAAGCGACTCATGAGCACAATCCCGACGCTATTCGGGATTTTGACCATTGTGTTCGTTATGATCCGGATTGCCCCGGGCGATCCAGCGCTCGCAATCCTTGGAGACAACGCATCTCAAGAAGCGCTTGATGCGTTCCGAGAGCGTATGGGTCTGAACGATCCCATGATCGTTCAATACTGGGATTTTCTGAAAGATCTGGCCTCAGGCAGCCTTGGCGTCTCGATGGTGACAGGCAAGCCCGTTGCGGACTCTGTCGCAAGCGTTCTGCCGTTTACGCTTGAGCTTGCATTCGGTGCGATTTTTTTCGGAATCATCATAGGTGTTCCAATTGGCATTATCTCCGCGATTTGGCGAAATGGCTGGCTGGATTATTTCTTCCGAGTGGTCTCGCTCTTAGGTCTCAGTTTTCCAGCCTTTCTGACCGCAATTCTTCTAATTCTATGGCTCTCTATTGAATGGCGTATTTTCCCGGTGATTTCCACGCCAACGGGCGGTGGTCTCTGGGATCGCATCTACAATCTTATACTGCCAGCATTGAGCCTCGGCATTATCATGGTTGCCTACATCATGCGCAGTGCGCGCTCAGCAATGCTCGACGTGATGGGAGAAGATTATATCCGCACCGCACGCGCTAAAGGTGCTCCTGGTCGTCGCTTGATCTGGCACCACGCGCTTCGTAATGCGCTGATCCCGATCGTAACCGTTGTGGGCCTCTACTTTGGCCTGTTGATCGGCAATGCAGTCCTAACTGAGATCATCTTTAACCGTCCCGGTTTGGGCAAACTGATTGTGCTGTCGCTAAACCAACGTGACTATACAACCTTGCAGGGTTTGATGATCGTTTCGGCGTTAATGATCGTGATTGTGAACCTGTTGACGGACCTTTGCTACGCGCTGGTCGATCCGAGAGTGAAACTGAAATGACAACTGTAGATACAATAAACCCCGAAAAGCGTTCGACGGGAGAGCAACTCTTGCGACTTGCGCGCAAGAACAAACTCTCCACTTTCGGCTTGATCATGTTCCTGGTGATCGTACTGGCTGCTATTTTTGCGCCGCTGATTGCCCCACATGATCCGCTCGAACAGAATATTCTGGCGCGACTTCAGGATCGTTCCCCTGAGTATATCCTTGGGACAGATACATTTGGACGAGATACATTCAGCCGCATTCTTTATGGCCTGCGCATCTCGCTCCTGATTGGCTTGACCTCGACCGTCCTCGCCATGATCTTAGGCTGCGCGCTTGGCATCATTGCTGGTTATCGCGGTGGCTGGATTGACAGCGTCATCATGCGTTGCATGGATATGCTCCTTGCTTTCCCAACGCTCATCACCGGCCTCTTCATCGTTGCGGTTCTTGGTGCAAACTTTGTGAACATTGTTCTGGCCATTACGGTGACCATCCTGCCCAAGTTTGCTCGTGTCGCGCGTGCGCCAACAATTGCGCTAAAAGAGCGCGAGTTTGTGGAAGCCGCACGTGCTCTTGGGTTTTCCGACCTACGCATCATGGCACTCCATATCGCGCCTAATATCGTTGGGGAGGTGGTAGTTCTCGCGTCCCTCTGGGCCGCTTATGCCATCCGCATCGAAGCCTATCTTTCCTTTATCGGCCTTGGTGTTGCCCCGCCGACACCAACGCTTGGTACAATGATCCGTGACGGTTTTGAGCACATCCTCGATGCACCGTTCGTCTCGATCTATCCAGGCTTCGCCGTCCTCCTTGTCGTCCTGTCTCTGAACCTCGTTGGTGATGGTCTGCGCGATGCAATCGATCCAAAGCTGAGGGACTAAGCCATGACCTCTCCACTTATGCAGGTCGAGGACCTGTCTATTTCCTTCAAGATTAACGACAAATGGTGTCGTGCCGTAAACGGTGTCACTTTCGACATCATGCCAAATGAAACGCTCTGCATCGTGGGTGAATCTGGCTGCGGCAAAAGCATTACCGCGATGTCGCTGATGAAACTTCTGCCTGACACGGCCAGACTAGGTGGTCATGTCCGTTTCGGAGGGCAGGATATCCTTTCGCTGAAGGAGCGAGAATTGGAAGAGATCCGAGGTAGTCGCATCGCGATGATCTTCCAGGAGCCGATGACCTCGCTCAATCCAGTGCTGACGGTTGGGGAGCAGATCGCGGAGCCACTTGTCCTGCACAAGGGCATGGGCTGGTCAGAAGCAAAGAAGGAAGCGCGCAATCTGCTCGATTTGGTACGCATTCCCGATGCTCAAAAAAGACTGGGCCAGTATCCGCACGAACTTTCGGGTGGAATGCGGCAACGGGTCATGATCGCCATCGGTCTGGCCTGTCGCCCACAAATCCTCATTGCCGACGAACCAACCACAGCTCTTGATGTGACTATTCAGGCTCAGGTTCTGGCGCTCCTTGAAGACATCCGAAAGGAACAGGAATTATCTATCGTCATGATCACGCACGATCTGGGTGTGGTTGCCAATGTCGCTGATCGGGTCGCTGTTATGTACGCTGGTGATGTGGTCGAAACAGGGCCGGTGGCGTCCATTTTTGACTCTCCATCGCATCCATACACGCAAGCGCTTCTGCGCACGGTTCCTCGTGCTGACGCTGCCTTTGAGTTGTCCCCGATTGAGGGTCAGGTCCCCTCCATCCAAAAGATGCCAGAGGGATGCCGGTTCGCACCAAGGTGCAAAGAAGAAACGTCAAAATGTAACGTCACACCAAAACTTAGCCCTGGTGCTCATTCCGTGGCGTGTTGGGCGCGGGGGGATATCCAATGAAAGATTTACTAGTCGTAGAAGGTCTCGGGAAAACCTTCGGATCAAAGAAATTTTTGCAGGCTGAATATGCCGTCACGGCGCTGCGGAATGTCTCTTTTACATTAGGCAAAGGGGAAACAGTTGGTGTTGTTGGGGAATCTGGTTGCGGTAAGTCGACTTTGGCCCGTTGCGTCCTTGACTTGATCGAACCAACGACGGGGTCTGTCTTGTTTGATGACACAGATCTGACGAAACTCGACGCCAAGGCGAAACGTGACATTCGAAGCCGCATTCAGATGATTTTCCAAGATCCCTACTCCTCTCTGAACGGTAAGCGGACCATCGGTAAAACGCTGGCCGAACCGCTTTGGGTGCATGAGGGAGTGAAATACAAAGAGGCTCTCCCGCGTATCCACGCGGTTCTGAAAGAAGTTGGCTTGCCCGTGAGCGCTGCGGATAAATACCCGCATGAGTTTTCCGGGGGGCAACGTCAGCGGATCGCCATTGCACGTGCTCTGATTTTGGAACCTGAATTAATCATAGCCGATGAGGCAGTTTCGGCACTGGATGTTTCAGTTCAAGCGCAGGTCCTTTTGCTCATGAACTCCATCCAGAAAGAACACGGTCTCAGCTACCTGTTCATCACACATGATCTCGGGGTCGTGCGGAATTTCTGCGATCGTGTGCTTGTGATGTATTTGGGCAGCGTCGTTGAAAGCGGACCAGTCGCCGAGCTTCTGACCAACCCGAAACATCCCTATACCAAGTCGCTTCGCGACGCTGCCCCAATCCCGGACATTTCCAGGCGGCAGTCACTTGCACTCCTTGAGGGGGAAATCCCCTCTCCGGCCAATCCGCCTTCAGGCTGTGCTTTCCACCCACGTTGTCCGCGTGCCACCGACATCTGTCGCAGCGAAGCGCCCACACTTCAAAGCTCTGACGATCAACGGATGTTTGCATGCCACAACCCCGAACCTTAGGAACTGTCATTCCTGAACTGGCGCAGTTCGCGACCAGCTTCAGGCTGACAAAAGAAACAAGAACCGCAGCAATTGAGGCGATCGCCGATACGGTGACCGCTGCTGCGGCAGCCCCCAGGTTTCCCTTTGTTAAGCCAATCCAACAGGCCTATGGCGTCGGTTTGTCGTCTATCTGGTTTACCGGCCAAACCGCCTCTGCGATGGGGGCGGGCTTTGCCAACGCGCTGACATCGGCAGCAATGGATTTGGATGATGGACATCGTGGCTCCAGGGGGCATCCTGGTGCCGCAGTTGTTCCAGCCGTGCTTGCAGAGCTTGATTTATTAACATCGGAGCGGAGACAAGTCAGCGACGAAGCAGTCTTGCTGGCAATAGCCGTAGGCTATGAGGTGAGCCTGCGTATCGCGAGCGCAAAGAGTTTCTACGCACGCACCGGATTTTGGGCAGGGATTGCCGCGGCAGCGGCCGTTGCAAGTCTGAGGAAGCTTCCCGCAGAAAAGTTTGCACATGCGATCGCGATCGCGGCGGAAACTGGGCCCCACATGGCCAAAACGACCACTCCACCCGCCTGGCCTCAGCCCAACGGTACCGATGTCAAAGAAGGTATCCCATGGGGGGTGGTTACGGGCATGGCCGCGGTGCCAATGGCAAAAGCCGGAATGAAGGGCCCGTTGGATTTGGTCGACCACGCGCCATTCTTTGATGCTGACGAAATCCTGGCAGATCGCAAGCTGCCGATGATCTGCGATACTTACACGAAGTTTCATGCTGCCTGTCGACATGTTCATGGACCAGTGGAGGCATTCTTAGAATTAATGCAAACGCACAAGATAGCGCTGCAAGACATCTTAAGAATACGAGTGGAGGCCTATAGCGGTGCGTTGCGCATTCCCAACTCCCCAAAGCCAGCGACACTCACCGATGCGCAATACTCCATTCCATATTGCATCGGCCTTGTTGCGGAGAAAGGTCCATGCGGTTTGTTGCCCATGACTTTAGAAGACATTGGGCGGGTCAGCGCTGAAGAACTTGCTAAACGCGTATCGATAGAGGTTTGCGAGAGTTTTGAGCAGGAGTTTCCAACGCGCACTCTTTGCAAAGTGAGTGTTGAAACCAAGGATGCCACATTTGACAGTCCCGCAACCGAGCCGAGCGGTGAAGCAGATGCGAGACCCGATTGGTCGAGACGGCAGGAAAAACTCAGGTACGCTGCGTCGGCAACCCTTTCATCATCGGCGATAGAAGGATTGCTCGAAGCAATACAGGAATTAAGCTCCGGTAAGATTAATCCGCTAAGGGCTCAAATTTTCGCTCATCACGAGCCGCCTCGAGCGCGCTAAGGACAAGGTTGGCACCCTTCCGCTCGCGACCATCTACAGGCCTTACAGACTGAATGCGTACAGATAGTGAGGGATTAAATGGTCTATGTACGACCTGGTCCAGGTAGTCCTCTGCAAAGAATGGGGGCACGACGCATAGGCCCATACCGTCGGCGACGAATGCGCAGCAATTTGGTGCCGTCGTTGCTTGTAAGACGACGTCCGGTTCTACGCCAGCTTGGGCAAGTGCTTTATCTATCAATTGCCGCGAGACGCTTCCTTGTGTGAATGATATGAAATGCTGACCTTGCAGATCGGCGATATCGACGATGTCCCGCTCAACCAGCGGATGCTCTTCCGACAAAATTGCGACCATCTCTTCGTTTATGAATAGATTTGTATCAACTTGAGGATGGTCCAGATCCCTCGCGATAATGCCCAGATCCATTTTGCGAGACAAAATCCCGTGCGAGATGAACTCAGAGCTTCGAACGACATAGGAGATGCTAATGTCCGGACGCTGTTCACGCGCAATTTGTGAGGCACGAGACAAGATACTCGGTGGAAAACCGGGCATCACCCCAACCGTTATCAAGCTTCGTTCTTTTGCGCGGATCGACGCGATTGCTTGACCAATCTGATCAACACCCGACAAGATACGGTCGATTTCTTCATAGACACGCATCCCCATTTCGGTGACGACCGGGCGGTTCGAACTGCGATCAAGCAGTTCCATTCCGATATCTTCCTCAAAATTGTTGAGAAGTTTACTCACAGCAGGTTGCGAAACGTAAAGCGCATCGGCAGCTTTCGAAACACTTCCGTTCTCTACAAAGGCTTTGAATGCCTCTAGCTGCCTTAAAGATGGCTTTCGCACTGCATAACCTCGTGGAATACAAGCCGCTTGTTTTGTACTTTTACATTCTGCTGTCCCACTTCTACTGTCAAGTCAATGATGGAAGGAACACGATGGCACTTAAGGCAGATTTTGCAGTTGTTGGAGCAGGTGTGGTTGGAGCGACCATTGCGTTTGGCCTGCTCAAGCGTGGTCATTCAGTCGTCGTTTTGGACGGTGCACAAACAGATCCGCGGGCCTCGGGTGCAAACTTTGGGATTGTCTGGGTCCAAGGCAAAGGACCTGGGGTGCCTGACTACCAGATTCTAACGCGAACCGCTTCCGATGCCTGGCCTGAGTTCGCCAGAGAACTCTCCGAATTCTCCGATGATAAGAGTGGATCTCTTGCATATGAACGCAATGGTGGCTTGACCTTCACATTTGGCGAGGACGGTTTTCAGGAACGAAGGAACCTCCTTGCACGCCTTCACAATGAGCGCGGCCGTGACGGCGATGACATCGAGATGATTGATCGTGAAGAAATACGCAAACTCATGCCGGAATTCGAGCTTGGTGATGAGGTCTCGGGTGCAAGTTTCTGCTGGCGCGATGGTTGCGTCAATCCTCTGCGCCTGCACGCGCTTCTTCTGCAAGCCATAGAGCGGCTTGGTGGGCAGATCGTATGGAATGCGACCGTTCAATCTGCCCGCAAAGATAAAAGCACAGGATGGATGCTGACGACAGATGCTGGCGATGTGTCCTCAGGACATATCGTTGTGGCCTGCGGTCTCGGAGCCAAAGAACTCGCATCACAAGTCGGACTTGAGGTTCCGGTGCGCCCACAGCGTGGGCAGGTGCTGGTGAGTCAACGTATGCCTAAAGTTATGGGCCTTCCTGCAAGCACACTAAGACAGACCGCAGACGGCACATTTTTGGTTGGAGCCACAAAAGAAGAAGTCGAATTTGACGAAGGAACTTCGCTTGCTGGCGCGAAACAACTGTCAAAAAACGCTCTACGTATCACCCCTATGCTCAAGCATATGAATGTCGTGCGCCATTGGGCCGGACTAAGGGTGATGACGCCAGACGGTGCTCCGATTTACGACTTCGGACCAACGTCCAGCGCTGCGGCTTGCCACTCGGGCATAACGCTCGCCCCTGCCCACGCGGAGATGTTTGTTGATCGTGTATTGGACCCATCTGACACGAGCCCACTACATGCATTTGACCCAAGCAGGTTCAAATAATCTGAAATCGTTTAAATTTGAGAAAGTGCAAAGATGATCGAGAGGATCGACACCAAAAAGAGAATGAGCCGCATCCTGAAGCACAACGGTGTAGCATATCTGTGTGGGCAGGTTGGCGAAGGTGCGACTGTTGCTGAGCAAACTCGAGATTGTCTGTCACGCGTCGACAGTTTGCTTGAGAAAGCGGGATCGGATCGCAAACACATCCTGCAAGCCATCGTTTGGTTGGCAGACATGTCCGACTTTGCAGAAATGAACGAGGTATGGGACGCTTGGGTTCCGGACGGCTTTGCACCTGCCCGAGCTTGCGGCGAGGCCAAACTCGCGCGTGATGTTCTTAAGGTCGAAATCATCGTCACGGCGGCGGTCAATCAATCTGATCTTCCTGAAGCGCACAAATGAATTCCAGCGCAGAACAATATAGGACTCCCCGTCGCGATCAATCTCTTCCTAGATCGCGATAACTGGCGGTGGGCGATCTGCATCTCAGGTCGTCCACCCATTTGTAATATGCCGGGTATTTGGCACAGGCTGTCCCAGCGACAGCATGCTGTTTCAGCAATAGCCGCATGTGCATAAGTCCAGTTTATCCGCTCCTCGATGCTCGATGCAGCGCGCGGCGAAAGGGTGGATTGAATTTCGCACCTCAGATTGGCTTTCAATGGCCGGTTTGGCGACAGCGGTTGCAATGCAGCGAAAAACGTGCTGCGACCGCTAAAGAATGCTGCGCCAGTGAAGTGACGAAATCGAATGTCGGCTATGTCCGCATCCGCCTCCTTCGCAACCCGCATAGCGAAGGTCAGCTCTCGTAAATGCGTGCCAAGGGCGTTAGGTCCTCTTCGAGTTGAATGCGGTCCTTGATCCCTTACACCTGCGCAGCGACTCTTAACCACTTAGCGATCATCCGCACCCTTCTTGGAAGTTTCTATGCGCATCATTTGTTAGTGAAGTATGAAGCCACCAAGCTTGTTGTCCAATGCTACAACTTTTGCATTGAAGTCTTCTATTTTCACGATCAAATCAGATCCGGCCTCTATTTCTTTGTTCGTTACGCACCGCATCAATTGAGATGCGACGGCGGATCGTATGTCGTATTTCCCAATCAATATAATTCTGACAAGGCGTTTGCCTTCGACACTGAGATTAGTTTGGTCACCGATTTCTTGGAGTATTTCTAGGCCGTTTTCGACTTTGGAACGGGAATCCCGAAGCGATACACTTAATTTACCAGCTATATGTTCTCGCTCATCCTGTTCTATATTTGGTTGAACCAATGTTTTAAGATCGAGTATCGTCTCATCAGAAAAGTGCAATACGTGAAGAATTTTACGTATATCCATTGCTGACTGTGTGTTCGCCCTTGCGTCTAGTTTCTCTAT
>NZ_FMWG01000024.1 GCF_900102795.1 Epibacterium ulvae | reverse complement strand
ATGTCCTTCGTTTGGACTGACCGACTGAAGCGGGTCGGCACCCGGATCTCGATGGACGGCAAGGGTCGGTTCCTCGACAACATCTTTGTCGAACGCCTGTGGCGGTCGCTGAAATACGAGTGCGTTTATCTCCACGCTTGGGAAACCAGGTCAGAGGCCAAAGCTGGGATCAAAAAATGGATGGAGTTCTACAATCACAAACGTCCACATTCCGCCCTTGGCGGCAAACCACCTGCCGTGGTCTACTGGAGAAGAAATGAAACTGCCAACCCCGATCAGCAGGTGCAAAGAGTAGCTTAATTTACGCCAGATCCTGTCCAATAAATGGGGAGTAGCTTACCACTGAGGAGCATTTTGGCGCTCGAAGCCAGCCACACCACAATCGAGAAGTGCGGTAAGTTCCTGATTTGATAAGTCAGCATTCCGGTAATGTTGGAACACAAGATTTGCATCATGTGTGCCTAAGTGCGTCTCATCGTTACCTGATCGCGAGATGGATGCAGCTATGAGACGAAGTCGAGCCACCTCACTTGGTTCAGTTGCATCCCAATCGTCCAATCTGTCGAGTATCGCCGACAGGAAACGCTTTGCTTCGTCATCAAGCAACCCAGATGCATTTGCAGACGACTTCTCGCCGTCAATTTGGGCCATTGGCGGTTGATCATCTTCTATATTATCCCCTTCGGCGATGACCCGATCAGTAAATTCTCTCCAGCCAATTTCCATTAGTTTTGTACGGACGGCGCTTTTGAAAGAGTCCACGCCGCTAAAATCCTGAAAGAATATGGTCTTTTCATCAATGCACTTTTGGCAGAAATTCAGGACCTTCTTGATATCCGGACCTGGCTCCATACCTGAGGGTGCGTCGATTGCCTTAAAGAAGAGAGCCATGTCTTTCATAAGCCCGGCCTCTATGCGCTGTGCCGAACGGTAATACTCCGCTTCAAATCCGGATGTATATCCATCGGGTTCATTTGAAGGTTTAGACCCCCATTTGTCCCACATTATGCCAATGAAGTAGTCGCATCGATCAAGGTCTTCGTTAATTTTATCTTGCGCTCGCTGATAGCCGGGAATTGCCTCCTCCCATCCCATAAGCTTAAATAGCGGGCCCTAGTGATCAGCATTTTGCTGATTGATCTCTTTAACCACAGCGTGAGCTGCTACACGTTCCTTGCTCAATCCACTGGGCGACCCAATGAAAACGCGGATTAGCCTCAAGTTTTCCTGCAACTTACACCTCAGGGAATTTTTGAGAAAGCTAGACGATTTTTGAGGTGGTTTCTAGCTATGGCGGTTAATGGCTCGCGCAAAGTTAGCCCTTTCAACTTGCAACGTATGACCAACTTCCGCTTTGCGTAAACATTTTGCTAATCTTAGCGACCGCAGAGAACGGCAGCTCACCGCCCGTCGTGCAAAAAAAATGCGTGGATTACAGCAAGCTGACCGAGATTGTCGTGGAGGTAACGCGTTTCGCACTGCCAGAGGCAATATATCTGACCAAAAAGGCAGAACTTTGTGACAATTTACAATAGGAGTGAGAATGAGCACAAAGTTTTACCTCTGATGCTGGGTTTTTCGCTTTAAAATCAACGGACCAAAAATTCTTGGAATAGCCGAATTTGCCTCTTTGGTCAGATAAGCCTACCTCCCAGATTCCATGTAGTCTCATTGCGAAAACCTAAAAAACAATAATTCTGAGAAATGTGGGGGGGCTGACATGATTTCAACGAAAGCAGACGTTCAGCATGGGAAATATAAATGGCAACTATACGGACAAACCAAACTTGCGCACATGCGGCTATTGCTGACGCAGCATCGTTTTGCAGATGCGGCAGGGTCACTGCTGCCCCGCAGTGAAGATCACCGAACCAGACGTTCCCCATAGTTTCTTCGGATCGAACTAAGACTGCACATTCGCCGCAATTTGGTCAGACCAGCGAGGTGCGGACAAACCTGCCGTTAGTTGCAGGCAAATGAGTGTCTCCTTTTGGTAGTGCCGGATTGCTTGAGCGTAGCTTGCAAGTACCTTGATGTTGCAAAATATGGTACAATTTGTGTATATAAATGCAAAAAGTGCAATTATTAGAAGTCAAATGGACGACAAGCTCACCTCCACATTTTTACGGGTTTGCCAAGAAGGCTCGATCCGAGCCGTCGCAATTGCGCTTGAGCAAGAGCCATCCACCATCAGCCGAAGGCTCACTGCGCTCGAAACCGAAATTGGTATCCAATTGCTTGAACGCCGCAAAAAGGGGGTGAAACCCACGGAAGCGGGCGAATTGCTGTTGCGCCACTTGCGCGGGCAAGCAGCAGAGTTTGAGGCGCTTACGGCTGAATTTGACGCTTTGCGCGGCATGCGTCGGGGCCACGTTTCGCTGGCGGTTGGCGAAGGATTCATCAGCGACCTGATTAAGAACGCACTGCCTAGTTTCAAGAAAGTATATCCGGGGATCACCTTCACAATGCGCAGCGGGTCTACCGAAGTCGTCGTGCAAGACATCCAGAATGATGTGGCCCACCTAGGGTTTGTTTTTAATTCCATGCCGGATCGTCAGTGCAAAGTTCTGGCACATACAGCGCAGCCCTTGCAGCTTTTGGCTAACCCTACATCGGAATGGGCGAGAACAGTCGCACCGGTTTCAATCGGCAGCCTTGCAGCGATGCCGTTGGCCCTACTATCATCCGGTTCCGGCTTAGGGGCAATGGTGCGCGAGGTCGAGACGATCTATAGCGTGCGACTCCATCGGGCCTTAGAGGCGAACTCCCTGGCCACCATTCGGAACTTTGTACGCGAGGGGCTTGGTGTAACTGTCCTTCCGGCATTTGTTGTAGCGCAGGAGATCGCGGATGGCACCATCGTGGATTTACCTTTGGACGTGCCAGAATTTGCGCGGGGTGAGGTCAGCCTGATCGCTCGCTCGGGTCGGCGCTTGCCCGAAGTGGCAATGAAACTTGCCAATCACGCGATGCGATCTATGCGGGCGTTTCAAGCCTGACCGCGTATATGTTGCATTTAGTGCAACATTATTTCCAAATCGCTGCAATTCATTATCACTAGAAACTTGGGCTACACTCCCTCAAACATTGGGAGAGTCTCATGATCGGATTGGTTGGGCTGGGCGCCATGGGAGGCGGATACCTCGCGCGCTTGATGGAACAAAGCTGCGACCTGGTATGCTTTGACGCGATGCCAGAAGCCCGTGCGCGGGCGGAGGCGGCAGGGGCAAAAGTGGCAAGCTCTCTGGCCGACCTTAGTGCCTGCGAAACAGTCATCTTATCTTTGCCCAAAGCCTCAATCGTTGCAGCGGTGATGGAGGAGCTTGGCCCGCATTTGAAACCGGGTGCCATCGTTGTGGACACGTCAACGTCTGAACCTGACACAACCAAGCGGCTGGCAGCTGAGGCACGGGGGTATACCTTCCTAGATGGTCCCGTTAGCGGCGGCCCTCAGGGGGCGCGCACCGGAACGATGACCATGGTGGTTGGCGGGGACGAGGCCGCCTTTGCAAAAGTTAAACCGCTGCTCCAAAAGATGACAGGAAAGCTGGTCCATATCGGTCCGTCTGGCGCGGGTCACACCGTTAAAATCGCCAATAATCTGCTGTGCGCTGCGAACCTCGTGCTGATGAGCGAGATGGCGCAGATGGCCGAAAGGGCGGGCATTTCGCTCTCGGAACTGTTGACAGGGATCAACGCGGGGTCCGGTCGGTCAGGCGTGAGTGAGGTGAACTTTCCCAAATGGATTACGAATGAGGCTTACGATTCTGGCTTTACGATGGGCTTAATGCGCAAGGATGTTGGGCTCGCCACGGGACTGGCCGCACGGCTGGGCATCGACCTGCCCGCAACCGAGAACATAGCATCCATTTGGGAAAACAGCCGCGAGATGCTGGATGACAGCGCCGACTTCAACGAAATCTACAAATACCGGAACCGCTCCAATGCTTGATCGTATCGCTCATTACAAGTCGCTCTGTGCGGAGCTAAGCCTGTCAGATACGCCGCAAAGTTATGTAGGCGGCGCGTTCGTCACAGGCGGTGGCGCGAAGATCGCTTTAGAAGACCCGTTTTCGCGAGTCATCCTCACGGAATACCCCGATTGCGGGGCAGAGATTGCAAAGCAAGCCTGCGCGGCCTCCGACGCCGCCCAAAA
This sequence comes from Epibacterium ulvae, assembly GCF_900102795.1. Lineage (GTDB taxonomy): Bacteria > Pseudomonadota > Alphaproteobacteria > Rhodobacterales > Rhodobacteraceae > Epibacterium > Epibacterium ulvae. Next base: position 6,238 of record NZ_FMWG01000024.1, on the reverse strand, counting down.
GGTCTGGATGGCAGATTTCACAGCCGCTGGCCGGGGGATTGTGATGCAAAAGATCGCGAATATTGTGGATGAACGGCATGAAACTCTGGCTCAGGTCGAAGCGGTTGTTTCTGGCAAACCTATCCGCGATTGTCGGGTTGAAGTTGCGAAAGTCTCAGAGATGTTCCGCTATTACGCGGGCTATACGGACAAGCTGCACGGCCAAGTAATCCCTGTGCCCTCGGGCCATCTGAACTACACCGTACGCGAACCCTTAGGTGTGATTTTCCAAATCACCCCGTGGAATGCGCCTATGTTTACAGCGGGTTGGCAGGTCGCGCCTGCCATCGCCTGCGGCAACGGTGTGGTGTTGAAACCCAGCGAATTAACTCCTGTGACCTCGATCGCTTTGGCTGCCATTTGCGAGGAAGCAGGCGCACCCAAGGGGCTAGTAAACGTATTGGCGGGCCTTGGTCCCACGGCGGGGGAAGCGGCGATTGCACATGATGCCACGCGCAAAGTGGTGTTTGTGGGCTCTCCAGCGACGGGGCGGGTTGTTGCGACCTCGGCTGGTAAGGCGTTGAAACCTGTCGTGCTGGAACTCGGTGGCAAGTCGGCCAATATCGTGTTCGAAGACGCTGACCTTGAAGCGGCCTGCAAAGGTGCACAGGCGGCAATTTTCGCGACCGCAGGTCAAAGCTGTGTGGCCGGATCGCGGCTTTTGGTGCAAGCGTCGATCAAGGATCAATTCGTCAAGATGGTCGCGGACGGCATGCAGCAGTTGAAGGTCGGCGACCCGCTGGATAAGGCGACCGAGATTGGCCCCATCAGCAACCGCCGTCAATTTGACCACGTCACCGCCATGATTGGTCAGGCGGCGAAGGACGGGGCTAGTGTGCTGACCGGAACTAGCCACGAAGCCGACGCGCTTATCGTGCCTCCGACGATCCTTGCAGACCTTCCCCCCGGATCGGACGCCGCCCAGACCGAGATTTTCGGCCCTGTGGTCACGGTCCTTAGCTTCGAAGACGAGGCCGATGCCATCCGCATCGCCAACAGTACCGATTTCGGGCTGGCCGGTGCGGTTTGGACGAAAAATGTTAGCCTTGCGCACCGCATGGCTGCTAATGTTCGGGCGGGGACGTTCTGGGTGAACGGCTACAAGGCTATCCACGTGTCCACTCCCTTTGGCGGCTCACGCTCTTCCGGCTTTGGGCGGTCTTCTGGTATGGATGTGCTGATGGAATACACAGAACCCAAAAGCATTTGGGTCGAAACCGCCCAAGTGCCCCGCGTCGCCTTTGGTTATGCTCCGAGCGAGTGATATGAGCCTAATCGAAGACACCGCTCGCCTGTTTCACAAAGAACCCGCGCTGGCTGCGCTTTACGGTTTCACGCCGGGTGAGGTGCAAAGCAACACAGACCTGCTGGCCGCCGTGCTGGCTGGGCTGGTTCCGGACGCGCAAGCCCGCGGGCACGTGCGCGATCTTGTAAGCGAAGCCTTTGCCGAGGATGCCGGGGCTGTCGCGCTTGCACTAGACGACCTCGCCGCCACCGCTGAACGCGATATCAGCACCAACGCTGCGCATGTTTTGCTGTTCGCGCCCGGCTATCAGGGGCTGTTATCCTATCGTGCGTCTCGGGCACTGATGATGGCGAGACGGGAAACCGCGGCCACAGCGCTCAAAGCTTTGCTTGGGCGACAGTTGGGCATGGACATCGCGCCAGAGGCTCAGATTGGTCGACGTGTCTGGTTGGACCACGGGCTTGGCGTCGTGATCGGACGCACAGCGATCATCGAAGATGACGTGAGCATATGGCACGGGGTCACGCTGGGCTCGAATTTTGTCAGCATGGGGGGGCGGCGGCATCCGTTGATCGGCAAAGGCGCCGTGCTGGGTGGCCATTCTATCGTCTTGGGTGGCATTGATATTGGCGAAAACGCGGTTGTTGCCGCTGGTGCCATCGTCACCAAATCAGTCCCGCCCGGCAAAACTGTCTACGGCCCCAAGGCCACCATCCGCGACCGCAAGCCCGGCAGCTTTCACGGCTTCACATAAGAGGTTCCCTTGGCATTTCTTGGCATCGACCACCCTTTGATCGCAGTGCGTGATCTGGACAAAGCGATTGAGACGTTCCGCAGCTTGGGTTTCTTCATCGCACCTCCGGGGCAGCACCCTTGGGGGACCTCCACGGCGCTGGCTCTGTTTAACCATCAGATCCTTGAAATCGTCAGCATCGGGGACGCGTCGTTGTTGGACCGTTACGAAACAGGCGGCTTTCGCTTTGGACGGCACGTCGAGGAGTTCTTGGAAAAATCCGAGGGCGTTGCGTTAACTGCGCTTTTCACCGAAGACGCCGAAGAGGCAGAGGCGCAACTCGCTGCGCGTGGCATTTCTTGCACTGGGACGATCGACTTTGGCCGCGATATTGTCTGCGGCGATGGAAAGCCGGATCGGACCAAAACCACGCTTAAGATGTTCCGCAATGATGCAATGCCGCGCCTATCGGTTTTTGCCTGTCAGCAACATAGACGTGATTTGCTGGAGTTCCCAGACCGAATGGCTCACCCCAACGGCGCACATGGCTTTGCCGCTGCAACGATTGTGGCCAAGGGCAAAGCGCCAGTTCTAGATTGGCTAACCCGGATTCACGACGTCTCCGCGACCACGGATGCCGAAGGCTTTGACAGCGTCGAGACAATCAACGGTCACTGGCGGATCGTGACCCCGCAACAATTCCGGTCGATCTATGGGGCAGATTTGCCTGATGGGTTTTTGGCGGAGGGGCCACGAATTGCGGCATTAGATGTTCGTGTTCGTGACCTAGCTGCGGTTAGCGGATTGCCGATCACGACTGAAATTTCAAAAATAGGCGGAATTACGATGCGCTTTGTTCACTCTGGAAAACAGATTTGATTGCGCAAAAGCAGTCGTTCGTACGAGTTGCAGCGTCCCGCAAAATGGGCTCACGTTGAAGTTTCGCCGCCCAGTGCATGAACGACAGCCACAGATCATCCAATGAGTGCTCATCGCGGGGACGCCCGCGATTTCAGCGGCTTGGCCAAACGGTCAGTGGCCGGTGTTGGTCTGCGTGTCGCAACGGCATTGCCGCGCAAGCATTGGGCGGCAATGAGCCCTATTATTCCGAATGCTGCGCCTTGCATGAATGTCCGGATTTCGGTCGTTCTACATACATCCGCCTCGGAGAGCTGGTGGTGATATTGTCATCATGCCTGCGACCTGAGGAATGCTGCAATCGCGCTACGCCTCATGTAAACTGCCCAGTCCAAGGCTGTTGCTCCATTATGGATATCTTCGATACTCAGATCGGCATTCCCCTCAACCAACGCCACAACAGTATCGAATTGATCACTAGCGACGGCAGAATGAAGCGGTGTGCAGTGGCTGTGACCGCCGGGGGGATTGTATTGATCGGGATTTGCTCCTGCGGCAAGCAGATCGGAGACAATCTTGGAACGTCCAGCATTAGCGGAAAGGGACAAGGCCAACTGCAAGTCAACGCTTTGACCATCTTTTAGTAGGCGTGCGACAGCCTCCGCGTCACCGAGGGTAGCTGCTGCTGTTAAGGTCAAAGGCGCACCGCATTCAAGCAGCTCGCGGGCGGCTTCAAATTCGAGATGAGCCAACGCCGAGTGCATCGCCGTCGCAGGATCGGCCCCATAGCGGCACAGCAGTTTTATGAGTTCGGCCTGTACGCCACATTCACGGCATATCCGCCCAGAAGCAGCCAACCCGACTGTTTCATTCAAAGCCGTTTGGTTGCGCTTGGCACCTGCTTCCAGCAGAATTTCAGCGATCCGGACAGCATTTTTCGGCATCACTTCGTTTCGAAATGGATTCTCCGGTAAAAACTCCAGAAGCGTCGGATTGGAAAAATAGTTGCCGCCTTCGAATTGAGCCGTTTGGTGAATTAGGGCGGGATATTGTTCAAGATGCCGCACCAATCTGGCCTCATCGCCATCATCCATGAAATCAAGTGCTTGCTTGAACGGTCCGTCCGGCAAACGGTCGTTGTGGGAAAGTTGTAGCTCTTTGTGCTGCTTTTCAGCCAGAACTGTCTTCAACCGCGGCCAACTGGCGTAGCCGTACTCCCTGGCGATCGAAAGCTGCGCATCGCTTAGGCTAAATGTCTGAGAAGACATTTCGCTATCCGTAATGTCTACGAGCTTGGGGTGGAACTCTCGCAAGCGCTGGTATGCGTGTTTCTCTCCAGCGCGAAAATCGCGCAAAAGATCTTTTGCTTGATGCTTCAAATGGTCAAGGTTGGCAGATTCAGTAAGCCTTTTTGTAGGCATGGAACTTTCCTCATTTACGGCAGAATACCTGCATTATTCGCCAAAGGTCAGTTCATCTGACGTTCTTCGTGAAGAGTGGACTTCTGTCCTTTCCGCAGGCTGGGTGCGCCTCTTTGCGCAATTTCAGCATAACAAAAGCAAGCTTGGCCAACAAGCTTGAGCAACATAAGTGGACCTAGCCCTTCGTCGCGCGAATAGCAGCTAAATCCCGCGACATGTGAGTTGCCCTGCCAAACCTCGCTGCATGATGTTCGAACGGCCGAGTTTGCAGCCGCAATGCGGTACACCAAGCCGGGCACTTGCAGAAATTTCCGCGCTGCGAGCGCTTGCAGTAAAAAATGAAGACTTCCGCTGTGGGCTTATTTTGTTGAAAAACTCGTCCTTGATTGAGTGCCCCTTAGCTGATTCAATTCCTTTATTGGTTGGAGGATTTGGCGATGATGGGACCGAAGCAGGAAGCACAGGCGGCGCTGTTTTATGAGTTTTCGCTGGAGGATCATGTCCTGCAAGACCATCTGCTTCGCTCGATTGATCGGTTCGCTGATCTGGATGACATTCGCCAATATCTGGCCGAGTTTTACAGCCACACAGGCCGTCCATCTATCGACCCGGAACTGCTGATCCGCATGTTGCTTGTAGGATATTGTTTCGGGATCAGGTCTGAACGCCGTCTGTGCGAAGAAGTACATCTGAACTTGGCATACCGCTGGTTCTGTCGCCTCGATTTGTCTGATCCTGTGCCCAACCACTCCACGTTCTCCAAGAACCGGCACGGACGGTTCCGGGAAAGCAAGCTCCTGCGGCATTTGTTCGAGAAGACCGTCGCCCGGTGCATCGCGGATGGCTTGGTGAGCTGCCAGCGCCTTGCGGCAGATGCCAGCTTGATCGAAGCTGACGCAAATAAACAGAACTCTACACCAAAGAAAGACTGGGATCACAGCACCATTGCCCCAGCTGATGCGCCGCGCGCTGTGAAAGAATATTTAGACGTCCTCGATGACGCGGCTTTTGGTGCAGCATCGAAAGTCGATCCCAAGTTCACGTCACATTCTGATCCCGCCAGTCAGTGGAGTAAGGAGGATCAGAAAACGATCTGGGAGATCGTTTTCCCGACGAACGCGCGCAAAGGGCCAGCATTCTTCAGTTATTCGACCAATTGCCTGATCGATACCGATCATAGCGTGATCGTAGACGTTGAAGGCACGCGGTCGATCCGACAGGCTGAAGTCGGGTCGGTGCGCACCATGTTGGATCGGATCAAAGATCTACATGACATCAATCCTGAGCGACTGATTGCAGACAGTGGCTATGGATCTGGGCCAATGCTTGGTTGGCTCGTTGATCGCAACATCAAACCCCACATTCCCGTGCTAGATAAATCTGGTCGCACAGGCGGCACTTGGTCTCGCGCTGACTTTGAATGGGATGCCGAAAACAACCACTACATCTGTCCAGGAGGTGAGCCGCACAAGCAATTCCGGCGCAACTATTCTGATCCAAATCGTAGGCCGACCGGCAAAGGCGTCGCCAAATACCAGGCACTAAAACATACCTGTCAGGCTTGCCCATCAAAGATGAAATGCTGTCCGAACGCCGATGCGCGTAAGATCACGCGTGAAGAACATGAAGGCGCCCGTCAGATCGCCCGCGATATCGCCAAAACCAAGCAGTATGTGGTCTCGATGCGGCTCAGAAAGAAGGTTGAGATGCTCTTCGCCCACCTCAAGCGCATTCTCGGGTTAGGCCGCCTCCGATTACGTGGGCCATGCGGTGCAAATGATGAATTCCTCCTCGCAGCCACCGCTCAAAATCTCCGTAAATTAGCCAAGATCTTTCCTGCACCGCAGCAAACGAGCAAAGCCTGATAGAAAAGGCGCTCGCGTCCAGTTCAAGGCGTCACTTTCTGCGCTCGCAACACATTGTTTTTCAACAGAATCGGCT
>NZ_FMWG01000030.1 GCF_900102795.1 Epibacterium ulvae | reverse complement strand
CACATGGCCTTACTTCCCATTCGACACCCTCAAAAGGATTTCTTCGTTCTCGATATCTCTGATGTCGTCCCCAAGGATGACACGGCATCAATGGAGCATCCAATTTTCAGCCTTGCAACAAAGCCTGACATGCGTTTCCTGCACTACGCAGATAAGAACGGGAATGTTCTTGAGATTGAGCCTTCGGGGAAAGGTCTCCCAACTATCTTCGACAAAGATATTTTGATCTTCTGCATCAGCCAGTTGATGCACCTGAAGAACCAAGGGAAACCGATTGGAAAGCGTGTTCGATTTTCGGCGCGTGAAATGATGGTGGCAACAAATAGGCGAACCGATGGCGATGCCTACAAGTTGTTAGAGAAGGCATTCTCACGTCTGCGAGGTACAAACTTCAAAACAACGATCCGCACAGGCGGAAAGATGGAAAAACGGATTTTTGGCCTGATAGACGAAGGCGGATTCGTCTATCATGACGACGATAGATTGAGGCGAAACTACTGCGAAATCGTCTTATCAGACTGGCTCATGCGGGCGATTGAATCCGCCGATGTTGTGACAATCTCACCCGACTACTTTCGCCTGCGCCGCCCTTTGGAACGGCGGATATACGAGATTGCTCGCAAGCACTGTGGAAAATCCTCCAAGTGGCATATTGGCCTAGACAAGCTCCAAGCTAAAACAGGCAGCAACGCCCCTCTCAAGCGGTTTCGGCTGAACTTGCGCCAGATCATCGAAGAAGACCACACGCCGTTCTACCGCATCGAACTGGATGAGAACGATCTTGTGACGTTCCGCCCACGGTCGGCCAAAATCGAACTTGGACAGGATATTTTCATCCCAGAGTGGGCGGACGAAAAAGCCCGTGAAATCGCCCGTGAAAAGGGGTGGGACTACTACGCCCTGCGCGATAAGTGGCTGAACTATGCAAGGGCAGAAACGGGCAAAGGGAACCCTCCGAAGAACGCAGGCGCAACATTCGTGAGCTACTGTAAGAAGCAGAAATCATTGCGATAAAAACCTCAAGCACCGACCTCGGACGAAGATTTTGCATGACAAAAGCAACCGCTTCGCCTACCCCTTATCGAAACCGACAGTCATCAAGCACAACGAGCCATGGAACTTCTTTTACTGATACTTAAGTTGATCGTTCTGCTATTTCCCATCTTGGCATTCGGATTTTTGGGATTTCAAAAATGGAGAAACCATTATGGTGGCGGCACAATACTTGGATATTATGGTCGTTACATAACCCAAAAAAGAGACACTGACGATCCATTGCCAATATACGCGTTGAAAATCGCTGTGTTTTTGGGATGGATCATGATTTTCACATCCATATTATTTTAAGGATATAGAATGGGTACTGGCGCAGACGAATTTTATCTATTTTCAGCCGACGAACTTCTGTCTTCATTGGATGGGCAGGTGGACTTAAACACAAACCGTGTCGTTGGGTTTTATGGCGAATATGGCGCGGGTATGAATATTGGCGTCGGTGGAGAAGGTGTCTACTTTCGTGGCGTCGACACCCAAACGGGTCAATTAGTAGAAGCCCATTATGCAGGAGCAACGCTCGGGGCGGGGGCTACACCTGCGACAGTCGGTGCAGGTACATTTGGCTTTACAGGCCCACCAACTAGTCTTTCTGGATGGTCTATCGGGGCACAAGGTAGCTCTGCTATCACAGGGGGGGTTT
>NZ_FMWG01000025.1 GCF_900102795.1 Epibacterium ulvae | reverse complement strand
CCAGTTCCGCCGTGAAGGCGATCACTGCCCGTACCGTCGATGAGAAGGTCATTGCCTTCACGCCCATAGAGCCGGTCGTTGCCACTGCGACCTTCGATGCGATCTGCGCCAGACGCACCATGCAACTCGCCACCGCTGCTGCGCGCTGTGATGACGGTATAGCCAGCATCTGCACCGCCACCATTGTCTGGGTTTCCATTGTCTAAATCGACTTCAGCGAAGATAAAATTGGAAACGCCGAAATTAGACGCGGCGACTTGACGAACCTCGAGATCTTCGGAACCATACCGGATACGCGTGTGATTGCCATCTTGGGTAATGCTCAATTCTGAAAAGCTGATCGCTCCCCAGGCGGAAATATCTATAATGTCTTGGCCAAAACTGAAGTTGTATATTTCGTCTTTGATATCGTCAGCGGCCATAATAAAGATATCACGGCCTGAACCTCCATCCATCTGATCACGACCATCGCCGTCATAAAAACGGTCATTTCCGCTCGTACCTATCAGACGAGTATCGTTGCGATCGTTTTCAGATGTGCCGAAGACATCAGTGTAACCATTGTTACTTTCTTCGGGCATAGTATCTTGTTCAGCTGTGTCATTCACACCCACATCAAAGATAAAACTAGATCTTGTCACGTCTGAAATGGAGGTGTCATGAATTTCCGCCAGCCTGGCGCCATGGCGGATTTGTACGTTCTCGCCCTCCTGAGCCATTGACAACTCGGATAAACTGGTAACCCCCCAACTCGAAATATCGATGACATCTTCGCCGGAGATAAAATTGAATATTGAATTCACGATTTGGGAATTTGTCATGACAAAATGATCATGCCCGATGTCGCCGTCATGATAAGTTATGCGTGCGGTACTTGGATCTGACTCCGCAGACGCGGAGGAAACTTCACTAGCTTCAGAAAATCTGAAATTATTTTCCGTGAGCTCGGATGCATTAGTGTTTTGTAGTTCAATTAACTCTGCACCATACCGAATACGCGCATTAGAACCATGTTGTGAAATCCGTAGTTCCAAATGAGAGGTAATATCAGACGCAGAAATATCAATTACATCATGCGCAACGGAGAAGTCAGTGATAACGTCCCTTTCGCCATCACTGCTCATAACAAAAAGATCTCTTCCATCTCCTCCAGAAAGATGATCGTTTCCTGTTCCGTCCGCTAGGGTATCGTTGCCACCAGCGCCTTCTAGTGTGTCAGAACCACTGCCACCAAAGAGGGCATCATTCCCAGTTCCACCATTAAATTGGTCATCACCGTAGGAACCCGACATTGTGTCGTGCCCGTTACCGCCCGCAACGGTATCTGAGTTGAGACTGCTATCCTCTTCACCTGAATCGTCGTCGGCTTCTCCTGAAAAGACGTCATCGCCGTCGCCTAGCGATACGGAGTCGTTTCCATTTCCTCCCCAAACGCGATCGTCTCCTGAACCCGCATAAATACGGTCATTTCCTGCACCGCCATGGACTGCATCATGACCGCCCTCTGCACGAAGCGTGTCGTTGCCGTCTGCTCCTTCTAGAACGTTATCAATTGAGTTGCCCGTAAGGCGATCCGCATGGTTAGAGCCTAAAACGTTTTCAATGTTAGAAATGCTGTCGCCTTGAGCATCTCCGCCTGTTGCAGTGCCGCTTTCCAAATTAACGGTTACACCAGATTCGGATGCTGAATAGGAGACCAAATCAAGAATTCCGCCTCCACCGTTCAAGATGTCAGCGCCGCTTCCGCCTTCGAGGGTATCTCGCCCACTTCCGCCAAGTAGGCGGTCATTGCCGTTCCCCCCCGTAAGCCAATCGTCCCCGTCATCACCGCTGAGAGAGTCATATCCATCGCCGCCGTACAAAAAGTCAAGACCGTCGCCTCCGAGAAGTGTGTCGCGGCCAACACCTCCGAGAAGTTCGTCCGCACCATAGCTACCATCAAGATGATCATGGCCTGTACCCCCAACGAGCAGGTCAGACCCTAAATCTCCGTGGAGATGATCATTCCCGCCATTGCCAAAGAGTTGGTCATCTCCATCGTCACCAGATACACTGTCATCGTCTTCGCCTCCCGAGAGAACATCGTCCCCTGTGCCCCCGGAAAGGGTATCAGCTCCTTCACCGCCTAAAACGGTGTCACGTCCAGATCCGCCATTGGCGATATCGTTTCCTTCATCTGAAACGAGATAGTCGGCTCCTGCGCCGCCCATGAGGCTGTCGTTACCACGGCCACCTCTTACAGCATCTGAACCTGCGGAACCATTTAAAGTATCATTTCCGTCGTTTCCTAAAATTTCATCACGACCCGCGCCGCCAACTATACTGTCGGCATTGTCGTTACCGCGCAGGGTATCATTGCCGATCCAGCCGCGTAGAAATTCATCTTCATAGTGTCCACGCCAACGGGTCTCGGTCCAGTCAACTTGGTCGCCATTCCGTCTCGTGACCAGTTCAGACCACCAAAACTCTCCATCTGAACGCGTTGTGAAATCACCCTCTCCGAAGACGCGATCGTCATGAGAACGCACATAAGAGGTGCTGGTATCAGAACTTCTGTCCGTACTAAGTGCGCGCGAGACGCCGTCAGAAAACGTAACTGTTTCAATATCCTGCAGATCAATCAGAGAAATGGTACGCCCATTGTCATCATGACGCATTATCTGCCATTGATTCCCGGAGATATGATCTATCGAAGAGTACTCTGTGGAAGTTGCATCAATGAAAACAGTATCATCTCCGACCCCACCTTGGATAATGGCCCAGCCTCTCGAATATGGTGAGTCATCTTGAGAAGTTTGTTGCACACGAAAAATGTCATTCCCGGCACCACCTAGCAGGCGATCGTCACCACTCCAGAAGAAAAGCAGATCATGTCCACCACCGCCTTGCAGAATGTCATCTCCGAAGCCACCGTTTAGAGTGTCGTTACCTCGACCGCCATCAAGCCTATCGTCTCCGGACGCCCCAGCCAGCCAGTCGGTTCCATGTCCGCCAGACAATTGATCATCGCCATATCCACCAAGAACAGAGTCGTGCTGATCTCCTCCAGATAAGAAATCGTCCCCACCTTGTCCATACAAGCGATCATGGCCCAGATTCCCGAATATTTGATCTCCGCCGCGTCCCCCATTTACAATATCGGCACCATTGTCACCGCTTAGTAAATCACCGCCAGCACCTCCTGTAATGGTGTCGTTGCCACCACCTCCAGATATCGCGACTTCACCATATAAGCCTTCAGCTGAGAAGAAATCAGCTCGATCACTGCCGGTAGCTCCTTCCAGATTGTGGTTGGATAACTCAATATTGACACCTTCGTCACCCACCACAATTATATGATCGGTGCCATAACCACCGTCTACGATGCCTGTTGCAAAGTCTGCAGCATCCACAAAAAGGATATCGTTTCCACCCCAACCCCGAACAAAATCACTTCCGGCACCCCCAGACAACAAGTCATCATTGTTGCCGCCTGCAATTGTATCGTCTCCGCTGCCCCCAGAAATTTGAACAGATCTCGAATGCCCTCCGGCGACCAGCGCGTTATCTCTTGAGTCTCCAACTGCTCCATCTAGAACGGCATCATCCAGATTGATATTTGCAGATGCAGACCCTTCAAGCTCAGCAATTCTTGAAACTTCACCGGTCTCAAACTCTATAGAATACCCTTGATCTGTTTCAACACGACGCCACCCCTCCGTCGCGTAGCTGAGTGCAACATCACCAACACCACCCGCGACAACTTCACCATCACGAGTATACGAAGCTAGACCGGACAGCGTATTCCCGAAAACAGTAATGTCATCGTCATGGTCGTCGTAGTCTGACCCATCATCATAAGTTAAGTTAATTTCTGATATTCCCCAATCCTCAAGGGATCGAAGTTCGCCGTCATCTGTCTCGCCATCCTGATCTAGATCTTGCCAGATCTTCAACTCATTCCAAACATCATCCTCAGCTGTCAAAACGCCATCTTCATTGATATCAAAGGCACGTCGTAAGCCTTGGAGATCCGTATCTCCATCATTTCCCCAAAGCGCAAAAGAAAGTTCTCGCGCTTGATTTATATTTCCATCGCCAGACCCACGCGAGCCGTCTGCGTTGAGATCAATAACAAGAAAACCATCATCGCTGGCCGCCCAAAACGTTTGTTCCCTAAAGCCGTCGCCATCGACGTCAAAGAACGTTTGCCCACGGACATTGATCTCAACACCGTCTCCATCAAGATCAAAGATCACAGGAATGTTTGCCCCGGTTATATCTCCGGTAAAAGTGCCTCCACCGCCAGCATCAAACGTAAAGCCGCCACCTCCAGGGGATGGAGTGGTGTTACCACCTGCCACGTCATCTAAAGACGGGGCCTCGTCTGGTCCCTCATCTGGTGAAGTCGGTATATCCGGACTACCACCGGTGGAAGGTGGTTCATCTCGGTCATCATCCCCGCCACGACCTTCGTTACTGCTAACAGAGTCGGTGTCTGAACTTGAGGAGCTGTTCTCGATATTGGCTCCACGTACATCTTCCAGTGATATTTCTGGGTTAGTTCCGTCGTTCCTTGGGTTGCCATCATAACTAGATGCTATGCCTGAGTCTGGACCGGTGAAAGGAAACTGTCCTTGCCTATAGTCTAATGTCCAATCGGCTTCATTGCCCACGGCTTGAACGTGCTGCGTAGCTTTTTTCCTAATTTCATCGTCGATGTTAACGACACCACTATATAACGCTCCGGCACCGTTTACCATAGCTTGTGCCGGAGCAGAGGCACCAGCTGTTGCTATCACCGCAGCGACCGTGAAACCTAGCTCTCCAAGGGTTTCGGCAATTTCCACATCCCGCTCAAATTTCACCACGCCCTATGCAAAAGCAGATACCGCTTCTAGCTCAGCGTCTGTCATATTGCTCAAATCACTGAAAGAAATGCCTGCAAATATATCTCTATCCATAATCCCAAATACTCCGTTTTAAAACGCCTATAATTCGAAATCTGGTCAATATGGGAAGGAAAAAGACAACCTTATAAATAAGGTCGATTTAGAATTTGGCGTTATTTTAGATACCCATCCCCTTTGATGGATTAAGAGGTAATTACTCTAAGTGGTTCTCTATTAGTTCAAGTAGATAACTGGGCTCGTATTGACCTGGATCCAATATTATGGAACCATATGAGCTTATGTAATAAGCACCTCCACCACAATTAACCCCATGGCTAAAACTGTCTCTTGTAGATTTTGCGATTCCAGTTACTAAGTTTATTCCTATTGCTGCACCATGAACTGGAGAATTGATCAAGGAAACCCCAGAGATATAATTGTGTGGGATTTTTATTTTCACCCTGGCAGCCTGATTTGAGCTATAACATTTCCTATTAAACCTCTTATCAATAGATATTCCTGTCTTGCTGATCGCAACATCAACCTCCAGTTTCCCATCGCGCAATGGACTTTCCAAAGATATCTCGAACTGCCTAAATTCAGATCCTTCGGGTAGAATTGGGTAGGAAAAAATTGCAACTAAAACTGCAATAAGCATTACGTCTCTTAACTTTGACATGCAAATAGCCTCAGTGCTCAATGCTAAATTTTGCCACTAGAGAATATAACTCAGGCAAGGATCTTATTTTCTTTAGATTAGAGATTTTAGTAAATTATGTCTATCGATAATATTGATTTTATTGATGGGGTGTATGCTTCCCTCCCTGGCAGCAACCGAATGTGCCGATGCGATACTTGTTGAGGTTACCTCATGAGGAGAAAGAATCCATATCCATTATCGCCGACACACCTGAACTGGCGCGGCTTCGGTTTGAGATCTCACCGCCGGTACGCATCCATCACGTTGAATCCCATGTGATTGTCTATCTGACGGACGAGTGCGGCGTGCGGATCTTGCGCATCCGTCACCATCGCGAGAACTGGAGCGACCGTCCATATTGATCGGTCAGCCCATGCTGGGGCCAGCGCGGGGTCTGTGGTGGTATTGCTCTTGCGTGCGCTGTCGGTGATCTCTGTCCTGCGCCCATTTTGGCAGATCGCTTTGATCCAGATATAGCTGTAGGTCTGATTTGTGCCGGGTCATGGCGACATAGGCCAGGTGATGGTCCATGCTGCGCGAGGCGAGCACATAGGCCTTATCCACGGTTGCGCCTTGTGATTTATGGATCGTGACCGCGTAGCCATGGTCAAAATGCTGATACTTTTGGGTATTTATACGCAGATCACGCTTTGGATCATCATCAAGGGTGACCTTTAACTCGCCTTGACTGACCTCTGTCACCGTGCCCAGCATACCGTTTTTGACGCCCAGATCCTTGTCGTTCTTGCTAAAGGCCAGCCGACCCCCGGCGGCAAAGGCGCGTGGGCCGGTTTCCGTGTGGTAGAGATGTTCAATGTCTGGCGGTTGCCCTTAGCGCAGTTGGGCGCGTATGGCTTGGTTCAGCGCGTGCACGTCCTTGCGTTTATGCGCCAAGGCAAGCCGTGATTTCCGTGCCCCGTGTGCCGCCACATCCATGACGTAAGACGCTGCGAGGTGATCAATCGCCTCTTCCTTGGAGGTGTTCGTCGTGACAGCTTGTTTCTCAGCATAGCGCGTCAGGGCTTGGTGGCTGCGCCCCTCGGCCAGATCTTTGGAGGCCTGTTTGTGCCAGTCCGCTTTTTGTCGGTGGATTTCCGTCAGGCGTGCCGCACCGTATTGCTTAACCAGATCTCGGAAGGGCGTGCCTGCCTCAATCGGTTGCAGTTGCTCAGGGTCGCCAACCAAGACCAGCTTGGCCCCAATCTCATTTATCTGTTTTGTAATCCGCGCCAGTTGACGGGTGCCGATCATACCGGCTTCATCCACCACCAGCACATCGCCTTTGGAAATCGGGCTGTGGCCGTTCTTCCAGGAGAGTTCCAGTGAGGCCAGCGTGCGGCTGGGAATACCGGATGCACCTTCCAGACCTTCGGCGGCCTTTCCGGCCAGTGCGGCCCCGTGAACACGCAGGCCTTGCTGTTCCCAAGCCATACGCGCGGTGTCCAGCAGGGTGCTTTTGCCCGCACCCGCGAGCCCGACAACGGAGGCCATGTGATTGTCGCCCAGTACATGGTGCAGGGCACCGCGTTGTTCCTGGCTCAGTTTGCCGCCAAAATCCTGCATCATGCGTCTGTCCTGATCTGCCATGGCACGGGTGATGTGCTGGTCTTGAACCTGAAAGCCGCCTTGTTCTTTCAGTTTGGTGGCTGAGGTATTCAGTTGTGCTTCTGCCTTTTGATAGTCTTTGGTGGTGAAACGCGGCTGCAATGTACTGGTGCTTTGCAGAGGCACCAATTCACCTGAGGCCATGGCCGTGCGTGTTGCTGCCTGCAGCTCCATGGGGTCCGGCAAGACCTGCGCCAATGCCCGCAGCACATCGGTGCGGGTGAAGTCAGCCTTTTTCTGCGAGATATGATCCAGCACCAGCGCAGGATCTTTGCGCAACTGTTTGGCTGTATACGGCAGCGCTTCGGGACGGATTTGGAGACGTTGTTCGGGATCTGTGCTGCGGCCAAAGATTGGCTGCAGGGATCGCTCGTGTGCATGCTGATCTAACGCGCGGCGTTCCGCCAGATGGCGTGTGATTAAGGCCTGTTGCTCTGCGCGATCCGTAGCCTTGGCGGCCTTCGCCTCAGACAGGACCTTGTCTCTTTTGACCACATCCTGCCCGGTCATGCGATCAAACAGGGCGCGCAATCCTCGGCCAGCACTCTGTCGTTGGGCCAACAAACGGTCACGCTGCCGCTGGATCTGTCGTTCAATCAGTGCCTCACGTTCCTGCCGTTGCCGGATCACCAGCTCATCCCGCTGCTTTTGAAACAGAGGAGATGATTTTTGTTTCTTTGGCGCTGGCAGGTCTTTGGCCTGCGAAAGAACATCCTCAACCGAGGGCAGCCGGTCTTCTGAGCCCAGACGTTGGCGCAGATCCTTTGGGCGCACGCCACACCAACGCGACAGCGACCAGATCTTACCATCGCCATCCACGGCCACAAAACCACGCCGCGAGCCACGCGCCAGCAGAAAACCTTCCTCCTGCAGGGCAGCTGCAAAGCTGTTCAGATCATCTGATTGCGCCCAACAGGATTGAAACTTCGCTTTCAACGCTTTGGGATCACGGTCCGCGCGTTTCGCCTGTCCTGCCTCTTGGCGGGAATAGTTCAGCGGATCGCGATCCTCAAACCGCTTGAACCCATCGGGCATGTCCCAGCCCTGATCCTGATAGATCTCGCGCGACAGCCCCATCAGCTTGCGTTTGAAATGGGGCAGCTGAATTGCGGTCATGCTCTTGGGGTCAATGCGCGACCATACACAATGGGCGTGGCGACGCCCGTTTTTCTCATGAAATACAATCGCGCGGGGCTGTCCAGAAAGCCCAAGCCGTGCCTCAGCATCAGAAATGGCCTGTTCAAAGACCTCAATCGGCACATTTGCCTCAAGGGGCGGATTGAAAGACATGGAAAACAGATATTTCCGGCAGCGGGTGCCCGAGGCAATCATCTCAACTTCCGCAAAAGCGCTGGCCAGATCATGGCTCAAAAAGCCCTCGACACGATGCAGGGTCACATGATCATTGTCGCGCGGGTTCATCAAATGCCGCGC
>NZ_FMWG01000026.1 GCF_900102795.1 Epibacterium ulvae | reverse complement strand
AATACATAGGTCTTTAAGAGCAAACCCGGGGAACTGAAACATCTAAGTACCCGGAGGAAAGGAAATCAATTGATACTCCCCTAGTAGCGGCGAGCGAACGGGGACCAGCCGAGCCTGATGAGTGAATAGAATGTGTTGGGAAGCACAGCCATAGTGGGTGATAGCCCCGTATATGAAGCTCTGATGGACGTATTAAGTAGGGCGGAACACGTGAAATTCTGTCTGAAGATCGGAGGACCACCTTCGAAGGCTAAGTACTCCTTACTGACCGATAGCGAACCAGTACCGTGAGGGAAAGGTGAAAAGCACCCCGACGAGGGGAGTGAAACAGTACCTGAAACCGAACGCCTACAATCAGTTGGAGGATCTTTACGATCTGACAGCGTACCTTTTGTATAATGGGTCATCGACTTGGTCTCACATGCAAGCTTAAGCCGTTAGGTGTAGGCGTAGCGAAAGCGAGTCTTAATAGGGCGAATGAGTTTGTGGGATCAGACCCGAAACCGAGTGATCTAGGCATGACCAGGCTGAAGGTGCGGTAACACGCACTGGAGGGCCGAACCCACACCTGTTGAAAAAGGTCGGGATGAGTTGTGCCTAGGGGTGAAAGGCCAATCAAACTCGGAGATAGCTGGTTCTCTGCGAAATCTATTTAGGTAGAGCGTCATCCGAATACCCCGGGGGGTAGAGCACTGGATGGGTAATGGGGCCCCACAGGCTTACTGATCCTAACCAAACTCCGAATACCCGGGAGTACTAGATGGCAGACACACTGCGGATGCTAACGTCCGTAGTGGAGAGGGAAACAACCCTGACCTCCGGCTAAGGCCCCTAATTCATGGCTAAGTGGGAAAGCAGGTGGGATGTCCAAAACAACCAGGAGGTTGGCTTAGAAGCAGCCATCCTTTAAAGATAGCGTAACAGCTCACTGGTCTAATTAAGACGTCCTGCGGCGAAGATGTAACGGGGCTCAAGCCATGAGCCGAAGCCGAGGATGCACATAGTGCATGGTAGCAGAGCGTAGTGTGACATAGTTCCATGCGTCTTTAACCTTCTCCGGAAGGTCTTAGACGCAAGGAACTTTCGATGAAGCGGGCGCGTGAGCGATCCCGTGGAGAGATCACTAGTGAGAATGATGACATGAGTAGCGACAAAGAGTGTGAGAGACACTCTCGCCGAAAGTCCAAGGGTTCCTGCTTAAAGCTAATCTGAGCAGGGTAAGCCGACCCCTAAGGCGAGGCCGAAAGGCGTAGTCGATGGGAACCAGGTTAATATTCCTGGGCCAGATGGTAGTGACGGATTGCAAAGGTTGTTCATCCTTATCGGATTGAATGGGCAGCTCAGCAGTCCCTGGAAATAGCTCCATCATAAGATCGTACCCTAAACCGACACAGGTGGACTGGTAGAGAATACCAAGGCGCTTGAGAGAACGATGTTGAAGGAACTCGGCAAAATACCTCCGTAAGTTCGCGAGAAGGAGGCCCGGTTCCAAGGCAACTTGGAGCTGGGGGCACAAACCAGGGGGTGGCGACTGTTTATTAAAAACACAGGGCTCTGCGAAGTCGCAAGACGACGTATAGGGTCTGACGCCTGCCCGGTGCCTGAAGGTTAAAAGGAGAGGTGAGAGCCTTGAATTGAAGCCCAGGTAAACGGCGGCCGTAACTATAACGGTCCTAAGGTAGCGAAATTCCTTGTCGGGTAAGTTCCGACCTGCACGAATGGCGTAACGACTTCCCCGCTGTCTCCAACATCGACTCAGCGAAATTGAATTGCCTGTCAAGATGCAGGCTTCCCGCGGTTAGACGGAAAGACCCCGTGCACCTTTACTACAGCTTCGCACTGGTATCAGGATTGTGATGTGCAGAATAGGTGGTAGGCATCGAAACCGGAACGCTAGTCCCGGTGGAGCCTCCTTTGAGATACCACCCTTCGCACTCTTGATACCTAACCGCGGTCCATTATCTGGATCCGGGACCCTGCGTGGCGGGTAGTTTGACTGGGGCGGTCGCCTCCTAAAGAGTAACGGAGGCGCGCGAAGGTGGGCTCAGAGCGGTCGGAAATCGCTCGTTGAGTGCAATGGCAAAAGCCTGCCTGACTGCGAGACTGACAAGTCGAGCAGAGACGAAAGTCGGCCATAGTGATCCGGTGGTCCCGAGTGGAAGGGCCATCGCTCAACGGATAAAAGGTACGCCGGGGATAACAGGCTGATACTGCCCAAGAGTCCATATCGACGGCAGTGTTTGGCACCTCGATGTCGGCTCATCTCATCCTGGGGCTGGAGCAGGTCCCAAGGGTACGGCTGTTCGCCGTTTAAAGAGGTACGTGAGCTGGGTTTAGAACGTCGTGAGACAGTTCGGTCCCTATCTGCCGTGGGTGTAGGATACTTGAGAGGAGTTGCCCCTAGTACGAGAGGACCGGGGTGAACGTTCCACTGGTGGACCAGTTATCGTGCCAACGGTAGTGCTGGGTAGCTATGAACGGAAAGGATAACCGCTGAAGGCATCTAAGCGGGAAGCCCCCCTCAAAACAAGGTATCCCTGAGGGCCGAGGTAGACCACCTCGTCAATAGGCCGGAGATGTAAGCGCAGCAATGCGTTCAGTTGACCGGTACTAATCGCCCGATAGGCTTGATTTGTTCCAGTAACAGATAGTGTTACTTCAAATCAAAAGCATACAACCCCAACAAAACAAGACTTGGAATAAGGTCGAATTTGTGAAACCAAATTCAACCGAGTTGATTGTACATCCGACGAAAGATGTTACGCATGGGCCAAATGCTCCGTGACATAATATCTGGGTGGTCTCTCGCGCATTTGCTTCGCAAATACGCTGCCGACCACTCAACGCTTTGCTTCGCAAAGACGTCGGACGTGGATTTTTCTTGGTTTGGTGGCCACAGCACAAGTGAAACACCCGGTCCCATCCCGAACCCGGAAGTTAAGCACTGTCGCGCCGATGGTACTTGGGCTTAAGCCCTGGGAGAGTAGGTCACCGCCAAACCTAGTAAAATCCACAAAACTCTCAAGACGATAACAAAAAAAATACCCCTCAAAAGCCCCGGCTCAAAAAAGGGGAAAACACCAAAACAGACAAATCTGTCGCGGTGAAAAAGATCAAAACCGTGCGACACCGGAACATGATCTCATGGCTTAAATAAGCCCATAAGGGCAAAAGCCCAAAAAAGCGTCGCGGGATGGAGCAGCCAGGTAGCTCGTCAGGCTCATAACCTGAAGGTCGTAGGTTCAAATCCTACTCCCGCAACCAATAATAGCATAATATATCATGTTGTTGATGTTAAAGATGCCAAACCGGCCGCATC
>NZ_FMWG01000028.1 GCF_900102795.1 Epibacterium ulvae | reverse complement strand
AATTGCTGAAGACGGCTCTGCTCTGCATTTCTACGGTGCGAATACTAGCCTATCCGTAAATGTAGCAGGTGGGTATACATACTCTGTTTCTGTTGATGGAGAGTACATTTACTATTTTGGTGAAGTTACTCAAATCCCTGATTTTTCAGATTCAACGCAGGTCTTAGATGCTCTAAATAATCTTCCGGGATCCGGACATCCAGACAATCGAACTGTAAATTTCACGACAGAAATTGAAGGATCAGGGTATAGCCTCCGCCAGAGCATAACTAAGGCGGGAGACGCACTTATAGTAAACACATACGTTGTTGATGGTGAAGGAAATATCATCACAAATGACACCGCCAGAGGAATCCTAGCAGATTATGGATCATTACAAACTGGCGCGTTTTCTGGGGATGTTTGGGCACGTCAATTTTATGCTTCTGATGACGCTCCAGCGGGAGGAACAACTGTCTCTGATTTCTATTCCGAAATCCAAGAGTGCTTCAGCGGTGAAGTTCCTATCGACATGTGGCCACTCGATCCTGACCTAGAACCCGGCCCGGACGGTATCTATGATCAGGACACGGTGCGCGCCAAAGTCTGGAAAAAGCCAATCGAACTAATCGAAGTTGGCGATCTGGTGGTGTCCTTTGATGACAACGACAACCTCGTTCCGGGGCCAGTGACCCGCACATTTCAGAATGACGCCAAAATCTTGTTAGACTTCTTCGGCACCCGTGTGACTCCGGGCCACGTCTACTACCGCCCAGACAGCAACAAATCCCACAAATTTGAAACCCTGATCGACGTTCTGCGCGACGATGGCGTAATTCAACATCAGGACGGCACCCTGATCCGCGCTGCGACCAACGTCCCTGTCGGGGATCTGCGCGACGGCTTTGTTAAAACAATCGCAGGCACACGCCGTCCAGATGGCAGCGTCGATGCCAAGGACCAAGGCCGCATTCGCCTCGGCACCCGCTTCCTTGTGGGCGAAGGCAAAGAGCGCAAAGCTTGGGATGTGGCCGATCTTATCAAGGCTGGCGGCGGCGTTGTCGGCGACGACGAGCTGATCCGTGTCGGTGACAGCGAACCGATGCCGTTCCATTGGGAATTTGGCGACACGCTACCCAAGCCTGAAGATTTCGTGCTGGCATGTTCCGACACCACACTTGAGGATATCTACAAAGCGGCGGAATGGGAAAGCCAAGGGCCGCGCTTACCTGCGCCGGTGGTGCTGGATCGTGGCCCTGTGCAACCCCTGAAAGGTACTGCGTTATCGGCCATGCCTCGCAACGAACCGTTTGATGTGACACACGCACCAATGGCGGCACAAAAGCCGCAACAGACGCTGAACCGCAAACAACGCAAGGCAATGGAGGCCAAACAGCGCAAAGCGGCCAAGACCCGCAAGCGTGTGATCGGGTAAGAACGCACAATGGGCGATGATACCCCCAAAACGGTGACGCAGGTTTTCAGCGTCACCCCTGAACTTCTGGAAAAGGCCGAGTCAAAGGATGAGAGTTTGGCCTTTCTCCTACAGAATGCACATCGACCGGGCGTTGATCCGCACAAGTTCTACACTATCGAGCTGGAAGACCCGACTCTGCGGATTTCCTACTCAACAGAAATCGACCGCAACAAACTGCATTGATGGGTACTATTCAGCGCCCCATTTTCCGCCCTCCACCGCGAGGGCGGTTACGCTTTCTTGTACGGTTGCGTTGCTTGCGCTCTGACTGCCCCTCTCGCGCCTTGTCGATAGCTTCTTTGTTGTCACCAAAGAAGGAATCCAACGTGCCGCGTTTGGCCTTGTTATCTGTCTTCCGCCTATCTTTGTTGCACTCAAAATCACTCTGCACTTCGTTGGCACCGCTTTGTTTCAAGGCCTCTGTCTTTTCCCGTGTGGCCGTCAACCGTTCGGTATCCTCGGCCTTGTGCATGGCTTTGAGTTGGTCGCGGTCATACTTCCATGCCTTCGTCACCTCTCGGCTGGCATCGGCAATACGGGCTTTTTGCTCATGGGCGATTTTCGCCCGTTCCGCTTCCTGACTACGCACGTAATCGCGGCGCAAATCCCCTTTGGCAATGACGGCCTGAAGCAATCCAACCACCTTTTTTTTCGGCTGTGACAGAGCAAATTTAATCCGTTTGTGCAGCCCAGCATCAAAGTCCTTCAGCTCATGTCGTTGGCGTTTAAAAACATCACGCCAGATGGGCTTGTAAAGCTGTTTGACCTCCGCTTTTCGGACAGACAGCCGTTCTGTTTTCTGTTGCCATAGCGCGTCATATTGCCCTTTCCGCGATGCAAAGGCACTGTCCCGATCGGCGCGGTACTCATCCCAGATTTTCGCGCCTTCGGCCTTCTTCCATGCGTTATATTCTGCACGGCTCATATTGTCGGATTTGACAAATTCACCCTGCTTCCTGCGATCATTGTTCTGTTTACGCTGTGGGCATAGGTGTTCCTGCCCACGCTTGCGCCTGTAGTCTTCCGCCCAGTTGGACAGCTTCAGGCGGTCATTGCCCATCTTGGCTGTCTGACCTGTCTCTGGGCACACCAGATTGACCACCACATGCACATGCGGATTCTTCGTATCAGTGTGGCCAACAATCAAAGCCTGACGATCATCAAGCCCAAGGGCTTTAATGGATTCCTGTACCGCTTCCATCTGTTCCGCATGGGTGGGTTTTTCGTTCACCTCCCATGACAGGGAATAGTGATAGACAGGCTTGCTTGTAGCCGTGGCACGAAGCCCTGCCCTGCGTTTCAATTCCTTTTGATGGGTGGCCGTATGCACCATTTCGGCCAGCGCAACTTTTGCCCTAGTCGAAGCCAGGTTCACTGTTTCGACGAAAGCCACGCGGTCGGCCGATTGTGCACCCTTGTCATGCAAGACATAGGCACCAACGCCCTTAAAGCTGCGGCCTGTTGTGGTGCGAAGGATCATCGAGCAACCACCTTTCAAGCAACACATCCAGCTTGTCACAAGTCGATACCAAAGACGCAGGCAATGCCTGCTGTCTGGCGTTCAAGGCTTTGGCAATCTGGTTCAGGTTCACACCGATACGGCGCAACTC
>NZ_FMWG01000029.1 GCF_900102795.1 Epibacterium ulvae | reverse complement strand
AGTCCTTAAGTACCTGGTTAAGAAGGATATAGGCTGCCCAAAGGGCAATTATATCAATCTTTCAGGTGGGTTCCCCCATTCGGAAATTCATGGATCAAAGCTTATTCTCAGCTCCCCATGACTTATCGCAGAGTATCACGTCCTTCATCGCCTCTTACTGCCAAGGCATCCACCAAACGCCCTTCTCGCGCTTGATTTGTTCCAGAAAGAGAGAGTGTTGACTTATGTCTGCCCTACCGCGCAAAGCGCTACTTGAGGGCCACTTTCGATCACAGAAGCTGGTAAGAAACTGTGACTTGTCTTTCTGGTACAAAAGCATACTTTCCCGCTCGCTTCATGTCGGTGAAGCGAACATTTGCATGACGGTTAAATCATGCGGGTTAGTGTACTTGACTTGGACAACTCTGTCTTTTCATGTCGGCATACGCTGGGGGTCTGAGGAAACATGACCGATCCAACGCTTGCATCAAAAGGTCCGAAGATCTTTTTCAGCACCCACATGAGGTCACACCCGCACTTGGGGGACCAACAGTGTTGTTGATTGTATTCTCTCTAAACGATGTCAATTTCATCTGAGAACAGATGTTCAAACAGTGATGTCACTGCTTGAAGATATGTTCTTTCGAAGGATGGTGGGTCGAGGAGGACTTGAACCTCCGACCTCACGCTTATCAGGCGTGCGCTCTAACCACCTGAGCTACCGACCCAGTTGATTTTGCAAAGCAAAATCGACGTCGCCCTGGCAGGTTACTTTGCAAAGCAAAGTCACCGAGAAGGGCCAGCCCGTGGTGATTAAGTACTTAATCTTTAAGTACAAGGGCCTTGGAATGCTTGGTGGAGCCTAGGAGGATCGAACTCCTGACCTCCTGAATGCAAATCAGGCGCTCTCCCAGCTGAGCTAAGGCCCCTTGCTGAACCTGCCCGCTGGCAAGTTCGTATGTCTGAAGAGATATGAGGGCAGTCTGGCTCGCGGGTCATCTATGATGCCCGAATGTTGACCAGCTTTGTTTGCTGATCGTTGCTAAGTGTTTCACGAGATAAGCAAGCTTATCTGACTAGAAACATCCTTAGAAAGGAGGTGATCCAGCCGCAGGTTCCCCTACGGCTACCTTGTTACGACTTCACCCCAGTCGCTGAGCCTACCGTGGTCCGCTGCCCCCTCGAAAGGTTGGCGCACGGCCGTCGGGTAGACCCAACTCCCATGGTGTGACGGGCGGTGTGTACAAGGCCCGGGAACGTATTCACCGCGTCATGCTGTTACGCGATTACTAGCGATTCCGACTTCATGCTCTCGAGTTGCAGAGAACAATCCGAACTGAGACATCTTTTGGGGATTAACCCACTGTAGATGCCATTGTAGCACGTGTGTAGCCCAACCCGTAAGGGCCATGAGGACTTGACGTCATCCACACCTTCCTCCCGCTTATCACGGGCAGTTTCTCTAGAGTGCCCAGCCGAACTGCTGGCAACTAAAGATGTGGGTTGCGCTCGTTGCCGGACTTAACCGAACATCTCACGACACGAGCTGACGACAGCCATGCAGCACCTGTCACTAGGTCCCGAAGGAAGGCTCCATCTCTGGAGTTGTCCTAGGATGTCAAGGGTTGGTAAGGTTCTGCGCGTTGCTTCGAATTAAACCACATGCTCCACCGCTTGTGCGGGCCCCCGTCAATTCCTTTGAGTTTTAATCTTGCGACCGTACTCCCCAGGCGGAATGCTTAATCCGTTAGGTGTGTCACCGAATAGCATGCTACCCGACGACTGGCATTCATCGTTTACGGTGTGGACTACCAGGGTATCTAATCCTGTTTGCTCCCCACACTTTCGCACCTCAGCGTCAGTATCGAGCCAGTGAGCCGCCTTCGCCACTGGTGTTCCTCCGAATATCTACGAATTTCACCTCTACACTCGGAATTCCACTCACCTCTCTCGAACTCTAGACTGGGAGTTTTAAAGGCAGTTCCGGGGTTGAGCCCCGGGATTTCACCTCTAACTTTCCAATCCGCCTACGTGCGCTTTACGCCCAGTAATTCCGAACAACGCTAACCCCCTCCGTATTACCGCGGCTGCTGGCACGGAGTTAGCCGGGGTTTCTTTACCAGATACTGTCATTATCATCTCTGGCGAAAGAGTTTTACGACCCTAAGGCCTTCATCGCTCACGCGGCATGGCTGGATCAGGGTTGCCCCCATTGTCCAAGATTCCCCACTGCTGCCTCCCGTAGGAGTCTGGGCCGTGTCTCAGTCCCAGTGTTGCTGATCATCCTCTAAAACCAGCTATAGATCGTAGACTTGGTAGGCCATTACCCCACCAACTATCTAATCTAACGCGGGCTAATCCTTTGGCGATAAATCTTTCCCCCGAAGGGCACATAAGGTATTACTCTCCGTTTCCAGAGGCTATTCCTTACCAAAGGGTATATTCCCACGCGTTACTAACCCGTCCGCCGCTCACCCCGAAGGGCGCGCTCGACTTGCATGTGTTAGGCCTGCCGCCAGCGTTCGTTCTGAGCCAGGATCAAACTCTCAAGTTGAAAAGCAATTGCTTGCTTATCCTTGACGTCGAACCTCTGCACATCTTGATGATCCGGCTAAGGATCATCAAAGTCATCTGTTTGATGCACATCGTCTCCAAAGAAACAAAGTACCACTCAAACAGTGAAGCTGACACTGGATCATCGGAACCAAAATTCCTACCAGCGCGATATACAGACGTTGATCCATCGAATGAACCAAACCGCCCACATATCTCTTCAGTTATCTATCAATGTCAAAGAGCAAACACCCAGAGGTCAAAAACAGGACCGTAACGCCAATCTCTCAGCGCACACAGCCACCAAATCTCTCCAAATGCCCCAGTCTTTCCTAAGCGTCAAATCGTCTCTCCGATCCGTCAATCCCCGTCTCTCCGGAGCGTCCCTAGCAGCGTCTCCGCCGCCCCGTTGTGCGCCTCAGCGCCGCCGGTGAGAGGCCTTCTAGACCTACTAACACCGACTCGCAACCCCTAATCATAAGAAAAATGACAGAATTACAAAAA